>NZ_JAAFIX010000009.1 GCF_013297935.1 Rhodoferax sp. | reverse complement strand
TTTGTTTGACGGTGGAGCCGAGTTCTTCCATGCTGGCTGCGGTTTGTTCCAGGGCGCTGGCCTGGCTTTCGGTGCGGGCGCTGAGGTCGTGGTTGCCTTGGGCGATCTCAGAGCTGGCGGTGGCCACCGCGTCGGCGCTGCTCTTCACGGCCCGCACGGTCTGCCCGAAGCTCATCTGCATTTGGGCCATGGACTGCAGCAAGCGCACAGTTTCGTCGCTGCCAGCGGGCCGGACGTCAGTGTGCAAATTGCCCTGAGCCATGGCATCTGCAACGTCCGCCGCATGGGCGATGGGTTGCGACAACTCCCGCGCCAGAAAAAATGCGCCGGCAACCAGCAAGAGGGTGGATACCAGCCATGCAATGCTGACCTGAATCTTGGAGCTGGAGACTTGCTGGCGGGCCAGCAAGCGGGCGGCCTCTACGCTCTCAATAATGCTGTCGGCCTGCTTGGCCATTTGGTCTTCGAGCTTGCTGAAGGCATCTTGAAATCCGTCCAGCGCTGCCCCGGCCGCAGTCAGGTCTTGCGTCGCAAGGGTCTGGGCTTTTTGGGCGGCACCGATATAGGCTTGAACCATGGGTTTGGTGATTTCCAGTAGCGCTTTGACCTCCGGCGGGAGCGGCTGCGCTTCGAGCCGTTTCAGGGCCTCGTTGAAGGTGGTGGCATGCTCCCCGAGGTCTTTGCTCGCCTCTGCGATCTGGTTGGCGTTTTGGGTGCTTGCGCCTTGGATCAGCAGCAGGACGTCGCCGCGTATGGCGTCATGCATCATGTCAGCCTCTTGGCTGCTCTGGAGCGCCACAGACATGGATTCCGACTGCGCAATGGCATTGGCCAGCCGGTCTGTCTGCAACATTCCAATACCCCCCACCAACGCCGATGCCAGAATTCCGACGAGGCCTAGCGCAACGATTTGGTGCTTAAGTTTCATAAGGCGTCCCGTATTGTTAAAAATCAATTCACACGATTTACATGAATGCTAGCTGCTTTTCGGCGCCCGGGTGCAGCTTAAAAACAGCGACAAGGCTGACCAGTTCCTGGGCTTGCTGCTTTAAGCCGGAGGCGGCCGCCGCCATTTGCTCCACCAGTGCGGCGTTCTGCTGGGTGGCTTCGTCGATTTGTGTGACGGCTTGGCCGGCCTGGCTGACGCCGATGCGCTGTTCGTGGCTGGTGCTGCTGATTTCGCTCACCATGGTGCTGACCTCGCGGATGGCTTTCACCACTTCGGCCATGGTGTGGCCTGCCTGCGCGGCTTGTTCGCTGCCGAGGGAAACTTGCTCAACACTTGCGCCGATCAAAGACTTGATTTCTTTGGCGGCCTCGGCGCTGCGGCCTGCGAGACTGCGCACTTCAGCAGCCACTACGGCGAAGCCCCGCCCCTGTTCACCGGCACGGGCGGCCTCGACGGCGGCATTCAGCGCCAGAATATTGGTTTGGAAGGCAATACCGTCAATCACGCCAATGATTTCCGAAATCCGGTGGGACGCTGAGTGAATGCCCTTCATGGTGTCCACTACCCTGCTGACTACTTCTCCCCCCCGGCTTGCTACTTCAGATGCACTCGTGGCCTGGTCATTCGCTTGCGCGGCACCGTCCGCACTCCGGCTGACCGTGGCACCCAGCTGGTCCATGGAGGCGGCAGTTTCTTGCAGGGCACTGGCTTGCTGCTCGGTGCGGACGGAAAGGTCATGGTTGCCCTGCGCGATTTCCGTGCTGGCATGGGACACACCCTCGGCCCCCTCGCGCACTTTGGTGACCAGCGTGGACAGGTGTTCTTGCATGGTGTGGAGTGCGCGCAGCAGGGCGGCGACCTCGTCTTTGCCACTGGTGTGAAAGGTGCTGGTCAAGTCACCTTGCGAGACTTTTTCAGCAGCGTCCACCGCTTCGCTCAAGGGGCGCACGATCTGGCGGCTCATCCAGATGCTGCCGGCAAAGCCGATCAGGGTCACCAGAGTCATGACGCCATAGGCCAAGCGGCTCCCGCTGGCAGCCAAGGCACTGGCCGAGGCTGATGCCTTGTCTTCTTCCTCCGACAGGTGTTTGCGCAGTTCGACCAGCAAGCCGGCGGCCTCGCGGTCTTTGCCGCGCGCAGCTTTGTCCCCGGCGGTGGCATCCAAGTCGCTGGCCTTGTAGGCCTCGAAGGCAACCCCGTAGGCTTTTGCAGCCCCCTGCATGGCAAGGCCCAGTCGGGTGGCGAGGTCGCGGCTGGTTGCGTCGTCCATCTCCTTGCTTAACTCGTCAAGGCCTTGAATGACTTTGCCCATTTCTTTCTGGTGCGCGGCCCAGTAGGTGTCCAAGTCTTTCGGGTTCTTGCCGCGCAGCAACACGTTTTTCCACTCTTGGATGGCCACGGAGAAGTGGCCTGCGATATCGGCCGCCTTTTTGTTGGCGCTTACATGGGAGAGCACCTCCAGCCGGTAGGTGTCGACCGCATGGTTGAGGGTGCGGATACCGAAAACCCCTCCCATGAAGAGTAAAAGCAAGGCCATGGCAAATGCCAGCGGCAACTTCAGGCTCAGTTTCATGTACATCTCCCTCTTGTTTGGATATGACCGAATGCGCTCGGCCAATCTACCTCGAAGCGCCGGCTTTGTCACCACTTAAGCGCAGAAGCCGGCGAATGAGCCGCGCACAGCGCAAAAAAAGGCCGACATGTTGCCATGCCGGCCTGTGAGGCTTGGAGTAAAGCGAAACTTATTTCTGGCCCAGCAGTGCGTCTTTCAGTTTGAAGTCGGCGGGAGAAGGGCCGAACCAGATGGACATGATGGCTTTGTAAAACTCGGGCTCCTTGAAGGGCTCGCCCTGGACCTTGCCCTTGGCGGTGACCACCATGCCGGTGCCTGGAATCCAGTCGAGGTGAATCACGTCGCCGGGCACCAGGACCTTGTTCACGGTAAAGATCTCGCCCATGCGGATCAGGCCGGGAACTAGCTTCGACATTTCGTTCTTCGGCACGTTGTCTTCCACACCCCGTGTGAGCAGTTTTCCGAACGGGCCGGCTTCAATCTCCCGCACAAAGGTCATGCTCATGCGCTTGGGGCCGGGGGCTGCGATCAACTCGTCCAGCGAACTCACTTTTTGGCTGGTGAAGAGCTCCGCGACGTACACCTTGAACACCGCCTTGTAGCGAGTGCCCGCGCCGTTGAGTTGCAGTTTGCTGCCGGCCAGGGTGATGGAGTCTTCAATTTTCACGCCGTTGATGTCCGGAGCCGCCATGGCTGGCGTCGCAGCGCAAAACGCCAGAACGCATACGGAGAAAAACTGTTTCAATGTCATAGAAGCCTTAAATAGAACGATCGTTCTTTTTTATAGATTGAATTCTGCATTTTCACCACCGAAAGCGCATCAGGGTTTTCGCGGGTGACGTGGTTTCTTTGCACCGGAGCACCGCGGTGTGTTTGCTACACTGGCAGCCTATGTTTATCCACCACATCAGCAGAACAGGTTTGAGCGACCGGGGGGCCTGGCCCTGGCGTACCTTGTCTGTTGTGCCTGGGCTCTAACACCTGCCGGCCGCACTTTGCGGCCAACGCGCACGGTTTGTGAGCTTTGCGCGATCAAGTGGCACGGATTCCCCTCCGATCTATTGCGCGCACCTTTTCAGGGTTTGAGGCCGAGCCTGCAAACTCCCCGTGAATAGATTGTTTGAGAGGCGCCGCCCCCGATGACTGAATCCGAATTTCTGGCCCTGCAAGCCCAAGGCTACAACCGCATCCCCTTGAGCACGCAGGCTTTTGCCGACCTGGAAACGCCGCTCTCGGTCTACCTCAAGCTCGCCCGCCATGCCGGTGAAGCCGAACCCGCTGCCAACAGCTTTTTGCTGGAGTCGGTGGTGGGCGGCGAGCGCTTCGGGCGCTACAGCTTTATCGGCCTGCCCGCCCGCACCTGGGTGCGCGCCAGCGGCTTTGGCAGCCACGCGCTCACCGAGGTGGTGACCGATGGTGCGGTGGTCGAAACCTCGACTCTGAACCCCTTGGACTTTATTGCGCAGTACCAGCAGCGTTTCAAAGTGGCGCTGCAACCGGGCATGCCCCGCTTTTGCGGTGGCCTGGCCGGCTACTTCGGCTACGACGCCGTGCGCTACATCGAGAAAAAGCTGCAAGACACCTGCCCACCCGACGAGCTGGGCACGCCGGACATCTTGCTGCTGCAGTGCGAGGAGCTGGCGGTGATCGACAACTTGTCGGGCAAGCTGCACCTCATGGTCTATGTGGACCCTGCCGCGCCGGAGGCCTACGCCCGCGGGCAGGCGCGGCTGGCGGAGCTGCGCGCCAAGTTGGCGCAAGCGGTGAGCGCGCCCGACATCAAACCCACCCCCGGGCATGCCGCCCAGCGCGACTTTGCCAAGGCGGACTACATTGCCGCCGTGGTGCGCGCCAAAGAGCTGATTGCCGGAGGCGACTTCATGCAGGTGCAAGTGGGCCAGCGCATCAAGAAGCGCTTTACTGCCTCGCCCTTGAGCCTGTACCGCGCGCTGCGCACGCTGAACCCCAGCCCGTACATGTATTTCTACAACTTCGGAGATTTTCAGGTGGTGGGCGCTTCGCCGGAGATTCTGGTGCGGCAGGAGTTGGTGACGGTGGACGGCAAAACCGGCACCAAAGTCACCATCCGCCCCCTGGCCGGCACACGCCCGCGCGGCGCCACCCCCGAGGCCGACAAAGCCGCCGAAGTGGAGCTCATCAACGACCCCAAAGAGCGCGCCGAGCACGTGATGCTGATTGACCTGGCCCGCAACGACATCGGCCGGATCGCCGAAATCGGCTCGGTTAAGGTGACGGATGCATTCATCGTCGAGCGCTACAGCCATGTGATGCACATCGTGAGCAACGTAGAAGGCACGCTGAACGCGGGCATGACCAGCATGGACGTGCTCAAAGCCACATTCCCTGCCGGCACTTTGACCGGTGCGCCCAAGGTGCACGCTATGGAGCTGATTGATCAGCTGGAGCCCATCAAGCGCGGTATTTACGGTGGCGCCTGCGGCTACCTGAGCTACGCGGGCGATATGGACGTGGCCATTGCCATTCGCACCGGCATCATCAAAAACCAAACGCTGTATGTGCAGGCCGCCGCGGGTGTGGTGGCTGACAGCGTGCCCGAGCTGGAGTGGGCCGAAACCGAGGCCAAAGCCCGGGCGCTGTTGCGTGCGGCCGAGTTGGTCGAGGAGGGCATGCAATGATCACTGCCCAACACGCCCGCCACTGCGAGACCATGGCCGAGGTGCGCAGCCATATTGATGCGCTGGACGAGCGCATCACCGCGCTGCTGGTGGAGCGCACCGGCTACATGAGCCAGGCCGCGCGCATCAAACAAGACGTGACCAAGGTCCATGACCAGGAGCGCATTGAATTCATTGCCGCCCGGGTGCGCCGCATGGCGGCAGATAACGGCGGCCAGCCGGATGTCGTGGAAGCCGCCTACCGCGCCCTGATGGACGCATCGATTGCATTTGAGCACCGGGAGTTTGCCCGCCTGCGCCAAGGAGAAACCGCATGAAACTCGTGATGATCGACAACTACGATTCGTTTACCTTCAACATCGTGCAGTACTTTGGCGAGCTGGGTGCCGAGGTCGAGGTGTTTCGCAACGACGAAATCACCCTTGAAGGCATTGCAGCGCGCGGTGCCGACCGGCTGGTCATTTCGCCCGGGCCGTGCTCGCCCAATGAGGCCGGCATCTCGGTGCCGGCGATCCGCCACTTCATGGGCAAGCTGCCGATTCTGGGGGTGTGCCTAGGCCACCAGAGTATTGGTGCGGCGCTGGGTGGCAAGATCATCCGCGCGCAGGAGCTGATGCACGGCAAGACCAGCGTCATCACCACCACACAAGAAGGCGTGTTTGCCGGGCTGCCCGAAAAGTTCACGGTGAACCGCTACCACTCTCTGGCGATTGAGCGCGCAACCTGCCCGCAAGAGCTGGCCGTGACGGCGTGGACGGCTGACGGCGAGATCATGGGCGTGCGCCACACCGGCCTGCCCCATGCGGTGCGCATGGAGGGCGTGCAGTTCCACCCGGAGAGCATCCTCACCGAGCACGGCCACGCCATGCTGAAGAACTTTTTGCAATAAACCGGTAGGCGAGATGGCTATTGTTTTGATAGCTGCTTGCGCATATTCCACAAGGGCTAGAGGCCAATATGACCACAATTGTTGATTTGCGCAGTGACACCGTCACCCGCCCCACGGCCGCCATGCGCGAGGCCATGGGCTCCGCGCCGGTGGGCGACGATGTGTTCGGCGACGACCCCAGCGTCAATGCGCTGCAGGACAAGCTCGCCGCCCTGCTCGGTTTCGAGGCGGCGCTGTTCATGCCCACTGGCACCCAGAGCAATTTGTGCGCGCTGATGGCGCACTGTGGCCGGGGCGACGAATACATCGTCGGCCAGCTGGCGCACACCTACCGCTATGAAGGCGGTGGTGCCGCAGTGTTGGGCAGCATCCAACCCCAGCCGCTGGCGCAGGACGCCGGTGGCCAGATGGCGCTGGCGGATATTGCGGCCGCCATCAAGCCCGACGACTGCCACTTCGCCCGCACCCGCTTGCTGTGCCTTGAAAACACCTGGAACGGCAACCCCATGCCCGCCAGTTATCTGGAGCAAGCCACGGGCCTCGCCCGCGAGCGCGGGCTGGCGGTGCACTTGGATGGCGCACGCCTGTTCAACGCGGCGGTGGCGAGCCGGCAGGACGGCGAAACCGCGCTAGCCGCTGCACGCCGGATTGCCAGTTACTTCGATAGCGTGTCGGTGTGCTTCAGCAAAGGGCTTGGCGCACCGGTGGGCTCTGCCCTGTGCGGCAGCCGCGAGCTGATTGCCCGTGCCCACCGCATCCGCAAAATGACCGGCGGCGGCATGCGCCAGGCCGGCTTTTTGGCCGCCACGGCCAGCTACGCGCTGGATCACCACATCGACCGCCTGGCAGACGACCACGCGCTGGCGCAGCGGCTTGCGCAAGGGTTGCGCGGTATCGACGGGCTGCAGGTGCGCTCGGCGGCGACCAACATTGTGTTTGTGGATGTTGCCGCGGGCCGCGGTCCCGCGCTGCTGGCGTACCTGAAAGAGCAGGGCGTGTGGGCTACCGGGCTGATCGGTCTGCGCTTTGTCACCCACCTTGATGTGGATGCGGCCGGTATCGACCACGCCATTGCCTCGGTGCGTGCTTTCTTTGCCCAGAGTGCGTCGTCTGCGCCCGCGGCAGCGTTGCCCGGCGCCGCGGTGTACTGAGCGGGGCAGACCATGTTGGCGGAACTTGGCATTGAACACCTAGGCCTGTTTGTGCTCTCGGGCTGGTTGCTGAACCTCACCCCGGGGCCTGATGTCCTCTACATCGTGAGCAACGCGCTGCGTGGCGGGGTGCGGGCCGGCGTGGTGGCGGCGTTCGGTATTACCGCGGGGTGCTTTGTGCACATCGTGGCGGCCGGCTTGGGGGTGAGCGCCTTGATGGCGGCATCGGCCACGGCATTCACCGTGCTCAAGTGGGCAGGGGCCGCTTACCTGCTGTATGTCGGGATCCGCCTGCTCTTGTCCAAAGCAGAAAATGCTATCAAATTAGAAGCGGGTACCGCAATCAATACGGGGGCTAGAGGCCTGAAAAGCATATTTTTCAGTGGCTTTTGGACCAATGCACTCAACCCGAAGGTGGCGCTGTTTTTTCTGGCCTTTGTGCCGCAATTAATTGCTCCCGGGTCGGCGCACCCTGCGGCTGCCTTTTTGGTGCTCGGGGTGCTGTTCAACCTGAATGCCATTCCGATCAACTTGGGCTATGCCTTGGTCGCCGGTTGGGCGGCGCAGCGCACGGCCTGGGTCCAGCAGGGCATGCACTGGCTCGACCGCGTGGCCGGCGCTTTGTTTGTCGGTTTCGGAATCAAGTTGGCGCTCAGCGCCGCACCCAAAGTTTAAGGAGACCTCCATGCCGCACACCGTCAAGATCACCCCTCAAGAGGCGCTCCAGCGCACCATCGAACACCGTGAAATCTTCCACGACGAGATGCTGCACCTGATGCGCCAGATCATGTCCGGAGAGATGTCGCCCGTCATGATGGCGGCCATCATCACCGGCCTGCGGGTCAAGAAGGAGACCATCGGCGAAATCACCGCCGCCGCGCAGGTCATGCGCGAGTTCTCCACCAAGGTGGAGATTGCCGACAAAGCCCATTTGGTAGACATCGTGGGGACTGGCGGCGATGGCTCGCACACCTTCAACATTTCCACCTGCAGCATGTTCGTGGCCGCCGCGGCCGGTGCCAAGGTCAGCAAACATGGCGGGCGCAGCGTCAGCAGCAAGAGCGGCAGCGCCGACGTGCTCGAAGCGCTGGGCCTGAATATCAACCTCAATCCCGCGCAGATCGCGCAGTGCGTGGCAGAGCAGGGCATCGGCTTCATGTTCGCGCCCAACCACCACCCCGCCATGAAGAACGTGGCGCCGGTGCGCAAGGAAATGGGCGTGCGCACCATCTTCAACATCCTGGGCCCGCTGACCAACCCGGCTGGCGCGCCCAACATCCTCATGGGCGTGTTCCACGCGGACTTGGTGGGTATTCAGGTGCGCGCCTTGCAGCGTCTGGGCGCCGAGCACGCCATCGTGGTCTATGGTCGCGACGGCATGGACGAAGTCTCTTTGGGCGCAGGCACCTTGGTGGGGGAGCTCAAAGACGGCGAGATTCGCGAGTTTGAGATTCACCCCGAAGATTTCGGTATGGTCATGGCCAGCAACCGCGCCCTGAAAGTGGAAACGGCGGATGACTCCAAAGCCATGCTGATGGGCGTGCTGAACAACCAAAGCGGGCCGGCCAAAGATATTGTGCTGCTCAACGCCGGTGTGGCGCTGTACGCTGCCAATGTGGCAAATACCATGGAAGCCGGTATCGCGCTTGCGCGAGCAGCTATTGAAACAGGAGCGGCGAAAGCCAAGCTCGACGCGTTGGTGGCTCTGTCAGCCCGCCTCGCCAACTAGGAAAAATCATGAGCGATATTCTGGACAAAATCGTAGCGGTCAAACACCAAGAGGTGGCCGCTGCCCGGGCACGCAAGCCCTTGGACATGGTGCGCGCCGACGCGGAAAGCCGCGTGCTGACGCGTGACTTTGTCGGCGCCCTGCGCGCCAAGATTGCCGCCGGCCAGCCTGCGGTGATCGCCGAAGTCAAAAAAGCCAGCCCGTCTAAAGGCGTGCTGCGCGCAGACTTTATCCCGGCCGACATTGCCCAAAGCTACGCGGAGCATGGTGCTGCCTGCTTGTCAGTGCTCACTGACGTGCAGTTTTTTCAGGGTGAAATCGATTTTCTGAAGCAAGCCCGCGCTTCCTGCCAGCTGCCCGTGCTGCGCAAGGACTTCATGGTCGATGCGTACCAAATTTATGAGTCCCGCGCCATGGGGGCGGATGCCATTCTGCTAATCGCTGCCTGTCTGGACGATGCGCAGATGAAGGACTTTGAGGCCATCGCCCGCAGCCTGGACATGGCGGTGCTGGTGGAAGTGCACGACCACCCCGAGCTGGAGCGTGCCCTCAAGCTCAAAACACCGCTGGTCGGCATCAACAACCGCAACTTGCAGACCTTTGAGGTGTCACTGGACACCACGCTGGCGCTTAAAGCAATGGTGCCGGCTGACCGCTTGCTGGTGACCGAAAGCGGTATCCACACCCGCGATGACGTGCTGCGCATGGGCGCGGCCGGTGTCAACGCCTTCCTGGTGGGCGAAGCGTTCATGCGCGCACCGGAGCCCGGCGAGGCGCTCGCCGCCTTGTTCGGCTGAAAGATGCAGCTCTCGTTGCTGGCCAGTGAGCCGGAGCCTGTGGGGGGAGGACGGCAGGCCAGCCAGTTGCAGTTTGCCGACCCTGACTTGTGGCCGGTGGACCCGAGCTGGGAGGGCATCAAGAAGGCTTTTTTTGAGAGCGCAGAAGGCAAGGCCTTGTGCGCTCGCTTGCAGAGCCGGCTGGACGCTGGTGCTGTCATTTTCCCGCCAGAGCCCTTGCGCGCGCTGTCCCTCACGGCGCTGGGTAGCGTCAAGGTCGTGATCCTGGGCCAGGATCCCTATCACGGCCGTGGCCAAGCGGAGGGGCTGGCTTTCTCTGTCGCACAGGGGGTAGCCATACCGCCGTCACTCCGAAACATTTTCAAAGAACTGAGGCGGGAGGGCGATGCCGCCGGGCCCCTGTTTCCCCCGACGGAGGGGAGTTTGCAATCTTGGGCGCAACAGGGCGTGTTGCTCCTGAATACCTGCTTGACGGTCGAAGAGGCGCTGCCCGCCAGCCACGCCAAGTGGGGGTGGGAGGTGTTGACCGATATGGTGATCCGCGAGGTCAACAGCCAGGCACGAGCTGCGGTTTTTATGTTGTGGGGCGCACATGCGCAGAGCAAGCAGGCCTTGATAGACCCTGAAAAACATCTGGTCTTGCGTGCGAATCATCCATCCCCTCTGTCTGCATCCCGTCCGCCAGTGCCATTTGTCGGGTGTGGTCATTTCAGTCAGGCAAGTAGTTGGCTGCAGGGCAGCGCACAGGCTTGAAATCTGAAGCCAAGCTGTGGCCGAAATGCCCGTTACTACAAAAAACTTGTGCGACAGATGACACGGGCCTCATAAAGCTGGCATAATCCGAGGCTCACCTAGGAGAGGTGGCCGAGTGGTTAATGGCAGCAGACTGTAAATCTGCCCTCTTACGAGTACGCTGGTTCGAATCCAGCCCTCTCCACCAGTGACTTGAAAGACTGATAGATTGGCGGGCCTGTGCGGGGTTCGTATAGTGGTAATACCTTAGCCTTCCAAGCTAAAGCGAGGAGTTCGATTCTCCTACCCCGCTCCAAAGTCACAAGTTGCTGTGTTGTATTGAAGATTTTGAGATTTGCGCAAGCAAGTCTTTGCCCTTTTGGCTCAGTGGTAGAGCACTCCCTTGGTAAGGGAGAGGTCGCGGGTCCGATTCCCGCAAAGGGCACCAATTTGGCGTTGCCGCTGGCATGCTTGTGATGGCGGTAGTACGGCGATAGTTATTTGTTTGAACCTATTACTTTTCGGAGCTAAGCATGGGTAAAGAAAAATTCACACGTACCAAGCCACACGTCAACGTGGGCACCATAGGTCACGTTGACCACGGCAAGACCACACTGACAGCAGCGATCACCACCGTGCTGGCAGCCAAGTTCGGCGGATCCGCCAAGGCCTACGACCAGATCGACGCAGCGCCTGAAGAAAAAGCACGCGGTATTACCATCAACACCGCACACGTTGAATACGAAACCGCCAACCGCCACTACGCACACGTGGACTGCCCCGGGCACGCTGACTATGTGAAGAACATGATCACAGGCGCAGCCCAGATGGACGGCGCTATTCTGGTTTGCTCCGCGGCTGACGGCCCCATGCCCCAGACCCGTGAGCACATCTTGTTGGCTCGCCAAGTGGGCGTTCCTTACATCATCGTGTTCCTGAACAAGTGCGACATGGTTGACGACGCTGAGTTGTTGGAACTGGTGGAAATGGAAGTTCGCGAACTCCTGTCCAAGTACGACTTCCCAGGCGACGACACCCCCATCATCCACGGTTCCGCCAAGCTCGCCATGGAAGGCGACAAGGGTGACCTGGGTGAAGGCGCCATCATGAAGTTGGCTGACGCACTGGACAGCTACATCCCCCTGCCAGAGCGCGCAGTGGACGGCGCATTCCTGATGCCTGTGGAAGACGTGTTCTCGATCTCCGGTCGCGGCACCGTGGTTACGGGTCGCGTTGAGCGCGGTATCGTCAAGGTCGGCGAAGAAATCGAAATCGTCGGTATCGCTGACACCCAAAAGACCACCTGCACAGGCGTCGAAATGTTCCGCAAATTGCTCGACCAAGGTCAAGCAGGCGACAACGTCGGTATCCTGTTGCGCGGCACCAAGCGTGAAGACGTGCAGCGCGGCCAAGTGCTGTGCAAGCCCGGCTCCATCAAGCCACACACCCACTTCACCGGCGAAATCTACGTTTTGTCCAAAGACGAAGGCGGACGTCACACTCCTTTCTTCAACAACTACCGTCCCCAGTTCTACTTCCGTACAACGGACGTGACCGGTGCGATCGAGTTGCCAGAAGGCAAAGAAATGGTGATGCCTGGTGACAACGTGTCCATCACTGTGAAGTTGATCAACCCCATCGCCATGGAAGAAGGCCTGCGTTTCGCTATTCGCGAAGGCGGTCGTACCGTGGGCGCTGGCGTGGTTGCCAAAATCATCGCGTAAAGGAATGACTGTAGGGGTATAGCTCAATTGGCAGAGCGTCGGTCTCCAAAACCGAAGGTTGTAGGTTCGATTCCTACTGCCCCTGCCACCGAAATATAGTTCGGTGGATAACCAAGAGCCCGCTACGGTGTAGCGGGCTTCAGCGTCTTAAGGTCGCTGAAACCGAATGCAAGCAAACGCGAAAAAATAACATGGCATCGACTCAAATTGAAACCGTCAACACCGGCGCAGACAAGCTCAAGCTTGCGGCGGCGGTGGTGCTGTTGTTGGCAGGATTGTCTGCTTTCTACTTGTTGAATAAGCAAGGGCAGCTCGTGCAATGGGGGGCATTGCTCCTTGGCTTGGTGCTCGCTTGCGCTGCATTCTTCACCTCTGAGTCGGGTCGTCAATTGATCGCCTTTGGTCGCGATGCTTGGCGTGAAGTTAAAAAAGTGGTTTGGCCTGAGCGTAAAGAGGCGATTCAAATCACCGCGTACGTTTTTGGTTTTGTGCTGATCATGGCGGTGTTCTTGTGGTTGACTGACAAGACGCTGGAATGGCTCTTTTACGACTTGATCCTGGGATGGAAGAAATGATGACTGACGATGTGCTGGTTCCCGCTGCGCAAGCGGCTGCGTCTACTACCAATCCGGATTTGCGCTGGTATGTCGTTCATGCCTATTCCGGTATGGAAAAGGCGGTCGAGCGCAACATCTTGGAGCGCATCCAGCGTGCTGGCATGCAGACCAAGTTCGGTCGCATTTTGGTGCCGATGGAAGAAGTTGTCGAGGTCAAAAACGGCCAAAAGAAAACCACAGAGCGCAAATTCTTCCCGGGTTATGTGCTGGTGGAAATGGTCATGGATGACGATACTTGGCACTTGGTGAAGCACACCAATAAAGTCACTGGTTTCGTGGGTGGTGCGAAGAATCGCCCTGCACCTATTTCTGAGTCTGAAGTGATGAAAATCGTCAATCAGATGCAAGAAGGAACCGACAAGCCGCGTCACAAAATCGAATTCGTGGTGGGTGAGTTTGTGCGGGTGAAAGAAGGCCCCTTTACCGACTTCAATGGCTCGGTGGAAGATGTCAATTACGAGAAAAGCAAAGTTCGGGTCTCCGTAACTATTTTCGGGCGCTCTACTCCGGTGGAGTTGGAGTTTTCTCAAATCGAGAAGACCTAAATTAAAGTTCATGGCGCTTGGCGCCAAACCCAAGGTGTGTTCCGACTCAGCGCCTTGGTTGTATTGTGAGTCGTTAGCCCCGGGGAGCTGAGACCAATTGATTGGTTGTAAGCGTTTGACCCGTTAGGAGAAATCATGGCAAAGAAAATTGTCGGCTTTATCAAGCTGCAAGTACCGGCCGGTAAGGCCAATCCATCCCCACCTATTGGTCCCGCTTTGGGACAACGTGGTTTGAACATCATGGAATTCTGCAAGGCGTTCAACGCCCAGACCCAAGGTGTTGAGCCAGGTCTGCCATTGCCCGTGGTGATCACCGCTTTTGCTGACAAGAGTTTCACTTTTGTTATCAAAACACCTCCTGCAACCGTCTTGATCAAGAAGGCGATTAAGCTGGACAAAGGTTCTTCGCGTCCTCACGTCGATAAGGTGGGCAAGATCACTCGTGCTCAGCTGGAAGAAATCGCTAAGACCAAGATGAAGGACATGACAGCTGCCGATCTGGACGCTGCTGTTCGCACTATCGCTGGCTCTGCCCGTTCCATGGGCGTGAATGTGGAGGGCGTGTAAATGTCCAAGCTGACTAAAAAACAAAAGACCCAAGTGGGCAAAGTGGACAGCCTCAAGCTGTACGGATTGAACGATGCACTGACCTTGGTCAAAGAGTTCGCTAACGCTAAGTTCGACGAGTCTATCGACGTTGCTGTGCAGCTCGGTATCGACGCTAAAAAGTCGGACCAAGTTGTGCGCGGTGCGGTAGTTCTGCCAAATGGAACCGGTAAGACAAAGCGTGTTGCTGTGTTCGCGCAAGGTGCCAAGGCTGAAGAAGCTAAGGCTGCAGGCGCAGACGTGGTCGGTATGGATGACTTGGCTGCCATGGTGAAAGCCGGCGACATGCCATTCGATATCGTGATTGCCGCCCCTGACGCAATGCGTATTGTGGGTACTTTGGGTCAGATCCTCGGACCACGCGGTTTGATGCCTAACCCCAAGGTCGGTACCGTAACCCCTGACGTTGCAACCGCGGTAAAGAACGCGAAAGCTGGTCAAGTGCAGTTCCGCGTCGACAAGGCTGGTATCGTGCACAGCACCATCGGTCGTCGTTCGTTCGACTCTGACAAGCTGCAAGGCAACTTGGCCGCTTTGGTGGAGGCCTTGAACAAAGCAAAGCCAGCTTCCAGCAAGGGTTTGTACCTGCGCAAAGTGGCAGTGTCGTCTACGATGGGTGTGGGCGTTCGCGTCGATATCCAGTCCATCGCGGCGTAATCGTGAATTTGAGTCGGCCTTTGCGTCGGCTTGATGTGGTGGGCCGGCGAAGCCACTCTGGTGGAGTCGGGCCATCCAAGACCGTTGGTGTGCCGCAGGCACTTAATATTTAACCAACGCAGATGGCGATCCCGCTGCAGATGGAATGAGAGTTCCGTTAACAGTTGGTCGCTGCAATGTGGAGCATGAGCAACGAAAGTTGTGAAGTGCATTTAAAGGAGTAGACCTTGAGTCTGAATCGCAGTGAGAAAGAAGCGGTCATCAGTGATGTGACCGGCCTCGCCGCTAAAGCTCAAACGCTCGTGATCGCGGAATACCGCGGCATCACGGTCGCTGACATGACCAAACTGCGTAACACAGCACGCAGCGCTGGTGTGAGCCTGAGTGTGTTGAAAAACACCTTGGCTCGCCGCGCAGTAGCTGGTACCCCGTTTGACATCGTGTCCGACCAGATGACCGGTCCTCTGATCTACGGCTTTTCCGAAGACGCAGTGGCAGCCGCTAAGGTTGTTGCCGAGTTCGCAAAAACCAACGACAAGTTGGTGATTCGTGCTGGTGCGTATGGCGGTAAGGCTCTGGACGTGAACGGCGTTAAGCAGTTGGCAAGCATCCCTTCGAAGGAAGTGTTGTTGGCGCAATTGCTGGGCTTGATGCAATCCCCCATTTCCCGTACAGCACGTGTGCTGGCGGCATTGGCGGAGCAGCGTGGCGCTGGCGCAGCAGAAGCTGCCCCCGCAGAAGCAGAGACAGCCGCAGCTTAATCGCTGCCTGTCTGAAGTAACCAATATTGTTAGGAAATCAAAATGGCATTCGATAAAGACGCATTTTTGACCGCGCTGGACAGCATGACGGTCATGGAACTCAACGACCTGGTGAAAGCCATCGAAGAGAAATTTGGTGTGAGCGCTGCTGCAATGGCTGCTCCTGCTGCTGCTGGTGGCGGTGCCGCTGCTGCTGCTGAAGAGAAGACAGAATTCAACGTGGTGTTGACTGAAGCCGGCGCTAACAAAGTGTCCGTCATCAAGGCAGTGCGTGAAATCACCGGTCTGGGCTTGAAAGAAGCTAAGGACCTGGTGGACGGCGCTCCTAAGGCAGTTAAAGAAGGCGTTTCTAAGGCTGACGCTGATGCAGCTAAGAAGAAGCTGGAAGAAGCTGGCGCTAAGGTCGAACTCAAGTAATCGACCGATTTGCATGGGCTGGAGGTTCCACAAGGGCCTCCAGCCTTTGCCGCTTGTAGGCTAGACATTAGTTTGCACAGGAAAGCAGTGATCCACTGCTTTCCTGTGTCTTCTGATCCGACTGCAGAAGATGCCTTGGTACGGGTTGCGTGCAATGCGTGACCGTCCGCCAATGATTGGTAGTGGCCAATCACCAAGTCTGTTGAGAGTGCTCAACGCGACAGTCGCCTAGGACCCCCAGGATTCCTCAGCCTTTGCCCGGAGATCTAATGGCTTACACATACACAGAACGCAAGCGGATTCGCAAAAACTTCGGTAGTCGCGATAGCGTGCTAGAGATCCCTTACCTGCTTCAGATGCAAAAAGACGCCTACACCGCGTTTTTGCAGGCAGATGTCACCCCGAAAAAGCGTACCGCTGAAGGTTTGCAGGCCGCCTTCGAGGCAGCTTTCCCGATCGTTTCGCATAACGGTTTCGTGGAAATGAAGTACCTTGAGTACAACTTGGCAAAGCCAGCGTTCGATGTGCGTGAATGCCAGACCCGTGGTTTGACCTACGCTTCTGCCGTGCGCGCTAAGGTGCAGTTGATCATTTATGACCGTGAGTCTTCGACCGGCCAAAACAAGGTGGTCAAGGAAGTCAAAGAGCAAGAAGTCTACATGGGCGAAGTGCCCTTGATGACAGGCAAAGGCTCCTTCATCATCAACGGCACCGAGCGCGTCATCGTGTCTCAGCTGCATCGCTCGCCAGGTGTGTTCTTCGAACACGACAAGGGCAAGACTCATAGCTCCGGTAAGTTGCTGTTCTCGGCTCGAATCATTCCTTACCGAGGTTCGTGGCTGGATTTTGAATTTGACCCTAAGGACTTGTTGTACTTCCGCGTCGATCGCCGCCGCAAGATGCCCGTGACGATTCTGCTAAAGGCCATCGGCCTGAACAACGAATCCATCCTCGCAAACTTCTTTGTCAACGATAACTTCCGGTTGATGGACAGCGGAGCCCAGATGGAGTTCGTTGCTGAACGTCTGCGTGGCGAAGTCGCCCGTTTCGACATCACCGACAAATCCGGCAAAGTGGTGGTGGCCAAGGACAAGCGCGTCACAGCCCGCCACACCCGCGAATTGGAGCAGTCCGGCACCACCCACATCAGCGTCCCCGAAGATTTCCTGATCGGTCGCGTGGTTGCACGCAACGTGGTGGACGAAGACACAGGTGAAATCGTCTCCAAAGCCAACGAAGAGTTGACTGAAGCTTTGCTCAAAAAGCTCCGTTCTGCTGGAATTCAAGACCTTGCCTGCATCTACACCAATGAGCTGGACCAGGGTGCTTACATTTCTCAGACCCTGCGTACTGATGAAACCGTAGATGAGTTTGCTGCCCGCGTTGCGATCTACCGCATGATGCGCCCCGGCGAGCCACCAACAGAAGACGCGGTGCAAGCTTTGTTCCAGCGTTTGTTCTACAACCCGGACACCTACGATCTGTCGCGCGTCGGCCGCATGAAGTTCAACGCCAAGATGGGGCGCTCGGAATCCACTGGCCCTATGGTGCTGACCAACGAAGATATCTTGGCTGTTGTCAAGATTCTGGTGGATCTGCGCAATGGTCGCGGTGACGTTGACGATATTGACCACTTGGGTAACCGCCGCGTACGTTGCGTGGGCGAGTTGGCCGAAAACCAATACCGTACCGGTTTGGCTCGTATTGAAAAAGCCGTTAAAGAACGCTTGGGCCAGGCAGAGCAAGAGCCCTTGATGCCGCACGATTTGATCAACAGCAAGCCTATCTCGGCTGCGTTGAAAGAGTTCTTTGGTGCATCGCAGCTGTCGCAGTTCATGGACCAGACTAATCCGTTGGCCGAAATCACCCACAAGCGCCGCGTATCGGCCCTTGGCCCGGGTGGTTTGACCCGCGAACGTGCTGGCTTTGAAGTGCGTGACGTTCACGTGACCCACTATGGTCGTGTGTGCCCTATCGAGACACCAGAAGGCCCGAACATTGGTCTGATCAACTCGTTGGCGCTGTACGCTCGCCTGAACGAATATGGCTTTATTGAAACGCCATATCGCCGCGTGGTTGATAGTAAAGTTACTAACGAAATCGACTATCTGTCGGCGATTGAAGAAGGTAAATACGTTATTGCCCAGGCCAACGCTGCACTGGACAAGCAAGGTACCTTGACCGGTGATCTGGTCTCTGCTCGTGAAAAGGGCGAGTCGATTCTGGTAAGCGCTGATCGCGTTCAGTACATGGACGTGTCGCCAGCGCAGATCGTTTCGGTGGCTGCTTCTTTGGTTCCATTCTTGGAACACGATGACGCCAACCGTGCGTTGATGGGTGCGAACATGTCTCGCCAAGCGGTTCCTGTGCTGCGGCCTGAAAAGCCAATGGTCGGTACCGGTATCGAGCGCGTAGCCGCAGTTGACTCCGGTACGGTCGTAACTGCTACCCGCGGTGGTGTGGTGGATTATGTCGACGCAACCCGCGTTGTGATTCGCGTTAACGATGCTGAGGCGCAAGCCGGTGAAGTCGGTGTGGACATCTACAACCTGATCAAATATCAGCGTTCCAACCAGAACACCAACATCCATCAACGGCCTATCGTTCGCAAAGGCGATAAGCTTTCCAAGGGTGACGTGATCGCCGACGGCGCTTCTACTGACCTCGGCGAGATCGCTATCGGTCAGAACATGCTGGTAGCGTTCATGCCTTGGAACGGCTACAACTTCGAAGACTCGATCTTGATCAGCGAGCGCGTAGTAGCAGAAGACCGCTACACCTCGATTCACATCGAAGAACTCGTGGTCATGGCGCGTGACACCAAGTTGGGCGCAGAAGAAATTACCCGCGATATTCCTAATCTGAGCGAGCAGCAACTCAACCGTTTGGATGAGTCGGGGATCATCTATGTGGGTGCTGAAGTCCTGCCGGGTGACACTTTGGTTGGAAAGGTTACGCCCAAGGGCGAAACCACGCTGACCCCTGAAGAAAAGCTCTTGCGTGCGATCTTCGGCGAGAAAGCCAGCGATGTGAAAGACACATCCTTGCGAGTGGATCAGGGCAGCTCCGGCACCGTGATCGACGTACAAGTGTTCACCCGCGAAGGTATTCAGCGTGATCGCCGTGCGCAGCAGATCATCGACGACGAACTCAAGCGTTTCCGCCTGGACCTGAACGACCAGTTGCGTATCGTGGAAGCAGATGCGTTTGACCGTATCGAGAAGCTGTTGACCGGCAAAGTGGCCAATGGCGGCCCACAAAAGCTGGCCAAGGGCACCAAGCTCGACAAGGCTTACCTGACCTCTGTGGAGAAGTTCCACTGGTTTGACATTCGTCCAGCGGACGAAGAAGTTGCAAGCCAACTTGAGAGCATCAAGAATTCCCTGGAGCAAACTCGCCATAGCTTTGACCTCGCCTTTGAAGAAAAGCGCAAGAAGTTGACGCAAGGCGACGAGTTGCCCGCAGGCGTCTTGAAGATGGTCAAGGTCTACATCGCCGTCAAGCGTCGCTTGCAGCCTGGTGACAAGATGGCCGGCCGTCACGGCAACAAGGGTGTGGTCTCCAAGATCACGCCTGTGGAAGATATGCCTTACTTGGCAGACGGCACTCCCGTGGACATCGTATTGAACCCCCTGGGCGTTCCCTCACGTATGAACATTGGACAGGTGTTGGAAGTGCACTTGGGCTGGGCCGGTAAGGGCTTGGGACAGCGAATCGGCGATATGTTGCAACGTGAAGCAGCAAGCACCGAAATTCGTGGTTTCTTGGAACAGGTTTACAACAGCACTGGCCGCAAAGAAGAGCTTGCCGACCTGTCTGACACCGAGATTCAAGAGATGGCCGAAGAGCTGACCAGCGGTGTGCCTTTTGCATCGCCGGTATTTGATGGCGCAACCGAAAAAGAAATCGGTGACATGCTGCAACTGGCGTACCCGGACGATGTAGCTAAGGCAAAGGGCCTGACAGCTACTCGCACACAAGCCCAGTTGTATGACGGTCGTAGTGGTGATGCGTTCGAACGCACCACCACGGTGGGGTACATGCATTACTTGAAACTGCACCACTTGGTGGATGACAAGATGCACGCCCGCTCCACAGGCCCTTACAGCTTGGTTACCCAGCAGCCTCTGGGCGGTAAGGCTCAGTTCGGTGGTCAGCGTTTCGGTGAAATGGAAGTGTGGGCGTTGGAGGCATACGGTGCTTCTTACGTGCTGCAGGAAATGCTCACTGTGAAGTCCGATGACGTGCAAGGTCGTACCAAGGTGTACGAAAACATTGTCAAGGGTGAGCACTCAATTGAAGCCGGTATGCCGGAGTCGTTCAATGTGTTGGTCAAGGAAATCCGTTCCTTGGGCATCGACATCGAACTGGATCGTTCTTAATTGAAAGGGAAAGAGTCACATGAAATCTTTACTCGACCTGTTCAAGCAGTTCACGCCCGATGAGCATTTTGATGCCATCAAAATTGGCATGGCATCCCCTGAAAAGATCCGCTCCTGGTCTTTTGGTGAGGTCAAGAAACCTGAAACCATCAACTACCGTACGTTCAAGCCTGAGCGGGACGGCTTGTTTTGCGCCAAGATCTTTGGACCTATCAAAGATTACGAATGCTTGTGCGGCAAATACAAGCGCCTGAAACATCGCGGTGTTATCTGCGAGAAGTGCGGCGTTGAAGTCACACAGACTAAGGTGCGTCGCGAACGCATGGGTCACATCGACCTCGCTGCGCCTTGTGCTCACATCTGGTTCTTGAAGTCTTTGCCTAGCCGTTTGGGCTTGGTGTTGGATATGACCTTGCGCGATATCGAACGCGTGTTGTACTTCGAAGCATATGTTGTGACTGATCCAGGCATGACTCCGCTGAAGAAGTACAGCATCATGTCGGAAGACGATTACGATGCAAAATTCCAAGAGTACGGAGATGAGTTCATCGCCAAGATGGGCGCTGAAGGTATCAAGGATCTCTTGGAAAGCATCGACATCGACGGTTCGATCGAGAAGTTGCGCAACGACCTGACCGGCTCTGAACTCAAGATCAAGAAGAACGCCAAGCGTTTGAAGGTTCTCGAAGCATTCAAGAAGTCCGGTATCAAGCCTGAGTGGATGGTTCTGGATGTGCTGCCTGTGCTGCCTCCGGATTTGCGTCCTCTGGTGCCGTTGGACGGCGGCCGCTTTGCGACCTCGGATCTGAACGACTTGTATCGCCGTGTGATCAACCGCAACAGCCGTCTGCGCCGTTTGCTGGAGTTGAAAGCACCGGAAATCATTGCGCGCAACGAAAAGCGCATGCTGCAAGAAGCCGTGGACAGCTTGCTGGACAACGGTCGCCGTGGCAAGGCTATGACTGGCGCCAACAAACGTGCACTGAAGTCCTTGGCTGACATGATCAAGGGTAAATCCGGTCGTTTCCGTCAGAACTTGCTGGGCAAGCGCGTGGATTACTCTGGTCGTTCCGTGATTACCGTGGGCCCAACACTCAAGTTGCACCAGTGCGGTCTGCCGAAACTGATGGCTTTGGAATTGTTCAAGCCCTTCATCTTTGCGCGCCTAGAAGCCATGGGTATTGCAACCACGATCAAGGCTGCCAAAAAGGAAGTTGAATCTGGCACGCCCGTGGTGTGGGACATCCTTGAAGAGGTTATCAAAGAGCACCCCGTGATGCTGAACCGTGCGCCAACGCTGCACCGTTTGGGTATCCAAGCTTTCGAGCCTATCTTGATCGAAGGCAAAGCTATTCAGCTGCACCCTCTCGTTTGCGCGGCCTTTAACGCCGACTTCGACGGTGACCAAATGGCTGTTCACGTGCCGTTGTCGGTGGAAGCGCAAATGGAAGCCCGCACATTGATGCTGGCCTCCAACAACGTGCTGTTCCCTGCCAACGGCGAGCCTTCCATCGTTCCTTCGCAGGACGTGGTGTTGGGCTTGTACTACACCACCCGCGACCGTATCAACGGCAAGGGTGAGGGTCTGGTGTTTGCGGACACAGGCGAAGTACAGCGCGCTTTCGATGCGGGCCAAGTCGAGCTGAACGCACGTATCAACGTGCGTCTGACCGAGTGGACCAAGAACAAGGAAACCGGTGAATTTGAGCCGGAAACCAAGCTGTGGGAAACCACTGCTGGCCGCGCACTGTTGTCTGAAATTCTGCCAAAGGGCTTGCCTTTCGCCAACATCAACAAGGCCTTGAAGAAGAAGGAAATCTCCAAGCTGATCAACGTGTCTTTCCGCAAGTGCGGACTGAAAGAGACCGTGGTGTTTGCAGACAAGCTCTTGCAAAGTGGTTTCCGCTTGGCGACGAAGGCCGGTATCTCGATTTGTATCGACGACATGTTGGTGCCGCAAGAGAAGCACGACATCATTGGTCGCGCCCAAAAGGAAGTCAAAGAGATCGAGCAGCAGTATGTTTCCGGTCTAGTGACGTCCGGTGAGCGCTACAACAAGGTGGTTGATATCTGGGGCAAGTCGGGTGACGAAGTGTCCAAGGTGATGATGGCCAAGTTGTCCAAGGAAATGGTCACCGACCGCCATGGCAACCAAGTGCAACAGGAATCCTTCAACTCCATCTACATGATGGCGGACTCGGGTGCCCGCGGCTCTGCGGCGCAGATTCGTCAGGTGGCTGGTATGCGGGGTCTTATGGCCAAGCCCGATGGCTCCATCATTGAAACGCCTATTACCGCGAACTTCCGCGAAGGTCTGAACGTGTTGGAGTACTTCATCTCCACCCACGGTGCGCGTAAGGGTCTGGCCGATACTGCGTTGAAAACAGCGAACTCCGGTTACCTGACACGCCGTTTGGTTGATGTGACCCAGGATCTGGTCGTTACTGAACAAGACTGCGGCACACACGGTGGTTACCTGATGCGCGCCATCGTCGAAGGTGGTGAAGTCATCGAATCCCTGCGTGACCGTATCCTCGGCCGCACCGCTGCGGACGACGTGCTGCATCCGGAAACACGCGGTGTTCTTTCGCCTGCCGGCACTATGCTGGACGAAGACGAAATCGAAATGCTGGAAGCAGCCGGCGTCGATGAAGTCAAGGTTCGTACGGCACTGACCTGCGAAACGCGCTTTGGTATTTGTGCCAAGTGCTACGGTCGTGACTTGGGTCGCGGTGGTTTGATCAACGGCGGCGAAGCTGTTGGTGTGATTGCTGCACAGTCCATCGGCGAACCGGGTACCCAGCTGACCATGCGTACGTTCCACATCGGTGGTGCTGCATCACGTGCTGCGATCGCGTCGAGCGTTGAAGCCAAGTCCAACGGCAATATCGGCTTTAACGCCACCATGCGCTATGTGACCAACAGCAAGGGTGAGTTGGTCGTGATTGCCCGTTCCGGCGAAATCATCATTCACGATGAACACGGCCGCGAACGTGAGCGCCATAAAGTGCCTTACGGTGCCGTACTGACGGTCAAGGTAGATCAATCGATCAAGGCCGGCGCCATTCTGGCGAACTGGGACCCATTGACACGCCCCATCATCACTGAATTCGCCGGTAAAGCCCACTTCGAAAACGTCGAAGAAGGCTTGACAGTGGCCAAGCAGGTGGATGAGGTAACAGGTCTCTCGACCTTGGTGGTTATTGATCCGAAACGTCGCGGTGCCGCCAAGGTGGTCCGTCCGCAAGTCAAGCTGATTGACGCTTCGGGTCACGAAGTGAAGATTCCAGGTACCGATCATTCGGTGACCATTGGCTTCCCCGTCGGATCCCTCGTGCAGGTGCGTGATGGTCAGGATGTGGGCCCAGGCGAAGTGCTGGCGCGTATCCCGATCGAAGGTCAAAAGACCCGCGACATTACCGGTGGTCTGCCACGCGTTGCAGAGCTGTTCGAAGCCCGCTCGCCGAAAGACAAGGGTGTTTTGGCAGAAGTAACTGGTACGGTGTCCTTCGGTAAGGAAACCAAAGGCAAGGTCCGCTTGCAAATCACCGATCCAGAAGGCAAGGTCTGGGAAGAATTAGTGCCCAAGGAAAAGAACATTTTGGTGCACGAAGGCCAAGTGGTGAACAAGGGCGAGTCGGTGGTCGACGGTCCTGCCGACCCACAAGACATCCTGCGTTTGCTGGGTTCCGAAGAGCTGGCACGTTATATCGTGGACGAAGTTCAGGATGTGTACCGCTTGCAAGGCGTGAAGATCAACGACAAGCACATTGAAGTGATTGTTCGTCAGATGCTGCGTCGCGTGGTGGTTGAAAACGCCGGTGATTCGGGTTACATCAATGGCGAACAAGTCGAACGCTCCGAGATGCTTAACACCAACGACGCCCTGCGTGCCGACGGTAAGATCCCTGCGACGTTCACCAACCTGCTCTTGGGTATTACCAAGGCGTCGTTGTCTACGGACAGCTTCATCTCTGCTGCGTCCTTCCAGGAAACAACGCGCGTGTTGACCGAAGCTGCCATCATGGGCAAACGCGACGAATTGCGTGGCTTGAAGGAAAACGTGATCGTTGGTCGCCTGATTCCAGCAGGAACCGGCTTGGCTTACCATGAAGCCCGCAAAGTTCGCGAAACAATGGACGACGCAGAACGCCGTGCGATCGCTGAAGCAGAAGCTGCAGAGTTGGCAGGCACCGCTGAGGTAACCGAAGATCTCTCCACTGGGGAAGACACTTCGGCTGAGTAATCCTCGCTACTGAATCAAAGCGCCCCAAGTTGCTTGCAACTTGGGGCGCTTTTTTTCGGAAGTCGCTGGCACGTACCGAGGAGCTGAAATGAGTCAAACGATTTATGTATGGTTGATTCTCGCGTGTGGTTTGTTTTGGCTGGTAGGCGTCTATAACCGGCTCATGCGACTACGTTCACGCGCGCTAGATGTGTCAGCTGCGCTGGACAAACAGGTGATGGTTTGTGTCCGTCTAGTGGCCACACAGGCTGCAGCAACCGATCAGAGCGACGAAGCATCCGCGCAAGCTCCCTTTGCGCCATTTGATGAGTGTTGGTTGCAGCTGTTGCAAGCCAATCGCTTTGCAGAAGCTGTTTGGGGTGCAAGCCGGAAAAACAGGTTGAGCGACGAAGCGCAGCAGAGGCGGGCGGAAAGCTGGGGACATTTGCAGGACGCCTGGAATGCTTGGCTCGCGCAACCTCCAGACCTCGCCGGCGCCAGAGTCCCCGACACTTTGGCGATTGAGTGGGAAGCAAATTCTGCGAAAGTGCTGGTGATCAAGGAGGCCTTGAATCGCATCCTTGAAAGCTATAACGACGCCATCCAACAATATCCCGCGCGCTGCGTATCGGGAATACTAGGTTTCGGGGCCATTGCTCCTCTTTAGGACAGTCATGAATGAAGCTAGAAAGGCCCCTGAACTGTGGCGCCAGTTACAAGCAACCGTCGAGGTATTGTTGCGAGTGTCCGCCGGGCAGTCAGGGACTTCATCTATTGACGCTGTCGAAGCGTCCCTGCGACCGGCAGTTCAAGCATTGGCATTTCATGCCTGGCGGAACCATGGCAGGGCGGTAGCACTGCGGACACTGCTCGCGCAAAAGCCGCCTGCGCTGCCCTCAGACACACTTTTGTGTCTGGCACTTGGTCTGATGTCCTCCAACGAAGAGACGAGTTACGACGAATTCACCTTGGTGAACCAAACCGTACAAGCGGCCAAGCAGTCGCCGCGCAGCAAGGCGCAAGCTAACTTTATCAATGCATGTTTGCGGCGCTTTCAGAGGGAGCGTGACGCATTGCTCGCTGAGGCCAACAAGCGGCTCGAAGCTAGTTGGAACCACCCTTTGTGGTGGGTCAAACGTGTACAGGCTGATCATCCCGACTGCTGGGAACGATTGCTCAGCGAAGCGAACCGCCATCCCCCCATGACTCTTCGGGTGAACCAGCGAAAAGTTGATCCGGCTGACTACTTGCTAAAACTGCAAGATGCTGGCGTTGCAGTCGCCAGAAGCTCTTCAACCCGCATCGAGTTGGCGAAACCTGTTCCGGTCCATAAGCTGCCTGGATTTGAGGATGGGTGGGTCTCTGTGCAAGATGGAGCTGCGCAATATGCAGCACCTCTGCTATTGGACGGTGGGCTGCGAGGGCTGCCGTTGAGAGTTTTGGATGCATGTGCAGCTCCCGGGGGGAAGACGGCGCATTTGTTAGAGATGTCCGAGGCGCAAGTTATTGCCTTAGAGGTGGATCCGCAGCGCGCAGAGCGAATAGGAGAAACTCTGGGGCGATTGGGCCTGACTGCCAAGGTTTTGTGTGCTGATGCATCTAAACCAGCAACATGGTGGGACGGAGAGCTGTTCGGCGCTATTTTGCTCGATGCACCTTGCACTGCGTCAGGCATCGTGCGCCGCCACCCGGATATCCGGTGGCTACGCCGCGAATCCGATATTCAACAATTGGCATCCCAGCAAAAGCAAATTCTTAATGCATTGTGGCCCCTTCTCGCGGCCGGTGGACGGCTGCTGTATTGCACATGCTCGATCTTCAAAGCTGAAGGAGATGGGCAAGTTCAAGCGTTTCTTGCGAGCAACAAAGATGCTCGATTAATGCCGTCCCCGGGACATTTATTGCCCGGCCTAGCAGCAGATCAAGAGGGACTGGTCGACAATCAAGCGAGCGACCATGATGGCTTTTTCTATGCACTGTATGAAAAAATGCGACCTTGAAAGACTGCTCCGCAAGCTTTGCTTGCTGATGCTGGCCGCAGTGCTACTGCCTAGCTACGCTCAGACACAAATAGAAATCTCTCAATTCGAAGTAGATCGGTCCCAAGACGAGGTCGTGCTCAATGCGCAGTTGCAATTCGAGTTGTCATCCGCGGTGGAAGATGCACTCCTAAAGGGTGTCCCGATTTACTTCCGCGCTGAAGCGGATGTCTTGAAAGAGCGCTGGTACTGGTACGACAAGACGCAAACCTCGTCAGCAAGAAACTACAAACTCGCATTTCAGCCACTGACCAGACGCTGGCGCTTGAGCATGAGCACCGGTGCTGGCAGCGCAGCGGGGCAGGGACTTGCACTCAGTCAGTCCTACGACACCTCCGCTGCCGCTATGGCTGCTGTGCGCAAGATCAGCCGGTGGCGCATTGCCTCGGGTGGAGACTTGGAGCCCCAAGGGAAATACCGCTTGGATTTCAAGTTCC
The DNA here is from genome assembly GCF_013297935.1 of Rhodoferax sp. Classification (GTDB taxonomy): domain Bacteria; phylum Pseudomonadota; class Gammaproteobacteria; order Burkholderiales; family Burkholderiaceae_C; genus Allorhodoferax. The sequence goes on along the minus strand of NZ_JAAFIX010000009.1, from coordinate 108,996 downwards.
ACCTGGATGTCAGCCAATTGCCGCGCCCATTTCAGATCGGTTTACTGGGGCAAACAGACTGGGACCTGAGCGTTCTTCGGTCGCAAGCCCTTCCTCTTGAATCGCCCAAATGAGCGTCGCTAACAACGAGGCTGCGGGGGGGGCGCAAAAGGTCAACCACACTTCGCGTTCGATGCGCAGAGCCATTGCGATCGGCTCGGCTGTCATGGTCCTCATCGGTCTCACTTTGTTGTTCTTGCTAACCCAGGCAACAAATAACCGGGAGCTGTATGAAAGCAACTATCAAACGCTATTCATCATCAACGTCGTGGTGGCCAGCTTGCTGGCGGCGGCCATTGCCTGGGTTGGGTTTCGACTTTTCACAAGACTGCGACAGGGGCGCTTCGGTAGCCGCCTCTTGCTCAAGTTGGCCACCATTTTTGCGTTGGTCGGGGTTATGCCGGGTTTGCTTATCTACGTGGTGTCTTACCAGTTTGTTTCCAGGTCCATTGAAACTTGGTTTGACGTTCAGGTGGAAGGCGCTCTAGAGGCGGGTCTAGGCTTGGGGCGGGTCACGCTGGAAACTTTGACGGTTGATCTGGCCGGCAAATCCAAAGCAGCAGCGGGATTGCTTTCGGAGAACTCTGAGAGTGCATCCGGTATGCTGGCAGAGCGTCTGTTGGACCAACTGGGCGCCACGGACATCACCATTTGGAGTGGCTCAGGCACTTTATTGGCCAGCGTGGGGCAGTCGAAATTTCAACTGAGTCCCGACAAGCCGACCAACAGCCAGTTCCGCAGCGCTCGCCAACAGCGATCGCTCGCCTGGGTAGAAGGGCTGGATGAATCGACGCCTGATGGACCCAATACCGCGCGAATCAAAGCACTCGTGCCTATTGCAAACCCTGGTTTGGGGTTGGTGTCGGAAATCCGATACATGCTGGTGACCAAAGCGCTGCCAACCAGCTTGGTCAGCAATGCACTCGCGGTGGAGCGAGCCAACCGGGAATACCAGGAGCGTGCGCTCGGCCGTGAAGGATTGAAGCGCATGTATATCGGTACCTTAACCCTGAGTTTGTTTCTTGCTGTTTTTGGGGCAGTCTTGCTCGCAGTGGTGTTGGGGAACCAGATCGCACGGCCCCTTTTGCTGTTAACCGAGGGCGTGGGCCAAGTGGCCGCAGGTGACCTGACGCCTAAATTGGCCTTGCAGGGCAGAGACGAATTGGGTGGATTGACCCGGGCATTTGCCTCGATGACACAGCAACTGCTGGAAGCGCGTTATGCGGTGGAGGCCAGCATGTCGCAAGTCGATGCGGCACGCGCCCACTTGCAGACCATCCTCGATAACTTGACCTCGGGGGTCATCGTCCTGGACCCAGCAGGTCGAATCGTGAGTTCCAACCCCGGAGCGTCTCGAATACTCAAGACGGATCTCCGCACCCACGAGGGTCATGCCCTTTCAGAGATTCCAGGGCTTGAGTTGTTCGGCGACGGTGCCAAAAAGCAGTTTGATGCCTTGGTGGAAGGTCACCAAGAGCAAGTGGCAGACCACTGGCAGCAACCCTTTGAGCTCGCCCAGTCATCCGATCCTGTGGCAAGTCCGTTTGCCGGAATACTGACGCTGGTTGCTAGAGGCGCTGAGCTTCCCTCCCACCACCAGCTGCTGGTTTTCGACGACATCTCTGAAATTGTTTCTGCGCAGCGGGCACAGGCTTGGGGCGAAGTCGCACGTCGGCTTGCCCACGAAATCAAAAATCCGCTGACGCCGATTCAGCTCTCTGCAGAGCGACTGGAGATGAAACTCACGGGGAAAGTCGCACCGCCTGAACAAGCCATTCTCACAAAATCCGTCAAGACCATCGTGGATCAAGTGGACTCCATGAAGCGCTTGGTGAATGAGTTCAGGGACTATGCAAGGCTGCCGGCTGCTGAGCTGAAACCCTTGCAATTGAACCAGCTGGTGCAAGACGTGTTGCACCTTTACGATTTGGAGAATGCCAAGGTCCCTGTGGTGATGGACTTGGACCCGCTGTGCCCTCAAGTCATGGGAGATGCAGAGCAGCTGCGACAAGTCATTCACAACCTGCTCCAGAATGCCCAAGACGCTTGTTTGTCTGCCAACGAACCCAGAGAGCTTGCGCGAACCGTGACCATACGCACCCAATGGCAAGCAGCCAACCGCCGGGTCCGGCTGTCCATCCGGGATCAAGGGGATGGATTCGCCGACAACATTCTTAAGCGAGCCTTTGAGCCCTATGTGACGACCAAATCACGGGGAACTGGCCTGGGACTTGCTGTAGTGAAGAAGATATCGGACGAGCACGGATCCCGTATCGATGTCGGGAACATCCAAAAAGACGGTGTCGTGGTGGGTGCACAAGTGTCGTTATCATTGGCGGCAGCGCCCGAGCCAGCGGCATCGTAGTGAATCGGGCTTCATAAGGGATAGCGTAAGCAATATGGCGAACATTTTGGTGGTGGATGACGAGCATGGCATCCGTGAGCTTCTGTCGGAGATCCTGAATGATGAAGGACACACGGTCGAGCTTGCGGAAAATGCTGCGCAGGCACGCGCCGCACGTTTGCGCGAGCGCCCCGATCTCGTGCTCTTGGATATATGGATGCCAGACACTGATGGCGTCACACTTCTGAAGGAATGGGCGTCCACAGGCGCACTGACGATGCCCGTGATCATGATGAGCGGCCATGCAACGATCGACACCGCGGTGGAGGCTACCAAAATCGGCGCTCTGGCTTTCCTGGAAAAGCCGGTCACTCTGCAAAAGCTCTTGAAGGCGGTTGAGCAGGGCTTGGCTCGCGGAGCCGTCCGCAAAGCAGCGCCTGCCGTGGCGGCCTACACCATGAATGCAGAGCCGGTTGCGCACGCACCTATTCTGATGATCGAGCCTGTGGAATCAGGGCCGCAGGCCAGCCAGGACTTCGAGCTGGATAAGCCACTGCGCGAGGCTCGGGATGAGTTCGAAAAAGCATATTTTGAATATCACTTGGCTAAAGAAAATGGATCAATGACCCGGGTGGCAGAGAAAACAGGGTTGGAACGAACCCACCTGTACCGGAAGCTAAAACAGCTCGGCGTTGATCTTTCTCGCGGCAAGAGAAATAACGCATAAATTCAATGCTAGAATACGAGGCTTAGGCCCGGTAGCTCAGTCGGTAGAGCAGAGGATTGAAAATCCTTGTGTCGGTGGTTCGATTCCGCCCCAGGCCACCAAAACGCGAAAGCGGCATTTCTTAACGGGAATGCCGCTTTTTCTTTGGGCGCAAGCTGAAGCGTTCTGATTAGTCCTTCCGGCCTCTTGCCTGAAAGCGGGCTAAGGATTAATCTCACAACCGGGTCGTGTCACGTCTGGGCAGTGCGTCCGCTGACGGTGCTGCGCCACAGCGACTGGTGATGATCTTTATTTGAAAAGGCGGCTTCATGTTCGGTAGGTTTCTCGGCAAAAGTGACTCAGCAGCGTCCAAGCGTTTGGATGCTGGAGATTCACGCGGCCTTGAAGTCGTCGAGGATGACCCGGAGACCTCCTGGAGCTTGTGGGACAACGCTTTAGCCGCACAGGACTCCCGCTACAGTGGTCTAGCACCCATCACCAGTGCAGATCCATTGGCTTCTGCCTCCGAGGTGCAAGTTCGCAGCCGAAGCGAGGCGAAGGCAGCGGATGCATTTCCCGATTTCGAAGACCTTCCGACCCAGCCCATGGGGCTTGACGACAAGTCCCCCGCGCAGCGTGCGGCGGAGGCCTTGGAAATAGTGGAGCTCTATCACCACCGCATTGCCACCACCATCCGTACTCTGTGGGGATACAAAGAGTGCAGTTTGTACATTAACAAACTCATCATCAATGGCGGGGATGGCATGGGCAACTCCCGCATCGGTTTCAATCCCGAGGCTGCCCAGGCGATGCTGGAGCTGGCGGATCTGCATGACCGCATGTTTGGCATCGCCGAGCCGAGCCAGGCCACGGGTTTCTCAGACTCCTTCCACTCGACCTTCGACGGCCATCGCTAAGCCGTTTACCAGTCCAGCAGCGTCAAGCCGACGCTCAACACGGTGCGCTTGCGGTTGTAGTCCATCAAAGAGTCGCCATAGCCACTGAAGAGTTCCGTGTGCAAGCGCAAGCTGCTGCGGTTGGCATTGTCCGGAGCGCTGCCTATTTTCTTGAACCACGCAATGCGGACCGAGCCGCTGTCGCTTGTTTGCAGCGAATGGCGCAGGGTCAGTGCAAGTGAGTTCACCGCGTCCACGTTCCACACCGTCGACAACTCGGCGCGCCCGATGCGGTCCACGATGTCCGGGTTGTCGTCGCTGGCGCTGTCTTCCGGAATGCGCTGCCACAGCGCACCGGTGATCGAGATTTTGTTCCCCAGTTCCAGGCCCGCACGGCCGATGATGCGGTTCCAGCTGCGCGAGAGCGGCAGGCTCTGGCCGTTGCTCTGGTGGTTGACGCCGATCCCGCCGTATCGCAGTCGCCAGCCGGAGGGCAGTGCCGACTTCACCGGAAAAATGTAGATCAGCTCCGGCTCGTGGTCGGTGGCACGGAAAGGGCGCGAGAGATCGGCGTTAAACAGCTGCCAGTACGACTGCTGGCTGTAGGCAAACCACAGTGAATCCAGCCGGTTCGGATCACCGCCAGTGAGCAGACCTTGCGCAATTTTGGTCCGCACCGAGAGGTTGATGCGGGTCTCGCTGGTGGTGTAGGGCTGGAATGTGCCGGTGTGGTCTGTGGCGGGTGAGGTGGGGGCGGTGTTCACACTGTCTGACCCGATGACGGCCAGGCTGATAGGGCGATAACCCCGCAAGCCGAAGGTGCCGCAGTCGCTGGCCGGCTCCAACTCCCAGAACCGCGAGAGGGAGGTGGCTGACGGGTTCTTGCAACTGACCACTTCAAGCGGCACCGGCGTCTGTGCCGGCGGTACTGCCGCTACGGCAGCATTGCTGGCAAAAGCATCCGTGCCATTCGGGGCTTGAGCCCAAGTGGAATATGCGCCGATAGCTATAAAAAATATAGCAAATGACGGTAGGTGCTTCATGACTTCTCCGCTGCGTTAGCAGCTGTGGCAAGGGCTTTGGCCGCAAACTCGGCGCGCAGAGCACGCAGTTTTTCGCGGGGGTCTTCTTTAGCGGTGGCGGAGTCCAGTGCCATTTCGGCAATGAAGCGGCTGGGTAGAGCGGCCACCATTTCACGGCCCTTTTTGCGTCGGCGGGTCCAGCTCACGGCCAGGCTGCGCTGGGCGCGGGTGATGCCGACGTACATCAGCCGTCGCTCCTCTTGCAGGCGCGCGGCGATTTCTTCGTTGGCGGACTCGTGCTCCAAGGTTGAGCCGCCTAGGGTGTCGGCCCCGTCGCCCAGCTTGAAGGGCAGCATGCCTTCGGTCACGCCGACCAGCATCACGTGCGGCCATTCCAGGCCCTTGGATGCGTGCAAGGTGGAGAGGGTCACCACGTTCTGGTCTTTTTCGCGCTCGCTGATGGTGGAGAGCAGGGCAATGGTTTGCGACACTTCCAGCAGGTTTTTGACTTCCCGGGTGTTGGTCACACCGGCAGCGTCGTCAATCTGGCCGCCGCACCGCTGGGCCATCCATTCGCAGAACTCGATCACATTGCTCCACTTGGCGGAGGCTGCCCCCTCGCTGTCTTCGCCGTCATAGAGGTGTTTTTCGTACCCGATCTCTTTGAGCCAGTCCATGATGAAGGCCAAGGCCGCCTCAGCACCCTCGGTGTGGCGGGCGCGGTATTCCAGGTCGTTGATGTAGCGCCCGAACTCATGCAAGCTGCCCAAAGCCTTGGCGCTCAGCACGCTGGCGAGCGACGACGAAAACAGCGACTCAAACAAACTCAGCTTGTACTGGGTGGCAAAAGTGCCCAAGGTGCCCAGCGTGGTGTGGCCGATGCCCCGCTTGGGCGTGGTCACTGCGCGCAGGAAGGCCGGGTCATCGTCGTTGTTGCTCCAGAGCCGGAACCAGGCGCACAGGTCGCGGATTTCGGCCCGGTCAAAAAAGCTCTGCCCGCCCGAGACTTTGTAAGGAATGCCCGCCTTGCGCAGCGCCTTCTCAAAGGGCTTGGCCTGGTGGTTGGCGCGGTACAGCACCGCAAAGTCGCGGAACTCTTTGTACTGCTTGCCTTGCGCGTCCGGCACGCCCCCACCAATTCCGTTGGCGCGCAGGCTCTGGATGCGGGCCACGGCGCGCTCGGCCTCGTGCTCCTCGTTGTCGGCATCCACCACCCGCACCGGTTCGCCCTCACCCAGCTCGCTGAACAGCGTCTTGGGAAACAGCTTGGGGTTGGGGCCGATCACATTGTTGGCTGCCCGCAGGATGGCGCTGGTGGAGCGGTAGTTCTGCTCCAGTTTGATGACCTTGAGCGTGGGAAAGTCGACCGGCAGTTTTTTCAGGTTGTCCAGCGTGGCGCCGCGCCAGCCGTAGATGGACTGGTCATCGTCCCCCACGGCGGTAAAGCGGGCTTTGTCGCCCACCAGGTACTTCAGCACCTCGTATTGGGTGGCATTCGTGTCCTGGTATTCGTCCACCAGCACATGGCCCAGCAGGCTCTGCCAGCGGGCGCGCACCTCGGGGTAGTCCCGCAACAGCTTGAGGGGCAGGCTGATCAGGTCATCAAAGTCCACACTCTGGTAGGCCACCAGGCGCTCTTCGTAGCGGGCCATGGCGGTGGCGATGATGCGCTCGTTGTCGTCTTCCGCCGCCGCCAGCGCCTGCTCACTGTTCAGGCCGGCGCCTTTCCAGGCGCTGATGGTCCACTGCCACTGGCGGGCAGTGGCCGTGTCGATGATGCCGCCGGCGTCTTTGATGATGCTGGTGACGTCGTCGCTGTCCAGAATACTGAACTGCGGCTTGAGCCCGAGCACCGAGCCGTCTTCGCGCAGCATGCGCACACCCAGCGCGTGGAAGGTGCACACCACCACATCCTTGGCAGCTTTGCCAATCAAGTGTTTGGCGCGCTCGCGCATTTCGGCGGCTGCCTTGTTGGTAAAGGTGATGGCCGCAATCCGGTTGGCCGGCATGCCCATTTGGATCAGGCGGGCGATTTTGTGGGTGATCACCCGTGTTTTACCCGAGCCGGCACCCGCCAGCACCAGGCAGGGCCCGTGCAGGTAGTTCACGGCTTCCTGCTGGGCGGGGTTCATGCCGTGGTTGGCTTGGGGGGCAGACATAGGGGGATGGAGGACCTGACGTGCGGGGAGCGGGCAATCTTAACGGGTTGCCGGTTTGCGCATGGAGGGCTGGTGTTCGCTCACTCAGGAGATAGGGTGCATTGCGCCGTTCGTGTCCCCCGCCCGCCGGAGCGGGCTCCTCCTTGACCTCACTGTGCAATACACCCCACCTCCTGAGTTCGAGGTATGTGGCGCATGCCACGCCGAAAAGGGCCATCCTCTTGTTTCCCTGACAATGGCGGCCATGCTGCAAATCCTGACTGTTACCTTTCCTTTTTTCGCCTTGGTGCTTTGCGGCTATCTGGCGGCGCGCAAGGGCATGTTGCCGCTGGCGGCCATCCCCGGGCTGAACGGGTTTGTGCTGTTTTTCGCGCTCCCCTGCATGTTGTTCCGGTTCGGGGCCAGCACGCCCATCGGTGAGTTGCTGGACGTGAGCCTTGCACTCACTTACCTGCTGTGCGCCTTGGTGATGGTGGCATTCACGGTGGCAGTGACGCTGCATGGTCGCATTGGCTGGAACGACGCCGCTTTCGGCGCGCTGGTGGCGGCGTTCCCCAACACCGGTTTCATGGGGGTGCCGCTGTTGGTGGCCCTGCTCGGGGCCAAGGCCGCAGGGCCGGCGATTGTGACCATTCTGGTGGACATGGTGATCACCTCCTCGCTCTGCATCGCGCTCTCGCGCTTGGGGGGCGATCCGGCGCAGGGCGGTGTGTCGGCGGGGCAGGCGGCCAAAAATGCGCTCAAGGGCGTGGCCGCCAACCCCATGCCTTGGTCCATCCTTCTGGGCGCAGTGTTCTCAGCCTTGCAGCTCGAGCTGCCCAAGCCAGTGGCATCTACCCTGGGCCTGCTGGCAGATGCGGCCTCGCCGGTGGCGCTGTTCACCATCGGTGCGGTACTAGCACGCTCGCAAATGCTGGCCAAGGACGACGAGACGCACGAGGTGCACTGGCAGGAATATGTGCCGGTGGCGCTGATCAAACTCTTTTTGCACCCCCTGCTGGTATTGCTGGTGGGCGTGTCGGCCGTGAGCGCGGGCGTGCACATCGACAAATTTGCACTCACCGTGCTGGTGTTGCTGGCCGCCTTGCCGAGTGCGAGCAATGTGTCGCTCCTGGCCGAGCGCTTCGGGGCGGACAACGGCCGCATCGCCCGCATCATTCTGGTGTCCACCGCCGCAGCATTCTTTACCTTCTCGGGTGCGGTCGCCTTGATGGTCGGTATATAACTGCTATGTTTTTGGTAGCTGGTTGCGCAATAGATACCAGGGTTAGGGGCGGATTTCATTTAAATATGCCGCTGCCCTTGGGCTTGCCGGTGGCATTGCACTGCGTTGCACAATAGCGCCATGGACACCTTGATGAACCTTGTTTCCGCCATTCTCCGCACCGCCCTCAAGCTGGTGCTTATTGCCGCTGCGGCGGTGTTTGCGCTGAGTCTGATCTTCGTGGGGCTGGTCAGCCTGGTGTGGGTGCTGCTCAAAGCGCTCCTCACCGGCCGCAAGCCGGCTTTTGTGACCACGTTTCAGCGTTTCAACCAAGCCAGGCAGCAGTTCAAGCACGGAGGTTTCCGGGCCGGGCCGTCAGCTGCTGGCGGTTTTTCAGGCGGATTCGGACCGCGTGGCAACGAGGCCGAGGTGGTCGATGTCGTGGATGTGCAGGCCCACGAAGTGCGCAGTGATCAAGCATTGCCCTACGGTCCCAAGACCGACAGACATTAAGACTGCTATTCATTTTGTAGCTGCTTGCGCATGTCTGATGTGGGCTAAGCCCGCTTTTTAACTCAAATCGCCAACGGATCCACATCAATCGCCCAGCGGATCAGGCCTTTGCATTCGGGTTGGCTGCGGGTGGCGTGCAGCACGCTTTGCCAGGCGGTCAGGAACTGCTGCAGCGTGGCGCGTGATGGGCATTCAATCAGCATCTGGGCCCGCTCTATATTGGCGACCCGCTGGATGGCCATGGGTACGGCGGGGTAGAGGAAGACTTGGGCCAGCGCCTCGGCCCAGCCGTCCCACGTAGCCATCTCGGTCTGGGCGAAGGTGCGGGCGGCGTTCAAGAAGGCTTGCGCCGCTTCCTGCGTCTTGGCCTCGGCCCGCACCAGCGCCTGGGCGCTGAAGGGTGGCATGTTGGCTTGCTCGCGCTCTTGGAGCTGCTGCGCGGCAAAGGTGGGGTAGTCGTGTTTCTTGAGGGCGGCGTAGAGGCCGTGCTCGGGCTGAAAAGTTTGCAGCCACACCTCGCTTTGTGCGCCCAGCGACGCATCGCGCCCGGCCCGGCCTGCGGCCTGCATCAGCAAACTGAACAAGCGTTCGGGCGCCCGGAAGTCGCTGCTGAATAAAGCGCCGTCCGGGTTTACTGCTGCGACCAGCGTGATGCGGCGGAAGTCGTGGCCCTTAGCAATCATTTGCGTGCCCACCAGCACATCCACGTCGCCGGAGTGCACGGCGGCCAGTTGCTCTTCGAGCTGGCCTTTGAGTTTGGTGCTGTCGGCGTCGATGCGGGCGATGCGGATCGGTTCGCCCTCCGGCTTGTCGGGCGTGACAGAGCCGTGACGCCGCACATCCACCAGCAACTCGGCCAGGTGTTCTTCAATCTGCTCAGTGCCGCGCCCGAAAGGGGCGATGTCGACGTTGCCACAGTCCGGGCAGGCGCGCGGCACCCGCTCGGTAAAGCCGCAGTGGTGGCAACGCAGGGTGCGGTCGATTTTGTGGAACACGCGAAACGCGCTGCAGTGCGGGCACTCGCTCTTCCAGCCGCAGTCTTCGCAGGTCAGCACCGGGGCGTAGCCGCGCCGGTTCAAAAACACCATGCACTGCTCGCCGCGTGCCACCCGCTCGGTGATGGCTGCAATCAGCGGGGTCGAGAAGATGGCCCGCCGGGGCTGGTGGTTCATGTCCACCCGCCGCACTAGGGGCAGGCGTGCGGCGTCTCCCACGCGGCTGGGCATGTGCAGGCGCAGATAGCGCCCTCCTTCCTCAGCCGGCCGGCTGTGGTGCCAGCTTTCCAACGAGGGCGTGGCCGAGCCGAGAATGACTTTGGCACCATCGAGCTTGCCGCGGTACACCGCGAGGTCACGCGCCGAGTAGCGGGCGCCTTCGCCGCTTTTGTAGCTGGGGTCGTGCTCTTCATCGACCACGATCAGCCGCAGTTTGGGCAGAGACGTAAACACCGCCATGCGCGTGCCCAGCACGATGCGGGCCGCGCCACCGTGGGCACTGAGCCAGCTTTTGAGGCGCTGCGGGTTGGTCATGCCGCTGTGCAGGCTCACCACCGCTTGCTCGCCATAGAGCGGGGCAAAGCGGGCTTTGAAGCGCTCTTCCAACTGCGGCGTGAGGTTGATCTCCGGCACCATGATCAGGGCCTGGGCGTCCGGGTCGGCGGCCAGAAGTTTGTGCACGCAGTGCAAATAGACCTCGGTCTTGCCGCTGCCAGTGGCGCCGAAGAGCAAAAAGGGGCCGCTGTTGCTGTCAATCTGTGCAATCGCGGCAGCTTGCTCAGGCGTGAGGGTCGGTGCGGCCAGCACGGCTCCGCCGGCACCGGCATCCGCCTTTTTGCGCTTGAGGCGGCGCGCCATTTGCTCGGGGTTCAGCTCGCGCAGCTGCGGGGGCAGGGCGGCCAGCGCCACTTCGCCGGCCGAGCGCTGGTAGTAGGCGGCGGTAAAGCCCAGCAACTGTTGCCACGCCCGGCTGAGGGGCGGAATTCCTTCCAGCACGCCCGCAATGTCGCGCACCTTGGTCGGGTCGAACTCGCCGGTCGCCTCCGCAGTGGTGGCGTCCCACACCACGCCCAGGGTCTCGCGCTTGCCCAGCGGCACCCGCACCAAGGTACCCGCCGGCAGCAGCTGTTCGCTGCGGTAGGTGAGTACCGGACCCAGCGCGGCATGGGCGGGGGTGTGCACCAAAACGGGCAACCAATGGCTCATGCCGGGGCTCCGGTGGCCGCTGAGGTTCTCAGGATATGGAATGGCACTTGGGGCTACTTGTTGAGGTGAACTTGCGGAGTCTGCGCTAAGTCCTTGATTTACATGCCGTTTACGCTTGATCCAAGTTTTCTGTGGATAACTTTGTTGATATGTGCCTTTGGCGCCGCTTCAGGCCTTATAAATCAAGGGTTTTCTTACGCTGCCCAGAAAAAAAGCAAATCCGCAAACCTATATAAATCAAGCACTTAGAAGCGCTATGGGTTTTGTAGCGCCACCCACCCGAATGGGGGAAGGGGTAAACCCTAGCCCCCCGATTTTGTGCATAACTAAGCGATTGGAACTTTGTTTTTCTGAAAAAAACGTGCTATGGAATTCAGGCACGCATGGTTTTGGAGTGGCTGTGCACTGCGGCCACCAGCGCCGCCACATGCTCCGGCGGGGTGTATTGGCTGATGCCGTGGCCCAGATTGAAGATGTGGGTGGGGCCGGTTCCAGTGCCTTGGTAGGGGGTTCCAAAGCTGCCGAGTACCTTGGCCACTTCGGATTCAATAGCAGCCGGTGGCGCAAACAAGACGTTGGGGTCGATGTTGCCTTGCAGCGCCTTGCCGGGGCCGTTCTCAACACCACCCACCAAGGCGCGCGCTTTGGCAAGGTTCACAGTCCAGTCCAAGCCCAGCACTTCGCAGTCCAGCGCCTGCATGTCTTGCAGCCACAAACCACCGCCTTTGGTGAACACAATGCGCGGCACCACTTTGCCATCAGTGCCGAAGCGCTTGAGCTGCTTCAGGACGCGGGCGGTGTAGGCGAGGCTGAATTCTTGGAACGCGCCATCGGCCAGCACACCGCCCCAGCTGTCAAACACCATCACCGCTTGGGCGCCGGCGTCGATCTGGGCATTCAGGTAGGCGGCTACCGAATCGGCGTTGATGGTCAGCATGCGGTGCATCAGGTCCGGGCGGCTGTACATCATGGTTTTGACCAAGCGGTAGTCGTCGCTGCCTTTGCCTTCGACCATGTAGCAGGCCAGCGTCCAGGGGCTGCCACTGAAGCCGATCAGCGGCACGCGGCCCTTGCCGTCCACGGTGAGTGCTTTGCGGATGCTGGAGACGGCGTCAAACACGTACTGCAGCTTGGCCATGTCGGGCACAGCGAGCTTGGCCACGTCAGCCTCAGTCTTGATGGGGCTGGCAAAACGAGGGCCTTCGCCTTGCGCGAACGACAGGCCCAGGCCCATGGCGTCCGGCACGGTGAGTATGTCGCTGAACAAAATAGCCGCATCCAGCGGGTAGCGCTCCAGCGGTTGCAAAGTCACCTCAGTGGCGTACTGGGTGTTGGTGGCCAAGCCCATAAAGCTGCCGGCGGTGGCGCGGGTGGCCACGTATTCCGGCAAGTAGCGGCCGGCCTGGCGCATCAGCCACACAGGGGTGTGAGCGGTGGCCTGGCGCATGCAGGCTTGCAGAAAAGTGGGGTTGTGCAGGCCGTCGAAGGTGGTGGCCTGGGTCGTGAACGCGGTGCTGGTGGGGGTGGTGTCGGTCATGGACCGATTGTCGCAGTTCATAACACCGCCGCCTTTGTCTTGCCTCAAGTCAAGGCGCAATGGCCGCGCCGGAGCAGGTGCAGGGTCCGGCAGACGGCGGGCTCAGCGGAGGGCGCGTGCGTGCTCAACCAGCAGGCACTTGTCCTGCACGCACAGCAGGCCGGCAGCCTGTGCTTGGGCCAGTGCAGCGTCGTGGCGGATGCCCAGCTGCAGCCAGATGGCGGGCGCGCCGATGGCGATGGCCTCTGCCACCACCGGCGGCACGTCGTCGCTGTTGCGGAACACGTTCACCAAGGCAATGGCTTCATGCGCCGCCGCTTCAGTGAGGCTGGGGTAGGCTTTTTCGCCCAAAATTTCTGCCGCATTCGGGTTGATCGGCACGATGCGCCAGCCTTGCTGTTGCATATAGGCGGCGACCTTAAAGCTTTCGCGGTGCGGCTTGGGCGACAAGCCCACGACCGCGACCGTGCGGGGCGGGTGCAGCAGGCTGCGGAGGGTTTCGGCGTCGGTCATGGTGTGCAGCGTGGTCGTGGAGTGGAGCGGTAATTCACAACGCGGCCACGACGCGCAGGACCTCACCCGGGGTGAGCAGTTCGGTCAGCACCACCGGGGGGCGTCCGGGGGCGTAGAGCACATACACCGGCACGCCACTGCGGCCGAGTTGCTCCAGCGCACGGGTGATGGCCGGGTCACGCCGGGTCCAGTCGGCGCGCAAAAGGGTGACCTGTTTGGCGGCAAAGGCAGCCTCCACCTCCGACTGGTTCAGGGTGGTCTGCTTGTTGACTTGGCAGCTAATGCACCACGCGGCCGTGAAGTCCACAAACACCGGCCGCCCTTGCTGCAGTGCGGCCTGCACCGCGCCCTCAGACCAGGCTTGCCAGCTGCCGCTGCCGCTGCCGGCCTCAGCCGGTGCGCTGCCGGAGCGGGTGGCCTCGGTAGATTTGAAGCCAAATTGCCATGTAGCCCCCGCCGATAGTGCGCAAGCAGCTATCGAAATCATAGTAAATGCCACCCTGGCGCGCCCGCTCTGACGCAGGGCCCACACCAGCAAGCACGTGCTCAGGAGCAGCAGTAGCAAGCTGGCGGCGCCATCGACACCGGCCAGGTGGCCGAGCACCCAGACCAGCCAGACCACGGTGGCCGCCATCGGGAAGGCCAGAAAGTGCTTGAGCGTTTCCATCCAAGCCCCGGGGCGCGGCAGCCACCGGCCCATGGCCGGCCACCAACTTGCCAACAAGTAAGGCAGTGCCAAGCCCAGGCCCAGGGCCGCAAACAAGCCCAAGGCCTGTGGGCCGGGTACGGTCATGGCGTAGCCCAGCGACGCACCCATGAATGGCGCCGTGCACGGCGAGGCGATCGCGACGGCCAACACCCCCGACAAAAACGCTTCGGCCACCGGATGGTGCAGGCGTAGCCCAGCCCAGCGGTCGGGCACAACGCTGCCTATGTGCAGCCAGCCGGCCAGGTTCAGAGCCAAAAGCGTGAACAGCAGGGCCAGAACAGCAATGACCGCGGGGGACTGCAGCTGGAAACCCCAGCCCAGCTGCTCGCCACCGGCCCGCAGGGCCAGCAACAGGCCGCCGAGTGCCATGAACGACAGCACCACCCCGGCGGTGTAGGCCAGTCCTTGGGCGCGTTGCTCCGCCCGGGAGCGGTGGCCTTGCGCGGCGAAGCTCAGCACCTTGATCGCCAGAACCGGAAACACACAGGGCATGAGGTTCAAAATGAGCCCGCCCAGCAAGGCGCCGAGCACCATCCACACCCAGCCTCCGTCGGGTGCTGGGGCCATGGGCGGGTTGGAGCGGGCGTTGCTGTCCAGCGCGGCCTGCAAAGCAGCAGGCACGGTCGCCGCAGCGGCGACGGGCGGCCAGCTGCCGGTCACGGTAGATTCCGCGCGCAGGCTCTCCGTGCCGCCTGCGCTCAGGACCCACGCCATGCGCTCGGGCGATGTGTGGCGCTGCGGGGCATAAGGCACCCACGCCTGCCAGGTCGTGCCGCTCCAGGTTTGTTGACGTGGCTGGAGTGCGCCTTGGCGCAGGCTGTCGGCGGGGCTGGGCAGGGCTGTGGTGTCCAGCACCTCTGTGGTTTCGGGTAATGCCAGCAGAGCCCGCCCGGTCCAGGCCGGGGGCAGGCCGGAGACTTGCAGGCGCAAGCCTTCGGGTTCGGCTTGGGCCTCGATCTGGCCGCTCCAGGCCTTGGGCGTTGCCGCCCACGCCGCCTGAAACAGTGCGGCGCTGGCCACCGTGGAGCCTTGCGCCGGTACACGCACCGAGAAGCGGCCCTCTTGAGGAATGCACTCTTCCTTGCAGACCAGCCAACTGACCGCTAACTGAATATCCGCACCGGAAGGAGAGCCGGTCGCCTTGAAGTCCGGCCCCACCTTCACGGGGACCGGCAACACGACATCCCCCTCGTAGCCGAGGTTGGCCAGGGTGCCGATCGCAATTTTTTGCGGCACCGGCCAGGCAATATCTCCGGCGCTCAGCCCGGCCGGCAGGGTCCACTGCAACTGGGTGGGCAGGCCGGAGTCGCCGGGGTTTTTCCAATAGGTGTGCCAGTGCGGCTGGTGCTGCAGCCGCAGGCCCAGCCACAGGGTGCCACCGGGGGTGAGCCCGTCAGGCGCGTGCACCAAGAGCTCTGCGTTGACCTGGTCGGTCCGGAGCGTTGCACCGGCGGCCGTGCCGCCCAGTGCAGTCGCCATCGGGGCCGAAGAGGTGCCAAATTGGGCTTGAGCCCCCGTGAAGACTGCGCAAGCTGCTACAAGAAACAGAGTGGCCTGTAGGCCGCGCCAGCGTGCGGAAGGAGAGAATTTGTTCATCTGCGGGTCTGAGCCGGTGGGCGGGATTTAGTTCCTCGCACGGCCGTGGGTGGGTGGGTGGGTGGGCTGGGTTATAACAGGCGCATCCGGTTGACAGTGCCCGATGTGCTTGACCCCCGGCCTGCCCGCCTTGATACTGCGACAGCTTGGCTGCACAACCTTTGGAAAGGCCTGTTCCGCGTGAAGTTTCCGAGTTTTTCACTGCGTCAGACGCTCATGTTCGGTGTGGCCGCGGGCATTCTGCTGCCTGCCTTGTTTTTTGCCGGCTTCCAGATCACCAGCAAGCAGGAGACTGAGGTGGCTCTTCGGGTTGAGGCGCCGCTCAAACAGTATGCCGACGTCTTGTCACGCGGTATGGCGGTTGCAGTGTGGAATCTCGATCGGGGGGTGGCCATCGAGCTGGTCGAGGCGGTAATGCGCAACCCGGACGTCGTCAGCGTGACGGTCACCGACGAGTTCGGCGAGAGCTTTGTCAAGCGTGGCGACGTGCAGGGTGCCGTGGATAGCCAGCGGGTGGAAGAGCGGGAGATCACTTACAACGGTGCACGCGTGGGCAAACTGATGGTCATGATGTCCACCCGCCGCGTCGAAGCCGAAGCTCGCGCGGATTTGATGCGCTTTGCCGGGGCCCTGTTGCTGCAAGTGGGCTTGGCGTTTGCATTCATTTGGCCCTTGTTTAACACCCGCATCGTGAAGCCGATGTTGCGACTGCGTGAGAGTGCGCTGCGCCTTGCACGTGGCGACCTGTCTGAGTCAGTGGCGAGTCCCAAAAATGACGAAATGGGCCAACTCGCCAATGCGCTGGATGGCATGCGAATAGACCTTGGTGCCCTCTTGAGTGAGCGTGAGCAAAAAACACTGGCTTTGCAGCGGGAGCTCGAAGAGCGGGCCCGCACCGAGCAGGCCCTGCGCGACAGCCAAGCCAAGTTTGCCGCCATTTTTGATGCCTCGCCGGTAGCTATGTCGGTGTCCACTTTCGAGGGTGAGGTGCAGACCCTGGACGTGAACACGGCGTGGGGCCGGGTGTTCGGCATGGACCGCGCCGGCGTGATCGGCAGCAACGGCAAACGCGTGGGCATCTGGAAAGACCTTGAAGTCCGCAAGCAAGCCCTTGACACGCTGCAAAAAACCGGTGAGTTGAGTAATTTCCAGGCTTGGATGCGTCGCGGCCTCTACGGTGCTGAGATCTACTGCGAACTGTCCGGGCGGGTTGTCACACTGGCGGGCGAGCGGGTGCTGATCATGGCGTTTGACGACATTACCGAACAACACCGCTACGACGAAAACATTCTCCAGCTCAATGCCACCTTGGAGCACCGCGTTCAGGAGCGAACTCAAGAGCTGACCGATGCCTTGGGCCAGCTGCGGGCCGCCCAATCTGAGCTGGTGCGTGCCGAGAAAATGTCGGCACTCGGGTCGCTGGTCGCCGGCATCGCCCACGAGTTAAACACCCCGATCGGCAACAGCCTCACGGTGGCCAGCACCTTGCAGGACCATGCCAGCAGTTTTGCCCAGAGCATGAGCAAGGGCTTGACCCGCAGCCGCCTGGATGAGTTCGTCACCAACACCCAGCAGGGCGCGGGCATTTTGATGCGCGGCTTGCAACACGCCGCAGAGCTGGTATCGAGCTTCAAGCAAGTGGCGGTGGACCAGACCAGCCTGAACCGCCGCAGCTTTGAGTTGCACCACACGGTGTCTGAAATTCTGTTGACCCTCGGGCCCACGATCCGCAAATCACCGCACGTGGTGACCTCCGACATTCCTCTGGAAGTGGTGCTCAACAGCTACCCCGGACCCTTGGGGCAAATTTTGACCAACCTGATCAACAACGCCTTGATCCATGCGTTCGACGAAAACGGCGAACCCGGCACCATCCATATCAGTGCCTGCCTCGATGGGGATGACCGCTTGGAGCTGCGCGTCTCCGACAACGGTCGGGGCATTCCCCCTGCCCACCTCGCGCGGGTGTTTGACCCGTTCTTCACCACCCGGCTCGGACAAGGCGGCAGCGGACTGGGGCTCAATATTGTTTATAACCTCGTGACCAAGACCCTGGGCGGCACCATCGATGTGAGCAATGTGCCAGGTTCCGGTGCGTGCTTCCGTATCCGCATGCCCTTGGTGGCTCCGGTGATCTCGCCGGAAGTGGCGGCTGGTTAAGATGGTGTGATGCACCCTCCCTCCCGTTTTTGGGCGGACTGGACCAGTCCGCAATTCGAAGCAGCCCGCGCCGCCGGCACCCTGGACCGCCTGATTGCGGTGTTGCCCGTCGCAGCGACCGAACAACATGGCCCGCACCTGCCTTTGCAGGTCGACAGCGCGCTGGTGGATGGCGTGGTGGCGCAGGCGCTGCCGCATCTCGCAGCCGATGTGCCTGCCCTGTTTTTGCCCACACAGGCGGTGGGTTTCAGCCCCGAGCATGCACAGTTTGCGGGCACGCTGACCCTGAAGGCCGAAACGGTGATTCGTCTCTGGACCGAAATCGGCGAATGCGTGGCCGCCACCGGCGTGAAGCGCATGGTGATCTTCAACAGCCACGGCGGCCAGGTCGGCCTGATGGATGTGGTGGCCCGGGACTTGCGGGCACGGTTGGGGCTGCTGGTCTACAGCGTCAACTGGTTCGGGCTGCCCCTCACCGCGCCGGGCGGCAGCGATGTGAATGCGCTTTTCAGCGCGCATGAACACCGCTTCGGCATCCATGCGGGGGATGTTGAAACCTCGATGATGCTGGCCTTGCGCCCGGACCTGGTGAACATGGGCCAGGCAGACAACTTTGCATCGACGTCCGAAGACCGGGCCAAAGCATTCCCCATTCTGGGGAATGGCAAGAGCGCAAAACTCGGCTGGCAAATACAGGACTACAACCCGACCGGTGCCGTGGGCAACGCCGCTGCGGCCACCGCCGTCAAAGGCGAGGCCGTGCTGTCGGCCGCGGGGCGGGCCTTGGCCGGCTTGCTGTCAGAAGTTCACGCCCTGCCTGAGGACACCCTCAAGGCGCGCCCTTGAGTTAGTCCTGCGCAATGCACCCTCGGGTGCCGGTTTCGCCACGGCTCCAGCAGGGCGTGGCGCGGGTCAGGTCCGGAGCCGGAATGCCTTGTAGGTCGATCTGGACCGCGCGGGTGTCAAAACTGCGCACCCCTTGCTGGTCGAGGCGCAGCCTCAGCACCCAGGCGCGGCGCTGGTTGTCATTGTCGGTTTCTTTCATGACGAAATTACCCACGCTGTAAATGATGGGCTTGCCCCGGTGCTGCTCAATGTCTTGCGTCACATGCGGGTGACCGCCAATCACGGCGTCGGCTCCGGCATCGATCATGCGGCGAGCCAGTGCGCGCTGGCGGCTGTTGGCCACCAGCTCGTTTTCCCAACCCCAGTGCATCACCGGAATCACCAGGTCTGCGCGGTGCACGGTGCGGGCCGCGCGAATGTCGGCCACTACCTGCTCGTCTTCACTCCAGGCGCTGCCGGGGGCATCAAAGTCCGCCTCAAAACTGCGCGGCATGAATTCGTTGTAGCCCAGCAGCGCAATGCGCAGGCCTTTGCGTGTGAGGACCAGCGGGGCATGTGCCTCGGCCAGATTGCGGCCGCCGCCGAAGTACTGCAGCCCGGCGGCGGGCAGCAGGGTCAGCATTTCGGCAAAGGCTTCGCGCCCGTAGTCGCCGGAGTGGTTGTTGGCCAGGGCCAGTGCGTCAAAGTGGCGCTTGAGCACCGGCAGCGTCCGCGGGTGGGCCCGGAAGGTGTAGTTTTTGTCCCCCGCCGAGCCAGTGGTGGCCACCACGCATTCGAGGTTGCCCACGCGGATGTCGGCCTTGGCAAAAAACTCCCGGAATCCGCCGAAAGGGTCTTCGCCCCGCTCGATCATGGCGCCTGCCACATCGTCGAGCACGATGTCCCCGGCAAACACCAGGGTCACCGGCTCCGCCGGGAGTAGTTCCGCAGCGAATGCAGCCGTGCTGCCAGCGACGAGCGCAGCCCACAGCCACGCCGAGCGCACATGGCGCAGCCACCCCAGGGGCTGCGCGCTCATGGTTGCACCCCGTGCAGTACGCACTCGTATTGCAGCTCGCGCTCAACCGGACCGGCATATACAAATTGCCTGCCGCTCAAACGCTGGCCCTGCGGCTCGCCGGTGAAGGGCGGGTAGTAGTTGACCTGCTGCACCAGCACCGGCTGGGTGCGGGTTTCGAGGTAGGCATAGGTTTTGATGTAGTCCGGCTGCGCACCTTTCCCCACCACCACGGCCTTGAAGCGAAAGCGCCCGCCCACATCGACCGACGCCACCGGGTAAGGGTCCTCCACCGCGGTGGCCTCCAGGGTCTGGGTGCTACCGGCGTAGGTGAGCTCGCAGCGGAGCAGGGGGGTGGCTTGACTCAGGGTGCTGGCACAGCTGAATGCTGCGCAGGCCCACAGGCGTGAGGAAAAACGATGCATGCGCAGATTGTGCCGACGATATCCGCGGTCCGGCCGCGGGTTTTCCTCAGCGGATGCCGCGTATGTAGCGGTGCGCCTCCTGGGCGCTGGCCCCGATCAGGGAGTCGGATGCGCCGGGTGCCGCCCCCGAAAAAGGGGCCGGGCGGCTTGTGGCGCCCAGCATGCCCATCAAGCGGTCGCGGGTCGCGGGTCGGGGGGGATGGTGGGGCTCCATGGCCAGCTCCAGCTTGGCAGCCCATTCGCCGATGTCGGCGTGGCCGTCGTCCTTGGCTGCGGCCCGGGCGAAGCGGATGATTTCGGCCGCGTATTCGGTGTTGCTGGCCATCCACTCGGTGTCGGTTACCCGGCCGGTTTTACGGCGTAGCAACACATGCAGGTGGGCGGCAATCGCCAGTTTTTCGCTGTTCAACATGCAACACTCCTTGGCAGCCCCGAGCGGCTGCAAACCGTTTCAAACTACGTCATCAGCCCCCGATGTGCTCGCGGTGCTGCGACACATCCAGGCCCACCAGCTCTGCGTTGTCATCGACCCGCAGGCCCACAATAACCTTGGTCAGCCAGAGTAGCGCCAGGCTCATGGCGCCGCTGTAGACCACCACTACCAACACGCCCAGCGCCTGGGTCGCCACACTGCCGGTCACGCCCGAAATGCCTTTGCTGGCAAACACCCCGGTCAGCAAGGAGCCCACAATGCCCCCGATGCCGTGCACCCCGAACACGTCGAGCGAGTCATCGGCGTTGAGCATGCGCTTGAGGCCGGTAGCCCCCCAGTAGCAGGCCACCCCCGCCACCAGGCCAATGACCAGCGCGGAGCCGGGCGCCACAAAACCTGCCGCGGGCGTAATGGCCACCAGCCCTGCCACCAGACCGGAGCACAGCCCCAGCAACGACGGCCTGCCGCGCATCAGCCACTCACCCAGCATCCAGCTGATAGCGCCGGCCGAGGCCGCAATATGCGTCACCGCCATGGCCAGGCCGGCACGCCCGTCGGCAGCCACCGCCGAGCCGGCGTTGAAGCCGAACCAGCCCACCCACAGCAAGCCCGCACCCACCATCGTCAAACCGAGGTTGAAGGGCTCGAACGGCTCCTTGCCATAGCCCTTGCGGGCGCCCAGCATGTAGGCGCACACCAGGCCGGACACACCTGCGTTGATGTGCACCACCGCGCCGCCGGCAAAGTCGAGCACGCCCATTTGCACCAGCCAGCCACCGGGCTCCCACACCCAGTGGGCAATCGGGGCGTACACCACCACCGACCACATGCCAATGAACAGCAGCATGGCCGAGAAGCGCATGCGCTCCACCAGCGCGCCCACAATCAGCGCCCCGGTAATGATGAAGAAGGTGAGCTGGAACATGGCGTACACCGACTCCGGAATATTGGGCGCCACGTGGCTCACCGCCACCATGCCGGCCTCTTTCAGGTAGCCCAAGCCGCTAAACCACAGTCGCTCGGTGCCGCCTAGCCATGCGGAGCCGGGGGTAAAGGCCAGCGAGTAGCCCACCGCAAACCACAGCAGGCTGAGCAACGCCGCCACCGCCACCACACTGGCCATGGTGTTGATGACACTCTTCTTGCGCACCATGCCGCCGTAAAACAAGGCAATGCCGGGCAAGGTCATCAACAACACCAGCGCGGTGCTGGTCATCATCCAGGCGGTGTCTGCACTGTTGATGGTGTCTTGCTTGGCCATAAAAGGTTTGGTGGGCGCGGGAGTAGGTGCAGGTGCGGCGGGCGCTGCCACCACCGCGGGTGCTGCCTCGGTCACGGGACCGCTGGCCACGGTTTGCGCTTGCGTGCTCAGCGACCAGCTGAGTGCGACGATACCCGCCCATAGTGCGAGGGCGGGCCGACCTTTTTGGTGCATTGTGATCCTCGGTGTGTTCCAACACAGGGCACAAAGCACGAGCTATGCCAGACCCGTCGCCCGCTGTTCCAGAGGCGACGCGGGCGCGACACCCTCAGGAGTAGGTCACCCAATCCGCGTGGGCTGCATCGTCCAGGTGGGGCAGGGTGTTGTAGGTCACCAGCATGTGGCGCTTGGGGGTGTAGGCCAGCTCGGTGACCGAGCTGTTGCGAA
Source organism: Rhodoferax sp. (assembly GCF_013297935.1). GTDB lineage: Bacteria > Pseudomonadota > Gammaproteobacteria > Burkholderiales > Burkholderiaceae_C > Allorhodoferax. The sequence goes on along the minus strand of NZ_JAAFIX010000009.1, from coordinate 87,048 downwards.
TGCGCAGGTTCAGCTCAATCGTGGTCTCAGGCGTGGTGCCCAAAATGTGCCCGACCGCGGTGGAAATGGGCCCGCCGCTGCTCACCACCAGCACATTGCCGGTGTGCGACTTGCGCACATGGTCCAGCGCGCTGGTCACGCCGCGCACAAAGCTGTCGTAATCGGGCATGCCTTGCGGGCTGATGACACCGTTCATCCACTGCGTGAGGCCGTCGCGCAGCAGCCGGAAGTGGTGGCGGTACACCTCGGGCGTGTCGGGCTTGGCCAGCGGCGCGGGATGAATGGCTTTGATCACCGCCTCGCTGTCGTATTCATTCAGTCCCGGCCACTCCAGCGGCTGGTGGGCGAGCCCCGCACCCTGCGCAATGCCCGCCCAGGTCTGGGCGTGGCGCTTGAGCGTGCCGGTCATCACCGCCTCAAACTGCAAGCCCTTGCCCGCAAAGTACTCCCCCAGCCGCACGCTCTGCCGGTGGCCGAGCTCGCTCAAGTTGTCATAGTCTGCAGCGCCAAACGAAGCCTGGCCGTGGCGTACAAGGTAGAGGTTTCCCATGGGGAGGATTTAAGCCTAAATGGCACCGAGCCCATGTAGTGTTTGCGACAGTAGCTATGAAAATAATAGCAATCTGCTTCGGTAAATCTGGACGGGATGCCCACTGCAAAATCTATATTGATGGTGTTGCAGGAGGGCGAAGGCGGAAAATACCTATGGGTATTTTGGTGAACCATAAAATACAAAAAACTACTATCGAGTATTTCATGGTCAATTCACTTAATACCGTATCCAACGCCCGACGGTGCGTGGCTCGCATGCTGGCGATTCCCGCAGTTTTTTTGGCGGCAATGCTCACAGTCGTCAGTGCTCAAGCACAACTGTTTTCGCTTGAGCAGCCTAAGTTTCAGTTGCTGGACAAAGAAGCAGATTTTGAATTGCGAAGATACAGCCCCATGATCGTTGCTGAGGTGACGGTTCAGGGAGACCTGACCAAGGCCGGCAAAGAGGGGTCTCGATTGGTCAAGCAGTACATTTTCCGAGAGGGGGCGAACGCTTCGTTAGACCAGGAAAAACAAGCACCCGACAAAATTTCAATGACTGTTCCTGTCACCCTGGAGAAGGTTCCTGAGAAGATTTCCATGACGTTGCCGGTCACCATGGAAGCACAATCGCCGTCGACTTACCGGTTGCACTTTGTCATGCCATCGAGCTACACGTTGGACACTTTGCCAAAGTCCGCAGATCCCCGGGTGACAACGCGCGCCATACCCGAGCAAAAATTTGCTTCTGTCCGTTTCTCTAAATTCAGCACAGAGGCCAACGTAGCAGAGCAAACAGTGATGCTGAGAAGCTGGATGGACAAGAAAGGGCTGGTGCCAAACGGATTGCCGCAGTTTGCAAGGTATGACCCACCTTCCGTGCCACCGTTGCTTCGGCGCAGCGAGATTTTGATTCCAGTCCAATAGCGTTGTGTAAAAACCCTATCGTCGATCGCATTTAAGTTCGGTGCACCGCGAAGGCTAAGCCGACGCCGATACACAACGCCACGCAAGAGTTGGTCGCGCACTGGTTGGCAATGTGCGTCTCTGTTTTGCAAATTGTCACTCGGTGCGTAACAAAAATACTGATCAGACATATCGCCACCCGGACACGGTGATGTCAGGGCAGCCTTCGTTGATATCGATCAGTTTATCCGCCTGAATCGCGAATTCGGTAGGCTTGTTTGTGGTGGTTTATGTGTAGAAATGGCCTGTAGCGCCCGTAGATATTGCAATAGCAGCTATCAATTCCGCAGCACCTCCGCCAACACCGCCGAGTCCACATTCCCCCCGCACAAGGTAATCCCCACCGTCTGCCCTTTCAGACTATCGCGCTCCTGCATGGCCGCCGCAAAGCTGGCCGCGCCCGCGCCTTCGGCCACGTTGTGGGTGCAGGCGAAGAGGTCGCGCATGGCTTGGGCGACTTCGGCGTCGGTCACTCGCACGAGGTGGTCAATGGCGCCCATCAATATCTCCAGCGCCTCGGGGTCGGCCACGCGGCAGGCCATGCCGTCGGCCAGTTGGGTGGTCACGGGCGCTTCCACCACTTTGCCGGCTGCGAATGAGTCGGCATAGGTGGTGGCGTGGGCGCTCACCACGCCCACGATGCGAGCCTTGTGCTGGAGTGCCCGCTTGGCCGCCACGGCGCTGCAGGCACCTGAGCCTTGGCCGATGGGCACATAAATCACATCCAGCTCGGGCGCGGCCTTGAGCAGTTCCCACCAGTAGGTGGCCACGCCGCGCAGTAGGTCGGGGTGGAAGCTGGGCACCATGTGGGCGCCGCGCTCGCGGGCCAGGTGCATGGCGTGTTCGCGGCTCTCTTGAAAGTCGGTGCCGTGTTCGATGAGGGTGACGCCCAGTGCGCGCATGGCGGCGTTCTTTTCCACCGAGTTGCCGTGCGGGACCACGATGGTGCAGGGCACGCCGTGCGCCCGTGCGGCCCAGCCCACGCTTTGGCCGTGGTTGCCGCGGGTAGCGCCCACCACTTCGGCGGGCATGGCACCGCGCTGGGCCAGCCGGTCAAAGTAAGTTAGGCCCCCGCGGATTTTGAAAGCGCCCACCGGCGTGTGGTTCTCGTGCTTGACCCAGCAGGTGGTGCCCAGCCGGGCACTGAGCTGGCCCCAGCGGTACTGTGGGGTGGGGCCGAATTCGCGGTACACCACCTGGGCGGCAGCTTCGATGTCGTTCAGGGTGGGGAGCAATGGGTTCATAGAGTGACCTTTCCTTCCATACAGGTGACCGAGTTGCCGCCGACCCAGACTTGGCCGGTGGCGTCTTGTTCAATCCACACCCGCCCGGCACGTCCCAGGCAGGTGCCTTGGGCGGCCACGTAGCGGGCCGGGGCCACTCCGTCGGCAATCAGCCACTGGGCCAGACTGGCGTTGAAGCTGCCGGTGACCGGGTCCTCCAGCACGCCGATGTCGGGCGCGAAAAACCGCACCTCGACCGAGGGTGTGTCGTCATCCGCGGGGCTGGCACCCGCATCGCGGGCACCGTCCGGGTGGATGAAGGCGCGCGCTTCCCGGTTGCTGCGCACTATCAAATCAGGAGCTGCTGGCGCAGTTTCCATGCCGGCTACACCCACGCCGGGCACCAAATCTTTGAGTGCCGCAGCATCCGGCTGCAGGCCCAGCACGGTGTCCATGCTGTCGAGCAGCAAGCCCAGCCAGGTGGGGCCGTTGTTGAGCCACTGCGCTGCCAGAATCTGCTCTGCCTGCAGGCCCAGCGCCGCCGCCACACGGGCGATCAGCGCTGCATCGGGCGTGCTGCGTTGCAGGCTGGGCGCGGCAAAGGCCAAGCGCGTACCGTCGCGTTTGAGCTTGACCAAGCCTTTGGCGCACTCTTGCACGATGGTGCCTGCCGCCTGGGGCACGCCCCCCGCCTCTAGCCACGCGTGGCAGCTGCCCAGCGTGGGGTGGCCGGCAAAGGGAAGCTCATCGCCCGGGGTGAAGATGCGCACCCGGTAGTCGGCACCCTGGGCCGCAGCCTCGGGGCTGGGGGGCAGCAAAAACGTGGTCTCAGACAGGTTGGTCCAGTTGGCAAAAGCCTGCATGGCTTCGGCGCTCAGGCCGGTGCCGTCCAGCACCACGGCCAGTGGGTTGCCGAGGTAAGGCGTGGCGGTGAACACGTCCACCTGGGCAAAGGGGCGGGCGCGGGCGGGGGCTGCGGTCATGGCAGGAGCCTTCGGGAATGAGGTGGGATGAGGTGAGGAAGGGTGTTTACAGGGTGGCCGTGCCACGCAGGCAGGTGACCGAGTCGCCACCCACCCAGACTTGGCCGCCTGCGTCCTGCCGGATGTGGAGGCGGCCTTCGCGCTGGATGCAGGTGCCTTGGTGCACGAGGTAGCTGGCGGGCATGTACTCGTCCGCGATCAGCCACTGGGCCAGGCTGGCGTTCAGGCTGCCGGTGACCGGGTCTTCGTAGATGCCGTTCAGCGAGGCAAAGGCGCGCACCTCCAGCTTGCCTGCTATCGAAACTGTAGCTGCTAGCGCAGTATCTACGGCGGCTACACCCACTTTTACCCCTAAATTCTTGAGGGCGGGGTGGTCGGGCTGCAGTTGCAGCACGGTTTGCCTGTCGTCCACCAGCACGCCCAGCCACTCGGTGCCGTTGCTCAGGTGCTGGGCCGAGATGATTTGCCTGGCCGTCAGGCCCAGTGCGTGCGCTACCTGGGCCAGCAAGCCGGGGCTGGGGTTTTTGCGTTGCGACACCGGGGCGGCAAACGCCAGGCGCGTGCCGTCGCGGCAAATCTGCACCAAGCCCTTGGCGCACTCCTGCACGATGCGGTCTGCCGCTTTGGGCGTGCCACCGGCTTCCAGCCAGGCGTGGCAGCTGCCCAAAGTGGGGTGGCCGGCAAAGGGCATTTCCCCGCCGGGGGTGAAGATGCGCACCCGGTAGTCCGCGCCCTGTGCGGCGGCTGCCGGTGTGGGGGGCAGCAAAAACGTGGTCTCAGACAGGTTGGTCCATCGTGCAAAGCCCTGCATCTGCGCATCGTTCAGGCCACTGCCGTCGAGCACGACGGCCAGCGGATTACCCAGATACGGCTGGGCGGTGAACACATCGACTTGGGCGAAGGGGCGGAGCTGGGGCACGAGGAGCCTTTTGAGAAAAAGCAGGTTATGAAATCGGGAGATCGAGCACGCCGCGGGTAGCGGGGCGCGCCAGGATGCTGGCAAACCAGCGCTCCAGGTGCGGCCACGCCGGGCGGGGCTGGGGCAGCGCGAACCAGCGGTGCACGTCGCAGGCCACGGGAATGTCGGCCATGCTGAAGTGCTCGCCGCCCACGTAGGCCCGGTCCGCTAGGTGCGCGTTGAGTTGGGCCATGGCGGGCTCGGTGGTGGCCACCGATTTGGCGATGACGGCCGCGTCCCGCTTGTCTTCAGGCGTGCGGAACCACTGCAAAAAAGCACCACCACTGCCGATGTTCAGGGTGGTTTGTTGCCAGTCCATCCAGCGCTCGGCGTTGAATCGCTGCGCCAAATCCTGGGGGTACAACTCGGCAGTCCCATATTTGGCGCACAGGTAGCGCACGATCACGTTGCTCTCCCACAGCACCAGTTCGCCGTCTTGCAGGGTGGGCACCAGCGCATTGGGGTTCATTGCCAGGTACTCGGGGGTTTTGACCACCCCGAAGGCCATGCCCGCATCGCTGCGGGTGAAGGCCACACCGGTTTCCTGCGCGGCCCACACCACTTTACGTACGTTGAGCGAACTCAGGCGCCCCCAGATATGGACCGCCATGGTGCTAGCTCCGTTGGGCGTGAATGGCTTCGGCCAGTGCGGCCACACCGCGGTGGATTTCTTCCACGCTGGGGGTCACAAAGCTCAGGCGCATGGCGCGGGCATCGCCCTGACCGGCGTAAAACGGCGCGCCGGGCACAAAGGCCACGCCCTTGTCCACCGCCTTGGGCAGCAGGTCTACGGCGTTCATGCCGGTAGGCAGGCGCGCCCACAAGAACATGCCACCGGCGGGGGTGTTCCAGGTGAAGGTGCTGTCGGCGTTAGCCGCGTCCGGACCTTGCGACTCGGGGAAGTGCTTGGCTAGAGCTTCGAGCATCGCGTCGCGCTGGGCCTTGTACAGGCTGCGGATGGTGGGCACATGGCGGTCCAGGAAACCGTTTTGCATCACCTCAAAAATCAGGCGCTGGTTGAAGCCGGGGCTGTGCAGGTCAGCCGCTTGCTTGGCTTGCAGCAGCTTGGGGTACACCGCCTTGGGCGCCACGATAAAGCCCATGCGCAGGCCGGGCGCCAGCACTTTGGAAAATGAGCCGAGATAAATGCCGCCTTCGGGGTTGCGCGCGGTCAGCGGGGCAGGCGGGGCCTGGTCGAACCATAGGTCGCCATAGGGGTTGTCTTCCATGATGGGCAGGCCGGTGCGCGCCGCTTGGGCGCTCAGGGCGGCGCGGCGCGCCTCGCTCATGGTGCGGCCGGTGGGGTTCTGGAAGTTGGGCAGCACATACAAAAAGCGGGCATCGGCCGACTGGGCTTCCAGGTCGGCAAGGTCCAGGCCCTCGGCGTCGCTGGCCACGCTCACCACATTCGGCTCCATGGGCATGAAGGCCATGACCGCGCCCAGGTAGGTGGGGGACTCGACCAGCACTTTGCTGCCTGCGTCGATCAAGATTTTGGCGACCAGGTCCAGGCCCTGCTGGGAGCCGGTGGTGATGAGCACTTGGGCAGGGTCTACATTCCAGGTCACGCCGGCAGCGGCGCTCTGGGCTTGGAGCTGGGCGGCCACCATTTCGCGCAGCGGGCCGTAGCCCTCGGAGGCTGCGTATTGCAGGGCGCCTGCGGGATCGTCGCGCAGTACCTTGGCGCAGGCGGCTTCAAATTCGGCCACGGGGAATGTTTTGCTGCTGGGCAGGCCGCCGGCAAAGCTGATGATGCCGGGCTTCTCGGTCACTTTGAGGATCTCGCGGATCACCGAGGGGTTCATCTTGGCGGCACGTGCGGCCAGGGTCCAATGCGTCATAAAAGCTCCAGAGGGATTCAGTGTCGTTTTTTCAGTGTTCAAGGTTCACTCAGTCCACCACAAACAGGGTGGCGCCCAGGGGCGCGGTTGAGCGGTGGGGTTCCGCATTGTCGGCCACTTGGTAGCTCATGCCGGGGCGCAGGGTGAAGCTGCGGCCGTCTTCCAGTTCGGTATGCAGCTCGCCCTGCAGGCATAGCAGGATGTGGCCTTTGACACACCAGTGGTCTGACACATAACCCGGCGTGTACTCCACCATGCGCACCCGCACATTGCCAAAGTGTTGCGTGCGCCACAGCGCGCGGCCAGCCTGGGCACTTTTTTCTTCGGCCGGGATGGTGGACCAGTCGGTGGTGCCAAAGGGGATGTTGTGTAGTTCCATGGTTCGGCTTTCAAATTATCAGCATAGGGTAAAGCGACGCCACCAGGGCCAGCGCCATGGTGATGTTGAAGATGCGCAGGCGCAGCGGGTCTTGCAGCAGGCCGCGCATGGCTTGGCCGAAGCCCACCCAAAACGCCGAGCAGGGCGCACCTAGCAGCATAAAAAGCCCGGCTAACAAGGCCACCTGCGCCCAACCGGCGGTGGCAGACAAATACGTGCTCATGCAGGTCACGGCCATCACCCAGGCTTTGGGGTTGATCCACTGGAAAGCGGCCGCTGCAAAAAAGCCCATGGGCTGCGCGGCTGTGGGCGCTTGACCTGTGTTGCCGGTTTCGGCCGGTGCGGCAGGCTGCGTGCGGGCCAGTTGCCAGGCAATCCAGAGCATGTAGGCAGAGCCCGCATAGCGCAGTACGTCGTAAAACTGGGGAAACTGGTCCAACACCGAGTGCAGCCCCAGGCCCACGCACAGCAGCATGAAGGTAAAGCCCAGGTTCACCCCCCACAGGTGGCGCAGCGAGCGGCGAAACCCGAAGTTCACCCCCGAGGCCATGAGCATAGTGTTGTTGGGGCCCGGCGTGACGGAGCTGACGACTGCAAACAGGCCAGCGGCTAGGAGCGTGTCGGGGCTCATGCGGTGGCTCCGGTGGAGCGCGGCGCAGGCGGGGTCACCGCGGTGCCAGCCGGTGCCGAGACCGCAAAGCGCTTGCCGGTGAACACGGTGGCCACTACAGCCAGGGCAAAGCCCAGGGTCACCATGTCCAGCGACTCGCCCAACAAGGGCACTGCCGCCAGAATGCTCAAGAACGGCTGCAGCAGCTGCACCTGGCTGACTTTGAGCGTGCCGCCCAGCGCCAGTCCGCGGTACCAGGCAAAAAAGCCCGCCCACATAGAAAACACGCCCACATAGCCCAGCGCCCACCAGGAGGTGGTGTGCACACTGTGCTCGGGCCAGGTGAGCCAGGTGCCGGGCAAGGTCACCGGCAAGGCCAGCACGCACACCCAGCAAATCACCTGCTCGGCGCCCAGCGTGGGGGTGACCTTGGCGCCATACACATAGCCCAGTGCAGCAGACACCACGGCGCCTAGCATCAGCACATCGCCCCACTCCAGCGCCAGGTCGGTGCTGTGCTGCATGGCGCGGTAGAGCGAAAAGCCCACCACCAGTGCCGCACCGATAACGGCACTCAGCCAGAAGCCCAGCCGTGCGCGCTGGTGCATGACCAGCGCGGCCACCACGGCCGTTGCCAACGGCAGCAAGGCGATGATGACGGCCGCATGGCTGGCGCTGATGGTGCGCAGCGCGTAACCGATGAGCAGCGGGAAACCCAGCGCATTGCCCAGCGTGGCCACCGCCAGCGGCCGCCACTCGGTCGCGGTGGGCCAGCGGGAGCGCGTGGCCAGCAAAAACACGATCGACAAACCGCCCGCCAGCGCCGCCCGCGCCATAGTCACAAACCAGGGCGAGAGCTGGGGCGCGTCGGCGGTGCCGGTGGCCAGGCGGGTCATGGGCAGGGTGATGGCAAAGATGGCCACACCCAGCAGGCCCAGCCAGAGGCCACGTGTTTCGTTTTGGGAATTCATGGGAATCAATGTACTTTGAAAAACAGCACAGTTGCAGTACAGTTTTGCTAAACAGTCGGCAAACTGTATTGCTGGCATGGCCGTTACACCACCTTGAAAGCAGGCTCTCCATGCTCATGAAAACCGCCGCCCAGACCCTGGCTGAGCAGCTGTGCACCGTGTTCGCCCAGCGCATTCGCGACCGATTGCTGGCGCCGGGCGCGCGCCTGCCCTCAGTGCGCCTGTGCGCACAGCAGCAGAAGGTGAGCCCGTCCACCGTGGTGGCCGCGTATGACCAGTTGCTGGCGCAAGGTCTGATCGAAGCGCGCCGCAACCGCGGGTTTTATGTGCGAGATATGCCTCTAGCCCAAGTAGATATTGCGCGAGTAGCTATTATTTCAGGAGCAAGTGAGCCGGGCGCTGAGGGGGCCAGCTTGATGCTCACCATGCCCCGCCAGCGCGCGCCGCTCAACGCCACTGCGCTGATACGCGGCATGTTCCATGGCGTGAGCAACAAGCCGCAGCCCGGCATGGGTGTGCTGCCCAAGGAGTGGCTGGAGACTACTTTTTTGGCCACCGCGGTGCGCCGCAGTTGCAGTGTGGAGGCGCTGAACGCGTTTTCGTTGCAATACGGTGAGCCGGCCGGTGACATCGGGCTGCGCCGGGCGCTGTCCACCAAGTTGGCGGGGCTGGCGGTGCACGCCGCGCCGGAGCAGATCATCACGACCATGGGCGCTACCCATGCGCTCGATGTGGTGAGCCGCACCCTGCTGCAAGCGGGTGACTATGTGATGGTCGAAGAGCCCGGCTGGGCCGTAGAGTTTGCGCGGCTGGACGCTCTGGGCATGCGCATTTTGCCGGTGCCGCGCCGTGCCGACGGGCCGGACCTGGATGTGATGGCCCGGTACTGCGAGGTGCACCGCCCCAAGCTGTTTGTGAGCGTGAGCGTGTTCCACAACCCCACGGGTTTTTGCCTCTCGCCCAGCAGTGCCTACCGCATTTTGCAGCTGGCGAATCAGCACGACTTTCACATTGTTGAAGACGACACCTACAGCCACTTTGCCCCCGAGCACGCCACCCGCTTGTGCGCACTGGACGGGCTGCAGCGTACCATTTATGTGGCGGGGTTTGCCAAGATTCTGGCGCCCAACTGGCGCGTGGGCTACCTGGCGGCACCCAAAGACTTGGCCGAGCGCTTGCTCGACACCAAGCTGCTCTCCACCCTGACCACGCCCGCTTTGCTGGAAAAAGCCATGGCCTGGTGCATAGACCAGGGCCAGCTGCGCCGGCACGCCGAGCGCATTCGCACCCAGCTCGACGCCGCCCGCGCCCGCAGCGTGAAGCTGGCGCTGGCGCATGGCTGCACCTTTGCCTCGGACCCGGTGGGCCTGTTTGGGTGGGTAGAAACCGGGGTGGACACCGATGCCCTGAGCCAGCGCATGCTCGACGAGGGCTACCTGCTGGCGCCCGGTGCCCTGTTTCATGCAAGGCGCACGCCCAGCAGCCTGATGCGCATCAACTTTGCCAGCACCCAGGAAGCGCAGTTCTGGAAGACGTTTGCACGGCTGCGGGATGAGCAGGTGGGCAGGGGTTAATTGCTACTAATTCAGGAGCTACTGGCGTATAGTGTGAATGGGCTAGGGGCCAATTAGGCACTTAACCCTGAGCTAGTGCCCGCAAAAGTGCGCGGTTGACCTCGTCGGTGGGTATCTGGTGGGCGCGGCAGACTTCGCGAATGACTTTGGTGTTGCGTCCCTCCAAGGCGGTTGCCACTTCCAGCCACGGCGCGTAAGGGCCGGTTTGGCCCACCACGGCCGAGGCCACACGCCCGGGCAGGGGCAAGCGGTGCAGGGCCGCGCCCAGGCTTTCGCCCAGCAACAGGTCGACTTGCGAAAACACGCCGCACAAAAACACTTCGCGGCGCAGGTCGTCTTCCACGCCGGCATCGGCCAGGTGCTCCATGATGCGGGCCCGCAGCACCATGCTGTGGCGGATGGGGTCGATGTTGCTGTCCGCACTCGCGTGGGGCAGGTACTCCATCAGCCACGCCCGCAGGTGGCTGTAGCCTAGCGTCATCAGGGCTTGGCGCAGGCTGCCGATTTCGTTGCGCAGGCTCAGGGCGGCCGAGTTGGCGTAGCGCATGAAGCGGTAGCAGAGCAGAGGCTCGCGGCCCAGGGCGTGTTCCAGTGCATCGAGCGATTCGTCCGCATCGATGGCCCGTACCAAGTCCAGTAGCGCCTGGCGGGCGGGTTGGATCTGGCGGTAACGGTAGGCGTACAAGACCTCTTCTGACGGCCAGCCCGACACTGCGCGCACATGCTGCTGGTCGAGCGCATGCTCCACCAGCGCTTGGCTGGCTAAGGATTCATAGAGTTGCCCGCCTTGCACCGGGCTCTCGCGGCGGCGTGGCGCGGCGCTGCTGCCGTCCTGGCTGCGCTGCAAGGCCGCACGCAGCGCCCCCAGCGCCTGTGTGGGGGTCAGTGAGAGCACGGTGGTGTGAAACCACTGCGCCATGTCGGCTTGCGGGTGCTCGCCGGGCTCGCCGCACCACACCAACTTGACACCGCGTTGCTGGGCCTTGCGCACCCGCCCGGCCAGGAGCGCGTCGCTCAACCATTGCTCGGGGACTTCTATCCAGACATTGGATGCGCTGCTGTGGTCCAGCAAGTCGGCCAGCAGGCCGGGTGAGCGGGCGTGGAGCAAACACAGCTCGCGGGGCGCGGGCCAGAGTTCTTGCATAGACTCGATCAGGTGCGTGGCATCTACCGCGCTGCTGCTGTCCGGGTCCAGCCAGAGCCGCACGCCAAAGCGCTTGCGCCATTGGTCCCACAGGGCTTCATACCCGATGGTGATGCTGCCGAGTACTGAGCTGCTCATGGCCTTAGCTGATGTAGTTGAACAGCGAGAGCTTTTGCACCTGCGCGTACGACTGCAGTGCCGCCTGGTAGCCGGTTTGCTGGTTCTGGAAATCGGCAATGCCCTTGATCATGTCGAGATCCTCGGCGCGGGAGCGGTCCGCCTCTAACTGGATGCTCTTGCTCTCCTGGTTGGAGGTAATGCGGTCTGCCCGGTTAAGCAAGTCGCCGGCCTGGCCCCGGATGGCCGAGACGCGGTTCATGCCGATGTCGAGGTTGAAGATGGCTTGGCTAACCGCTTGCGTGGCGGCATTGGCGTTGGCAGCGCTGCCGATGTCGCGGATGGCGTCGTCCATCACACTGAAGATGCTGGGGTTGGGGTCTACGGTGATGACGTCGCCCGCCGCGGGCGTACCGGTGATGGTGAGCGACAGGCCGGGCATCGCCACCAAGGTGGGTGGAACCCCCGCAGTGTCTTCAATTTTGATGGTGACCGGTTTGCCGGTGGTGTAGCTTGGCACGGGTATCGGGCCGATTTGATTGGGTACACCCCAGGTGGGCGGATCGCCCGCCGCATTGGTTTCCACAATGGTGAACTCGGTCGTACTCGTGCCGGTAATGGGGTCATTCACAACCGCACCAAAGGTAATTTGATAGCTCGCCCGAGTTACCCGAGCGGCGTCAGTGACTGTCACATTGCCTGTGGTCAGTGCTCGGTTGGTCGGAATGGTGCTAGTGGTGACGTTGTAGACCCCGTCTCTCGAGGTCTGGTGCATAAAAGCGCTTTCGCCATCCAGCGTGCTGGCAATGGCAGTTTCACTGGTGGAGGACTGGCCTGGCAAGCCGTTGTAGGTGTAGTCGGGCGCCGCGGCGCTAGGGCCGGTGAACGGCTGCGCTGCGCTGGCAAGCGCCCCGAAGAGGGGTTGGCCGTTGGTGTCTTTGCGGTTGGCGTAGCCCAGAATTTGCTCCCGCAAACCCTGCAATTGATCTGCAATAGTTTTCCGCTCTGCCGCGGTGTGGCTGCCGTTGCCGGCGCTCACTACCAGTTCGCGGAACTGTTGCAAAGCATCGACCACATCGCCCAGTGTGCTTTCGGCATTGGCGATGGTGTTGCGCTGGGCTTCCAGCGCGCGCTGGTCGGTGGCGATGCGTGCCAGGCGGGTGAGTGCGCGCTCGGCTTGGGCCGCGCCGGTAGGGTCGTCGCTGGCGCGTACGACTTTTTTGCCGGAGGTGAGGTTTTCCTGCAGGTTGGACAGTGCGGTTTGCCGTTTGGACAGGTTGCTGAGCGCATTGTCGTAAGTATTGGCAGAGGCTAGGCGGGAGAGGTTGACGGCCATGGTGTAACTCCTTCAAGCCTCAACGGCCGAGGCCTTGGATGAGGGTGTCGAAAATGTTTTGCGCTATCTGGATCATCTTGGCAGAAGCCTGGTAAGCCTGCTGGAACTGGATGAGCTTGGCTGCTTCCTCGTCCAGATTGACACCGGAGACCGCACTGCGGTCTTTTTCCAGGCTAGCTGCGATAGAGCTCGAGACAGTGGCCGAGTAGCCGGCGCTTTGGGTGCGGATGCCGATTTGCGAAATCGCGCTGGCATAGCCATCGGTCATGGCGGCGCCGTCAAACAGGGCCTTGTCGCGCAAGTTCATCATGGCAGTCGCGTTGCCGCCGTTGAGCTTGAGGTCCAGCTTGTAAGCAGGGTCTTTGATGTCCACGACCGTGAAGGTGTCCCCTGCCTTGGGTGTGCCGGTGAGCTTGAGGCTCCAGTTGGCGAGCGGGTCAACAGCGGTAATTGCCGTGCTGGGGTCAAAGGTGAAGCTGGTCGCATTTGCCACGGGCAGCTCATCGCTGCGGGTGTAGGTGGTGGCACTAGTGAAGGTGAGTGTGACCGGGGCGTGCGGTGTTGCCGACTGGTTGTTGCTCAGGGCCGTGAGCGAGACCTGCTGCAAGCTGCCCTTGTTGGTGGTGCCCATGGCCCCGGCTATCGGGCTGGCGACCGCCAGCTGACGGGGTGTGGAAAAAACCCGCGCCACGTTGCTGGCCGAGGTGGAGAAGGGCTTGATCAGGAACCGGTCGCCCACGTTGGCGGTACCTGTGGAAAGGTTGATGCTCAGGCCATCCACCACCGCCAAGGCCGGCGCAGTGGCAGCCGGGGTCTGAGGGAAGGTGATGACTTTTCCGTCCGACTTGCGGGTGATGGTGCCGGAGGTGGCGGAACCGAAGCTCACCTCGTAGTCGGAGGCTGCAAACTGGGTGGAGTCTGCGATGGCCAGTCCCAGCGTGGCGTTGCCGGTGTTCAAGGTAGCTGGGGCAGCCGGAATGCGGATGTTGGCCGTGGTGTTGAGATCTACCGTGGTGAACAAGGGGCCGCCTGCGTTGCCGTCCAGATCCAGCCCAAGGCCGTGCTGCGCATTCATTTGCGTGGTGATGGCCAGGGTCAAACGCCCCAGCAGATTGCGGCCTTCGGTCAGATCTGTGTTTTGAAACCGCAGCAGACCCGAGACCTCGCCGCCGCCCAAGGCGTTTTCATCCAGCAGCACTTGCTGACCATCGCGGGTGATGGCCAGCTTGCTTTTGAGCGGGTCGCCGAAATCGTCGTTCACGATCGAGACCGGTGACACCGTCGTTCCTAAAACTAGCGGCTGGCTGCCCGCCAAAAAGATGCCCACGGTGCCGTCGTCGGCAGCGATGGACGTGGTCTGAACAAACTGATTGAGCTCGCGCACCAATTGGTCCCGCCGGTCCAGCAGGTCATTGGGGGGCTGGCCCGACCCTTGGGCGCGCGCAATCTCTTGGTTCACATCGGCAATGTTGCGCGCTAGCGTATTGATGTTGTTGGCCTTCTGGGCGAGCTCCTGCTGCACGCCGGTTTGCAGGTCATCCAATGCCTGCGAGGCTGCCCGGAAGCGGCCTGCTGTTTCATCGACTCGCGTGAGCGCCACCGTGCGGGCGGTGAGGTCGGTAGGCGCACTGGCAACGTCAGAAAACGCATTCATCATGTCGCTGACCGCGGCGCCCAGGCCGGTGCTGCCGCCCGAGAAAATGTCTTGTAACTGATTGAGCTTGTTGGAGCGGGCGGCATCCGCGTTCTGGGTCGCGCTGGCGAGTGTGGCCTGACGGGTGAGAAAGGCACTGAAATTGCGTTGGATGGTTTGCACATCCACGCCCTTGCCAATGTAGCCACCGCCAGTGAACTGGCCTTCCACTGCCGTGAGCACCACGCTTTGGCGGGAGTAGCCGGGCGTGTTGACGTTGGCAATGTTGTTGCCGGCGGTCTGCAGGGCAATCTGGTTGGCCTGCAGGGCGCGGGTGCCGATGTTGAGAACGCTCATAGTCTGTCGCTGGCTCGGTTACACCTGCACTTGCGCGCGGCGCAGTTGCAAGGTGGTGTTGATGGCGCGGCTCAGTTTGGCTGCGTACTCGGGGTCGGTGGCATAGCCTGCCTTTTGCAGGCCGCTGGCAAAGGCGGTCACCGAGCCTGTTTGTTCTTTGGCTTTGGCGTAGCGGGGGCTGTCACTGATCAGCCTGGCGTAGTCTTTGAAAGAGTCTTCAAACGAGTCATAGGCCCTGAACTTGGCGACCCGTTTTTCGGACACACCATTCACATACTCGGTGGTGGTGACTTCGGTTACTTTCCCCTTCCAACTGGCACCGGCCTTGATGCCGAACAGGTTGAAGGAGTTGCTGCCGTCTTTGTTGCGAATCTGACTTTTACCCCAGCCTGTTTCGTGCCCCGCCTGGCCCAGCATGAAGCTGGCGGGAATGCCCGTGGCCTTTTCCACCTTGGTGGCGGTATCGGAGTGTTTGGCAACAAAGTCTGCCTGGGAGGCAGTAGGCGCCTTTTTGGTTTTGACCGGCTGCAGGGCGGCGTCCGACGGAGCAAGTTTGTCCGAGGCAACTTTAGGTGTGAGCATGTCGGGTGCGCGTACCGGCGCGAGGCTGGTGCTGGGTGTGCTGGTAGAGCCGGAAAATCCGGACTGTGGCATCTCCACACCCATCTGGCGGGCCAGCTGCTGGGAAATGAGTTCGGACAAGCCGCCGGGCTGGCCGGACATGCTGACGGACAACTGTTGGTCGAACAAATCGGTGCCGAGGTCAGAGCCGGGGTTGTCCAGCATGCCGGTTTTCATGGTGGCTTCGCGCATGCTCTTGATCAGCTCCCGCATGAACAGCGACTCGAATTGCTTGGCCGTTTCGCGGATAGTCTCGGGTGTGGCCTTGTCCGCGCCGGCTTTGAGCGAACTCAGTGAGCGGGCATCCGCCACCAGGTCCTGGGTGCTGGACAACGACGACGGGCCGAAAGCAGAACCGTAGCTCATATCAAATCACCTCCAACTCCGCGTTCAGGGCGCCGGCGGATTTGATGGCTTGCAGAATAGCCAGCAGATCCTGGGGGGTGGCACCCAATGAGTTCAGCGCCTTGACGACATCAGTCAACTGGGCCGCCTGGGGGAGCTGAATGAGTTTGCCTGCTTCTTGCTTGATCTCGATGTTGGCCTTTTCGCCCACTACAGTTTGGCCGTTGGAGAGTGCGTTGGGCTGGCTGATCACGGGGCTGGACGACACGCTCACCGACAGGTTGCCGTGCGCAATGGCACAAGCACCCAGGGTCACTGCCTGGTTCATGACAATGGAGCCGGTGCGCGAGTTGATGATGATCTTGGCCGCCGCCACGGAGCTGTCAACCGGGAGCTCTTCCATGTCGGCAATGAAGCTCACGCGGTCGTTGGGGTTGGTCGGGGCCTTGACCTGCACTGTGCGTCCGTCCAGTGCCTGCGCCACGCCGGCACCGAAGCGGTTGTTCACCGCTTTCGCGACTTTGCGGGCTGTTTGAAAGTCGGAGGCATTCAGGCTGAGGTTGATCGTTGCGCCTTCCTGCAGGCTGGTGGGGACCGCGCGCTCGACCTGTGCCCCGTCCGGAATACGTCCCGCGCTCAGATGGTTGACTTGTACTTTGCTGCCCCCGGCGGAAGCCCCTGCACCGGCCACGATCAGGTTGCCCTGTGCCATGGCGTAAACCTCGCCATCGGCCCCTTTGAGCGGGGTAGCGATCAGCGTACCGCCTTTGAGCGATTTGGCGTTGCCGAGCGAGGAAACGTTGATGTCGAGCATTTGCCCCGGCCGGGCGAAAGCCGGCAGTTGGGTGGTGACCAGCACGGCCGCCACGTTTTTCATTTGGAGTTGCGTGAGCGAGGCTGCGGTGAGCGTGAGCCCGAGCTGCTCCATGTAGTTTTTGAGGCCCTGGGTGGTGTAGGGCATCTGGGTGGTCTGGTCGCCCGTGCCGTCCAGGCCGATCACGAGGCCGAAGCCTGTAAGTTGGTTGCTGCGCACGCCTTCAATGGCGGCCACTTCCTTGATGCGCTGAGCGCCATGGACCCCAGGCGCCATGGCCAAAGCGACTGCCACGAACAAGCCGCCCAAGCGCCGCAGGCGGAAGGTGTTTGCGAGGTGGTTCCAGTGTGTCATGTGCCGAGTCGGTTAACGGGGCGATCCGACTGGATCTGTTACCCCTCGGCAGTATTCTGGATTTCTTTAGAAGGCTTGAAAACTCAAAAAGAACCGTGATAACCAGCCAACTGTTTGGGCTTCGCCCTGGGCGCCGCGTCCCCGGGACTCCACGCGCACGTTGGCCACCTGGGTGGAGCTGATGACGCTACCGGGCTGGAGCATGCGTGGATCGATCGTGCCGGAGAAGCGCAGCACGTCCACATTTTGGTTCACCCCGATCTGCTTTTCGCCGGTCACGATCAGGTGCCCGTTGGGCAATGTTTCGATGACGGTGGCGGTGATGGAGCCGGCGAAGGTATTGGCACTTTCGGTGCCGCCTTTGCCTGAGAAGTTGTTGTTGGTGGCCGCGCCGATATTGAGTTTGCCCAGGCCTGCAAGGGTTTGGTCCGGGAGCGCGGTGATCGCGGAGTCAATAGACGTGTTGCGATTCACCGTGGAGGTGGACTTCTGGCTCGCAGTCACGTTTTCAACGATCTGGATCGTGACCGCGTCGCCCACCAGCCGCGCCCGGCGGTCTTCGAAAGCGGGGCGGAAGGCGGAGGTCTGGTAAATGCTGCCGTTGGCGGGTTTGGAGGCCACCGAGGCAATCGGCGCCGCAGGAATGCGGGGTTCGACAAAGTCGACCGCCACTTTTTGCGGCATTTGTTGGCAACCGGCCAGCAACCATGCGGTCGCGGCGGCCACTGCCAAACGGGTGAAGGGTACTGAGAGCATGGCGCCTCCTCTTTACAGCTGACCGAGCTTTTGTAGCATCTGGTCGGAGGTTTGAATGGCTTTGGAGTTCATCTCATAGGCGCGCTGGGTCTGGATCATGGTGACCAGTTCTTGCACCACATTGACGTTGGATGTTTCCACAAAGCCCTGCGCCAGGGTGCCCAAGCCGTTCGCACCTGCGGTGCCTGCATTGGGTTGGCCGGAGGCGGTGCTCTCAGCATAGATGTTTTGGCCCTTGGGCTCCAGGCCGGCCGGGTTGATAAAGCTGGCCAGTGTGATAGTGCCGATGGGCTGCGGTGCAACATTTCCGGGCACTTGGGCCGTGACCGCGCCGTCTTGGGCAATGGCCAGACTGGTGGCATTGGCCGGGACGGTAATCCCATTCAAGATCGGCAGGCCATTGGAGGTGACCAAACGACCGGCATTGTCGACCTGGAAGGCGCCGTCGCGGGTGTAGCCCGTGGTGCCGTCCGGCATGGTGACCTGGAAGAAGCCATTGCCCTGAATGGCGACATCCAGGTTGTTGCTGGACTGCTGCAGGTTCCCCTGGGAGAACGAGCGGCTGGTGGCCACCGTGCGGACGCCCAAACCCAGTTGCAGGCCGGTGGGCAAGGTGGACTGCTCCGAGGTGTTGGAGCCCACTTGCCGCAGGTTCTGGTACATCAGGTCTTCGAAAACTGCATGTGATTTCTTGAAGCCATTGGTGGAGACGTTGGCCAAGTTGTTGGAGATGACGTCCAACTGCATTTGCTGGGCTTCCATGCCCGTTTTGGAGATCCAGAGCGAGTTGATCATGGTGTTTATCCTTGCAAGTTGAGTAGCTGGCCGGCGGAGCGGTCGTTGGACTCCGCCGTTTGCATGAGCCGGGTTTGGGCTTCAAATTGGCGCGCGGTCTGGATCATGCCGACCATGGCCTCAATGGCATTGACGTTGGAGCCTTCCAACATGCCAGACTGCACTCGAGCGGTGTCTTCCTGGTTCAACGGGTCGCCGGAGAGCGCCCGGAACAGACCATCGCCTCCGCGCACCAAGGGGTCTTCGGGGGTGGGTACCACCAGCTTGAGTTTGCCGATGACGTTAGCCGGCTGGGTGCCGACTTTGGCACTCACGTTGCCGTCCGGTTGAATGGTCAGCTCCGCCCCGGCGGGGGAGGTGATGGGCGAACCGTCGCTGCTAAGGACCTGCAGTCCGTTGCCGGTGGTGAGGGTGCCGTCGGTGGCGACTTCAATGTGGCCGTTGCGGGTGTAAGCCTCGGTTCCGTCCAGTCCTTGCACCGCAAACCAGGCGTCTCCCTTGGCCATGACATCGAGGCTGCGGTCGGTGCGCATGGCGGGGCCGGGGGTGTTGAGGTGGCCGGCTGTGGATTCCAGCGCAAACACCCGGGTGGTGGCACCATCGCCGCGCAGGGGAACCGCACGGTAGGTGGCCAATTGGGCGCGAAAGCCATTGGTCGACACGTTGGCTAGGTTGTTGGCAATGACCGACTGACGGCTTGCCGCCGCGTTGGCGCCGGTCATTGCGGTGTAGATCAGACGGTCCATGGTGTGTCAGCTCCGGAGTGTGGGCTTAGCGCAGGTTGACCAGGGTCGACATGATCTGGTCCTGCGTTTTGATGGTTTGGGCGTTGGCCTGGTAGTTGCGCTGGGCGGTCATCATGTTGACCAGCTCGCCGGTGAGGTCGACGTTGGAGTCTTCGAGGGAGCCGGAGCGCAGGCCGCCGAACTTGCCGAGACCCGGGTTGCCCAATACGGGCTGCCCGGATGCAAAGGACTCCGTCCAGTTGCCACCGCCGATCTGGGTGAGACCTTGCACGTTGCGGAAATCTGCCAGCAAGAGCTGGCCGCGCGCCTGGGACTCCCCATTGGAGTAGCGGGTCGTGATGACGCCGCTTTCATCGATGGAGATACCGGTGAGGTCACCTGCGGTGTATCCGTCTTGGGTGAGGTTGGACACTGCAAAGGTCGTGCCGTACTGGGTTGTCTTGGAGAGGTCCAAGGTGGTCGTGAAGGGGCCAATGGCCGTGTTCGGAGAATTCAGGGTCAGTGTCTGGGTGGCCAGGGGCGATGTCAGCTTGCCGTTAACGTCGTAATTCAATTGAAAAAGCGCGCCTGTAGCCACGATCGTGAGAGCCGGTGCCACAAAGGCACCGGTACCGGCTGCCGCAAAGGTGGGCTTCTGGTCTGCCGGTGCAGGGTTGGCCGTGTTGTAGGCCACATTGGCGGTGTGCGTTGCGTATCGCGCGGCATTGGTATTCATGGCGGTGGTACCGGCCGCAACGGTGTTGGCATCGAACACATCCCACGTATCTACCGTCACCGCGGGGTTAACGGTGGTATCCGGCCCGCGTTTTACAAAGTACAGGCTCACGGGGACCTCATTGCCTTGGGAATCGAAGGCGGTCATGGTGGTGCCGTAGGTCGAAATAGGCGTTGGAGGGGTACTCTGGATCGCGGGCTTGGTGCGGGCATCGAGATTGAATTCCGCCGTGATCGCGGTGGTTGCCTGCGCAGGAATCGGTGCGTTGGTGGGAATCGTCATGTTCTGCGGCGTGATACTGGTGCGGTTTCCCAGCAAGTCGGTGGGGTAGCCCATGACGTTGGCGCCGCCGTTGGTAATCAAGTTGCCACTCGAGTCCAGCTTGAATTGGCCATCCCGCGTGTAGGCGGTGGACTGGTCAGGCAGGGTGATCTGAAAGAAGCCACCGCCATTGATGGCCACATCCAAGTTATTGCCGGTGATCGAAATGTTGCCCTGGGTGAACTGTTGCGCAATATTGCCTACGGCTACCCCGATACCCGGCGTCGTGCTCGTGCTGCCGCCCGCGGCGCCCAACTGGCCCGCCACCAGCGCTGAAAACTCGGTGCGCGAGTACTTCATGCCGACGGTGTTCGCATTGGCGATGTTGTTGCCGATCACGTCCAGACTTTTGCTGGCGCCGTTGAGGCCGGAGAGTCCTGTTTGAAAGCTCATGGGAGTTACCTCTTGGAAATGCAGTGTTAGAGAATGGACTTGATGGCGCTGTAGGTCACGGCGGTGCGGCCTTTGAGCTGGAGCGACATGGCTCCGTTGTCGGTGCCGACCGCGGTGACGGTGTCTTGGGCCATGTCGGTGGACTTCACGGTATTGCCGCCTTGTGTCGCATTGACCTTGAAGGTGGCACTGGTCAGACCGCTGTATTTGGAGGCATCCCACTGGAAGTTGCTTTGACCTGCCGGGAGTGCGCCGAGGTTGATGGTCTCCAGCAACTGCCCGCCCGCTGTTTTGATGTCCACCGTGACTTTGTCGGCCTTGCTTGCCAAGTTGATGGCGCCCTTGGCGGCGCCGCCATCGACCGACAAGGTGTTGGACTCCACGAGGACGCCATGCCCCACCATGCTGGCGCCCTGTAGAACCTGCATAGAGGTGAACTGGGCGGCCATGCTTTGCATGGTGGCATTGAGTTCCTGGATGCCGGAGACGGTATTGATCTGCGCGATCTGACTCGTCATCTGGGCGTTGTCCATAGGGTTCATCGGGTCCTGGTTATTGAGCTGTGCGACCAGGAGCTTCATAAAGCGATCGGTTTGCTCCTGCGCACTCACGATGCCACTGGTGGTGGCGCCGGTGCCGGTGAGCGAGGTGGCGTTGCTGACTGCGGTGGCCATGGTGTGTTCCTTAGGGGTTATTGACCCATCTGCAGCGTCTTGAGCAGCAGCGTTTTGGCGGTGTTCATCACTTCAACGTTGTTCTGGTACGAACGCGAGGCGGAAATCATGTTGACCATTTCTTCCACGGGGTTCACGTTCGATTGGGTGACATATCCCTCTGCATCGGCGGAAGGGTGCAGCGGGTTGTGCACCTTGCGCAAAGGCTCGTTGCTCTCTTTGATAGCGTTGACTTTGACCCCGGCCGAGGCTTCGGAGCCCATGGGCACGGTTTCAAACACCACCTGGCGGCTTTTGTAGCCCTGACCATCGGGCCCTGCCACGGCGTCCGCATTGGCCAGATTACTGGCGACGACGTTGAGGCGCTGCGACTGCGCACTGACGGCGCTACCGCTGACGTTGAAGATGGAAAACATGGACATGGTGGGTCTCCTCGGTCTAATTCAATGCCTACTGGCCTTGAATAGCGCTCAAGATTGTTCGGGAAGAGCCGTTAATGAAACGGAGCGTGGCCTCGTAGCGGACCGAGTTGTCTACAAAGTTGGCGCGCTCGCGGTCCAGATCAACACTGTTGCCATCCATGGCGGGTTGGGTTTGGATCGTGTAGCCCAGCTTGCTGTTGTCACCGATGGAGGAGCCTTCGATGGTGCTGAGAGGAATGTGGCGGCTATTGGTAGTGCCATCCAGCGATTTGCCGCTCGATGGATTTGCCAAGGGCATGGCCGGGCCCGAAGTCGCCTCCGCCATGGCCTTCTTAAAGTCGAAGTCGCGTCCGGAGTAACCGGGCGTGTCGGCATTGGCGATGTTGCTGGCAATGACGCGTTGTCGTTCTGCGCGCAGCACCAATCCCTTTGATTGGAAATCCAAAGCATTGGTTAGGTTGGAGAACATAGGCACCTCGGCTGATGGCATTCGCTCCCCGGGAAGGACCCCGGCTCGCGACGTGAGGCAATTATGGAAAAAGCTTTAATTTTTGAGCTTTGGAATAAGGCGAGGAAAGCTGCGTATTTGCGGGCTTCGTGGGGCGACCGGATTCCTATAGTCAGTGCCATTACTGGAGCCTGCTATGCCAACCCGTCATCCCCCTTTCTATCTTGCGCGCGCACCCTGGCTGGTGGCGGCGGCTCTGTCCGTGTGGGCTTCGCCGGTCGTGGCCCAAGAGCAAAGCGCACTCAGTGTGCAGACGCTGGCGCAGCAATGGGCGGGCGACGCGGTGTTGAAGTCTCAACGACCCGGCGGATCCCCCCTCCGGATGGAGGTTCAGGTCGGCGCCTTGGACAGTCGGGTCCGGCTCGCAGCCTGCGGGAATATGGAGGTCTATGTTCCGCCCGGCTCCCGTTTGTGGGGGCGCAGTCGCTTAGGGGTGAAGTGTGTAGACGGCATGAGCCGCTGGAATATCACGCTGCCCGTGACCGTGCGCGCCTGGGGGGAAGCCTGGGTGGTAAAAAACCAGCTGGCAGCGGGGGTCAACGTGAACGACGGCGACATCATCCGCGGCGAGGTCGATTGGGCCGAGGAGCCTGCGGCAGTGCTCACCGAGCGCTCTGCGTGGCTGGGTCAGACCGCCTCACGCGTGCTGACGACCGGTCAGGCTTTGCGGCAAGGGATGCTCCGGCCGACGCAGGTGTTTCAGGCGGGGGCTTCGGTCAAAATTGTGGCCCAGGGGCCGGGTTTTCAGATTTCCAGTGAGGCCCAAGCGCTCTCGGCGGGCGTGATCGGGCAACAGGCGCGCGTAAAAATGGACAACGGGCGGGTCACCACGGGTACCGTACTGGATGTCCGCACAGTGAAAATTGATCTTTAGGGGCAAACATTGTGCAAATATCCCTAAAGTTCACACCGCACGGACCGATAACATTCGTACGAGGCTACGCTTACCGTAGTTTTGGAGAACGCGATGAAAATTGGTCAACCCTCAGAATTACCCGCTTCCGTAACATCTACGGTGTCCGGTGCTGCCCAAAAGGCTGCGCAGAGCAGCAATGCGGCGGCCAATGCGAACACCAACGCCACCCAGAGCACCCGGTCCGCCGGCGTGGCGGTGACGGTGTCCACCGCGGCGCGCGCCTTGGAAAAACCGGAGCGCAGCGAAGCGGCAGATGTCGACATGGCGAAGGTAGAGTCCGTACGCGCTTCCATCCAGGACGGCTCGTTCACGGTGAATGCCGAAGCCATTGCCGACAAGCTTTTGTCCAACGCGCAGGAAATGTTGAACCGCACCACCCGGTAAATGGGGGTCACCTGTGCATTTCATTTGATGCAAAGGTGACACCATGAATACGTTCAGTCCGGATTCTTATTTCGACGCGCTGGAAAGTCATTTCAATCAACTGGCAGTCGCTGTTGCGGCCGGTGATATCGAGGTATTGCCTGCGCTGTCCGAGCAGGTTCAAAAACTATCCATCAATCTCGCAGAGGTCTGGCAACAATGGCAGCGCCAAGGCCTGAACGACGCGGTCGTCACTGCGCGGATCAAGGCATTGGCTGAAGGTTTCCAGGTCGTACGCGCAAACCTGTTGCGACGCGCCATGCTGGTGGAGCAGACACTCAATCTGGTGGTGCCCGCAACCATGGACCCTACCTACGCAGGTGGTGGTGCTTATGGGGCCGGCCCCAAGTCGTCCGGCCGCTTAAGCCCAATGGCGGTTTGAGACCACCGAAGTTCATCCGAAAAAAAAGGGCCGTGAGGCCCTTTTTTGTTGAGGTAGTGCCATCAATGGGCGCGCATTTTGGCGCGTAGCCGGGCGATAGATTGGCTGTGTAACTGGCACACCCGTGACTCAGTCACATCCAGCACGGCAGCGATTTCTTTCAGATTCATATCCTGCTCGTAATACATGCTCATGATGTACTGCTCGCGCTCCGGCAGCCCCTTGATGGCGTCCACCAGCGACTGTCGCAAGCGCTGGTCGCGCAACATATTGAGCGGATCGGCGTCCTGGTCGGCGACGTGGCGGTCGAGGTAGGTGTCGTCGTCTTCATTGCGGCGCGACATGTCTTCCAGGTACACCAACTGGGTACCCCGGACCTTGCCGAGCAGCGACTGGTAGTCCGGCAGAGACATGCCGAGTTCTGCAGCGATTTCAGACTCCGCCGGGCTCCGGCCCAACTTGTGCTCCAGCTTGCGCAGGGCGGTCTCGATTTCTTTTTGGCTCTTGCGCGAACCCCGCGACATCCAGTCGTTCTCGCGAAGCTCGTCGAGCATGGCGCCACGGATGCGCTGGGTGGCGAAGGTTTCGAACTGAACGCCCTGCGATGCCTCGTAGCGGGATAGTGCGTCGGACAGGCCGATTAATCCGACCTGAATCAGGTCGTCTACCTCCACACTGGGCGGCAATTTGGCCATCATGTGGTGGGCCAGGCGGCGCACCAATGGTTGGTATTGCTTGATCAGTGCGGAGCGGTCGAGTTGCCCTTTGGCGGTATACATCAATGTCTCCCTGCGGGAACTGCGCTGCTGAAGGCCCGACGGCTCTGTTGGTGCGGGGCGTAGGCCCAGCCGGCTTCCAGTGGCAGGGCACTTTCTAGCAGTCCCAACGCCAATCGCTCAATGCTGGGCGAAGGCAGTTCGTCACCGACGGGTGCCCTGATGTGCACGGGAGATATGTCGTAATTCAAAAAATACTTCGCACAATCACTGAGGCTCGTGGGTGATTTGGTGCCTGTTTTAGCCGGTTTCGTGGGGTCCACCATATTAACGATAGTAGGCTCAACTTTGGCTTTCAGCAACAAGCGTTTGAGTGCGAGATAGGTGGTCAGCAGCGAGGTTTTTGCGGCCGACATGGCCAGCAAGGGCCGGATACGACTGCCCTTGACCAAGGGTGTCAGGCTGTGGGCGTTGGCATACACAATCACAATGCTTTCGTGGGGAAAGAAGGATCCGCAATCGCCGATGCCCGGGCCCCCGTGTTTGTGGGCGGCCGCAAGGCTCTGCAGCCCAAGGCCGGCGGGCAGGATGCTCCACGCCGGGCTCTCGGTTGCTGCTGGCGATGCAAAGGTAAAGTTCAGCAGCTGCTCCAGACCCGGGTTTTCTGCGGTTTCCAGGACGGAGCCGTCCAACACCGTGACGGTGTAGCCGAAGGTGACCAAAGCACCGCAGACACGAAGTAGCAGAGGAAGTTCTGCGTGTTCGTCGCCATGGCTGACCATGGCCAGGAGTTTGGGCGTGTGCGGGACGGCAAAGTCCATCAAGCCGGCTGCCTGGTTCGGAGGTCTGTCAAGCATTCATGCGCCCCTTGTGTGAAGTGGTGTTGGCAGGTTGGCTGAAGAAGAAGCTAAGGTCTGTCGTTTTCGGGTCGTAGGCCGAAGCACCCGTGCTCCGCATGGACGCGCGAACCAGCTTGGCTGCGACTGCTGGCTCCCAGTCCTCAGGCACGCGTTGACCGGTGGTCGTGCCGCGCAGCATCAACTGATGCCGGATGCAGGCATCTATAGACGGGCCTAACTTAACGGCCTCATCGGTCTTGGACAGAATGACCTGCTGTGTTTCACCCGTCTTGAAGCAGCCCACGGCTTCATCTAGCGTGTCGCCGTGGCCGCCGGCATTCAGGACGAGCAGGCGTTTGATTTCGGGCAAGTCCAGCAACTCCAGGAGCTCGCGCTTGCGGGGGTCGCGGGGGGCAATGCCCGTGGTGTCGATCAGAACCATCTGCTTGTTGGACAACAGACTCAAGAGATCTTGCAGGGCTGCCTGGTCATGCGCCAGGTGGGCAACCACGCCCAGCATCTTTCCGTAAGCGCGGAGTTGCTCGTGCGCTCCGATACGGTAGGTGTCCAGGGTAATCAGTCCTACGCTGCCCGGGCCGTGGGTGCGGGCGCACAGTCCGGCCAGTTTGGCTGCGGTGGTGGTCTTGCCCACACCGGTAGCGCCAATGAGGGCGAACACACCACCTTCTTCGTGGAGCGCAGGGATGGCTGCATCGGTGTGCAAGTTGCGTTCGAGCACATCCAGGACCCAGCGAACCGATTCGGAGGCATCCATGTCTTCGGGCAGGCGCTCCAGGATGGCGCGCGACAGGGTGGGCGAATAGCCTGCGCGGATCATCTTCAACATCATGTTGGACTGGATCGGATTTTGTTTTGCCTGACCCAACCAGGTGAGTGTGTTGAAGCGGTCTTCGATCAACTCCTTCATGGCGTGCAGCTCATCCAT
Source organism: Rhodoferax sp. (assembly GCF_013297935.1). Classification (GTDB taxonomy): domain Bacteria; phylum Pseudomonadota; class Gammaproteobacteria; order Burkholderiales; family Burkholderiaceae_C; genus Allorhodoferax. The sequence continues at coordinate 60,739 of NZ_JAAFIX010000009.1, read as the reverse complement.
CACGATCTTGTTAACGGCAGGTGCTTGGGCAGCCGGAGCCGGCTTGCGTACAGGCGCTGACCGCTTGGGCTGGGCCTCAATATCGATGGCGATGCGCTGGGTCAGTGTGGGCTTCGGGCGCTCCAGCGGTGCCGGGGCCGGCATGGGGGCGGGAATCATCTGCGGCACGGCTGCGGGTGCTTGCATGGCCTCCGCACGCCGGCGCATCATGCGCTCACGCACGTAGTCTTGAAAAGACAGGGTGCTCATGGCCAGTTGCTCGGCATCCTCTTCCACCTTGCTGGCCACTTCGCGATAGCTCGGTGGCGATTTGCGCTGAGATCCGCCGCTGCCAGAGCGTGCGCCGGCGCTGCCGACAGCCGCATCCAGAGTGGCCAGGCTCTCTTCAGCGGTAGCAACGACTTCTACACCATTGGCAGTCGGTCGGTTCGACAGAATCAGGGTTCCCTCGCCAAAGGCTTGGCGGGCCTTGGCCAGTGCTTCGCGGGAAGTGGCGGCAGTAAAGCGTTGGACGTTCATGATGTGGCGCCTCTCAAAATCGGACCGATACGGATGGTGTGGGTTTCTGGAATTTCACTGTGGCCGAGCACCTGTAGGCGAGGGGCAACGCGTCGCACCAGGCGGGAGATGGCACCCCGAATCTGGTCAGGCACCAGCAGGCAGGCCGGCACTCCGATTTCCTCTTGTTTCATGGCGGTCTCTGCGGCATTGCGGCTCAACATATCGGCAACACCCGGGTCCAGTGCGGAGCCGGAAGCACTACCGAGGGCCTGCACCAGCAAGCGCTCCAGGCCGGGGTCGATCGCAATCACATTGAGTTCGCGGGTCGGGCCGTAAATCTGCTGAACGATGGCGGGCGACAACGCCACCCGCACCCGCTTTGCAAGCTCCACCGGGTCCGTGGTGGCCGGCGCATGCTCGGCGATGGATTCGATGATGGTGCGGATGTCGCGGATGTGCACCGACTCGTCCAGCAGCAGCTGCAGCACCTTTTGAAAGACGGCCACGGAGACCATCTTCGGTACGACCTCTTCGATCAGTTTGGGGGCCAGTTTTGCCACGTGCTCTACCAATTGTTGTGTTTCTGTCCGGCTCAATAGCTTGGAGGCCTGGACTTGCATCAAGTGTGACAAATGGGTTGCCATGACAGTCTCAGAATCAACCACGGTAAATCCGGCCATTTGCGCGGCTTCCTTCTGGCGTTCGTCGATCCAGTGTGCAGGGAGTCCAAAAGCCGGGTCCGTAGTGGCGGTGCCGATCAACGGGGTTGTGATGCCTCCGGGGTTGATCGCCAGGTAATTGCCGGGGAATGCCTCTCCTTCGCCCACGATCACTCCACGCAGGGTGATCCGGTAGCCGCTGGGTTTGAGCTCCAGGTTGTCCCGCACATGCACAGACGGTGGCAAAAAGCCAACCTCTTGCGCGAACTTTCTGCGCACACCCTTGATGCGGTTTAGCAAATCGCCTTGGCGGGTTTTGTCTACCAGTGCGATCAGGCGATAACCGAGCTCCAGGCCGAGCTGGTCAACCGGCTGCAGATCATCCCACGTGGCATCTCCGTCCCCGGTGGCGGCGGCGGGGGCGACATCTGCCTCCACCGGAACCGGCTTGTTGGCAAGCGCCCAGGCGCCATATGCCAGCACGGCGCCAATCGACAGAAAAACAAAATGGGGCATGTTGGGAATCAGGCCCAGGATCACCATGATCGTGGCCGTGATACCCAGCACCTTGGGGGACACAAACATCTGCCCCACAATTTGCTTACCGATGTCTTTGTCTTTACCCACCCGCGACACCACCATGGCAGCCGCTACGGAAATGAGCAAACCCGGAATCTGCGCAACCAGCGCATCACCTACCGCCAGCAGAATGTAGGAGTTGGCGGCCTGAGATGCGCTCAGGTCGTGCTGCAGTATGCCGATCGCGAAACCACCAAAGATGTTGATCAGCAGAATCAAAATGCCGGCAATCGCGTCGCCGCGCACAAATTTGGAGGCACCGTCCATGGAGCCGAAAAATTCGGCCTCTTCGCCGATCTCGGCCCGACGCCGCTTGGCCTCTTTTTCATCGATCAAGCCAGCGTTCAAATCCGCATCTACCGCCATTTGTTTGCCGGGCATCGCATCCAAGGTGAAGCGGGCGGACACTTCCGCAATACGTTCAGAGCCCTTGGTTACCACTACAAAGTTGATCACCACCAGAATGGCAAACACAATCAAACCCACCGCAAAGTTGCCGCCGATCAGAAAGTGGCCGAACGCCTCAATCACCGCACCGGCAGCGCCCGGGCCTGTGTGGCCCTCTAGGAGCACAACACGGGTGGACGCCACGTTTAACGATAGGCGCATCAGGGTGGTCAGCAGCAACACCGAGGGAAATGCTGCGAAGTCCAGTGGTCGAACCATGTAGGCCGCCACCATCATCACCATCAGGGCGACCGCAATATTGATGGTGAAGAACATGTCCAGCAGCAGCGGAGGCATGGGCAACACCATCATGGCGAGAATGGCGACTACCAGCATGGGGGCTGCGGCGCCTTGCATCACGCCGGCATTCGCGGCGTACCACTGCTGGAAGGATTTGAGTTGGGCGTTCATACGGGTGCTGCCTTCACGGTCTTGGACAGGGGGTCAAGTTCCGGCGGAACAAACGGTTGCGGCACTTCGGTCGGCATCGTGCCTTCACCGCGCAAGGCCGCCCGCAAGCGATAGACATAGGCCAGAACCTGGGCCACCGCGGTGTACAGCGTCGCCGGAATGTCCTGATCCAACTCCGCGTTGGCATACAAAGCGCGCGCCAGCATGGGGGACTGCAACACCGGAATCGAGTGCTGCTTCGCAACATCGCGAATCCGCATCGCCAGCAAGTCAGCGCCTTTTGAAATCACACGCGGAGCCCGCATGGTGGCTTCGTCGTAGCGGATAGCGACCGCAAAGTGGGTCGGGTTCATGACAATGAAATCTGCCTTGGGCACCGCGCCCACGCTGCTTTTCTGGGCCAGCTCGCGTTGCTTTTGGCGGATTTTCCCCTTGAGTTGAGGGTTGCCGTCGGACTCCTTGCCCTCTTCCTTCACCTCTTGGTGCGACATCTTCATCTGGTCTTTGTGCAGAAACATCTGCAGCGGCACGTCCACCATGGCTGCCAACAGAATGACCAGCAACATCAGCCCCAAGCCGCCTGTCATCCACTGCATCAAGTGGTTAATGGCGGCCGGCGAAGGCTGCAGCAGCATGGCCGCCATGTCTTGCATTCCGCTTTTCAAAAAGCCAACTGCAATCGCGAACAAGATGCCGGTCATCAAAGTCATCTTCGCGGTGTCGAGCAGTTTCTTTTTAGAAAACATGTTGGCGAACCCAGACAGCGGGTTCAGGCGCGAGAAATCCGGCATCAGGGGCTTGAGGCTGTTCACCCACCCGCCGGATGCAATGGCCGCCAGAATTGCAGCCGTCATCACCACTGCTGCGAATGCCACGCAGCCCGCGGTGCCTATGGTGCTTGCGTCGCCCAGGCGTTGCACCATCGTGCCGGTCCGGCGCACGGCCTCTGCATCAAAACTCAGCTGCTGAATCATGCTGAGTTTGAGTTGCTCAAACAAAATAGGGGAGAGAGAGAGTACGGCTACCGCGCCGGCGCCCAGCACAGCGAGGTGCGAAAGGTCCTGCGAGCGGCTGACTTGGCCGTCGTCGCGTGCTTTTTGCAGCTTTCTTTCGGAAGCCGGTAAATTGCGATCTTGACTGCCTTGTTCCATGGTGGTGAGACTCTCGTGTTCTCACCATTGTCGCGAGCACCCTCTGAAACTAAAGGGTGAAAAGAGGGGCTTTCTGCCCCTTCATTCAGGCAGTTTAGAAGCCCAGGCTCGCCAGCAAGTCATCCACTTGCGACTGGTCGGTAACCACTTCCTGGTTGGTCTGGCCATCTACTACCGGGCCCGCCAGCGCCGGCACGTATTCCGCCGGGGCCGCGGTTTTGGCAGCTGCGTCCGGGGGCGCGGTCTGAATCAGCAACAGCACCAGCTGCTCTTCGATGGTCGCTGCCAAGTTCACCACTTTGGCAATCACCTGGCCGGTGAGGTCGTGAAAGTCCTGGGCCATCATGATTTCGGTCAGATGGGCATCCACTTTCTTGCTGGCCTGGTCTACATCGCTAATAAAGTTCATCACATGGCCCTTGGCCACTGCGGCAACCGGGTCCTTGACGATCAGCTCACCGATACGCCGTGTTTCAGAGGCAATGAAGTCATGCTGCTCTTTGGCTTGGTCTACTTGATTGAGTACTTTCTCCGCAGCTTGCCCTGTCAGGCGCGCAATGTAAGACAAGCGGCTTTTGGCATCGGGTAGTTCGCCGGCCCAGTCTTTTACTTTGTCGGCCAGACCCAGTCCATTCAAAGAGTCGTGCAATTGGCGGGTCAGTGCGCCGAGTTGCTGGTGAACTTCTACGGTACTCAGTGCCGGTGTGGAGGGAGTGGGTTCTGTCGACATGATTACTTCAATCCCATTTTGGTGAGAATGTGGTTGACCTTGTCTTCCAGCGTCGCCTTGGTGAACGGCTTCACGATGTAGCCGGAGGCGCCTTGCTGCGCAGCGAGCACGATGTCTTCTTTGCGGGCTTCGGCGGTCACCATCAATACGGGAATGTGCTTGAGCTTTTCGTCTTTCTTGATTTCGGCCAGCAACTGGAACCCATTCATATTGGGCATGTTGATGTCGCTCACCACGAAGTCAAACGTGCTGTTACGAAGCTTTTGCAAGGCGGCAACGCCGTCTTCTGCTTCGTCTGCGTCTGCGTAGCCGCTTTCTTTCAAGAGATTTCGCACGATCCGTCGCATGGTGGAGAAATCGTCGACGATGAGAAAGCGCAATTCTTTAGACATAGGTAACCTTTGGCCGTACGGTTTTCAATTTTAACGAGTATGACTGAATTTTAGAGATTTCACGGACTGGCTTTCGATGTTCCTTCCGCGGGGGCGGCTGATGTCACCTCTTCTTCCAGTGGAATAACGGCACCGCCCAAGAGGCGTTCTTCTGCCTCTTTGGTCATGACCAAGATACTAATGCGGCGATTTGCTGCACTCAAGGGATTTTGCGTATCTGCGAGCAAACTCGACGCCATGCCCACCACCCGGGCCAGCTTATCTTCCGGCATACCCGCGGCAATGAGCTCACGGCGACTGGCGTTCGCTCGGTCTGCCGACAGCTCCCAGTTGCTGTATCCGCGGGCTGCGTTGCCATAAGGCGCCTGGTCGGTGTGTCCGTCCAAGCTAATTTTATTGTCTACATCTGACAAGGTGATGCCGATTTCTTTCAGGATGTCACGCATATAGGGCTTCACTGAGGAGCTGCCGATGTCAAACATCGGGCGGCGCTGGTCGTCCACAATCTGGATTTGCAAGCCGTCGGGCGTGATTTCGAGTTTGATTTGCGAGCTGAACTCCGCCATCTTCGGGTTGCTGGAGATGGAGCTCGCGATCTTGGCTGCCAGCGCGGCCAAAGTCTGGGCGTCTTTCTTGGCGCGTTCGATCTTGCGCTGATCCCCCGCGCTCTTCTTGGCTTTTGAGTCCGAACCTTCGCCGCGCTTGGTTTGGCCTGCGGCTTGCGTGAGGTCGTTACCACCACCGGTAATCACGCTGTTGCTGGCGCCTGCACCCGCGCCGCCTTGGAGGGCAACCTTCAAGGGGGATTGGAAATAATCGGAAATGCCCTTTTTGTCGCCTTCGCTCGTGCTGCCGAGCAGCCACATGAGCAAAAAGAACGCCATCATGGCCGTTACGAAGTCGGCGTATGCGATCTTCCAGGCGCCGCCATGCGAAGCGTGGCCGCCCTTTTTGACCCGCTTGATGATGATCGGTTGGAGTTTCTTGGCGTCTCCTGCCATGCTCAGAAGCTCCCGCCCTTATTTCTTTTTGACATGTGCCTCCAATTCACCGAAGGTGGGTCGTTCGGTGGAATAGAGCACTTTGCGGCCGAATTCAATGGCGGTAGACGGGTTGTAGCCCTGCATGCTCGCCAACAAGGTGGTCTTGATGCACTGGAATTCCTTGCTGCCTTCTTCGACTTTTTGTTCCAGCAGGCCTGCCAAAGGTTCGGCAAACGCATAAGCCAGCAAGATCCCGAGGAAGGTGCCCACCAGCGCGGAGCCGATCATGCCGCCCAGCACAGCCGGCGGTTGGCCCACTGAGCCCATGGTATTCACTACCCCCAACACCGCCGCCACGATACCGAACGCGGGCAAGCCGCCTGCAATACGCTGGATGGCGGCAACCGCTGAGTGTTCTTCGTGGTGGTGGGTTTCGATCTCACTGTCCATGATGGACTCAATCTCGTGGGCGTTCAGGTTGCCCGACACCATCATGCGCAAGTAGTCGGTAATGAACTCCACCACATGGTGATCGCTACCGACGGTGGGGTATTTTTTGAAAATCTCCGACTGCTCTGGTTCTTCCACATCTTTTTCAATCGCCATCAGGCCCTCTTTGCGGGCCTTTTGCAATATGTCGAAGAGGAGTGCCAGCAACTCCATGTAGCGCGCTTTGGTGTACTTGCTGCCTTTAAAGCAGGCACCGAGCCCGGCCATGGTCTTTTTAATGACCTTCATCTGGTTGTTTGCAATAAAGGCGCCAATCGTCGCCCCACCGATCGTGAGCATTTCAAAAGGCAATGCCTTCAGAATCACGCCCATATTTCCACCGTGCATGGCGTACACGCCGAACACACAGCCCAAACAGACAAGCCAGCCAATGATTACAAACATAGTTTCATTGTGACAGGGACGCCACGAGTCTCAAGGGTTGAACAACAGGACTTTTCAGGCCTAGTCCCATCATATCGCCCGCCGCACCAGGTGGGCGTAATTTGTTGCCAAATGGGGCTCTGGCCCAATGAATGTATGCGCGAGTAGCTATCAATTTAGTAGCTTAGTGGAGCAGTATGCCTCCGCTGGACGCGCCTTTGCCGGCGCGGGCAGGCGGGCTGCAGAGACCGCATTCAAAGTGGCGGGAGTTTTCGTAGGCTTCGGACACAAAGTGCCCGCCGCATTTAGAGCACTTGGTCATGGACAACATGTTGTTGTCGATGAACTTCACCAGGCGCCAAGCGCGGGTGATGGAGAGCAATGGCTCCACGCCGCAGGCAGAGATTTGCTCGGTGTAAAGACGATAGGCGGCCATGATGGCGTCGATGTCTTCCATGGCACTCACTTTGGTGAGGTACTCGTAGGTGTTTTGAAACAGCGACGCATGAATGTTGGGCTGCCAGGTCAGGAACCACTCGGTCGAGAACGGCAACTGGCCTTTGCTGGGGGAGCGGCCGGCCACTTCTTTGTACAGGCGCAACAAGCGCTCGTAGGACAACTCGGTTTCGCTCTCCAGCACTTGCAGGCGTGCGCCCAACTGAATTAAAGACACTGCGCGTTCCACTTGCTTGGAATCGTTCAAAACACTTTTTTGGGTGGCCATGGTGCTGCTCCTGGGCGAAAACGGGTGAGGCGGGGGCTTAGACGGCTTCGGCGAAACGGCCGGCCATCAGAATGCTGGCGTGCAGCTTGGTGGTGGCGTCGTTATCCACTTTGTTGACCGAGTGGTTGGTCAGCAGGTTCCACACAATGTCGTCATCGACCCGGAAGCGGCACAGCAGCATGTTGCCCGAAGCAATACGCATGATTTGCGCAGGGGAGAGTGCCCCGATCATGTCGGCCGCCTCTTCGGACATGCCCAAGCGGAACAGCGCTTCAGCTTTGTCTTGGCGGATGAGAGTTTGCGCCAGCATGAGATAGGTCATGTTGGCTTCGCGGATCTCGGCGAGGATTTGGTCGTTGCGCATGATTCAGCTCCTGAGTTGGGGGCAATTCGTTTGAATCACCATGGAGCGAATTCTGGGCGGGGGGGGTTAAAACTTGAATCGGAATTTGTCTAATCCGCGTGTCAGGCGCACCGGAGCAGCGTGTAGGAAGATTGCCTACAAACGCAAAAGCTCAACGGAAACAGGCCTGCCAAGGCGGCATGCGCTGAGAGACATATCGGCGTGTTGATCCATAACTGAAGCACAGAATGCCAGTCGTGTGTGTGCAGACCCGCTCCTGCGAGCGCGTGGGTGCAAGCCCATGAGTAAGGAGTCTCGGCCTAAGCCGGGGAGGGCCCCCGACTTAGCCCTTGAGCAACTGCAGCACGCCCTGTGGCAACTGATTGGCCTGCGCTACCATGGCGGTGCCGGCTTGTTGCAGGATCTGAGTGCGAGACAGATTGGCGGTTTCCATGGCGAAGTCCGCATCTTGAATCCGTGAGCGCGAGGCCGACAGGTTCTCGCTGTTGGTTTGCAGATTCTCAATGGTCGTCAAAAACCGGTTTTGCACCGCACCGAGCTGGGCGCGGTTGGCGCTGACCGAGGCGAGTGCGCCATCCACCACCAGGAGTGCTGCATTGGCACCTGCCTGGGTACTGATGTCGATCTCTGCCACGGAGGACAGCGCGCTGCCAGCGCTACCGCCTGCAACCAAGGTTCCGGTGGTGTCGGTGCTGGTCAACGTGAAACCCGCTGAGGAGTTCAGGGCGACTTTCCCTCCAACGGCAACGGCGATATCACTTGTGGCTGTGGCAGTTCCGCCTGTGGCAGGTTGAAAGCTTACCGGGGTCAGGGTGTCCTCGCCGACCATGCTGGCACCTGTCAGGCCGCCGGTGGTGTTGAGGTTCAAGATCTTGATGTCATCGCCATCCGCTTGCGTTAGAACCAGGTTACCGGTTTTGTCTGCAACCGCAGTAATGCCGGTGGTGCCGCTTTGCGCATTAATGGCTTGGGCCAAGGGGGCCAGATCGCTGGCGTTGTTCACAGTCGCGGAAACCGTAATCGGACTGGCTGGCGGAAGATTGCTGCCCTGCAGTTGGAACTGCACCGAACCCATGGTCACATTCGAAATGGTTGCCTTGGTCGTTGCTACGGCCGTCACACCACTCAGCGCAGTGAAAGCATTCACGGCGGTTGCGACCGCCTTGGCGCTGCTGCCACCGGCCAAGGTGCCGGTTGCGGGAATGGTGTTCACGGTTCCATTGCCAGCCAGTGTCAGAGTCTGTGCCAGGAAGCCGTTCACTGCGCCCGCAAAGCTGGGACCGACCGCAGCAGTTGCAATACTGGGTGCTGTAGCCTGCGAGTTCACCAGGTTGTTGCCCATGTCGATGGCACGCGCACTGGTCACGCTCACACCAATCGTCTGGTTGGCATTGGCACCCACTTGAAATTGTTGGGTGGTGTAGCTGCCGTCGAGCAACTTCAGACCGTTGAATTCCGTTTGGCTGCCCACGCGCGCAATCTCTTGTTTGAGCTGCAGCACTTCTTGTTGCAGCGCCAAGCGGTCGCTCGCGCTGTTGGTGCCGTTCGCAGATTGCACTGCGAGTTCCCGAATACGCTGCAGATTGTTGGAGGTGCTACCCAGCGCGCCTTCAGCCACCTGGGCCAACGAAATGCCGTCGTTGGCGTTGCGGGCTGCCTGGTTCAGACCGCGGATCTGCGAGGTCATGCGGTCGCTGATCGCCAAACCGGCGGCGTCGTCTTTGGCGCTGTTGATGCGCAAGCCCGAAGACAAGCGCTGCATCGATGTGGTCAAAGACGCCTGCGACATAGACAGATTGCGCTGCGCAGTCAGCGACTGGATATTGGTGTTGATAGTTGAGGCCATTGCGAAACTCCTAAAAAGAATGAACCGGCGTCGCCGCCGATTGCAAAGCCTGCGTACCTGCAGACAATCAGTAACGATGGGTTGAATTCTGGAGATTCACGTTTTTGACAAAAACGCAATAAGCGGCCGGAAAAGCGGCCTTATCCAAACGGATTAGCCAATCTTTATAGGGGTAAACCCTTAAATTCGGGAAATGAGGTGCAAACAACCGCTTGATCGTTTTTTCTGAGCGAAAGCAGCGTGATAAGGCAAGCCTGTTGACGAATCACCTAAAGTTTTTTTGAGAACGCCCGAAAACAAAACCAACGGGTTCATAGCGGGCTCGTCGTCCGGAAGGCATCTCCTGGGGTGCGCCGGTCATGGTGTCAGCAGCAATGCTGGCGTTGAGATCGGCATTCCGCCGGATTTAGTGAGTCTTTTTAAGGAGTTACCAAAATGGCTTCCACCATCAATACCAATATCCAGTCGCTGACTGCGCAACGCAACTTGTCGATGTCTCAGTCTTCGCTGTCGACCTCTATGCAGCGACTGTCTTCTGGCCTGCGCATTAACAGCGCTAAAGACGATGCTGCCGGTTTGGCGATTAGCGATCGTATGACCTCGCAGATTCGTGGTCTCACACAGGCGGCACGGAACTCCAACGATGCGATCTCCCTTACGCAAACCGCTGAAGGTGCGTTAGGCAGTATCTCCTCCAACTTGCAGCGTATTCGCGAGCTGGCGGTGCAGTCTGCCAACGGCACTAACAGTGCGAGCGACCGTGAGGCCATTCAAAATGAAGTGACCCAACTCACCTCGGAAATCAACCGTGTTGCGACCACTACCCAGTTCAACGGTTTGAATCTGTTGGACGGAACTTTGACCGGAACGCAGTTCCAAGTGGGTGCTAATGCCAACCAGACTATCAACGTCGGCATCGGTAGCGCGAAGGCGGCAGATTTAGGAAACAACACCTTGTCCAGTATCACTGGAACAACCACTACGACAGCGATATCGAATGCCGCTTTGGCTGCTGTAAACAATACAGCCGCTCAAACTTTGACTCTCAATGGTAATGGCGCAACCGCTTCAGTGAGCGTCGCTGTCAATGAGTCAGCAAAATCCATTGCGGGAAAGGTGAACACCAATACAGCGTCAACAGGTATCACTGCAACAGCTAAGACAACGGCTACGCTCACAGGCGTGACTGCTGGTGCGATCTCCTTCACCCTCCAAGGAGCCAACACCACCGCGGTTGCAATTACAGCAACTGTGAGTGATGCAACCGATCTGTCTGCAATTGCAAAAGCTGTCAATGCCCAGTCTAGCTTAACCAATATCACTGCAACATCTGATAAGGCGGGAAAGCTGGTGTTGACAGATTTGGATGGAAATGACATCAAAATTGTCTCTACCCAGGCAGCTGCTACTGACGGTGTTGGGACCGCTTTAGTACAAGGGTCGACTGGACCTGTGACAGCTGCGTTGGGTACAGCAGCTGCCACGATCGGGGGCGGGTTGACGTTCGATGGTAAGTCAGGATTCTCTATCGTGACTACTGAAACTACTGGTTTTACTTTGATGACTGCGACTGCTAACGGAAGTGCATTAAGTACAGTCGCTGCACTTAAGGTGAGTACCGTCGACGGTGCGAACAGCGCCCTTAAAGTGGTCGATGCCGCATTGGCTCAGATCAGCGACCAGCGCGCTGCATTGGGTGCTGTGCAAAACCGCTTCGAGTCCACAGTGACCAACCTGCAAACCTCTAGCGAAAACTTGTCGGCCTCCCGCTCACGCATTCAAGATGCTGACTTCGCAGCAGAAACTGCTAACCTGTCCCGCTCGCAGATTCTGCAGCAGGCCGGTACGGCGATGGTGGCCCAGGCGAACCAGTTGCCACAAGGTGTGTTGGCCCTGTTGCGTTAACCGCAGTCCCCGGCTACCGCAGCGCGGTGGCCGGAAAAACTAGCAGGCGACGACCGTTCATCCGGTCGTCGCCTTTTTCATGGGCGTTTGATTTCAGTTTGAGGGGGGAATGCCGATTAATTGAGCCTTTAGAAGCCAAAGCGCTTCACCATAATGATGGCTGGTCACAGTCTGGAGGTTCGGTATGGCTATTTCATCAACGGGTTTAGGCAGCGGTCTCGATGTCACCAGCATCATTTCGCAGCTCTCTGCGCTGGAAAAGCAGCCGCTCAAAGCGCTTCAATCTAAAGCCACAACGCTGCAGACACAGCTCTCTACAGTTGGCATCATCCAATCTCAGGTTTCCACTCTGTCCACTGCCGCTGCAAAGTTGGGGAGTGTGCTGAGCTGGAAGGGAACCACGGCGACCTCCTCAAACACTGCCGCCGTCGCTGCAACGGCGGGCACTGGGGCTGCTGCGGCTTCTTACAGCATCGAGGTATCCAAACTCGCTAAGGCTCAGTCATTGGCGCTGCCTACCGCGGTGGGTAGCCCCGCACTGCCCGCCTCAACGGACCAATTGGGTTACGGTACGTTAACCATTCAAGTCGGGAGTAATGCTGCCGTCAATATCAACATTGCCGACGGGGAGGGCACGCTCGCCCAGATCGCTGCAAAAATCAATGCAGTCTCCGGTTTGGGGGTCGCGGCGAGCGTGATTTCAGACGGATCCGGCAAAGTAAATCTGATGCTGCGCGCTACCAATACCGGCACGGATGGGGCTTTCACCGTCACCGCAACCGAGGGGACCGGGGGCACGATCAGTGTGCCCTCTATTTTGTCTCGTCTGTCTTACGCCACTGGCAACTTCGCCATGGCCCAGAACCAGGCACCGCAGAACGCCGAAGCCACCATCAATGGGGTGGCGGTGACCTCTTCAAAAAATACGTTGACCAATGTCGTCGATGGGTTGAGCTTGACCCTGTCACAGGTGACCACCACGGCAGTAGATGTCACAGTGGGCAAAGACACTGCGGGCATGACCAAGAACATTCAAGACTTTATCAGTGCCTATAACGCGTTGAACCAAACGCTGAATGACGCTACAGCCTACGATGCAGCGACCAAAACCGCAGGCCCCCTGCAAGGGGACTCCGTGGCCAACGGTCTTCAACGCGCGCTGCGCAGTTTGGTCGGAGCCACTTCTGCGACCGGTTCCACCTTTACCCGGCTGGCGGATGTGGGCATCAGTGCCAAATTGGGCGGCGACTTGGAACTCAATAGCACCCGGCTGACATCCGCATTTAGCGATGTAGCCAATCTTCAGCTGTTGTTTACTAACTTTGGTGGCTCTGACGCCACCAATGGTTTCGGATTGCGTGTTAAAGACTTTGCAAATGGCTTGCTGGCGGCGGCGGGGACCGTCTCCAATAAAACCAGTGCTGTGAAAAAGGCCATTGACCTCAACTCGGCCGAGCAAACCAAGGTCAATACCCGCGCGACCAACCTGGAAGCTCGGCTAAAGGCCCAATACTCCGCACTGGACACCAAAATGGCTGGCTTGACTGCCCTCAATAGCTACGTGGCGCAGCAGGTCACCACCTGGAACAGGTCCACTAGTTAAATTTTTTAAGTCTAATTGGCGTTCGGCTCTTGTGGAGTATGCGCGAGCAGCTATAAAAATAGTAGCAACAAAGAAGCCATGCAATTCCCGAGGAGAATTACTTGATTTGTCGCACCATCTGCCGATAACTAAAGCATCTCCTCAAGGAATTGCAGCATGTTTACCTCCGTCAGCTCCCGCTCCGCCTCTGCCTACAAGCGCGTTGGCATTGAGACCAGTGTTGACAATGCAGATCCCCACAAGCTGGTGGTGCTTCTGTTTGATGCACTGCAGCAAACCCTGGGCAGCGCCTGTGTGGCGATCCAGAACGGTGACATCCCCAACAAATGCAAGCACATCAACCATGCGGTCCGCATTTTTGAAGAGGGCTTGATTGCCCCCCTCAATCTGCAAGAAGGCGGCGAGCTTGCCGCTAACCTGCACGACCTCTACACCTACTGCGTGCAGCGCCTCACTATTGCTAACCTCAAAAGTGACGCGTCCATTCTCGAAGAGGTGCAGCGCGTCATGGAGCCTGTCTCCAACGGCTGGAAGCAAATTAATGGCCAAGGCCCTGCATATTTGCAGCCAGTCTGATGCGCGGGGACTTTTTCATGCCACAAATGCTGATCGACTTCTATAAAGCCATTGAAGACAGCAGCGCCAAAATGTTGGAGGCCGCCAAGGCGGAAGACTGGGATGGCGTGATGCGTTTCGAAGGCGCGTGCGCGGTGCTCATTGAGCAGCTGCGACAGCGGGCACGTAGCGAAGAGCTGGACGCAGCCAGCCGCGCAGAGAAAACCCGCATCATGCAGCGCATTCTTCACAACGATGCCCAGATCCGCTACCTTGCCGAGCCTTGGCTTGCGCATTGCGAGCAGCGCTTCGAAGGCCAACGCCAGTTTTTGCACTAGAAAACGACGGTTTTTCAGGCGCTGTTTCGCGCCTTGCCGGATGGGGGCGTACGTAAGATGGGGGCCGAACTGGCTCTATCCCGTACCCATCTCCCTCCATGGCATCCTCGCCCCCCACACCCCCTGACGAGCTGAGGCACGCGCTGCGCCAGCTGCGCACGGCGTTTGTGACGGTGGCGGTGTTCAGCGGTTTCCTGAACCTCATGATGTTGGCGCCTTCGCTCTACATGATGCAGGTCTACGACCGGGTGCTGGGCAGCCGCAACGAAACCACCCTGCTCGTGCTTACCCTGTTGGTGGTGGGAGCCTTTCTATTCATGGGCGCGCTCGAAACCATTCGCGCCTGGGTGTTGGTGCGCGTCAGTGCCCGACTGGACCATTTGCTGGGCTTGCGCGTGCTGGGGGCCACCTTTGAGCGCATATTGCGCCTGCCTGGCAACAGCAGCACCCAGCCGCTTCAGGACCTCACCACCCTGCGGCAGACGCTCACCGGCCCGGGCCTGATTGCCGTGTTTGATGCCCCTTGGGCTCCGCTCTACCTGTTGATCATTGCGTCTTTCTCGACCGAGGCTGCCGCCTTTACGCTGGCCGGGGCGCTGGTGTTGGTAGCCATCACCTGGCTGAACCAGAAGCTGGCCCGCGCTGCGCTGGACGAAGCACAAACGTACAACATGCAATCCCAGCGCGAGCTCAGCAGTCATTTGCAAAATGCTGAAGTCATAGAGGCCATGGGCATGCTAGGCCACATTCAGCGCCGCTGGCAAGGCCTGCACACCCAGGAAATCGGCTTGCAGGCCCGCGCCAGCGACCGCGCCGCCGTCATGGAGAACCTGACCCGGTTTGTGCGGGTGTCCATGCAGTCCCTGTCGCTGGGGCTGGCGGCGCTGTTGGTGCTGGAGGGGCGTATGACAGGCGGCATGATGATTGCGGTCTCACTGCTCACTAGCCGGGCCTTGGCACCTGCGGAAGGCTTGGTCGGTAACTGGGCTTCACTGGCGGCAGCCCGAAGTGCCTACCAGCGATTGCGGGAGATTCTGCTGGCGTTCCCGCCGCGCCCCCAGCCCATGAGCTTGCCCGCGCCCAGCGGGCTGTTGGCATTTGAAAATGTGGTTGCTGCGGCGCCCGGCGGGCGTGCGGCCATCCTGAAACAAATCAGCTTTCAAATCCAGGCTGGAGACGCGGTAGCCGTCATTGGTGCCAGTGGGGCGGGCAAGTCCACCCTGGCGCGCCTGTTGGTCGGTATCTGGCCGGCCGTGTCGGGCACGGTGCGGCTGGATGGCGCAGACCTCTTCCGGTGGAACAAGCAGGAGCTCGGCCCCTTTGTCGGCTACCTGCCCCAGGATATTGAGTTATTTGATGGCACGGTGGCTGAAAACATTGCCCGTTTCGGCGACATCGACCCCCAGCAGGTTGTGGTGGCTGCGCAGCGGGTGGGTTTTCACGAGCAAATACTCCGCCTGCCCCAGGGCTACGACACCCCCGTGGGCGCGGCAGGTGCGGCCCTATCGGGCGGCCAGCGGCAGCGCATTGCACTGGCGCGGGCGCTTTATGGCGACCCGGTGTTGGTCGTGCTGGACGAACCCAATTCCAATTTAGACGACGCCGGTGAAAAAGCCCTGACAGACGCTATCCAGGGCCTCTCCTCCCGCGGGCGCACCTCGGTCATCATCACGCACCGCCCGTCAGCGTTGGGCGCTGCCAACAAGTTGATGGTGCTGCGGGAGGGCACGATTGCGGCCTATGGCCCGCGTGAAGACGTACTCGCGGCCCTTAACGGTCGACCTATTGAGCCCCCGCCTGCGCCCCCGGCGGCGGCCAACTCTGCCGGGCCACCCAAGGGTGCTGTGCCCCCCGTGCTGGTCAACCGCCAAACCGCCGCGCCTGCCGCAGAGCCACCGCCTAAACCGAGCGCCACGCCCCCGCCCGAGGGGCCCAGTGGCATGCCGCCTTTTAACCTGAAGTTCGGTGATTGATATGCGCACCGCAATCCCCGACACCCCCTTCGGCTCGAGCGTCTCCGTCGACCTGAACGACGCGCGGCCCATCCGCTGGGGCTGGCTCTTGCTGGTCTTCGGCTTTGGCGGGTTCATGGCCTGGGCTACCTTGGCGCCCTTAGATGCTGCGGTGAGCTCTTCCGGCACCGTGGTGGTGAGCGGGAGCCGCAAGCTGGTGCAGCCCCTGACCGGCGGCAAGGTCGCCGAGATTCTGGTGCGCGACGGCGCCCAGGTGCAGGCCGGCCAGGTGCTGGTTCGCTTGGACGACACGACCTCCCGCGCGCAACTCAGCATAGTGCAAGGGCAGTGGCTCGTAGCCATGGCCATGCAAGCCCGACTGGCGGCTGAGCAGCAGGGGCGAGCCTCCATCGACTTTCCGCCTGCGCTTCTGGAGCTGGGTGAAGACGCCCGGGTCATTGAGGTCATGGCATTGCAGAGCCGTCTTTTGGAGTCGCGCAGGCAATTGCGCGCCAATGAGCTGCAAAGCATGGAGGCCGCTTTGCGGGGGCTGGAGTTTCAGGTGCAGGGCCAGGAGGCGGCCAAATACTCCAAAGAGTCACAAAGCCGCATGTTGCGTGAAGAGTTGCGCAATCAGAAGTCTCTGGCGGACGACGGCTTCTTTCCGCGCAACCGGGTGTCAGAGCAAGAGCGCTTGTATGCCAGCATCCAGGGCGGTGTGGCCGAAGACCTCAACAGCGCGGGCAAAACCCGCCAGGCAATCGCCGAAGGGCGCGCCCGCATTGCTGCCCGACAGCAAGAGCAACGCAAAGATATCGAGTCACAACTGTCGGATGTGCAGCGCGAAGCAGCCACCATGGAGGCGCGCTTACGTGGCCTGGAGTTTGAGGTGCGCAACGCCGAAGTCCGCGCGCCTGTCAGTGGCACGGTCATGAGCCTGAGCGTTCACACCATAGGCGGCGTGGTCAGCAACGGCATGCCCTTGATGGAGATATTTCCCAAAGACGACGTCTTACGCATTGAAACGCCCTTGGCCACGAATCTGATTGACAAGGTCAAGCCGGGCATGGACGTGGGCATTTTGTTCAGTGCACTCAACCAGGCGACCACCCCGCGCATTGATGGCCGGGTCGTGCAGGTTGCTGCCGATGCGGCCAACGATTCAAGGCAGAATGCCAGCTACTTCAAGCTGGTTATTGAAGTCACCCCTGATGGAATGCAAAAATTGCAACATCAGGAAGTCAAGGCCGGCATGCCGGCGGATGTTTTCATCAAGACAGGGGAGCGCACCTTCATGAGCTACTTGCTCAAGCCACTGACGGACCGGATGCACCGGGCACTCATCGAGCCATGACACGTCTGCCTGCCTCCTTGCGCCGGCTTGCGCTCATCGGTCTCGCCCTGTGCGGGGGCTGGCCTGCAGCGCATGCCGGAGAGTTTGAGAAAGCCTATCTCGCGGCCCTGGAGAACGATGCCCGTTTCCAGGCCGCCCGCGCCGCACTCGCGTCGGGCCAGCAGGCAGTGCCGCTGGCTCGCAGCGGGGTGCTCCCGACGGTGAGCGCCTCTATCACCGAGACAACGGTGCAAGGCACCCAGCAATACGACGTGGCGGGTAGCGCCTCCAAAACCAACAACCTAGATTACCGTGCGCCGGTGCAAAGCATCAACCTGCGTGCGCCCTTGCTCAACTTGGAGGGCGCAGCCCGGGTGCGGCAAGCCACTGCGCAGGCCGGCAATGCCGAAGCCACTTTTGTGTCCCGTAAGGCCGAGTTGGTGGACCGGTTGGCCGTCGCTTACTTGCAGCGCATGCTCGCTGAAGACGCGTTTTTGTCTCTGCACGCCCAGGTTCACGCCACAGTGGCCCAGCGCAACCTGATGCGCCGCCGTTTCGAGCAAGGCGAAGGAACCCGCACCGAAGTTGCCGAGGCGCGCGCGAACTTGAGTCTCACGCTGGTGCAGTGGGCGGACTCCAAAAACCAGATGATGAGTGCCCGCGAAACGCTGGAGGCCATGACAGGTTTGCCCCAGCCACTGGTGGTGCGCTTGGAAGATGAGTTTGCGCCTCCGGCGCTGGTGCCGGCCAGCCTGCAGGAGTGGCAAGACAAGGCGGTGGCAGCCAACCCCGACATTCAGGCCAGGCGCTACCTGGTGGACGCAGCCGATGCGCTTGTGGCGCGCAGCAATGCAGGGCACATGCCCCGGCTCGATCTGGTGGCCAGCGTGTCCAACAGCCGCAACGAGTCGGTCAGCAGCCTCAATCAGTCAGTCAACCAGAGCGCCATTGGCTTGCAGCTCAATATTCCCATTTACAGCGGTGGCGCCGTCAAGGCTGCGGTGACCCAGGCCCTTGCTGAAAAAAGCAAGGCCGAGGCCGAGTGGCTGAACGAGAAGCGCAGTCTGGAAGTCGAGGTCAGCCGGCTCTTTCAGATCATCCAGAGCGGCAAGTCCAAGCTGTTGGCGTATGAAGATGTGCTGGACGCCAGCCGCGTAGCGCTGGAGGGCACTCTCAAGGGCCAGACCTCCGGCTTGCGCACCAATGCAGATGTGCTGGAAGCTGTGCGTAAAGTGTTCCAGGCCCAGCGAGACTTGGCGCAGGCCCGCTACGACCACATTTTCCAGCGCCTGCGCCTCTACAACAAAGCAGGGGTGCCCGCAGATTCGGTGGTGTCGTACATCGACGAACTGCTGAGCCCTGCCCGCACCACGCCCTGACCCGTTTGCCCATGCCTGCACAGCAGCCGGCTCCGGCTGATACGGTCGACACCCTGCTGCAATCGGCAGTGCAATCCTTCTCCCTCGGCCAATACGCAGCGGCGGACGACGCGTTGGAGCGCCTCATGGCCTTGGCACCCGCCCATGTCGAGGCCTTTCACTTGCGGGGGCTGACCCAGCACCGTCTGGAGCGCCATGCGCTGGCGCTGGTGTTGCTGGAAGGCGCGCTGCGCTTGCAACCCGACCATGCGGCCGCGTGGTCCAACACCGGGCTGGTGATGCGCGCACTGGGTCGCTTACCGGAGGCGCTGGACTGCTATGACAAAGCCATCGCCTTGCGAGCTGATTTCGCGCAGGCTTGGGGTAACCGCGGCAATGTCCTGCGGGACGCCGGCAAGAGCCTGCAGGCGATGGACTCTTATCGCAAAGCCCTGGAGCTGCAGCCCGACTATGCACAGAGCTGGCATGGGCTGGGGCTGGCCTATAACGATCTCGCCCGTTGGCAGGAGGCCGTGGCAGCGTTTGACCGGGCGCTGCAATGCCAGCCCGACATGGCGGTGGCCTGCCTCGATCGGGGCAACGCCCTGCGTGAGTTGGACGCGTTTACCGAAGCGCTGTCTGCCTATGAGCGCGCTATCGCGTTGCGGCCGCGCTATGCGCAGGCTTGGTCCAACCGGGGGGTGTTGCTCAAGCGCATGGGGCGTTTTCCTGAAGCCTTGCGTAGCTACCAGGAAGCCATTGCGCTAGAGCCCGACTTCTTGGACGCCCTGGTCAACTGCTCGACGCTGCTCAAAGAAATGATGGATCTGGATGCCTCCATGGCCATGAACCGGCGTGCCTTGGCGCTGGATGCCGAATGCAGCGGTGCCCACCTGAATCTCGCCATTTGCCACCTGCTGCGGGGTGAATTTGCAGAGGGTTTTGCGCACTATGAGTGGCGTTGGCAAACCGAGCAGCTGCGTGCCGGAGTGCGGCCTTTTGCGGCTCCTCAGTGGTCGGGGGCGCAGAGCCTGGCGGGCCAGACGATTTTGTTGCACGCCGAGCAGGGCTTGGGCGACACCGTGCAGTTCTGTCGCTACGCTCCGCTGCTCAAGGCGCTGGGGGCCACCGTATTGATGGAGGTGCAGGTCCCGCTACTGCCTTTGCTGCATTCGCTGGGCGGCGTGGACGTCTGGCTACGGCAAGGGGATGCATTGCCACCCTTCGACTACCACTGCCCCTTGCTAAGCCTGCCACTGGCGCTGCAAACCACCCCCGAAACCGTGCCCGCACCAGAGCCTTATTTGCGGGCTGACGATGGGCTGGTGGCCCGGTGGGGTCAACGCCTGGGGCCCGCCCGGAAGCTGCGGGTAGGCCTGGTGTGGTCGGGCAGGCCTGAGCACAAAAACGACCACAACCGATCGATGTCGCTACAGCACCTGGTGCCCTTGTTGGGGCTGGGTGCCGAGTTTCACGCCTTGCAAAAAGAATTCCGCCCCGCGGACTTGGCGCTGGGCCCTGCCGCTTTGGGGGTGCAACTCTGGGCTGAAGCGCTCCACTCCTTTGCCGACACGGCCGCGCTGATCATGCACATGAACTTAGTCATTGCGGTGGACACCTCGGTGGCCCATGTGGCGGCCGCTCTGGGCAAGCCGGTGTGGCTCATGCTGCCCCATAGCCCGGACTGGCGCTGGTTGCTGGGGCGGGACGAAAGCCCGTGGTACCCGGGCATGCGTTTATTTCGCCAGCAGGCCGGTGAGGGCTGGGCTGGGGTGGTGGAGCGCCTGTGTGCGGAGCTCAGCCGGCAAGTTCGCGCAGACGGGCCTTGAGCTGGGC
Organism: Rhodoferax sp.; assembly: GCF_013297935.1. Classification (GTDB taxonomy): domain Bacteria; phylum Pseudomonadota; class Gammaproteobacteria; order Burkholderiales; family Burkholderiaceae_C; genus Allorhodoferax. The sequence goes on along the minus strand of NZ_JAAFIX010000009.1, from coordinate 40,199 downwards.
TAACTCTGCTTGGGCCTGGGCTGCCACCTGCTGGGCATGGTTCAGGCGGTGGTCCACAAAGTTGTCCCACACACAGGGCGGGTAGGTGAAGTGGGCTTTCAGGTCCAGATGCTCCTGCGCCAGGTAAAAGCGGTTGACCGCATCAAAGTACACAAACTCGTAGCCTGTGGAGAGCAGCAGGTGCTCCCACTCGCCATAGTTGGCCTGGGGCCGGTTCGGGAGCACGCTCTCCAACACGATGAGCCAGGGGCGGAAGCGGGTGCGGTCCAGCCCGTTGAGCGCCGCTTTTTCGGCACCTTCCACGTCGATACTCAGCAGGTGCACTTCGCCTTGGGGGCGGTGCTTTTCGAGCAGGCTGCTCAGAGTGACCAGTGGCACGGTGTAGCTCTTGACCTCGCGCCCTTCGCGCTGGTGCATGGCCACAATATCGGGGGCTATTGTTGCGGCCTGGTCGTTCCAGGGGAACTCGTTAAAGGTCACCTCGCCATCGGACTCACCGACGGCGGCCCCCACCAGAATGTCTTCGGGGCGGTGTCTGGCCCACTGGGGGTGGAGCCGCGCTTGGGGCTCCACCACAATGCCTCGCCAACCACGCTGGTACAGGGCGCAGGTGTTGCTGTCAGAAATGGGCATGTAGCCGCCCACATCCACATAAAAGCCCTTGTCGACCGCAGCCAAAGCCCGGTTGATCATGACGTCTTCAAAATTCCGGGTGAACGACAGGTAGGCCATGCAGCGCGCTCAGCTTTTGATGGAAATTTGTTCGCGGGTGGGGTCGGTGCTGTGCACGGCCAGCACGTTGATGCCCATGGGGAAGGTCTGGTAGCCGTGGGCCTCCAGAAACTGCAGGAGTGCTGCTTTGTCGGTTTTGATGGACTCAATCAACATGACCGGCTTGTGCTGCTCGATGGTGGCGCGTCCGCCTGCCAGCGCTTCGAGCTCCATGCCTTCGACGTCGATCTTGATGAAGTCAAGACGTGGCAGGTTCAGGGAGTCGATGGTCAGCATGCGCACTTTCTGGTTGCGCTCTGCATGGATGGTCTGGCCGATAAATTCACTCTTGGCCGTTTGGCGCAGCTCCAAGCTGCCAAAGCTTGCGGGTTGCAAGTAGTCGGGCACAGGAATGTCGAGCTCACCCACTTCGGCCCCGATGGCACCGTGGATGGCCCGCGCGTTGAAACAGTTGTTGATGGCAATATTGCCCGCCAGTGCGTAGTAAATGCGCTCCTGGGCCTCGATGGCAATCACGCTGCCGCGCCCGTAGAGGGCTTTGGCCCACTCCACGGTGTGCACGCCGAGGTTGGCGCCGCAGTCCAGGCCCACCACGCCGTCACCGAAGTGTTTGTGGCGGATATTGAGCAGCTGGATGGCTGCGCCCACCTCGTCCGGGTCAAAGCAGCCCTGGTTGAAGAGCTGCCAGCCCACGCCATAGCCACGGGTGGCATCGATCATGCGGTAGTCGTTTTTGTTGGTGATCAGGGTGCCCTGGCTGGTGGACAGGATCACAAAGGGCGACGGGCGTTTGACATAGTTCATGGTGTTCACGGCCTGCGGGCCTGTGCGGCTTTAGCAACATCGGCCACCAGCGCAGCTACCGGCTTGGCCCAGGCTCCCCGGGCAGTTTGGCGGTACAGGCGCGCAGTGGGATACCACGGTGAGTCTGCCCGATCGAGCAACCACCGCCAATCCGGAATAAGGGGCAAAAGCACCCGCACTTGGCAGCCTAGCCCGCCCGCGAGGTGGGCTACCGAGGTGTCTACCGTGACCAGCTCGTCCACTTCGCCGAGGATGGCGGCCGTGTCTTCAAAGCTCTGTATCTCGGGGCTGAGGTTGCGCAAGCGGCAGTCTGAGGGCAAGGTTTTGATTTGGGCGAGCGCATCGCCCTTTTGCACCGACACCACCTCCACACCCTGCAGCCGCAGCAAGGCCTCCAAGTGGTGCAGTGCCAGCGAGCGGTTGGCGTCGTTGCCGTGGGTGGGGCGCCCCGCCCAGACCAGTGCCACGCGGTAGGCGCGGCCCGGCCCCAGACGCTCCCGCCACACGGCAGTGCGCTCCGGCAGTGCGCTCAGGTAGGGTGTGTGGGCCGGTACGGTGCTCACCACGGTGCCAAAGGCAGCCGGCAAGCTCAGCAAAGGGCAGTGCCAGTCGAAAGGGGGGAGTTCGCTGCCATTGGGTATGAGCTGGGCAAGCCCTTGCACCCTGGCAGCGATGCTTTCCACATCGCTCTGCACCACCAGCAGCACGCGTGCGCCGCGCTCGGCCAGCAGCGGCAGGTAGCGCAAGAACTGAAAGGTGTCGCCAAACCCTTGCTCGGCGTGGACCAGAATCGTTTGGCCGGAAATGTCCTGTCCGGTCCACAAGGGCTGCGCGAAGTGGCGCACCTCTTTCGCGTCGGGCTGGGCCCAGCGGCTTTCATAGTGCTGCCAGCCGGCGGCCAGGTCGCCGGTTAACAGCTCCAGCAGCGCCTCGTGCAGGGCCGCGCGCACGTGGCCGTTGGGCGCGGTCTGGACTTGCCTAAAGGTGCGCAGGGCCTCGCCGAACTGCGCGTTTTCTTTGAGCGCGATACCCAGGTTGTACTGGTACTCGCTGGCACTGGGCGAGAGCGCTACCGCTTTTCGGGTGACTTCCAGAGCCTCCGGCCAGCGGTGCAGGGCGCCCAGGGTGTTGCCGAGGTTGGCTTGCGCTTGCGCGCTGGTGGGGGCCACTTGCACTGCCGTAGTCTGGCAGTGCAGTGCGCGTTGCAGGTCCCCGGCGGCTTTGAAAAACGCGCCCGTGTTCGACCAGTTTTCAGGATCTTGGGGGCTTTGCCTGCAGGCGCGTGAGCCGAGCATGAGCGCGGCGTGGGTGTCGCCCGCGCGGAAAGCAGCAATGGCCAGCGCACTGGCGGCACGGGCATGGGTGGGGCATTCGCGCAGGGCCTGCCAGAAAGCAGGGCGGGCGAGCGCCGGCTCATTGCGCTCCAGCAGCGCACGCCCTTGTTCAACCAGCGCGTGGGCCGCCTGCTGAAGGCGTTGGCCCCCGGCAGACTGCGGGTGCGCCAATGCATTCAAATCGTTGGCCAGCGTGTGCAGCACCGAATCCCAATCTCGGTAGGCCGGTTGGCGCAGGATGCGCACGCTGGGGTACCAAGGCGAATCCTCGCGGTGCAACAACCAGCGCCAATCGGGCATCCAAGGAATGAGCAGCCACACAGGAATACCCAAAGCACCCGCCACATGGCAGATGCTGGTATCCACACACACCAGCACATCCAAATGCACCAAGGCAGCGGCGGTATCGCCGAAGTCTTTCAGCAGCGGGGCCATGTCAGTGACCCGGGCGCGCTGCGCAGGCGTCAGGGAGTCGAGGTCGGCACTGCGGGCGCCCACCTGGAACGAAAAGAAGTGCACCCCCTCCAGCTCCCACAAACCGGAGAGCGCTGAGAAATCCATAGACCGGTTGGCATCGTTCTTGTGGGTGGGGTTACCCGCCCAGACCAAGCCCACCCGCAGCTTGCCCTGCAACCCGGGGGCTGCGAAATGCGACTCCCAGCCCGCACTGCGGGCGTGGTCCAGTGCGAGGTAGGGAATGGCCTGCGGAATATTGAGTGCATCGGTACCGGGCAACTGCGGGCCCAGCAAATGCGGCAGGCTCAGGAGCGGGCACACCACATCAAAGTGGGGTGTAGGCGCACCCTCATGCACCAGCTCGACATGGGCAGGCAAGACCGGGAGAGAAGTCAAAGACTCCTGAATTAATAGCAGCACACGCAGGATTGGCGAGGGCAAGAGGCTGATATAGCGTAAAAACTGCAGGGTATCGCCCAAGCCTTGCTCGGCGTGGATGAGCAGGGTTTGGCCGGGCAAGGGCTGGCCTTGCCAGAGCGGCTTGGTGGTGACCAGGCGCTTGGACGGGAAGTCGGGCACATCAAAGCGGCGCTCGTAATCGGCAAAGCCGCCGGGCAGGTCACCGGCCAAGAGCCTGGCCAGCCCGCGGTTGTAGATCAGGCCTGCGTAGTCGGGGCGCACTGCAATGCCTCGCTCGAAACAGGCCAAGCTACCCGACAGGTCGCCCACGGCCTTGTAATAGGCCCCGCAGTTCGACCAATTTTCGGGATCTTGGGGGCTTTGCCTGCAGGCGCGTGAGCCGAGCATGAGCGCGGCGTGGGTGTCGCCCGCGCGGAAAGCAGCAATGGCCAGCGCACTGGCGGCACGGGCATGGGTGGGGCATTCGCGCAGGGCCTGCCAGAAAGCAGGGCGGGCGAGCGCCGGCTCATTGCGCTCCAGCAGCGCACGCCCTTGTTCAACCAGCGCGTGGGCCGCCTGCTGAAGGCGTTGGCCCCCGGCAGACTGCGGGTGCGCCAATGCATTCAAATCGTTGGCCAGCGTGTGCAGCACCGAATCCCAATCTCGGTAGGCCGGTTGGCGCAGGATGCGCACGCTGGGGTACCAAGGCGAATCCTCGCGGTGCAACAACCAGCGCCAATCGGGCATCCAAGGAATGAGCAGCCACACAGGAATACCCAAAGCACCCGCCACATGGCAGATGCTGGTATCCACACACACCAGCACATCCAAATGCACCAAGGCAGCGGCGGTATCGCCGAAGTCTTTCAGCAGCGGGGCCATGTCAGTGACCCGGGCGCGCTGCGCAGGCGTCAGGGAGTCGAGGTCGGCACTGCGGGCGCCCACCTGGAACGAAAAGAAGTGCACCCCCTCCAGCTCCCACAAACCGGAGAGCGCTGAGAAATCCATAGACCGGTTGGCATCGTTCTTGTGGGTGGGGTTACCCGCCCAGACCAAGCCCACCCGCAGCTTGCCCTGCAACCCGGGGGCTGCGAAATGCGACTCCCAGCCCGCACTGCGGGCGTGGTCCAGTGCGAGGTAGGGAATGGCCTGCGGAATATTGAGTGCATCGGTACCGGGCAACTGCGGGCCCAGCAAATGCGGCAGGCTCAGGAGCGGGCACACCACATCAAAGTGGGGTGTAGGCGCACCCTCATGCACCAGCTCGACATGGGCAGGCAAGACCGGGAGAGAAGTCAAAGACTCCTGAATTAATAGCAGCACACGCAGGATTGGCGAGGGCAAGAGGCTGATATAGCGTAAAAACTGCAGGGTATCGCCCAAGCCTTGCTCGGCGTGGATGAGCAGGGTTTGGCCGGGCAAGGGCTGGCCTTGCCAGAGCGGCTTGGTGGTGACCAGGCGCTTGGACGGGAAGTCGGGCACATCAAAGCGGCGCTCGTAATCGGCAAAGCCACCGGGCAGGTCACCGGCCAAGAGCCTGGCCAGCCCGCGGTTGTAGATCAGGCCTGCGTAGTCCGGGCGCACGGCAATGCCCCGCTCGAAGCAGGCAAGCGCTTCAGGCATGCGGTATTGCTCGCCAAAGCAGCGGGCCAGCGTGCCCCAGGCGTCTGCATGTGCTGGCTCAGTGCGCAGCACCAGCTCCAGTTCGGCGCGGGCGCGGGCCATTTGCTGCAATTCCAGAAGGCACTTGGCCAGCATGAATCGGTAGTCGGTGTGCCGGGGCTGCTGGGTGCAGGCCGTTTCAAAATGGGCCAGCGCTTTGCTGAAGTCGCGCCGCGCGTAGTGCAGGTTGCCCAGGTTGTTGTGGGCCGAGTGGAAGTGGGGGTCTACCTTCAGGGCTGCGAGATAGGCTTCCTCTGCGGCAGCCCACTGCTCCAGCGCTTTGAGTGCCACGCCGCGGTTGGCATGGGCACGCGCATCGCCCGGTGCGGCCTGCACCAGGCGTTCAAACAAGGCGAGCGCTTCTTGGTGCTCTCCTGCACTGTTGTGCAGGATGCCAAGGTTGTTCAGTGCGTTGGCATGGAGCGGCTCCAGGGCCAGCAGCTCACCATAGACCTCGCGGGCGGCATCACCACGCCCCGCACTTTGCAGTGACAGGGCTTGGGAAAACAGTGCATCGGTGTCCTGTTGGGCTTGCCGTCCGGCCATTGAGCGTGTTTATGTCCATTGGAAATCGGAAGCGCTGAGCGCCGCCGCGGAACCTCCAAGCAGGGTGAGTTTCATATCGGCTGCACCGTTGCCATCGGAGTCAATCATCAGTGTACCGGTGGATCCGCTAAAGGCATAAGTAGCCTGTGCATTGCCCGTATTACTGAAGCTACTCACGATGCTGAAGGTGCCGTTGCCCAGGCCCTCGAAGACGAGCTTGTCTTGGCCGACCACGAAGTCGTTGATGGTGTCCGCCACGGTCACACTCGATTGCAGGGTGTCGCGGAAGATGAAGCGGTCTGCACCGCTGCCGCCGATCAGGATGTCGGCACCGTTGCTGCCGATCAAGCTGTCATCGCCATCGCCACCATCCAGCCGGGAGCCGACGGTTGCCAGCGCCAGGGTAATGGTGTCGTCCGCGACCCCGCCAATGATGCTCTCGATGCCGGACGCGGTGACGTTATTGGCACCATTGCCCGAGAGCCGGAGTATGTCGGTGCCTGCACCCAGGTTGTAGGTGACGCCATTCACAGACTCGCCCAAGGTGACATCGTCGCTGCCACCGGAGGCGATCAGGGTCTCCACTCCCAGAATCGTCAGCTGGTTGGTGCCGCTGGATGCCAGGGTCAGCGTGTCGTTGGCACCGCCGAGATCGACAATGGCGCCGGTAATAGCGGTGGTGTAGGTAATACGGTCACTGCCACTGCCACCATTGAGAAACTCCACACCCGCCACCGAGAAGCTGTTGACGCCGCTCGACAGGTTCAGCGTGTCGCTGCCGCCCGCGAGGTTGACCAAGCCGCTGGAGAGGGTAGTGGTGAGCGTCACGGTGTCGGCACCGGAGTTGCCGGTGATGGTCTCCACGCCCGAGGCCGTCAGGGTGTTGGTACCGTTGGCCAAAGTCAGCGAGTCGATGCCGGCGGCCAGGTTGTAGGTGGTGCCATTGACGGCCGAGGTCAGCGTGATGACATCAGCCCCCGCGTTGCCCATGACGGTTTCAATCGTGCCATCCGACAAGCTGAAGGCGTTGGAGCCGTTGAACAGCCGCAGTTCATCGACACCATCGCCACCGGTCAGGCTGGTGGCGCCGGTGACGACGGCCCCGAAGGTCACGATGTCGTTGCCGGTGCCGCCGATGATGGTTTCCACGTTGGAGGCGGTGAAGTCATTGCCATCGTTGCTGAGGATGATTTTGTCGCCCAGGGTGCCGAGGTCGATCACGTTGCCGGTCAGGCCTGCGGTAAAGGTCAGGGTGTCTACGCCACCGCTGCCGAGCACGCTCTCCACATTCATCAAAGTCAGTGTATTGGCGCCGGTGCTGGCCAGAATCAGCTTGTCGGTGCCGGCCCCGAGGTCATACACCCCGATGGTCTGCGCTGCTGTCATGGTGATGGTATCGGCGCCTGCATTGCCGTTGAGGGTTTCGACACCGGCCACGCTGACACTGTTGGCGAAGTTGGCCAGGTTCAGGATGTCGGTACCCGAGCTGAGGTTGATCAGGGTGCCAGCAGCCTGGGTGGTCAGGGTAATGGTGTCCGCTGCGGAGTTACCGGTGATAGTTTCTACGTTGGCCAGGGTCGCCACGTTCACGAAGTTGCCGAAGGTGACGGCATCCGCACCGGCACCCAGGCTGTAGGTGTTGCCGGTGACACCGTTGGTGCTCAGGGTGATGATGTCCGATCCTGAGTTGCCCACCACTGTTTCCACCGAGTTAGTCAAGGTGATGTTGTTCACCCCATTGAACAGCCGCAAGGTGTCGTTGCCGGCACCCAGGTTGAAGGAGCCGCCCGCAGCAGCCGTGCCCAACGTGATGTCGTCGGCGCCCGCATTGCCCACGGCTGTCTCAACACCAATGGCGGTAAGCGTGTTGTCAAAATTGGCCAGGGTGAGGGTGTCGGCGGTGCCTCCACCCAGGTCAAACCGACCTGCAGTGATTTGTGTGCCGAAGGTGATCTTGTCATCGGACGTACCACCGATCACGCTCTCTGTGTTGGACAGGGTGAAGGTGTTAGCCGCAGTGGCCAGTGTCAGCTTGTTGGTGCCCTGGCCCAGGTCAATCACCGCGGCGGTGAGGCCGGTGGCAAGCACCACTGTGTCGTCGGCAGCATTGGCAGTGATGGTTTCGACCCCGGAGGCGGTGAGGGTGTTCACACCAGTCGCTGCCGTCAGAATCAAAGAGTCCGCACCCGAGCCGAGGTTGATGATGGCCGCAGTGGTGTTGCTGGTGATGGTGACCGTGTCCGCACCGGTGCCGCCGGTGATGGTCTCGACATTGGCCAGCGTGACCGTGTTGCTGGTACCGGCCAGAGTGATCTGGTCGATACCTGCACCGAGGTCGAAGCTGCGCGACGCGACCGCTGCACTGAGGGTAATGACGTCATTCGCGCCACCTGCGACCAGGGTTTCGATGTCGGTGTTGAAGGTCAGGGTGTTGGTGCCCGTGGTCGCCAGGATCAGGGTGTCGGACCCGGCGCCCAGCGAAATATTGGCACCACTCACTGCACTGCTCAGGGTCACTACGTCATCACCGGCCAGGCCGACGATGGTTTCGATGTTGCTGGCGGTCAGGCTGTTGTTGCCGGCACCCGAGAGGGTGAGCTTGTCGACACCACCTGCCAGATCAAAGGTTTGACCGTTGACCACATTGCCCAGGGTGATGAAGTCGGTCCCAGCGTTGGCGACCAAGGTTTCCACATTGGTCACGGTCAGGGTGTTGGCGCCGTTGAACAGCACAAGCTTGTCGCTGCCATCACCCAAGTTGATGGTTCCGGTGGAAACCGCTGCAGTCAGGGTGACGGTGTCCACCAGGTTGCCACCCAGCAGTGTTTCCACACTGTTACCCACCGAGAGGGTGTTGGCAAAATCGCCCAGTTGCAGAGTGTCGGTGCCGGAACCCAGATCAATGTTCAGTCCGGAGGCCGCGGTTGCCAGCGTTACGGTGTCAGCTCCGGTGCCGCCCACAATGGTCTCAATGTTGGAGAGCGTGGCGCTGTTGGTGCCATTAGCAAAAGTCAGTTTGTCGAGGCCTGCGCCCAGGTCAAACACGCCATTGGTGGCCAGCGTGCCCAGCGTGATGGTGTTCACACCGGAGGTGCCGATGATGCTTTCGGTATTACGCACCGTAAGGGTGTTGATGCCGTTGGCCAGCGTGAGTACATCGGTGCCGGAACCTAAGTCATACACCCCGGCGGACTGCGCTGTGGTGAGGGTGACCAAGTCGGCACCGGTGCTGCCGGTCAAGGTTTCAACTCCGCTCAGCGTTACGGTGTTGCCCGCGCCGGTGAGGGTCAGTGCGTCAGCGCCAGCCCCCAGGTCGTAGACGTTGCCATTGACCGCAGCGTTGAGTGTGATGGTGTCAACGCCGGAGCTTCCCATGACGGTTTCAATATCGCTGCCCAGGGTCAAGGTGTTGGCAGCATTGGCCAGGTTCAGAATGTCGGTGCCGGCCCCCAGCACAATGCTGGTGGTGCCCGACAAGCCAGCGCCTAGGGTCACGGTGTCGTTGCCGTTGTCGCCGGTGATGGTCTCTACGCCCGTGGCGGTGAGCGTGTTGTTGAAGTTGCCCAGAATCAGGGCGTCGGCACCGCTACCCAGGTTGAAGTTGCCTGCAACGGTTTGGGTGGTCAGGGTCACGGTATCCGCGCCGGAGCCGCCCAAGACAGATTCCACAGCCCCCAAGGTCACCGTGTTTGCGCCCGAGCCAGTAGTCAGAAGGGTAAGGGTGTCAGTGCCGGCCCCGAGGTTGTAGATGCCCCCCGTCACGGTCGTGCTGAGTGCAATGGTGTCGTTGGCGTTGCCACCCACGACGGTTTCTACTGAGCTGCTCAAGGTGACCGCATTGTTGAAGTTCGCCAGCGTTAAGGTGTCGGTGCCGGCACCGAGGTCGAATGAGCCGCTGGTAATGGCCGCGCTCAAGGTAATGCTGTCGTTACCTGTGCCGCCAGTGACCGTTTCAATATTGGCAGCGGTAATCTCGTTGGTGCCGTTGGCCAAGACAAGCCGGTCTGTGCCGGCGCCGAGGTCATAGGTGCGTCCGGTCACTGCGCTGGAGAGTGTGATCACATCGGCGCCCGAATTGCCGTTCAGGGTTTCAATATCGGCGCCGACTGTCAAGGTGTTGGCGGCATTGGCAAGGTTCAGGGTGTCGGTTCCGGAACCCAAGGCAATGGACCCACCGGATACGGCAGCACCCAGGGTAATGGTGTCGTCGCCGGAGTTGCCGTTGATGGTCTCCGCACCGGAGACTGTCAGCGAGTTGGTGCCGTTGGCGAGAGACAAGACATCTGTGCCCGAGCCCAGGTCCACCACACCCCCGGTGATGGTGGTTGCGAAAGTAATGGTGTCCGCACCTGAACCACCCTTGAGCGATTCAATATTGGACAGTGTCACCGTATTGGCGCCACTGCCGGTGGCAAACAGGACCAAGGTGTCCGTGCCGGAGCCGAGGTCGTAGCTGTTGCCTGTGACGGCGGCCGTGAGGGTTACCGCGTCGTTGGACGTGCCGCCCACGAGGCTTTCGATGGCGGCGTCAATGGACAGGCTGTTGTTGAAGTTGGCCAGTGTCAAAACGTCGTTGCCGGCGCCCAGACTGACCGATCCACCGGAGATGGCGGTGGTGAGCGTGATCAGGTCATCGCCGCTGTTACCCACAATGGTTTCCACGTTGCCCAGAGACATGGTGTTGTTGGCGTTGAACAGGCTGACACGGTCCGCACCGGCACCCAGGTCAAAGCTACCGCTGGTTTGTGCAGCACTGAATGTCAGCAGGTCGGCACCGGTTCCGCCCAGAATCGATTCAATGCCCGCCACGGTCAAGGTGTTGGCGCCATCGGCCAAGGTCAATTGGTCGTTGCCCGTGCCCAGGTCGTAGTTGTGACCGCTTGCTGCGGCGGTCAGCACGATGGTGTCAACGGCGGAACTGCCGGCCAGCGATTCAATGGAGCCGTTCAGGGTGAGGGTGTTGGCTCCCAGTCCGGACAAGGTCAAGCGGTCAGCGCCCGCGCCCAGGTCGTAGGTGTTGCCGGTCACCGCGCCGTCCAGCGTGAGCGTGTCGGCACCGGAGTTGCCCAGCACACTTTCCACAGTGTTGCTGAGGGTAAAGCTGTTAGCCGCATTGGCCAGAATCAAGGTGTCGTTGCCGGCACCCAGGTTGTAGGAGCCTGTGCTGATGCCGCCACCAAAGGTGACGGTGTCGGCTCCGGAGCCCCCTACGATGGTCTCTACCGTATTGCTGGCCGTGAGGCTGTTGGTGCCGTCTGCCAAAGTCAGGCTATCGGCTCCGGCACCTAGCTCGAGGTTGCCGGCTGTCACCGTAGTCAGCAGGGCGATCACGTCGTCACCGGCACCACCGGTGATGCTCTCCAGGTTGGACGCGGTCACGGTGTTTCCACCGGCTGCGAGGAAGAGCTTGTCCACGCCGGCACCCATGTCCACCTGCGCACCTGCGACCGAAGCACCGAAGGTAATGACATCTGCCCCCGCATTGCCGACTACCGACTCCACGTTGCTCAGCGTCATGGTGTTGCCACCGGCCGCCAAGGTAATTTGGTCGCCGCTACCGGCACCCAGATCCACCACAGCATTGAAGGGGCTCACGCTGCTCATGGTGATGACATCGTTGCCGTTACCACCGGTGAGTGACTCGACGTTGTTGATGGTGGCTACGTTGCCACCATCGGCCAGTTGCAGGCGGTCGGTGTCGTTGGAGCCAGCAAGGTTGACGGTACCGCCCGAGAGCGCGGTGGTCAGTGTCACGTTGTCATTGCTACCGCCGCCGGACACGGACTCGACGTTGGCCAGCGTGACCGTGTTGTTGCCCGCACTGGAGAGTTGCACTGTGTCGTTGCCAGCTGCCAGGTCGATGTTGGCGCCGTTAATAGCTGCGCCGAGGGTGATGTTGTCATCGCCCGCATTGCCGGCTACCGACTCTACGTTAGAGGCGGTGAGCAAGTTGGTGCCGCTGGCGAGCGTGAGGCTGTCAGCGCCACCGGCCAGGTCGTAGACGCCACCGGACACCGCCTGGGTGAGCGTGATGGCGTCTGCAGAGGCTCCGCCGATGACCTGCTCAACGCTGGCGTCAAGGCTCAACACGTTCGCCGCTGCACCCGACAAGGTCAGGCGGTCTACGCCGGCGCCGAGGTTGAAGACGCCACTGCTCTGGGCTGCACCCAGAGTGATGGTGTCGGCTCCGGTACCGCCGGTGATGGTTTCCACGCCTGTGGCGGTCAGGTTGTTGCTGCCATTGGCCAGCACCAACTGGTCAGCGCCCGCCGCCAGATCGATGTTGCCGTTGCTCACCACCGAGCTCAGTGTGACGATGTCGATACCGGCATTGCCAACGATGGTCTCCACGTTGCTGGCAGTCACGGTGTTGGCACCGTTGGCCAGAGTGAGCTTGTCCGCTGTGCCGCCACCGAGGTCGAGTACCAGGCTGGTCGTGGCCGTGCTGAGCGTAAGGTCGTCCGTGCCCGAGCCGCCGACGATGCTTTCTACGTCGCTGGCGGTGACTGTGTTGGTGCCATTGGCGAGGGTCAGACGGTCTGCGCCGGCCCCCAGGTTGTAAGTTGCACCGGTGACCGCCGCAGTCAAGGTGATGTTGTCGGCCAGCGTGCCGCCGGTGACGGTTTCTACCGTGGCGTTCAGAGACAAGGTATTGACCGCGTTGGCCAGGATGACTTGGTCGGTGCCGGCACCCAAATCGACCGTGACGCCGCTGACCGCGGCCGTGAAGGTGACGGTGTCATTGACAGAGCCGGTGCCGGCGATGGTTTCAATGTTGTTGACGGTGACAGCGTTGCCCCCTGCGCCGGAGAGAATGAGTTTGTCGCCGGAGCCTGCGCCCAGGTCGTAGCTCAGGCCGTTGACTGCACCGCCGAGGGTGACGACGTCATCGCCCGCGCCGCCGACCAGGCTTTCCACGGAGGCGGCCACCGTCAAGGCGTTGCCCGAGGCGCCGAGGGTCAAGGTGTCGGTGCCCGCACCCAGATCGACAGATCCGCCCGATACGCTGGTGGCCAAGGTGATGCTGTCATCACCGCTGCCGGTTGCCAGAATGGTTTCTACGTTACTGACGCTCAAGGTCGTGCCACCGGCTGCCAGCGTGAGGCTGTCGGCGCCGGAGCCGAGGTCGATGCTGGCGCCACTGATGGCGGCACCCAGTACCACCGTATCTGCGGCGCTGCCGCCGGTGATGGTTTCGATACCGGTGGCTGTGAGCGAATTGGCTCCTGCGCCGGAGAGTGTGAGGCTGTCGGAGCCACTGCCGAGGTCGAACACGCCGTTAGTGACCGCGCCACCCAAGGCAATGGCATCTGCCAGCGTGCCGCCGACGATGCTTTCTATGCCGGAGACCGAGATGGTGTTGGCAATGTTGGTCAGGGTGAGCGTGTCCGCTCCGCTGCCACCGACGATGGATTCAATGTTGGCGGCCGTAATGGCATTGGTGCCGTTGGCCAGCACCAGGCGGTCGGTGCCTGCGGCGAGATCCAGATTGGCGGTGGTGGTGGCTGCGCTCAGAGTGACGGTGTCTGCACCGGCGTCGCCGGTTAAGGATTCGACGCCACTGACGGTGATTGCGTTGGTGCCGTTGGCCAGAGTCAGGCTGTCGGTGCCGCTACCCAGGTTGACAATGGCGCCGGACACGGCGGCTGCCAGGGTGACGGTGTCCCCTCCGGTACCGCCGGTCAGGGTTTCCACGCCGGAGATGGTGAAGGTGCCATCGGAGTTGGACAGGTTGAGTATGTCGGCGCCGCTACCCAGATCGATCGTTCCCGCTGAGCTGCCAGTACCCAACGTCAGGGTGTCTGCACCGCTACCGCCGGTGATGGATTCGGTGTTGCTCACGCTGAGGGTGTTCACGCCGTTAGCCAGAACCAGTGCGTCGTTGCCCGCTTTCAGGTCAATGGTGATGCCCGTGGCCGCTGCAGCGAGGGTGAGGGTGTCGTCCCCGGTGCCGCCGGAGACCGACTCCACGTTTTGGGTAGTGACCGTGTTGGTGCCATCGGCGAGGGTCATCGAGTCAGTGCCCGAGCCCAGGTTGACAACGGTGCCGGTCAATGCGCTGCCGAAGGTAATGGCATCGTTGCCACTGCCGCCATTCAGCGTTTCCACATTGCTAATGCTCAACGTATTGGCGCCGTTGGCCAGATTCAAGATGTCGGTGCCCGCACCGAGGTTGACGTTCACCGCCGCGGTGTCTGTCAGTGTGATGGTGTCGGAGCCGGAGTCGCCAACTACAGTTTCAACGCCGGTCAGGGTCAAGACGTTGTCTTCGTTGAAGAGCGTCAGGGAGTCGCCGGTGCCACCGGCGAGATTGACGATACCGCCGGTGACACCTGCACCGAAGGTGATGACATCGTTGCCCGCGTTGCCGAGGATGCTTTCCACGTTCGTGGCGTTGATGGTATTTGCGCCAGTGGCAAGAACTAAGGTGTCGCTACCGGCACCGAGGTTGGCGTCCAGAGCGCTCACGTTGGCCGACAGGGTGACGGTATCTGCACCGGAATCGCCCACCACCGTTTCTACGTTGGTGATGGTCAGACTGTTGGGCGCATCGAACAGGGTCAGAACGTCTGCGCCTGCGCCGAGGTCCACTTGCGCGCCGGTGACACTATTGCCCAGCGCAACGGTGTCGGCGTTGGCGTTACCCACCAAGGTCTCCACGTTCTTCACGGTCAGGGTGTTGGCAAAGTTGCCCAGGTTCAATATGTCGGTGCCCGCACCCAGATCGATCTGACCTGCCGTTGCGGCATCTGCCAGGGTCAGGGTATCGGCACCAGTACCGCCCAGCACCGTTTCGACACCCGTAGTCGACAGGCTGTTAGTACCGTTGGCCAGGGTCACTTTGTCGGCAGTGCCGGCTCCCAGGTTGATCTGGCCGCCGCTCAGGGTGGTGAGCAGGGTGACCTGGTCCACGCCCGAGTTCCCGGTGATGGACTCGATGTTGGAAACCGTCACGCTGTTGGAGGCGTTGGCCAGTGTCAGACTGTCGCTGCCCGAACCGAGGTCCAAGCGCATGTTGGCGACCCCTGCGCTGAGCACAATGGTGTCGTCGCCGCCGCCCGCGGTCAGGCTCTCAATGCTGTTACCTAGGGTCAGAACGTTATTGCCGCCCGACAAACTCAAACGGTCGCCAGCGCCGGCACCTAGGTCGTAGCTGCCGCTGGTGACGGTGGCACTCAGCGTGATGGTGTCATTACCGGCGCTGCCCACGACAGTTTCTACGGTCGTGTCCAGCGTCAGCGTGGAGCCCACGCCGCCGGCGAGGGTCAGGGTGTCGCTGCCGGCTCCGAGTGAAATGGTGCCGCCACTGACCGCAGTGCCCAAAGTGACGGTATCGTCTCCAGCGCCGCCCGTAATGGACTCAATGCCGGTGGCAGTCAGGCTATTGGTGCCGCTGGCCAACGTCAAGCTGTCGTTGCCAGCGTTGAGGTTGATCACTCCGCCAGTGATGGCTGTGCCCAAGGTGATGGCGTCATCGCCATTGGCGCCGGTGATGGTCTCAATGTCGCTGGCGGTCAGCGAGTTGGCAGCGGTGCTGGTCAGGGTCAGGCTGTCAGTGCCGGAGCCGAGCTGGTACACGCCGCCTGTCACGGCCGACGTGAGAGTGATGGCATCCGCCAGCGTGCCGCCCACGATGGTTTCCACCGTGGCATTGACCGACAGGGTGTTGGCCGCATTGGCGAGGTTGATGGTGTCGGTACCCGAGCCGAGGTCTACGCTGATGCCGGAAGCCGCTGCGGTGAATGTCACCGTGTCGTTGGCGGTGCCACCCACCAGAGTCTCGATACCGATGGCGGTAATGCTGTTATTGCCAGCGCTGGAGAGTGTGAGTCGATCGGCGGTTCCCGCGCCCAGGTCATAGGTGAGACCTGTCACAGCGCTGCCGACGGTGATCAGGTCGTTGCCAGAGCCGCCCACGACGGTTTCAATGCTCCCACTGACGGTCAGGGTGTTGCCACCATTGGCGAGGTTTAGCGTGTCGGTGCCGGTGCCCAGATCAAAACTACCGCCACTGACGGTGGTGCTCAAGGTGACCGCATCGTCACCGGTGCTGCCGACAATGGTTTCAATGGCAGATACGGTCAGTGTGCTGCCATTTCCGGCTAACGTCAGGGTATCCGTTCCACCACCGCCCACAACACTCTCAATGCCGGTGGCCGTTAGGCTATTGGTGCCGCTTGCGAGGCGCAAGGTGTCGATGCCGGCCTTCAGGTCAAACACCGCACCGGTGACGGCTGCACTCAGGGTAATGTTGTCGTCCAGGGTGCCGCCGTTGATGCTTTCAATCGACGAAACCGTCAGCGTGTTGGTGATATCGGTCAGGGCTAGGGTGTCGGTGGAGGTTCCTCCGACGATGGACTCGACCCCTGCGGTGGTCAGTGTGTTGGCAATATTGGTGAGCACCAGTGTGTCAGCACCGGCACCGCCGGTGACGCTTTCAACGTCTACGGCGGTCACCGTGTTGGTGCCATTGGCCAGTGTCAGGGCATCAGTGCCGGCACCCAAGGTCACGGTAATGCCACTGCTGGCGCTGCCCAAGGTGACAAGGTCGGCGCCTACGCCTCCCGTAGTGGTTTCCACACCGGTGACGGTGTAGGTTCCACCGTCCGCGGAGAGGGCCAAACTATCGGCACCACTGCCCAGGTCGATCGTGCCTGAGGTGGTGCCGGAACCCAATGTGACAGTGTCCGCGCCAGATCCACCGGTGATGGATTCCACTTGGGTCGCGGTGATCGCGTTGGTGCCGTTTGCAAGAGTCAGCTGGTCGGAGCCACCTTGCAGGTTAATGTTGGCGCCGTTGATGGCTGCAGCCAGCGTGATGTTGTCAGCACCAGCATCACCTGAAATGCTCTCTGTGCCGGATACCGTGAGTGTGTTGCCACCGGCAGCCAGGTTCAGGCTGTCGGCGCCTGCGCCGAGGTTGACTGTGCCGCTTGCAACAGCTTCGGCGAAGGTCACAGTGTCCGCTGCAGAACTGCCGGTAAAGCTTTCGACGTTGCTCACCGTGATGCCGTTGGCGCCTGTGCCGTTGCCCAGAATGACTTGGTCATTGCCCACACCAAGGTCGTACACGCCGGCGGTGGTTGTCAATGTACTGAAAGTCACCACGTCGTCACCGACGCCCCCGGTCAGTGTTTCAATGTTGGCGACGGTGATGTTGTGGTTCTCGACGGACAGGGTTAGCTTGTCGGAGCCTGCACCGAGGTCGATGATGGCGCCGGAAATTCCCGCGCCCAGCGTAAGGGTGTCGACCCCGCCGTTACCCAGAATACTCTCTGCACCGGCAACGGTGAGGGTGTTGGTACCCGAGGCCAGAATCAGCTTATCTGAGCTGCCTGCGCCAAGGTCGATGTCGCCAGCAGCCTGTGCTAAGCCCAGTGTGACGGTGTCGGCACCGGAGTTGCCCACAATCGTTTCGACATTGCTGGCGGTGATGACGTTGGTGCCGTCAGCGAGGTTCAGTTGATCGGTGCCGCCGGCCAAGTCAATGACGGTATTGGTGCTGGCAGCACCCAAAGTAACGGTGTCATCCCCACCCACCCCGGTAATGCTTTCAATATTGGACGCCGTGAGTGTGTTGGCGCCTGTGCCCAGAGTCAGGTTGTCGTTGCCCGCGCCCAGGTTGAAGACACCACCGGTGCTGGTATCTGCGAGCACGAGCGTATCGGCACCGGTGCCGCCGGTGACGGTTTCTACCGCAGTGGTGGTGAGGCTGTTGTCGGAATCGGAGAGCACGATTTTGTCGGTCGTACCACCTGCGAGGTTGAACTGGCCGTTGGTCACGCCAGTCCGCAGGGTGATCTGGTCTGCCCCCGAGTTACCGGTAATGGACTCCAGGTTGGAGACTTGCAGAATGTTGGCACCGTTGGCCAAGGTCAGCTGATCGGCCCCGCCAGCGCTGTCAATCTGCATGTTGATCACGCCCTGCGTCAAGGTGATCGCATCTGCGCCGGCGCCGCCGACCAGTGTTTCTACGGAGGCATTCAAGGTGATGGAGTTGCCGCCATCCGCCAGATTGAGGCGATCGGAACCGATTCCGAGGTCTATGGTGGTGCCGCTAGCGACCGGAGCACTCAGGGTGATGGTGTCAACGCCGGTACTACCGACCAAGGATTCGATGCTGCCGTCCAGCGTAAGTGTGGAGGCACCACCCAGGGTCAGCATGTCGGTACCTGCACCCAGCGTGTAGGACCCGCCGGTGACGCCGCCGGTGAGGGTGACGGTGTCGTTTCCGCTTCCGCCGGTCAGTGTTTCAATGCCGCTGGCCGTAAGGCTATTGGCTCCGGTGCCGGAGTCGAGGGTCAAGGTGTCGGTACCGGCCTTCAGGTCAAAGGTGGCGCCCGTTACGGTGCCGGACAGGACAATGGTGTCGTTACCTGCATTGCCGGAAATGCTCTCAATACCGGTCGCCGTGATGGTGTTGGCGCCATTGGCCAAGGTCAGGGCGTCAGTGCCGGAGCCGAGGTTGATGGTGGCGCCTGAAATGGCTGCACCGAAGGTCACAGTGTCGGCAGCGGTTCCGCCCGTGACCGACTCCACGCCCGTCGCGGTGACGACGTTAGCGCCGTTGGAGAGCACCAGGCTGTCAGCGCCGGCACCCAGGTTGACGATGTCGCCACTGTTGGCGGTGGTGCTCAGGGTGATGCTGTCGTCGCCCGCGTTGCCGGTGATTAACTCGGTGTTGGCAACCGTCAATACGTTGGTGCCGTTGGTCAGGGTCAAGCTGTCGGCGCCTGCTGCGAGGTCTATCGTGCCACTGGTTTGGTTGGCGCCCAGGGTGATGTTGTCTGCGTTGGCATTACCGGTAATCGATTCGACGTTGGACACGGTGATGGTGTTACCGCCCGACGCGAGGGTGAGCTTGTCGGCACCTGCTGCCAAATCAATCGTGCCGCCGGAGAGGGCGGCAGTCAGGGTGATCTCATCGGCATCGGCTCCGCCGGTGATCAGTTCGATGCCGCTGGCGGTGACGATGTTGCCGCCCGCTGCAAGAGTGAGGCTATCGCTGCCCGCGCCGAGGTTGGCGACTGCGCCGCTGATCGCTGCACCGAAGGTCACGCTGTCAGCGCCGGTGCCACCGATGACGGTTTCAACATTGGTGGCGCTCAGGCTGTTGGTACCGTTGGCCAGGGTGATGGAGTCGGTGCCGCTGCCGAGTTGGTAGACGCCGTTGGTGACCGTGCCACCCATAGTAATGGTGTCGTCCCCGGAGTTTCCGGTCAGTGTCTCGATGCCGGTGGCGCTGATGACATTGGTCCCATTGGCCAGCGTCAAGGTGTCGAGTGCCGTGCCTCCGCCCAAGTTGAAGTTGCCCCCGCTGACGGCGGTTTGCAGAGCGATAGTGTCGGCGCCAGTGCCACCCAATACAGACTCCACATTGGATGCGGTGATCAGGTTCGTGCCGGCGGCAAGCGTCAAGGTGTCGCTGCCACTGGCCAAGTCAAACACGCCGGTTTGTGCGGCACCCAGGGTCAAGGTGTCGTTGCCGGTGCTCCCGGTGACAGACTCAATGTTGGACAGGGTCAGGGTGTTGGCGCTGCCGGCGAGCGTGATCTGGTCAGTGCCGTCGCCAAGGTTGATGGTGCCGCTGGCTTGCGCTGTGCCCAGGGTAATGGTGTCATCGCCTGCGCCTAAGGTGGAAATGCTCTCCACATTGGAGATCGTGGCAACGTTGCCGCCCGCAGCCAGAGTCAGGGTGTCAGCACCACCTTGAAGGTCAATGACCCCCGCCGATGCAATGGCACTGGTCAGGGTAATGGTGTCTGCGCCGGAATTGCCTGTTACCGTTTCGGCACCGGCCACAGTGACCGAGTTCGTGCCATTGGCGAAGGTAATTCTGTCAGCGTCTGCGCCCAGATCAAAAGTGCCGGAGGTCACTGCGGTGGTCAAGGTCAACGAGTCGGCTCCTGCGCCGAGGTTGACGTTGGCGACTCCGAAGGAGCCGCCCATGGTGACTGCGTCATCGCCCCCTACAGCTACCACCGTTTCCACGTTGCTCAAGGTCACGCTGTTGGTGCCTGTGGAGAGCGTCACTCGGTCAATACCGGCGCCCAGGTCCATGGTGACACCTGAGCTGGAGGCCGCCAGCGTGAGCGTGTCGGCGCCGGAGTTGCCGGTGACGGACTCGATGTTGGCGATGGTGCCCGTATTGGCAAAGTTGCCGAGGGTCAGGCTGTCGGTGCCGGCGCCAAGGTCGATCAGCGTGTTGCTGACGTCGGTCAGTGCGGAGCTGATGGTGATCGTGTCCGCCCCGGTTCCCCCCATGATCGTATCGATGTTTCCAGGCAGGGTCAGGTTGCTGTCGCCGCCGGAGATGGTGATCGTGGTCATGGTGGGCCTCTTGAATTAAACGTCTGCTGTCAATTTTTTGGCCGCCGGGCAGGTCACCCATGTCACCTGCTTCAACAATACGGCCTCTCCACGGTATTACGGCAGACCTGAAACATTCTTGAGTCCGTTGGGACACAAACCGGAAATACGGTGCTTTTCCGTCCTTAAGGCTTGATAGAGTCCTGCAAATCAGGTGGATTTATTTAGACATAAAAATAGCTGCTGGCGCTTATTGATAAAGCGCAAGCAGCTATGAAAAAGATAGTAAATCAGTCAGACTTGCATATTCATGATATCGGTGTAGGCCTGCACCATGCGGTTGCGCACATGCAGGGTGGCTTGGAAGCCGATCTGCGCCTTTTGGATGGCGACCATGGTCTCTTCCAGGCTGACCTTGGGGTTTTCCATCTGCACTTCCCGCTGGAGGCGCCCTGATTCATTCTGGGCCGCGCTCACGGAGCTGAGTGCATTTTTCAGTTCGCCTGAAAACCCGCCGCCCACGCCAGCGGCGCTGCCGGCTCCCCCTGGCTTGATGCCGGTGGAGGGGCGGATGGAGGTGGGCATTGAGACGGGTGTGAGCTTGAGATCCATGCTGGTCTCCCTGTAAGTTGGGTTGCCGCGAATCCTATGCCCGCACCTGTGTGCGTATTTTTTTGAATTGGTGGGTAAAGCCGTGGCTTATTACCCTAATGTTTTGGAGGGTGGGTCGAATAATCAGTCCCATTCATGCGGAGAAGCCCGCTCTCAGCCCTGGAAACAAGACATGCCCGCAGTTGCCACCATTCCTGTGAACCCCACTTTGGGACAGCGCCTTTCGGCTCTGGACCAGGGGCAGCGCATCCGCTTGGCCTTGGGGGTGGCACTTTTTGTCGCTATCGCCGTGATCGGCTTGGTCATGGGAAGACAGACCGAATGGCGGGTGCTGTATTCCAATCTGGCCGACAAAGACGGCGGTGCTGTCATTGCGCAGCTCACGACCATGAATGTGCCTTACAAATACACAGAAGGCGGCGGCGCCATCATGGTGCCTTCTGAGCGTGTGCACGATGTGCGCTTGAAACTCGCATCGCAAGGCTTGCCCAAGGGTGCTGTGAGTGGCTTTGAGATGATGGAGTCCAACCGCTTCGGCATGACCCAGTTTCAGGAGCGCCTGACCTTTCAACGGGGTCTCGAAGGGGAGCTGACCCGTTCTATTCAGGCGCTGGCCTCTGTATCCAGTGCGCGGGTGCACTTGGCGCTCCCTAATCAGAACGGTTTTTTCCGTGAGCAACAAAAGCCCTCGGCTTCGGTGTTGTTGAGTCTGCACGCCGGTCGCGCTCTGGACAAAGGCCAATTGGCCGGTATCGTGCACTTGGTGGCTTCGAGCGTGCCCGAGATGAACCCCAACGCAGTGAGCGTGCTGGACGACACGGGCAAGCTGCTGTCTGCCAACCCCGATGGCGGCGCCGGCGTTGATGCCGAGCAGTTGCAGCGTGTGCAGCAGATCGAGCAGCTGTACAGCCGGCGGATTCTGGATATGCTGGAGCCCTTGGTCGGCAAGCAAAACGTGAAGGCCCAGGTAACGGCTGAGCTGGATTTCTCCCAAACCGAGAGTACGACCGAGTCGCACAAGCCCAACCAGACGCCCGACAGCAGTGCGGTGCGCAGCCAGCAATTAGTAGAAAGCACCAACGGTGCCCAGCCTGCGCCGCCAGCCGGGGTCCCGGGAGCCACCACCAACCAACCTCCTGCTCAGGCTGCAGCACCGATCAATGGCCAGCCACAGATCTTGGCCGCCAATGGACAAGCCGGCGCCGGAGCCGCGAACAGTTCGTCGAAAAAAGAGTCCATCATCAATTACGAAGTGGACAAGACGGTGCGCGTGACCAAGGCCGCGGTAGGTGTGATCAAGCGGATCAATGCGGCCGTGGTGTTGAACAACCAGACTGCCACCGACGCCAAGGGCGTGACCACCAGCGTGCCGCTGACCGATGCGCAGCTGGAAAAAATGACAGCGTTGGTGCGGGAAACGGTGGGCTTCAACCAGGACCGCGGCGATTCTGTCAATTTGATGAACGCACCATTTGCCCCTGAAAAGGCCCAGGTCGACGACACACCTATCTGGCGGCAGCCTGAGGCTCAGGAGTTAGCCCGTAGTCTGGCCTGGCCTCTGGGTACCTTGGGACTGGCAGCCTTGGTGTTGTTGGGCGTGATCCGGCCGGCCATGAAGGCGTTGACCCAGCCCGTGCCGGTGGCAGAGCCTGTAGCTGAAGACGATGCGATGCAGTTGGATGCGATTGAGAACGATCAGCCCGACCGCCCTCAGCTCACCGGCCCCGGCACAGCGGCCAGCGATGCGCAACAGGCGTCCCCGGGCGAGCTTCGCCTGGAAGATGCTCGCAAGTTGACCCGGGACAACCCGGCCGCGGTTGCGAATATCGTCAAGGCATGGATGAATGGAGAAGCACCGGCTTGATCCGCGGCGCAAAATATCAATATGGCAAACGAAGACGGACTCCAAGATGCAGCAATCCTCATGATGTCACTCGGCGAGGCCGAGGCGTCGGAGGTGTTCAAACACCTGTCCCCTAAAGAGGTACAGCGATTGGGTGAGGCGATCGCCAAGACCACCCAGCTCACCCGTGAAAAAGTGGATGAAGTGGTGGATAAATTCACCGGAGTTGCAGCCTCCCAGAGTTTGCTGGTATCCAACTCGGGGGACTATGTGCGCTCGGTCTTGAAGCTGGCTTTGGGCGATGACAAGGCAGCGCTGTTGATTGACCGGATTCTGCAAGGTGGCGATGTTTCGGGCATTGAAAGCCTGAAGTGGATGGACCCCCTCTCCGTGGCCGAGCTGCTGCGCAATGAACACCCGCAAATCGTAGCGGCCATTCTGGTGCACCTGGACTACGACCAAGCGGCAGATGTGCTCAAGAACCTGACGGAGCGCCAGCGCAACGAGGTGATGCTGCGTGTTGCCACGATGGAGGGCATTCAGCCCACGGCGCTCAAAGACTTGAATGAGGTGTTGTTCAAAGTACTGGCCGGTGGTGACAAGGTTCGCAAGTCCTCCCTGGGGGGCGTGAAGACGGCTGCAGAGATGATTAACCTGATGGGTACCGCCATTGAGGGCACGGTGATTGAGTCGATCCGCAGCCACGATGCAGACCTGGCCCAGAAGATCATGGACAAGATGTTTGTGTTCGACGACGTTAACAAACTCGACGACAAAGCGATTCAGATGGTGCTCAAAGAGGTGTCGTCCGATGTGCTGGTGGTGGCGCTCAAGGGCGCTCAACCCGAACTCAAGGACAAAATTTTGGCCAATATGTCTTCCCGCGCTGCGGCGACGCTTAAAGAAGACTTGGAGTCCCGCGGGCCCATGCGCTTGTCGGAGGTGGAAGCGCAGCAGAAGGAAATTCTCAAGATCGTGCGCCGACTGGCGGACGAGGGCCAGATTGTGATCGGCGGCGGAGGTGGCGACGACGCCATGGTCTGATGAGCCGCAATCACGCACGCATTATTCCCGGCGAAGAAATCGGGTCCATTTCGGACTGGGATTTCGTCGATGTCGATACCTCCACCTCCCGTTTTGCGGCCAAAGTGGCAGCCCAGGCATTGGCGGAGGAGCAGGCCCGGGAAACCAGCCTGCGACAGACTCTATTGTCAGAAGGACACGCCCAAGGGTATGCAGAAGGCTACGCCGAAGGCCATGCCCAAGGCCATGCCCACGCCACCTTGGAAGGGCAGAAGCAATTCAATGACTACGTCGCCCATGAAGGGCGTGTCGCAGCGGAGAGTTTGAGTCAGCTGTTTGCCACGGCGCAATCCCAACTCGCGGAGGCCGAGCAGGTCATGGCCAAGGGCGTGCTGGAGCTGGCCTGCGAATTGGCGAGGCAGGTTTTGCGGCATGAAATGTCGACCAACCCGAATGCCTTGCAGCCGGTGGTGCGAGAGGCTTTGAGCGTGCTGGCGATCGACAGCAAAGCCGCTCTGGTGCGCTTGAACCCGTTAGATATGGAGGTGCTGTCCGAGGTGCTGCGCCAGGAGTTTTCTAACCTTTCTCTGACTTTGCTGCCAGACAGTTCCATCAGCCGTGGCGGCTGTTTGGTCGAGGCTGCAGGAACTGTGGTCGACGGCACGGTAGAGCAGCGCTGGCGCAAGACCGTTGCAGCACTGGGCTTGGATGCGCCCTGGGAGCCGGAAGATGTCAACGCCTGAAGCCGCTGTGCCCCTTGCCACTGAGAAGTGGGCTGCTTTTTTGTCGCAGGCGCGGGACGCTGTGCGCGAGGAGTCGTCACTGGAGGTGCGTGGCACCCTGACCAAGCTGACCGGTTTGGTGTTAGAAGCCAGCGGGATGCGGGTGCCGGTAGGGTCGCAATGCGTCGTGACTATGCGCGCCCGGGAGCCTGTGCTGGCGGAGGTGGTGGGGTTCTCGGGTGACCGGGCCTATCTGATGCCGGCCGGAGACGTGCATGGTTTGTCCAGCGGTGCCGGGGTTGCAGCGGCACCGGCATTTGTACCCGTGCCTCGCTTAGGCGAAAAACCTGCCGCGCTGGATGCGGCTTCCGCCGGCATGTTGCGCCTGCCTTTGGGCGATGGACTTCTTGGCCGGGTGGTGGATTCGCAGGGTTACCCCATGGACCGCATGGGTCCGCTGGCCGATGTCGCAGCCCGTGTTCTGGATCGCAAGCCCATCAATGCGATGGACCGTGCCCCGGTGCGCGAAGCACTGGATACCGGGGTGCGCAGTATTAATGCGCTCTTGACCGTGGGGCGCGGCCAGCGCCTGGGCCTGTTCGCCGGTTCCGGTGTCGGGAAAAGCGTGTTGCTCGGGATGATGGCGCGCTACACGCAGGCGGATGTGATTGTGGTGGGGCTGATCGGTGAGCGCGGCCGTGAAGTTAAGGAGTTTATTGAAGATATTCTGGGGGTGGATGGTCGCAAGCGCTCTGTCGTCGTGGCAGCTCCGGCCGATGCGCCTCCCTTGCTACGCATGCAGGGGGCGACCTATGCCACGGGGATTGCAGAGTATTTTCGCGATCAAGGTAAGCATGTGTTGTTGTTGATGGATTCGCTGACCCGCTATGCCATGGCGCAGCGGGAGATTGCGTTGGCGATCGGCGAGCCGCCGGCCACCAAAGGTTATCCGCCATCGTGTTTTGCCAAACTCCCTCAGCTGGTGGAGCGCAGTGGCAACGGACTTAACGGCGTGGGCTCGATCACCGCTTTCTATACCGTCCTGTCGGAGGGGGATGACCAGCAGGACCCGATTGCAGACGCAGCGCGGGCGATTCTGGACGGGCACATCGTGCTCTCGCGGGCCTTGGCCGAGTCCGGGCACTATCCGGCGATTGATGTGGAGCAGTCCGCGTCGCGGGTGATGCACAACGTGGTGGACCGTGGGCATTTCGAGCAGGCACGCAGGTTTCGCAGTCTCTACTCCAAGTACCAGAAAGGGCGTGATCTGGTGCAAATCGGCGCGTATGCCCCGGGCTCAGACCCGGTGCTGGATGAGGCGATTGCCTTGCAGCCGGGCATGCATCAGTTTTTGCAGCAGGACATGTTTGAGGCTGCGCCCATGGAGCAAACCCTGGCGGAGTTGGCCATGAGCACGTCGATTGAGGCCTTGCCATGAAAGATTCAAGCGGGTTGATACTGGCGATTTCGCTGGCAGAGCGCAAGCGCGATGCGGTGGTCCAGCAATTGGTACAAGCCCAACACAACGTGCAGTCAGCACTGGGCCAGCTGGAACAACTCAAGTCCTATGCCGGCGATACCGATGGGCGCTGGGTTCGCAATGGTTCAACGGGGCTCTCTGTAGAGTTGCTAAAGCACCATTACCAATTCAGTGGTCGGCTTCAGCAAGCTATCGGCATGCAAGAGGGGGTCATTGTGAATCTCCGGCGCCAAGCGGAGTCTGTGCAGCAGCTCCTGCTGGCCGCAGAGTCCCGCTTGTCAGGTTTGCAAAAGGTGCTGGCGCAGCGGCGCGCAGATGCCGAGCGGGTGACACGACGACGTGAGCAATCCGAAATGGACGAGATGGCGGCACAGCTTTTTGCGCGCACGCGCGCTCACCAACTTCAAGGGGACGCCCGATGACAATTGAACTTGCCCCGACAACACCGCAGTCCACACCCGCTACCGGCCGGGTGGCTGCTGCTGGAAAACAAGCGGCCCGCGACGCAGAGCCCGAGGGCGGAGCGAGTTTCCTGTCTGTCTTAGATAGCGTGGACAGCTTGGCCGCCACCGATACGTCGCCGCTCAGTGGTGTCGGGTTAAACCCGACGGATGCGCCGCTGCCGGTTCAAGGTGCGGCGATTTCAGCGCTGGTTGAAACTGACCCGAGTGTTCCATGGGGACAGCCCGCAGTTGCATTGCTCGCACAGCCTGCGCAAACTCCGCAGCCCGAAGCGGGGGGGCTAGCCACAGTTTTCAGGCCGGTAAAGTCGTTGGTTACGGATGCGTCACCGGTTGCGACAACTGCTTCTGAGTTTGCAGGGAAGAAGACGGCCTTTGCCGGCGCGCTTTCGGGAAAGAGTGCCTTAGATGTTTCGGCGGAAGCGGCGCTTAAGCAAGAGCAGCTGGATACGGGTGCTTTGCAAGGGTCGACGATTCAACAACTGCAGGTGAAGGAGACTTTGCCGGACCGAATTCATAAGCTGGTTCAAGAGCTGAGTGCTACGGGCACTAAGCCAGCGGATGCAACACAGGTTTTTGCGGGAACTACCCGTGAGCGGACCCAGGAGCCCTACGCCACGAGCCGAAGCGCGAATCAAGATGCGGTGGTGCAGGTGGGCAGCATACAACAAGGAGCCGGTGGAGCTATGGGGGTTGACGGTGTGGTTGCGGGTGCAGCCGCAGAGTCCATGGCCGGGGCGTTCTCTGAGGATGTCAAATATTGGGTGGGGCAGGATCTTCAGAAGGCCGAAATCACCCTTGACGGCATGGGAATGGATCCAGTGGAGGTCAGTATTTCCCTGCAGGGAAATGAGGCTCAGGTGATGTTCCGGACGGACGAGGCCCAAACCCGTGACGCACTGTCCAACGCCAGCGCTCAGTTACAAGAGGCATTGGGTCGCCAGGGGCTGACCTTGGCCGGGATGTCGGTGGGAACCTCTGACTCCGGTGGCGCTCAACCTCAAGGAGGGGGCGATAGGTCGTCTAAATGGCGCTCGGGCCAGGTCGAGGTTGCCGCCGACGAGCCCGTGACCCGCGGGCCGACTGCGAAAGGTGCCGGCCGGACGATTGACCTTTTTGTGTAAGGCTTATGGTGAAATTGACAGGTGGAAATGAATAATCCCCCTTATTCATGCTTAGATGGCGGGTCGGCATTGAATAATCCAACTAACACTACGCTTTAGAGGTATTCACGTGTCAGCAAAACCAGAAGCAGCCGATGCGGCCAAGCCGCCTGCCAAGAGCAAGAAGATGTTGATCATCATTATTGCGGCCGTCCTTGTGTTAGTGCTGGGCGGTGGTGGTGCGTTCTTCTTCATCAGCAAAAAACATGCAGCAGCTGAAGAAGGCGGAGAAGAGGCCGCTCCCCCTCCACCTAAGGCGGCTGCCCATGCTACACCCAAGACTCCGCCGGTGTATTTGCCGATGGATTCCATGGTGGTGAACCTTGCAGACCCCGGTGGAGAGCGGGTCGCGCAAGTTGGAATTACATTGGAAGTTATAGATACCAAGGCCTCAGACACCGTAAAGGCTTACCTGCCCACTATCCGCAGCAGCGTATTGATGCTGATTTCTCAGCGTACCGCGGACGAGCTACTTAAGGCGGAAGGCAAAGACAAGCTGGTGGAAGATATTTTGAAAGCCGCATCCGTTCCTTTTGGTGGTGGCGAGGATGAGGATGAGTCCAGCAGCAAAAAGAAGAAAAAGCGGGTCGTTCAAGTGGAGTACCCCGTGACAGGTGTCTTGTTCTCCAGTTTTATAGTTCAGTAAAGGACGTACGGGCTTGCTATGAGCGAATCGTTTCTTTCCCAGGAAGAGGTTGATGCCCTACTCGAAGGTGTCACTGGCGAGAGCCAGAAGACCGTCGAAGAGGTCGCCGAACATGGAGAGGTCCGCGCGTACAACATTTCGAGCCAGGAGCGTATTGTTCGTGGGCGCATGCCCACGATGGAGATCGTGAATGAACGATTTGCGCGGAATCTCCGAGTAGGACTTTTTAACTTCATCCGTCGGAGCCCGGAAATCTCTGTGGGGCCGGTGGTGGTTCAGCGGTACAGCGCTTTTCTGCGCGAATTGGCGGTTCCGACCAACTTCAATATCGTGGCCATCCGCCCACTGAGGGGGAGCGGGCTGATTGTGTGTGAACCGGCCTTGGTGTTCGGCGTGATCGATACGCTCTACGGTGGAATCGGGAAATTCCAGACCCGTATTGAGGGACGGGATTTTTCTGCGACAGAACAAAGGGTGATCAATCGCTTGGTCGATGTCATCACCACAGAGTACAAAAAGGCGTGGAAGGGGATTTACCCGCTGGAACTTGAGTACCAGCGTTCGGAAATGCAGCCCCAGTTTGCCAATATTGCGACGCCCAGTGAAATCGTGATTTCGACATCGTTTCAGCTGGAGATCGGAGATATCACGGGGGCGATCCACTTTAGCTTTCCGTATTCCACGCTGGAGCCTATTCGCGATGTCTTGTACTCATCCACCCAAGGTGATTCGATTGAAGTCGATCGCCGCTGGGTGAATGTGTTGACCCGTGAAATTCAGGCTGCGGAGGTCACCATCATTGCGGAGCTCGCACGCGCTGACGCGACTGTGGAGCAGTTGCTGGGCATGAAGAAAGGTGACTTTATCGAACTTGACCGTGCATCGCGAATTCAGGCTACTGTAGACGGAGTGCCGATATTTGAGTGCCAATATGGCACTCACAATTCAAAATACGCGTTGCGCATTGAAAAAGCGCTGCGCGGCAATGACCAAAACTGGTTGGGAGAACGTAATGGCATCTGAAGACAAACCCGATGACGCGCAGGGCGCTGCAGACGATGGCATGGCCGATTGGGCGGAGGCCCTGTTAGAACAAAAGGCTAACGATGCTGGAGCGGATTCTGCTTCCGGAGGGCCTCTGTCTGGCGATACGCCGAAGCCGTTCTCTGCGTCTTCTGATGGCCACACCAACGACATCAATATGGTGCTCGATATTCCAGTGCAGTTGTCCGTAGAGTTGGGTCGCACCAGAGTGCCAATTAAGCATATTCTGCAGCTAGGACAAGGCTCTGTCGTGGAATTGGATGCCCTGGCAGGGGAGCCCATGGATGTGTTGGTGAACGGCTATCTGATCGCCCAAGGTGAGGTGGTCGTGGTGAACGATAAGTTCGGTATACGATTGACGGATGTGGTCACTCCGTCGGAGCGACTGAAACGTGTCAGTAGAAACTAGGGCAGGCCTCGCCGGTGTCATCACAACTTTTTCCCGTAGTACTTTTTTTGGTCGGATTGGCTTGTATTCCTTTTTTGATCCGATGGCTCAAATCACGTGTTCCCAGTGCTTCGCGTCTCGATAATTCCCAAAACGTGTTTGTTTCTGCTGTAGCAGTAGGGCCTCACCAAAGGGTTGTGACTGTTGAGGTTGGACCTGCGAACAACAGAGTCTGGCTAACGTTAGGTGTGAGTTCTAGCGGGATACATTGCCTGCACACATCCCCGGCGCCGGCCCAGGCGCACATGTTGCCCAATAGTGATGCGACAAGTGTGAGCTGATATGCGTATTCGTCTTCTCATGCGTCCCCTGCTTCTGAAGGCTGCCGCAGTTCTGGCTGGACTGGTTCTGCCGGGAGTAGTTTTTGCCCAAGCGGCGGGGCAATTGCCTTTGTTGGTAGGCTCCGGTAGCGGTGGTGTGAATTTCTCAGTGCCCATACAGACACTGCTGTTTTTTACTGCGCTGTCTTTTGTTCCCGCAATCCTGTTGATGATGACGGGCTTTACGCGGATCGTGATTGTGCTGTCGCTACTGCGGCAAGCATTGGGAACTCAATCTGCGCCTCCGAACCAAGTGATTATCGGGCTGTCATTGTTTTTGACATTCTTTGTGATGGGGCCGACTTTTGATCGGATTTATGCGGAGGCCTATCAGCCTTACACACAAGGGACTCTGCCTTTTGATCAGGCTATTCAGAAGGCCGAGGCGCCTATCCGTGGCTTCATGGTGAAGCAGACAAGACAGTCAGATTTCTCCTTGTTTGCCAAGTTGGCAAAGCTTCCTGCTGAAACCACGGCTGAGACGGCGCCTATACGGGTTTTGGTTCCTGCTTTTGTTATCAGCGAGCTGAAATCCGCCTTCCAGATCGGTTTCATGATCTTCATTCCGTTTTTGGTTATTGATATCGTGGTGGCGAGCGTGCTGATGTCGCTGGGCATGATGATGCTGTCACCTGTTTTGGTGGCGTTGCCGTTCAAGCTGATGCTATTCGTCTTGGCCGATGGTTGGAACCTGCTGATTGGTTCACTGGCTGCAAGTTTCGTTACCTGAGGAGCTCAAATGAACGCGCAGACGGTGCTTACGCTGGGCCAAGAAGCTCTGTTGATGTTATTGATGGTGTCTGCCCCTGTTTTGGGCACAGCACTCTTGGTGGGGCTTCTGGTCAGCTTGTTTCAGGCGGTTACCCAAATTCATGAGGCAACGCTGGCGTTTGTTCCGAAGTTGCTGGCGGTGATTGCAGTCTTCGCAATTGCAGGCCCGTGGATGCTGACTATGCTGGTGGAATACATACGTCGCATGCTAGAAGCAATACCCGCGTCGGTGGTGTAGCGTGCCGACACCGTGATCTCGATTGATGAAGCCCAGATAGCCCATTGGCTGTCTCCTATATTCTGGCCGTTTATACGAGTTCTGGCCGTTTTTACTTCGGCCCCCGTGCTGTCGTCCCGAGCGTTCCCTTTGCGTGCAAAAATTGCGCTTTCTTTTTTGGTTGCATTGGCAGCCCAGGCAAGCCTGCCCGTCGCGCCCGTCGTTTCATTTAATGATCCCGACGCATTAGCAGTCGTTTTGCAACAGGTCGTCATCGGGCTGTCTATCGGGTTCGCCGTGCGCCTCGTTTTTGCGGCTGTAGAGCTTGCGGGAGAAGTGGTGGGGTTTCAAATGGGGCTCAACTTTGCCGCATTTTTTGATCCATCGATGAACACGCAATCCAGCGCCGTAGCCAGGTTTTTTGCCCAAATGGCGTCGCTGCTTTTTGTGGTGATGAATGGGCACCTCATGGTGCTGATGGCTGTCACACAAAGTTTTGTAGCCTTTCCCGTTTCACCTCATTTTTTGGATGCGTTGGCGTCCATGCAGCTACAAAAACTGGGAAGTGAAATTTTTTCCAGTGCGTTGTGGATTGCTTTGCCGATGGTCGGAATACTCTTGTTTACCAATATGGCCCTTGGCATTATTTCAAGGGTCTCGCCGCAGATGAACATCTTCGCTATAGGTTTTCCCATCACGCTTGTAGTGGGTATCCTGGCGATCGCCATTACCTTGCCTATGTTGGATCAGCCGTTCACCGCGCTTATGGTGCGCGTCATCGGACTATTCGGGGTAGGTTAGGGCTTAGACAAGACCGTTGCGGATGGCATAGACCGTGAGCTCGGCATTGTTGGCGAGGGACAGTTTTTCGAGCAGGCGTGCTCGATACACGCTGACTGTTTTCGGGCTCAGCATGAGATCTTCGGCAATGTCCGAGAGTTTTTTGCCGGACGCAATTTTGATCAAAGTCTGCATTTCACGCTCAGACAACCTTGCATGCAATGTCTCGTTTTGAGGTGTCGCCAGACTTTCAACCAACATTTCTGAGACGGCTGGGGTAATGAATTTTTTCCCAGCATGAATTTGCTGTATTGCCTTTACGAGGTCCGACGGATCTCCTGCCTTGTTGAGGTATCCGGATGCGCCGGCTTTCAGGCACCGAATTGCATATTGATCTTCCGGGTACATGGAGACGATCAGGATTTTGATGTGGGGTAGATCTTCTTTTACCCATGACAGAATCTCAAGGCCGCCGCGACCGGGTAGATTCAAGTCAAGCACCAAGACTGCACATGGGGCCGTCTTGAGCACCTCTTTGAGTTCTTGTTGGCTTGCGGCTTCCCCTGTGATTGAAATGGAACCGGAGTCCACCAGTGTGTCTCTAATCCCCCGACGGATCATTGCATGGTCGTCGCACAGTACAACGTGGATCATGCTGCGGGGCTCTCTTCTTCAGTGGGTGGTTCGAGGCCAAGAGGCACAGTGAGAGAAATGGTAGTTCCGCGACCAAGCGCACTACTGACATCCAGCCACCCGCCCACAGAGTGGGCCCGCTCTTTGAGTCCCTTGAGCCCGAAGCCTTTCCGAATATCGTTCTGACCGGTATCAAACCCTGGCCCAGTGTCCTTAACCTCTACGGTCAGTACGTCTCCTGAATCGGATATTTCGACGTTGACAGACGCACTGGCAGCGTACTTGGTGACATTGGTCAGTGACTCTTGAACCACTCTATAGGCCGTAAGACGAATCGCGTCTGAGATGGTCGAGTTTGAAAGTTCGCAGTTCAATGAGGCGGCCCAGCCAGTGCGTCTGCGGTATCCGTCGAGAAGCCACTGAACGCTTTCGGTAAGGCCTTGGTCCAGAATTGCTGGACGGGTGTTTTGCATGATGCGTTGGGTAGCTGTGAGCGCTTGGTTCAAAATTTCCTCAGCTCCAACGAGGCGCTGTCGGACCAAATCGTCAGTGGTATGCCGTTTGATCCGTCCCAGGTCCAGCTTGAGGGCCGTTAGTGAGCCGCCGATTTCATCATGTATCTCCCTCGATATTTCTGTGCGCTCTTCCTCCACCGACGTTTGCAGATGCTGGGCTAACTCCCGGGTCTTTTGCTCGGATAGTTTGAGTCGAATTTCTGCATCGCTTCGTTCGACTTCGAGTTGATGAACACGAATCGCTCTTCGAATAACGCGACCGATTTCTGAGATCCGATCCTTATGGAGGTAGTCAGAGATGCCGTTTTGAATTGCGCCTACGGCAGCCTCTTCGCCGATGGCGCCTGAAACGATGACACACGGCGCATGCTGGGGATCCTGCCGAATGTGATCCCACGCCTCCAATGCTGTGAAGCCGGGGAGCCTGAAATCCATCAAGACGATGTCGAAGGTTTGCGATTGCAATGCTTCGACGAGCGTCTCTTGCGAATCAACTCGGACATAGTCTGCCAAAAGGCCACTTGCGGACACCGCCCGCTTTAAGAGCAGATGGTCGATTTCAGAATCCTCTAAGTGCAGTGCTTTTACAGGGTTACCCATTGGATCAGAGTCGTGTTTCAGGGCTATCATGCAGACGATTATGTGTGCTTAGTGCAGAATTGAAATTTTTTATTCTGTCAAAGTAATTGATTTTTCCCCAAAATTCGTGATTCCTGCTAACTTATAGGCTGTAATTAACGTAAAGCTCCTAATTCGGGCGTAGGATAGCGAATAAGACAGGCACAGAGGAAGAATGACAATGGAATCATCGTTGACGCCACCTGCTGCTCCAGCTGTACAGCTGCCTGTCATGCTGGTCGCTGAAGTGCAGGACTCTCTGTTGGTGGTTGTGCACGATCTGACCCGTTTGGATGGCTTGCTAGCGCACACCATGGAGAACCTCATGGAGCGCTTCACAACCGCCAGTGCCAATTTGGCTTCGCCTGCTTTGGGCAGCTCCGAGGAGCTTGATCAGGTCCGTAAAGCACTCCACGCCGCGGTGACGGAGCTGCAGTTTCAAGACATGGCGTCTCAATTGATTGTCCATACCTCGAAGATTTTGCAAGGTTGCGCCTATCGGCTGGCCTCTGAGTCGATGGGTAGTGAAGATGGCGAAGCTGTTCCTTTCGTAGAAGAGGTGCCGGAGCGCCCTAATCCCGTGACCCAAGATGAAATGGACGCTGGGTCCATTGAGCTTTTTTAAGACACCAACATTACCGCGTTTTTTTCGGAGCCTCTCATGCCTTTAATTCTTGCTGTTGACGATTCCCCTTCCATGCGAAAGATGGTTTCCTTTACCCTTACAGGTGCAGGTTACCAAGTGGTGGAAGCAGTGGATGGTCAAGATGCCTACGAAAAAGCGCAGGCACAAACATTTGATCTCGTTCTGACCGACCAAAATATGCCGCGTTTAGATGGCTTGGGTTTGACGCGTAAATTGCGCGAGCACCCTAACTTCAAAACGACTCCGATATTGATGCTCACTACAGAGTCGAGTGACCTTATGAAGCAGGCTGGGCGCGCTGCAGGTGCGACCGGTTGGTTGGTAAAGCCGTTTGATCCGGCAAAGCTTCTAGATGTCATCAAAAAGGTAATCCGATAGGGTGGTGGGGACGTCGTTGGTTCTCAAAAACAGGAGTTAGGCATGGCTGAGACGCATCAAGATGGTGGTTCTGGCGGAGACTTTGATCTCAGCCAGTTTTATCAAATCTTCTTTGAAGAGGCTGGCGAAAATCTGGATCAAATGGAGCAGATGCTGCTTAACTTGAATCTGGAAACCGCCGATGACGAGGAGCTCAATGGAATCTTCCGCTGTGCCCACTCTGTAAAGGGCGGTGCCGCTACTTTCGGTTTTGCTGATGTAGCTGAGCTTACCCACCAGATGGAGTCTTTGCTTGACCGCCTCCGGCGACATGAGTTGCAACCTACATCGGTAATGGTGGATGTGTTGCTAGAGTCTGCCGATGCGTCGCGGAGCTTGCTTGCTCGTCACCAAGCAGGAGACGAGGGGGACGCTCTGCCAACCGCTGACCTCGTAAAGCGAATCAGTATCCTTGCTGCTGGCGGCATCTTGTCGTCTCAAAAAGCGGTTGCACCTGCGGTTGTTGCACCCAAGGCAAGTGTTGCACCTCCGGTGGCTTTGGAAGCTTCTGCTAAGCAGGTCGGTGATCGTGAGCTCGTAATCACGATAGGTCCTTTAGAGCGCCCGGAGCAAGCCGACGCTATTCAGGAGCTATTCCGGGATATTCCCGGACTTGGCTCAATCAAGCTTGCGGAGTCATCAAAAGCCAGCCACAAGGTCTTTCACGCTTCTACTGCATCGACTGATGATGATTTGTTGGACTTGTTCGCATTTCACGTTGCGAGGGATAAAGTCCTGATTGAAACGATGTCCGCTCCGCGTGTAGTCGAGGAGGGATTTGGCTTCTTTGATGGTGCAGCGGGGGCGCCGAGTGCGTCATCAGTTGTCGAGCGTGCCGCTCCGACTGAGACCGGCTTCGGCTTTTTTGATGGCTCCCCGGGCGCACCTGGCGCTCCAGCAGAGCATGCGGCTCCTCCCGCGGTGGTGCAGGAATCGATCCAAGCATCTAAGGTGGCACCTAAAGCAAGTCCATCCGCTGCGTCTCAACCTGAGGCCGCCACCATACGGGTGGCTATCAGCAAAGTCGATCAGTTAATCAATTTGGTCGGAGAATTGGTCATTACCCAGGCGATGCTTGCGCAAAACAGCCGAGCACTTGATCCGGCGGTTTACCAGCAATTGCTAACTGGCCTTGCAGATTTGGATCGGAACACCAGGGACCTACAAGAGTCGGTCATGTCGATTCGCATGATCCCGATGTCGATTGTGTTCAGTCGTTTCCCGCGCATGCTGCGTGACTTGGCAGGCAAGCTCGGTAAAAAAGTAGAGTTTGTGACGCAGGGAGAGGCAACTGAGTTGGACAAGGGGCTTGTAGAAAAAATCACGGATCCGCTGACTCATTTGGTTCGCAACAGTTGCGACCACGGAATTGAAATGCCGTCTGAGCGCATAGCCGCAGGGAAGTCTGAGTCAGGGACGATTACCTTGTCTGCTTCCCACCAAGGTGGGTCGATCGTTATTGAAGTGCGGGATGATGGTCGTGGTCTGTCCCGCACCAAGATATTGAGTAAAGCCCGTGAGCGAGGTTTGGATGTTTCGGATCAAATGTCTGATGCCGAGGTATGGCAATTAATCTTTGCCCCTGGATTTTCGACGGCCGCCGTTGTGACTGATGTTTCCGGGCGTGGTGTGGGTATGGATGTTGTAAAGAAAAACATTACCGCACTAAATGGTACTGTAGACATTGATTCTGCTGAAGGCTACGGCATGAAAGTGTCGGTTCGCCTCCCGTTGACTTTGGCGATCATGGATGGGATGTCAGTGGGTGTGGGCGAAGAGGTTTACATTCTGCCGCTTTCTTCGGTGATCGAGTCGTTCCAGGTAAAAGCGGAGGCTGTCAGCACGGTCGGCCAAGGGTCCCAACTTGTCAAGGTCCGTGACGAGTACATGCCTGTCATTGAGCTTGAAAAAGTATTTCAAATTCCAAGATTCGATTTTGAGAAATCGAGTGACATCATGGTCGTTGTGGAGGCTGACGGAAGTCGAGTAGCCCTTTTAGTTGATGAGCTCTTGGGCCAGCAGCAGGTTGTGGTCAAGAACCTAGAGTCCAACTACCGCAAGGTGCCAAATGTGTCTGGGGCCACGATCTTGGGCGATGGCAAAGTCGCATTGATTTTGGACACTGGCGCCTTAGTTCGTCGGTCTCGCCACTAAACGCACGCACACAGGAGATAGCCATGGGAATGATGGAAAAGCTAGGCGACCTCACTACGGGCGGAGCCCGTGAATATCTGACATTTCGCCTTGATCAGGAAGAGTACGGAATTGATATCCTGAAAGTGCAAGAAATTCGCGGCTATGAGCCCCCCACCCGAGTCGCAAATGCTCCATCTTTTATTAAGGGAGTGGTGAATTTACGTGGAACTATCGTTCCTATCGTAGATATGCGTTTGAAATTTAATTGTTCCAAAGCAGACTACAACTCTTTCACGGTTGTGATCGTTCTGAATCTGAGAAGTCGAATAGTGGGCATCGTTGTGGATTCAGTGAGTGACGTGATGGAGTTGCCGCCTGAGAGCTTAAAGGCCGCACCTGACATTGAAAGCGTCATTGACAACTCTGCTGTGCTGGGCTTGGGGTCCGTCGGTGAGCGGATGCTTATCTTGCTTGACATCGAAAAGTTGATGTCGGCCCCTGAGATGGGGTTGGTGTCGATGGAAGATTGAGGCTGATACGAGATTGACCTAGATATCGTTTTTTCTCACCCCGAAAGTATAGATGTCACTCAAAGCTCCAGATGAAATGCAAGGTCGGGAGTTCTTGTGGACCAACGCCGATTTTGATCATGTTCAAAAACTGATTTACCAGCGTGCGGGAATCAGCCTCCATGATGGCAAGCATGCGATGGTCTACAGCCGCCTCTCCAGGCGGTTAAGGGAAACTGGTTACCAGAGCTTTCGTGAGTATTTAAAGTGGCTCGAGTCAACGGACGGTCCCGAATGGCAGGAGTTCGTCAATGCATTGACGACGAACTTGACCTCGTTTTTCCGAGAGGGGCATCACTTCCAAATTCTGGCTGACTATTTACAGTCCATCCAACCTAGTGGACCATGCAAAATTTGGTGCAGTGCGGCATCGACAGGTGAAGAGCCATACTCCATCGTTATCACAGCCTTGGAAGCGCTCGGACCATCGTCTAACTTCTCCTTAGTTGCAAGTGATATCGACTCAAAAGTTCTGCACACCGCATCACAAGGAGTCTATAAATCAGATGCACTGAAGGGCTTGGATCAGGCGCGTCTTCAGCGTTTTTTCATGAGAGGGAAGGCTGCTAATTCTGGGATGGCAAAGGTTAAGGCTGAAGTCCGCTCAAAAGTTGACTTCATTATGGTCAACCTGATTCGCAATGACTGGCCATTCAGAGATCCGTTTGACGTTGTGTTTTGCCGTAACGTCATGATTTACTTCGATGCGACTACCCAAAGACAGGTCTTGGAGCGTATTCATAAGGTGATGAAGCCAGGTGGCCTTCTATTTGTTGGACATGCGGAGAACTTCAGTGATTCGCGTGACCTATTTGCCCTAAAAGGTAAAACTGTTTACGAGCGGGTTTAGTGGTCTTATTTGCCAACCCTATACATGTCTATGAACACTTTTTCCTCCAGTTCTACTGCATCTAAGCCGGGCGGGCTTACGCCGGGGGCTAAGTTATTGGCTAGCGGACGTATGTCGAGAGTCGATCACTTAAAGGCACAGCCGCGCAAACCAGGCGAAGCCTCTTTCTTCTATGCAGATCATCATTTTCAGTATGACGCAGTAAAAGTACTTCCCGGTGAGTACTTTGTATCCAACGAAGAAATTGTCATCATGACAGTCTTAGGTTCTTGTATTGCCGCATGTATTTGGGACGGCAAAGCAAGAGTCGGTGGGATGAATCACTTTATGTTGCCAGACGGTGAAGGCGGTGACGGCTCTGGACGCTATGGTTCGTTCGCAATGGAGCTTTTGATCAACGAGATGCTCAAGTTGGGTGCTCGTCGAGAAACGATGCAGGCAAAGATATTTGGGGGAGGCCAGGTGATGGCTGGCTTCACAACGATGAATGTCGGAGAAAGAAACACCAAATTCGTGATCGACTATCTCGCTACGGAGCGCATCCCTATCGTTTCCCAAGATGTTTTGGACATCCATCCGCGGAAGGTTTGTTTCTTTCCTACCAGCGGCAAAGCGCTTGTCAAGCGCCTTGCTCACTCGCATCCTGAAACATTGGTCGTCGAGGAGCGTAGAGGTAATGCCGCCACGGTCGCGAAATCGAATGCGGGTGGTTCAGTGGACTTGTTTTGATTGGCAATGAAGAAAATTCGCGTATTGGTAGTTGACGATTCCGCCTTGGTGCGTAGTCTCTTGACGGAAATTCTAAATAAGCAAGTAGACATCGAGTGCATCGGTGCTGCGAACGATCCTTTAATTGCTCGGGAGATGATCCGAGAGTTGAATCCTGATGTGATCACGCTAGATATCGAAATGCCCAAGATGGACGGGCTAGAGTTTTTGTCTCGACTGATGCGATTGCGTCCGATGCCTGTCGTAATGATTTCAACGTTGACGGAGCGTGGGGCTGATGTCACGCTTAGAGCGCTGGAGCTAGGTGCTGTAGATTTTGTTGCAAAGCCTCGTATTGGCCTCGTCGAGGGAATCAAAGAGCTATCGGCAAGCATTGTCGAAAAAGTTCGCATCGCTTCCAAGGCGAAGATTCACAGGACGGTTGCTGAAAAAACACCGATCCAGGCAGTCGGCGTGAAGCAGGAAAACATCCGCCCTCGTCAAGGCGGACTTTTGAGCCACGTATCAACAGAGAAGCTGGTGTGTATCGGCGCTTCGACCGGTGGAACAGAGGCAATCAAAGAGGTGCTTGTGCGTATGCCCGCGGATGCACCGGCGATTGTCATTACGCAGCATATGCCACCTGGATTTACTACAAGTTTTGCGGCCCGTCTCAACAGTCTTTGTCAGATCGTGGTTCAAGAGGCGTCTAACGGGCAGCGGATTTTGCCTGGTCATGCGTACATTGCGCCTGGCGGGAAGCAGTTTCGCATCGAGCGTAGCGGTGCCAACTATCAATGTGTTGTAGAGGATGGTGAGCCGGTGAATCGACACAAACCTTCCGTGGAGGTTTTGTTTTTGTCTATTGCCCAAGTAGTGGGGCGCAACGCCGTGGGAATTATGTTGACTGGGATGGGGGGGGATGGTGCCAAGGCAATGAAGGTTATGAAAGATGCCGGCAGCTACAACATCGTTCAAGACGAGGCGTCTTGTATCGTCTTTGGAATGCCGCGGGAGGCTATTCAAGCAGGCGCTGCTGACGAGATCCTTCCTTTAAGCGAAATTGCAGATGCAGTATTTGCCCGATTAAAAGGTTCCGGAGATAGATACCGCATCTAGGCGCTTTCTCGTGTAGAATCCCTCCTCCGCTAAGTCGATTCTTCATCTGGCAGCAAAAAAGCAAAAAAGTTCGCTGATTGCTGAGATGTACTGAAAAGTGTGTCATAATTGAAGGCTTCGCTGATCGCAGCAAGTAAAGAAATCTGAAGAGATCTCTGATCATTAAAAATTTACAGCCGATAAGCGTGGGCGTTTGAAGGTGATTGCCAAGTTCT
>NZ_JAAFIX010000008.1 GCF_013297935.1 Rhodoferax sp. | reverse complement strand
GACTTCGACGAAGTCGCGGTCATCGAACTGCTGGTTAAAGTGGGCGACACCATCAAGCCCGAGCAAAGCCTGATCACCGTGGAGTCCGACAAGGCCTCCATGGAGATCCCGGCCAGCCACGGCGGCGTGGTGACCGAACTCAAGGTCAAAATCGGCGACAAGGTGAAGCAAGGCTCGGTAGTGGTGATGTTGGAGGCTGCAGGCGCAGTTTCTGAGTCAAAATCGGCTCCAGCCCCCGCAGCGTCTGCGCCAGCAGCTCCTGTTTCTGTAGCGCCTGCTGCTGTGGCCCCAGTGGCCAGCAGCTTCGGTGGCAGTGCGGATTTGGAGTGCGACCTGGTCGTTATCGGCGGCGGCCCCGGCGGTTACTCCGCGGCTTTCCGCGCGGCAGATTTGGGGCTCAAGGTCATTGTGGTCGAGCGCTACGCCACCCTGGGCGGCGTGTGCTTGAACGTGGGTTGCATCCCCTCCAAGGCCTTGCTGCACGTAGCAGCCGTCATGGACGAAGTCAGCCACATGGCCGACCTGGGCGTGGACTTCGGTGCGCCTGTGGTCAACATCGACAAGCTGCGCGGCCACAAGGAAAAGGTCATCGGCAAGTTGACCGGCGGCCTGGCTGCTATGGCCAAAATGCGCAAGGTCACCACCGTGCGTGGCTACGGCAACTTTGTGGGTGCCAACCACCTTGAAGTGGAAGAAACCTCCGGAGCCGCCCAAGAAAAGACCGGCAGCAAGAAGGTCATCGCCTTCAAGCGCGCCATCATCGCAGCCGGCTCGCAAGCCGTGCGCTTGCCCTTCATGCCCAACGACCCGCGCGTCGTGGACTCCACCGGCGCCTTGGCGCTCAAGGAAGTTCCCAAGCGCATGTTGATCTTGGGCGGCGGCATCATCGGCCTGGAAATGGGCACCGTCTACAGCACGCTGGGCGCCCGCCTGGATGTGGTGGAAATGATGGACGGCCTGATGCAGGGCGCTGACCGCGACCTGGTCAAGATCTGGCAAAAGATGAACGCCAAGCGCTTCGACAACATCATGCTCAAGACCAAGACCGTGTCCGCACGCGCCTTGCCCGAAGGCATCGAGGTGACGTTTGCGCCGGCGGAAGAGGGCGGCACCGCCCCCGCACCGCAGGTCTACGACCTGGTCCTGCAAGCCGTGGGCCGCACGCCCAACGGCAAGAAGGTCAGCGCCGAGAAGGCTGGTGTGGCCGTCACAGACCGTGGCTTCATCAACGTCGACATCCAGATGCGCACCAATGTGCCGCACATCTTCGCCATCGGCGACATCGTGGGCCAGCCCATGCTGGCGCACAAGGCGGTGCATGAGGCGCACGTGGCGGCTGAAGTGATTGCCGGTGAATTGCAGGGCAACAAGGAGCTGGCTGCGGCCGCCTTCAACGCTCGCGTCATTCCATCCGTGGCCTACACCGACCCCGAGGTGGCCTGGGTGGGCCTCACCGAAGACCAGGCCAAGGCCCAAGGCATCAAGGTCAAGAAGGGCCTGTTCCCCTGGACCGCATCGGGCCGCGCCATTGCCAATGGCCGCGACGAAGGCGTTACCAAGCTACTGTTTGATGACTCCCCCGAAGCGCACGGCCACGGCAAGATCCTGGGCGGCGGCATGGTCGGCACCCACGCGGGCGACATGATCGGCGAGATTGCGCTAGCGATTGAGATGGGTGCAGATGCGGTAGACATCGGCAAGACCATCCATCCGCACCCCACGCTGGGCGAAAGCATCGGCATGGCGGCGGAGATTGCGCATGGCAGTTGCACGGATGTGCCGCCGGCGAAGAAGTAAGCCTTCAAACTGCTACTGATTCAGTAGCTGGCCGCGCAGATTCTGTCAGGGCTGCGCGGCTTTCTTACTGAATTTTTCTAGCGACGTGGTGCAACCGCAAGATTTCTACATCGTCGCCACGCACGCGGTAAATGGCGATGTAGTTCTTGTTCAAGACCAGTTCACGCGTACCGGGAACCCGGCCCGCCCGGCCCATGCCTGGGTGGTCCTGCAGTTTGGTCACCGCACTTTGAAGCTCCCGTACGAACCTAGTCGCCCGAGTTGGGTTGTCTTGGGCGATGTAGCTGGCAATTTCATCGACCGATCGGAGGGCCATCCTGGTCCATTTGATGGTCATCAATCAAGCACCATGCTTGTCAAACACCGCCTTGACTTCTTGGTCTGAGGCGAATTCGCCGGCGTCGGCCTCCTGGATGCCGGCTTCAATGTCACGAATTTGCCATGCTTCGTTTTGCACGTAGGTCGTTAACGCGTCGATTGCCAAGAAACTCTTGGTTCGAGCTGTGGCCTTGGATAGCGCTTCAATCTGGTTGTACAGCGTCTCGGGAAGGCGCACATTGATGGTCTTGGCAGTCATGGCTGTAACTCTCTGGATTACTTGTAATACAGTGCATTATCCGCTTCACAATCGATGGGTCAAGCTCTGCTGCATGTTGTCGCGACCTTGAGCCAGAAGTCGTTGCTGCCCCTGAGCCGCAAACTTACGACCTGGTCCTGCAAGCCGTAGGCCTTACGCCCAATGGCAAGAAGATCAGCGCCGACAAGGCCGGTGTGGCCGTCACGGACCGTGGCTTCATCAACGTTGACATCCAGATGCGCACCAACGTGCCCCACATCTT
This sequence comes from Rhodoferax sp., assembly GCF_013297935.1. GTDB lineage: Bacteria > Pseudomonadota > Gammaproteobacteria > Burkholderiales > Burkholderiaceae_C > Allorhodoferax. The sequence goes on along the minus strand of NZ_JAAFIX010000008.1, from coordinate 158,478 downwards.
CGTCATCGGCGACATCGTGGGCCAACCCATGCTGGCGCACAAGGCGGTGCACGAAGCGCATGTGGCAGCCGAAGTGATTGCCGGTTAACTGCAAGGCAACAAAGAGCTGGCTGCGGCCGCTTTCAACGCAAGAGTCATCCCCAGCGTGGCCCACACCGACCCCGAAGTGGCCTGGGTGGGCCTCACCGAAGACCAAGCCAAAGCCCAAGGCATCAAGGTCAAGAAGGGCTTGTTCCCCTGGACCGCATCCGGCCGTGCCATAGCCAATGGCCGCGACGAAGGCGTGACCAAGCTGCTGTTTGATGCTTCCCCAGAAGCACACGGCCATGGCAAGATCCTGGGCGGCGGCATGGTCGGCACCCACGCGGGCGACATGATTGGCGAGATTGCGCTGGCCATTGAGGTGGGTGCGGACGCGGTGGATATTGGCAAAACGATCCACCCGCATCCAACCCTTGGAGAATCCGTTGGCTTGGCGGCGGAGATTGCGCACGGCAGTTGCACGGATGTGCCGCCTGCAAAAAAGTAAGCCTTCCTGCAATCACTGCAAACAAGGCCTGAAAAGGTTACTGCTTGGGCCTTTTGCTGTCTGGCGGACAGGTAATGGCTTGAGTCTGGATCCCTAACAGAGGTTGCCAACATCAAGTGCTAAGACACACTTTAGACGTGAATGAAACTTAGCTGAGGTTGAACATCAATCGTTAAGACGCAGTCAACGCAGTCAACGCAAGCCCGCCACCGTCGTCGCTACGCCAGTGCGCGCGGCCTCGAGTGCGCCTGGGGCGAAACGCAAGTAGGCCAACTCTGATTTTCGCATCTGCACTTGGGCGCGCTCATTTTCCGTGCTGGCACAGGCACCAGCGGCTTCCATCCAAGCCGTGGCCCAAGCTAAATCAAGTTCAGAGGCGGTCGTGTCAGATGCGTTAACCAAAATACGGCGGCGATGACCCAGAGCATCCGATAGCTCCAGGGCCGCCATGCAGTCACCTCGTGCATGGCGCAGTGCCAATATCCAGCGAGCGAGCGCCCAAGGTGACTGCACCCAACGCTGTGCGGGGTTGATCCCTGCAATGGCACTGGGCGCAGGGGAAAGTTCCAGGGCCACCAATGCAGCAACTAAAGCCAAGTCCCGCGCGCCAGGCCGAGCACTATCCCATGCCATGTCGTCGCCCAGGGCTCGCGCAAAGGACTCAAGGCGCTGTGCCAATACTGCATCTACCGACGGGCTCGATGCTACTGACAACACCGGTATTGGTACATTGCGCAGTCGCTGGGGTAGCGTCTCGTCATAGAAGCGGGCTACATCAAATGCAGCCCCAGCTGCAATATAGGCCTGCAGTGCGCGCTGCCAAGCAGCATCAGCTAGGGCGGTCTCCTCTGCCTTCTCCGCGTAGTGTGCAATTTGCTCTTGCAGTTGCGCATGCAATATCAGCATGGCGCGGCTACCGGTACGGCTTGCCTCCAGTTGCGCTTTTGCCAACGGCCCCTGGGTGGTTGGGCCTGCAATGTGCCCACGCTGAATCTCGGCCATAGTTCCCAGCACTACGGTCTGCCAACCCGGCGGAATGGTGGGCAGCAGCTGCTGGAGCGCATCCAGACGGGCTTGCAGGTCTGCATCGTCCAACTGCCGCCCAGGCCTTGGTACGGGGGTGGCCGTGCGGTCTACGGCGGCAATCAACGCGGCCTCAGGCCCCTCGGGGTGCGCTGCCAGCAACAACTCCAAGCGCTGCTTTATCGCTTGTGTCACTGGCCGCTCAACGCGCTGTCGCGCACTTTCCCCGGTTAAAAAATCCCGCGCACTCGACGCGATTGGTTCAGGCACTAACCAAGCGCCCAAGAACAAGCCAAGCGACGCGCCAGTGACCATGCCAAGCCAGCCCGCACCGCTTCCAGTTATGAGGGCCCGCAAGGGCGGTAATACCCTGCGCCGCATCAGCCGACCTAATAGCGCTGCAGCCCCCAAGGCCGCTAACACACTACCCACCACCAACAGCCGTGCCCACCAGGCCGATCCACCAAAGCCAGCCTCAATCACTACTAGCAACCACCCGCCCACCGCCAGCGAGGCGGCCACCACCACAAGCGCCATTGCCGCCACAGCCGCTATACCGACCGCAAAGGAGAGAACAAATGAAGAAATAAAATACATACATGTAATTGTGTATGGCCGGCGATCACACCTAGGGAGGGAAACTCAGCCCCATAAGCCCAATTGCCCACTTTTAACACCTCGTGGGTAGATTGCTTTGGAACCTTGATACACAAGACATCTTCACAGAGAGGTCAGTAAAGAAGGGCCTGTTCCCATGGACTGTAACCGGCCGTGCAATTGCCAATGGCCGCTAACAAGCCGTCACCAAACTACTGTTTGATGACTCCCCCGAAGCCCACGGCCACCGCATGATCCGGGGCGGCGGCGTGGTCGGCACCTACGCGGGCGACATGATTGGCGAGATCGCGCTGGCGATTGAGATGGGCGCGGACGCCGTGGACATCGGCAAGACCATTCACCCGCCCCCCACGCTGGGCGAGAGCATTGGCATGGCGGCGGAGATTGCACACGGCAGTTGCACGGACGTTCCGCCGGCGAAGAATTAAGCCCTCAAACTGCTACTGATTCAGTAGCGGTCCGCGCATATTCCGTGAGGGCTGCGCGGCTTTTTTATGTTCTGTGTGATGTTGATGTATGCCCACGCAATGGCCGGCCTAGCCGCCAGCCAACTGTCAACCCGCGTAGGGAGTACAAGCGCACCCTAGTGACCGACAATAGCAGCGAGTCGTCGTAATTCACGCCGTATGCATGTAGGTGTATTGAGCGAGCTGAGCCAACCCATGACCTCCCTGATCCAGGAACTAGCCAAAACAGAATTGTTGTCCAACCTGCCCGAAGCAATTTTGGTGCAGGTGGCCGGGCATGCAACCCCGCAGTTGCTGGCGGCGGGTGAGGTGTTACTTACGCCGGACGAGGACAACGCGCATGTTTACCTGGTGTTGAGTGGCGCTCTGGAGATTCATTTCGAATCGCTGGATTCACCGGCCATCCGCGAGGTTGCGCCGGGTGGGTCTGTGGGGGAGATGTCAGTGATTGATGACACGCGTCCGTCTGCCTATGTGGTGGCCAAGGTCCCGAGCCGAGTTTTTAAAATCCACAGGGATCTGATTCAGGACATGGTTGCCGATAGCCATTCCGTGGCGGGTAATCTGTTGCGGCTGCTGACGCGTTGGCTAAAGGAAAACACGCATCGCATCGTTCGGGACCGCTGGCAGATCCAGGAACTCACCGACCATGTCGACGTGGATGCACTGACCGGGCTCTACAACCGGCGCTGGCTGGACAACGCAATAGGGCGTCTGCTGGAGCAGTCGGTAAAGGCGCAGAAGGGCTTGGGCGTCTTGTTGATCGATGCTGACCATTTCAAACAGTACAACGATACACACGGACACCAAGGGGGTGACCAAGCCTTGGTTGCTTTGAGCAATGTGTTGAAGACCACGGTGCGGCCCTATGACTTTGCAACCCGCTACGGCGGTGAAGAATTTTTGGTCTTGCTGCCCAATACGACACTGCCTGAGGCTATTTCCACAGCGCAACGCATATCGGATGCCACGCGAGCTGCGCCAGTGGTGTCGCCCAGCGGCGACAAGTTGCCTGGCATCACGGTGTCAATTGGCGTAGCCGTAAGCGATGCCTTTTCAACGCCCCAAGCGCTGGTGGCTGCGGCCGACTCTAGGCTCTATGCCGCCAAAAACGCAGGTCGCAATTGCGTACGTTTCTGACTGGGGCATAGAACCTAAGTGCCGCTGTAAGTGCAATACACCGGTGCTGACATGGGAGTGGTCTCAGGTGCGCGTAAGCGCTCCGATTTTGGCGTTGTCCCGAGCCAGATCTTCGGCTGCCGAAATTTTTCGAAACCAAACGGTTAGCGCTGAACTGGTCAGCACGATGAAGAGCGAATAGAGCACCGGAATCAACAGTACTTCCTGCTGTTGCACGCCGGTGAAAGTAAGCAGCACGATAAGCACGCCTAAGGGGCCGTTCTGAATACCGGTTTCCAATGCAATGGTCCGAGCGCGGCGCTTGTCCTGACGCATCAGTCTTGCAAAGCCGTAACCAACGGCAAACCCGAATACCCCTAGACCAATGGCGCCGAAGTAGATCTGCCAAGAAGTTGTCAACAGCAACTGGTAATTGCGTGGGACCCAGGAAACGATGAGGAAGAGGATGACGACGACGCCCAACAACCCACCGATCATCTCAATCACTGCACCTACATTGGCGTTGAGCTTGCGTAGCAGCATTCCAATCAACGTGGGCACCAGGAGCACGAACAGCACTCTGGCGACATTCTCTGGCGGAATGCGCCACTCACCCTCTATTCCTTGGGAGAAGAAACCCAAGGTGACGGGTACCAGCACTACTGCAAACAGGGTCGAGACAATAGTCATCAACAACGACAGGCTGAGCACGCCCTTGCTAAAGTAGTTGAATATGTTGCTGGTTGTGCCACCCGGAAGGCAGGCCATCAGGATCAGGCCAATGGCATAGGCGGGTGGCAATTGCAGCATGGTCGCCAGGGTCACGCCTACGATAGGTGTCAGCAGGTAGGTTGTTACTAGGCCGATAGCCACGCCGGTGGGCTTGCGCAACGAGATGGCAAAGTCCTTGAAGGTCAGGCTGGCCCCCATGCCCAACATAATGACCATCATCATCACACTGAGAAGCTGGGTTTCGAAGTCAGAGAGCATGGGTTAGCCTTTCTTTTGGATGTCGGCCAAAACTTCGGCGCGCAGGTCTTTGCGAAGGATCTTGCCGATCGGTGTCTTGGGTAGCTCCTCACGGAAATCAATGCGTACTGGCACCTTGTAGGCCGTGAGGAGGCTACGGCAGTGCTGCAGTAAGGCCTCGGTGCTGACGGTCGGGTCGCGCTTCACCACATAGGCACGCACAGCTTCTCCGGTCTTGGCGTCGGGTACACCGATGACGGCAGCCTCCATCACGCCATCGTGTTTGGTGAGTGCGTCCTCGATTTCGTTGGGATACACATTGAATCCGCTGACTAGGATCATGTCCTTCTTCCGGTCAACGATCTTAAAAGTGCCGTCATCGCTCATCACCGCCACATCTCCGGTGCAGAGCCAGCCGTTTTTGATGACATCAGCGGTCGCCTCCGGTTGTCGCCAGTAGCCTTGCATGACCTGCGGCCCCTTGATGAGAAGTTCGCCAGGCTGGCCAATCGGCACATCGACTCCGTTGTCGTCGACCAGGCGGATTTCGGTTTCTGGAACGGGGATGCCGATCGTATCGACCCGGCGGCCCGTGGACAGGGGCTGGAAGCAAGCGACCGGACTCGATTCGGTCAGACCATAGCCTTCTACTAAGGGTGCGCCTGTGACCTTCTCAAAGCGTTCGACCACTGCGTGGTGCATGGCAGCACCGCCGCCGCCGGCGGCCTTGAGGTGCTTAGGCGGGAAGGCTGTAAACCATTCCTCGCCCAATAAGGCGTTGTAAAGGGTATTGACGCCGGTGATCCAGGTGATTTTGTAGTTCTCAATGGCGCGCTGCAGGTTCTGGATTGGCCGTGGCGACGGCACCAGCACGTTCATCGCGCCCATGCGGTACATCGACAGGAAGTTCACGGTGAAAGCAAAGATGTGATAGAGCGGCAAGGCCGTGAGAACAACTTCTTTACCTTCTTCGATATGGCTATTGCACATACCCAGCATCTGCTGCACGTTCCACAAAAGATTGCCATGTGTCAGCATCGCTCCCTTGGCTACGCCGGTAGTACCACCGGTGTATTGGAGCAGTGCTAGGCTGTCGTGGTTCAAGTCTTGCCAATAAGCTTTGGCGTCTCGGTCATCAGCCTGCGTGCCTTGCTTGAGTGCTTCTGGCAGGCGTGTTATCTGTAAGCCGTGCGCCGGAATGAGGCGGCTCCAGTACTTCATCACGCCATAGACGATAGGCTGCACCACCGGCGGAAAGAACTCCGGCACGCGCGTCATAACCACATGCTGAATTTGTGTTTGCCCCAAGATGGCTTCGAGCTTGTCGGCAAACAGGTCGACAATTACCAGCACTTTGGCCCCGCTGTCCTTGAACTGGTGCGCCATTTCGCCGGACGTGTAGAGAGGATTGGTGTTCACCACCACGCACCCTGCCTTCAGAATACCCAGCACGACCACCGGGTAGCTCAGGCAGTTGGGCATTTGCACTGCTACTCGGTCGCCTTGCTCGAGCTTGCACACTTGTCGCAAGTAGTGTGCAAAGGCGTCGCTCATGCGCTCTAGTTCGTCGTACCGCAGCGAGCCGTACATTCCGTTGGGCATCACGCAAGTGAACGCGGTCTGTTTGGCGAATCTGTGGCCTGCCAAAGAGGCCATCTCCGCCAAACTGCGGGCGGTGGGCGGCGGCAGCTTAACGGGTATGGTCTGGCCGTAGTGGCCCAACCAAGGCTTGAAGAGGTAGGGGGAGGTGTTTGCGCTCATGGGCGGATAGTATTCAGTTTCGACCGAATCCGTCCGGTAAACCCTTCAATGTGCAGGCCGATGCCTATGCACAAAAGTGTGTGCTGGAGCACTCACTGGCGAGGCAAGCTGTACCAAGGCTGAGGGATGTCGTGGCCCAGCATGCGCTTACCGATCCAGCTCAGAGCCGGCCTGATGGGAGGGCGGGAGCTGATCTGGGTCGCTGGTGCTTGTCCCACCGCATCGAGCGGCCCGATATCAAAACTGAACACATAGTCAGGCTCTTGCCCCATGCGCAGATCGGTGATTCGCAACTGTCCCTCAGGTGACACTGCGGCTTTAACAAACCCATGGGTAAATGCGCTGAGTCTCTCCACGTGTGGTGCTGCCGCATGTTCTTCGAGCAGGTCACTGCCACGTGCATGGTGCATCCAACGTAGCGGACGCGGCCCATCCCATAGAGACACATACGCTTCGTGATACACCGGGTCTGCCGGGTCATCCGGGATGGCCACTACTCTCCAGAGCACGGTTTGCAACGGCGCAGGGGTCACGAGCACCCGCTGCGCCGATACGCCAAGCTCTTTCAGCGAAGTGCGGGCCAATTGTTCCACCTGATGTTGGCCTATCAGGCTCCACCCAAGATACAGCGTAGAAAAAGCCAGGCCGAATGAATTCCAACGCAAACCGCGGACCTTATCTTTGCTCCGCCAAGCTGCCAGCACGCCAATGATCAAGGGCAAGGTGTATGCCGGGTCCACAATGAACATGCTACCGAGGCCGAAAGGGTAGTTTGAAAACGGCTGCAGCAATTGCGTACCGTAAATTGTCATGGTGTCGAGTAGTGGGTGCGTGATGAGCACCAGCCAGAGTGCCTGCCACCATCGCGAAAAATGGTGCCCATTTGCCGCGATCCAAGCCAGCACCGGTGCTGCGACACTGAGGTAGAACAAGGAGTGACTTTCTGCTCGGTGCAACACCATGTTGAGTACCGCATCGCCGTGGTCAATGAGTGCATCGAGGTCAGGCAGGGTACCGGCCACTGCGCCCCAAAGCACCGCTCTCCAGGCCGCAGCACGCTGGCCGATTATGGCCACGCACACGGCCGAGCCGAGTGCCACTTGGGTCAGAGAGTCCATCGTTGACGGCTGGGCCGCTCAGGCCTGAACAACGATAGGGAAATCAGCACGCACACCCTCTGCAGAAGGCGCAAACACCCGGGTGAGGGCTGCCCGCTCTTGCATATCGAGGCGTCGCCATAGGGAGTCACGGTCGTTACCAGGATCGCCTGCGACATAAAGCTGCGTCGTAAGGAGCTCCTTACGATCCAGAATGACTTTTACATGGATATGCGGAGTGCGCCCGGTGTACGGCTGTGGCTTCATAGTGCGAAACCGGTATCGGCCATCCTTGCCGACCATCACTTTGCCAAACCCTTGAAAGGCTGGGTCTGCCTTACCACCGTCCCGTGGGTGGTGGTAGTTGCCCTCGTGGTCACATTGCCAGATTTCGACAACGGCCCCTGACACCGGTGCACCGTGGGTATCGGTGACCTGGCCTTCCACCCACGCGATCTGTCCTTTGCTGTACGTTGCACTGCCGTTGCGCAGCAGGTCAAAGTCATGGTCTCTGGGTAGTGCAATGGGATAAAAAGGCCCTTCAGTCTGCTTGGGGGTCGGGCGCAGGGCAGTCTGGGCCATCGCGGGGCTGAGCCACCCAGAGGTGCCCGCTAGGGCCATCCATGTGGTGCCTGAGGCCAGAAGCGAGCGGCGGGTGGGCAGCGGTGCGTGCGGCATGAAGGGTTCCATTGAAAAAGTCTGGTCAGCCTATAAGTAGCCAGGCGTTGCAGAAGTCAGACGATGACTATCGGAATCCGCCAATCCACAAAAGTTCCACTCTGCCCCCAGCACACAGTCAGCAGGTCTGGGGGCACTGGTACGAGCCAGGCACCATCAAGGTTTCGCTTTTTCGTAGGCTTCGTATTGCGGTTCTGCCAATATGAAGGGACGCGTCGGGTCTTCGGTTTCGCCGGGCAGCATGCTGGCGGTTTTAGGCAAGCTGTAAGTAAGAATGACCAATCCCACTAGCGCAGAAACGATGGAGCCCGCGTACACCCCCAGGCGCACCGGAGTGGCAAGCACAGGGTCTGTAAATGCCAATGCACCCACAAACAGACTCATGGTGAAGCCTACGCCTGCTATGCAGCCCACACCTATGATCTGCATCAGATTTCCCGGTTTATTGGCGCGCATCAACATGGCACCCAGATAGGTCATGAGTCCGATGCCCAATGGTTTGCCTACGGCCAAGCCTAATGCCGCACCGAGGGTGATCGGATGCGTGAGGTAAGCGCTAGCGCCATCCAGACTGATGCCTGCATTGGCGAACGCAAACACCGGCATGATGCCGAACAGCACCCAGGGCCGGAATGCGTGTTCAGCCTCATGCAGGGGGCTGTGGCCAGCTTTGTCTTTCAAGGGCACACAAGCGGCCACAATGACGCCGCCAATCGTCGGGCTGATACCTGACCTGTACATCACGACCCACAGAACCATGCCCACCAGAACATACAAGCCTATGGACGCGAGCTTCAAACGGTTCATCACCAAAAGCACCGCGGACACGCCGACTGCCATGAACAGGTACTGACTCAAGACCTGTTCGGTGTAGAAAAACGCGACGATCAAGATGGCGCCCAAGTCGTCCACCACAGCAACAGCGAGTAGAAACGCCTTTAGGGCAGGGGGAACCCGATTTCCTAGAAGCGAGAGCACCCCCAGGGCAAAAGCAATATCCGTTGCGGCCGGAATGGCCCAGCCCTTTCCAAAGCCTGCGCTGCCGGCAAATGCCCCATAAATCAGCGCCGGTGCCGCCATGCCGCCCGCGGCCGCCAGCACGGGCAATAGAGCGGCTTTCGGGTTCGATAGCTGCCCTTCCAGCATTTCTCTTTTGAGTTCAAGGCCTACGAAGAAAAAGAACAGCGCCATCAGCGCATTTTTGATCCAGTAGGCCAACTTCATTTCTACACCACCGCCTGTGGGGCCGATGCTGAACGAGGTCGACAAAGTCGACTGATAGGCAGCGCCCCAGGGGGAGTTCACCACCACCATGGCCAGGGCAGCAATAAACACCAACAGGGCGCCGGGCACCGCCTCTTGCGGCAAGAAACCCAGAAACTTTTGATCAGACGATGGGGCAGCCATGGATGAAAACTTTCTCAGTGAATGCTTTTAGGCGATTGAAATCAGATAGCCGGTGTAGGCGACATAGCAAGCGATGAAGACCCCGCCTTCCCAGCGATGCAACTTGGCGCCGGTCCGTGCGAAGTACACCAAGAGGGCTGTGGCAGCCAGCATGACCCAAATATCGAACGCTGCGATCTGGCCCGGTATGTCAATGGGCGCAATGATGGAGGTGCTGCCCAATATAAAGAGCACATTGAAGATGTTGGAGCCGATGATGTTGCCGTACGCCACATCGGCATGCTTGCGAATGGCCGCCATGACCGATGTCACCAGTTCAGGCATGGAGGTTCCCACAGCCACGATGGTCAGGCCGATGATGGTGTCGGAAACCCCCAGATCTTTGGCCAGTGCAATGGCCCCATCGACCAGATAGCCCGCGCCAAAAATCGTAATGGCGATGCCGCCCACGGCCATCGCCAGAGACAGAGCCATGCTGCCGGGGCCTTTTGGCGCATCTTCCGCGCGGTGTTCTGCGACCAATGCCGCTTCGTCGGGGGCGTTCTTCTCTTGTACAAACACAAAAACGATGTAGGTGATCAAACTCGCAATGAACGCAAGCCCCACCAGCATGCCGATACGCCCGTACAACACGGCCGCCAGGCATGCCATTGCAGTGGCCACCACCATGGTCGCATCGCGCTTAAAGCCTTTGGGGTTCACCGCCATCGGGTAGATCAGAGCCGACAGTCCCAAAATAAACAAAATATTGGCAATATTGGAGCCCACCACATTGCCCACCGCGATGCCCGGCGAGCCGTTCAGTGCTGCTGTGACACTGGTGACCAGTTCGGGAGTGGAGGTGCCAAAACCTACCAAGGTCAGACCGATAAGCAGTGGCGATACGCCCAGCGCCTTGGCAGAAGCCACCGCCCCACGCACCAGTAACTCACCGCCCACCAGGAGAAGCACCAAACCGATTGCAATATTGATCCAAGAATCCATGTTCTCGCCTTTCTAGAATAACTTTCACTTACAGAGTTCGTTCCGGACTGTAAGCCTACCGGCGAAGTATGAAGGCAAATTAGAAGGGCTTGCAGCGAGGGGGGCTGCATAATGGCCAATGATCGACGCTACCCCTCCCCACAAGCGCCGCGTGCGTTACGCTGGCACCCACCCCCGCCAGTTTGAAGACAAATACAAAGAGCTGGACCCCGTCCGCCATGCGGCTGAGGTCGACAAGGTTATGCAGCGGGGTCAAACGCCGGCAGGCATGCACCGCTCCATCTGCGTCGAAGAAATCCTCGCGATCCTGAAGCCTGTACCCGGGGAAACCGGCCTGGATCTCACGCTCGGGTTTGGTGGCCACACGCGGGCCATGCTGCCGCTGGTGCAGCCGGGAGGCCGCGTGTTCGGCATGGATGTAGACCCCATTGAGCTTCCTCGCACGACAGCACGTTTGCGCGCTTTGGGCTTCGGCGAAGAGGCACTCATCGTGCATCGGGCCAACTTCAGCGAGTTGGCTTCCTTGTTGCCGCAAGCCGGCGGTGGTTTTGACTTTGTATTGGCAGACTTGGGGGTGTCGTCCATGCAAATCGACAACCCGGCACGGGGCTTCAGTTTCCGGGCCGATGGGCCGTTGGATTTGCGGCTGGACCCCAGTAGAGGCCAGTCTGCCAGCGAGCTACTGCTGTGTGTGACCCGGCCCCGGTTGCGCGATTTGCTGACCGACAACTCTGACGAACCCTTTGCGATTCCACTGGCTGCAGCCTTGCAAGGTCAATACCTCGAAACGACAGTCCAGCTGGCGGACTTGGTGCGCGCCACCATGGAGCTCACCTACAAGCGCAGCATGCCTGCTGAAGAGAGATTGGTAGAGACCAAAAAGGTGTTGCAACGCACCTTTCAGGCACTGCGCATCGAAGTCAACGATGAATTCGGCGTGCTGGACACCATGCTGCGGAATTTGCCGGCTTGTTTAAGGCCGGGTGGGCGCGTGGCGATTTTGAGCTTTCATTCGGGAGAGGATCGGCGCGTGAAGAAGTGTTTTCAGACGGGCGAACGCAACGGCGCTTTCAGCAGTGTCGCGGCGGACCCTATCCGTGCATCCTTTGATGAGCAGCGGAGCAATCCGCGCTCATCGTCCGCCAAATTGCGCTGGGCGGTGCGGGCAATGCATTAAGGGATATATTTGAACATCGATGGAGACACAGACCACCCCGCAGCCCCCGCCGGCTTCTGCCAGTGACGAAGTGGTGTACAGCCCGGTCACGTGGGAGCCCTCGGTTGCCTATCTGAAAGCCGCGGTAGCGGCCATCTTTCTCAGCGGTGTAGCCGTTTCACTGGCCATTTACTTCTTTATTCCCGGCGGCACCGTTGCCGCGCTGCGGACCTCGTCCATTTTGTTGGTGGGGTTGGCGGGTTGGGTGAGTCTGCACCAAAGTAAACCTCAGACCACGGTCGCGATCCTGGGCGTGGGGATGTGGTTTTACGTTGCGCTGATGATGTTTGTGGGTGGCGGCCTGACCGCGCCAGTGCAATACATATTTCCACTGATTGTTTTCATGTTGGGCTGGCTCGTCAGTAGCCGGGCTGCGTTTGGGGTGGCTGCCTTGACGGCGCTTGTGACCATCATTGCCGTGTTCGCCACCAAAGATGGCTGGCTCCCGGATTCCGCTGCATCTCCAGCCTGGCTGCATGCCATGGTGCAGATCAGTGTGTTCCTGATGGCGGCGGTTCTGGTGCATTTTTTGGTTCAGGCCTACCAGCGTAGGCTGCATGATTTGAACTTCAGCAACGCACGCATGGTCTTGCGCAGCCAGGATCTGGTGCTGGCCAAGCTGGAGTTGCACAAAGCGCAGGCCCAGGCGGGGGTGGGGAGTTGGGTGTACTTGGTCGCCACCGACGCCATGACACTGTCCGACGAGGCGTGCAGGATTTTCGGGCTGCCTGCAGGAACTGTATTGGGTCGTGCGTCGTATCTCGCCCTGACGCCTTTGGATGAGCAGGAGTTGGTGGAGTCCGTCTGGCGCCAGGCGGCGCGCAGTGCACCAGACTTCGAGTACGAACACCGGGTGTCTGTTCATGGGCAGCTGAAATGGGTGCTGCAAAAAGCAGAGTTTGAGCGTGACAGCAGCGGCACGGTCACCCGGGTCATGGGCATTACCCAGGACATTCATGCGCGCAAACTGGTCGAGCTCCATTTGCGCGAATCCGAGAGCAAATTTGCGACCGCTTTTCAGTCCAGTCCGGTAGCTGCGTCTATCGCGAGTCTCGCCGAAGGTCGATTTATCGAGGCCAACGAGAAATACCTGCGTGATTTTGGCTGGAGCCGCGAAGAGTTGTTGGGGCGCACAACGCTCGATATCCGCCTGTGGCCTGACTCCGAGGTGCGTATCCAGTGGGTCGAGGCGCTCAAGGCCCGGGGCAGTGTGGTGGATTACGAAACCACTTGGGTGCACCGGAACCGGGATATCCGCAATGTCAGTATTTCCGGCGAGATCATTGATTACGAGGGGCAGCCCTGCATCCTGGCTTATGTGACGGACATTACCGAGCGCAAGGCCGCGGAGGCGCAGATCCACAGCCTGGCATTTTTTGATGCCTTGACCGGCTTGCCCAATCGTCGGCTCCTGCTGAACCGGCTGGAGCTGACACTGTCAGCCGCGCAACGGAGTCAACGGTTGGCTGCCTTGCTGTTTATTGACCTCGATAACTTCAAGTCGCTGAATGACACCTATGGTCATAACAAGGGAGACCTGCTGTTGAAGATGGTGGCAGATCGCTTAAGCGCAGCGGTGCGGGAAGGGGATACGGTGTCCCGCCTCGGGGGCGATGAGTTTGTGGTGATGTTGGATAACCTCTCCCCGGATGCGTTGCTGGCCGCCAGCCAGGCGGAGGGCGTGGCCGAAAAAATTCTGCTCGAACTGGACCGGAGCTACGCCATCGGTGAGATTGATTTTCACAACACGCCCAGCATCGGGGTGACCTTGTTTGGCGACCAGCCGGAGGGGATCGATGAGCCGCTCAAACGCGCGGACACCGCCATGTACCAGGCCAAAGCGGCCGGCCGCAACACGATCCGCTTCTTTGATCCATTGATGCAGGCTGCGGTGTCGGCCCGATTGCAAGTCGAGACCGATCTGCGCGGTGCCCTGGCCGGCCAAGGCTTGTACCTGGAATACCAGCCGCAGGTGGATGCCGCAGGGCGCATTACCGGTGCAGAGGCACTGGCCCGGTGGCAGCACCCGCAACGCGGGCGGGTGTCACCGGCAGAGTTCATTCCTGTGGCGGAAGCCAGTGGGCTGATTCTGCCGCTGGGGGCCCGCATTTTGCAGGCCGCTTGCGAGCAGTTGCGGGAGTGGTCCACCCAGCCTGCAATGGTCGGCCTGGAGTTGGCGGTGAACGTGAGTGCGCGCCAGTTCAGGGACCCGGAATTTGTGCCGGTGGTGCTGGAAGTGCTGAAGAAAACCGGAGCCAATCCGCAACGTCTCAAATTCGAGCTAACCGAGAGCATGCTGATCGAAGAGGTGGACTCGGTGATTGCCAAGATGACGACGCTGAAGGCGCACGGTGTGGGCTTTTCGCTCGATGACTTTGGCACAGGTTACTCGTCGTTGGCTTACCTCAAGCGGCTGCCACTGAACCAGCTCAAGATTGATCAAAGCTTTGTGCGCGACGTTTTGCATGATCCCAACGACGCCGCGATTGCCCGCATGGTGATCGTGCTGGCGGACACCCTCGGCCTGTCCGTGATTGCGGAGGGTGTTGAGACGCAGGCCCACCGGGATGCCATGGTGGCGTTGGGTTGCTTGTCTTTTCAGGGCTACTTCTTCAGCCACCCGGTGAGCGCCGATGCGCTGGCAGCGCTCGTCACAGTCCCCGGGCCTGTGTAAGCCGGGCGAAAGTACCTGCCTTGGAGCAGGTGGTCAAAGTGCCATCTACAAAGTAGGCGAAAATAGAGGGCTTTTCGAATATCGCCCTACCGGCCCTTGTTTGCGGCCGGTTCTTTTCATTTTTTGCCCACTCCAAGCTTGTCCATGCAAGACGTCCATTCCTCGAAGATCTCTGTTGAAAAGATCGGCGGCACCTCGATGACCGCCTTTGGTGATGTGCTGCGCCACATCATGCTGCACAACCCCGCACGCATCTACGGTCGTATTTACGTGGTGTCTGCTTATTCCGGCGTAACCAACCAGTTGCTGGAGCACAAAAAAACGGGTGAGCGAGGTATTTATGCCTTGTTCGCTGAGGGCAAAGGCTACCAGGACGCCCTGACCGGCCTAGCCGCCAGCCTGAAAAAGCTCAACGCCGGCTATGCCGATATCGGCTTGCCCCTAGCAGTGGCGGATGCCTTTATCGACCAGCGCATCGCCCAAGCCCGTGAATACCTGGGCGCCATGCAACATGTGCTGGCCAGCGGTTACCTGAACCGTAAAGATGTGCTCTTGGCCGCCCGCGAGGTGTTGGCCTCCATCGGCGAGTCGCACAGCGCGTTCAACTCGGTGGAGATTTTGAAAGCTAACGGCGTCAAAGCCGTGCTGATGGACTTGGCCGGCTTTGACGACAACGAAGCCTGGACGATTGATGAACGCATCGCCCACAGTTTCAAAGATCTCGATCTCGCAAACACCGCCATCGTGGCTACCGGCTACACCAAGGGCACCGAAGGCATCATGCGGGAGTTTGACCGCGGCTACTCCGAAGTCACTTTCAGCAAGATTGCGGTCGAAGTGCGCCCCGCAGAAGCGGTGATCCACAAGGAGTTTCACTTGTCGTCTGCCGACCCCAACCTCGTGGGTCTGGAAAACGCGATTGTGGTGGGTGCGACCAACTACGATGTGGCCGACCAGTTGGCCGACGTGGGCATGGAAGCCATCCACCCCAAGGCCGCCAAGCCTATGGAGTTGGCCGGAATCCCAATCCGCTTGAAAAACACTTTTGAGCCCGACCACCCCGGCACCCTGATCACCAAAGACTTTGTGGGCGAGCGAGCGCGCGTGGAAATTGTGACTGGCACCGACAAGGTCACGCTGATCGAGATTCACGACCCCAGCATGGTGGGCACGGTGGGCTTTGACGCCAGCTTGATGCAGGTTTTCTGCAAGCACGACATCAGCTACATCCTGAAGGCCACCAACGCCAACTCCATCGCCCATTTGGTGTGGGACAACCAAGTCACGCCAGAGCTCGTGGCTGAGCTCGAAGAGTTGTACCAGGTCGTCACCGTCAAGCCCAGTGCGATTGTGTGCACCATCGGGTCCAACATTGGCATCCCCGGCGTGCTGGCCAAGGCCGCTCAAGCTCTGGCCGACGCGCAGGTCAACGTGAACTGCGTGTCGCAAACCCTGCGCCAGGTGAACATGCAGTTTGTGATTGAGCGGGCGGACTACAAAACCGCCGTCATTGCGCTCAACATGGCCTTGTGTGTGAACTCTGGGACTCCTGTGCCCTGCGTTTAACACCGGAGTGCTACTTGTTTTGTAGCTAGCCGCGCAATCCCTGTATGGGCTGCGCGGCTTTTTCTTTTGGAAATTGGTTCAAGGGCTAGACTCGTTGCTTTTCGAGCTTGCGGCTCAGGGTGCGGCGGTGCATGCCCAGGCGGCGGGCGGCTTCTGAGATGTTGAAGTCACTTTCGGCCAGCACTTCGTGAATGCGCTCCCATTCCAAGGTTTTGATGGAGCTGGACCGGTTGGTCAGTGCAACCTCTGTATTGCCCTCGCTTTGGCCAAAGGCGGCCTCAATGTCATCCGTGTTCGAGGGTTTGGCCAGGTAATGGCTTGCGCCGAGCTTGATGGCTTCAACTGCGGTGGCAATGCTGGCAAACCCCGTGAGCACCACGATGCGCATGGATTCGCTGTGCGCGTGCAGCAAGCGCACGCAGGCCAAACCACTGGCTTCGCCCTTGAGCTTGAGGTCGACCACTGCAAAGGCCGGCGTGTGGGCGGGCAGCAGGGCGTCAACCCCGGGCAAGCCGTCCGCATGTAGAACCCGGTAGCCGCGCCTCTCGAAGGAGCGGGTCAGAGTGCGGGCAAATGCCTCATCGTCTTCAACAATGAGGAGCAGGCGTTCAGTGTCCATCGGCAGCGTGGGGTTCTGGTTCAGGCAATGCGAGGTCCGGCAACGACAAGGTGATGGTCACCTGTGCACCTCCCTCGGGTCGGTTTTCTGCGCTCAGGCTTCCACCTAGCGTGCGGGCCACGTTCATGGATAAAAACAGCCCGAGCCCACCACCGGGCCGGCCTTTTGTGGACTGGTAAGGCACGCCGAGTTGGGCCAACACCTCGGGCGCAAAACCGGGTCCCCGGTCGGTGATGATGATGCGCAGTTCATCCGCATCGCGGCTGGCGTGCAGCTGAACCCATTGGGGTGAAGCGTCGCGGGCATTGTCCAGCACGTTGAAAACCATTTGTTCGAGGGTGGTGTCGGCCACCATGGCGTCGTCACCTTCTATGGCGTTGTCGTATTCGAAGGCATCGACAGAGCGGGTGGCGCGCCATTCGCGTACCAAATGGTCCAGGAACTCGCGCACGGTAGTCTGGCTGGAGTGTTCGCCCCGGGTCTCACCCGCGGACAGCAGAATGCCGCTCACAATGCTTTTGCAGCGCTGCACCTGCGCTTCCATTTCAGCAATGTCTTCTTTCAGGCCTTGATCGCGCACCAGAGCGGGCATATGTTTCCAGTCGCCTAGGATCACGGCGAGTGTGGCAAGGGGGGTTCCCAGCTCATGGGCCGCGCCTGAGGCCAGCAGCCCCATGCGGACGATGTGCTCTTCTTCTGCTGCGCGCTGGCGGGCCGCGGCTAAGCGGGCATCGCGGCGGCGCAGGTTACTATTGATACGGGTAATGAACACCACCACCAGGACCGCATTGAGCAAAAAGCACACAAGCAACCCCACCACGTAGGGGCTGGCCAGACCATCCTGGAGATTAGGCGCGAGCGGAAGGGGAATGCTGTACATCGCCAGGAATGCGACGCAGGCTGATGCTATGACCACGATGGAGCCGATATAGCCGCCTCGCAGCAGCATGGCACCGACCGCAATCTGAAGCAGGTACAAAAAGACAAAGGGGTTGCTGATACCGCCGCTGAGGTAGAGCTGCGCCGTCAGCGCTGCCACATCGACCAGCAGTCCGAAGAACAGCTCCACTTCGTAAACTGGCTGGCGTGAGTGCCAGCGCATGAGGCACGCCAGGTTGAAAAATGCCACAGCGCCCACGATGGCGAGCATAGGCTCCAGCGGGATTTTCATGCCGAGGCTGTAGTGGGTCGCTTGGATGGTGAGGAGCTGGCCGGCGGCCGCAATCCAGCGCAGCTGAATCAGTTGGTGCAGGTTTCGCAGACCTGCGGAGGCATCGTTGGACCCGGGGCGGCTTAGCGGGTTTTGGGGGGATGCGTTAGCGCGGGTGTCCATAGGCCGTATTGTGGCCTTGGCCGCGCAGGCGTCGCTCGTAACGGACCACAAACCCTCCAGCTCCCAAGAGCATTGCGGCCAGGCCGAACCAGGTCAGGGCGTATACCAGATGGCTGTTGCTGAACTTCACGACGGTTAGCCCGGGTTTCGGCCATGGGCCAACCATAGGCAGGGTTGCATCCGGGTTGCGCATGAGAGATGGGTCCGGCAGCCCGGCATCTAAGAAAAAGGGCGCGACTGCACTTAGGTTTTGTGCTAGAGCGATGGCCGCCACATCGCGTGAGTACCAGCGTTGAGTCGCAGGGTCGTTGTGGCGCAAGAATCCGCCGTCGGGTTCTGATTTACGTAACAGACCCTGCACAGTGACGAGTCCTGTGGGTGTCCGGCCCGCATCGGGACCTTGCCACTGCTCGCGCTGGGAGGCGGGAACAAATCCCCGGTTCACGATCAGGACGGAGGAGTCCGCCAGTGCGAGGGGGGTCAGCACCCAGAAACCCTGTCCGAACACGGTGGTGGCTTGGGTAAGCACCGTCCTCTCGGGCATCCACTGGCCTTGCGCTTCGGCATGGAGGTACTCAAAATCTGCCGGGGTCAGTGCGGACCACAGAGTTGCCTGGGGCAGGGTGCTTGGTGCCTCAGCGAGCCGCCGGGTCACCCTGTCGATCAGCTCCAGCTTCCAGACCCTGCGATCGAGTTGCCAGATTCCCAGGCGAATCAGCCCTGCCACCAAGGCCAGACACACGACTGCTCCCACCAGCAAAACCCAACGCTCACGCGCACGGGTCATTGGCGGGGCAAGAGGTGTGTCCATGGGGGAGGGCGGCCTTCCGCTCAGGGGCTGGTTTTGGGCTGTGCGCCCGGTGCCGCTTGTTCCATGGCTGGCATGTCGGTGTGGGTGGGCATCATGTTGCTGTTCATATGGAACATCACCCACAAGGTACCGGCAATCGCGATCGCTACAAAGACTACGGTGAAGATGGTGGACAGCAAGGTCCAGCCGCCCTCGATCTTGCCGTTCATGTGCAAGAAGTAGTACATGTGCACCAGAATTTGCACGACTGCAAAGGCGCCCAGTACCAGCACCGCAGTGGGGCGGTCCGAAATGACCTTGGCCATCACCAACCAAAACGGAATGGCGGTCAAGATCACCGACAACACAAAACCGGTCATGTAGCCGGAAAGCGTGCTGTGTGGCTCGTTGCTGGCATGGCTGTCATGCCCGTGATCGTCGTGCCCGTGGGCAGCGTGTGAATTGTGTGCGCTCATTTACAGCACCCCCATCAGGTAGACAAATGTAAAAACGCCGATCCAGATCACATCCAGAAAGTGCCAGAACATCGACAGGCACATCAAACGGCGGTTGTTGGCGGGGGTGAGGCCGTGCTGCTTGATTTGCAGCATCAATACGACCAGCCAGATCAAGCCGAAGGTCACGTGCAAGCCGTGGGTGCCGACCAGCGTGAAAAACGCCGACAAAAATGCGCTGCGGCCCGGGCCCGCACCCTCGTGCATAAGGTGCGAGAACTCGTAGAGTTCCAAGCCCAGAAAGCACAGCCCCAGCAGGCCGGTAACGGCCAACCAGATCAGCGTGCCCTTCACGTCATTCATTTGCTTGCGCAGCACCGCAAAGCCGAAGGTGATGGACGACAACAGCAAGAAAGCCGTGTTGATGGCCACCAGTGTCAGGTCAAACAACTCTGCACCGGTAGGACCGGCTGCATAGCTGCGACCGAGCACGCCATAGGTAGCAAAGAGGGCCGCAAAGATGAGACAGTCGCTCATCAGGTAGAGCCAGAAGCCCAGCGCAGTGCCGTTCTCCGGATGAGGCTCATGCGCCAGGTGGTACTCGCGGGGGGCTAGTGCGCCAGCTGCGGCGCCGTGGGAGGTACGGATATCAGACATGGCGTGCCAATTGGAGTGTGCGGGCTTCTTCAGTGGCAGTTACTTGGGCTGCCGGTATGTAGAAGTCGCGGTGGTAATTGAAAGTGTGAACAATGGCGGCGATCAGCAGCGCAGCAAATGACACGCCGGCAAGCAGCCACATGTGCCAGATCAGTGCGAAGCCGAAAACCAAAGAGAGTCCGGAGATCACCACACCTGCCGCAGTGTTAGCTGGCATGTGAATGGGCTTGAATCCACTCAAAGGGCGCTGGTAGCCATGCTTTTTCATGTCCCACCAAGCGTCGATCTCATAAACGACCGGTGTGGATGCAAAGTTGTAGTCTGGCGGGGGGGATGAGGTTGCCCACTCCAGGGTGCGGCCACCCCAAGGGTCGCCTGTCCAGTCACGCAACTCTTCGCGCTTGAGGTAGCTGACTACGAGCTGAATCAGGAAGCAAGCAATGCCGGCTGCAATCATTGCTGCACCTATTGCAGCAATGACGAACCAGATCTGCAGTGACTGGTCTTCAAAATGATTGGCGCGACGGGTGACACCCATCAAGCCCAGGATGTACAGCGGTGTGAACGCAACCCAGAAGCCTACTACCCACAACCAGAAAGAGCGCACGCCCCAGGTGTGGTCCAGCTTGTAGCCGAAGGCTTTGGGGAACCAGTAGTTGATGCCGGCGAACATGCCGAATACCACGCCACCGATGATCACATTGTGGAAGTGCGCAATCAGGAACAGGCTGTTGTGCAGCACAAAGTCAGCAGGCGGCACCGCCAGCAGCACACCGGTCATACCGCCGATGGCGAAGGTGATCATGAAGGCAACCGTCCACATCATGGGCAGCTCAAAGCGGATGCGGCCTTTGTACATGGTGAACAACCAATTGAAAATCTTCGCCCCGGTCGGGATGGAGATGATCATGGTGGTGATACCGAAGAAGGTATTCACACTGGCACCTGATCCCATGGTGAAGAAGTGATGCAACCACACCAGGTAAGACAAGATGGTGATACACACAGTGGCGTACACCATGGAGGTGTAACCGAACAGGCGCTTTTTACTGAAGGTGGCCACGATTTCCGAGAACACACCAAAGGCAGGCAGGATCAGGATGTACACCTCGGGGTGGCCCCAGATCCAGATCAGGTTCACGTACAGCATGGGGTTGCCGCCCAGCTCGTTCGTGAAGAAGTTGGTGCCTGCATAGCGGTCCAGCGACATGAGTACCAGCGCTGCGGTCAGCACAGGGAATGAGGCTACGATCAGGGCATTGGTGCACAGCGCAGTCCAGACGAAGACGGGCATGCGCATCAGGCTCATGCCGGGGGCGCGCATTTTGACAATGGTGACGATGAGGTTGATACCGGAAAGCGTCGTTCCTACCCCGGCGATCTGTAGCGCCCAAATATAGTAGTCCAGACCCGTGCTGGGGCTTTGTGCGCCCAGGTTGGATAGTGCCAGCCACCCGGAGGTAGAAAACTCGCCCAAAAACAGGGAGAACATCACCAGTACCGCGCCGGCAGTGGTCATCCAGAAACTAAAGTTGTTCAGGAAGGGGAATGAGACGTCTCGTGCCCCGATTTGGAGGGGAATCAGGTAGTTCATCAGGCCCGTTACCAAGGGCATGGCTACGAAGAAGATCATGATCACGCCGTGGGCGGTGAAGATTTGGTCGTAGTGGTGCGGGGGCAGGTAGCCCATGTTGTCGCCAAAGGCCATGGCTTGTTGCAAGCGCATCATCACCGCGTCGGCGAAACCGCGCAGCAGCATCACGATGCCGAGCACCATGTACATGATGCCGATCTTTTTGTGGTCGATGCTGCAGACCCAATCGCGCCAGAAGGGGCCCCATAGGCGGAACTTGGTCATGAGGGCAAACACGCCCATTCCACCCAGAACCACCATGATGAACGTGCCCAGGATGATGGGGTCATGGGTCATGGGTACGGCGTCCCAGCTTAGCCGGCCGAGTGCCCAGTGGGTATCAGTAAGAGTTTGTGAGGACATAAAAAGTCTCTGTGGCAAGGCGCCGGCTGCCACCATAGGCAGCCGGCACGGAATTTATTGTTGGACGGTTGCGCGGTTGGCGTTGCGTGTTTCCAAGGCCGCTATGACTTGGTCCGCGTTTTGCACGGTGCACACGTCTTGCGGCATGCTCAGGCCCATGGCCTTGACATAGGCGCTGCCGCCACGGGCATCGATCGCCATCATGTGGTGCATGCACATCTTTCCGTCTTCCACACAACGGTTGAGCACCTTGTCGTACAGGCCGGTCTCTACGCTGCTAAAGCGCTGTACAGGGTCCCGCTCGCTGGGTTTGACCAGATTCATGTAGGTCGTCCGATCCAAGGTTTTGCCTTCGGTTTTGGCCTTTTGAACCCACTGCGCGAAATCTTCATTGCTCAGACCGTGAAACTTGAAAGTCATGCCGGAGAACCCAGCGCCGCTGTAGTGGGACGACATGCCCTTGAAAACTCCGGGGCGGTTGATCACAGCATTGAGCTCGGTTTGCATGCCCGGCATGGCGTAAATCATGCCGGCGAGGTCCGGCACATAAAACGCATTCATGGTGGAGGTCGAGGTCAGCTTGAACAAAATCGGGCGGTCCACCGGAGCTGCAAGCTCGTTGACGGTTGCAATGCCTTGCTCGGGGTAGAAAAACAGCCACTTCCAATCCATGGCCACCACCTGCACTTCCATGGGCTTCACGTCAGCCGGTAAGGGGCGCGCGGCATCAATGCGGTCCAGCGGGCGATACGGATCCAGCTTGTGGGTGCCAATCCACGTCAAAGCGCCCAGCGCAATGATGATCAGCAAAGGCACGGTCCAGATGACCAGTTCCAGCGACGTGGAGTGGTGCCATTCGGGTTCATATTCCGCCTCGGTGTTGCTCTGGCGGTATTTCCAGGCAAAAAACAAGGTCAGGAAAATCACCGGAACGATGATGATCAACATCAGCAAGGTGGCGGTTACCACCATCTGGCCCTGTTGCGCGGCGATATCGCCGGCCGGATTGAGCACCACAGCCTTGCTGCAGCCGGAGAGGGCCGCAGCCATTGCCAGGGCGGCCAGCGTGGTGCGCTTCGGAAATGCCTTTAGTTTTGACATGCTTACAACGCCCCGGGTAAGGGCGCATTAGTTGGACACTTTATGACGAGCCTCCGACTGTAATTTCCGTAGCAAATTTGTCCATTGGACATTTTGTCCAAGATCAACAGGGCGGTCGGCTGCTCCGGCAATCAGGGTTTTCCTGAGAAGGAGATTAGCCCAAGCGGATGAATTCTGCCCTTGTAGGGTGTAAAACCGCGTTGTCACTGTTGATAGAGGTAAGCACCATGTACACCCCCGCGTCTGCGGCCCCTGCCGGGCCTAGTTTTGAGAGTTCAGTCTCTTTGTCCAGAGCGCACACCGACGAGGATGTAACACCGGGTGAGATTGCGGTGGGCGTCATCATCGGCCGCGCATCCGAGTACTTTGATTTCTTTGTATTCGGAATCGCTTGCGTCCTGGTATTTCCCAGCCTGCTGTTTCCGCAGCTGGCCCGGCTCGACGGCACCCTGATGTCTTTTGCCATCTTTTCTGTGGCGTTTATTGCCCGCCCCATCGGGACAGCCTTGTCCATGGCGGTGCAGCGCCGCTGGGGGCGGGGCACAAAACTGACCATTGCCTTGTTTTTGCTAGGTGCCAGCACCGCCGGAATGGCCTTCTTGCCCAGCTACGCAAGTGCCGGCAATATGGCCATTGCCGCCATTGTGATTTTACGGATCGGCCAGGGCCTGGGCCTCGGTGGTTCTTGGGACGGCTTGCCCTCCCTGTTGGCCATGAGTGCGCCTAAAGAGCGTCGGGGCTGGTTTTCAATGGTCGGGCAACTGGGAGCGCCTGTAGGTTTTGTCATGGCCGCGGGCCTTTTCGCCTACCTGCACAGCAACCTGAGCTCCTCCGAGTTCCTGAGCTACGGCTGGCGCTACCCGTTCTTCGTGGCGTTTGCGATCAATGTGGTGGCCTTGTTTGCCCGTTTGCGCCTGGTGGTGGGCCAGTCCTACGCCGAGCGTTTACAAGAGTTGGAGCTGCAGCCTGTGAGCGTCACCCGCGTGGTGCGTGAGGAGGGTGGCAATGTGGTTCTGGGTGCGTTCGCCGCCTTGGCCAGTTTTGCACTGTTTCATTTGGCGACCGTGTTCCCGCTGTCCTGGATTGCCATGTACTCCGAGCAAGCCATCGGCGACGTGTTGGAAGTACAAATCATCGGCGCCATGCTGGCCGCAGTGGCCATCATGTTCTCGGGCTGGTTGGCCGATCGCGTGGGCCGTCGCAATCTGTTGGGCACTATGGCGGTGCTCATCGGCCTTTTCAGCTTTGTGACTCCCTGGTTACTCGGTGCGGGTGAGGTGGGTAACAACATTTTCCTGCTGACCAGTTTCGTGCTCCTTGGGCTGTCTTACGGGCAGGCCTCAGGCACCGTAACTTCTAACTTTTCCCCCCGCTACCGCTACACCGGCGCGGCCTTGTCCGCTGACTTGGCATGGTTGTTCGGCGCAGGCTTTGCCCCGCTGGTGGCCTTGGGCTTGTCTGCCAAGTTCGGTTTGGGGGCGGTATCGCTGTACCTGCTCTCCGGTGCCATTTGCACCCTGGTGGCACTTCGTATCAACCGGTTGATCGAGCAAAAAGACTGAGCGCATCCAGCGGCTGCATCCATGCCGATGGCGTGGCACAGCGCGGGCCCGGTACCTCCTGAGGTACCGGGCTTTTTTTGCTTGGTGGGCCCACGCGTGCGGAGTCAAAACATCGCCATTCTTTTATAGTGGCGTGCACCGTAGAGGGGTGCTCACGATAAAAAAAGGGAGAGTCTCATGCCTGAATATCAATTCGGCGCGGAAGAAGCGCCTCATCAACGCTGGCCGGTGGCCTGGTACAACCCGGCGGTGCTGCTTCAGTCGGCTCGCGAGCTGGTGTCGAGTTCAGATGTCATTCGCAATGCGGATCCGCGTGAGCTCTGGACGGGCGTTTTCGAGGCGACCGATCACACCGGCGAAACCGGCGCTGACGGTACGCTCTGGTTCGACTTTTTGTCGGACACTGGCGACGGCGGAAATGCCACCTACACCGTGGCCCGGGCCGTGCAGGCCGACACCATGGACGCCGGGGCTGGGCAGCAGTGTCCCCGGGGCCAGATTCTCTTTTTGGGCGGCGACCTCAGTTACCCCGGTGCCAGTGCCTACGAATACCAATACCGGTTTCTCGAAATGTTTGAAGGTGCCCGCACCACCAGCGGGCCCGATACCCAACACCGCAGCGCCTATGCAGTCGCGCAAAACCACGACTGGTTTGACAGCCTGTCTACTTTCAAACGGTATTTTGTGGACCGCGACCAGGGCGAGGTCTTCGGCGTGCGCACCCCGCAGAAACGCTCCTACTTTGCCACCCGCTTGCCGCACGGCTGGTGGGTGCTGGGTTTTGACTTTGCACTTGCCGGTGACTTAGATCGCGGCCAGTACGAGGCATTCCGGCGTCTGGCGGGAGACACCATACGCGGCGCTCCGAACCCGGAGCATGCAATGGCTCCCGGAGATCAGCTGATCCTGATTTACCCCGAGCCCTACTGGACCCGACCTTTGGGAGATGGCGCCCCGGAGGGTTACCCCAAGCGCTACCAGCGGCTAGAAGCCTTGCTGGAGAGCAAAGGGCTGCGTATTCGCATGCGCATTGCCGGGGATGTGCACCACTATTGCCGCGAGTCATCTGCCAACAGTGATCCGGCAGCCGCCGATCTGTTGGTGACCTGTGGCTCGGGTGGGGCTTTTTTGCATCCTACCCATGCGAAGTCCTTATCGCAGCCCAAAGTTCACCAGGTGCTCAGGGACCCGAGCGCCATCAGCCCGGAGCTCGGACATGCAACCCGCGTGGGTTCTGTATCCGCAGAATCAAATAGCCCGGGGGACTACACGGCCCATTGCCGCTACCCCGAGCCCGATGTGTCGCGAGGCTTGGGCAATGCCATCTGGTGGTCTTTGTTCAAGTTCGCGTGGAACAGCCTGGACCCGCGCGGTGGGCCCTTGGGGCGCGGCATAGCGCAGGGCAATCTGGTGTTTCCCTTGGTGCTGGGACTTGCCTTCGGCAGTGCCTATTGGTTTGCTTACTCCGGCACGGTCATGCTGGCGGTGTGCCTGGCCATGGCGGCCATGTGCTTTGGTTTAGCGAAAGACGAGCCGGGAAAACTCGCCCGACTCGGTGCTCCCTTGGCTCACGCGGTACTGCAGATAGGGGGGATGTACGGGGTGTCCCATGCATTGGGAGGCGCTGCGTGGTTCTCCGCCCCGGCCGCCCTGAGCTACACCTTCAGTGTTGCTCCACTGGCAGGCACGCTGGGCGCCGTGGCGCTCGGCGCTGTGGTGGGCGGGCTCCTTGCCGGGGTGTATTTCTGGTGCATGGCGCGCTGTGGCCTGCTGTGGAACAACGCCTTTTCCCCTTTGGCCTGCGAGGATTACAAGGGCTTTTTGCGCTTCCGGCTGGACCCTGATGGCAACCTGACCGGCTTCTTTTTCGGCTGTGATGCCGTGCCCAAGCACTGGGCCTTGAACCCTGACGGGGCCGGCAAGGCCCCCGGTACGGTGCGACCGGTGTGGGTGGAGCCGGCTGGCACACCGTCCGCCCGCTGGCATGTGGTGGACCGCTTTACTTTGCGGCGCAGCACCGGAGGCTGAGGGCGCGTCCGGGCGGGGCAATCACACCAAAGTGGTCTGCCCCGGGTGCGCAAAGTGGCTCCTTTGTGAGGGCTTCCTTGCGGGTATCGTAGGGGCCACTTGCTGCGGTGTTCCGCACGCTAACCACCATGGGACGACCCGATGACACGCACTGACCCCACCACCATCTGGCACAGCCGCGCAGCCGCGCTTCAACCCGATGGCCGGCTCTTCATCCATGGGGCACGCGTCGCGGCGGCTGATGGCCAGACCTTTGACAAACACTCCCCACTCAACGGTCATCGCCTCGGCAGTGTGGCCCGCGGACAAAAGGCGGACATCGATGCCGCTGTCCATGCTGCGCGCTTGGCCTTCAATGACCGCCGCTGGGCCGGAAGGTCTCCACGCGAGCGCAAAAAGGTCATGCAGCGCTGGTCGGAGTTGGTGCTGGCCGCGCGGGACGAGCTGGCCTTGCTCGAAACCCTGGACATGGGCAAACCGATTGCCCACAGCTTGGCGGTGGACGTGCCCGCCACCGCCAACTGCCTAGCCTGGTATGGCGAGGCGGTCGACAAGCTCTACGACGAGATTGCCCCCACGGCAGACACGGCGCTGGCGCTGATTACCCGCGAGGCCATGGGCGTGATCGGCGCCATCGTCCCATGGAACTACCCGCTCATCATGGCCGCTTGGAAGCTGGGGCCCGCCTTGGCAGCTGGCAACAGCGTGGTGCTCAAGCCGAGTGAAAAGTCGCCCTACACCGCCTTGCGCTTGGCCGAGTTGGCAGTGGAGGCCGGTATTCCGGAAGGGGTGTTCAATGTGGTGCCGGGCTTGGGGCAGGAGGCCGGTGAGGCACTCGCTTTGCACATGGATGTAGACGCCATCGGTTTCACCGGCTCCACCCGCATCGGCCGGCGGATGCTGGCCTGCGCCGCGGAGTCCAACCTCAAGCGGGTGTACAACGAGCTGGGTGGCAAGTCCGCCTTTTTGGTGTTCAACGACGCCAAAGACGTGGCCGCCGCCGCCCGCGCCGCAGCAGGCTCCGTTTTTTACAACCAGGGTGAGTCCTGCAATGCACCCACTCGGCTTCTGGTGCAGCAAGAGGCTGTGCCCGAATTCATGGCCGCGCTGCAAGACGAGGCCCGCAAATACTTGCCGGGCGACCCACTCAATGAGTCCACCGAAATGGGCGCACTGGTCGATGCCGGCCAGATGAGCACCGTGCTGGGGTACATACATCAAGGCCAGGCCGAGGGCGCGCACATCGCGTTCGGCGGCCGCAGGGTGCGCACCGAAACCGGCGGCTACTTCGTGGAGCCCACCATTTTTGAAGGTGTGCGCAACGACATGAAAATCGCCCGCGAAGAAATTTTCGGCCCGGTTCTGGGTGTGATTCCCTTCGCCACCGAGGCCGAAGCACTCGCCCTGGCCAATGACAGCGTCTACGGCCTCCAGGCCAGCGTGTGGAGCGGCCAGATCGACCGTGCCCACCGGGTCGCACGCGGGCTCAAGGCCGGCACCGTCCATGTGAACCAATACGACGAAGACGACATCACCGTGCCCTTTGGCGGCTTCAAGCAGTCGGGCAACGGGCGTGACAAATCGCTGCACGCTTTTGACAAGTACACCGAGCTCAAAACCACCTGGTTGCGCATCGACGCCTGAACCCCGCTAACTAGCCCTGCCGCATGCCCACCACCCCACACGCCCCCTCGTACTACGCCGCCAGTGGCGCAGTCCAACCTGCGCGCCCCGCGCTGGCTGGCACCCTTGATGCCGATGTGCTGGTCATCGGTGCCGGCTACACCGGCCTGTCGTCTGCCTTGCACCTGGCCGAGGCGGGTTTTAAGGTCGTGGTGCTGGAGGCGGCCCGGGTCGGCTGGGGCGCCTCCGGGCGCAATGGCGGGCAATTGGTGCACAGCTACTCGCGGGACCTGGATGTGATCGAGGCCCGCTACGGCACCACCACCGCTCAGGCGCTGGGCAGCATGGCCTTCGAGGGCGCCAAAATCATCCGCGAGCGGATCGCCCGCTACGGGATCGACTGCCACTTCAAGCCCGGCGGCATGTTTGCCGCCATCACGCCCAAGCAAGTGAAGCAGTTGGAGCACCATCAAGCTCTCTGGGCCCGCTACGGCCACTCCAACATGCGCATGCTGGATGCCGCGCAAAGCGAGGCCGCTGTGGGCACCCGCCGTTACCTGGCCACGTTGCTCGATCTCGATGGCGGCCACATGCACCCCTTGCGCTTGGCCCAGGGGGAGGCGGCAGCCCTCGAATCCTTGGGCGGGCACATTTTTGAAGACAGCGCGGTCACCCGCATTGAGCGCGGCGACCCGGCTGTGGTGCACACCGCCCACGGGCAGGTGCGGGCGCGCTTTGTGATCGTGGCTTGTAATGCCTATATCGGTGGGTTGGAGCCTCAGCTGGCCGCGCGCTCCATGCCCTGCGGCACCCAAGTGGTGGCTACGGAGCCGCTGGGGGACCGGTTCCCTGAAATTCTGCCCACCGACTACTGCGTTGAAGACAGCAATTTCTTGCTGGACTACTTCCGCCTGTCAGCCGACCGGCGCCTGCTTTACGGCGGCGGCGTCATCTACGGTGCGCGCGACCCGGCGCATGTGGAGTCCATCATCCGGCCCAAGTTGCTCAAAACATTCCCCCAACTCAAGGATGTGCGTATTGACTACGGGTGGACCGGCAACTTCTTGTTGACCTTGTCGCGGCTGCCGGAAGTAGGGCGCTTGAGTTCCAATATTTATTACTCGCAAGGGTGCAGCGGCCATGGGGTCACTTTCACCCACCTTATCGGGCGGGTACTGAGCGAAGTGATTCAAGGGCAGGCCAACCGCTTCGATGCTTTTGCCGGACTGCCGCACTACCCCTTCCCGGGCGGGCGCTGGTTCCGGGTGCCGCTCACGGCGCTGGGCGCTTGGTATTACGACCTGCGCGACAAGTTGCAAATCTAGAGCTTTTCGGGGGCCGGGCGCGCCCGGTAAACCTGCGGTAAAGCCCACTGGTGGTGCCTATTTAGACTGCATTTAGATATATCATAAGTGCATCTAAATAAAGGATGCACGTATGCACCACCATCATTTCCGTTACGAGATGCGCCACGGCGCAGGCGAGGGCTCCGGCCGGCATGGCGACGAGATGCCCACACGCCGCGGCGGCGGCCGCATCTTCGGCCACGGCGGCTTACGCTTTGTGCTGCTCAGCCTGATTGCTGAAGAAGCCAGCCACGGCTACGAACTCATCAAGCGCATTGAAGACCGGCTGGGCGGCAGCTACAGCCCCAGCCCGGGCACCGTGTACCCGACCTTGACCCTGCTCGAAGAGCAAGGCCACCTGCAGGCTGACAACACCGACGCCGGTGGCCGCAAGCGCTACGCCATCACCGATGCAGGCAAAGCCTTTCTGGAGGAAAACCGCACCGTGGTCGACACCATGCTGGCCCGCCTGAATGGTGGGGTAGACGGCGCAGGCCCTCGCGGTGGCCGCCCGCCGCAGGTCATGCGCGCTATTGAGAACCTGAAGCTCGCCATGCGCATGCGCCTGACCCGCGAGGCCCTCACCCCCGAGCAGGCCCACGCCTTTGCGGCTGTGCTGGACCGTGCCGCCCAAGAACTGGAGAAGATTTAATGTTGCCCGACCTGACTTCACGGCGTGTACGCCCCCCCCTGCGCTTTCGTAGCCTCCAAGTGCGCGATGTGCAGCACCCTACACCCCATCTGGCGCGCATTACTTTGGCGGGGGACGACCTGGAAGGCTTTGTGAGCCTCGGGTTTGACGACCACGTCAAACTCTTTTTCCCGGACCCGGTGACCGGCATCTTGGCCTTGCCCACTGCCGGCCCCGAAGGCCCGGTGTGGCCCGAGGGCACCCGCCCCACCATGCGCGACTACACCCCCCACCACTTTGACCCGGTGGGGCGCACCCTGCAGATTGACTTTGCGCTGCACCAACCCGGCGGCCCGGCCACTGAATGGGCGGCACAAGCCCGGGTGGGCGAAACACTGGGCGTTGGTGGCCCGCGCGGCTCGCTCATCGTGCCCACCGAGTTTGACTGGCACCTGCTGGTGGGCGACGACACCGCCTTGCCCGCCATCGCCCGCCGCCTGGCTGAGTTGCCTGCCGCAGCACACGCCGAAGTGGTGGTGGAAGTTGATAGCCCGGCCGATTGCTTGCCGCTACCTAGCGCAGCGGAGGTGGCCGTGCACTGGGTCTACCGCAGCGGTGCGGACCCGGACGCTATGCCATTGCTAGATGCGCTGCGCCGCATCACCCTGCGCTCTGGGGTATTCCATGCCTGGGTGGGTTGCGAAAGCGCCCAGGCCAAAGCCGTGCGGGCCTACCTGGTGGGCGAGTGCCTGGTGAATCCCCAGTATGTGCGCGCCTCCAGTTACTGGCGCCGTGGCAGCGCCGACGCGCACGAGACGCTGGACGCCTAGTGCCTACTTCACGCCCCCGAACTGCTATATATTTGATAGCGGATTGCGCAATTAATACGGGGGCTAGAGGCTTGTTTCGCTCTTCAATTACTGCCGGGCAGAGCCGGGCCGCGCAAGCAGCGAAAACTTGATGGTGATGGTGTCCACCACCACCAGCGCGCCCATGGCGATGCTCAGCGGGGTGATCCCGAAATCTGACTGCCGGATGTCGAACGCACCTTCCACCCGCAGCGCGCCTGCGCTGTCGCTGATGCGCACCGGCAGCTCGACTTCGCGAGTCTGGTTTTTGAGTGTGATGGCGGCACGCACCTGAGGAGCCGCCAGGTCGCCACTGATAGCCACGGAGCGAATGCGGATCTGCGGGTAGCGCTCGCCATCCAGCAGGGTGGGGCGCAGCATATTGGCACGGGTGCCGGCCTTGGCATCGTCGCTGATGCCCGGCGGAAAATCCGCCCCCTCGGCCTGGCGTGCTGCCTCGTCGTCCACGATCAAGGTGTTGACCGGCACCCGGATATCAAAGCCCGAATCAGGTGCTCCGCCCGCGCGCCACACCTCGCCCTCCAGCTGCTGCGAACTGACCACATGGTTGTGACCCAAGCGGGCCATAGGCCCGCCGCGGTAGACCAGGATGTGCAGGGTGGACTCCGTCGGCGCTATCTTGAAGGTTTCCCGGCGGGTTTCCATCTTTGGGGCATCCGACGGCCGCGCCTGGCTTGCAGCGTCCGACACGGTGGTGCGTGGCGCAATGCGCTCAGAGCTGCTGCATGCCCCTAACAGCAAAGCGACGGTGAGCCCTATGAAACGGTTGCGCAAAATCGGATTGCTCATGGCGTGCCCGGTGGTTGAGCCCGGAATTACATCACGGCGCCCAATGCCCAAGGCACAAACTCATTCTGGCCGTAACCATGCAACTCACTCTTGGTTTTGCGCCCCGAGGCGGCGGCCAGCATCTCGCCAAAGATGCGCTCCCCGAGCTGCTGCACACTCTCATGGCCATCGATCACCGTGCCACAGTTGATGTCCATGTCCTCCTCCTGTTTGACCCAGAGTGCGTGGTTGGTTGCCAGCTTGAGAGAGGGGGTTGGTGCACACCCATAGGCGGAGCCCCGGCCGGTGGTAAAGCAAATCAGGTTGGCACCCCCGGCAACCTGCCCGGTCGCAGATACCGGGTCGTAGCCCGGGGTATCCATGTAGACAAAGCCTTTGGCTTTGATGGGCTGGGCGTATTCGTAGACATCCACCAGCGGCGTGGTGCCGCCTTTGGCGATGGCGCCCAGAGACTTTTCAAGAATAGTTGTCAGGCCCCCAGCCTTGTTGCCGGCGGACGGATTGTTGTCCAGCTCCCCGTTGTTGCGGGCGCAATAGTCGGTCCACCACTGCAGGCGCGCTTCGAGCTTGTCGGCCACTGCTTGCGATACCGCGCGCTGGAGCAACAGGTGTTCGCCGCCATAGATCTCCGGGGTTTCCGAGAGCACGGCCGTGCCGCCGTGACGCACCAGCAGGTCTACCGCAGCGCCTAAGCCAGGGTTGGCGCTGATCCCCGAATAACCGTCTGAGCCACCGCACTGCAGGCCAACGACCAGGTGAGAGGCCGAGACCGGAGTGCGCTGCACGGCATTGGCCTCTGCCAACAGGCCTTGCACGACTTCAATACCCCGCGCCACCGTTTTTGCGGTGCCACCGGTGTCTTGAATATTGAATGTCACCAGCTTGGCACCTTCACGCAATCCCTCTTGCGCCATGAGGCCCTGAATCTGGTTGGTCTCACATCCCAGGCCCACCACCAACACTGCCGCAAAGTTGGCGTGGCGCGCATAGCCGGCCAGGGTGCGCCGGAGCACTTGCAGGCTTTCGCCTTCGCTGTCCGTGGCGCAACCTGCACCATGGGTGAGGGCCACGACGCCATCGATCTGCGGGAAGGCCGCGAGTGCCTCGGGGTGGATGTCGCGCCGGAAGTGGTCTGCTATGGCGCGAGCTACCGTCGCTGAGCAGTTCACACTGGTCAGAACGCCGATGTAATTCCGGGTCGCCACCCGACCATCCGCACGCACGATGCCATCAAACGTGGCGGGAGTTTCCACATAGTCCACAGGCCGCACATTTCCGCCCACGGTGTGACCACGATCAAAGTGGCTGAAGGCGAGGTTATGGGTGTGCACATGCTGGCCCGGCCCAATGGCCTGTGTGGCCACACCAATGATCTGGTTGTAGCGCCGCACTGCTTCCCCCTGGGCGATAGCCCGCACTGCCACTTTGTGCCCGGGAGGAATCAGGCCTGATACGGTGATGTTTTCAGCCTCAATGCGGGTCCCGCCTAAGAGCTGTTGCTTTGCAATGACGACGTTGTCTTGCAGATGGATGCGAATGACTGGATTCATAGGGCTCTTGAGATAGAGGGAAGTTAGGACAGGTGGGTCAAGCTGGCCGAGAAGCGCTCGTGCGAGCGGTCCAGGTGGCCGCTCATGGCGGCGCGGGCCATGTCGGCATCGTTGCGCTCTATGGCGGCAATGACTGCGCGGTGCTCGTCTACCGCCTGGTACCAGGTGGCTTCGCGCTCAAAGTGGCCGCCCAGTTTTTGGAACATCAGGCCATTGCGTTCGTCAAACAGCTGGGTTACCACCGCTTGCAATGCGCTGTTGTCGCTGGCCTGGGCAATGCGGATGTGAAAGTTGCGGTCACCACGGGTGGGCAGGATGCGGGCCGCAATGTCGGCCTCCATGTCGCGCAGGGTTTCTTGCAAGTCGAGCACCAGGGTTGGGTCGGTGCTTTTCGCGGCCAGCGCAGCCAGCTCGCCTTCAATGAGCTGGCGGGCGCGAATGATTTCCAGCGGGCCGGGCGCGTTGTCCAGTAGGCGCACGCTCTCGCGCCCAATCACCACAATGCCCGAGCCCATTCGGACTTCGATCAGGCCTTCCACCTCCAGCGCAATCAGCGCCTCCCGCACCGACGGGCGGGACACGCCCATCTTGGTGGCCAGATCGCGCTCGGCCGGCAACTTGCTGCCGATGGCGAACTCGCCGCTCTGGATGAGTTGGCGCAACTGGTCGGCAATCTGGCGGTACAGCCGGCGGGGCTCTATGGGTTGAAACGGCATACGTCGATTGGCTAAAAGGTAAATTGGTAAGGCCAGTTGGCCGAATTGTGCGGCGATGGAGCCTGGAAACGTTCTAGGGTTTTCTCCAGAGCTCGTGCAACGGGCGTAAAAAAACCGCCACAAGGGCGGTTGTTGCTATGGTGTTAGTAGCTTCTCGCGCAGGTAATACGGGGGCTAGAGGCAAATTTGTCTATAAATCCAGCACCAGGCGAGCGCTTTGGGACCGCGAGCAGCAGGGCAAGAACTGGTCATTGGCCGCCTGCTCGTCGGGCTCCAGGTACTGGTCGCGGTGGTCGGGCGTGCCGGCTTTCACGCGGGTGAGGCAGGTGCCGCACACGCCTTGCTCGCACGACATGGGGATGTCGATGCCCGCCACATGCAGCGCAGCCAGTGCGGTCTGGTCGGGCAGCACCTTGATGACCTTGCCCGTGCTGGCTATCTCCAGCTCAAAGCTGCCGTCGTCCGCTTTGGCGGTGGGGGCGGCTCCAAAGTATTCGCGGTGCAGCCGCGCCTCAGGCCAGCCGGCCGCGCGGCCTGCGGTCAGCACCGCGTCCATAAAGCCTTGCGGGCCGCACACATACAAGTGGGTGCCTGCCGGGGCGCTTTGCAGGGTGGCGGCAATGTCCAGCTTTTGCGCCGCATCGCCATCGTCAAAGTGGTGGTGGGCGTGGGCGGCAAAGGGCGCTGCAGCCAGTCGCTCCACAAAAGCCGTGCGCGCGCGGCTGCGGCTGCAGTGGTGCAGGGTGAACCCGCCGCCGGTCGCCGCCAAATGTTCCGCCATCGCCAGCATGGGCGTGATGCCAATGCCACCTGCCAGCAGCAGGTGGTGGGGCGCAGCGCTGTCCAAGGGGAACAGGTTGCGCGGGGTGCTGATGGTGAGCGTGCTGCCCTCGGCCACCAGCTCGTGCACGGCTACCGAGCCACCGCGCGACGCCGCGTCGCGCAGCACCCCAATCACATAACGGTGGGTTTCGCTCGGGGCGTTACACAGCGAATATTGGCGCTGCAAGCCGTTGGGCAGGTGCACATCAATGTGCGCACCGGCGCTAAAGGCGGGCAGGGCGCTGCCGTCCAGCGCCACCAGCTCCAGGCTGCAAATGTCTTGCGCCTCGGTGCGCTTGGCGGCTACCCGCACTTGCAAGGTGGTGGCGCTGCTCATGCGGCTGCGCTTTCTGCAGCGACCGGGCTGCGCTCTGCGGCCACGATGCGGTCAATGATCTTGCGCGACTGCACGCCACCAGTATCGATGTTCAACATCAACAGCTTGCGCTCGGGGTAGGCCAGCAGGTTTTGCTGCTGGCGCTCCAGCATCTCCTGGTCTTCGCCAAAAATCTTGCCCTGGCCTTCGCGAATCTGCGCGGTCAGCTCGGCGTCGGCCGGTTTGAACTTGCGCGCCATGCCCCAGAAGTAGTGGATGCTCGTATCCGTCTCGGGGGTGATGAAGTCCACCACCCAGCTTGCGGCCTTAAACTCGTCGGGCGCGTGGTAGCCACCGTGGCCCTGCAGCGCCACACCCACCTCAATCATGATGTGGCTGGGCGGCGTGAAGTGGCAAATCTGCCAGCGGTCCACCGGCTGGTCGTCAGGCAGGCCGTTCATGCGCAGCGCCATCTTCCAGAAAGGCGGAGCCTCAATGCCTTCCATAAAGCGCTCGGTGATCACATGGTCGCCGTCCACGCGGGTCTGGCAGGGCACTTCGTCAATTTCCTTTTGGCCGATGCTGGTGCTGTGCACATAGGTTTCGTGCGTCAGGTCCATCAGGTTGTCGATCATCAGGCGGTAGTCGCAGGCAATCTCGTACAAGCCGCCGCCGTAGCCAAACTGCGGGTTGCCCAGCCATTCAAACTTCGGAATGCTGGCCACATCCGCCTGGGCCGCGTCGCCGGGCCACACCCACACAAAACCGTGTTCCTCGTGCAGGGGAAAGCAGCGGTTGGCCGGAAAGCCGCGCACCCGCTGGCAGGGCATGGACACGGTCTTACCGTCGCAACCCATGGCCAAGCCGTGGTAGCCGCAGACCAGCGTGTCGCCCTCCACCTTGCCCAGCGAGAGCGGGGCGCCCCGGTGCGGGCAAAAGTCTTCCACCGCGGCCGGCACGCCTGCGCTGTTGCGGAACAGCGCCATGGGGATGTTGCAAATGCGGCGGCCCAAGGGGCGGTCGGAAGGGATCTCTTCGCTGCGTGCGGCAACGTACCAGGTGTTGAGGGGAAACATGGCGTGGCTCCTTGGATGGAAAGGGCGGTGAATTTCTTCATTCAGTATGCTGAATGACGAGAATCATAGACCGAAGTCAATTCCACGGCTAGGGGCTGGGGATGAGGGTTTTCCCTTGACGACGGGATGAATCCGACGATTGGTCGGTAGGGGCTGGCAGCGGGCTATGCGCCGTCGGATGGCTGGTCCGCCGCATCGCCCGGACTTTCAACGGCTGGCGTGTTCAGGTGCACAAACTTGCGCAGTAGGCGCAAAAACTCCTCCCGCTCGGCCGGCTCCAAGGCGCCCAGCAGCTGCGCATACATGGGGTCCACCCGCGGCAGCATCTCGGCCAGCACCGCCTCGCCCTCGGGAGTGAGCCGCAGTGCGCGCTGGCGGCGGGGCAGCAGCTCCCGCACGATCCAACCCTTGGCATCCAGCCGGGCAGCAATGTCGGCGGTGGTCGATGTGTCCAGCGCCACGCGCTCGGCCAGCGTCACCTGGTCCATGCCCGGCGCGTCTTGCAGCGCGCGCAGCACCGCGTATTGCACCGGCGTGATCTGCTTGCCATGTGTCTTGGCAAACGTGCCCACCGCCAACTGGTGCGCCCGCCGGATCAGGTGGCCGGGTTCGGCTTGTAGGGGGATGGGGGAAGCGGAATTCTTGGGCATTTTGGGATAGGTTTGCTATCAATAGCGTAGCGGTAAGTGGACGAATAGTCTGCGCTAGAGGCTGATTTGCCTATCGCTCAATCTGGCGCTTTAGGGCTAGCCGAGTATTGCGGGCACAGCCCTGTTGCCATCGGCTCCCGCAGGATGGAGCGGTATTGGGCTTGTGGCAACCGTCCATTCATGACCTGCACATAAGTCGCGGGTACATAGCCGGTGGATTTGCTGTTGTCCTTGATTTCGTCAATGCGGCTGTTATTGACAATCAGGTTGATGGTGCTGAACTCGGTTGGGAGGGCCGCAATCCCGATTTGCTGCCAAGCCTTGGCTTCCCATTTGAAGATCACATAGGGCGGGTTTGGTCGGCCCCAATGGTTGTATGCCAAGCAAAGGTTGGGCTCCGCAATCACATACGGCGTTTTGTCTTTGACGTGCAGAGCCAAAAGGTTGAAGTTGGTACGCCCCAAGCCTTCGCCGTACTCGCTCGTCCAACTGATTGCGTTGGACGAGTTTGGCAGGGTGAACCGAATCGTGTGCTCTCTGGCGGGCATCGACTGACCCATCTCATAGCGCCCGCCATAGGTCTGCGAGCGTTCCACCACCATCTTTTGCCCATCGTGCAACAGCACCTCTTCCTGCCAGGTATCGCCGCCAGCCGCCCAAGCGTTGCTAACTCCGCCGAAAACGGCAGCAACTAAACCGATAGCCAGGACGATACGGCTGGCGATGCCTTGAAGATGGGGAAGTAGGTGGCGGGTAGTGGATGTATTCATAGCAGTTTCCAAACTTCAGTACACCGCATCGTGGTCACCCACGTTCACCGGAATGATCTGGCCGTCTTGGATCAACAGCTCCAGCGTGATGCGGTACGACAGGTTGATGGATACCGACTGCAGCCCTTCAAGTTTGCCGCGCAGGGCGTGCAAACGCAGGGAGGGGTGGGCCGGGTTCAGCTCCAGCACCTGCAGTGTTTTCAGGTATTGCTGGCGCAAGTCCGGGTGGCGTTTCAGAAAGCGGGCGGCCTTGCGGTTGTATTGCTCGGTAAAAACCAACTCACAGGGCGCGCCGCTGGGTGGCGTAGTGGCGCCCGCCATTACATGGCGTCCAGCCGCGCCAGGTGCGCCTCGGGCGACTCTTGCACGGCGCGGCCTGCCGCCAAGTCGGCGCGGGTTTGGGCCAGCGCCGCGTCCAGCTCGCATTCGCGCAGGTAGTGGTAGTGCGCCATGTCCATCACCACAAACTTGTCTTTGCCGCGCACCTGCACCACCGCCTCGGTGGCCGTGCTGAGGGCCAACTCAATGGCAGAAATGCCTTTGGTTTTGAGGTCGTTGGCGCTGATGGGGGACATGGCGTGCTCCGAATGGTGGGCTAAATAGTGCGGCCAATCATACGGTTTCAAGTGCGTTTTTGAAAGCGATTGGGTTTATGAGTCTTTATCCGCTACTGATAAATGCTCATTTATTACGCACTTTGCCCATGCCAAGGAACAAAATTGCTATTTATTCAGTAGCAATTTGCGCATGTTCCACGCGGGCTAGAGGCCAATTTCATGCTTATCAGGCGTCTTTAATGCCTTTCGGGTTTGGTGTGGCTCACCAAAATTGTATTTAATGGGATACATTCTGGCCAAGTACACGATTCAAACAACCGAAGTTTTCGATGCGTGGATTGCAGCGTTGAAAGATCGGCAAGCTATGTTGCGTGTGCAAGCGCGTATCCGGCGGGCAGAGCTGGGCAACTTTGGCGATGTGAAACCCGTCGGCGAGGGCGTGAGTGAAATGCGCATCGACTTTGGGCCCGGCTACCGCGTGTATTTCACTCAGCGCGGCTTGGAGTTCGTGTTTTTGCTGGCAGGCGGTAGCAAGTCCACGCAAGCCAAAGACATCAAAGCCGCCTTGGCATTGGCCAGACAACTTTAGGAATACACCATGGCACTCAAAACACGTAAATGGGATGTTGCCGAGCACCT
This sequence comes from Rhodoferax sp., assembly GCF_013297935.1. Classification (GTDB taxonomy): domain Bacteria; phylum Pseudomonadota; class Gammaproteobacteria; order Burkholderiales; family Burkholderiaceae_C; genus Allorhodoferax. The sequence goes on along the minus strand of NZ_JAAFIX010000008.1, from coordinate 119,475 downwards.
CAAAACCGAGGAAGACATTGCCGACTACTTTGCGATTTGTATGGAAGAGGCTGGCGATGACGCCGCCTACATCGCACATGTGCTGGGCGACATCGCCCGCGCCCGCGGCATGACGCAGCTGGCCAAAGACACCGGGCTGGGGCGTGAGAGCTTGTACAAAGCGCTCTCGGGCGAAGGCAACCCGAGCTTTGCCACCATCCTCAAGGTCATCAAGGCACTGGGCCTCAAGCTGGGGGCCACGCCGCGCACCAGCGCGAGCTCATCGGTGTGAGCTAATTGCTACTAAATTGGTAGCTGCTCGCGCAGGTAAGACGTGGGCTAGAGGCCGATTTAATGCCTAAAAGCCCTCCACCCGGCTACCAGTCCTACCCCAACGCCGCACAGCTTCTTCCGGCGTCTGGCCTTGTGCCATGAGCGCGCCCAGTGGCGCCAGCAGCGCTTGCAAATCGGCTTGGTCAAACTTAGGCGCGCCCTCGGCGTCGTGGCCCAGCACGCCGTCGGCCAGGGCTTGTTTGCGGGCCTGCAGTTCCAGCATGCGTTCTTCGATGCTGCCTTCCACCACCAGCTTGTAGACGAACACCGGCTGGTCCTGGCCGATGCGGTGGGCGCGGGCGGTGGCTTGCTCTTCCACCGCGGGGTTCCACCACGGGTCCATGTGGATCACCGTGTCGGCAGCCGTGAGGTTCAGGCCGATGCCACCGGCCTTGAGGCTCACCAGCAGCACCGGCACCTCCAGCGCTTGGAAGCGCTTCACCACCTTGCCGCGCTGGGCGGGGGCGGTTTGGCCGGTGAGGCTTAAAAACGGCAGGCGCAGTGCACTGAGCGCATCGGCTATCAGCTCCAGCAGCTCGGTGAACTGCGAGAACACCAGCACGCGGCGGCCTTCGTCCACCAGCGGGACCAGCAAGTCGGTAAGTGCATGCAGCTTCGTCCGTTCCATGTCGGCCCCAAGCTCACTCCCTTTGACGAGGAAAGGATCGCAACACACCTGCCGCAATTTCAGCAGCGCATCCAGGATGCTGATTTGCGCGCCCGCAAAGTTCTGGCGTTGCAGCACGCGGCGCACCTGTTTGTCGGCGGCCACGCGCACGCTTTCGTACAGCTCGCGCTGGCGGCCTTGCAGTTGCACGCGCTGGATGACTTCGGTGCGCGGCGGCAGCTCGGTGGCCACGTCTTGCTTGCGGCGGCGCATGATGAAGGGGCGCACGCGCTGGGCGAGCAGGGCGGCGCGCACGGTCTCGCCGTTCTCTTCAATCGGCTTGCGCCAGCGGGCGGCAAAGCTGCGCTGGTCGCCCAGAAAGCCGGGCATCAGCCAGTCGAACTGCGCCCAGAGTTCGCCCAGGTGGTTTTCCAGCGGGGTGCCGGTCAGGCACAGGCGGTGGCGGCTTTGCAGTTGGCGCAGGGCGCGGGCGCTGCGGCTGGCCGCGTTTTTGACCATTTGCGCCTCATCCAGAATGACCAGGTGAAAAGGCTGCACGGCCAGCGCGGCTATGTCGCGCCACAGCAGCGGGTAGGTGGTGATCACCAGGTCGTGCGCGGGCATGTCGGCAAACAGGCTGGCGCGCTCCGGCCCGTGCAGGTTCAGCAACCGCAAGTCCGGCCCCATGCGCTTGGCCTCAGTCAGCCAGTTGAACACGAGCGAGGTGGGCAGCACCACGAGCACCGGGCGGTCCAGCCGCCCCGCTTGTTTCTCCAGCAGCACATGGGCCAGCGCTTGCGCGGTTTTGCCCAGGCCCATGTCGTCGGCCAAGATGCCGCCTAGGTGCTGTGCGCGCAGGTATTGCAGCCAGGCCAGGCCTTCCAATTGATACGGCCGCAATTGCACTTGCAAACCAGCAGGTGCAGCCACCGGCTGGGGCTGGCCTGTGCTGTGCAGGCGCTGGGCCAGCGCGGCCAGCCCCACATCACCCCCGAGCTGCCAGCTTTGGTGGGCACCCACGCGATGCACATCCAACAGGCTGGCGCGCAGGGTGTTGATGCGGCGGGCCTCCCACGCGCCGAGTTGGATGGGGCCTTTGACGGCCATGCGCAGCGGGTCGGTCAGCAAGTCCACCATGGCGCCCACAATGGCTTTGAGCGGCCCGGCTTCGGCGTCAATCCGCCGGCCACCCGGCGCGCGTAGCGATACCGTGGCCAAGTCGTCCAAGGTGTCGAGGTAGTTGCGGATCAGCCAGCGCGGGTCGCGCTTGAGGAGGTTGGCCAGCATAGGGGCCAGGTCCAGCGTCTCACCGTCAATCTCGATGCCCAGGCTCAGCAGCCATTCGCCTTCGCGCCCGGGGAGGGCCAGCTTTTCGACGCCGCGTGTGGGTTTAACCAGCGGGCTGTCCAGCTCCTTGCCCAGCACTTCTCCGGTGTTGCTGAGGATGAGCCTCCAGCGCTCAACCGGCACGCTTTCGTGCGCAAAGCCGGGCTGCACCACCACTTGCCAGCCCTTGGCTTGCAGCTGGGGCACCTGGTCGGCCCAGAAGTCGCCAAAGTGATCTTCTTGCGGCAGGGTCCACACGCTGCCCAGATGCGGGCGCTGCTTTTGGCTGCGCCACTGAAAACTGGCGTCCACCAGCGGCACAAAGCCCAGGTCCCACACCGCGTCCATGGCGTCGGCCTCGGCCACCAGATTGCGCTGCAGGCGCACCACCGGGCCGCCGGTGTCAAACAATTCCTCAAACTCGGCGGCGCGGCTGTTGAGGATGGAGGTGGGGGCGGGCGTTTCCCAGCGGTCGCCCACCGGGGTGCGGTAGGTCCAGTCGAACTGCGCCAGCGTCACGCTGTCGCCACGCGGGCCCAGCTTGCCCTGGGGCTTGAGGCCCAGCAGGCCCTCGCCCCGGCCCAGCGTCATCAGCGTGATGCGGGGGCGGAACTGGCCGGGCACCGCGCCATCTGCGCTCTCAGTGCCTGGCGGGGGCGCGGGCGGGCTGCTGCGCGTCGGTTTCATGGTCAAAATGGCCTCTAACCCAGTTGGAATATGCGCGAGTAGCTATCAAAAGCAGAGCAAATCCTCGTCGCCAACTGCCGTTTAAATGCCCAAGCTTTGCAGCGTGACCATGCCTTTGGGCGTTTTGAGCGTGGCGCTCAGGTTGGCCGGGCCCTCGGTGATGGCAATGCCTTCCAAGCCAATGGCGGCATAGGCCGCTTGCAGTTTGGCTGCACTCGGGTGGCTCACCGCAATACTGTCCAGGCTCACGCGGCTGCGTGGCAGGCTGTTGCGCGGGTGCAGGCGCAGGGGCTCGGCGTCTTCGGGCTTGCCCCATTGAATGAGCGTGGGCAGGCAGCCTTCAAACAGGCGGTAGCCGTCTTCACGCACGGTGATTTGCCAGTGCAGCACTCCTTTGCGCGAGTGGCGGCTAGCCGGCATGGCCGGGCCGCGTTCGATGCCGATGTTTTTGAGGGCAATGCGGGCGGCCAACATCTCGTCGGTGCCGGCCACAAAGTGCACCAGGCGCGGCTCCTTGGCAACTGCGGCGCGCAGCTCGGGGTTGTCGAGGTCAAACCAGCGCTTGGCGTTGGGGTTGGCCGGACCTTTGGCGCCGGGCTGGATGGCAATGATTTCGAAATACGCCAGCGGGTGGCCCGGCGTGGCGATTTTAAAGAGCTTGTTGTGGGTGCCGAACTGGCTGTGTTCACCGCCGGCTTTCGGCGTCACGCCCAGGGTGGCTTCGCACCACTGCACGCCTTGTTCGAGGGTGTGGGCGGCAACGACGAGGTGGTCTATCTGTGTTTTCATCGCCGCACGATACCACCGCCGTCGCCTGCGCCCTCCGGGGCAGCGCGCTTTAGCGCCCCACCCACTTCACCAGCAGCTGCATGATGCGCGCGCGCCCGGCCGTGTAGGGCGGAAAAAACATGCGGATGCTGGGCAGCCAGCCGCCCTTGAGCACCGCGCGCTCGTGCGAAAACGCCTTAAAGCCGTAAATGCCGTGTGAGCTGCCGATGCCCGAGTTATTGACCCCGCCAAAAGGCAGGTTGCCATGGGCCACATGCAGCACGCAGTGGTTCACACAGGCGCCGCCCGAGCTGGTGTTCGTGAGCACTTTGTCGATGTTGGTCTGGCTGTTGCTCCAGATGTAGAGGGCCAGCGGCTTCTGGTCGGCGTTGATGGCTTCAATCACTTGCTGCAGGTCGGTGTAGGGCAGGATGGGCAGCACCGGGCCGAAGATTTCTTCTTGCATCAAGGTGGAGTCCATCGGCACGTTGTCGACCAGCGTGGGGGCGATGTAGTTGGAGGCTGCATCGACCTCGCCACCGGCCAGCACCCGCGCGCCGCGCGAGGTGGCGTCTTGGAGCAAGCTGCCGATACGCTGGGTGTGGCGCTGGTTGATGATGTGGGTGAAGTCCGCATTGCTGCGCTGGCTCTGGGCGCTGTCGCCATAGCGGGCCTTGATGACCGCTTGGCAGGCGGCCACAAAGGCGTCGCGCACGGCAGCGTGCACATACAGGTAGTCGGGTGCCACGCAGGTCTGGCCGGCGTTGACGAACTTGCCCCACATGAGGGTTTCGGCCGCTTTTTGCAGGTCGGCCGTTTCGTCCACGATGGTGGGGGACTTACCGCCCAGCTCCAGCGTCACGCTGGTGAGGTGCTTGGCCGCAGCCGCCATGACCACTTTGCCCACGGCGGGTGATCCGGTGAAAAAGATGTGGTCAAACGGCATGGCCAGCAGTGCCTGCGAGGTTGCCAAGCCGCCTTCAAACAGAGCGACTTCGCGCGCCGGAAATGCCTTGGCCACGATGCTGGCCAGCACTTGGGCCACGCGCGGCGCCATTTCCGAGGGCTTGAGGATGGCGGTGTTGCCGGCCGCCAAGGCCGACACCAGCGGGCTGAGCAGCAGGTAGAGCGGGTAGTTCCAGGGCGCGATGATCAGGCAGCGGCCGCGGGGCTGGTACTGCACGTAGGCGCTGTTGCCCATGGTGAGCTCGGTGGCGCTCACTTTGCCGGGGCGCATCCAGCGTTTGATGTGCCCGATGTTGTGGCGGATCTCGTCCAAGCTGGGCACGATTTCGGTGCCGGTGACCTCGAAGCGGGGCTTGTGAAAGTCGGCCGCAAAGGCGTCAAACAGGGCTTCCTGGTGGGCCATCAGGCTGGTGCGCAGGCGCTGCAGCCGCTCAATGCGCTCCGCCGCCGTCGATTGCCGCCAGGCGAGTGCTGTGGCGCGCTGGGCCTCGAAGGTGGATTGCATCAATTGCGGGTCGGCGTCTTGAATAGCTTGGCTCATACGATGGCTCCTGGCGGTAGGGGGAAGGCAGGCGCTTTTATTGTGCTGCGCGATGCTTTGGCAGCAGGCATTGTGGGGGCAAGTGCAGCGAGCGGGAGTCGCCGTGGTGCGGTTTTGAGCCGGCTCCCCAAACCGGCTGCGGGTTCACCCTAGGCCGCGGTGCGGAAGGTCAGGTTGATGCGGCAGGCACCGGTGAGCGGGTGGTGCCCGGGCTCTACCGCCTGGACCCCATGAAAGCGCAAGCGCGCCGGCCCGCCCCACACCACAACATCGCCATGGTGCAGCCGCACGCGTTGCACGGGGTCGCTCCGTTGGAGCCCGCCCCATTCAAAAACGGCGGGCAAGCCCAGCGACACCGACACGATGGGGGCGCGGTAGTCAAGCTCGTTTTTGTCTTGGTGCAGGCTCATGCGGGCGCCGGGCGTGTAGTGGTTGATCAGGCAGGCGTCCGGCACGAAACCGGGGTAGCCGGCCCGCTCTGCAGCCAGCGTTGCCAGTTCGGTGAAGATACCCGGCATGGCGGGCCAAGCCGCGCCTGTGAGCGGGTCCGTGCGCTGGTAGCGGTAGCCGCTGGCATCGCTCACCCAGCCCCAGGGGCCGCAATTGCTCATGGCCACCGACATCTTGAGCCCGCCAGGGGTGTGCAAGTGCCGCCAAGGGCTGATGCAGGTGATGTTTTGAATTTCTGCCCACAGACGCGGGGCTTGCGCGAGCGCCAAGCCCTCCAGCGAAAAAGCGCCAGGGGAAAGCGGGTGGGGGGAGGCGTCGGCTGGCGGCGGGTCGCCGAAAAGATCAAGGTTCATGGTGAACCTGACCGCATCGGGCCGCTCAGGGCTGCTGTTCGGTGTTGACGCGGCGTGCGCCGTCGAAGCGCTTAGCCCAGTAACTAATGCCCATGTCCTCTACGCGCACCTCGGCACCGGGTTTTGGTGCGTGGATGAATTTGCCGTTACCCACGTAAATGCCAACGTGGCTGAACGTGCGGCGCATGGTGTTGAAGAACACGAGGTCGCCGGGTTGCAACTCGTGTTTGTCGATTTTTTGGGTGGCGGCAGCCTGCTCGGAAGCCTGGCGGGGCAGCAGCAGTCCGGCGGTTTGTTGGTAGATGGCACGGACAAAACCACTGCAATCGAAACCGATCTCAGCTTCCGTGCCGCCGCGCTTGTAGGGCACGCCCAAAAAAGCCATGGAGTTCATGACCAGCTCGGTGGCGCGGTTGCCTACCTTTTGGCCTACATCACCAATGCGGGACAGCAAGCCGCGCTCTGCCAACAAGCGGGACATGTCGTCGCTGGGAGCCGGGGCGGTTTGGGCGTGGGCGATGCCAAAAGACAGCATCAGGGCACAGACTAAGAAAAAACGCATCGGCGCACTCTAGTGGGGTCGGCGCGGCCTGTCAAGCAGTCAGATACATTTGATTTCATCTCTAACGCATTGATTCGCATAGATATTCTTCCTGCGAAACGCGGTGGCCAAGGCCCCGCGCTGAGGGCGGTTATGCTCTGCGAACGTTTTTTGAGAAGGATTTTGCTATGTTGATGGACGTCGACTCAAGCCAGTTGGTGCTGGTGGACTACCAGGCGCGCTTGATGCCCGCCATGTTTGAATCGGAGTTGGTACTGGGCAATGCGGTGCGCCTGGCCAAGCTGGCGGCTTTGTTGGAGGTGCCGGCGTTTTATACCGAGCAGAATCCGGCCGGACTGGGTAACACGGTGCCTGACTTGGGTGCAGCGTTAGCGGGCGCGGGTGCCCGGGTGCTGAACAAAATGCAGTTCAGCGCTATCGAAGAGGGCTTGGGCGAGTGGTTGCGCCCTCCGGCCAAGCCGGTGCAGGGCAATGCCCGTAGCCTGCCCAAACATCTGCAAAAGCCACCTGCCTCAGAGCGCAGCATGATTGTGATTGCGGGCTGTGAAACCCACGTTTGCTTGATGCAAACCGCGCTGGACCTGTTGGAAGACGAGTTTGAAGTGTGGGTGGTGACCGATGCTTGTAGCTCCCGCACCGAGCGCAACCGCGATGCCGCCTTTGACCGGCTGGCCGGAGCAGGCGCGGAGCTGGTGACTACTGAAATGGTGGCCTTTGAGTGGATCCGCACGGCGGAGCACCCCGTATTTAAAGAAGCGCAAGCCCTCATTAAATAAGGGTTGACGGCCTTGCCGCTTGCAGCGTGTGCACAAGGCAGCTCCCTGGCGGTGGCTGCCTTTTTTGTTTGAGGCCCCTGTGGCTGCGGGCCCATCGGCGAGGGAGTCAGCTTGCAGCAAGTTGCTTATCCATAATTATGAATTCAGTTTTATGGGCCCGACCGGAGACAAACAATGACAGGCTACGCTGATTTTTACCGCCGTTCCATCGATGACCGCGATGGCTTTTGGTCTGAACAGGCCGCCATGATTGATTGGCACACGCCGCCCACGCAGGTGTGCGACTACAGCCAGCCGCCGTTCGCCAAGTGGTTTGTCGGGGGAACCACCAACCTCTGTCACAACGCGGTCGACCGGCACCTGGCAACCCGAGCCGATCAAGCCGCTTTGATTGCCGTATCTACAGAAACCAATACCGAAAAGGTGTATTCCTTTGCGGAATTGCACGCCGAGGTGCAGCGTATGGCGGCTGCCCTGCAAGCGCTGGGAGTGAAGCAGGGCGACCGGGTGCTGATTTACATGCCCATGATTGCCGAGGCTTCGTTTGCCATGCTGGCTTGCGCGCGCATCGGGGCTATTCATACCGTGGTGTTTGGCGGCTTTGCCGCCGGCTCATTGGCCTCGCGGATTGAAGACGCATCTCCGGTGGTGGTGGTGAGTGCCGATGCAGGCTCCCGCGGCGGCAAGGTGGTGGAGTACAAGCCGTTGCTGGATGAGGCGATTGCCACCTCCAGCCACAAGCCGGCCGCGGTGCTGATGGTGGACCGCAAGCTGGCACCCATGCAATTGGTGGCCGGGCGTGACCATGTGTGGGCGGATTTGCGCTCAGCTCACTTGGAAACCGTGGTGCCGTGCGTCTGGCTGGACTCGGGCCACCCAAGCTACACCCTGTACACCAGTGGCACAACCGGCAAGCCCAAGGGGGTGCAGCGCGACACGGGGGGCTATGCCGTGGCCTTGGCGGCCAGCATGCAGCACATCTTTTGTGGCAACGCGGGCGAAACTTACTTTTCAACCAGCGATATCGGCTGGGTGGTGGGGCACAGCTACATCATTTACGGGCCTTTGATTGCCGGCATGGCCACCATCATGTACGAGGGCCTGCCCACCCGGCCGGACGGCGGTGTGTGGTGGAGCCTGGTGGAGAAGTACAAAGTTACGGTGATGTTCAGCGCCCCCACAGCGGTGCGGGTGCTTAAAAAGCAGGACCCTGCGCTGCTCAGCAAATACGATCTTTCCAGCTTGCGCGCACTGTTCTTGGCGGGCGAGCCTCTGGATGAGCCCACCGCCCAGTGGATCAGTGCGAGTCTGGGTAAGCCCATCATCGACAACTATTGGCAGACAGAAACCGGCTGGCCTATCTTGACCATTGCCAATGGCGTTGAAAAGGCGCCCAGCAAATTCGGCAGCCCGGGTGTGGCCATGTATGGCTACAACATCAAGCTTATTGACGAGAACACCTCTGAGGAGTTGACCGGGCCGGACCAGAAAGGGGTGGTCGCCATCGAGGGCCCCTTGCCACCCGGTTGCATGCAGACAGTGTGGCGGGATGATGAGCGCTTCGTCAAAACCTACTGGAGCAGCATCCCCGGCAAGCAGCTGTACAGCACGTTCGACTGGGCGGTGCGGGATAAAGATGGCTATTTCTTCATCCTCGGGCGCACCGATGACGTCATTAACGTGGCGGGACACCGCTTGGGGACCCGCGAGATCGAAGAGAGCATTTCCAGCCATGCCAACGTGTCAGAGGTAGCCGTGGTCGGGGTGGCTGACGCCTTGAAGGGTCAGGTTGCCGTGGCCTTTGTGGTGGTGAAAGACGCATCTCTGCTGGTGGATGATGCTGCCAAGCTCCAATTGGAGGCCGAGATCATGAAGGTGGTGGACCAGACCATTGGCGCTGTGGGCCGGCCGGCCCGGGTGCGCTTTGTGTCGGTTTTGCCTAAAACCCGCAGCGGAAAGCTGCTGCGGCGTGCCATCCAGGCGGTGTGTGAAGGGCGCGACCCCGGCGACCTGACCACCATGGAGGACCCCGGAGCCCTGCAACAGATTCGTGAGCTGCTCGCCTAAATCGGCATGAGGGTATGCACGAAGTGCATACCCCGGCCAAGTCTTTACTATCTCTCAAAATCATTCGGTGGCACAATCCGCCCTGCAATGAAGGCCCTTCCCATGCCACAGTCGCATCCGCCAACCGGTTCAGCCGTGTCGCGGAAGGTTAATTAACCAGCTTTAACCAGCTTATGTTCCCTGAAGGGGAACGGAGGTCAGCGCAAGATGAGTGATTCAAACTCCAAAGGGGCGAACACGGGTTCCACCGTGTACCAAACCTATCAAAACAACACCTACCTGTTCGGTGGCAATGCTCCGTACGTCGAAGAGATGTATGAGAACTACCTGTCCAACCCCGGTAGCGTTCCCGACACATGGCGCGATTATTTCGACGCCCTGCAACACGTTCCCGCATCAGATGGCAGCACCGCCAAAGACGTGGCACACCTGCCGGTGATTAATGCTTTCGTCGATCTGGCGAAAAAAGGCGTTAAGCAAACGGTCGTGGCTTCAGGCGCCGATTCCGAAATGGGTCGCAAGCGCACTGCAGTGCAGCAATTGATTGCGGCTTACCGCAATGTGGGCGCACGTTGGGCTGATCTGGATCCTTTGAAGCGCATCGAGCGCGATGACATCCCTGAACTGGAGCCCTCGTTCTACGGCTTCAGCGATGCAGACCAGGAAACGGTCTTCAACATCAGCAACACATTCTTCGGCAAAGAGTCCATGAGCCTGCGTGAGCTCATGAACGCTTTGCGCGAGACCTACTGCGGCACCATCGGCGTGGAGTACATGTACACCACCGACCAGAACCAGAAGCGCTGGTGGCAGCAAAAGCTGGAGGCAACCCGCAGCAAGCCCCAGTTCAACGCAGAAAAGAAAAAACACATCCTGGAGCGCTTGACAGCTGCTGAAGGCCTTGAGCGTTACTTGCACACCAAGTACGTGGGCCAGAAGCGCTTCTCCCTCGAAGGTGGCGAGAGCTTTATTGCCGCCATGGACGAGCTGATCCAGCAAGCCGGCGCCAAAGGCATTCAGGAAATCGTGATCGGTATGGCGCACCGTGGCCGCCTGAACGTGCTGGTGAACACCTTGGGCAAGATGCCTGCGGACCTCTTCGCCGAGTTCGACCACACCGCACCTGAAGAGTTGCCCGCTGGCGACGTGAAGTACCACCAGGGTTTCAGCTCGGACGTGTCCACAGCGGGCGGCCCGGTCCACCTGTCGTTGGCGTTCAACCCTTCGCACTTGGAAATTGTGAACCCCGTGGTCGAAGGCTCGGTGCGTGCCCGTATGGACCGCCGTGCAGACCCCAAAGGCGCGCAAGTGCTGCCGGTGCTGGTGCACGGCGATGCGGCCTTCGGCGGCCAGGGTGTGAACCAGGAAACACTGGCATTGGCCCAAACCCGTGGTTACACCACCGGCGGCACAGTGCACATCATCATCAACAACCAGATCGGTTTCACAACCTCTGACCCCCGCGACATGCGCTCCAGTGCGTTCTGCACGGACATCGTGAAGATGGTCGAGTCTCCCGTGTTGCACGTGAATGGCGATGATCCGGAAGCGGTAGTTTTGGCAACGCAACTGGCCCTGGAATTCCGCATGGAGTTCGGTCAGGACGTGGTGGTGGACATCACTTGCTACCGCAAGTTGGGCCACAACGAGCAGGACACTCCTTCTCTGACCCAGCCGCTGATGTACAAAAAAATCAGCGCTCACCCCGGTACCCGCAAGCTGTACGCTGACAAGTTGTCTGCGCAAGGCTTGGGCACCGATTTGGGCGACACCATGGTCAAGGAATACCGCGCAGCCATGGATGCCGGCAAGCACACCGTAGACCCGGTGCTGACCAACTTCAAGAGCAAGTATTCGGTGGACTGGTCCCCGTTCCTGGGTAAGAAGTGGACAGATGCCGGCGACACAGCCATTCCTTTGACCGAGTGGAAGCGTTTGTCTGAAAAACTGACGACGATTCCTGAGAGCGTCACGCCTCACCAATTGGTGAAAAAGGTGTACGACGACCGCGCAGCCATGGGCCGCGGCGAAGTCAATGTGGACTGGGGCATGGGCGAACACATGGCCTTTGCGTCCTTGGTGGCCAGCGGCTACCCCGTGCGCTTGTCGGGTGAAGACTGCGGCCGCGGTACCTTTACCCACCGCCATGCCGTGATTCACGACCAGAAGCGTGAGAAGTGGGATGCCGGTACTTACGTGCCCTTGCAAAACGTGGCGGACAACCAGGCTCCGTTCGTGGTGATCGACTCCATCCTGTCTGAAGAGGCGGTGTTGGGCTTTGAGTACGGCTACGCTTCTAACGACCCGAACACCCTGGTGATCTGGGAAGCCCAGTTCGGCGACTTCGCCAACGGCGCTCAGGTGGTCATTGACCAGTTCATCGCGTCCGGTGAAGTGAAGTGGGGCCGTGTGAACGGCATCACCTTGATGCTGCCCCACGGCTACGAAGGCCAAGGCCCTGAGCACAGCTCGGCACGCCTGGAGCGCTTCATGCAATTGGCGGCTGACACCAACATGCAGATCGTGCAGCCGACAACGGCCAGCCAGATCTTCCACGTGCTGCGTCGTCAAATGGTGCGCAACCTGCGCAAGCCATTGATCATCATGACGCCCAAGAGCCTGTTGCGTAATAAGGATGCGACATCGCCGCTGTCCGAGTTCACCAAGGGTGCATTCCAGACCGTGATTCCCGAGAGCAAAGAGCTCAAGGGCGACAAGGTCAAGCGCGTGATTGCCTGCTCCGGCAAGGTGTATTACGACCTAGTGAAGAAGCGCGAAGAAAAGGGCGACACCGACGTTGCCATCATCCGCGTGGAGCAGCTGTACCCGTTCCCGCACAAGGCATTTGCGACTGAGCTCAAAAAGTACCCCAACGCTACCGACGTGGTGTGGTGCCAGGATGAGCCGCAAAACCAGGGTGCGTGGTTCTTTGTGCAGCACTACATCCACGAAAACATGTTGGAAGGCCAAAAGCTGGGCTACTCCGGCCGCGCTGCTTCGGCATCGCCCGCCGTGGGTTACTCCCACCTGCACCAGGAGCAACAAAAGGCTCTGGTCGAAGGCGCTTTCGGCAAGCTGAAGGGCTTTGTTCTGACTAAGTAAGTCAGCAGCACTTCACACTTACAACACATTACGGAAAGAATTTGATATGGCAATCGTAGAAGTCAAAGTCCCACAGCTGTCTGAATCTGTGGCGGAAGCAACCTTGTTGCAGTGGAAAAAGAAGGTCGGTGAAGCAGTCGCTATCGACGAAATCCTGATCGAAGTCGAAACCGACAAGGTTGTGATGGAAGTGCCCGCGCCAGCCGCTGGCGTGTTGGTCGAGCTGGTCGCGCCAGACGGCGCGACCGTCGGTGCCGAGCAGTTGATCGCCCGTATCGACACCGCTGCGGTGGCCGGTGCTGTTGCGGCACCTGCTGCAGCGCCCGCCGCTGCGCCTGCTGCAACCCCTGTGGCCGCTGCAGCTGCCAGCAACTCCAAAGCCGGTGTTGCCATGCCCGCTGCGGCGAAGCTGCTGGCCGACAACGGCATGGCCGCCGCTGATGTGTCGGGCACCGGTAAAGACGGCCGCATCACCAAGGGTGACGTGCTGGCTGCGGCTGCTGCTCCTAAAGTGGTAGCGACTGCCGTAATCCCCACGGGCGCTCCCACCAAGTCGTTGCCTCAAGTGGCAGCACCTTCGGTGAATCTGGGTGACCGTCCCGAGCAGCGCGTGCCCATGAGCCGTTTGCGTGCGCGCGTGGCTGAGCGCCTGCTGCAGTCCCAGTCGACCAACGCGATCCTGACCACCTTCAACGAAATCAACATGGCCCCGGTCATGGAGATGCGCAAGCGCATGCAAGAACGTTTCGAGAAGGAACACGGTTGCAAGTTGGGCTTCATGAGCTTCTTCGTCAAGGCTGCTGTTCATGCCCTGAAGAAGTTCCCTGTGTTGAACGCTTCTGTCGATGGCACTGACATCGTGTACCACGGCTACTTCGACATCGGTATCGCCGTGGGCTCTCCCCGTGGCTTGGTGGTGCCTATCCTGCGCAACGCAGACCAGATGAGCTTTGCCGATATCGAGAAGAAGATTGCAGAGTTTGGCCAGAAGGCCAAGGACGGCAAGTTGGGCATTGAAGAAATGACCGGCGGCACCTTCTCTATCTCCAACGGCGGTACTTTCGGTTCCATGATGTCGACCCCCATCATCAACCCGCCCCAGTCCGCTATTTTGGGTGTGCATGCGACCAAAGACCGCGCTATGGTCGAAAACGGCCAAGTGGTGGTTCGCCCCATGAACTACTTCGCTATGTCCTACGACCACCGCATCATCGACGGCCGTGAAGCCGTTCTGGGTCTGGTGGCCATGAAGGAAGCGCTGGAAGATCCAGCACGTCTGCTGTTTGACATCTAACTGAGTTTTCGCTGACACGGAGTCTGGGCGGTAGAGGGTTCTGCTCCGTGTCCTCCGCCCTGCGGGCTCCCCCTTTACCTGCGCAGAACCCTCAGCCACCCAGAATCCTAGGAAAATGTATGAGTAAACAATTCGACGTAGTCGTCATTGGCGGCGGCCCCGGTGGCTACATTGCCGCCATCCGCGCAGCCCAGTTGGGCTTCAACGTGGCCTGTATCGACGAGTGGAAGAATGCCGCTGGCGGCCCTGCGCCCGGCGGTACTTGCACCAACGTAGGCTGCATTCCCTCCAAGGCTTTGCTGCAGTCGTCCGAGCACTTCAATCATGCCAACCACCACTTTGCAGAGCACGGCATCGAGGTGAAGGGCGTGAGCATGGATGTGGCGAAGATGATCGGCCGCAAAAACACCGTGGTGAAGCAAAACAACGACGGCATCCTGTACTTGTTCAAGAAGAACAAGATCGCCTTCTTCCACGGCCGCGGCTCTTTCGTTAAAGCTGCTGAAGGCGGCTACGACATCAAGGTGGCGGGCGCCACTGAAGAAGTCATCACCGGCAAGCAAATCATCATCGCGACTGGTTCCAATGCCCGTGCATTGCCCGGCACACCGTTCGATGAAGTCAATGTGCTGTCCAACGATGGCGCCCTGAACATCGGCGCAGTGCCCAAAAAGCTGGGCCTGATCGGCTCCGGCGTCATCGGCCTGGAGATGGGCTCGGTATGGAAGCGCCTGGGTGCCGAAGTCACCATCCTGGAAGGTCTGCCCACATTCCTGGGCGCGGTAGACGAAGGTGTGGCCAAGGAAGCTTTCAAGGCATTCACCAAACAAGGCCTCAAGATTGAACTCGGTGTCAAAGTCGGCGAAATCAAAAACGGCAAAAAGGGCGTATCCGTGGCCTACACCAACGCCAAGGGCGAAGCCCTGTCGCTGGATGTCGACAAGCTGATCGTGTCCATCGGCCGGGTGCCTAACACCATTGGTTTGAACACCGAAGCCGTGGGCTTGGCGCTGGACGAACGCGGCGCGATTGTGGTGGACGGCGACTGCAAGACCAACCTGCCCGGCGTGTGGGCGGTGGGTGACGTGGTGCGCGGCCCCATGCTGGCGCACAAGGCGGAAGAAGAGGGCGTAGCGGTCGCTGAGCGCATTGCCGGTCAACATGGCCACGTGAATTTCAACACCATCCCTTGGGTGATTTACACCAGCCCCGAGATTGCGTGGGTCGGTCGCACCGAGCAGCAGCTCAAGGCGGACGGCGTGGCGTACAAAGCTGGCCAGTTCCCGTTCTTGGCGAACGGCCGTGCGCGCGCTCTGGGCGACACCACCGGTTTCGTGAAGTTCCTGGCCGATGCCACGACGGACGAGATTTTGGGTGTGCACATTGTGGGGCCACAAGCGTCAGAGTTGATCTCCGAAGCCGTGGTGGCCATGGAGTTCAAGGCGAGCGCAGAAGACATTGCCCGCATCTGCCACGCGCACCCTTCGTTGAGCGAAGCTACCAAAGAAGCGGCACTGGCCGTGGATAAGCGCACGCTGAACTTCTGATAGTTTTTAAGCGAAATAAGCTGCTAGCCCGCATGAATAGTGCGCTAGCAGCTTCTCTTTTTGTAGCGTAACGGAGTCTGCATTGAGCGTCAAAGAAGCCTACGAGGCGGAGCTGAAAGCCCGTGGATACACGGCCGACCCTGCGCAACTCCGCGCGGTGGAGGCACTGGAGCGTTGTGCCAGCGACTGGGCTGCCTACAAGGCCAAGCGCTCGAATGCTCTCAAAAAGCTCATCAACCGGCCCGATATTCCGCGCGGCGTGTACATGTTCGGCGGAGTAGGGCGGGGCAAGAGCTTTTTGATGGATTGCTTTTTCAACGCGGTGCCACTGAAGCGCAAAACCCGTCTGCATTTTCATGAGTTCATGCGGGAAGTGCACCACGAGTTGGTGAACCTGCAAGGAACGGTGAATCCGCTGGACGAGTTGGGCAAGCGCATGTCCAAGCGCTACCGCCTGATTTGCTTTGACGAGTTTCATGTGGCGGACATCACCGACGCCATGATCTTGCACCGGCTGCTCAATGCTTTGTTCGACAACGGCGTGGGCTTTGTCACCACCTCCAACTTCAAGCCGGATGACCTGTACCCGGGCGGCTTGCACCGCGACCGCATTTTGCCGGCCATTGCGTTGCTGAATGCCAAGCTGGAAGTGCTCAATGTGGATAACGGCACGGACTACCGCCGCCGCACCCTGGAAGACGCCAAGCTCTACCACGTGCCCAACGGTGCCGAGGCGGATGCTGCAATGACGGCCACGTTCAATGCCTTGGCGGAACAACATGATGAGGACCCGGTCCTTCGTATTGAGGCCCGCGAAATCAAGGCTTATCGCAAAGCCGGTGGTGTCGTGTGGTTTGACTTCAAGACGCTGTGTGGCGGCCCCCGCTCGCAGAATGACTACCTCGAAATCGCTTCGTGCTTTCACACGGTGTTTTTGAGTGGTGTACCGCATATGCCGGTGCGGATGGCGTCGGAGGCAAGGCGCTTCACCTGGCTGGTTGATGTGTTGTACGACCGGCGCGTGAAGTTGATCATGTCGGCGGATGTGGCTCCTGAGGCGCTGTACACCGAGGGCCCCATGTCTCATGAATTTCCGCGCACGGTGTCGCGTTTGACCGAGATGCAGTCCAAAGAGTTTTTGGAGCTGGAGCGTCGTACGGTGGACACCCGATTGACATGAAAGCCCATCGACTCTTGGGCGGTTTGCTGTTGGTGCAACTGGCCATCCAGCCTGGCTATGCCGACTCTCTAGAGGCTGTTGATGCGGAGCGCAAGGCTTTGCAGATTGAAGCGGCCCACGCGGAGTCGGCCTGCTATGACCGTTTCGCAGTCAACGCTTGCTTGTCCCGGTGGGCGGCTGAACAGCGCAGTCGCAGTGCGGCGTTGCGCAAGCGGGAGCTTGCCTTGCGTGATACGGCCCGCGCCCAGCGGACACGGGAGCAACTGGGGCAATTAGAGCAAAAACAGGCCGAGCTGGCGAACCGCCAGGAGGAGCTTGGCCAGAACCCGGTCGTTGCACGTCAGCCCAAGGTGGCGCCTGTGCCTGTGCCAGTGCCGGTGAGTCGGCCGGAGGCAGCTACATCAACATCGGTCATCAGCGCGGAACAGGCACAGGCCAATCGCGCAGCATTTGACAGCAAGCAGCAGGAGGCCGCACGCCGTAAGGCAGAGGTCGAAAAACGGATTGAAGAAAAGCCAGATCGGGCCGAGCCGCTTCCGGTCAGTCCTTAGCTTTTACGCGGCAGGGCACCCACTGCATCAGCTCTGCAGTGACTCTACTTTGACAATCACGACCGACAAATTGTCACCACCGCCCCGAGCGCGTGAGCGGGCTTTTTCAATTAAAAATTCTGTGGCCTCGCGCGCAGACAAGGTGGAAAGTACCGAGCCGAGTTCGCCGTTGTTGAAGTAGTGCCACACTCCGTCACTGCACGCCATGAGGACGTCGCCAGCCCGGAGTTTCGGTATGAAGTGAAAGTCCACCGGCGGATCGTTCTCCGTACCCAAGCATCCCATCAATATATTGGATTGCGGGTGGTTTGCTGCTTGTTCCTCAGTGATTTCGCCCCGATTGACCAGCGCCTGCACATAGGAGTGGTCACTGGTGCGTTTGACAAACCGGTTACCGTGAAACTGATAGACGCGGGAGTCACCTGTGTGGGCCCAGTGGCAGTCCCCACCGGGGTTGATCAGAAATGCAGCCAGGGTACTGTGGGGCTCTTCCTCAGAAGAAATGGCCGTCAGCTTGATCACAATATGGGCTTCCTGCACCACCTGGCGCAGAGTGACAACCGCGTCGTCAGTCGCGGGGTCATAGCGCTCGAAGAGCTGTTTGGCCGTCAGCATGACTTGGTCGGAGGCTTTTCTGCCGCCGCTGCGTCCGCCCATGCCGTCGGCGACTATGGCCAACAGGCAACCGTTGATCCGCGGGTGCTTGAAGAGCGAGACTTGGTCCTGCTGATATTCACGGTCACCTTTGTGGATGCCGGTGGAGGCGCTGAGGCGATAACCAGAGGACATGGTGTTTGTTGTGCTCTCGAAAAAATCGGTAGGTGGCGGCGGCAGCTGGCCGTATTATCGAGCGCTTGCCGTTTAGTGCGGTCAGTTTAACCCTCTAGCCGACTGCTTTTACCTTTGGAAACCAATCTACATTCGCCCGAGCGCAGGCTTATTGAGCTCCGCATGGCCCACAGTGATCTGGACGCTTGTATTGACTTGGCTTCATCCAAGGGGGGGATCACCGACGAGCTTTTGCTTCAGCGTCTCAAGAAAAGGCGACTGGGCTTGCGAGATGCTATCGCGCAGCTGCAGCGAAGCCTGACTCCGGACGAATCTGCTTGATGACTGAGCCAGAGGCGGCAGTTGCCGATGTGTTCGGGGGAGCAGGCACGTTAGCCCAACACGTCACCGAGTACACCCCGCGTGCGGGGCAGATCCAGATGGCGCAAGCGGTGGCTCGCGTTATGTCCACCGGCGGAGCGCTGGTGGTGGAGGCCGGCACGGGGATTGGAAAAACCTATGCGTATCTCGTCCCCGCGCTACAGAGCGGGCACAAGGTCTTGATCTCCACTGCGACCAAGGCGCTTCAGGATCAGTTGTTCGGGCGCGATATTCCAGAGTTGCTCAGCATGCTCAAAAGCCCGGCCCGGGTGGCTCTGCTAAAGGGCCGGAGTAGCTATCTCTGCCTTCATCGCCTTGCCTCCGCGAGACATGATGGAATGCTGCAGACAGCGGCTCCTCTGAGATTGCTGGCACAGGTTGAGCAATGGGCTGCCGCCACCCGGCAAGGCGATGTGGCCGAGGTGCCGGCGCTGGAAGAGTCATCTCAAGTACTGCCGCTGGTGACCTCCACCCGGGAGAGTTGCACAGCTTCTAAGTGCCCCCGATATGCCGACTGTTTTCTCTACAAGGCCCGGCGCGATGCGATGAACGCAGACATGGTGGTTATCAATCACCATCTCTTCTTTGCAGATTCCAACGTTCGGGAGTCCGGAGTTGCGGAGTTGCTACCCACTGTGAATACCGTCGTTTTCGATGAGGCGCATCAACTCAATGACATTGGGGTTCAGTTTTTGGGTCGGCAATGGTCGACGGGTCAAATTCTGGCGCTGGGGCGTGATGTGGTGTTTGTCGGAGCCCAGTCCGCCCGCGGTTTAGCCGATTGGCCTTGGTTGGTCGAGCAGATTGAAATGGCTGTGGTCGCTTTACACGCGATGTTTCCTGAACAGAAAGTGGCGGCCCAGCGTGCCATGTGGCAGTCGGTAGCGCCAGATGGCCTCCCCCCCGCTGTGTGGGCTTCGCGGATAACCCGTTTGGGTGAAGGGCTTCGCGCGCTCGCCCGGGCACTGGAAGGTGTTCGGGACGCGCATCCTGATTTAAAGGTGTTGTGGGAGCGGACCTGTGTGCTGCTGGATAGTGTCGAGTCGGCGTTACTGCCCGCGCAAGAGGGGCTCATACGTTGGGTCGAGTCGGGCCTACGCTTGCGATGTGTCGAGTCGCCCATGGATATCTCGGAAGCGATGCGCGCCAAGGTGGCGGTGGATACCGGTCAGGATTCTCTCAGGTCGTGGATTTTCACCTCTGCAACTCTCGGGGTCGGGCAGAGTTTGGATTGGTTTCTCTCGTCCAGTGGTTTGCAGGATGCGGAGTGCCTGCGAATTCCGAGCCCCTTTGATTATCTGAAACAAGCGGCGGTGTACGTTCCCAAGGCGTTTGCGCTGCCATCCTCACCTCAGCACAGCCATGCGGTAGCCGAGTTGGCGTCGGAGTCGGTGCAGATATTGGGTGGTCATACCTTGGTGTTGACGACGACACTCCGCGCGATGAAGCAAATCGGAGAGAGTATCCGGCAGATGCTCCCCGGGCATATCGATATCCGGGTGCTGGTGCAGGGTGAGGCGTCGAAGCGCGATCTGCTGGCGCAGTTTCAAGCTGCGAATGGCCGCGGAATGATTCTGGTCGGGTCCGCTACTTTTTGGGAAGGGGTCGATATTCCCGGGCGGGCCTTGCAGCTGCTGGTGATCGACAAGATTCCGTTTGCACCACCCGATGACCCGTTGCTGCAAGCGCGCTGCGCACAAGCAGAGCAGGAAGGGCGGAGCCCTTTCAATGAAATTCAGCTCCCCATGGCAGGCATTGCTTTAAAGCAGGGCGTCGGTCGCTTGATACGCCGTGAGTCAGATCGGGGGGTGCTGGTCGTGTGCGATTCCCGGCTTCGACAAATGGGCTACGGGAAAAAACTGCTCACCGCCTTGCCACCGATGCGCCCCTTGTCAGAGGCTGAGCAGTACTACGCAGCGCTCCATGCGCTCACCAGAGTTTCCACCACGGATCCGTACTAGCCCGGCCGCCGCGCGCAACAAATTCGGATTGCGGGAAGGTTTTATCGAGAATCCGCTTCGCATCGTCCCGCAGTTGGTCCATGCCCAAAGCGTCGTAGGATTTGTACAAGATGTACAGGGCCTCTTCGGTTGCGGGCACATCGCGGTAATCTGTAAGACACTGTTGGGCACGGTTGGCGGCCGCGAGGTAGGCGCCGCGCTTGTAGTAGTAGCGTGCCACATGCACTTCGTATTGGGCCAATGAGCCGACGATGTAATTCATGCGCAGCCGTGCGTCCGGTGCGTATTTGGACTCCGGGAACCGGGAGGTGAGTTCTTTGAATGCCTCGAAGGATTCTTTGGCTGCTTTTTGGTCGCGTTCAGCCAGATCCTGGCGGGTGACAGATGAGAGCAAGCCCAGGTCATCGTTGAAATTCACGACGCCCTTCAGGTAAATCGCATAGTCCAAAGCCGGGCTTGCAGGGTGCAACTTAATAAACCGCTCAAGTGTTGCGAGAGACTGCGCTTGCTCGCCGGCCTTGAAGTGGGCAAAAGCTTTGTCTAGTTGCGCTTGTTGTGCGAGCGGGGTTCCCGCTGCACGCGCTTCTAGCTTTTCCAGCAGAGGTACAGCTTTATCCCACTGAGAGGCGCCCATTTCGTCTTTTGCCTCTGCATACAAACGGTTCGGGCTCATGCCGGCTGTTTTGTCGATGGGGGCGCTGGAGCAGGCCACGAGCTGGCTGGCAAGGGTCGCCAGCATCAAGGCATAAACGACCGATAATTTCGCACGCAGCATTTTGGGGACTTTCTTGATTCAAACCGACGGAATTATATCGATGCACTGTGCGGAAACAGAGGCTGAAGACCCCGCTGAGCTTGCGGGTGAAACCGAGCTCCGTCACTTGGTTTTTCCCGCTGAAATGCACGGGGAGCGGTTGGATCGAGCGCTCGCAGTCCATGTGGACGAATTTTCGCGGAGTTATCTGCAGCAGCTCATTGAGCTGGGTTTGGTGCAGTTGAACGGGCGTGTCGTTCAGAAGGTGTCTGCCAAAGTCAAGGTGGGCGACACTGCCACCATTGAACTACGACCCACGCCGCAAAGCCAAGCGTTTAAGCCGGAGGCGATGGATCTGGATGTCAGGTATGAAGACGAGCATCTGCTAGTCATCAATAAACCGCCGGGCTTGGTGGTTCACCCCGCGCCCGGAAACTGGAGTGGCACTTTGCTAAACGGATTGCTGGGGTACAGCGCCCATGCATCTCTGGTTCCCCGCGCTGGAATTGTGCATAGGCTTGATAAAGACACCAGTGGTTTGATGGTCGTAGCCCGCACGCGGGCGGCCATGGACGCACTGGTAAAAGCCATTGCTGCCCGGGAGGTAAGTCGGCAGTATTTCGCTATCGCCCACAAAGCTTGGGCATGGACCGGTCTGAAGTCTGTCAGCGCGCCGATTGGCCGGGATCCGCGCAACCGGTTGAGAATGGCGGTCGTAGATCTGGCCTTGCACTCCGGTAAAGACGCGAGGACGGATTTCGAATTGATTTCGACCCGCCAAGTAGCCTGCTGGGTGCGTTGCATTTTGCATACGGGTAGGACGCATCAGATCCGTGTGCACATGGCGCACCTCGGCCATCCCTTGGTTTCGGATACTGTTTATGGCGGGGCTCCTGTTGCGGACATGCGCAGGCAAGCATTACATGCCTGCCGCCTTGCTTTTACGCACCCGGTGACGGGAGTTGAGCTGTTGTTTGAGTCTGAGCCGCCTGCTGATTTCATGTCACTTTCAACGCAACTTGGGCTCGGGTACAATTGGGCCTCCAAACCGGGAGGTTTGTAACTACGTGTCACGTAGGGTAGTCGACTGAGGCAAACAGCTTTTCCTACCTAGAGCGGTTGACTCCGGTCCGCAACAAACACCGGTTTCCATCTTTGAGTCCAGACTATGAACATGGTCGATGCCAAGCGTGTGCTCGAAACCGCTTTGATTTGTTCACCTCAGCCAATGACAGTGCGTGTGCTGAGAGAGCTATTTGCTGATGAAATTGGTGCGGATACGGTGAAATCGTTGCTTTCAGAGCTTCAGAGTGAGTGGGCTGAGCGCGGTGTGGAGTTGGTGAGTGTTGCGTCCGGCTGGCGATTCCAGAGTCGGCCAGAAATGCGCGAGTTTTTGGACCGGCTCCATCCGGAAAAGCCACCCAAGTACACGCGGGCAACGCTGGAAACCCTGGCCATCATCGCTTATCGACAGCCGGTTACCCGTGGCGATATGGAAGACATCCGAGGCGTCACGATCAGTTCGTTGCTTATCAAGCAGCTTGAAGATCGTGGTTGGGTAGAGGTCATTGGCCACCGTGAGGCGCCAGGAAGACCAGCGCTGTACGCGACCACGCGCCAGTTTCTGGACGATTTAGGCCTGAGCTCACTAGACCAGTTGCCATTGTTGGAGTCGCCGGATCGGGGTGTTGACCCGGTCATGGGTTTGGGTGACATGTTGGGTGTGGCAGAGACTTCTCCCGCTGGGGATGTGGCAGATGAAGGTCAACAATTAACTATGCCATTGCATGCGGCTTCGCCGGCAGTGGAAAACGGAACAACACTATGAACGATATTGACAACAACGCCGGCGCTGAGGCCGTTCAACCTCATGAAGAGATTGCTTCGTTGGAGGCTGCGCACGCCAAAGTCGGCGGTAATCGGTTCGATGATGTTGTTTCCGGACAGTTTGATGCCGACGAAGCCGCAGAAGATGTGAGCCTTCCCAAGCGTGTATTAGCGCCGCAAGCGGAAACCCCCAAGCTGCATAAAGTATTGGCCCAGTCAGGAATGGGTTCGCGCTTGGAAATGGAGCAGTTGATTCTGGAAGGGCGGATTTCGGTAAACAATGAGCCTGCCCATATCGGACAGCGCATTCAGTTTGGCGACAACATCAAAGTCAACGGTAAGCCTATTCGGTTCCGCATCGAGCCGCCGCCAGCACGCGTTATCGCTTACCACAAGCCGGTCGGGGAGGTGGTCACCCATGATGATCCTCAAAACCGGCCTACAGTGTTTCGCCGGCTGCCTAAGCTGCATCAGGGCAAGTGGCAATCGGTAGGGCGCTTGGATCTGAATACAGAAGGCCTGTTGTTGTTTACCAGCTCCGGTGAGCTCGCCAATAACCTCATGCACCCCCGGTTCGGTCTGGAGCGTGAATATGCGGTGCGGGTTTTGGGTGCGCTCACTAAAGAAGAAAAGCAAGCATTGCTGAATGGTGTTCAGCTCGACGATGGGATCGCTCAGTTCGGATCCATCGAAGACGGCGGTGGAGAAGGCTCCAATTGCTGGTACCGGGTGACCATTTCCGAAGGGCGCAACCGTGAGGTCCGGCGTATGTTGGAGTCCGTCGGGCATGCTGTAAGCCGGCTGATCCGTATTCGATATGGTGCGATGGTTCTCCCTCGGGGACTGAAGCGTGGTGCTTGGATGGAGCTGGATGAGACAGATATCCGCTCGCTCATGCAGGCGGCAGGCACTCCCAAGGCTCGAACCCGGGAAGAAGGTGCTTTTGGCGCAGGCGCAGCACCTCGCCCTCGCGGCCGGGGAGGGCGCCAAAGCGGACGTGGTCCGGCCTACCCGAAAGAAGGTTCAGTGGCATCGCAACCTGTGCGTCAGGGCGGTGCAAAGCCGCCCCGCCAGGCGAACCGTCAAGAAGGTGGGCAGCCGGACCCGATGAAGACTTCTTTGGGGTACATCGGCGCCGACAGCTTTACAAGGCAGCGACAAGAATCAAACGGCCGCGGTCGTCCGGGGGGCGGTCAACGCCGCTCCGGAGGCAGAAGTCGTTAATGCGGGTGGTAAACTCGCAGGCTTTGTCTACGTAAGACAAATACATTTTTCTAATTGGGAATTAATATGGCAATCGAACGCACACTCTCCATCATCAAGCCTGACGCAGTCGCCAAGAACGTGATCGGTCAAATTTACGCACGTTTTGAAGCAGCTGGCCTGAAGGTCGTGGCTGCTCGCATGGCACACCTGTCCCGCGGCGAAGCTGAAGCTTTCTACGCAGTGCACAAAGAGCGTCCTTTCTTCAAGGACCTGGTTGATTTCATGGTTTCCGGTCCAGTGATGATCCAGGCTTTGGAAGGCGAAGGCGCAATCGCTAAGAATCGCGACTTGATGGGCGCTACAGACCCTAAGAAAGCAGCTCCAGGGACCATCCGCGCTGATTTTGCAGACAGCATTGATGCCAACGCTGTTCATGGCTCCGACGCTGCTGAGACTGCCGCTGTGGAAATCGGCTTCTTCTTCGCCGGCATGAACGTTTACTCCCGCTAAATCAATATGGCGGTCAACCTGCTCGATTTCGACCTCGAGGGTCTGGCCGCCTTTTGCGAGAGCCTAGGCGAAAAGAAGTTTCGCGCGACCCAGCTATTTCGCTGGGTTCATCAAAAGGGCGCCAGCCAATTTGATGACATGAGCGACCTTGCGCGATCGCTCAGAGATAAATTGAAAGGCAATGCCCAGATCAAAGCATTGCCCGTGATTACCCAGCACATTTCCTCCGACGGAACCATCAAGTGGTTGTTTGACGTTGGTGGTGGTGATGCTGTGGAGACCGTTTTTATTCCCGAGTCGGACCGGGGCACCTTGTGCATTTCTTCGCAAGCGGGTTGCGCGGTAGGGTGTCGTTTCTGCTCAACGGGGCACCAAGGCTTCAGTAGAAACCTGAAGACGTGGGAAATTTTGGCTCAGCTCTGGTTTGCAGAACATTTTCTGCGTAAGCACCTGGGGGTTCAGGAGCGGGTGATTTCAAACGTGGTCATGATGGGCATGGGTGAGCCGCTCCAGAATTACGGGGCTTTGGTGCCAGCACTCAAGGCAATGCTGGATGACCATGGCTATGGGCTTTCACGCCGAAGGGTGACTGTCTCCACATCCGGTGTCGTTCCGATGATGGACCGCCTGCGGGATGATTGCCCAGTAGCCTTGGCAGTTTCCCTGCATGCGCCAACAGATGATCTACGGGACAACCTGGTCCCGCTCAACAAAAAGTATCCACTCTCTGAACTGCTTGATGCATGCAAACGCTATCTTGAGCGCGCACCGAGGGATTTCATCACCTTTGAGTACTGTATGTTGGATGGCGTGAACGATAGCCCGGAACAAGCGCTTGCTTTGCTTTCCTTGGTGCGTGACGCTGGTATCCCGTGCAAGTTCAATCTGATCCCTTTTAACCCTTTTCCTGCATCGGGGCTTTTGCGTTCGAAGAACAATGCGGTGCAAGCATTCGCTCGGATATTGGTAGACGGAGGGGTCGTGACAACAGTACGGAAGACACGTGGAGATGACATCGATGCAGCTTGTGGGCAACTCGCCGGGGATGTACGGGACCGTACTAATGTGGGTAGCCGTATCAATAAGCAGCGAACTGTCATGCTCCATCAGGTAAACGTGCCGGTTGTTGGAGATACCAATGGTTTGCAAAATGTCTGAGCTTGATTCTTTTATTGCCGGACAAATAGCTCGCCGTCTCTATCGACCTGCTTTCTGGAGCATTGTTTTTGTAGCACTGGGTGCAATTTACGGTTGTTCAAGCACGCCAACCCCCGCACCATCTACGGCTGACTTTGTGACCGACTCTGATGAGTCGCCAGCACGTAAGCGAGCCAAAATCCGTTTGGAGCTGGCCGCTGGGTACTTCAACAACGGGCAAACTACGGTTGCCCTTGATGAGGTGAAGCAATCGATTGCCGCCGATCCAGGGCTTTTTGAGGCGCACAACCTCCGCGGTCTCATTTACATGGCGCTCAATGACTTTCCATTGGCGGATGAAAGCTTCAGGCGGGCTCTCCAGTTAAGTCCTCGGGCTGCCAGTGTTCAACACAACTACGCTTGGATGCTGTGTCAGCAGGGACGGATGCCGGAGTCGTTTTCTAACTTTTCGTCTGCGATCAATAACCCTTTGTATTCTGAGCGCGCGAAATCTTGGATGGCTCTCGGAATATGCCAAATGAAATCCGGCTTGCGAAACGAAGCGCTTGTCAGCCTCACTCGCGCCCAAGAGCTCGATCCGGGTAGCCCCGTAGCCGGCTATAACCTTGCTTTGCTTTTGTTTCAGCAAGGCGATTTGTCCAAGTCACAGTTTTATGTGCGGCGGATCAACAACAGTGAATTCGCGAATTCCGAGACCCTGTGGCTCGGCATCAAAGTGGAGCAGGGCCTTGGTAACAAGGGCGCCGTGACTCAACTTGGGACACAGCTCCTGAAGCGATTCCCGAAGTCAAAAGAGGCCGCCAGTTTCGAGCGGGGAGCTTTCAATGAGTGACGTAGAGGCTGCAAGCCAACCTTCGGTGCCGGAAACCGAAGTTGTCAATAAAAAACAAGCTACAGCGGGTGAGTTGCTACGCGAGGCGCGCTTGGCTGCGGGCCTGCACATAGCGGCTTTGGCAGTTTCGATGAAAGTGCCCGTGAAGAAACTAGAGGCGTTGGAAGCAGATCGTGTCGATTTGTTGCCAGATGCCGTGTTTGTGCGGGCTCTGGCGTCTAGTGTTTGCCGAACTCTGAAGATTGATGCGAGTCCTATTCTGGAGCTTCTGCCTCCGTCGTCCGCGCCTCAATTTCAAACAGGAGATCGCGGTATCAATGCCCCATTCCGGGCGACTGGTGAGCGTCGTATTTCTTCTGTACCGGAAATTCTAAAACGGCCTCAAGTGCTTTTGGTGGCGGGCATATTGCTGGCTGCTGTCGTGGTGTCTACCATGCCCGATCTTCATATGCCGGCCTGGCTTGTTGGTTCAGCCTCCAAGGATGCAACTACAAGTGACCCAAAAGAAGTCGTCTTGGAGGCCTCGTCCCCAGTTCGAGAGTCAGAAGAAAAGGTAACGCCGGTCGAGGTAGTGCCAGCGGCACCGGTGGTGTCAGCTGCAGCTTCTCAGCCGGCTGCTGCGGCATCCTCACCGCTTATAGCTCAGGATCCGAGTCCTCCTTCCAAAGCTCCTGACCTCGTGATTATTCGGGCTAAAGGAACGACTTGGGTTGAGGTGCTTGATTCAACCGGAGCGGTCTTGGTGCGACGCATGCTACAAGCGGATGGCAGTACTTTGGCGAACGGTACGCCCCCGCTTTCGGTAGTGATCGGGAAGGCTGACCTAGTCGACGTGGAGGTTCGCGGCAAGCCATTTGCGGTATCTGGTGTTTCTAAAGACAACGTTGCTCGATTTGAGGTGAAGTAGTGGAACAGGTATTGCCCATTGCGTTAGCGCAGCCCCTAGTTCGGACGAGTTTGCAATCTGAGGTGAAGTGGGGCGGTCACGTCGTCACCGTAGGTGGTGCTGCTCCTGTGCGTATCCAGTCAATGACCAACACCGACACCGAAGATGCGATCGGTACTGCCATTCAAGTGAAAGAGCTTGCGGCAGCCGGGTCTGAGTTGGTTCGGATTACAGTCAATACCCCTGAGGCTGCACAAGCGGTGCCTCACATCCGTGCGCAACTGGACAGAATGGGAGTTAGCGTCCCCCTGATAGGTGATTTTCACTACAACGGCCACCGCCTTTTGAGCGACTACCCCGAGTGCGCAGAGTCTTTGTCGAAGTACCGGATCAATCCGGGAAATGTCGGCAAGGGTGACAAACGAGATCGACAATTCGCCCAGATGATCGAGGCAGCTATCAAATGGGAA
This sequence comes from Rhodoferax sp., assembly GCF_013297935.1. Taxonomy (GTDB): domain Bacteria; phylum Pseudomonadota; class Gammaproteobacteria; order Burkholderiales; family Burkholderiaceae_C; genus Allorhodoferax. The sequence goes on along the minus strand of NZ_JAAFIX010000008.1, from coordinate 91,633 downwards.
AAACCCATTCGGATTGGTGTGAACTGGGGGAGTTTGGATCAGGAGCTCCTCGCTGCGCTGATGGATGAAAACAGCCGCAGGGCCCGTCCGTGGGATGCAAAGCAGGTCATGTACGAAGCATTGATAACTTCGGCGATTTCCTCTGCTGAAAAGGCCGAGGAAATCGGCTTGCCTGGGCACCAGATCATGCTGTCTTGCAAAGTAAGCGGGGTGACCGACTTGATTGCGGTCTACCGCGAACTCGCAAAGCGCTCAAAGTATGCGCTGCATTTGGGCCTGACTGAGGCGGGAATGGGAACAAAAGGTACCGTCGCGTCCGCTACGGCCTTGGGTATCCTTCTGCAGGAAGGTATCGGCGATACGATTCGTGTTTCATTGACACCTGCTCCCGGCGAAGCGCGTACACAGGAAGTTGTCGTGGCGTCTGAGATTATTCAATCATTAGGTTTGCGAAAATTCGTACCCAGCGTAACAGCTTGCCCCGGCTGTGGGCGGACGACCAGTACAACTTTTCAAGAGCTGACAAAGCAGATTGACGATTTCCTTAGAGATCAGATGCCTGTCTGGCGTAGCCAATATCCCGGCGTAGAAAACATGAAAGTCGCGGTGATGGGATGTATCGTCAACGGCCCGGGTGAGAGCAAGCATGCTGATATTGGTATCAGCCTCCCCGGCACCGGCGAGGCTCCTGCGGCACCGGTCTACATCGATGGTGAAAAGAAAATGACCTTGCGAGGCGACGCCATTGCCAGCGAGTTTCAAGCAGTGGTTGAAAACTACATCAAAGCGCGCTTTTCGCGCCAATCCCCACAAGTTTGAGAGTCTATGTCAGAGAAAAATAGTCCGCGCAAAGTGGACAAAATCGTTGCCGTTAAGGGTATGAACGATATCCTGCCCCCCCAATCGGCGGCTTGGGAGACCTTGGAGTCCCTCGTTCGCAATCTGATGCGTAGGTTTGCTTTCGAAAATATCCGCACACCTATCGTGGAACCCACCGCGCTGTTTGTACGGGGGCTTGGTGAGGTAACGGATATTGTCGAGAAGGAGATGTATTCCTTTGAAGACCGCCTGAATGGCGAAGCGTTAACTCTCCGGCCTGAAAATACCGCTGGCGTAGTGCGGGCAGCAGTAGAGCATTCATTGTTATACGGTGGACCGAAACGCCTCTACTACATGGGGCCTATGTTCCGCCATGAGCGTCCCCAAAGGGGGCGCTACCGACAGTTTCACCAGATCGGGGCGGAAGCCTTGGGGTTTGGTGGGCCGGAAGTGGATGCAGAAGTGATTTTGATGGCGCACATGATGTGGCAAGAGCTTGGCTTGTCGGACATCGAACTTCAAATCAATAGCTTGGGTCAGCCCGAGGAGCGTCAACTTCATCGAAATGCACTGATTGCACACTTTGAGTTGCATGAGGCTGTCTTGGATGAAGAGGCCAAACGCCGCTTGCACCTTAACCCACTTCGCTTGCTCGACTCCAAAAATCCTGCGATGCAAGGCGTAATCGAAGCTGCACCAAAGCTCATCGACCTTTTAGGGCTTGAATCCAAAGCTCACCTTGATGCAGTGACCCGCCTACTTGAGTGCCACGGTGTCCCTTATCGAATCAACCCCCGGTTGGTTCGCGGCATGGACTACTACAACTTGACCGTATTCGAGTTTGTAACGACCAAGCTGGGGTCACAAGGTACGGTCTGTGCTGGCGGGCGATACGATTATCTGATCGAGCAAATCGGCGGCAAGGCAGCCCCGGCAGTGGGCTGGGCGATGGGTGTCGAGCGGGTGTTGGAGTTGTTGCAGGAGTCGGGCAGGGACCTTTCTTTGCCTGCTCTCGACGTCTACGCGATCATTTTGTCAGCAGAGTACATGGCAACCGTGATGCCTGTATTGGCTCTTTTACGGCAAGCTGGCCTGTCGGTACAAATGCAAGCCAGCAATCCGGAGGGTATGCCTAGCCTTAAATCACAGTTTAAGCGGGCAGACGGCTCCGGGGCGCGTTTTGCATTTGTCTTTGGTCCGGATGAGCAGGCCTCAAGGCAAGTCACTATCAAATCATTGCGGAACTCGGAAGTTCCACAGGTCACCATTTCGCTCTCTGACGTAGCGAAGTGGGCATCTCAGCACACCACAAAAGTATAAAAGGGTACACCATGGCAAACCATTTAGATCTCGAAGAACAAGAGCAACTAGATCAGCTGAAGCATTTCTGGAAGCAATATGGCAATGCGATTACCTGGGTTTTGATTGCCGTCCTAGGTGGGTTCGCTTCGTGGAACGGTTACCAATGGTGGAACAAGCGTCAAGCCGAACAAGCTTCTGCAATGTTTGAAGAAGTCGATCGCATCATTGCTAGCGGAGACTTAGTCGCGGCTGGTCGAGCCTTCGATGACATGAAGCAACGTTTTCCATCTGTGTTTTATACACAGCAGTCCGGCCTCAATCTTGCCAAGGTGGCTTACCTCACCGGCAAGTCTGACGTCGCCAAGGGCGCGTTGAGTTGGGTTGCGGATAGCAAGGCAGATGCCGGCCTTGCCGCGCTGGCTAAGGTCCGCCATGCCGGTCTTTTGATTGAGGCTAAGGAATATGACGGCGCCGCCAAAATATTGGCGGGTGAGTTTCCAGCGGAGTTCAAAGGTCTGGTGGCGGACAAGCGTGCAGATTTGTCTCTCTCCCAAGGCAAAACTGAGGACGCTATTGCTGGCTTCAAAGAAGCGGTAAAACTTTTTCCTCCGCAAGATCAGTACCGTCGCCTGGTCGAGGTCAAGCTGGCCGCGCTGGGTGCCGGTGAGGTGAAGTGATCAGTATGGCAAAGCGGTTTTCACTTTTTTCGCGCTCTGTTATTCTGGTTGGCAGCCTAGTTCTGTCGGCCTGCTCGGGGCCGACTAAGCAAAAACCCGCTGAGTTGGCACCCCTGGTTCCACTCTTGGGCGTGAAGGCTGTTTGGAAAGGTAACCTGGGGGAGGTCACTTTCCCCTTGGAGCTCAAGAGTGCTGGTAGCGAGGTTTACTTTGCCAATGCTGCGGGTACCGTCACGACAATGGACGCCGAGAACGGTAGCGTTCGCTCGAAAACCGAAGCTGGCGCCCGGATATCTGCCGCCGTTGGCGTCAGTGCGGGACGCATCGCAGTTGCCACTGCGGCAGGTGACGTTGTCGTGATGCAAGGGGGCAAAGTCCTTTGGAAACAAAACCTCAGCGCAGTGGCAACTACCCCACCACTGGTTGCTGGTGGGCGAGTGTTCGTGGTAACCCCGGATCGGACGTTGTTTGCGTTTGACGGCGAATCGGGTAAGCGGCTCTGGCAACAACAGCGTGGAGCGGACACCTTGGTGTTGGATCGCCCTGGCGTTTTGTTTCCTGCGGGCGACACCCTGGTAGCCGGGCTGGGCGGTCGTCTGGTGGGGCTCAACCCTGCCAACGGAAGCCAGAAGTGGGACGTTCCTGTGGCGTTGGGCCGTGGTACCAATGAGGTCGAGCGCTTGGTTGACGTTGTCTCCGGCATAAGTCGTCAGGGAAGTAATGTGTGCGTGAGGGCTTATGCAAGCTCAGTTGCTTGCATTGACTTGGCAACAGCGAAGTCTCTCTGGTCCAAACCTGCCAATGGCTTTACGGGAATCAGTGGAAACGAAAGTGTGGTTTTTGGTACGGAGCTCGATGGGACTCTTATTGCCTGGAATCGCCTGAATGGTGAAAAAGTCTGGCAATCAGACAAATTTAAATGGCGGGAGCTCGGTACCCCGGTTCTGCTGGGCTCCACATTGGTGGTGCCTGACAACGCAGGTTTTCTGCATTTGCTGTCAGCTGCTGATGGCGCAACGGTCGGTCGGCTTACGCTTGACGGTTCTCCTCTTGCTGCAACGCCGGTCCTCGCCGGCAACACCCTGGTCGCAGTGACCCAGATGGGGGGCATTTTCGCCTTCCGCCCCGAATAAAAAAGGTCATTCATGAAGCCAGTAATCGCTCTGGTGGGTCGTCCCAATGTTGGGAAATCCACTCTTTTTAACCGCCTGACCAAGACGCGCGATGCGATCGTCGCGGACTTTGCGGGACTTACGCGCGACCGTCATTACGGAAATGGCAAACACGGTAAGCACGAATTCATTGTTATCGATACCGGCGGCTTTGAGCCGGACGCAGGTAGCGGCATTTTTAAAGAAATGGCGAAGCAAACTCGCCAAGCCGTCGCAGAAGCAGATGTTGTTGTCTTTGTGGTGGATGCCCGCGCGGGCTTGTCTGCTCAGGATCACGACATCGGCAACTACCTCCGGAAACTGGGCAAACCTTGCTTGGTGATTGCCAACAAGGCCGAAGGCATGAAGGCCGGTGCACAGCTTTCCGAATTTTTTGAATTGGGCTTGGGAGAGGTTTACCCGGTGTCTGCAGCCCATGGTCAAGGCATGCGATCGCTCATTGAGCTTGCGCTGGATGCCTTGCATCTTGAGGAGCCGGAGGATGATCCCGAGCCGGCAGACCCGAGCATCATTAAGCTTGCAGTGGCCGGGCGACCCAATGTGGGTAAGTCCACCCTGATTAACACTTGGCTGGGTGAAGAGCGTTTGGTTGCTTTTGATATGCCTGGCACTACCCGGGATGCTATTTCGGTCCCGTTTGAGCGCAATGGGCAAAAGTTTGAGCTCGTGGACACTGCAGGTTTGCGTCGCAAGGGCAAGGTCTTTGAGGCGATCGAGAAATTCTCAGTCGTGAAAACCTTGCAGGCAATTGAGTCCGCCAGCGTGGTGTTGCTATTGATTGACGCGGAGCAGGGCGTCACGGATCAAGATGCTCACATTGCCGGATACATACTAGAGTCCGGGCGCGCTGTCGTCGTGGCGGTGAATAAGTGGGATGCCGTGGACGAATACCAACGCGAATTGGTAAAGCGGTCACTTGAAACGCGATTGGGTTTCTTGAAGTTTGCATCGCTGCATTTGATTTCAGCCAAGAAGCGTCAAGGCTTGGGGCCTGTCTGGGATGCCATTGCCCAAGCGCACAAAGCCGCAAACTGCAAAATGCCGACGCCTGTTTTGACACGCCTATTGCTAGAAGCCGTGCAATTCCAAACACCCAAGAAAACCGGGGCCTACCGTCCAAAGCTGCGCTATGCCCACCAAGGCGGGATGAATCCTCCCATCATTGTGGTGCACGGCAACTCGCTCGAGCATGTCACCGAGGCTTACAAGCGATTTCTGGAAGGGCGATTCCGCAAGGAGTTCAATCTCGTAGGTACGCCACTGCGCATTGAGATGAAGTCCTCTGCCAACCCATTTGCAGACAAAGACTGAAAGCTTTTTGCCTCTCTAAGACCTTAATTGGCCTGCCGGCCAGCCGCCACACCCTAGTGTGGTATCGTCAAACCCTTATTAATTTTTTGAACACGGAGAATATCGTGAGCAACAAAGGCCAACTTCTTCAAGACCCCTTCCTCAACGCTTTGCGTAGGGAGCACGTACCGGTGTCCATTTATTTGGTCAACGGTATCAAGCTGCAGGGTCAGATTGAATCATTTGATCAGTACGTAGTATTGCTTCGCAATACCGTGACCCAAATGGTTTACAAGCATGCAATTTCCACCATTGTTCCCGGTCGCGCAGTGAATCTGGCGGCCGCTGCGGACGAGACTTCGGCTGCCTGAGGCCGGTTGTCCAGGTCGGTTCACCCCGACCTGATAGTTTTGAAAAATCTTTCCTTTCTTGAGTAAATCGATGGACAGTCAGTCGGCGCCGACTATTTTGGTGGGGGTCGATCTTGGTTTGCCCAACTTTGATTCTGAGCTGGAAGAGTTGGGTTTGCTCGCTCAGACTGCCGGTCTACATCCGGTTGCTAGGGTGGTTTGCAAGCGCAGGGCACCTGACGCCGCGCTGTTTGTAGGTTCCGGTAAGGCCGAAGAGATACGGCAGCTGGCGTTACAAACCGGCGCAACAGAAATTTTGTTTGACCAGGCGCTTAGTCCTGGCCAGCAGAGGAATCTGGAGCGCCATATGCAAATGCCGGTCAACGACCGGACCTTCTTGATTCTCGAAATCTTTGCGCAGAGGGCGAGAAGCCATGAAGGTAAGCTGCAAGTGGAGCTCGCCCGGCTTCAGTACCTGAGCACCCGCTTGGTCCGCAGATGGTCGCACTTAGAGCGGCAGCGCGGCGGTATAGGCACGCGCGGCGGCCCCGGCGAGACCCAGATCGAGTTGGATCGCCGAATGATCAGTGAAAACATCAAGCGGACCAAAGAGCGCCTCAGCAAAGTAAAGCGCCAACGTCAAACGCAAAGACGCCAACGGGAGCGGCGGGACGCCTTCAACATTTCCCTCATCGGTTACACGAATGCTGGCAAGTCCACGCTCTTCAATGCATTGGTGAAGGCACGCACATACGCCGCGGATCAGCTATTTGCGACCTTGGACACCACAACCCGGCAGCTCTACCTCGGCGAAGCAGGGCGTTCGGTATCACTGTCTGACACCGTGGGTTTTATTCGTGATCTGCCGCACGGTTTGGTGGATGCTTTCCAGGCGACCCTGCAAGAGGCTATCGACGCCGACTTGTTGCTCCATGTCGTGGATGCGGCTAACCCTGAGTTTCCGGAGCAGATTGCGCAAGTTCAATTGGTACTGAAAGAAATTGGTGCTGCTGACATTCCGCAGCTCCTGGTATTCAATAAACTAGACGCCATCGCGGAAGATGCGCAGCCTATCCGGCTTGATGATTTTTATGACATCGAGGGCCTTCAAACACCACGGATTTTCGTGAGTGCTCGAACGTTGGCAGGCATGCCTACCCTCCGTCAAAAACTGGCTGAAATAGCTAAACCAGAACCTGACGCGCCCGAGGATTCGCCGATTCACCCTGACGCCCTCGGGGATGAGGCTTGAGTTGGCACAATGCACTTAACTGCACTTAAGAAGAAACCATGAAACTTACTGCGATTCGTATGAAAAATCGGGACTTGATGTCCTGGTTGCGGGTGGTGCTCAATTTGAACGATTCCCGGTGGGGACGCGGAGACGACAAGCAAGAAAATCCGGGCTCAGAGTCCGCACCGAAGCCGGAGGGCGAGTCGGACAGGCCGTCGGCGCATCCAGGGGTACAAGGTGGCCAGCCTAAAAACACCGCGCAGTCGGGTCCGCCGGACCTTGACGAGCTGTGGAGAGATTTCAATCGCAAACTCGGCGGCTTGTTTGGTGGCGGGCAAAAACCGCCTGCCGGCAATGGCGGCGGTGGTTTCCAGCCTGACATGAAAAATGCCGGTATCGGTGCCGGGTTGATCGTTGGTGTAGTGGCCCTGATCTGGCTGGGAACCGGTTTCTTCATTGTGCAAGAAGGTCAGCAAGCCGTGATTACCCAGTTCGGCAAGTACAAGTCGACGGTAAACGCCGGCTTCAACTGGCGTCTGCCATACCCGATTGAGAAACACGAGTTGGTTTTCGTAAGCCAGATCCGCTCGGTGGATGTGGGGCGTGATGTGGTCATGAAGGCTACGGGGCTCAAAGAGTCCGCCATGCTCACAGAGGATGAAAACATTCTTGATATCAAATTTGCCGTCCAGTACCGCCTGAGTGATGCTCGTGCGTTCTTGTTCGAGAGCAAAAATCCGGGTGAGGCTGTTGTGCAGGCCGCGGAAACTTCGATTCGCGAGGTTCTCGGGAAAATGAAAATGGACGCTGCGCTCTCTGAAGAGCGTGACCAGATCGCACCGCGGGTGCGGGCCTTGATGCAGACCATTCTGGATCGCTACAAGGTGGGTATTGAAGTGGTGGGGGTCAACCTCCAGCAAGGCGGTGTTCGCCCACCAGAGCAAGTGCAGGCATCGTTTGATGATGTGCTCAAAGCGGGTCAAGAGCGCGAGCGCGCAAAGAATGAAGCGCAAGCCTACGCCAACGACGTGATCCCACGGGCTGTTGGTTCTGCATCCCGTTTGAAGGAAGAGGCCGACGCTTACAAGGCTCGCGTGGTAGCGCAAGCACAGGGTGACTCTCAGCGTTTCCGCTCTGTATTCGCGGAGTATCAAAAGGCGCCACAAGTCATGCGCGACCGCATGTACCTCGACACCATGCAGCAAATTTACAGCAACGTCACCAAAGTGGTGGTCGATTCGAAGCAGGGGTCCAACATGCTTTACCTGCCATTGGACAAGGTCCTCCAAATGACGGGAGCTACTTCAGGCGTTGATTCCGCCGGTGCCACGGCGGCAGCCGCGAACGCGACAACGCCTGCCGGCCCGACAGGTGCCGCAGCCGCGACAACTACCGTAGACCCCCGCAGCCGCGATGCTGCGCGAACCCGCGAACGCGACGTGCGCTAGGAAAGAACTATGAACCGCATTGGACTGATTTTTTCTTCGTTGCTGGTGCTGTTGGCACTGGCTAGCTCAACCTTGTTTGTCGTGGACCAGCGCCAATTCGGCGTGGTCTACGCTTTGGGTCAAATCAAGGATGTCATTACCGAGCCTGGCTTGAACTTCAAGCTGCCGCCGCCGTTTCAAAACGTGTCCTATATCGACAAGCGTTTGCTGACCCTGGACAGCACCGATGCTGAGCCCATGTTGACCGCTGAAAAACAACGGGTCGTCATCGACTGGTATGTGCGCTGGCGCATTACTGAGCCCTCTGAGTACATCCGCAATGTCGGGTTGAATGAAGGTGCCGGAGCCAGCCAGTTGAACCGTGTGGTGCGCAATGCCTTCCAGGAGGAAATCAACAAGCGCACGGTCAAGGAATTGCTCTCGCTGAAGCGCGAAGACTTGATGGCAGACGTAAAGGCCGAAGTACTCGACAAGGTTCGGGGAGCTAAGCCGTGGGGTGTTGATGTGGTGGATGTGCGCATTACCCGGGTGGACTATGTCGAAGCCATCACGGAATCGGTCTACCGCCGGATGGAAGCGGAGCGTAAGCGCGTGGCCAATGAGCTGCGCTCTACCGGTGCTGCTGAGGGCGAAAAAATCCGTGCTGATGCCGACCGCCAGCGCGAAATCGCCATTGCCAATGCTTACCGCGATGCTCAAAAGATCAAAGGCGAGGGCGATGCCGAAGCTGCCCGTATCTACGCTGAGTCGTTCGGTAAAGACCCTCAGTTCGCGCAGTTCTACCGGAGCCTCGAAGCCTACAAATCGAGTTTCGCGAACAAAAGCGACGTGATGGTGCTGGATCCGAGCGGCTCTGAGTTCTTCAAAACCTTCCGCAATGGTGGCGGAAACGCTCCTGCGGCCAAAAAATAAACGTGAACGCTGACACGTTGTGGCTAGCACTGGCCCTGGTGCTGGTGCTAGAAGGTTTGTTCCCATTTGCGTCACCCCAAGGGTGGCGCAAGCTCTTTCAGCAGCTACTCCAACTGCAGGATGGCCAGATCCGTTTTTACGGCTTGTGCAGCATCCTTGTGGGTTTAGTCAGCATTTGGTACTTGCTACCCTGAAATTTGGGGCTTAAGGCCGGTAAAATCTCCGTTTTAACAGCCTCCCCTCAATTCCATGTCTGCTTGGGTCCTCCCGGATCACATTGCCGATGTGCTGCCGTCCGAAGCGCGCCACATCGAAGAAATACGTCGAGAACTCCTGGACATGGCCCGTTGCTATGGCTACGAGCTCGTGATGCCTCCATTGCTGGAGCATCTGGAGTCTCTCCTTTCCGGAACCGGCAAGGCACTGGATCTGCAAACCTTCAAACTGGTCGATCAGCTATCCGGCCGGACCATGGGTTTACGGGCGGACAGTACCCCGCAAGTTGCGCGGATCGATGCCCACCTGCTCAACCGCAAGGGCGTTACCCGCCTGTGTTACTGCGGTCCTGTGCTACATACGCTCCCTGCCGTACCTCACGCGACCCGTGAGCCCCTCCAGTTCGGCGCCGAAATTTATGGGCACGCCGGCTTGGAGGCTGACCTCGAAATACTGGCGCTTTCTCTGGACTGTCTCAAGGCTAGCGGAGTGGGTGGCTTGACCGTAGACATGGCGGATGCCCGCATTGTCAGCAGCCTGCTGGCGGAGTCCGGCCTGAGCCTCTCCCAGCGTACCGAGGTCTTGGCAGCACTGGCCTCCAAAGACAGCAGCGCTTTGAGTGAGCTGACTTCCGGTTGTCCCGACGGCATGTCCGCAGCGTTGCAACTGCTGGTCAAGCTTTACGGCGGTGTTTCGGTGCTGGCGCAGGCGCGTGCAGAGTTGCCAAAGCTACCGGGTGTACTCGAAGCACTTGATCATTTGGAGTGGGTCGCGAGTCACCTGGACGGTGTCAAAGTCACCTTTGACCTTGCGGACTTGCGAGGCTATGCCTACTACACCGGCATGCGATTCTCCGTTTACGCCCAAGGGGCGGGCGATGCCTTGGCGCGTGGCGGCCGGTATGACGAGGTGGGCTCGGTTTTCGGTCGCAAGCGGCCGGCCGTGGGCTTTAGCTTGGATGTGAAGGTCCTGGCCCAAGCAGCACAGGTGCGTCCTTTGCGTGCGGCTATCCGTGCCCCTTGGGGCGAGGCTCCGGCCTTGCGCTCAGCAATTGCGGGTTTGCGCCAACAGGGCGAAACCGTAGTGTGTGTCCTTCCCGGGCACGAAAGTGAAGTCGATGAGTTCCATTGCGACCGTGAGCTGGTGCAAGCCGCTGGTCAGTGGGTCGTAACAGCAATTTAATCCTGAGCGAAATGAATACAACCAAAGGTCGAAATGTAGTGGTCGTCGGCACCCAGTGGGGTGATGAAGGCAAGGGCAAACTGGTCGATTGGCTCACCGAAAGCGCCCAAGGCGTGGTGCGCTTCCAAGGTGGCCATAACGCAGGCCACACACTGGTGATTAACGGCGTGAAAACCGCGCTGCACCTGATTCCCTCGGGCATCATGCGTCCCGGCGTTAAGTGCTACATCGGCAACGGGGTCGTGCTGTCCGCGGCCAAGTTGTTTGAAGAAATCGAAGGCCTGGAAAAAGCGGGTGTCGAGGTTCGCTCCCGTTTGCGCGTGAGCGAGGCTTGCCCCCTGATTTTGCCTTTCCACGTGGCGCTCGATGTGGCGCGCGAAGCTTTCCGCGAGAAGGGCGGCACCGCCAAGATCGGCACGACCGGTCGCGGCATCGGCCCCGCCTATGAAGACAAAATTGCCCGTCGTGCATTGCGCGTGCAAGACCTGAAGCACCCTGAGCGCTTTGCCGCCAAGCTGCGCGAGTTGTTGGATCTGCACAACCATGTGCTGGCCAGCTACCTGGGCTCTGAGGCGTTTGACTTCGGCCCGTTGTTGGCGCCTTTCATGGCCAATGGCCGAGTTCAGTTTGAGCCGGTGTTCCAGCAGGCCATGGAGCACGCAGCTTTGCTCAAGACCATGGTTGCAGACGTTTCCCGCGAACTCAACGAAGCCCATCTGGCAGGTGCCAATCTCCTGTTTGAAGGCGCACAAGGCACTCTGCTCGATGTCGACCACGGCACCTACCCCTACGTGACCTCCAGCAACTGCGTGGCGGGCAACGCAGCGGCCGGCTCCGGCGTGGGCCCCGGCATGTTGCATTACATCCTCGGCATTACCAAGGCTTACTGCACCCGTGTTGGCGGTGGTCCTTTCCCCACTGAGTTGGACTGGGAAGTGCCCGGCACCCCCGGCTACCACATGAGTACTGTGGGCGCCGAAAAGGGCGTGACGACCGGTCGTTCGCGTCGTTGCGGTTGGTTTGATGCTGCGCTGCTCAAGCGCTCTGCGCAGGTCAACGGCCTGTCTGGCCTGTGCATCACCAAGCTCGACGTGTTGGACGGCCTCAAAGAGTTGTTGCTCTGCACCGGCTATGAGGTGGACGGTGAGAAGGTCGACATCCTGCCCATGGGCGCCGACGAAATTGAGCGCTGCAAGCCAATCTACGAAGTCATGGAAGGTTGGAGCGACAGCACAGTGGGTGTCACCCAGTACGACAAGCTGCCGGTGGCTGCGCGTCTGTACCTGCAGCGTATCGAGCAGGTAACCGGGGTTCCTATCCACATGGTGTCGACCAGCCCTGATCGGGACCACACCATCATGATGCGCCACCCGTATTTGCCAGAGTAAGCCGGTTTTATGCGTTTTATGCCTCTAGCCCCCGTAAATACTGCGCAAGCAGCTATCTTTTTAGGAGCATTTTGATGTTGACTGAAGACGGTAAACACCTCTACGTAAGCTACGACGAGTACCACAATCTCATCGAAAAGCTGGCCATCAAGATATTCCAGTCCGGCTGGGAGTTCGACACCATTTTGTGCCTCGCCCGTGGCGGCATGCGTCCGGGGGACATTTTGTCCCGCGTGTTCGACAAGCCTCTGGCCATCATGTCGACCAGTTCTTACCGGGCCGAGGCGGGCACGCAGCAGGGCAACCTCGACATTGCCCGCTACATCACTACGCCCAAAGGTGAAATCGCCGGGAAGGTACTGTTGGTGGACGACCTCGCGGACTCCGGCCACACGCTGAATGCGGTGATCAACCAGTTACGCAACAACTATGCCCCTATTACGGAGCTGCGCAGCGCCGTCATTTGGACCAAGGCGGTCAGCGTGTTCACCCCCGATTACTCGGTGGAGTTCCTGCCCACGAATCCCTGGATTCACCAGCCTTTTGAGAGCTATGACTCCTTGCGCCCCCAGCAACTGATCCAGAAGTGGAGTGTGTGACACCTGTGCGTGTCGTTGACTGCCATGACTGATCGGATTACCCACCTCATTCACCACCCTTACCAGCCACCGGCAGGTTTTGAAGCGCCACAACCCGGCGTGTTCAAGGCATCCACCGTGTTTTTTCCCACCGTCGCTGCCATGCGCAGCCGCCAGTGGATAGACAAGTCGGCTTACACCTACGGCCTGCACGGCACGCCTACCAGCTACGCGCTGGAAGCGCGCTTGGCGACTCTGGAGGGTGGGGACGAGTGTTTGCTGGTGCCCAGCGGCTTGGCCGCATTGGGCCTGGTGGCCATGTCGCTGCTGAAAAGCGGGGATGAAGTGCTGGTACCTGACAACGCCTATGGTCCGAACAAGGCCATCGTCGAGGGTGAGTTGCAAGGCTGGGGAATCACGCACCAGTACTACAACCCGATGGATCCTGAGGATCTGGAAGCTCAGATATCGAGCCGTACCAAGCTGGTCTGGCTGGAGGCTGCGGGCTCCGTGAGTCTGGAATTTCCCCATCTGGTGGAAATGGCGCGGATTTGCCAGCGCCGCAAAACCATGACTGCGCTCGATAACACCTGGGGTGCAGGCCTGGCATTCTGCCCGTTCGACCTGGTCCCCGGGGCGGCGGAGCGGGTGGGGGTAGACATCTCTGCCCATGCCCTCACCAAATACCCCAGTGGGGGCGGTGACGTGCTCATGGGCAGCGTCATCACCCGCAATCCGGGTCTGCACCTCAAGCTCAAGTTGACCCACATGCGGTTCGGCATCGGGGTGGGCATGAACGATGTGGAAGCGGTGCTTCGCTCTTTGCCGACGATCGACCTGCGCTACAAGGCACATGATGCGGCAACCCGCTCGCTGGCAGCCTGGGCGCAGACCCAAGCCGAGTTTGTGCAGGTCATGCACCCCGCGTTGCCGGAGTCACCTGGCCACAGCCATTGGAAGGCTTTGACGGGCGGCGAGATCGGCACCGCAGCGGGGTTGTTCAGTGTCATGCTCGACTCCCGCTTCAGCCAGACCGAGGTCGATGCTTTTTGCGATGCCTTGCGCCTCTTCAAGCTCGGCTACAGCTGGGGTGGTCCTATCAGCCTGGTAGTGCCCTACGAACTGGAAACCATGCGAACCGGCTGGCCCGAGCACTTGCTGCGCGGCACTTTGGTCCGGTTCTCGGTCGGCTTGGAGAACGTGGCCGACCTTCAGGCAGATATCGCCCAAGCACTCGAAGTCCTTCGCTGACTGCGTGTTTTCCTGAGTAGGCAAGGCATGGAGGAGGGCGTAGGCTGCTCCCCATGAGCACTTCCTCCGACGCTGATTCCGTCCCCTACATTCCGCCACCCTCTCAGGCTCCCCGCAAGACGGTGGTGGACCTGCGTTGGAGTGACCCTGTGCGGTGGATTGTGCGCGGCCTGCAGGACTACCGGGCGCACCCGGGCATAGGCTTGTTTTACGGTATTGCGTTTACCGTTATGGCACTGGTGCTGAGCGCAGTGTTCCGCAGCAAGCCCGAATACACCATGACCATTGCTTCGGGTTGCCTTCTGGTAGGCCCTTTTCTCGCCATGGGGTTGTATGAGGTCAGCCGCCGCCGTGAGGCCGGTAGTCCGCCCTCGCTGGGGGCATCCATCACCTGCTGGGACCAGCATCTGGGCAGTATGGCGATGCTGGTTCTGGTGTTGATCGTGTTGGAGTTGCTGTGGGGCAGGGCCTCCTTGGTGGTGTTTGCTGTGTTCTTCAATACCGGCATGCCTTCCACAACCGGTGTGGTTCAAGCGGTCTTCAATCCTGAGAATCTGGAGTTCGTGCTGGCCTACGCAGTGGTCGGCGGGGGCTTTGCAGTGCTGGTGTTCGCACTGAGTGTGGTGTCGATACCCATGATTCTCGACCGCGACACCGATGCCGTGTTTGCGGCCATCACCAGCATCGAGGTGTTTCTGACCAACCTCGGCGTCATGTTGTGGTGGGGAGCCTTGTTGACGGGCTTGCTGACCGCAGCACTCATGCTGCCGTGGCATGTCGGGCTGCTGCTAGTCGGGCCCTTGTTAGGCCACGCCACCTGGCACGCCTACCGTGGAGCCGTGCACTGGCCGGCAGCCGAAATGCCGGCCGATCCACTGCAAAACACCGAGGCCCCGGCCTGAGTGGGGGCTGAGGTGGTAAAGTGGATCCCATTAACGAAAGCACACATTGGCAACACCCAACTACGGATACGAAAAGCGTCAGAAAGAACTGGCTAAAAAGAAGAAAAAAGAGGAGAAGCTCAAGCAAAAAGCCGAGCGGAAAACGGGCGACGAGCCTGAACTCAACCCGAACGAAGCCGCTGAACTGGTTGCCGGAGAAGTCGCTGCTCCCGACGCTGAGCCACCGGCTGCTTAAGCACCCCTCACGAATACCGCTGTTTCAGCGACAACCTCCTCCGGTGAATTTCACTTGAGGAGGTTTTTTATTGCCGGCCACATCGTGTTCAGAATGGTCGGGTGCGCCTCCTCCCGGGGGTGAATCCGGTCGGCCTGAAACAGGGCAGTGGCATTGGGGGCATCGGCTACGCCCTTGAGTAAAAACGGTACCAGCGCCGCTTTGGTGCTCTTGGCAACCGTGGCAAAAGTCTCGCTAAACCGCTTGGTGTAGTCCTGCCCATAGTTGGGTGGCACCTGCATGCCTGCGAGCAACACCTTGGCACCCGCTTGCTGGGCTGCCCGTGTCATGGCGGCCAGGTTGTCTTGGGTCATGGAGAGCGGCAGGCCGCGCAAGGCGTCGTTGCCGCCCAACTCAATCACCACCACAGAAGGCCGGTGCTGGGCCAACAGCGCGGGCAAGCGCGAGCGGCCGCCCGAGGTGGTGTCACCACTGATGCTGGCATTGACCACCGTCGCCGGTATTTTTTCTTTGCTCAGGCGTTGTTCCATCAGCGCGACCCAACCGGTGCCGCGCTTGAGACCGTATTCGGCGCTCAACGAGTCCCCGAGCACCAGAATTTTGGCTCCGGCCGCACCGGGCGGCGCTGCATCTTTGGCCAAGGCCGGGCTTACCCCTGCAAAAGAGGCCAGAATGAGCACCGCGATACAGTGTCTACGAACTACAGAGAGCCCCATGAGTGATTCCATTATTTCGGTTGAGCATGTTTTCAAAGCGGTGACAGATTCCACCGGCACGCTGGAGATCCTGCGTGACATTGATTTTGCACTCAATGCCCGTGAGACCGCAGCTATTGTGGGGGCATCCGGCTCGGGCAAAAGCACCTTACTGTCCATCATTGCTGGGCTCGACAGCCCCACCCGCGGAACCGTGCGCCTCGCAGGACAAGACATTTTTGCCATGGACGAAGACGCCCGCGCCGCCCTGCGCGCCCGCCAAGTCGGCTTTGTGTTCCAGAGCTTTCAGCTCTTGGGCAACCTGACTGCGCTGGAAAACGTCATGCTCCCCTTGGAGCTGGACGGCCGCAAAGACGCTCGCTCCGCAGCGACCGACATGCTCGCACGCGTGGGCCTGTCGCAGCGCCTGAACTCCTACCCCAAGGTGCTCTCCGGCGGGGAGCAGCAGCGCGTGGCACTGGCCCGTGCTTTTGTGGTCAAACCCGCGGTGCTGTTGGCCGACGAGCCCACCGGCAGCCTGGATTTTGCAACCGGCGAAAAAATCATGGAGCTGATGTTTGACCTCAACCGCGAGCAGGGCACTACGCTGGTGTTGGTCACCCACGATCGCGGAATTGCCGCAAGATGTGACCGCCGGATCTTGATCGAAGCGGGCCGTGTTGCCTCTGAAATCCCGGCCGAAGTGTGACTTGATTGGCCCCCGTGGCCGCTGGCGATACAGGGCACCTCGCTCCAAGGCCCGATAATCGGGGCATGTCATCTCCCAAAGTTCTATTCGGCTTCCATGCCGTGGGTGTGCGTTTGAAGACCGCGCCCAAATCCATTGTTGAAATTTATTACGAGCCCACCCGGCGTGATGCCCGCATGCGCCAGTTTCTGGAGCGGGTGGCTGAAGCCGGTGTCCGTGTGATTGAGGCCGATGGCATGCGCCTTGCCAAGTTGGCTGGCAGCCACGGTCACCAGGGCGTGGCGGCCCGCGTGCACGAGCTCAAGCAAGTGCACTCGCTGGACGAACTGCTGGAAAACCTCGAAGCCGCCAACGCCGAGCTGCCACTGGAAAAACGCACCCAACCGCTGATTCTGGTGTTGGACGGCGTGACCGACCCGCACAACCTCGGCGCCTGCTTGCGGGTGGCCGACGGCGCCGGTGCCCACTGCGTGATCGCCCCCAAAGACCACGCCGCCGGCATCAACGCCACCGTGGCCAAGGTCGCCAGTGGTGCTGCCGAAACCGTGCCTTACTTCATGGTGACCAACCTGGCGCGCACGCTCAACGAGCTCAAAGAGCGCAACATCTGGATCATTGGCACCAGCGACCAGGCAACCAGCGACCTGTACCAGGCCGACCTCAAAGGCCCCGTGGCCTTGGTGCTGGGCGCCGAGGGCGACGGCATGCGCCAACTCACCGCCAAAACTTGCGACCAATTGGTGAGCATTCCCATGCAGGGCGCGGTGGAGAGCCTGAATGTGTCGGTCGCCAGTGGCGTGTGCCTGTACGAAGCACTGCGCCAGCGCACTCACTAAGGCTATTCGGTTTTTTACCTCTGGGAGATGATGATGTTTGCTACGAAAATGAGAGCTGCCTGCGCACTATTAGTGGGGGCTATAGCCGTATTTGGCTTGGTTGCTTGCACCCAGGAGCAACAAAACAAGCTGGGCCGTGAAATCCAGAACTGGACCGGCACCAACGGTGTTCTGGAGTTTTATGCGGGCGACAAGCTCGTGCGCCGCTTTATCAAAATCGACAAACTCAGCACCGCCATGGGCACTGACGATGGCAAGCCGCGCCCCTATCGCTTTGGCTATGGCGTGTTGGACGAGAACCTGAACTTCACCGCAGACAGCGGCGAGAAGAAGGTGTATTTCGAAATCAGCGACTACGGCTCCAACTACCTGTTCTTCGAGAACCCGCGCTAAACGCCCCCTCCATGCCCGCACCCACCGCGCCCCTGAAACTGGCCGCAGTGGCCTGCGCTCTCTTGTTTGGCGGGCTGGGCATCTACCTGGCGCCTTTGCAACCCAGTGTGGTCGCGCTGCAGTTCACTTTTACCCCGAATGCTTTTGCCCAAGTACTGCAAGCGTGGGGCCCCGAAGGCGTACAACGCTTTCGCACCCACTTGGCCGTCGATGGGCTTCTGCTGCTGAGCTACAGCGCGGCCGGTTACTTGGCCGTGGCACGTACCCGTGTTTTTCGACCTCTGGCGACATGGCTGCCCCTGCGTTGGGTAGCACTGCTGTTGCCACTGGCGGCACTGTGTGACGCTGGGGAGAACCTGCTGCACTGGGGGCTGACACAGGGCGACGCTTTGGCTGCGCCTTCGGGCGCTACTTGGTACTTGGTAGCGGGTCTGTGCGCGGCTTTCAAGTGGGTGGGGATTGCTGTGTTTGCGCTGTCCGCAGTCATCGCACGATTGCGGTGCTAGAAAGTCTTGGGAGGGCCTATTTCAGGTGGCTACTTGCGACCCATAGCAGTGCGAGCGAACTCCGAAATCAATGCCGGCACGCCGACATTCCTTCGCCATCCGCTCTGGTGAACGGGCCTTGCTGCGGTTTGGATAGCAAGTCCAAGACCGCATCAGGGTGCGCCTGCCCTTGGGCCAGCAGCGACTTGCGCAAGGACCGCAGGCATGACGATAGAGAGAACCACCGAAGTCAGCAAAGTGTTGCCTTTTAAAGTACGGGCCATGCAACCTGCCATCAATCTACTCAATTCGCAACCCTGTAAAGTGAAGCTCTGATGAATTGCTTGGACACCGCCTGGAAACTGTACGCCGCCGAGTTGCGGTCATGGCTGCGCCGTCGGCTGAGCCAAGCACAAGATGCGGACGACCTGATGCAGGATGTGTTCATGAAGGCACTGCGCCAGGGAAACCAATTTTGCAGTGTCCAAAACGCCAGAGCATGGCTGTTTGAAGTCACCCGGAACACGCTGGCGGACCGCCTCAAGCTTCAACGCGAGATGGTCGAATTGCCAGAAGACCTGGTGGCCGCCGGCGGCGAATCGGATGCCGTGGATGAACTCACAGCGTGTCTGCCTCGGGTGCTGTCAGAGCTCAGTGATTTGGACAGGGAGGCCATCACCTTTTGTGATCTTCAGGGTATGTCGCAGGCCGACTATGCCACGCATGCAGGGCTTAATCTCAGCGCAGCAAAATCCCGCCTTCAGCGCGCGCGGCAAAGATTGAAGGACCGAATGACCACGGCTTGTAAGGTCAGAATCGATACCACAGGACATGTCGAGGACTTTGTGCCCCGCCCACCACTTGACGCTCCCCATTCGGGACCGGGTTAAAACCGTACCCGATATGTCTATACGTCACCCTGCCGGCGGAGGCTGCAGCACGATGACTGCCATGCCGATCAAGGCGATGCCGGCCCCGGCGATGTCCCAGCGGGTCAGCGCCACACCATCCACGAAATAGAGCCAGGCCAGCGCCACGGCGATGTACATCCCCCCATAGGCTGCATACGTGCGCCCAGCCGCAGATGGGTGCAGCGTCAACATCCAGGCAAACAAAGCCAGCGACATGGCGGCGGGTATCAGTAGCCATGCGGCCTTGCCCTGCTTGATAACGAGCCAAGGCAGGTAGCAACCAACGATTTCGGCCACCGCCGTGACGCCAAACAGCAGGGTGACTTTCAACATGTCCATATTCATGCCTCCTGCAGCGACGCAATCAAGGGACAGCGCACCCTGCCCTTGGCGGCGCAGCAACGCTGCACCAGGTCCTGTAAGACGGTTTCGATGCGATGCAGGTCGGCCAGGCGTGTGCGCACATCGGTCAACTTGCGCTCGGCCTGCTGGCGTGCCTCAGCGCAATGCGCGCCATCCTCCAGTTGCAGCAAGTCGGAGATCTCGTCGAGGCTGAAGCCCAGGCGCTGGGCTGACTTGATGAAACGCACGCGCGCCAAATCAGCTTCACCGTAGCGACGTATGCCCCCATGGGGGCGGTCCGGCGCCTGCATCAGCCCCTTGCGCTGGTAGAAGCGGATCGTCTCGACACTGACGTCGGCGGCTTCGGCAAGAACGCCGATGGTCAGATTTTCAGATGGGTGGTTCATGGCGCTTGACTCCGTACTTAGGTACGGAAGTAATCTTACGGCATGAAACCAGATTCCCCAACCGAATTGACCAATAGCGGCGGTCGCGGCGCGCTGCTGACCGGTGGTTTGGCGGCCATCCTCGCCTCGACCTGTTGCCTCGGACCCTTGGTGCTGATCACACTCGGCATTTCCGGCGCGTGGATCAGCAACCTGACGCTTCTTGAGCCCTATCGACCTCTCTTTATTGGCGCGGCGGTCGTGGCGCTGTTGCTTGCCTACCGGCGCATTTGGCGGCCGGCTGCCGCCTGTGAGCCTGGGCAGGTCTGCGCATTGCCACAGGTCAACCACAGCTACAAGGCGCTGTTCTGGATCGTTGTGGGCCTGGTGCTGGTGGCGTTGGGGTTCCCGTTGGTCGCCCCGTTGTTTTACTGAAAGGAACTTGCCATGAAGAAACTTGTTGCACTGGCCGCTTTGGCCACACTGACATCGCCCCTCTGGGCAGCCACGCAAACCGTCACGTTGTCCGTGCCGGACATGAACTGTGCCGCCTGCCCGATCACCGTCAAGAAGGCGTTGACCAAAGTGCCGGGCGTGAACAAAGCCGAAGTGAACCTGGAGCGGCGCGAGGCCAAAGTAACGTTCGATGACGCGAAAACAAACGCTGAGGCACTCAGGCTCGCCACCAAGGATGCCGGTTATCCCTCCACCGTACTGGGCGCCGCCAAGTGACAACGGTGATTCTGGAATCGACCCTGACCTGTCCCGAGTGCGGTCACGCCAAGACGGAAACCATGCCCACCGACGCCTGCCAGTGGTTCTACGAGTGCGAGCAGTGTCACACGGTGCTCAAACCGAAGCCGGGTGACTGTTGCGTCTATTGCTCTTATGGCACGGTGCCGTGCCCACCAATTCAGGAACGCGGCAAGGGCAGTTGTTGCCCTTGATGGCGATTTAGCGCAGCAAGAGCGTGGGGATGGTCGATGAACGCAGCAGGTCGGCCGTCTTGCTGCCCAGCAACAGGCTGCGCAGTGGCGAATGGCCAAAAGCACCCATGATGAGCATGTCGACGGATTGCTCCTTGACCGTCTTGGCAATGACGCTCTGGGCGTCACCGGGGATCAGCACTGCCGTCACCTCAAAGCCAGCGGCTTCCAAGGTGGTCTTGGCCCATTGGAGTTGCTTGGGCGCGTCTTGGCTTTCCTTGCCGGACATCAGCAGGTAGATCGGCAGGCCACGAAACAAGGGGCTGACTGCGACCATTTCAACGCCGCGCCGGGTGATGGTGCTGCCATCGAAGGCGATCATCACGCGCTTGGGTTCCGTGAAGCTCTCCGTTACCGTCAGGATCGGTTTATGCAGGGCGCGAATCACGGCCTCGACGTTGCGGCCAAGGTCGCGCTGCGACGTTTGCGCTGCCTCGCCCCGGCATCCCAGGACCAACAGGCGCACGCCCTGCTCTTGCTCGGCCAGTGTCTCTTCCAGTGCGCCATGGCGTTGCCGCACATCGACGTGTTTGACCCCGGCAGCAACGGCCCGCTCCCGCAGGCGGTTCAGGAAGATGCGTCCTTGCGGCGGGCGGCCCATGTCGCGTAGTCGGCTCCGTAATCGGCGAAGTGGTATTGATCCACATAGGCTAGCACTTTGTTGTCGTTTTTCATGGTTTTGTGTCCTCTCAGTGACCCATCAGCATGTCGTCGGCACCGTCTTTGTCATGCACGGCAAACTTGTCCACCAGCGTGGCGCTGGCTTCGTTCAGGCCGATCACTTCGACCTCGGTGGCTTCACGGCGGAAATTGATGACCACCTTGTCCAGCGCGCTGTGGATGTATAGATCTTCCCTGCCCAAGATCGTTGACGAACCAATAGATGTGCTAGGCTAATTACGAATTGAGCACATAAAAGCAACGCAGTTACAAAACAATCACCGGAAAAAACCATGAGAGAGAACGGACCTGTTAGCCAAAAAGAGTTCATCCTTCCTGCCGCCAAAACCCTGGTGTCGGTGACCGACCTCAAAGGTCGCATCGTGTACTGCAACCATGCCTTTGTAGCGGCCAGTGGTTTTGCTGAGGCCGAGTTACTAGGGCAGGCGCACAACATGATCCGCCACCCTGACATGCCGGCTGAGGCTTTTCGCGACATGTGGGCCACCATTCAGGGTGGAAAGCCTTGGTCGGCGATGGTCAAGAACCGGCGCAAAGATGGCGACCATTACTGGGTGAAGGCCCATGTCACGCCCACGCGCAAAGATGGGCAAATGGTGGGCTACATATCGGTTCGGACCGTGCCGGAGCGCAGCCAGGTCGATGCGGCTGAGCAGTTGTACGCACGCATGCGTGAAGAGGCCGCACTGGGCCGGCTCCATACCGTGTTGCGCTCTGGCCGCGTGCAAAGGGCCGGGTGGCTGGGGCGCGCCTCGCAAGGGCTGCGCGCAGCCCTGGGGGCGTATGGGGTGGTGGGATTGATCCATTTGGGCACGTTGTTGCTGGTTGCCGCAGCGGCAATGCTTTTACCGCCGGTGATGGCGTTGGGCCTGCTTGCGGTGGCAGCCGTGGGCGGTTACGCGCTGCAATGGTATGCCATGCAAAGGCCCGTGCGCCGGGCACAGTCCATCATCGAAAATTTGGCCAGCGGCGACTTGGTGACGCAGTTGGAAGGTACGCAGGGCGGTGATTTCGATGGCATCTACGCGGGCTTGCAGCAGTTGCGCGTGACAGTGCAAACCCTGTTAACTGATTCCCGAAACGTTGTTCTAGAACTCCGAGGGGTGGGGGAAGAAGTGGCTTCGGGCAGCATGGATATGTCGGCCAGAACCGAAAGCCAAGCCAGCAGCATCGAGGAGACCGCCGCTGCCATGGAGCAAATCAATGGCACCGCCAGCAACACCGCTGCGGCCGCCGCCCAGGGCACCGAATACGGAAAAACTGCACAGGACACCGCGCGCTTGAGTGAAGAGGCCGTAGCCAATATGGTTTCCACCATGGAGGCCATCAGCGAGTCGTCGCGAAAAATTGGCGACATCATCCAGGTCATTGAGGGGGTGGCTTTTCAAACCAATATCCTGGCACTCAATGCCGCAGTAGAGGCCGCGCGCGCGGGTGAGCAGGGGCGCGGGTTTGCCGTGGTTGCGAGCGAAGTGCGCACTTTGGCCCAACGCACCTCCGCAGCGGCCAAGGAAATCCGTCAACTCATTGGAGAGTCAACTCAGCGTGTGGATGCGGGCAATGCGGTCACCGCAGAAGCACAGTCGCGCATGCGCGATTTGGCCGAGGCGGTGAGCAATATGCAAAACGTGCTGGAACAGGTTAGCCACGCCGCAGGTGAACAGCAACTGGGGGTGTCGCAGGTGTCTGATGCCATTACGCAACTTGACACCACCACGCAGCAAAATGCAGCCATGGTGGAAGAGCTGGCTGCGGCGTCCCAAGGCATTTTCGGGCCAATCGAATCGTTCGATTTGCAACTCAGTTTGTTCCAGTTGAGTCCGGGCCAGCGCGTGGTGGCCGAGCGCGATGTGGCCAGCCTAAAACAGCGTGCATCGTCTGCGGTATCCACCGGTACGGACTTTGATGTTCGTACATTCACCGAAGCCCATTTGAAATGGAAAACGCGCCTTCGCAATGCCATTCGAGACGGTGAAAAGTTTGACGTGGCCACGGTGCGCCGGGACGACTGCTGTGCATTGGGAAAATGGGTTCACAGTACGGGCCAGGCCCGATGGGCGCAGCTACCTGGGTTTACCAAGTTACTCAACAGCCATGCCCAGTTTCACCGTTCTGCAGCCCCAATTGCCGAAGCAGCCAATCACGGTGACGCTGATCGTGTCAAAAAGTTGCTGGCAAGCGGCTCTGACTTCTCCAAGGCCACCCAGTCCACCGTGATGGCGATCCGGTCATTGGACACCGAGATCCGGCAAACAGTGGGCAAATCAAAAGGTTCGTCGGCGCGTGTGGGGGGAGGCACTGCACCGGCCTCGAACCCTGTGGCGCTACCGGCACCAAGCGCTCCCCATTCGGAACCATCACAGGAGTGGGAAACATTTTGAGCATGGATGCGGGTTACAGATCACCCAGAGGTCAGTGGCGTTTTTGTGTGAGCGGCGCGCTGATAGCGCAGACCACCCGCAGCGGGTCAAAGCCGCCCGCGTCCTATTTATTCACCAACTGACGCGCTGATCAACTTCAAAGTCCGGTGCCGGTTGTGCTGAGTCGTCCCAGCCAGGTTTCGGAGTGTTCAGCCACTGTTTGGTACAGCAGCGTGCGTTCGGGGTGGCGCAAGCGCAGCATTCTGCGGCGATTGTTGCGATTCGCAAAGCACAAAGCCCGAACCGTTGCCGGTTCGGGCTCTGTCGGGCGGTAACTGCGGGTTGCGTGGCTTTTTGATGCCAAATAGGCCGCCGGTCCCCGTAGATATTGCGCAAGCAGCTACAAAATTAGTAGCGAATGCGCAGTGGCGAGACGCCCTAGGCAGCCTTCACCTTCAGGCGCCAAGCAGGTAGCAAAGGCTCGGTGTAACCACTGGGCTGTTCCATGCCCCTGGAAACCAGCTCGCACACCGCCTTGCAGGCCGCGCTGGTGCCAAAGTTGCCCGCCATGGGCTTGTACAGCTTGTCACCCGCGTTTTGCTTGTCCACCACGGCGCCCACCGATTCAGGAGCGCGGCAAGGGCAGTTGTTGCGGTTGACCCTTGATTTTGTGTGCATCGGAAGGCTGGGTGCAATCCAGCGAGGCCTGAACTGACATCAGACCGGTTGCGGTCACTTTTGTCCTGGCCGCGAAATTATTTGCACAAAAGCTGCGTCTTTTCGGCGTGTTCATCGTCTTCACAGGTATGAACACCCAAACTCTTCAATTGAAAAGCTGGCCTAGTCGCCAACCTGCTGCGTTTCTGGTGCTGGCCGCCGTTGTTTGGTATGCGCTTTACCAAACCCTCATGTCTGCATCCGAGGCCGTGGTGGCATGGCTACCAGTGGACCGGAACAGCCATTTGGGCGGCTCATTGCAGTTTTTCCTTTATGACACCCCCAAGGTGCTCATGTTGCTGACGGGCGTCGTATTCGTCATGGGCATGGTCAACAGCTACTTCACCCCGGAGCGCACCCGGGCGCTGCTGGCAGGCAAGACCGAGGGCGTGGCCAATGTGATGGCAGCGTCTTTGGGCATCGTGACACCGTTTTGCTCGTGTTCTGCCGTGCCCCTGTTCATCGGCTTCGTACAGGCCGGGGTTCCGTTGGGGGTGACCTTCTCGTTCCTGATTTCGGCTCCCATGGTCAATGAAGTGGCGCTAACACTGCTCTTTGGCATGTTCGGATGGAAAGTGGCGCTGCTTTACATGGGTTTGGGCTTGAGCGTGGCCATCGTTGCGGGCTGGGTCATTGGGCGACTCAAGATGGAGTCCTATTTGGAAGACTGGGTTCGAGACATGCCCAAGGTGTCCGCACAATTTGAAGACCAGGGTGCAAGTTTGGCTGAGCGCGTCCAGGCTGGCTTTGCCTCTGTCCATGAAATTGTGGGCAAGGTCTGGCCTTACATCCTGGGCGGCATTGCGTTGGGCGCATTGATCCACGGCTATGTGCCGCAAGACTTCATGGCCTCGATCATGGGCAAGGAAGCCTGGTGGTCCGTCCCGTTGGCCGTGCTCATCGGCGTGCCCATGTACACGAATGCCGCTGGTGTGATTCCCATCGTCCAGGCCCTGCTGGCCAAAGGCGCCGCGCTGGGCACGGTGCTGGCTTTCATGATGAGCGTGATCGCGCTGTCCCTGCCCGAGATGATCATCCTGCGCAAGGTACTCAAGATCCGGCTTATCGCCACCTTCGCGTGCGTTGTGGCGACAGGCATCCTGATGGTGGGCTATGTGTTCAACGGAGTTCTCTGAGCCATTGCCCATCAAGCAGCGCCATGAAACGGCAGCCTGCTTGCCACCCAAGCCATATTCAATTCAAAAAGGAGTAATCATGGACATCAAAGTTCTAGGAACCGGCTGCGCCAACTGCAAAAACACCATCGCACTCATTGATCAGGTCGCCAAAGACAAAGACGTCAGCGTGACGCTGGAAAAGATTGAGGAGCTGCGGGCCATCATGGGTTACGGAGTGATGAGCACACCGGGCGTGGTGATCAATGGCAAGGTCGTGCATGCAGGCGGCGTGCCCAGCCGCGAAAAAGTCGAAAAATGGCTCACTGCCTGAAGAAACACACCACTCACTCTGAGCGCACATTTCACACACAGGAGAAGCACCATGCTTGATGAAGCCAAAGAAGTTTGCCCCACCAACACCCGCCGCATGCTGGCCGAAGGCGCAGTGATGATCGACGTGCGCGAGCCAAACGAAGTAGCCGCGTTTGCATTTGATGTTCCCGGTGTTCTGAACATTCCGGCCACGCAGCTCGAAAGTCGCTGGACGGAAATTCCGAGCGACAAGCCCGTGGTCTTTGTTTGCCAGTCTGGCGCCCGCAGCCTCAAGGCGACCTATTTCATGCAGTTTCAAGGCTACAAAAATGTCAGCAACATGAGCGGCGGCATTGTGAAGTGGAGTGCAAAGGGTTTTCCGGTCAAGGGCGCTCGGGCTGCCAATGCCTGCGATTGCTCTACCGGTTGCTGTGGCTCCGCGCCTGCCGCAAGCGATGCCTGCTGCTCGAATGCCGCCCCCGCGTCAAGCTGCTGCTGATTGCCTACGAGCTAGGCCAAGGTGCGCTTCTACTCTTCGCAGCAGATTCACCACTCTTAGGTGTGTGTCCGACGTTTATTGCGTTGCGTTGGGCACGGAATGAATACAAAAAAACCAACCAAAATGGGAAGCACGAGCGATGAACCACTCAACGGAATCACAAAAGATGCGCTTTCACGTCGAGTCCACACGCATTAGTGGGCATGTTAGTCAGTCACGATGCAAACAAGCTCGGATTGACCTCGATACGGATATGGCTGGGAATCCCGATGCATTCAACCCAGCCGAGCTATTGCTGTCCGCCTTGTCCGCCTGCATGATCAAAGGCATTGAGCGCGTCACGCCTATTCTGAAATTTGAGCTTCGCGGCGTGGAGGTGATCGTGGATGGCATTCGCCAAGATGTCCCTCCGAAGATGGAATCCATACGCTACCAAATCATTGTGGATACCGACGAGTCGGATCAACGCTTGAATTTGCTGCACGAGAACGTAAAGAAGTACGGCACGGTTTTTAACACGGTGTCGCCTGGGACCGACCTTGCTGGAGTTTTGGTGCGCAAGGCCTCCCATGAGTGACCACCACGATCATGCCCACGCACCCGCGAACTTTGACCGGGCCTTTGCCATTGGCATTGCGCTGAACCTGGCCTTTGTCGGCATCGAGGCCTTTTACGGCTGGAAAGTCAATTCGCTCTCGCTGCTCGCCGATGCCGGCCACAACCTCAGTGACGTTGCCGGGCTGGTCCTTGCCTGGGGCGGCGCACTTGCCGGCAATCTGCGTCCGGATGCGCGCCATACCTACGGCTGGAAGCGAGGCAGCATCCTGGCCGCATTTGCCAACGCCTTGCTGTTGCTCGTGGCGATGGGGTCGCTGGCGTGGGAGGCCGCGCACAGGCTGAGTGCGCCGGAGGCCACCGAAGGCTGGACCATCATCGCCGTGGCGGCCGTGGGCATTGTCGTCAACACGGTCACGGCCCTGCTCTTCATGCGCGGTCGCAAGGGCGACCTCAACATCCGCGGTGCTTTCCTGCACATGGCGGCCGACGCGCTAGTGTCCCTCGGCGTAGTGATCGGCGGCGCGCTCTACCTCTGGCAAGGCTGGGGCTGGATCGACCCGGTGATGAGCCTGGCCATCGCGGTGGTGATCGTGGTTGGCACCTGGAACCTGTTCAAGCAGTCGCTGCACCTGATGTTCGACGGCGTGCCTGAGGGCATCGACCTGCAGGCCGTGCGCGCGCTGCTGCTGGGGCTACCGGGTGTGGCCGACGTGCACGACTTGCACGTCTGGGCGATGGGAACGTCGCAGGTCGCACTCACGGCCCACCTGGTGCTGAGCGATCCCGCTGCCGATCTGACCGCCGTGCTGTGCGCTGCCGAAGAGGAGTTGCATGTGCACTTCGAAATCCGGCACATGACCTTGCAGTTGGAGCCTCCCGCCTACGCGCGACTATGTGCACTACAAGGGACTGCGAGCTGTGCACAGCCGTAGCTGGTTGAGGGTCCAGATACCTGCCATTCGTCGGTGACCGCATACGGCCCAAAGCAGCTTAAATCCACCCCATCCACCCCGCAACCGCCCCTGCACCCAGCAGCCACAGCAGGTGGATGCGGGTCTTCCAGACGATCAGGGTGCTCACCGCGGTCACGGCCCAGAGCGCCAGATGGTGGGTGTCGACTTTGTGGTTGGCAGCCAGAATCCAGCCGGTGGCCACCAGCAGGGCAATCACGAGCGGGGCCATGCCTTGTTTGAAGGCGCGCACGGCGCGCAACTCGCGGTTGCGGTGGCCCCAGCGTGACGCAGTGAAGGTGAGGATGCTGCTGGGCAGCATGATGCCCAGCATCGACAAAAACACGCCCAGCATGGCCAGCGCCACGGCATGCCAGCCGGCGCCCAAGCCACCGGCAGCGTTGAGGCCTATGGTCCAGCCCAGCAGGGGCACAAACAAAATGTTGGGGCCGGGTGCCGCTTGCGCCAGCGCAATGCTGTTGCTGAACTGCTCGGCGTCCAGCCAGCCTCTTTCCACCACCAAAAAGCGCTGCATGTCCGGTGCGGTGGTAATGGCGCCGCCCACGGCCAGCAGCGAGAGCGATGCGAAGTGCATAAACAGTTCCAGCCACTGGGCGCTGGTCAGGGCGATGCTCATGCTGCTTCCTTCTTAGCCGCCAGGCGACCCAGGCACACATAGGCCCAAGCGCAGCCCAGCCCGCCAATGCTCAGCAGCACCCACAGCAATGGCACGCGCAGCAGCGCCACGGCGGCAAAGGTGGCGGCCATCAGTGCCACGCAGGGCGCGAGGCCCATCACATTGCTTTTCAGCGCCGGCACCAGGCGCAGGCCTGCCGCGATGATGAGGCCGGCCGCCACGGCACCCATGCCGCGCAGCGCGCCCTGGGCGTGCGGGTCGTCTGCCACACCGGCAAATGCTGCCGCCAACAAGAGCACCAGCACCAGCGGAAAACTCAGCATGCCGGCCACACCGGCCAGCGCACCGCGCCAGCCGAAGTAGCGGTCGCCCAGCATGAGCGAGAGGTTGACGACGTTAGGGCCGGGCAGGATCTGGGCCACGGCCCAGTCTTCGACAAACTCTTCGGCGGTGAGCCACTGTTTGCGCTCCACCAGCTCGCGCTGGGCCACGGCCAGCACGCCGCCAAAGCCCTGCAGGGCGAGCAGGGAGAACGAGAAAAACAGGTCGGTTTTAGAGCGGGGCGCAGGGCGCGGGGCAGGGGGAATGGCGGGTGGTGTGCTGGGTGGCATGCAGAAGGGTCAGGCGGGTTGCCCCACCACAGTGAACTGAACGCTATTGTCGCGCAGCCACTGTTCTGAACGCGTGCCGTCTTGCTGGCACGGATGAAAGTCTTCGCGCAAATACTCCCGCCACTGGGCCCGGTTGCTGCGGATGATGCCGCCCGTGCCAAACAAAAAGTGCGCTGCACTCCGCCAGGTGCTCCAGCTAAACAAGGCCTTGTCGTGCCAGAGGTTGCGCACTGTCTGGCGCGCTACATCGCTGAAAAAAGTGATGGTGATGTAGCGGAACAGGCGCAGCCGCCACTCGTAGTTGCCGCCTATGGCCTCATACACATCAAAGGCCGTGCTGCGGTGCTCGCTTTCTTCGGCGCTGTGCCAGAGCCACAGGGTTTTAAGGCGCTCCTCGCTGCCCTCCAGGGCCTCGGGGTGACGCAGCATCCAATCTGCAAAGATGGCCGTGAGGTGCTCGGTGGCGGCGGTGGCTGCCACGTGGATGCGCACATCGCGGTGGGCATTGGCCTGCAGGCGCCGGGTGGCGCGCCGCTCCAGCGCGTTGTCAAAACCTTGCTGGGTGAGCTGTTGGTTAAACAGGCTGTGGATGCGGCGGTGGGTGGCCTCCTGGCCCACAAAGCCCTGCACTTCGGTAGCGAAGCGGGCCTGTTCTTCGGGGGGCCGAGTTTTGAGGCCAGCGCGCACCGAGTCCATGAAGTACTGCTCGCCCAAGGGAAAGCTCATCGACAGGGCGTTGAAGAAGGCGGTGCGGAAAGCGTCGCCCCCGTTCCAGCGCACGGCAAACGGGGTGTTCAGGTCAATCAGCAGCTTGCGCACGGTGAGGTGGGTCATGGTGAGGTCTCGGTGGTGGGGCCGCCTTCGGGCAGGTCGCGCAGCTGGGTGGCTACCCAGTCGATCACGGCCGGGTCGCTGGCCATTTGCACATGGCCGATGCCTTCAAAAACCACCGGCGTGACTCCCGGGAGCACCTGTGCCCGCTGGGGAAACACAATGTTGTCTTGCGGGGTGAGGGCAATGTGAATGAGGGCCCGCTGGGCAGGCGACTCAGCGGCTGACAGACCTTGCAGCCACGGGCTGTTGAAGAGCATTTGGCGACCGTTCGGCGTAGAGGCTTTTTTTGCGGCCTTGGTGCCTGCGTGCGGGGTGCCCAAGGTCAGTATGCGGGCCACGCGGTCGCTACCGTACTTGCGCATCCAGGCACGAATAGCCAGCCCACCCATGCTGTGCCCGACCAGCGCCACCTTGGGCTGACCGCTGTGCTGCAGCAGTTGTTGCACTGCGGCCTCGATAGCGTCGGCATAGTGGTCGATAGACACAAACAGGGGTTCGAGGTTGATGGCCAGCACGCTGTGCCCCTGCGCACGCAGGCGGGGAGCCACATCGTCCCAAAGACGGTGGTTGCAGATGTAGCCGTGTACCAAAACCACCGGCACCCGGGGGTTGCCACCGGTGGCTTCCAACAAGGTGGGGCGCGGGGCAGCCCACGGCTGGCGCAGCACAAAGGTGCGGAAGCTGGCCACGGTTTCACCCCACCAGGCCCGGTAAAAAGCGCCGGCCGGCTCGCTTGTCTGGCGGCTGGTGTGCATGGTGTAGGCGGTGCTCAGCACGACAGCCAGCCAGGGCAACAGCACCGCGGCGATCACCAGGTCGCCGGTTGCGCCGTGCCAGAGCATGGCCAAACCAGCGCCCGCAAGCACGGTAGCGAGTAGAAAGCGTTGCAGTAGTCTGGCGAGCATGGCGGGTGAGGGCGTTGATGGTGCTAGTACACCGGTTGAAAGCGCCGGATGGCGGCTTTCACATCATCGCTCAATGCGAATCCGCTTCCAAATTGTGTGGCCAAGCCGGCAGCACGCGCTTCAAAAGTGTCGATGCCCATGCCGTAGATGAACTGCATGGCGCCACCCGTCCAAGCCGGAAAGCCTATGCCGAAGATGGAGCCGATGTTGGCGTCGTGCACGCTGGTCAACACGCCCTCGGACAGGCAGCGCGCTGTCTCCACGGCCTGGCGGTAGAGTAGGCGGTCTTTGAGGTCTGTGATGTTCCAGGGCGCGTCTGCCTTCTCGAACAAGCCCTTGAGCTCGGGCCAGAGGAATTTCTTGGCTCCTTTTTTGGCTTGTTCATCAGAAGGGTACTCGTAGAAGCCCGCACCACCGGCGCGGCCGGGGCGCTGGTGCTGCTTCACCATTTTCTCGACCACGAGTTCACCGGGTGTGGCGATGTAGGTCTTGCCCTCAGCCTCAAAGTCTTTGCGGGTCTGTTCCATCACATGCAGGCTCAGGGTGAGGGCGGTTTCGTCCAGTACGGCCAGCGGGCCCACCGGCATGCCGCACTGGATGCCCGCGTTCTCAATGGCCGCAGCGGGAATGCCTTCACCCAGCATGGCGGCGCCCTCCATGACAAAGGTGCCGAACACACGGCTGGTGAAGAAGCCGCGCGAGTCGTTCACCACGATGGGGAATTTGCCCAGGGCCTGCACATAGTCGTACGCGCGGGCCACGGTCTCATCGTCGGTAGCTTTGCCCTTGATGATTTCCACCAGTTTCATCTTGTCCACGGGGCTGAAGAAGTGGATGCCGATGAACTTGCTGGCATCGCGGCTAGCCGTGGCCAAGCCGGTAATCGGCAAGGTGGATGTATTGGAGGCAAAAAATCCGCCGGCTGCCAACATGGGCTCGGCTTCTTGGGTCACGCGGGCCTTGAGTTCGCGGTTCTCGAACACAGCCTCAATGATCAAGTCGCAGCCTTGCAAGTCCGCCACGCTGCCGGTAGGGCGAATCAGGTCGAGGATTTGTTGCTGGGCTTCGGGCTTCATGCGGCCTTTGTCCACCCGGCCTTGGGTGATCTTGGCGCTGTAGCTTTTGCCGAGGTCTGCCTTTTCCTGGCTCACGTCTTTGAGCACGGTGGCTATGCCTTTGCTGGCCTGGCTGTAGGCAATGCCGGCACCCATCATGCCGGCGCCCAGCAGGCCCACTTTGGTGGGCTTGAAGCGGGGCACGCCAGCCGGGCGGCTCTGGCCGCTTTTAATGGCGTTCAGGTTGAAGAAGAACGTGTTGATCATGGCCTTGGCCTGCGGGCCTGCCATGAGCTTGGCGAGATAGCGGCTCTCGATGCGCAGCGCCGTGTCGAGGTCCACCTGCAGGCCCTCGACCATGCAGGCGATGATGGCCTCCGGCGCGGGGTAAAGGCCGCGGGTGTTTTTCTTGATGACCGCAGGCACCACGGGCAACATGCCCGCCACCGCCGGGCTGCTGGGCAGGCCGCCGGGCATTTTGTAGCCCTTGGCCTCCCACGGGTGTTGGGCGCTGGGGTTGGCGGCAATCCATGCCAGGGCCTTGGCGCGCATCTCGGCGGCGGCGTCAGGGCCGGGTGTTACCAGCTCGTGCACCAGCCCCAAGCCTTTGGCCTCGGCGGGGCCGAAGGTCTTGCCCTCCACCAGATAGGGCTGCGCGCCCATCAGGCCCAGGTGACGCGTCATTTTGGTCACGCCGCTGGCGCCGGGCAGCAGGCCCAGTGTTACTTCGGGCAGGCCGAACTGGGTTTTGCGGTCGTCTATGGCAATGCGGTAGTGGCCCACCAGCGCCACTTCCCAGCCGCCGCCCAGCGCCGTGCCGTTGAGCAGGCTCACCACCGGCTTGCCCAGCGTCTCGATGGTGCGGAAGTTCTTTTTGACGCGCTCGATCTCTTCAAAGATGCGCGGCGCGTCGGCTGGGGTCAGTCGCATGGCGGCTTTGAGGTCGGCACCCGCAAAAAAGGTGCTCTTGGCGGACGCCAGCAAGATGCCTTTGATGGCGTCTTTGTCCTGCAGCACCTGCGCGGCTGCGGCGTCCATATCCTCCTGCCACTGCAGGCACATGGTGTTGACGGGGGAGTCGGGTTCGTCAAAGGTGAGGGTGGCAATGCCGTCCACCAGGGTGTATCGGATGGTTTTCATGGGAGATGCCTGCTATTGAATTAGGAGCTGCTTGCGCAATAGATACGGGGGCTATAGGCCAAAATGGCTCTAAATCCGCTCGACGATGGTGGCAATACCCATGCCGCCGCCCACGCACAGCGTGGCCAGGCCGTAGCGCAGCTTGCGGCGGTGCAGCTCGTCAATCAGCGTGCCCAGAATCATGGCGCCGGTGGCCCCCAGCGGGTGGCCCATGGCGATGGCGCCGCCGTTCACATTCACCTTGTCGTGCGGCACGCGCATCTCTTTCATGAAGCGCATCACCACAGCGGCAAAGGCCTCGTTCACTTCAAACAGGTCGATGTCGTCCACCGTCAGGCCTGCCTTGGCCAGCGCTTTGCGCGTGGCGGGCATAGGGCCGGTGAGCATGATGGTAGGGTCCGCACCGCTGAGCGCCGTAGCCACGATGCGCGCGCGCGGGGCCAGGTTGTGGGCCTTGGCGGCGGCTTCGTTGCCCACCAGCACGGCGGCTGCGCCATCCACAATGCCCGACGAATTGCCGGCGTGGTGCACATGGTGGATGCGCTCCACCTGCGGGTAGCGGGTCAGCGCCACGGCGTCAAAGCCCATGCCACCCATGTCGGCAAACGCGGGCTTGAGCCCGGCCAGCCCCTCCAGCGTGGTGCCGGGTTTGATGAACTCATCGCGCGCCAAAATGGTCTGGCCCAAGCTGTCTTTGACGGGCATGACTGAGCGGTAGAAATAGCCGGCAGCTTGCGCTTTGGTGGCGCGGCGCTGGGATTCGAGCGCATAGGCATCTACATCTGCGCGGCTAAAGCCTTCCAGGGTGGCTATCAAATCTGCGCCTATGCCTTGGGGCACAAACAGGGTTTGCGAATTGGTTTCGGGGTCCATGGCCCAAGCGCCGCCGTCGGAGCCAATCGGCACGCGGCTCATGCTCTCCACGCCACCGGCCACCACTAGGTCTTCCCAGCCGGAGCGCACTTTTTGCGCCGCCATGTTCACCGCCTCCAGGCCCGAGGCGCAAAAGCGGTTGATCTGCACGCCCGCAGCCTGGAAGTCCCAGCCCGCCTTGAGTGCCGCCACCTTGGGCAGCACCGCGCCCTGGTCGCCCACCGGAGACACCACGCCCATGACCACATCGTCCACCTGCGCGGTGTCGAGCTGGTGGCGCTGCTGCAGGTCGGTGAGCAAACCTGCCAGCAGGGTGACGGGTTTGACTTCGTGCAGGCTGCCGTCTTTTTTGCCTTTGCCGCGTGGGGTGCGGATGGCGTCGAACACAAATGCTTCGGTCATGGAGGCTCCGTGATGGGGGGAATATGCGGGTGCGCACGCTGGCGCAACCGGCGGTGTTTGCAGTATATTGTTTTTACCAAGCAAATGCTTTGTATAAATAACTACTGACTTTCCCTAGGAGAACCCATGATCGAACGCACCCTGTTTTCAAGCGACCACGAAGCCTTTCGCGACAGCTTCCGCAAATTTGTTGAGAAAGAGATCAGCCCCTTCCACGCCGATTGGGAAGACCAGGGATATGTGGCCCGCGAGGTGTGGAACAAGGCGGGGGCGAACGGCTTTTTGTGCATGTCCATGCCCGAGGAATACGGCGGCTCCGAGGCGGACAAGCTGTACTCGGTAATCCAGATGGAGGAGCTGGCGCGCGCCGGGACCACCGGCATCGGCTTCGGGCTGCACAGCGAGATCGTGGCGCCCTACATCCTGCATTACGGCACCCCGGAGCAAAAAGCCCGCTACCTGCCCAAGCTGGCCAGCGGCGAGATGGTGGGCGCCATTGCCATGAGCGAGCCTGCGGCGGGGTCTGACTTGCAGGGCATCAAAGCCACGGCGATCCAGCAGCCCGACGGCAGCTACCTGCTCAACGGCAGCAAAACCTTTATCACCAACGGCTGGCATGCCGACCTGGTGGTGGTGGTCGCCAAGACCAACCCCGCCGCCGGTGGCAAGGGCACCAGTTTGCTGCTGGTAGAGCGGGGCATGCCGGGCTTTAGTGTGGGCCAGCGGCTCAAAAAAATGGGCATGAAAGCGCAAGACACTTCTGAGCTGTTTTTTGACAACGTGCGCGTGCCTGCCGACAACTTGCTGGGCGGTGCGGCGTTTGAGAACAAGGGCTTTATCTGCCTGATGGAGCAGCTGCCTTGGGAGCGGCTGCAGATTGCCATCGGCGCGGTGGCGGCGGCCCAGGCCGCTATTGAATGGACGGTGGACTATGTGAAAGAGCGCAAGGTATTTGGCCAGCCGGTGGCGAGTTTTCAAAACACGCGCTTCACGCTGGCCGAACTGCAAACCGAGGTGCAGGTGGCCCGTGTGTTTGTGGACAAATGCTGCGAACTCGTTTGCAAGGATCAGCTGGACACCGCCACCGCCAGCATGGCCAAGTACTGGACGACCGACTTGCAGTGCAAGGTGATGGACGAGTGTGTGCAGCTCTTTGGTGGCTACGGCTATATGTGGGAGTACCCCATTACCCGGGCTTATGCCGATGCGCGTGTGCAGCGCATTTACGGCGGCACCAACGAGATCATGAAAGAGGTCATCACCCGCGCCATGGGGCTGGGCGGCAAGTGAGGGCTTGTAAAGCCCTTGCGGCGACCTCACTACTATGATCGGTCCATGACATTTGATGCGCTCTTTCTGCTGGCGGGCCTGGCGGCTTTTCTGGTCGGTTCCTCCAAAGGGGGCTTGCCTGCGGTGGGTATGTTGGCGGTGCCTATTTTGTCGCTGGCGATGTCGCCGGTTCAAGCGGCGGTGTTGTTGCTGCCCATCTTTGTGATCTCGGATGTCGCCGGGGTGTGGCTCTACCGCCGAGAGTTCAGTGCGCCGAACCTGAGAATTTTGATTCCTGCCGGGGTGGTGGGCGTCGGGGTCGGCTGGGCCACGGCGTCTATGGTGTCGGACCGGGCGATCATGCTGATGATCGGCATGGTGGGGGTCGGGTTTTGCCTCAATATGTGGTTGCGCGACCAGAGCGCAGTGAAAGCGCAGCCGCCTCATTGGGGCAAAGGCTGGTTCTGGGGCACGTTGGCGGGTTTCACTAGCTTCATTTCTCACGCCGGAGCGCCGCCATACCAGGTGTACATGCTGCCGCAAAAGCTGCCCAAAGCGGCATTTGCGGGCACGTCGACCATTGTGTTTGCGGTGATCAATGCCGCCAAAATCATTCCCTACCAGAGCCTGCGCCCCTACTCGGTCGCGTCCTTGCAGTCCATCGCGTGGTTGGTGCCTTTTGCGCTGGCGGGGGCCTTTGCAGGGGCGTTTTTAACGAAGCGAATTGCCGACCAATGGTTCTACCGCCTGGTGCAGTTCAGCCTGTTTGCGGTGTCGATAAAGTTGATGTGGGATGCGCTTCGAATGACCGCCTGATTCACGCGGTGATCCACTTCAAATCGAAAGCGCGCTCAACCAGCCACACCAGGGCCAGGACCATCGTGAGCGCGGAGCCGCCGGCAAACACACCTTTTTGATAAAAGCGCGTCTTTCTTAAAGCAAAGGCAAGTGGCAAGAACACCGCGACGATCGCGAGTTGCCCGAGCTCCACGCCGACATTGAAGCCCACCAGGCTGATCACCAGCGTGGCGCTCGGAAGGCCCAATTCGCTCAAAACACTGGCAAAGCCAAAGCCGTGAATGAGGCCGAAGAGAAAGGCGGCGACCCAGCGTTTTTCTCCCACGACAGGGTAGAGGTTGTTGGCGGCCGCCAACACCACTGACAGTGCAATGACGGATTCCACCCAGCGCGAGGGCAACTCAACGACTTGCAATGCAGCCAGCGTGAGGGTGATGGAGTGTGCAACCGTGAAGGCAGTGACCACCCACAGCACTTCCCGGCCTGCGGCCTTGAGGTTGGAGATAGGACTCCATTGGTCCCGCGAGCGCACCAACACCACCGGCAGGAGCAAGGCCAGTAGGAAAAGTATGTGGTCAAACCCGATCCAGATGTGCCACACACCTTGCACCAGAAACGCGCCAAACTGACTGAGGCCTGATAACTCGCCGGACGCGAATTCCTGCTCAGATGATTCTGGCGAGAAGATGGTGGAGACCGTTTGCCCGTCGAGGTTCAGACGCAAGAGGCCGCGGTGCAGAGCATCCATGCCGAATAGCAACCGGTAGTTCACCTGAAAGGGGGCAGCACTTGCCGGGCACTGCCCCTGCAAGCGCATCACCGCATAGGCGCCATCGGTGTGTTCGTCGATCAGGTGCTCCGTGACGGAAATCCGGCAGGCCCCGCCGCGCGATAGCGTCAGGGCACTGGTGCTCCAGGCCTCGACTTCCGTATGTTTGCTGCGCACTTCCCCCCAGGTAATCTTGCCGTCACCATTGGCATCGAGACCGATGGCAAAGTCGATGTCCCGGAGTGCGATGTCCCATTGACCACGCACTTCTGCCCCTTGAACCTCCAGGATCAAGTAACTGTCACTAGCTTTGTGGGCTTGCGCCGGAAGCCACCACAGACTCAGCAGCCAAAAACAGAGGAATCGCCAATTCATCGCAGTTCCCTCGCGAGTTGCCGCATGCGGGGGTCTTCAAACTTGCTGGACTGCAGCCAGTCGAGCGCCGGCTGCGCAGCCTGGGTTTGTCGGGCCGCGATCGCCGTTTCCAGGAGTATGCGGGCATCGCGTGGTTCACGCTGAAAGGCATAGTTTTCTTGCGCGAGCCGCACTGCCGTCGCCGGGTCCTTGCGCACCTGCAGCTCAAAGCGGGCTTCTTCAGCCAGATGGGTTGTGTCACCTCGCGCTCGCGCGGCTGCGAAGCGGTCCCTCAACATGTCGCGGTGGCGCTGGGTGGAGGCGCTGCCTATCAGTCCTTCTGCAATGGCAAGGCGCACCAGGAGGCTGTCTGCCGCTTCCCAAGTTGACAGCAGTTTTGCAACTTCGCGAGCTTGGCCGTTGTCTAGCAGGAAGTCGGACCATGCGGCTAAGAGGTACACATCATCCTGGCCTAGGGCCATTGCCTGTTGGTAGTGCCGCCTGGCCACTTCAGGCCGGCCCTGCCAAGCAGCGAGCTCCCCTAAACGGGTCAGTAACCAGAGGCGACTCGCGTCAGACCGGGTGCCATCCAAAGTCTTCAATAGCGTCTGGTACCCCATGCCTAGTTCACCCGCATAGGCCTGGGCCAAGCCCTGGCAGGCACCATGCAGTGCCTCGCGCCCCAGGCCCTTCAGGGCTGAGCACTCTTTGTTTGCGGCCGGATAGTCTGCTTGCACCAAGTAAATAGCGCCCCGCCAGGCATGCGCCTCCGCGTATTCCGGGTCCAGTTTGAGCGCCTGTGCGAAGTCCTGCAGGCCACCTTGAAAATCATGACGATATTGACGTGTCACGCCTCGAACTGTGAAGAGTTCGGCGGAAAAGGGCTGGGTGAAGCGTCGCAGCAGAGCGTCTGCGTAGCCAATGTAGCGTGGGTCTCCACGGGCCGTAGCGAGATCGATGTAGCGCTGTGCCAGAGCGGCTTGGGTGGAGGCGTTAGCCGGCTCCGCTTGCGCGTTGGCGCGCAGTGCAGCCAGTTCCTTCATGCTCGTGTCTCCCGAACGGCCCGGGAGCTTTTCAAGAATCTGGTCGTCTGAAGCCGGTTGATAAGGCGTGGCGTGGGATAGTGTTGGCAGTATCAGAGCCGCCAAGCACAAAACACTGATGTAAACCCTAGTACGAATTGAATTTAGCGGTTTTGCTGGTTTCATATGTGGCGTACATTGCAGTTTCCACCTATCCCGGTGGGAGTTAACCCTGTCATTGGAGTCTAACCATGAATAAGTTTTTCAGCATCGTGATTGCGTCTGCTTTTGCCACTGCCTCATTCGGCACGTTTGCAGCTTCCCACGGGGGAGCCATGAAGGATGACAAGAAGATGGAGGAATGCAAAAAAATGGATCAAAGCAAAGCGGACGAAAAAATGAAGATGGAATGCAAAAAGATGATGGAAAAGAAGTAAAGCTCCCCGCTTTTCTTTTTTTTCTGACGGGCCTTCGGGCCCGTTTTCTTTTGGCGGGCGATGGCAGTCGCATCGCTACACTTTGAACCACACTTGGAGGAGTTGAGTTCTATGACGTCGCCTTTATTTCCCTTAAGTCTGGATCGCGTTCTGAAAGTGCCACGCCAGGCCGTATGGCGCTGTTGGACGGAGCCAGAGCTGCTCTGCCAATGGTTTTGCCCCAAGCCGTGGAGCGTGAGCCACGCCGTTATTGAGTTACAAGCGGGGGGGCGGTTCCTGACCCATATGGTGGGTCCGAATGGTGAGCAGATGCCCAATGCAGGCGTTTTTCTGCAGGTGGAGCCTGATCGCAAACTGGTGTTCACCGACGCGTTTACCAGTGCGTGGGTGCCCAGTGGCAAGGCTTTTATGGTGGGCGAAATTACGCTGGCCGACGCCCCGGAGGGCGGCACGCACTACCTGGCGCGTGCCCTGCATTGGTCTGAGGCCGACATGCAGCAGCACGAAGCTATGGGGTTCAATGAAGGCTGGGCTGCGGCCACCCTGCAGCTCGAAGCTTTGGCGCGGACCTCATGACAGAGTTCCGTTTTCCGGTGCGTGTGTACTGGGAGGACACCGACGCCGGAGGCGTGGTGTTTTATGCCAACTACCTCAAGTTTTTTGAACGTGCCCGCACCGAGTGGCTGCGCGCGGCAGGCGTAGAACAGCAGCAGCTGCGTGATGAGACGGGCGCAATGTTTGTGGTGGCAGAGGTGCAGACCCGCTATGTCAGTTCCGCCCGTTTGGATGACCTGCTGGACGTTACCGTCCGCATTGAAGAACAGGGCGCCGCCAGCATGGTGATTGCGCAGCAAGTGTGGCGCGGGCAGACACTGCTGGCGGAAGGTCGTATCCGCATCGGTTGCTTGCAGTCCGCAAGCTTGAAGCCCTGCCGCATTCCTAAGGCAGTGTTGCAGGCCCTTGTGAACTTTACAGAGTCGCGACACACCGGCTAAGGGGGCTTCATCTCCGGTTGAAACAATACAAGAATCAACGGAGGAACTAAAAATGAAAGTCAGTGCGCAGCGCCCTTGGATCACCCCTGCTGTCATTGGCAGCTTTGCCTTGCTCTCAGTCACCGGCATTTTGATGTTTTTTCATCTGGATTCCGGATTCAACAAACTCGCGCACGAGTGGCTGAGTTGGATTTTTGTCATCGTAGTGGTCCTGCACGTGTTGCTCAACGTGGCTGCGTTCAAGCGCTATTTCAAAACCGGAGTAGGGCGCTGGGTGGTCATCGGCTTTGCGTTGTTGCTGGCGGCAAGCTTTGTCAACTTGGGGGGCGGCGACTCTAAGCCGCCGTTTGTCGCCCCCATTCAAATGATGGCTGCGGCCCCGCTGAGCGCCGTGGCGCCCGTGGCTGGGGTGGACTTGGCTGCGATTACTGCGCGTTTGGCGGCACAAGGTATCCGGGTAGAGCGTCCCGATCAATCGATCCGCGATCTGGTGGGTTCCGATCTGGGGGCTTAGATGCGCGCCCTGTCAGCACTCAGCACCTCCGCCAAGCCCTGAGCACTCAGTGGGGAGGGCAGCTCCCCTGTGGAGGTGTTAGCGCGGCGGGAGCTCGGCTTCCAGCGCCGACATCAAGGCTTCTTTTTCCTGCCAGATGCCCGCTACCCAGGCTGCA
Source organism: Rhodoferax sp. (assembly GCF_013297935.1). GTDB lineage: Bacteria > Pseudomonadota > Gammaproteobacteria > Burkholderiales > Burkholderiaceae_C > Allorhodoferax. The sequence continues at coordinate 50,967 of NZ_JAAFIX010000008.1, read as the reverse complement.
AAACCGGCGCGAAATTCGGCATCGGTGCCGTAGTCGCCACTCTGTTGCGCCACCGGCACACTGATCGTGCGGGCCCGGACCACAACACGGCGCATACGCCCGCACAGAAAGTCCATGAACGTGGGCACCCCGTCGGGGTAGTAAATCGTAATGTCCAACACGCTGTGAAACTTGTTGCCCATGGCTTGCAAGGCAAGCGCAAGCCCTCCCGCCTTGGGCTTGAGCAGGTGCGGGTAAGGCGACTGCTGCCGGGCGTGCTTGGCGGGCGTAAAGCGTGTGCCCTCTAGAAAATTCATGACGCTGGTGGGGATCAGGGCGAATTTCTCGCAGGCTTTGCGGGTGGTTTCTTGATCTTTGCCCCGCATTTCAGGATGCTTTTTCAAATAGGCCTTGCTGTGGCGGCGCATGAACGGAAATTCCAGTGCCCACCACGCCAGCCCCATCACTGGAACCCAGATCAGCTGCTGTTTGAGAAAAAACTTGAGCAGCGGGATACGCCGGTTGAGCAGGTGCTGCAACACAAAAATATCCACCCAACTCTGGTGATTGCTACTCACCATGTACCACTGGTCCGGGCGAAGGCCTTCCAGTCCTTGCACATTCCAGGTGGTCTTCTGGGTGAGTTTCATCCAGCCGCTGTTGCAACTGATCCAGCTCTCCGCAATGGAAAGAATGACCGGATCGATGCGCAGGCGCACAGCCCTGAATGGCAAAAGCAGCTTGACGGCAGCAAACACCAACAGAATAGGCACCCAGAACAAGATGTTCAGTGTTAACAGCACGCCGGCGATGAGTGCGACCAGAGGGAGGGGAAGAAAGTTCAACATACACGCGTTCGGGTTGAAAGTGCTGGAGCGCTATTTAATTTATAGCGGTAGGTGCAGTATTAGCGGGCGCTGGTGGCATATCTTCATAAAAGCACACGTTGTTGCGCCCGCGCTGTTTGGCCGCATACATGGCAGTATCGGCGTTTTTGAGGGCCTCGGCCGCCTGGGTCCGGCTGCCCGAGAACAAAGTTACTCCGATGCTGGGCGTGGATTTGTGTGACTGGCCGGCCAAGGTGAAGTCCTCATTCAGGCTGGCCAATATCTTGTAGCTGATCATGGATGCGTGCAGCCGTGCCGCACCCGGGTCAGGTCCCAGGTTCTGCAGCAACACCACAAACTCGTCCCCGCCGAGCCGGGCTACGGTGTCCACCTGGCGCACATTGCGCTGCAGTCGACGCGCCACTTCTTGGAGCAGCAGGTCGCCCACATCGTGCCCACGGGTGTCGTTGAGCTGTTTAAACCGATCCAGATCGATAAACAACAGCGCACCAAGCTCAGCACTCCGCTGGCTCTGGGCCATGGCGGTCTGCAAGCGGTCGTTCAGCAGGCGCCGGTTGGGCAGGCTGGTGAGCGCATCGTGAAAGGCCAGGTGCCGGATGGCCTCTTCGGCTACCTTGCGCTCCGTGATGTCGCGGGCAATGGCTATGAATCGCGTCTCTTCGTTACCAACCGCCGGTTTGCGCACGACAGACAGCTCGTACCACACGCGGCCGCTGGCACTCTCCAAGCTGTATTGCACGCCATCCGAGCGCCCATTGTGCGATGCCTGCTCGATAGCGGCCATGCAGGCTGCAGCCGCCTCTTGCGGGAGTACTTCCTGCACGGTGCGGTCAATCAGCATCTGCGGGTCTTGAATCAGGGCACTTTTGTTGTGGCTATGCACGGCACGGTAATGGCCTTGGCTGCTGAACTCGAACAGCAAGTCGGGTAGGGCGTCCAGCGTGGCTTGCAGTTCAGCCTGTGCGGCCAGCAAAGACTGCTCGGCTTGCTTGCGGTTGGTGATATCCATCAAGGTGCCCACCATCCGCTGAGGAATACCGTCTTGGCTGGTCTGCACAATCTTGCCACGGCTGCTCAGCCAGATCCACCGCCCGCTGGCATGTTGGGCCCGGTACTCCGCCTGAAAAGAAGCGCTTTGCCCTTGCAGGTGTTGGTGCACCGCTCCTGCGACATGGGCCAGATCGTCGGGGTGGATAAATTGGCTCCAGGACCGCGGCGCCTGTGCGTCACCCGGCATGTGGCCCAGCATGGCGAAGGCACGCTGGTCCATCAGGTACCCGGGCTCGTGGCGCAAGTCGTGGTCCCACCGGCCCAGTTCGGCGCCCATGATGGCGAGTTCCAGCTGTTCGGTGGTGTCGCGCAACAGGGCTTCTGCGTCTTTACGATCCTGGATGTTGCGGGACACGCCCAAAACGCCGATCACTTTGCCTTGCGCGTCGCGCATGGGAGTTTTGTTGACTTCGAACAGCAAACCGTCAGGGTTGATTTTGGTGACGTTGCTTTCTTCAAAGCTCACAGTCCTGCCGCTTTGCAGTGCCCATTGGTCCGACAGCATGAATTCCGCCGCAATAGTTTCTTCGACCCAATTCGCATCCCGGGTACCAACGATGTCTTCGATCTGCACCCCCAAAGCATCTGCAAAGGCTCCATTGCAAGTGAGGTACACGCCCTGAAGGTCTTTGACCCAGATCTGGTCAGGAATGGTCTGCATTACATTGCGCAGCATCGCTTCGCTCTTGCGCAGCGCGGCGCGGGCTTTGCGCTCGCGGGTGATGTCTTCGATCGTGCCCTCAAAGGCCACGACTTTGCCGTACCTGTCGTAGAGCGCATGGGCATGCTCCCGGACCCAGAAGCGCTCACCGTTTTGCAGGCGGAACATCTCGGACACGAAGTCACTGACTTTGCCGTGTTTGTGCAATTCATCGACCAGGTCTTTGTGACGCTGGGGCTGCACATAGGGGTTGAAACCGCAGGCCTGCAGGCGCTCGGTGAGTTGCAGCTCATCTCTGCATTGGTGTATGCGCACGAAAGCGCGGTTGGCTTGCAGAATCCGGCCGTCCAGCCCTACGCGATAAGCACCGATAGGCAGGTACTCGAACAGGGTGGACGTGTCGTTTTTGACGCTCACAGCCGCTCCGGTCTGAAACTATTTCAGGCTTCCCGACAAAAATTGCGCCAACCGTTCGCTCTTGGGCGCCGCTAAAACTTGCGCGGGGTGTCCTTGCTCTTCAATCAGGCCCTTGTGCAGGAAGATCAGGTGGTTAGACACCTCACGCGCAAAGCCCATTTCGTGCGTCACCACCACCATAGTGCGGCCCTCTTCGGCCAGGCTCTTCATGACGCGCAACACTTCGGACACCAGCTCGGGGTCGAGCGCGCTGGTCGGTTCGTCAAAGAGCATGACTTCGGGCTCTACCGCCAACGCGCGGGCAATGGCTACGCGCTGTTGCTGCCCGCCGCTCATGTGGGCGGGGTAGCGGTCTTCCACACCGGTCAGACCCACTTTGGCGAGGTACTTGCGCGCGGTTGCCACGGCCTCGTCTTTGGGGACGCCTAGCACATGCACGGGGACTTCAATAATGTTTTCCAGCACCGTCATGTGGGCCCAGAGGTTGAAGTGCTGAAACACCATGGCCAGCTTGGTGCGCAGGCGCTGCAGTTGCTTGGCATCTTTGGCGACCAGCTCGCCGGTAGGGCCGGCCACGAGGGCGAGCTCTTCACCCGCCACCTGGATGCGGCCCTGGTGGGGCTTTTCCAGCATGTTGATGCAGCGCAAAAAGGTGCTTTTGCCAGAGCCGGAGCTTCCGATGATGCTGATGACATCGCCGGCATGCGCCGAGAGCGACACCCCTTTGAGCACCTCGTTACTGCCGAAGCGTTTGTGGATGTTTTCGACCTGGAGTTTCAGGGTTTTGGGTTCGGTCATGGTCTGGGCAGTCGTATCAGGTTTCGGTGGAGGGCAAGCTGGCGCTCAAGCGCCCAGAAGCTCACCCGTCCGGAAGGCGGTGGCGCCGGCGATCTTGCCGATTTCGGCTCCGGCATGGGCATAGCGATCCCGCACCCGGGCATAAAACACACCGGCAACGCCGGCGTAGATCGGGTGGCAGGTGTTCTCAATCGGGTTGATCACCTCGGCAACGAGGTCGCCGACCTGCAATACTCGGCCCACATCGGCCACATAAGCCACGACGCCGGGGCACGGCGTGCGCAGTGTCTCAGAACCTGCCAAGGGCGTCGCTTGGGCTGCCGGCGCGGGAATGCGCACGGGAGTCGTGGTGTGCACCGCGCCCGAAACGCACAAGAAATCAAACACGGCTTGTGCATCGGCTTGCGCCCAGGTGTGGGACACATCGGCCTCGCCGCGCAGCTCGACCGTGGTGCTGTTACAACCCTGAGGCAGGGGAACCGTCAGGCCGTCTTGCTTCAAACGTTCCGCCAGTTGCCACCAGGCACCGGACAAGCATTCGTCAAACGGGCCACTGCCCGAATTGCGGGCCAACAAAATGGCCTGCGCCTGCAGCAAGTGCGCCAGCGGCTCCAGCTGGGGCCAGCAGGGCTCTTCGGTGTAGAAGTGCATGACGCCTTCGCAGTCGCAATGCAGGTCAATCACATGGTCTGCGTCGTGCGCCAGCAGCAACAGGGTTTTGCGCAGGCTTTGCAGCTCGGTCGCAGGTTGCCACTGCTGCAAGTAGGCCGCCATGGCACGGCGGACCTTGAGGACATTGCCCTGGGCATCCTGGTCCAACTGGGGCTTGACGGTGTCGTACACCTCTTTGGCCAGGTCGGGGTAGTGGCGGTTGAAGTTCTCCGAGCTGTCCAGCTCAAAGCGCCCCATCGGCTTGTGGTCAATGCGCTGGGCCAGCCCGATCGGGTTGGCGACCGGAACCAGAATCACTTCGCCACGGAGTTGGCCGGCCGCTTCGGCTTTGTCCAATAGGGCACGCAGGTGGTAGGCGGCCAACATGCCGGGCAACTCTTCGGCGTGCAAACTGGCCTGCACATACACCTTGGGCCCAAGGCCGGGTGTGCCGTAGTGAAAACTGCTCAGGCTGCGATGGCTGCCCAAGCTGTTGGACAACAAGGGGTGGTCTTTGCGTTGCATGGTGGTCAGTGTTTGCGGGGGGCCAAGTACGCCAGAAAATGCTTTTCTGCCAAACGGAACATGCCGATCAGGCAAAACGACGCCACCAGGTAAATGGCTGCAGCGGCCAAGTAGGCCTCGAAAGGCAGGTAGTAGTCCGAGTAGATGCGGCTCGCCGCGGCGGTGACGTCCAGCATGCTGGGCACGGCGCTGGCCAGGCTGGTGCTTTGCAGCATCATGACCACTTCATTGCTGTAGGCGGGCAGGGTGCGGCGCAAGGCGCTGGGCAGCACGATGCGGCGCATGGCTTGGAACCGGCTCATGCCGTAGGCCTGGGCCGCCTCAATTTCACCGGCAGCCGTCTCGCGAATGGCACCGGCCAACATTTCGGCGGTGTAGCCCGCGGTGTTCAGGCTGAAGGCCAACAGGGCGCAGAAAAAAGGCTCTTTAAAGTGCGTCCAGGGCCACACATCGTCCCAGCGTGCCTGAATCCACTCCAGTTGGCCCAAGCCGTAATAAATCAGATACACCTGAATCAACAGCGGGGTACCGCGAATCACGTAGGTGTAGGCTCCCACCACCCAACGCAGCACTGCCCAGCGGCTGGTGAGGGCCAGCGCAAACACCAAAGCCAAAACGGCGCCAATAGCCAGGGAAGACAGCAGCAGACCCAGGGTGGTGCTGATGCCGGTGAGGTAGAGCTGCAGATTTTGCGGCTCAAAAATCACATGCCATTTCATAGCTCACCCCGCTTGGTGCCGAGGCTGTAGCGCGCATTGATTTTGCGCAGCACATACAGCGAGATGCTGGTGTAAATCAAAAACAGCGCTGCCGTGAACAGGAAAAACTCAAAGGGCGAGCGCGTCGCGGCACTGGCCTGCTTCGAGAGATAAGTCATTTCCTTGAGCCCGATCAAACTCACCAACGCGGTGGCCTTGATCAGTACCAGCCAGTTGTTAGTGAAGCCGGGCAGGGCGTAGCGCACCATTTGCGGTGCGGTAATGCGCACAAACGCGCGCACACGCCCCATGCCGAAGGCCCAGGCGGCTTCCATCTGGCCCTTGGGGATAGACAAAATGGCGCCCCGGAAAGTTTCCGTCATGTAGGCGCCGTAAATAAAGCCGATCGTGAGCACGCCGGCCAGAAAAGGGTTGATGTCGACGGTTTTTTTGCTGCCCGCCAGTTCCAGCAAGTGGTTCAGTCCGATGGTGCCGCCGTAAAAAACCAGCAGCATCACCACGAGGTCAGGCACCCCGCGGATGACAGTGGTGTAAGCGGTGGAGAGGGCGACCAACACGGGGCGGCCGGAGAGTTTGGCTGCTGCGCCCAGCAGGCCGAGGGCAATGGACACCAGCAGAGCACACAGCGATACGCCAATGGTTAGTACCGAGCCCTGCAGGATGGCAACGTAATAAGAATTCATGAAAGCCTGTGGGCGCATGGAACACAACGGGGCGCACAGTTGCGCCCCGTTGTGTAGTTTTTACAAGATTTATTCGCCGTAAACGTCGATGTTGTACTTGGCAAAGTACTTGTCGTTCAGGGTCTTGTAGGTGCCGTTGGCGCGGATGGCCTTGATCGCTTCGTTCAGCTCGCCCTTGAGCTTGTCTTCACCCTTGCGCAGTGCAATACCTGCGCCGTAGCCGAAGTACTGGGGCATCTTCAGGTCGGGGCCGACCAACTCGTACTTGGCGCCTTCAGGCTTGGACAGGAAGCCACCGGTGACTTCCATGTAGTCGGCAACAGTACCGTCCAGACGGCCGGACTTGATGTCCAGGTAGACCTGATCCTGGGCTTCGTAGGAGTTCACGATTACGCCGGCTGGCTTCAAGTCGCCCATGGCGTATTTTTCTTGGGTAGAGCCCTTCAATACACCGATTTTCTTGCCCTTGATGGAGGCTGCGTCCGTGAACTTCACGCCCTTTTTCAGCACGATGCGGCTAGGGGTGTTGTAGTACTTGTCGGTGAAGTCGACTTCCTTCATGCGGTCATCGGTGATGGACATGGAGGAAATGATGACGTCGTATTTCTTGGCGTTCAGGCCGGGGATCATGCTGTCCCAGACTTGTTCGACGAATTCGCACTTGCGCTTGATCTGCTCGCACAGGGCGTTGGCCACATCCACGTCGAAGCCGGTGGGCTGGCCATCGGCGGACTTGAAGGTGAAGGGTTCGTAGGTGGGGTCGATGGCGACCTTCAGAGGGCCGACTTCAGGAGCGGGAGCTGCAGCGACAGGAGCCGATGCGGGGGCAGCAGGCGCTGCAGGAGCGGCTTCTTCTTTTTTGCCGCAAGCAGCCAAAACGGAGGTTGCTGCCAGTGCCAGCAGGAGTTTCTTCATGGAAAAGTCCTTTGATTTGCCGGACTGCGCCGGCGGTTAAGAAAAGAAAAAATCATTCTACGGGCTAACCACAGCAAATTTAGTGCCGCCCCAACTCGGGGCATGGGGGTTTGTACCGGTGAAAATCATGCATTTGGCGGTTTCGGAAGTCAAAACTCAATGTAATTTCCGATTGCGCACAGTCCCGCAGGAGACGCACTCTTCAAAAACGGAATTACCAGCCCCTGCGAGAAGCCCCTCCAAGTGCATTGGTACGCCTAAAACCTTACACTCGCGGGTTATCCCCCGGATTCCTATGAACGCCCCAGTCGACGTCTCCTTCTTCGCGCGCGCCGCCAAGCCGATTTCCAGTTACCGCAAGTACTGGGCGTCCCGCTTCGGCACGGCCCCCTTTTTGCCCATGAGCCGCGCGGAAATGGACAAGCTCGGCTGGGACAGTTGCGACATCATCATCGTGACGGGCGATGCCTACGTCGACCACCCGAGCTTCGGCATGGCGGTCATTGGCCGCATGCTTGAAGCCCAGGGCTTCCGGGTAGGCATCATTGCCCAGCCGGATTGGACCAGCGCCGAAGCCTTCAAGGCCTTGGGCAAGCCCAATTTATTCTGGGGCGTGACCAGCGGCAACATGGATTCCATGATCAACCGCTACACCGCGGACCGCAAAATCCGCAGCGACGACGCCTACACCCCCGGCGATGTGGGCGGTAAGCGCCCCGACCGCGCCGCCATTGTGTACAGCCAGCGCTGCCGCGAGGCCTTCAAAGACACGCCCATTGTGCTGGGCGGCATCGAAGGCAGTTTGCGCCGCATCGCGCACTACGACTACTGGAGCGACAAGGTCCGCCGCAGCATCGTGGTGGACGCTAAGTGCGATTTGCTGCTCTACGGCAACGCCGAGCGCGCGATTGTGGAAATCGCCCACCGCCTGGCCGCCAAGGAGCCGGTCGAGAGCATCACGGATGTGCGGGGCACCGCTTTTGTGCGCCGCCCGGACGATGCGTCGGGTAAAGACTGGTTTGAGATCACCTCCACGACCGTGGACGAGCCGGGCCGCGTCGAGGCCCATGTCAACCCCTACATGACCACCAGCGAGCTGGCTGCCGAGAACGGCGCCACCTGCGCCAAAGACGAAGAGGCCCAAGCCACCGCTGCAGCTGCCGAGGCAGCAGGTGCTATGAAATCAGGAGCTGATCGCGCAGATAATACGGGGGCTGCAGGCCAAAATGGTTCAAAACCGGAGGTCAATGCCGCCATTGCCCCGCTGACCTTTTTTGCCAACCCTGCACTGTCCAGCGGCAAGGGCAAGCTCAAAGTGCCGCCGCGTGAGCGGTCGGTGATCCGGCTGCCGAGTTACGAGCAAGTCAAGAGCGACCCGATTTTGTATGCCCACGCCAACCGCGTGCTGCACCTGGAAACCAACCCCGGCAACGCGCGCGCGCTGGTGCAGGCCCATGGCGAGGGCGTGACCGCCCGTGACGTGTGGATCACGCCGCCACCCATTCCGCTCACCACTGCGGAAATGGACTTTGTCTTCGACCTGCCGTATGCCCGCAGCCCGCACCCGACCTATGCGGACGAGAGCGGCAGCCACGACGGCGCGACCAAAATCCCCGCGTGGGAAATGATCCGCTTCTCAGTCAACATCATGCGCGGCTGTTTCGGCGGCTGCACCTTCTGCTCCATCACCGAGCACGAGGGCCGCATCATCCAAAGCCGCTCGGAAGAGTCCATCATCAAAGAGGTGGAAGACATCCGCGACAAGGTCAAGGGCTTCACGGGCACCATCTCCGACTTGGGTGGCCCCACCGCCAATATGTACCGCCTGGGCTGCCGCAGCCCCGAGATTGAAGCCGCCTGCCGCAAGCCCAGCTGTGTGTACCCCGGCATCTGCCAGAACCTGACCACCAACCACGATCCGCTCATCAAGATCTACCGCCGCGCGCGGGCGCTCAAGGGCATCAAGAAGATTTTGATCGGCTCCGGCCTGCGCTACGACCTGGCCGTCAAGAGCCCCGAGTACGTGAAAGAACTGGTGCAGCACCACGTGGGCGGCTACCTCAAGATCGCGCCGGAGCACACCGAGCAGGGCCCGCTCACCAAGATGATGAAGCCCGGCATTGGCAGCTATGACAAGTTCAAGCAGCTGTTTGAAAAGTTCTCGCTCGAGGCCGGCAAAAAACAGTTCCTGATTCCGTATTTCATCGCTGCCCACCCCGGCACCACCGATGAAGACATGATGAACCTGGCCATCTGGCTCAAGAAGAATGGTTTCCGCGCCGACCAGGTGCAAACCTTCTACCCGAGCCCCATGGCCACTGCCACCGCCATGTACCACTCAGGCCGCAATACCTTGAAGCGCGTGCACCGCACCGCCCAAAGTGAAGACGAAACGGTCGATATCGTGCGGGGCGAAAAGCGCCGCCGCCTGCACAAGGCGTTTTTGCGCTACCACGATGCCAACAACTGGCCCCTGCTGCGCGAAGCGCTCAAGACCATGGGCCGCGCCGACCTCATCGGCAACGGCAAGCACCACCTGATCCCCACCTTCCAACCCTTGGTGGACGGTGGTTACCAGAGCGCCCGCAAAAAGAACTCGACCGCCGCACCGGTGAAGGCCACCGCCAGCCGCGTGCAGCCGCTCGGCAAGGCAGCCACTCCGGTAAAAGGGCGCATGCTGACCCAGCACACCGGCCTGCCGCCACGCGACACCGGCGCGCCAAAGCCGGCTTTCAAAGCGGCCCGTAAGCCACGTTAGAAGACTGATTTACTGCAGGGTATCGCTGTCGTTGCCGGCGGCGGTTGCCTTTTTGTCCCGCACATTTTTCTGGACGGTCACGGCGCTGTACAAGGCTAGTACGAAGGACATTGCGTAATAACCTTTTTCGGAGAGCAGCAGGGTCGCGTTCCACAAGCCAGTGCCAAGCAATAGCAGCGACAAGCCGACTGCCAAATAGCAAATGCCGTAATACGCACCAGACACTGGAATGCCTTCAAGCTTGTCGCGCACGCATTTTTGCAGCGAAACGGCGGCAAACAATCCGAAGGCCAGTAAGGTGAAGTAGTAGCCTCTCTCGTTCAGTTGCATTTCCGCATTCCACAGGCCTAGCAGAAACCCACCGGCGCCCAAGCCTAGACAAGCGAATGTGGCGCCTACGTAGGCACCGGAAGAAGATTGTGGAAACGAGATGGATGTTTTCATGGGTAGGTGTGTGACGAGTTTAAAAGTTTGGCGGTGACGAGCCACAGTGCTGCTGCCTGATGGCGCTAAGCTATTGTTTTTAATGGCCCGCGAAATGCCGGCGCCATTCTCTCAATAAATTTCGGACTTTTTCTAAAAAATGATCAGGGTATTCACGATAGCGTTGCTGATGTTGCCGGCCATGGCTTTGGCTCAGGCGCCCATCCAGTTCAGTAACAGTCCTAAGGCGATCAAGCAGTACGAGTCGAGTACTTTGGAGAGCTTGGTTGAGCGCTGTCCCGTGATGAAAGTCGAGAGTTACAAGGTCCCTGAAGAGGTTCGCGCCCTGCGAAACGGGTTTGTCGATGTCATGCCTCAAAACTCGAAAACCGGCTTGTACTCAGTGTTCGTATTTGACCAAGACAAGCGCACCTTTACTTTGGTGGATGGTCAGGTACTTTCCCGCGACAAGAAGCTCTCGCTGAGATTGGTGTTACCTCGGGATTACGGGCGATGCCGCTTGGTTCGCACGCCGGAAGGTGCTGAAATGCTGGAGGTGGTGCACTCGGAGCGCAATTACCTGTCCGACGTGCAACGCATGCAAAAGCTCAGCAAAGAGTTGCTGGAGTTAAGTGCTGCAAGCGCGCAACAACCCTCCGCTTGTGCGACGGCGTCTAGCGTTCAGGATGGCCAGCTCTTGAATGGGGGAAACAGGGTCACTTTGAATGTATGTCAAGAAGCAACGGCGGCTATGGTGGAACGCTTGCGTAAAACGGTTCGCAAAGTCCATGAACGCTAGGTACCTCTGGCGCACCTTCCAGCAGTGGATGTTGTGCTGCTGTTTACTGGGTTTCTGTATTTCGGCTTCTGCCACGGGGGAAAACTGCCCCCCAGAGCGCAAGTCCTTGAGTGCCGAGTTGTTCGCAGCGTCGCAGGCCCAAGCGCGAGATCGCGGGTTTTTGTGGCGGGTCACCAAGGACGGGCACAGCTCCTACCTTTATGGCACGCTGCATGTGGGCCGTGAAACTTGGTTGGCCGCTGGCCCGGCCATGGCGGCGGCTTTGCAAGATGCCACCACTCTCGCGCTGGAGCTCAATCCTCTGGATGCTGACAACGTCCGCCGCATGGGGGCTGCCCTGGCGCAAGCGCCGGTGCGGCCGCTGGCGCCCGGGCAGCGCCAGCGCTTGGAGCGCCAGTTGCAGGCGCAGTGTCTCCCGATCCAGGCCGTGGGGCTGAGCCCTGCGGAATTGCTGCTCTCCGGGGTGGCGCTCGCCCTAGCGCGGCGCGACGGGCTGGATGCGCAGTTTGGTTCAGAAACCTTTCTGGCATTGTTTGCACAACAGCGGGGCATGCCTGTCGTGTCGCTGGAAACCGTGGAGCTGCAGTTACAAGCCCTGCTGTCGCCAGACGCCGCCGAAGCCCGCCAAATGCTGGAAGACGGTTTGCGTGAGCTTGAGGCCGGCACCGCACGCCAGAGCTTGCTGGAGCTGGTCAGCATGTGGGAGCACGGTGATCAGCAGCGGCTGGACACGTATGAGCAGTGGTGCGAGTGCTTGGTAACTCCCTCGGAAAAGTTACAAATGCAGCGTCTTTTGGACCAGCGAAACCCCGCCATGGCGCACCAGATTGACGCGCTGCATCGCTCAGGGCAACGGGTTTTTGCCGCCGTCGGGAGTTTGCACATGTCAGGTGATCGGGGTTTGCCCGCGGTATTAGGCCGAATGGGCTATCGCGTCCAGCGTTTACCCTGATGGTCAAGGCCCGTGAAGCGGCTTTTCAGCTTCACAATGTTGGTAACTCTTGGTGGTAACGGTTACAAAATTCCGCTTTTGGTGCGGGAGTCCACCGGGTAGCCGGTTTTTTGCAGACTTATGCAATAAGCTGTGATTTAAACCAACGACAAGCCCGGGTGTGAGCCCTTGGTGAATGTGAGAGACCTATGCTGACAGACCACGACGTGGGTGCCTTGATGCGTGCCCAACATGCCGATCCTTTCAGCATTCTCGGGCCCCACCTGCAAGAGGGCGGCGTTCGCATTTGTGCGCTGTTCCCGGCAGCCCGGGAGGTGTGCGCTATAGAGCGTGAAACCGGCGCACGGCTTGGAACACTCGCCCGCCACGAGGGCACTGATGTGTTCTCACTCCTGTTGCCGGGCGCTCTCGTGGTACCGGACTATTTACTGGAAGTCTGCTGGGATGACAGTGCTGCCGGTGTGTCGCTCCTGGAGGACCCCTACCGCTTTCCGGTCGTGTTGCAAGAGATGGATTTGTGGCTGCTCGCCGAGGGCACGCATTTGCGCCCCTATGAATGTCTGGGGGCGCACCCCGCCCGGGTGTGCGGCATCGACGGCACCAGTTTTGCCGTGTGGGCGCCCAATGCCCAGCGGGTCTCGGTGGTCGGCTCGTTCAATGCATGGGACGGGCGGCGCCACCCCATGCGTTTGCGCCGTGAGTGTGGCGTATGGGAAATTTTTATCCCCCATGTCGGCAAGGGGGACCTGTACAAATTTGAGCTCTGGAACGCCAAGGGCGCCATCACCACCAAGGCCGACCCGTTTGCGTTTGCGGCCCAGCTGCGCCCCGATACGGCCAGTGTGGTTGCAGGCTTGCCCCCGCGGCTGCCCATGCGTGCGGACCGCGTGCAGGCCAACGGGCTGAACCAGCCCTTGAGCATTTATGAGGTGCACTTGGGCTCCTGGCGCAAAGCCGACGGCTGGCGCTGGCTGAACTACCGTGAGCTCGCCGACACACTGGTGCCCTATGCGCGTGAACTCGGCTTCACCCACCTAGAGCTGCTGCCGGTGAGCGAGCACCCGTTTGATGGCTCGTGGGGCTACCAGCCACTGGGGCTTTTTGCGCCGACGTCGCGCTTCGGGTCTCCGGAAGACTTTCAGTACTTTGTGGACGCTGCCCACAACGCCGGGCTGGGGGTGATTCTTGACTGGGTGCCGGCGCACTTTCCGAGTGACGCGCACGGCCTGGCTGAGTTCGACGGCACGCACCTCTACGAATACGCCGATCCTAAAGAAGGCTTTCACCAGGACTGGAACACGCTCATCTACAACTTCGGTCGCACCGAAGTGCGTAACTTTCTGGTGAGCAATGCGCTTTACTGGTTGGAGCGCTTCGGTATTGATGGTCTGCGGGTGGACGCGGTGGCCTCCATGCTCTACCGTGACTACAGCCGCGCCGCTGGGCAGTGGATTCCCAATAAGCACGGCGGACGCGAGAACCTGGAGGCGATTGAGTTTTTGCGTCGCATGAACCATGTGGTCGGCACCGAGCGTCCCGGCGCGATCACGCTGGCCGAAGAGTCCACCGCCTTCCCCGGCGTAAGCCGGCCGCCATCGCCGGACCTGCAGAGCGGCGGCTTGGGCTTTCACTACAAGTGGAACATGGGCTGGATGCACGACACCCTGGAATACGCGGCGCTGGACGGCGTACACCGCAAGCACCACCAGAACCAACTCACCTTCGGGCTGATGTACGCGTTCACCGAAAACTTTGTGCTACCGCTCTCGCACGACGAAGTAGTGCATGGCAAAGCCTCACTGCTGGGGAAAATGTCGGGGGACGAGTGGCAAAAGTTCGCGAATTTGCGGGCGCTCTATGGGTTCATGTGGGCCTACCCCGGCAAAAAATTATTGTTCATGGGGGGCGAGTTGGCCCAGCCCACCGAGTGGGCTGACGCGACCGAGCTGCCCTGGGCGCTGGAGCAGCTGCCGCGCCACCAAGGCGTGCAGCGCCTGGTGCGAGACCTGAATCGGGTGTACCGCGCGTTTCCCGCCCTGCATGAGCAAGACATACAGCAAGAAGGGTTTGCGTGGATCGCCCATGACGATGCCGCCCAGTCGGTAGTGGCTTTTCAGCGCCGTGCCAAAGACGGTCGCGTCATGGTGGTGGTGTGCAACTTCACACCGGTGCCGCGCCCGGGTTACCGCATCGGCGTGCCGGTGGCAGGGGCCTGGCGCGAGGTCATTAACACCGACAACGGGGTGTATGGTGGCAGCAGCCTGAGCTCGTGTGCCGGCCGAAGCGAGCCGGTGGTCGCGCACCATCTCGGGCAGTCGCTGGTGCTGACCTTGCCACCCTTGGCATGCCTTGTGCTCATTCCCGGAGAAGAATGAGTCTCTCTATGTCTTTGCCGAGCTTATTGCAGGGTTCTGCCGCTGTGTGGGGTGCGAGCCTCACTGCAGAAGGGGTGAACTTTGCACTGGCGGCGCCTGACGCCACCGGTGTGGATCTCTGCCTGTTTGATGAAACCGGCAGCACCGAGCTCCAGCGCCTGGCTCTACCGGGCTGCACGGGTGGCGTGTGGCATGGCCTGCTGCCTGGCGCCGGAGCCGGGCCGGTGTACGGCTACCGGGTGCACGGCCCTTGGGCGCCCGCGCAGGGCCACCGCTTTAACCCCGCCAAAGTGTTGCTCGACCCCTACGCCTTAGAGGTCGTGGGCCGCTACGACGGCTCCGAGTTGCACTGGGCCCACACCCCGGAGAGTGCAAGGGGCTCGCAGCAAACCGATGCCCGAGACAACGCGGCCACAGCCCTGAAGGCGCGGGTGTCCGCCGCTTTGCCCCCTGCATCCGCCGGCCCGGTCATCGAGGCGCGGCAACGCGTGATGTATGAGCTGCACGTCAAGGGCTTTACCCGGCTGCACCCCGGCGTGCCCGCGCATTTGCAGGGTACCTATGCGGGGCTTGCCCACCCGGCAGCCATCGCCCACTTGACGGCTCTGGGGGTGACCACGCTCAGCGTGATGCCGGTGGCAGCCCGCGCCGATGAAGAGCGCCTGCAGCACCTGGGGCTGAGTAACTACTGGGGCTACAGCCCCATTGCCTGGAGTGCGCCCGAGCCCCGCTACTGGAGCGGCACTCCGGGCAGCACCCCGCGCAGCGAGTTCCGCGCCATGGTGGACGCATTGCACGCAGCCGGGCTGGAGGTGGTGTTGGATGTGGTCTACAACCACACCGCCGAAACCGATGAACTCGGCCCGACGCTGAGCCTGCGGGGCATTGCCAACAGCACCTACTACCACTTGGAGCCCGGTGATGCGGCCCGTTACATCAACTGGACGGGCTGCGGCAACTGCGTCAACCTCAACCACCCGCTGGTGCTGCGCACCGTGATGGACAGCTTGCGCACTTGGGTGCTGGACTACGGGGTCGATGGCTTCCGTTTTGACCTCGCGCCCGTGATGGCGCGCGGTACACGGGACACCGGTTACCGCTTCAACCCACACGCCCCGTGGCTGGCCGCGGTGGCGCAAGACCCCGTGCTGCGCGACCGCTTGATGGTGGCCGAGCCCTGGGACATCGGGCCCGGCGGTTACCAACTGGGCGCATTTCCGTCCGGCTGGCTGGAGTGGAACGACCGCTTCCGCGACACCCAGCGCAGTGCCTGGCTGCGCCACAGCACCAGCCGGGGCGCGCTGGCTAACCGGTTGGCAGGCTCGGCAGATGCCTTCACACCCAGCGCCCGCCCGGCCCATAGCAGCGTGAACCTGGTGACGGCGCACGATGGCTTCAACCTCATGGACGTGGTGAGCTACTGCGAGCGCCACAACGATGCCAACGGCGAACACAACCGCGACGGGCATGGCCACAACCTGAGCGTGAACCACGGGGTCGAGGGAACCAGTGACGATTCGCACGTGGTGCAAGCGCGTGCACGCCATCGGCGCACTTTGCTGGCCGCCACGCTGTTGTCGCTCGGCACCCCGATGCTGCTCGCCGGCGACGAGCTGGGCCACACCCAGGGCGGTAACAACAACGCCTACTGCCAAGACAACGCCACCACCTGGCTGCGCTGGGATGCTGTGGTGCAGCATGAAACAGCCTTCGTGGCCCGTGTCATTGCCTTGCGCAAGCGGCTGGAGGCCTTGCAGGCCGCCGGCTGGTGGCGCGGCCATGCGTCGGACTCCGGTAGCGGCCCCATAGCCCGGTGGGCGCTGCCCGATGGCAGCCCCTTGCAGGCCGCCGACTGGGACGCCCCCGCTGGAGGCCCGATGTCGGTCACCCTGCAGGCGGACACCCCGCAGGCACTGGTGTTGCTGCTCAACCCGGCCCGTGAGGCCCAGGCGTTTGAGCTGCCGCCCGGTGCCTGGTGCCTGGCCTTGGATACCGCCCACCCGGAGCTGCCCGCAGAAAGCAGCGCGCTCGTTGGCTCGGTCTTGCTGCAGGCGGACAGCCTGATGCTGTTGACCACTTGAACCATACCCACCATTTTTGTTTTTACGACTGTCACACCACCATGCCACGTATTACTCTGCCCACCTCTGCTTTTGACGGACAGCGCCCCGGTACTTCGGGTTTGCGCAAAAAAGTCACGGTCTTTCAGCAACCCCGTTATCTGGAAAACTTTGTTCAAGCTTTGTTTGATGTGCTGCCGGATGCAGCGGGCTTGACGCTGGTGGTGGGCGGTGACGGCCGCTTTTACAACCGAGTGGCGATCCAAACCATATTGCGCATGGCTGCAGCCAAAGGCTATGCCCGGGTGCTGGTGGGGCAGGGTGGCATTTTGTCGACGCCGGCAGTGAGTGCCGTGATCCGCCGCCATGGCGCGAGCGGCGGCATCGTGCTGTCCGCCAGTCACAACCCCGGCGGGCCGGATGGCGATTTCGGCATCAAATACAACGTGGCCAATGGCGGCCCCGCGCCTGAAAAAGTAACCGAGGCCATTTACGAGCGTACCAAGTCAGTCCGCGAAATCCGCACCATGGAGACGGCCGACATCAGCCTGGACGCTCTGGGTAGCCAGCACATTGGCAGCACCGAGGTGGTGGTCATTGACCCCGTGTCCGATTACGCCGAGGTTATGCGCAGCCTGTTTGACTTCGAGGCCATCCGCAAGCTGTTTGCAGGCGGCTTCACCCTGCGGTATGACGCCATGTGCGCGGTGGGCGGCCCCTATGCCAAAGCCTTGCTGGAAGGCGAGCTGGGCGCACCGGCCGGCACGGTGGTCAACGGCACGCCGCTGGAAGACTTCGGTGGCTTGCACCCTGACCCTAACCCGGTGAACGCCGAAGACCTGATTGCCCATTTGTTTGCCGCCGACGCACCCGACATGGGCGCGGCGAGCGACGGCGATGCCGACCGCAACATGATCGTCGGGCGAAATTTTGTGGTGTCACCCAGCGACAGCCTGGCGGTGATTGCAGCCCACGCCACTTTGGTGCCGGGTTTCAAGGCCGGTGTGGCCGGTGTGGCCCGCTCCATGCCCACCTCGACCGCGGTGGACCGGGTAGCCAAGGCTTTGGGTATTCCTTGCTTTGAGACCCCCACCGGCTGGAAGTTTTTTGGCAACTTGATGGACGACGGCAAGGTCACCCTGTGTGGCGAAGAGAGTTACGGCACCGGCTCCAACCATGTTCGCGAGAAAGACGGTTTGTGGGCCGTGCTGTTCTGGCTCAACCTGATTGCCGCCAGCGGCAAATCGGTCGAAACCTTGGTGCGCGAGTTGTGGGCGGCCCACGGTCGCTGTGTCTACTCCCGCCACGATTACGAGGGCATTCCTACCGAGCGCGCAGATGCCTTGATGGCCGAGCTGCGGGCCGCACTGCCTACCTTGGGTGGCACCACCATCGCCGGATTGCCGGTGGCCTTTGCCGACGACTTTGCCTACACCGATCCGGTGGACGGCAGCGTGAGCCAGAAGCAGGGCGTGCGCGTGGTGCTTACCGATGGCTCGCGGGTGGTGTTCCGCCTCTCGGGCACCGGCACGGAGGGCGCTACCTTGCGGGTGTACCTGGAGCGCCACGAGCCCGATGCTGCGCGCCATGACATTCCCGCCCAAGAGGCGCTGCAACCTCTGATTGCGCTGGCCGAAATGGTGGCCCGCATCCGCCATTTCACCGGTATGAACCAACCCACCGTGACGACCTGAGCCGCAGAAGCACAGGCCTTACGTTCACCTCATCAAAAACCAAGCGACAGGAGACAAACCCATGAGCACCCAAGACAACGCCCGCAACCTCGCGCTCCAGGAGCGCCACATGCAGCCCCACATGCTGGTGCGTCGCACCATCGCCCTGGTGCTGGCTGGTGGCCGCGGCTCCCGCCTCAAGCAGCTGACCGACCGCCGCGCTAAGCCAGCGGTGTATTTCGGCGGCAAGTTCCGCATTGTGGACTTCGCGCTCTCCAACTGCGTGAACTCCGGCATCCGCCGCATTGGTGTGATCACCCAATACAAATCGCACTCGCTGCTGCGCCACTTGCAGCGCGGCTGGAGCTTTTTGCGCGCTGAACTCAACGAGATGGTCGACCTGCTGCCCGCCCAACAGCGGGTAGACGAAGAGCACTGGTACCGCGGCACGGCGGATGCGATCTACCAGAACCTGGACATCATCCAAAGCAGCAAGCCCGAGTACGTGGTGGTGCTGGCCGGTGACCACATCTACAAGATGGACTACTCGCTCATGCTCAAAGACCACGTCGAGAGCGGCGCGGGTTGCACCGTGGGTTGCATCGAGGTGCCCCGCGACGAGGCTTCTGCCTTCGGCGTGATGGCCGTGGACGGCACCCGCATGATCACCGAGTTTGTCGAGAAACCCGCCAACCCGCCCGCCATGCCCGGCAACGACGCCGTGTCTCTGGCCAGCATGGGCATTTACATCTTCGATTCCAAGTACCTGTACGACCTGTTGGAAGACGACCTGGCCAACCCCGAGTCCAGCCACGACTTCGGCAAGGACGTGATTCCCCGCGTGGTGCGCGAGGGCAGGGCGGTGGCGCACCCGTTCTCCATGTCGTGTGTGTCGTCCACCCCGGACGCCGTGCCCTACTGGCGCGACGTGGGTACCATCGACGCCTTTTGGGAAGCCAACCTCGACCTCGCATCGGTCACGCCCGAGCTGGACATTTACGACACCAACTGGCCCATCTGGACCAGCCAGCGCCAGTTGCCACCTGCCAAGTTTGTGCAGGACGCCGATGGCAAGCACGGTCAGGCCATCAACACCATGGTGTCGGGCGGCTGCATTGTGTCGGGCTCGGTGGTGAGCAACTCGGTGTTGTTTAGCAGCGTGCGCATCCACTCGTTCTGCGTGATCGACCAGGCCGTGCTGCTGCCCGAAGTCACCGTGGGGCGTGGTTGCCGCCTGAGCCGGGTGGTCATCGACCGGGGTGTGGAAGTGCCAGATGGCTTGGTCATCGGCGAAGACCCGGTGGCGGATGCCGCGCGCTTTGAGCGCACCGACAACGGGGTGGTGCTGGTCACCAAAGACATGCTGAAGAAGTTGGTCACCCCCTGAGCCGCTGCGCGTCTCCCCCCTCACTACAGAAAAAACCTATGCGCATCCTGCAAGTCAGTGCTGAAATTTTCCCGCTGCTCAAAACCGGAGGGCTGGCTGACATTGCCGGCGCGCTGCCGGCGGCACTGCACGAGGCGGGCTGTGATGTGCGGGTGCTGTTACCCGGCTTTCCGGCCATCGTGGCGGGCCTGCGCAATGCCGCGCCGGTAGGGGCGTTTGTCATGCCCTGGGGCGAGATGGTGGAGGTCGTTTACGGCGACCTGCCGGCCTTGGCTCGGGGTGACATGCAGCAGGGTGCTTATGTGCTCATGGCCCCGGGTCTCTACGAGCGCCCTGGTAACCCCTATGAAGACGCTAATAAGCAGCCCTATGGCGACAACCACCGCCGCTTTGCCGCGCTGGGCCAGGCGGCGGCGCACTTGGCGCATGGCATGGACAGTCTGTGGCGGGCGCAGTTGGTGCACAGCCACGACTGGCACGCAGGTTTGGCCAGCGCTTACCTCAAGCTGTGGGCCGACCGCGGTGCGACCCGCGTTCCCTCGGTGTTTACCGTGCACAACCTGGCGTACCAAGGCGTGTTCGGGCCGCAATACTTTGGCGACCTCGGCCTGCCCGGCGAGGCTTTTCATGTGCAGGGCATGGAGTTCCATGGCCAGCTCTCGTTCATGAAAGCCGGTTTGTTTTACGCCAGCCACATTACCACCGTGAGCCCCACCTATGCCCGCGAAATCCAGACGCCGGAGCAGGGCTGCGGGCTGGACGGCTTGCTCATGGCGCGCCGCGATGCATTGAGTGGCATCTTGAACGCGGTGGACGACACGGTCTGGAACCCCGCCACCGACAGCTTGCTGGAACAAAACTTTGACGCCCGCCACATGGCCGGTAAAGCGCTCAACAAAGCCATGTTGCAAGGCACCATGGGTCTGGCCATTGAGCCCGACGCGCCCTTGTTTGCCGTGGTGAGCCGCCTTACCGACCAAAAGGGCCTGCCCTTGGTGCTGGCCGGCTTGGATGAAATCGTGACCCGCGGTGGCCAGTTGCTGGTGCTGGGCAGTGGCGACACGTGGTTGGAGCAAGCCTTCACCGAGCGCGCCAAAACCCACGCCGGCCGAGTGGCCGTCAAGCTGGGTTACGACGAGTCTTTTGCCCACAAGGTGTTCGCCGGGAGCGACGTCACCTTGGTGCCCTCCCGCTTCGAGCCCTGCGGTCTGACCCAGATGTATGGCCTCAAATACGGCAGCCTGCCTTTGGTGCGCCGTGTGGGTGGCCTGGCCGACACCGTGACCGATAGCGACTTGGAGACCCTCGAAGACCGCAGCGCCACTGGCTTTGTGTTCGATGCGTTTGACGAAACCGCCTACCGCAAGGCCGTGCGCCGCGCGTTTGCGCTGTACCACCGCAAGGCCGAGTGGAACCGCGTGCGCCAAACCGGCATGAAGCTTGCCTTCGACTGGGCTACCGCCGCCGGGCACTACACCCACCTTTACCAAAGGTTGATTCAAGAATGACCACCTCTACCACCCCTATGACGAGCGCCCCTGTGAACTTTGAATTCGACGCGCCCGGCCGCGATCTGGAGTCGCTCAAGCGCTCCATTGCCAATAAATTGATGTTTGTGGTGGGCAAAGACCCCGAGGCCGCCCGCCCCGAAGACTGGCTGCACGCCGCTGCCTATGCGGTGCGCGACCAGCTGGTTGAGCGCTGGATGACCACCACCCGCGCCCAATACGCCCAAGACTCCAAGCGGGTCTACTACCTCAGCATGGAGTTTTTGATCGGCCGCACCTTCAGCAACGCCATGTTGGCCGTCGGCCTGCGGGAGCGGGTCAAACAAGCCCTGGCCGATTTCGGGGTGGATATGGACGCCGTAACCGAGCTGGAGCCCGATGCCGCTTTGGGCAACGGGGGCTTGGGCCGCTTGGCAGCCTGCTTTTTAGACTCCATGGCCACGCTGAATATTCCGGGTTTCGGCTACGGCATTCGCTACGACTACGGCATGTTCAAACAAACCATTGTGGACGGCCGCCAGGTGGAAGTGCCCGACTACTGGCTCACCCACGGCAACCCCTGGGAGTTTCCGCGCCCCGAGGTGAACTACCGCGTGCAGTTCGGCGGCCATGTGGTGAAAGTGGGCGACGCCTACCAGTGGGTGGACAGCCACGACGTGCAAGCTATGGCCTATGACACCATCATCCCCGGCTACGCCACCAAGGCCACCAACACCCTGCGCCTGTGGTCGGCCAAGGCCACGCAAGAGATTGACCTCGGCGCCTTCAACCGCGGCAACTACATGGCCGCGGTGGAAACCAAAAACCACTCCGAAAACGTGTCCCGCGTGCTCTACCCGGACGACTCCACCGCCTCCGGCAAAGAACTGCGTTTGCACCAGGAGTATTTCTTCTGCAGCGCCAGCGTGCAAGACCTGTTGCGCCGCTACCTGCGCACCCACGACAACTTTGAGAGCCTGCCCGACAAGGTCAGCATCCACCTCAACGACACCCACCCGGTGCTGGCCATTCCGGAGCTCATGCGCCTGCTGCTCGATGAGCACCACCTCTCGTGGGCCGACGCTTGGCGCCTGTGCCAAGGCGTGTTCAGCTACACCAACCACACCCTCATGCACGAGGCGCTGGAGACCTGGCCGGTGGAGATGATGGGGCGCATCCTGCCGCGCCACCTGCAAATTATTTACGACATCAACGCCCAGTTTTTGCACCAAATCTCGCTGCGCGGCGGCAGCCCCGAGCTGCTGCGCAAGGTGAGCCTGGTGGACGAGGCTGGCGAGCGCCGCGTGCGCATGGCCTACCTGGCGGTGGTGACCAGCCACTCGGTCAACGGTGTGTCGGCCCTGCACTCGGAGTTGATGAAAGAGAGCATCTTTTTCGACTTTGCCACCCTGTGGCCCGAGCGCTTTAACAACAAAACCAACGGCATCACCCCGCGCCGCTGGCTGGCACAGGCCAATCCGGCGCTGTCTGCGGTGCTCGACAAGCAGGTGGGCACCGGCTGGCGCCGTGACCTGACGCAGCTGAGTGGCTTGAATGCGGTGCTGACGCAGCCCAAGGTGATAGAGGCCTTTCAGGGCGCCAAGCTCGCCAACAAGCAGCGCCTGGCTGATTGGGTACAGGCCAACATGGGCCTGACCATCCCGACCGATGCGCTGTACGACGTGCAGGTCAAGCGCATTCACGAATACAAGCGCCAGTTGCTGAACGTGCTGCATGTCATCACCCGCTACCTGCGCATCATCAACAACCCCGGCTCGGTGACGGTGACGCCCCCAGTTCCTCGTGTTGTGGTGTTTGCAGGTAAGGCCGCATCGGCCTACCACATGGCCAAGCAGATCATTCACCTCATCAACAACGTGGCCAAGGTGGTGAACAACGACCCGCGCGTGGGCAACCTGCTCAAGGTGGTGTTCATCCCCAACTACAGCGTGAGCCTGGCGGAGCGCATCATCCCGGCGGCGGATTTGTCGGAGCAAATCTCCACCGCCGGCACCGAGGCGTCCGGCACGGGCAACATGAAGTTCGCGCTCAATGGCGCGCTGACCATCGGCACGCTGGACGGCGCCAACGTGGAAATTCTGGAGAACGTGGGGGCCGACAACATCTTCATCTTCGGCCTGACCACGCCCCAGGTGGCCGCCACCCGCGCCGCCGGCTACCAGCCGCGCGCCATTGCAGAAGGCAACGCCGAGCTGACTGCGGTGCTGGAAGCCATCCGCGACGGCGTATTCAGCCCCGACGAGCCAGGCCGCTTTCAGGGCATTTACGACCTGCTGGTGAACTGGGGCGACCACTACCTGCTGCTGGCGGACTATGCGGCCTATATTGCCGCGCAAGAGCAGGTAGACGTGGCCTATCAGAGCAAAGAAGCCTGGTCCGTCATGGCCCTGCGCAACGTAGCGGCCATGGGCCCGTTTTCTGCAGACCGCACGATTGGCGAGTACGCGGACAAGATCTGGAAGAGCAAGCCGCTGGAGCTCGCTTCCTGAAGGGCGTTCAGAAGCAGATTGGTGTCAAATCAGCCTCTGGCCCAAGGGGCGTGTGTGCTAGCAGCTCCAAATTTTGTAGCAGGCGTCGCTACAGGCGAATCGCCCAAGACAGCAACCAGCTGACCCAGGTGCCAGCAGGTGACGACGAAGCCCGCAAAGTCAGCTCACACCGTTTGCTCAATTGTTTGACAAAGCAAGTTCTCGCTGAAACTGCGAGGCATGTGTGCGTGCGCCATGGCTGATAGCCGACCAAATGTGCTCAGGGAATCCGGCAGGCAATCGACTCTCTACGGCATCTAGTGCGGAACTTGTGCTCTCGACCATGCTTTGCATTTTTTCCCAAACGCCTTCAACTCCGCACTCACGTGCCAACCTTTCCCAGTGCCGCACACGGACTTCGTTGAGTCGATAGTGGGCGCTCTTGGAGTGCAGCGCCATGGCAAGTTTCGCGTCTTGATAGGGGAGTAATTTGTGGGGCTCTGAGCCGATGTAGGGCCAGACTGAAATGACGTCGTAGAGCGGGGTCATTCGATACGCACCGCCGCGCAGTATGAATATCGAAAAGTTCTTGGCATGTCCATCAGTGGCTGCCAACAGCCAGAACGCCAGTTGTGCCAAGACGAACTGCGATCGATCAGCATCAGCCTCTTGGCTACCTGCCAATTGCGCCATGCATTTGGCAATTCCAGGGCCACCATGAGACTCGTACTTCCGGCTGGGTGATCGCCCTGTGATCTGACAAAAGTCTTCTTGGGGTAGACGTGCAATCCACACGTCGCTACCTGGCTCAAAGCCAGATTCATTTTGTTGACCAGGCGCGATGTTCTGCCAACGACGATCAAACCGTTCCACCACCAGTGCCTTTTGACCTTCGAAGGCCTCCATCTCCGTTGCTGCCACTGGAAAGCCCATGGCCTCCAAGATCTTGGAACATACCCACTCGTTATCGACAGAGTCTCTCAAAGTAGCGAGCTGATTGCCCACAATCCCCAAGGGGAGCTTCAGGATGTGGGTGGTCGGTGTTGCACCTTGGGGCATGCGCCACGAGCCCCCGTATTTCAGGAGCGCAGTTTTTTCTTGGGCGCCGGCAAGGGATAGGCGGAAATCCTGGTCTACATCGATACCTTGCCCCAATGCGAGGCTCGAAGAGGCATTGCGCAGTTGCCGGGCAACGTCGCTTTCGGACAATGCAACGGATGCCACTTGATCCCAGCCAAGTGGTGTCATGTCGGGAGGGAGCAACTGAACCGCCCCGACGCAATCACGCCCTATCGCAGTGAGCAACTCGTAGGCGCCCGTGGATCGCGTGCCATAGCGTGTGCGGATGCGTTGTCGAATCGCCTCGTTATCCGGCAGCAGGTTGTCAAAATAGTGGTCAACCACCTCGCCGCGGTGCTCGCTATTTCCCGCTGTCATGGGAATGGAAAGTGACAAGGGACGCGATGCGGGCGACTCCATCCAGCGGGGCTCGTAGCGAAATACCGACGTTCTGGAGCGCGAATGCCTCCAGTTGCCCACCAGCAGGCCATTCATCCAGACATTCAAGCTGTCCGCCATGGTTACCAGTCACCCCGCTCGCTTTTTGTAAACGCAATTTCCGCTGCCGATGTGAGCGACTCTCCGGAGGTATCTGCGGCATGGACCTGAACGACGGGCGTTTGAGTAGGGCTCGCACCTTCGCTGTCGACGTGGATACGCACATTTGCGCCCAGGGCACTCAGTACCTTGAGCAGTTGTTCCACGCTGATGCTCAAGGGGTCGCGCTCAATCCGAGCGACGCGGGATTGACTGAGTCCAAGTTTTTCTGCGAGCTGTTTTTGGCTCCAGCCGTTTGCCAGACGCAGCGCACGCAAATGCACCGCGAGTTGATCTGGTGTTTGAAGCAGGTAGGTCACGGTTGGATAGTATGCTCAAAAAGGCATATTTGCAATATATGCCTCGATAAGCATGTTTGGCGCGGATGTTAGATTGGTAATTCGCGCCTACCCTGCAAAACACCCATTTCAGCAGAAAGATCCATCAAATCGGCCTCTAGCCACCGAATCTATTGCGCGAGTAGCTATTATTTTAGGAGCGGTTGAATCCGCTCCCAGAAGAGGTAGCCCGCCAGTAGAGCCAGGTGCAGCCAGACAGTTACCCAATAGGTGGTTTGAAAACTGGCTTTCACCGTTTTGTGCCGCAGCACTTGCTGCGCCGCCCGCGCAGCAGGCCAGCCGCCTGCCAGCGCCAGCAGGTGCAAAGTGTCTTCCTTGGTTCTCCACTGGCCTTTTTGTGCTGCGTATTTGTCCACCCAATAGGCAAAAAAGGTGGCGAGGTTGATGCCCAGCGCACCGAGTCCCGCCAGCAGCGGGAGCTTGTGTTGCCAGATGCCCCACACCAGCAGGGCGATCCAGATCAGGGTCAAGGACCCTATCCCCATGAAGGGCGTGGACTCTTCTGGCGGCCTGGCCGCTTGGCGGGGGCGCGCTGCGGGTGCTGCTGTGCGTGGCGCTGAGCGGTGGTTGTTAGTGGGACGGTGAGCATCCCGGGCGCTGAAAGGTGTTGCGCTTAAGTTGCGCTGCCGCACGGCCATGGCCCTCGGGCCTTTGCCGCCAACGTGAATTTCTTCAAAATCTACCGTCGCACCCAACGGGGGCTGAGCCCCCCCGTGGCAATCACGGATATGAAAAAAAATATCCTGGCTGGTTGCGTTGCAGCGAATAAAGCCAAAGCCTCGCTGCGCGTCGAACCGGACCACTTGGCCCTGCTTTTGCATGTGAAGTCCCCCCTGTGCGCGCCGCTATGTTGCGGCTATCGCGGGCTCGCTGGCAGTTATCAACCGCCCAGCGCCACGTAGACGTTTTGCACGTCGTCATTGCCGTCGATGGCGGCCAGGAAGGCTTCTACCTCTTCCAGCGCTTCAGCGCTCAGGCTGGTGGGGTCGACAGGGTTTTTGGCTTTGTAGCCCAGCTTCATGGACAACACGTTGAAGCCGAAGTTGGGCAGGGCGCGGGCGACCAGGTCCAGGTCGGCCGGGTCGGTGTAAAACACGGTGTTGCCTTCTTCGTCGCCGGCTTCAAAGTCTTGTGCTCCGGCTTCAATAGCCGCCACTTCGGCGTCGGAGTCGGCAGCAGCGGGTGATGCTTCGATCATGCCCAGGTGGTTAAAGTCCCACGACACCGAGCCGCTGGTGCCCAGCTGGCCTTTGCGGAACAACACGCGCATTTCAGGCGCGGTGCGCTTCACGTTGTCGGTCAGGCACTCCACCATCACGGCCACTTGGTGGGGCGCAAAGCCTTCGTAGATGACGTGTTCGTAATTGATGACTTCACCGGTCAGACCCGCACCTTTTTTGATGGCGCGGTCCAGGGTTTCTTTGGGCATGGAGACCTTGCGGGCCTGTTCCACCACCAAGCGCAGCTTGGCGTTGGCGGCCGGGTCTGCACCGCCACGGGCGGCCACGGTAATTTCTTTCACCAGCTTGGTAAACAGCCGGCCCTTGGCATCGGCTACCAAGGCCTTGCCCTTTGCTTTCCATTGCGCGCCCATAGCGAGTCTTTCTTGATGTTGAAGGAATAGATTTTACTTGGCTGCCTGAGGGGCTGAGCCGGTGCCGGGCGCAGCGCGCCATTGGGCGATGCGGTGTTCCACCTGGGTGTGAAACAAGTAGCTGGCACCGAGCGCTGTGAGCCAGCTGGCTGCCATGAAAAGCAGGGCCGCGTCGCCGTTGTCCGAGCCAATCTCGGCCCACGCGGCGTTGGCAAGCAGCAGCACGGCGTAGTGCACCAAAAACAGGGCGTATGAGGTGCGGCTGAGCAGGGCGATGGCTCGGTCCAGGGCTCTGGGCAGTTGCAGCTGCGCGCTGCCGAAACTCGCGAGCAAGGCCGACACGCTGATAGCCAGTGCCATGCGCTCCCGGAAACTCACCGCCAGCGCGACCAGCCCGATACACAGGGTGGTGGCATACAGGCCCACGGCGTACAGACCATGGCGGGCCCGCTGACCCGCCCACCACGCCAGGGCGCCCAGGCCATAGGCGCCAAAGAAATACACCGACCAGATGTCCCACTCCGCATCCGTATTGAACCAGGTGATGGATGCCACACACAGCAGCGCCACCAGCGCCATGCTCAGCCAGCGCTTGCCGCCGCCCAGCCACAACACCAGGGCCAGGGTGGCATAGAGTTGGAAGTCGATTGCCACGTACCAGACCCCGGCCGACAAAGACTCCACGTCCGCCACGCTGTGCAGCAGGCTCGCATGGGCCAGCAGTTGGGGCAAGGTGGGGGCAGCCGGAACGACGCCCGCCTCCAGGAACGGGCGCGCCACCGCGGAGCACAGAACCGTGAGCAACAGGGCCGCCACAAAGGGCAGGGCCAAGCGCTGGTAGCGCTGCCAGATGCCGCTGAGCACGTCGGTGGTCGGGCGCTTGGTAAGAGCGAAACCGCGGGCTGCCAGGTAGCCGGCAATTACCAGAAACACCTGCACGGCCATGCGGGCGTTGTCATAGAGCCACTCGAACACTTCGGGCAAGGCGCTGGAGGCAGCTTCTGAGAGGGGGCCATAGGCAGAGAAGTGGTGCAGCACGATGCACTGGGCTGCAATCACTTTCAAGATATCAATCAGCCGGAACGAGGCGAGGGCGGGCAGGCGGGCAACAGTCATCAGGGCGGGCACAAAGGGGCGTGCCGGCCCGGGGAATCAGGCCAGCGTGTAAAGCGGAATGTCTTGGGTGCTTGCAAGCTCGTCGAGCTGCGCGCGGGTTTGGCCGGCCACAAAAGCTGCCACGGCGGCGTGGGCCTCCGGGGTCATCATGGCCAAGGGGTGCGATTGTCGCAGACCGGCAGCGGCGCCCAAGGACGCTGCGAAATGGGGCTCCAGGGCCGCCATGGCGACCCGCCCGTCTTTGCACGGGTAGACGCGGTAGCCCGCGTGCCCCCCGCCCACGGCGGCACCGGCTTGGGTCAAGCCCCAGCGCCGTGGCAGCGCGAGGTAGCCCGCGGCCACTGCGAGCGCAATCTCCATCCACACGCCTTTGCCTTTGGCCTGGGTGAGCAGGCGGGTTTGCAGCACGGCTTCACTGGTCATGAGTGAGCCGCCCATGTCGGCATACAGGGTGGGGGGCATCTCCAGTCCGGTGACGAGGTCGTTTTCGGCCAGGTAGGTCAGGTCGTGGCCCGGCTCCTCGGCGCGGGCACCGGGCGCCCCCACGATGGCAACCATCGACAACTGCGGGTACTGCTTTCGCAGTGTTTTCCACTCCAAGCCGAGCTTTTTGAGCGCGCTGGGGCGGAAAGACGTGAGTAGCACGTCGGCCTTGGCCAGCTCTTTGTGGAGGGCGCGTTGGCCGGCCTCGGTTTTCAAGTCGGCGGCAAGCACCCGCATGCCGCGGTGCATAGCCTCATAGGCCGGGCGGTTGTACAGGCCCATGGGGTCGCCGGAGGCGCCAGCCCGTGCGCCGGCTGGGGCGGGCGGCTCCAGCTTGATGCAGGTCGCCCCCATGTCGCGGCAGCGCATCAGGGCGGCAGGGCCCGGCAGATTGAGCGCCAGGCTCAGGATACGGGTGCCCTTGAGAGGGCGGTGTGCGGGAGCTGCGGGATGGGCGGGTGATTGCAGTGGCATGATTTGCTATCAAAAAAGGAGCTGTTGGCGCACATTCTGCATGGGCTGGAGGCCTATTTCTTACCCAAGTGTCGCCAACTCGACGGCCCAAGTCTGGAGCCAGGCCAGTGCATCGTCTTCGGGCGTTGTGGTTTCCATGGCGTCGATCACACAGGTATCGCCGAGTTTGCGGGCCCCCAGGTCTTGCAGTTTGGCGTCGAACTGCTTGCCGCCACCTAAAAAGGTGTCGCCGTAGCTGCTGTCGCCCAGCGCCACCAAGCCGTAGCGCACATGGCCGAGGTATTTGGCTTGGGCGTCCAGGCTGTGGAACAGGCCGGTGGCATTGTCGGGAACATCGCCCGCGCCGGTGGTCGAGGTGCACACGATGAAGGTGCCGGGCGTGTCGAACACGGAGATATCGAGGCCGTCCATGGGCAGCACGTCGATGGTGGCTCCGATGTCGTCGGCGCCTAGTTGGAGGGCTTCGGCCACGCTTTGGGCGTTGCCATGGACAGTACCGACAAGAATAGTGAGGTGCATAGCGGGTTTCAGAGGACTTCTAGAGCGTTCGCAAGATGATAGGGGCAATAATGTCGGCCTCTCCCGGCGACGGGATTCCCGTTTTTCTCAGGTGCACCGTGACCCAAGTTTTTGACCCCCAACTCGGCTTTGCTTTTCTGGCCGATTTGCCCACGCTGGACCTTGATCCACCCAAACGCGCCAGCCGCAGCCCCAAGGCTGCCGCGGCCAAAAGCCCGAAGACTGCCGTGCCTCCACCCGCGCCGCTGATGGATGCCGAGGCCATGGCCCGTGCCCTGGAGGCCCACGCCGATTACCGGGTACAGCGTCGCCTCAAGCCGTGTCTGCAATGGCCTGGTGCCACCGACAAGCCGGTGAAGACGATTCTGGTGCTCGACACCGAGACCACCGGGCTGGATCAGTCCAAAGAAAAAATCATAGAACTCGCGCTGTTGCGGGTGTCGGTCGATACCGAAACCGGGCTCCCGGTCGGGCCGGTCGAGGTCTATGACGGCTTGGAAGACCCGGGCAAGCCCATTCCCCCTGAAGTGGTGGCTATCACCGGGATTCAAGACGCCGAGGTGCAAGGCCAGGCGCTGGATGAAGTGCGCA
Organism: Rhodoferax sp.; assembly: GCF_013297935.1. GTDB lineage: Bacteria > Pseudomonadota > Gammaproteobacteria > Burkholderiales > Burkholderiaceae_C > Allorhodoferax. Next base: position 20,586 of record NZ_JAAFIX010000008.1, on the reverse strand, counting down.
TTGCCGCCCTCATGCAGGGGGTGGATGTCGTGATTGCCCATAACGCAGGCTTTGACCGTCCGTTTGTGGAAGCGCGGCTGCCGGCGTTTGCCGGGATGGCGTGGTCCTGCTCGTTTGCAGATATTGATTGGAAGGCCCAAGGGCGCGGCTCTGCCAAGTTAGAAAGCCTGGCCGCCGAGCTGGGCTTGTTTTACGACGCCCACCGGGCCGAAATGGACTGCCACGCCCTGCTGGCGGTGTTGGCGGCCCCGCTCCCGCAGCCCGCTAGCGAGACCGTGCGAACCGGCTTGGCCCAGTTGCTGCAGGCGGCCCGCAACCCGAGCTACCGCCTGAGCGCGACCAACGCGCCGTTTGAGGCCAAAGACTTGCTCAAGGCCCGGGGTTACCGCTGGAACGCAGACCAGCGCGTGTGGGCCACCCGCCTGAGCGACGATGCCGCGCTGCACACCGAGTTCGATTGGTTGCGCCAAGAGGTCTACGCCGGGCGCCATGCGGCCGTGCAAGTAGAGAAGATGGATGCCCTGACCAAATACTCCAGCCGCAGCGGCCACACCGTGTACCAACAACTTTAAGGGGGGCGATGCTCATGGGGCAGCTACTCAGCGTGCAGGTCGGGGCGGCCCGCAAGGTGCAAATTCAGGGGCGCAGCATTCTGACTGCGATTCACAAGACCCCGGTGGTCGGGCCGGTGCCGGTGATGCCGCTCGGGCTGCTCGGGGATGAGCAGGCCGATCCCTCGGTGCATGGCGGGCTCGACAAGGCGGTCTATGCCTACCCGTCGGAGCACTACGGGTTCTGGCAAGAGGCCCGCCGCGCTGCGGGCGCAAGTGGTTTTGATGACACCTTGCCCTATGGCTCCATGGGCGAAAACCTCACGCTGGCCGGCCTGCTGGAGTCCGACCTGTGGGTGGGCGATGTGCTCCGGTTTGCGCACTGCGCACTGCGCGTGGTGCAGCCGCGGGAGCCCTGCTACAAATTCAATGCTGCCATGGGGTTTGCCGGTGCGGTCAAAGCTATGGCCCAAAGTGGGCACTGCGGGTTTTATCTGGCGGTGGACGAGCCCGGGCAGATCGGGGCGGGGGAGTCGTTCACGGTGGTTTCGGGTTCACGGCAAACATCTATCGCGGGCCTGTTTCAAGCCCGGATATTCAAGCACCTGCGCTAGCAGCACTGGTGGGCGCTGCGCAGGCAGGTGGCCTAGCCGCGGTTCAGGGTGGTGTTGATCGCCGCGGCCAGTTCGTTGGGCTCGAACTTGGCCACGTAAGCGTCTGCCCCCACGCCGGTGGCGTGGCCCTCGCTGGCGGTGCCGGTCAGGGATGAGTAAACGATGACGGGTATGCCGGCAAACCGGTTGTCGTTTTTAATACTGCGGGTGAGGGTGAAGCCGTCCATCTCGGGCATTTCAAGATCCGTCAACACCATTGCGACCTTGTCGCTGGCGCGCTTGCCGTGGGCAATGGCGTCGCTGTGAATCTGGGCCAGGCGCTCCCAGGCTTCTTTGCCGTTTTTGACAGCTACATACGACACGCCCATGGTCTTGAGACTTTCCTCCACCAGCATGCGGGCAATGGCCGAGTCGTCGGCAAACAAGATGGTCGACCCCTCGGGCAGTTTGATTTTCTGCAGGTTTCCGGACGACTCCATCTGGGTATTGGGAAACACATTGCGGATGATTTGCTCCACATCCAGGACCTGTGCCAAGCGAGAGTCGATCGCGTCACCATCAATGCGGGCAACGCCGGAGAGCAGGCCCGAACTGTTGTTGTCGGCGGCAAGCAGGTGTTTCCAGTCGAGCTGAATGATTTCGACCACTTCGTCCACCAAAAACGCCTGGGTGGTGCGCGCAAACTCGGTCACCAGCACGATTTTGGAGTCGGTTTTGGGTACACAACCCGCCAGTGCCGGCAGGTTGATCACTGGTATCAATTGGCCGCGCACGTTGGCCAAGCCCAGAGCGTGCTGCGGGGCATTCACGATGGTGGTGATTTCGGGGGCCACCACGATTTCGCGCACCTTGAAGACGTTGATGCCAAACAACTCCCGGCGATCGGAGCCTGGGGTGTCCCCGAGGCGGAACAGGAGCAGCTGAAACTTGTTGTCCGCCCCGTGAGCTCCTTGGTTTGCTGTTTTGGTGTTCAGTGGTGTGCTCATAGTCCGGCCTTATGCTGCGGTGTTGTCGTTGTCACTTTACCCGTTTCCCCGCTCGTGCGCTTCAGGTAATGGAGAGGGTTTTTGCCGCTTCTCTTAAAAGTTGACGCACCTGCGGGACATCGGGGCCGATGTGGGCATCGATCCGGCGGATATAGGGGCAGGTCAGGGTGGCCAGTGCGGTGTTGTCAGGGCCGAGGATGGGGAAGGAGATATCCACCACCCCCAAGGTTTGGGCGCTATCGCGTTCCAGATAGCCCCGCTCGCGGATGGCTGCGAGCTCCGCTCGTAGTTTGTCTTCGGTGGTGGGGACCTCTCCATCGAGGGGGGTGTGCTCGGCCATCATGCGTTGGTAGCTGCCTGCATCGGCATAGGCGAGCAGCAAATGGCCGGAGGCGGTGTCCAGCAAGCCCACCCGCGCGCCCCGTTGCACCGCAAAACTCCAGCCGCTCGGGCTGTTGATTTGTGCGCTGATCAGCACATTGCCCCGGTCGTACACGCCCATGTGGCAACTTTGTTCAGCCTTGCGGGTGAATTCATCCATGACCGGCAGGGCCTGGTTGATCAGCCTGCTCAAAGGTGGATGCATGTTGGCGAGCGCAAACAGTTTCAGGCTCAGGGCGTAGCGGTCGCCGGAGGGGCTGCGCATGACATATTGCCGTGCGACCAGGCGCTCCAGCATGCGGTAGATCTCGCTGGCACTGCGGTCCATTTCTTTGACGATTTCGGCGCGGGTCAAGCCTTGGGGTTGGCTTGCCAGCAGCTCCAGGATGTCCAGCCCTTTGTCCAGCGCGGGGGCGCGGTAGCGGTCCTCGGCGGCGAGGCTGGTGTCTTCCATCTCATCAGGTTTCGGGCGGCGGCCACGGGGTTTGGGGGCGGTATCGGTCATGGAGTCTCTTTGTTGTTCTGGGGCTAACGTGTTCTTTTTATAGCAGAGCCTGGCGACTGCTAGGGAAAGTACTGAGCCGCGTTAGGCGAAGTGTCGTTACCATTTGCTTCATCGGTGAATTGATTGTTTATATTTAAATTAATGTAACGGAGTCCGGGATATGACCGCAGGCAGGCTGACAGGCAAAACGATTTTGATTACCGCTGCAGCGCAGGGTATCGGCCGCGCCAGTGCGCTGGCTTGTGCCCGCGAAGGCGCCAGCGTGATCGCCACGGACATTAACGCCGAGCTCCTGGAGCGCTTGTGTGCCGAGGCTCCCGGCATCCGCACTGCGGTGTTGGACGTGCGCAGCGATGCGGCCGTATCCGCACTGGCAGCCGAGTTGCCCGCGCTGGATGTGCTGTTCAACTGCGCTGGCATGGTGGCCAATGGCTCGGTGTTGGAGTGCACAGAGGCAGATTGGGACCTGAGCTTTGACCTGAATGTGAAAAGCATGTTTCGCATGACCCGCGCGTTTCTTCCCGGCATGCTGGCCAAAGCCGCCCAGAGTGGCGGCAGTGGGTCCGTCATCAACATGGCGTCGATGGCTTCCAGCATCAAGGGGTTTGCCAACCGTTGTGCCTATGGCGCGACCAAGGCCGCGGTGATCGGCCTGACCAAGTCTCTGGCGGCGGACTACGTGAAAGCCGGCCTGCGGGCCAATGCTTTGTGCCCGGGTACGGTGGATACCCCGTCGCTGCGCGGTCGCATTGCGTCGGCGGCCGACCCGGTGCAGGCGGAAAAGGACTTTGTGGCCCGGCAACCCATGGGGCGTTTGGCGCTGGTGGAGGACATCGCGCCCATGGTGGTGTTTCTGGCCAGTGACGAGTCCCTGTTCGTGACGGGTCAAACCATGCTGGTCGATGGTGGCGTCACCATTTGAGGTTTGCAGTTCATGAGCTCATCTCTTGCGCAGGTGCCCGTGATCGAGGTTCGCAACCTCAGTAAATCCTTTCCCGGTGTCAAAGCGCTGGACCATGTGCGCTTTGACTTGTTGGCCGGCGAGGTGCATGCCCTGATGGGTGAAAACGGGGCCGGCAAGTCCACGCTGATGAAGATCTTGGCAGGCGTCTACCGCATGGATGGTGGCGAGGTTTTGCTGGATGGCCAGCCTGTGGATATTCAGAGCCCCGCTCACGCCCAGGCGCTGGCGATCGGGATCATTCACCAGGAGCTGCACCTCATGCCGCACCTGACCGCAGCGCAAAACATGTTTATCGGTCGTGAGCCGCGCAGACTGGCGGGGTGTCTGCTTGACGAGGCGCGCCTGAATGCGGAGGCCCTGGCGGTGTTCGAGCGGCTGAACCTTCAGCTTGACCCGCAGACCCGGATATCGGATCTCACGGTTGCCAAGCAGCAAATGGTGGAAATAGCGAAAGCGCTCTCGTTCAAATCGCGGGTGTTGATCATGGATGAGCCGACCGCTGCGCTGAACAATGCGGAGATTGCAGAGTTGTTCCGGATCATCCGTCAGCTCAAAAGCGAAGGGGTGGGCATTGTCTACATCTCGCACAAGATGGATGAGATCCAACAAATCGCAGACCGCGTCACGGTCATGCGGGATGGCAGCTATATCGACACCGTACCGGCGCACACCCCGATGGCACGGATCATCGCCATGATGGTGGGGCGCCACCTTGAGGTCAGTGACAAGCACATTCCGGATACGGCTGCCAATGAAGTGCTCTTAGAAGCCCGTGGGTTGAACCGCGGGCGGGCGATTCGGGATGTGAGTTTCAGCGTGCGGCGGGGCGAGATTTTGGGGTTCGCAGGCCTGATGGGGGCGGGGCGCACCGAGGTGGCTCGGGCCGTTTTCGGTGCTGATGCTATCGATAGCGGAGAGGTCTTTGTCGCCGGGAAGCCGGTGCGACTTCGCTCCCCTCGGGACGCAGTGGATGCCGGTATCGGCTACCTGTCGGAGGACCGCAAGCACTTCGGTCTCGCAACAGGCATGGACGTGGCCGCCAATATCACCTTGCCGAGCTTGTCCCGTTGGCTGCGGTGGGGTGTGTTCTTGAACCAGACGGCCATTAGCCGGGTGGCAGCGTCCATGGTCGAGAAGCTCCGCATCAAAACGCCCTCCATCTACCAGGTGTCCCGGCTCTTGTCGGGTGGCAACCAGCAGAAGGTGGTAGTTGCCAAGTGGCTGGTGCAGGATTGCGAAGTGCTGATTTTTGATGAGCCCACCCGGGGGATCGACATAGGCGCCAAGAGCGAGATCTACAAACTTTTAAATGAACTTGCGGCGCAGGGGCGGGCCATTGTGGTGATTTCCAGTGAACTGCCGGAAGTCTTGCTGCTGAGCCATCGCATTCTGGTGATGTGCGAAGGACGCATTACGGGTGAGGTGCGGGGAGATGCAGCAACTCAGGAGAGCTTGATGGAGTTGGCTACCCGCCGTGAGGCATTGGCCGCCTGATGCGCAGCTTGGCCAGGACTACGAATTTTTTTATCGGACAGGACAGCGAGATGAATGTCAAACAAAACTCCGCCTATGCAGGGCGCATGGGCGGCGGCCAGGCCAAGCAAAAGTTACTGGCCTTCGCCAGCCTGATCGCCTTGATTCTGGTCTTCACCGTCCTCAAGCCGGACGCTTTCATGACGCAGGACAACATCATCGGGATTCTGCAGTCGACCACGGTCATCGGGGTATTGGCGATTGCCAGCACCTTCATCATCATCACCTCAGGTATCGATTTATCGGTTGGCGTGCTCATGACCTTTTGCGCGGTGATGGCGGGTGTGTTCATGGTGAATCTGGGCTTGCCCATGCCGTTGGGAATTGTGCTGGCCATCGGCATGGGGTGCTTGTGCGGCGCTTTGTCGGGCGTCGCCATTACTAAGCTCAAGGTGCCACCCTTCATTGCCACCCTGGGGATGATGATGTTGCTCAAAGGCGTGTCTCTCATCATTACCAACACCCGCCCGATTTACTTCAGTGACGTGGAAGGGTTTGACCAGATCGCACTGGGCTCTTTGATGGGCGATCTGTTTCCCTCGCTTCCCATTCCCAATGGAGTGCTCATCCTATTTGTGGTGGCGGTCGTGTGCGCTGTGGTGTTGAACAAAACGGCGCTGGGTCGGTACACCTTCGCGCTGGGCAGCAACGAGGAGGCGGTGCGCTTGTCCGGGGTGAATGTGGACCGCTGGAAGGTTGCTATCTACACCTTTGCCGGCGGAATCTGCGGTGTGGCGGGTTTGTTGATTGCCTCCCGGTTGAACTCCGCGCAGCCCGCGTTGGGGCAGGGCTACGAACTGGATGCCATTGCCGCCGTGGTCATCGGTGGCACCTCGCTCAGTGGTGGGGTGGGCACGATTCTGGGCACCATCATCGGCGCATTCATCATGAGTGTTCTTATCAACGGACTGCGCATCATGTCGGTTGCCCAGGAGTGGCAAATGGTGCTGACCGGTCTGATCATCATCCTCGCGGTTTACACCGACAACCTGCGCCGCACCAAGAATTAAGGAGACAGGATCAACCTCACTGCGCCTACCTACCCCTTGAGTTTTACGTGATTCATTTGACAGCCATAAATCCATCTAACAGGAGACAAACCATGAATGCAAAACGTCAATTGCTGGCACTGACCGCCAGCCTCGCACTGGCTGGCTTTTCCAGCTTCGCTACCGCACAGGAAATCTATATTCCCTTGATCTCCAAAGGCTTCCAGCACCAGTTCTGGCAAGCGGTGAAGCAAGGGGCAGATCAAGCGGCCAAAGACTACAAAGTCAAGGTAACTTTTGAGGGGCCGGAGACCGAGCAACAGGTCGACAAACAAATCGACATGCTGTCCGCAGCCTTGGCCAAAAAGCCGGCAGCTATCGGGTTTGCGGCACTGGACAGCAAGGCCGCTATTCCACTGCTGAAAAAAGCGCAAGCTGCCAAAGTGCCGGTGATTGCCTTTGACTCCGGCGTGGACAGCGACATTGTGCTGACCACCGCCCAGACTGACAGTAAAGCCGCTGCTGCCTTGGCCGCTGAAAAGATGGCAGAAAAAATCGGTGGCGAAGGTGAAGTGGCTGTGATCGGACACGATCAGACTAGCACCACTGGCACCGGCCGTCGTGATGGTTTTGTGGACCAGATCAAGGCCAAGTACCCGAAGATCAAAGTGGTGGACATCCAGTACGGCGGTGGTGACCACCTGAAGTCGGCTGAAATTGCCAAGACCCTGACCCAGGCACACCCCAAGCTCAAAGGGATCTTCGGCACCAATGAGGGCTCTGCCATCGGTGCAGGCAAGGGCTTGAAAGAGGCCAAAAAGAGTGGTGTTGTGATCATCGGTTTTGACTCCGGCAAAGCCCAGAAAGACATGATCAACGACGGCACGATCGCTGGCGCGATCACCCAGAACCCCGTGGGCATTGGTTACAAAACGGTAGAGGCCGCGGTGAAGGCGCTCAAGGGCGAGAAGCTGCCCAAGATCATCGACACCGGCTTTTACTATTACGACAAGACCAACATGAAGGACGCCAAGATTGCGGCGGTTCTTTATGACTGAAATCACCCGCTGAGCGGCCTTGCCGCTCGCCCCCTCTCGCATGCTGCGTGAGGGGGCGCACCCGGCGGTCTGGCAGAGCCAGTCCCCGGGTGCACTGAATTTTGTTGACTGGAAAGGAAGAACTGTGAAATTTGTACGCTACGGATTGCCAGGCCATGAAAAGCCCGGTGTGTTGGACGCCCAAGGCCGGGTGCGCGACCTCTCTGCACACATTGCCGATGTCGGCGGTACCGCTTTGCTGTCTGAGAGCCTGGCGCGTTTGCGTGGCGTGAATATTGAGAGCCTGCCCCTGGTGGCCGGCACTCCGCAGAAAGACTTGCGCCTCGGTGCCTGTGTGGGCAATGTGGGCAAGTTCATTTGCATTGGTCTGAACTATTCCGACCATGCCGCCGAAAGCGGCATGCAGGTGCCACCGGAGCCTGTGGTGTTCAACAAATGGACAAGCGCTATCGTCGGCCCTGATGACGCGGTTGAGATTCCCCGTGGCTCGGTAAAGACCGATTGGGAAGTGGAGCTGGGTGTCGTGATCGGCAAAGGCGGCCGCTACATTGACGAGGCCGATGCCATGTCCCACGTGGCCGGCTACTGCGTGGTGAATGATGTGTCCGAGCGCGAGTACCAGCTCGACCGCAGCGGAACCTGGGACAAGGGCAAGGGCTGCGACACCTTCGGCCCCACCGGCCCTTGGTTGGTGACGGCGGACGAAGTTCCCGATCCGCAGGCCTTGTCCATGTGGTTGGAAGTGGATGGCAAGCGCTACCAAAACGGAAGCACGTCCACGATGGTGTACGGCGTGAAGTTCCTGATCTCGTACCTCAGTCGCTTCATGAGCCTGCAGCCCGGCGACATCATTTCTACTGGCACCCCACCCGGCGTCGGGATGGGTCAGAAACCTCCGGTTTACCTGCGCGCAGGCCAAACCATTTACCTGGGCATCGAGGGCCTGGGAAGCCAAACACAGATTACCAAACAGGCCTGATATGACCCAAGTCACCGGCATGCGCGTCGTGGACGTGCGCTTTCCCACGTCCCAACATTTGGATGGCTCGGATGCGATGAACCCGGATCCGGACTATTCGGCCGCGTATGTCATTCTGGAAACAGACCGTCCGGGTGTGGAGGGGCACGGCCTGACCTTCACCATCGGGCGTGGCAACGAGATCTGCTGCGCCGCGATCGAGGCCATGCGGCATCTGGTGGTCGGCTTGGACATGGACTGGGTGGCCGCCGACATGGGGCGCTTTTGGCGCTTCATTACGTCGGACAGCCAGCTGCGCTGGATCGGCCCGGACAAGGGTGCTATCCATCTGGCAACAGGTGCGGTGGTCAATGCGGTGTGGGACTTGTGGGCCAAGCTCGAAGGTGTGCCGGTGTGGGAACTGGTGGCTCGTATGAGCCCGGAAGAACTGGTGAAGCTGATCGACTTCCGCTACATCACCGATTGCATTACGCCGGATGAGGCGCTGGCCTTGTTGCGAGAGCGTGCGGTGGGCAAAGCCGAGCGCATGGAAACATTGCGACGTGAGGGCTACCCCTGTTACACCACTTCGGCAGGCTGGCTGGGTTATGACGACGACAAGCTGCGCCGCCTGTGCAAAGAGGCTACCGACGCGGGCTTTAACCACATCAAGCTGAAAGTTGGGCGCGACAAGGCGGACGATATCCGCCGCCTGCGTATCGCCCGCGAGGTACTGGGGCCCGATCGGCATTTGATGATTGACGCCAACCAGGTCTGGGAAGTGAATCAGGCAGTGGAGTGGGTGCGCGAGCTGGCTTTTGCCAAGCCCTGGTTCATTGAGGAGCCCACCAGCCCGGACGACATTGAGGGCCACCGCGTCATTCGTGAGGGTGTGCATCCTGTGAAAGTGGCGACCGGCGAGATGTGCCAGAACCGCATCATCTTTAAGCAACTGATCATGCGCGGTGCCATTGATGTGGTGCAAATCGATTCTTGCCGCCTGGGCGGTGTGAACGAGATTCTTGCGGTTATGTTGATGGCCGCCAAGTACAACTTGTCCGTGTGCCCGCACGCCGGTGGAGTAGGGCTGTGTGAGTATGTACAACACCTGTCCATGATTGACTACCTGTGCATTGCCGGTACTCGGGAAGGTCGTGTCATTGAGTTTGTGGATCACTTGCATGAGCACTTTTTGGAACCCTGCGTGATCGAAAACGCAGCCTACATGCCCCCCAAGGCCGCTGGCTTTTCGATTGAGATGAAGCCCGAGTCCCTGCGGCAGTACACCTACCAGCGCCCCAGGGCGGCGGTATGAAGATCGACACCCATCAGCACTATTGGCGCTACAAGCCCGCGGAGTTCCCGTGGATCAGTGATGCCATGCCGGAACTGCAGAAGGATTGTTTTCCTGTCGATTGCGAAACTGCAATGCGGGCCGCAGGTGTTGAGGGGGTGGTGGCGGTGCAGGCGCGCACCCTGGTGGAGGAGACGGACTTTTTGCTGAAGGTGGCGGATCGCCATCCGGAGGTGCTGGGGGTGGTGGGCTGGACCGATTTGGCGGCACCGGATCTGGAGGCGCAACTGGAGCGCTGGACGGCGCATCCGGCCATGCGCGGTATCCGCCACATTCTGCAGGATGAGGCGGATGTGAGCGCATGGCTCCACAACCCGCTAAATTCGGCCGGTTTGCGCGCGGTTCAAGCGGCGGGGCTCATTTATGAGGTCCTGGTGTTTGATCACCAATTGCCGGGCGTGGCATCGTTTTGCGCCCAGCATGACGGCCATTGGCTGGTGTTGGACCATCTGGGTAAACCGTCGATCCGGGATTGGCTGACCAACCCCGAAGTTCCTTCCCGGTGGCTGAGCAGCATCCGCAGCCTCGCTACCTTGCCGCATGTGGTGTGCAAGCTGTCGGGGCTGGTCACCGAGACCGCTTGGCAGTCGGGAACGAGCATCAGCCCGGCGGATAGCAAAATCATGTGGACATGTTTTGACCAGGCGTTGGACGCCTTTGGCCCCCATCGCCTCATGTTCGGCTCAGACTGGCCGGTTTGCCAGTTGGCAGCTTCCTATGATGTGGTGCATGGTCTGGTTCACAAATGGGCAAAGTCCAGGCTCACCATGACCGAACAAGAGGCGTTTTGGTCTGGCAACGCGATCCGTTGTTATGGCCTGAGTGTGCATTCAGAGGCGTGAGCCTTCTCGTATTCGAAAGTTAGCTATGGATCTGCTCCTGCAAGACAAGGTGTTCATCGTGACGGGTGGGGGGAGCGGCATTGGTGCTGCCATTTCCTTGACCCTGGCCCGGGAGGGCGCCATTCCGGTCGTGTTTGGCAAAAATCCACTCGCACCTGAGTTTGCTTCTCAGCTGCAGGCAAGCGCCAGCAGCCATCTGTTTGTGCAGCTGGATTTGGCTGATGAGGCCGCGTGTGGCCGGGGTGTGGCGCAAGTCATAGCGCGCTACGGGCGCCTGGACGGTCTGGTGAACAACGCCGGGGTGAATGACAGTGTGGGGCTGGACGCGGGGCGCGACGCTTTCGTCGCATCCTTGGAGCGGAACCTGATTCACTACTACGTCATGGCGCACTACTGTGTGCCGCATCTTAAGGTCAGCCGCGGTGCGATGGTGAACGTGGCCTCTAAAACCGCTCTCACAGGGCAGGGAAACACCAGTGGTTACTGCGCCTCCAAGGGGGCGCAGCTTTCCCTCACCCGAGAGTGGGCGGCGGCACTCCTGGACGACGGCGTGCGGGTCAATGCTTTGGTTCCGGCCGAGGTTATGACACCGTTGTACGAAACCTGGCTACAGGCGTTTCCCAAGCCTGAGGAGAAGCTGGCTGCCATTACGTCCAAAATCCCATTGGGTAAGCGGATGACCACGCCCGACGAAATGGCGCAAATGTGTGTGTTTTTGCTCTCCGGGCTTTCGTCGCACACTACCGGGCAGTGGATTTTTGTGGATGGCGGCTACACCCATCTGGATCGGGCCTTGTCATGAGCGGCGAGCGCGCCCGCTACGCATTGGCGTTAGATCTGGTGAATGATGAGGCCTTGATTGCTGCCTATGAAAAAGCCCATGAGGCCATCTGGCCCGAGGTACGGTCGCACTTGCTGTCGCAAGGGGTCTTGGGGATGGAAATCTACCGCTTGGGTACCCGGATGTTCATGCTGATGGAAGTCGACTCCACCGTGTACTCTGAGGAAAAAATGGCTCGGGCTTCATTGGAGAATGAGGCCATCGTCCGTTGGGAGACACTGATGTGGGCTTACCAGACCCCCACGCCCTGGACACCGGTGGGCCAGAAGTGGGTCCGGATGGACAAAATATTCGAGCTGGCCTGAGCGACGCAGCTCCGCGGGTCAGCTGCTGACGTTGCCTTCGCGGCGGATCAGGGCGACCGCATCGTTGAAGGTGTAGTCGTGGTCGCTGGTCAGGGTGCCGGCGGCTTCGTCCATAAAGTCGGTCCACATGGCGGCATAGTCCGCTTGATGCTCGGCAGGTGCGTTGTCTGCAATGAACTGCAGGGCCAAGGAGGACTGCAGGCCCGACTTGCGGATTTTCTTAACCAGCGTGGCGGCGGCCTTTTCTGTCAGCACGGTTTTGGGCGTGCTGCCGGCCGCCAGGCACAAGAAGAGGGTGATCAGCGACCCTTCATCGTCATTGCCACCTGTCGCTTTTTGCCAGGCTTTACTCACGGCTTTGTCGAACTGTGCGATCTCAGCCAGACCGTCTTCGATCCAGAAATACCGGCCCATGAAGGCAGGGGTCTGGTCAAACAGCTTGCGCGGCGACTGATCCGACTCCAGCCATTTGGCGGCGTCCGCCCACACCGAGTCCCGAACGGACTCCACCACCGGAATCCAGTCATCCGCAAGCCCTTGCGGCAGCGTGAGCGGCAGTTTGCCGGGCTTGGCGAGATAGCGTTTGCGGAGCGCCAAAATCATCTTCTCGAAGCTCGTCCAATCCGGCAGGGCACTTCGCTTGCAGGCCATAGTCAGCAGCGCGGTGCGTATCACTGCCTCAGCATCTTTGCCGGCCTCTTCGAGGTCATCGGGCTCCATGCCCAAGTTTGCTGCCATCCAGGCTGCCGCATCCACCACGGCCGCTGCGCGGCTGCGAATTGCAAGTTCAGCTTGGTACTCCGCCAAGGTCCGCAAGCTCCATTTCGCGAGCAGTGGAATGTGTTCATCGCGAAAGCCGCTACGCTCGTTCAGGCCGAAGTGGGTGGTCTGCGGCATGGTGATCAGGGTCTTGAGCATGTCTGCCCCGGCTTTGGAGCGAGAGAGGAAGCTGTGGTCACGCAGCAAACCGGCAGCCTGCTGCAGGTCGCCCTGGGTGGTGTGCGCGAGGTGCAGGCTGACGAGATTGATGATCCGGTCTTTGGCCAGCTCCAGCTCCGGACGCAGGTACTCTGTTCCGAAATAGCGGGCGATTTGGACCATGCCCTTGGGGGCATCGGTCTGAATGGCATCCAGCTGCGCCTGCCCGATCAGACCGTGCTGTACACCGTAGGCGAGTGCCTTTTCGAAAAAAGGCCGGCCATCAAATAGCGATACGGATTGGGGGGCAGCAGACATGGCGCGGGCAGTGAGTTAGATGGCAGATTCTTCGTCGTCTTCGCGTGCTGCGGGTGTGGCCTTGCCGCGGTCGGTGTCACCGGTTTCCACTTTGCCGTCGTCTTCTTCCTCGGGGAGCTCTTCTTCGTCGAGGCCCAGGTCGAATGCACGGGCTTTGGCGCGCAACACAATCAGCATTTCAATGAACAGGTCGGGCAGCTCATGGCGCAGCAACCACGCCATTTGCATCCAGTCCTGGTCGGCAACTTCATCAAGGTCCACCCGCGGTCGAACATAGGCCGACTGGTACAGGGCCTGCTCCGACAGGATCTCGCCATCGTCTTCGACGGTGTCAAAGGTTCCACTGCGCGCAAAAGCTTCCACGCGGCTCCACTTTTCGGTGAAATAGTCGGCCAGTGCTTCGCTGCCACCTTCTAAGTCGCCGATAGCGGTCAAGAACTCGATGGCATCCACTGCATCGTCACGGAAGATCACCGAGTTCATCATGCCGCGAAGGTGAGTGCGGGTCAGGTCTTTGTATTGCTTTTCAATGACCACCGCATGCGCGAATTGCTGCGGAGTGATCAGCAGGTTCACGATGGACTCTTTGGAGTCGTCGTATTCACGGATCACGGCCAGAATGTCTTTGGCAGGCAACTGCTCCAACACCACTAACAAGGCACCGTCGCCCTCTGCGTCAGCAAGTTCGGTCAACACGGACTCGGCCCCGACGATATCGCCGGCAGCGATCAGGGCTTGGGTCTTCTCAATCAGGGCTAATTGGCTCACAGGGGGTCCTCTAAGTACGTGCTCGGTGTTTATTCTTTGTGGTCGAAGCCTTGCTCCACCATCCAGGCGGCGCCTTCTTCTTCGTTCACGCGGCTCTGGCGCTCGTCTTCATCCATGCCTTCGGGGTCGCGTTCAATGTCGTCGCGGTCCTCGTCCTCGTCGTCCTCAGAGTCCGCCGTGGCAGCAAACCGTGCATCAGGTTTTGTGAGCAAGTATTCCAGGGCCGCGGCTACGCTCATGAACCAAGGGCCTGCGGGCTGTTGCAAGACTTGTTGGGCCAGGTTGTTGGCCCACGGTGCCAGTTCGACGGCATCGGCCAAGGCGTCCCATTCCGGCAGGTCTTCGGACTCCTGGCGCACCAGTTCTTCCAACACGGCAGGGCGCTTGAAGCGGAATCCTTGGTGGAACACCACCGCCACCATCTCGGGGCTCAGTTCCAGCATGCTGAGCAGGAACTTCAGTTCCTTGCGGCGCTCTGCCAATTTTTTGGCGAGAACGTTGCTTCCCTCGGAGTCCGAGGTCAGGTCGTCAATCTCGGCTTGGTAGGCGCTGCGCAGGTGGTGAAAGAAAGGAGAGAGGCTCATAGGGGTGCCTGTTCAAAGAATGCGGGAAAAATAAGTAGACCAGATTTCACGGGCTACCTCGATGGGGCTATCGAGCAGGCCGCGCCGGCGGTTGTCGTCGTAGGCCTGGCGCTTGTCGATGTCTGCGAGGACATCGTAGGCTTCCTGCACCTCACGAAAGTAGGCTGCAGCATTCGGATCGGGGTTGCGGTCGGGGTGGAACTGCGCCGCCTTCTGGCGGAAGGCTTTTTTAATGTCAGCCAGCGTGGCTGCACTGTTCAATCCGAGACTGGCGTAATGGTCTTTCATGCAGCACGTTTCCTGCCGGAAAAGAAAAAACCCCACTGCGATCGCAGCGGGGTTTTTAAAGACCCTTGCGGGTTAATTTGGCTCCTCAACCTGGGCTCGAACCAGGGACCTACGGATTAACAGTCCGGCGCTCTACCAACTGAGCTATTGAGGAATGAAGCCTCAAATTATAGCGTGTTTTTTAAGTGATTTTAGAAACACGCTTAATTTTTAGATTCTGTCGCTAACTTTTTTCTTGGGTTCCAACACCGAGGAGCTGATGCAAACGCGGGCTCGTGGTGGTGTACTGCAAGAGGACTTTTTTCTCTGGAGAAATCAGTCTCATCGCTGCGAAGGCCGCTAGTGTAGCCTCATGAAAGCCACTCAAAATCAATTTCCGCTTTCCCGGATAAAAATTTATATCTCCGACTGCAAATATTCCGGGAATTTCGCTTTCGAAAGTCTCGGTGCTCACCGGAACTTGCTTGCGTTCGAGTGTCCAACCCCAATCGGCAATCGGCCCCATCTTGGGCGACACACCCAAACGCACCATGAGGTGGTCCACAGGAATGGAGAGCTCAGTCTCTTCTGCGGTGAGCAGCTGCAGCGAGTGCAAGCGATTGCCATCGGCGGTGCAGGCGGTAGCTTGGGCTGCCACCACACGGATCTGTCCTGCAGCCCGTGCTGCCGCCAAGGCCTGCAACGTGGCAGGTTCGGCCGCAAAAACATCGCGTCGATGCACCAAGGTCACGCTGCGTGCTGAAGTCTGGCCAGAGCCGCCATGCACGGCCTCCAGTGCGGCGGCGACTGCAGACTCGTCTCCACCCAGCACCACCACGTCGGCCCCGGCCAGACGGTCGGGTGCCAAGGGTGCGTCGTGCGGGTAGTGCACCTGCGTGCCCTCAAACGCCTCCAGCCCCGGGAGCAGTGGTTTGCGGGGCACAAAAGCACCCACACCAGCCGCTACAAACAGCGCTTTGGTGGTGAAGCGGGTTCCGGTGTGGGTGGTGATGTGCAGGCGACCATCGTCGAGTCGCTGTACCGACTCCACCAGCTGAGAAAAATGCATCACAGGGTGGAAGGGCGAGGCCTGCTGCAACAGGCTCTGCGTGAGCAGCCTGCCGGTGGTGACGGGTGTGCCCGGAATGTCGTAGATGGGTTTGTCGGGGTACAGCTCCATGCATTGGCCGCCAGCGTAGGGCAGGGCATCAATGACATGGGCCTGCACTTCGTGCAGGCCCAGCTGGAACACCTGGAACAGGCCTATCGGCCCGGCTCCGATGACAACGGCATCCGTTTCAATGACGGCTGCAGTCATGGGGTGCGATGGTTTAGCGGATCAGCTCGGAGAGCTTGCCGGTTTTGTCTTTCCAGTCGTCGGCGTCCGCTAAGGGCGCCTTACGCTTGGTGATGCTCTTCCAGCCGGGCAGGCGGGCGAGTTCGGCGTTCAGGGCAATCATGTGCTGCTGGTCTTTGGGCGCATCTTCCTCGGCATAGATGGCGTTGGCGGGGCACTCGGGGATGCACACTGCGCAGTCAATGCACTCATCGGGGTCGATGGTCAAAAAGTTGGGGCCTTCGCGGAAGCAGTCCACGGGGCACACGTCCACGCAGTCGGTGTATTTGCACTTGATACAGGCTTCGGTGACGATGTGGGTCATGTTGGTTCGGGCAGTAAGTGAGAGGGCGGGCAAATAATTGCCAAGCCTTTGATTTTATTGGTTTTTGCGGACGCCCCTTGTCACGGGGGCATCTCCATTGCGCTAGATCAATTCAGCAGCAGGGCGCCGGAGGTCTTGTGGCTGGCTGTGTCCACCAAAATCAGCGCACCCAGCACCCGGCTTTGGGCATAGGGAACAGCGGTAATGGCCTCTTGCAAAGCCAGCTCGATATGGCCGATAGCGTTAGGCGCAATCTCGGTAGCGTCGTGCTCTTGCAAGGTGTTGATGTCCAAGCTGTGCACGATGCGTTTGACCTTGGCCTTGACCCAACGGTGGCCATGCAGCGCAAGGTACACGCGGCCAGCCACCAGGGGCTCATCGTCCATCCAGGCGACGGTGGCCTTGATTTCGCGGGTGGCCTCTGCAAAGGCGCGAGGCTTAGGCGTGTCGGCAAACTCGTCGTCCGGGTCTGCTGCGGGTGTGACTTGCGCCAACAACCAGTCGCCACGGGACACATCCACTTCGCGGTCCAGCGTGATGCCGGCGCCATGGCCCGCTGTCACGGTGCCGGGCACGCGGGCGTGGTTCACCACCTGGGCCACCACGGCGGTCTGACCGCTGGGGTGAATGCTCACGGTGTCGCCCACCTGCACGGTGCCGGTGCCTACACGGCCCCAGAACACACGGCGGCCCTGGGTGGTGTCGGCAGAGTTGTGGAACTTTTCGACCCACTGCACGGGGAACGAGAAGGGCACATCGGTCTCAGCGGCGGTGACCGGCAGGGTTTCCAGCAAGGCCAGCAGGCTCGGGCCTTGGTAGCCGCACCAGCCAGGCGTCGCTTCCACCACGTTGTGGCCCTTGAGTGCCGACATGGGGATGGTGGCTGTGACGTCAATGCTGGCTTGCTTCGCAAAGGCTTGCAGCGCCTCGCTGATCTTGGCAAACGCGGCGGTGGCGTCATTGCCCAAGGCGTCGAGCTTGTTCACGGCAAAGATGATGCCGGGCACGCGCAGCAGGTTCACCAGCAGGCTGTGGCGGCGGGTCTGGGGCAGCAGGTCCACCAGGCCTTCCACATTCCACTTGAGTTTGGTCGCGTCCACCAGCACCACGGCGGCATGGGCGCTGCTGGCGGCGGTGACCATGTTGCGGGTGTACTGCTCATGGCCCGGAGCGTCGCCGATGATGAACTTGCGCGTAGGCGTGGCGAAGTAGCGGTAGGCCACATCGATGGTGATGCCTTGCTCGCGCTCAGCGGAGAGGCCATCGGTGAACAGCGCCAAGTCGGCCTCGCCGCTCTTGGACACGTTGGCCAGCTGGTCTTGCAACACGGCTTTGCTGTCCACCAGCAGGCGGCCGATCAGGGTGCTCTTGCCATCGTCCACGCTGCCGCAAGTGATGAAGCGCAGGGCGGATGAAGTGTCATTTGTGCTGCTGGCCCCCGTGGAATATGCGGGAGCAGCTATTGAATTAGTAGCGGTCATCAGAAGTATCCGTCCTTTTTGCGCTTCTCCATGGAAGCCTCAGAAGTCTTGTCGTCCATGCGGGTGGCGCCGCGTTCGCTCACGTCGGCGGCCAGCGTTTCGATCACGATGTCGGCAGCCGTGGCGGCCAGGCTTTCCACCGGGCAGGTGCAGGTGATGTCACCCACGGTGCGGAAACGCACGTCGCGGCTCTCAATGGTTTCGCCTTCTTTGGCAGATGTGAGGTCGGTGACCGGCACCAAGAGGCCCTTGCGCTCCACCACATCGCGCTTGTGCGTGTAGTACAGGCTTGGCAAGGCGATTTGTTCGCGCTCGATGTATTGCCACACGTCCAGCTCGGTCCAGTTGCTGATCGGGAACACGCGGAAGTGTTCGCCGGGCTGTAGGCGGGTGTTGAACAGCGTCCACAGCTCAGGGCGCTGGGCCTTGGGCTGCCATTGGCCGAAGCTGTCGCGGTGGGAAAAGATGCGCTCTTTGGCGCGGGCCTTTTCTTCGTCGCGGCGGGCGCCGCCAATCAGGGCATCAAAACGGAATTCGTCAATGGCTTCGAGTAGCGTCACCGACTGGTGCACATTGCGACTCTCGCCGGGGTGGGCCAGGCGCACGGTGCCGCGGGCCATGGAGTCTTCCACGCTGCGCACGATGAGCTCGGCGCCCAGTTCCTTGGCGCGGAAGTCGCGGAAGTCGGTCACTTCATGGAAGTTGTGGCCGGTGTCGATCATCAAGAGCGGGTAGGGAATGCGGCCCGCGCCAAACGCCTTTTCGGCGCACTTGAGCATGACCAGCGAATCTTTGCCGCCCGAAAACAGCAGGGTGGGGCGCTCAAACGCCGCCGCTACCTCACGCAAGATGAAAATAGTTTCTTCTTCCAGCGCATCAAGGTGCTGGTTAGAGAGGCGGTCGAAATGGGTCGGTTCTGTCATTGCATTCATGGCAAGTAATTCCCTCACTGCAAACGGGAGGTCAAATGTGGCTGTTGAGCTCCCCTCGTCCGGCGGGGCGAGGGGTTGGG
This sequence comes from Rhodoferax sp., assembly GCF_013297935.1. GTDB lineage: Bacteria > Pseudomonadota > Gammaproteobacteria > Burkholderiales > Burkholderiaceae_C > Allorhodoferax. The sequence goes on along the minus strand of NZ_JAAFIX010000008.1, from coordinate 1,696 downwards.
GGAGTGGGGAAAAAGAAGTCTCATGGCTTCACATGCAGCCCGCATTCCTTAGCGCTTTCGTCCTCCCACCACCAGCGGCCGGAGCGGAAGTCTTCACCCAGGCTGATGGCGCGGGTGCAAGGCTCGCAGCCAATGCTGGGGAAAAACTGGTCGTGCAACGGGTTGTAGTCCAGCTTGTTGGTTTGGATGTAGTGCCACACATCGCCCCACGTCCAGTTGGCCAAGGGGTTGATCTTGACGCGTGGCTCGCTGGTGTCCACCAAGGGCACCTCGGCGCGGGCGCCGGATTGCTCGCGGCGCAGGCCGGTGATCCAGGCGTCTTTGCCTTTGAGGGCGCGGTCCAGTGGCTCCATCTTGCGGATGCCGCAGCAGGCTTTGCGCAGGGCGATGCTCTTGTACATCGCTTCTTTGCCTTCGCGGTCCACAAACTGCACTACCGATTCATTCACCGGCTGGTACACCGTGACCGCAGCACGGCTCGATGCCTTGAAGCGCTCCAGCAAGTCCAGAGTTTCCTGGTGCAGGGCACCGGTTTCCAGCACGAAGATGCCGATGTCCAGCTTCAAGCTGTTGATCAGGTGGCTGATGACCACGTCTTCGGCGCCCAGGCTGGAGGCTTGGGTGACAGTGGCTGCGCCGCCCTCAAAACCTGCGTATTGCGCAGCGGCTTGGGACAGCACGCCTTGGGCTTCGGCCAACTTGATGATGTATTCGCCGCTGGCCTCGGCATTGCGGGTCATGGCGCTGCCGGCGGGCTGCACCTGCACGGCAAAACGGTTGCCTAAAGAGGATGTTTCGGCGCTCATGCTGCTTCGCCTTCACGCGAAGCAATGGAATCGCCCTCACGGGCGAAGTGCGGCTGCACCGTCACTGCGTCGCCTTGGTAGAAGCCACGGTAGCGGTCGAACTGGCGCTGTGCAAAGTCGATATTCTGGTCAGCGCGCAGCACGGCCACGTCAAAACCTGTGCGCTCCATTTGCACCAGTTGGTCGATCAGCACATCGCCGGTGGCGCGCAGCTCGCCGGTGAAGCCCAGGCGGCGGCGCAGCAAAAAGGCCTGGCTGTAGGCGCGGCCATCGGTGAACTTGGGGAAGTTCAGGTCGATGCGGGCGACGCCTGCCAAGTCCAAAGCGCGGGGGTCTTCGGTGTTGGCCAGTTCAATGACTTTTTGGCCTTCAGCCCCGGTGGAATGTGCGGAAGCAGCTATCAATTTCATAGTAAATCTCTCTTTCTTCGGCACAGCGATCAGGCTTCTTGGGTGTCTTTGGCGTAGCCGGCTGCCTTGGGCAGGGCGTGCAGGTCTTCGTGCTTGTCGGCCAGGCGGGCGCTGTTGGCAGCCGCCTTGAAGGCGTCCATGCCCACGCGCTTGAAACAGTCGATAAAGGTCTCGCTGCCTGCGCGGTGTTGGCGGAAGGTGTCGAGCACCGCCTCAATCACGCCGGGCACCTCTAAAGCGCCAAACGAAGGGCCCACCACCTTGCCGGGGACTGCTTCGCCGCTCAGGGCCGAGCCGTCGGAGCCGCCCAGGGACACCTGGTACCACTCCTTGCCGTCTTTATCCACGCCCAAGATGCCGATGTGGCCGCTGTGGTGGTGGCCGCAGGAGTTGATGCAACCGCTGATGTGCAGGTCGATCTCGCCCAGGTCGTGCAGCTCGTCCATGTCCTGGTAGCGCTCGGTGATCTGGGCGGCAATC
>NZ_JAAFIX010000007.1 GCF_013297935.1 Rhodoferax sp. | reverse complement strand
CGGCTCCGCCCTCGCCCGTGTGCACAGCGCCATCGGCGTTTTCAGGGGTGGAAACCGACTTGTTTTCTTCAGTCATGGCTAACTTCTCTTCGAAAAATCTCAAACTCTTGAATGACCAAACCCCCGGAGGTCGGGGGTTTGATTGCGCGGGTAGCTACTATTTTTGTAGCGTCAGATTCTCATGGGCATCACGACGTACTTGAAGGTCGTGTTGTCGGGAATGGTGATCAGGGCCGAACTGTTGCCGTCGGACAGCTCCACTTTCACCATGTCCTGGCTCATATTGCTCAGGGCGTCGATCAGGTAGGTGACGTTGAACCCGATCTCGATGCTGTCGCCACCGTAGTCGATGTCCAACTCGTCCACCGCCTCTTCCTGCTCGGCGTTGTTAGACGCTACACGCAGGCTGCCGGGGTCGATGTTCAGGCGCACGCCCTTGAATTTGTCGCTGGTCAAAATGGCGGTGCGCTGCAGTGTTTTGAGCAGCGCTTCGCGGCCCAGGGTGATGCTGTTCTTATGGTTTTTCGGGATGACACGGTTGTAGTCGGGGAACTTGCCCTCGACCAACTTGGTCACGAACTCCATGCCGTCGAAGGTGAACTTGGCCTGGTTGTTGGCGAACTGCATCTCGATGGCGCCTTCGGCGTCGGACAACAAGCGCTGCAGCTCGATCACGGTTTTGCGGGGCAGGATGACTTCCTGCTTGGGCACTTCCACGTCGAGGGTCGCGGAGGCGAATGCCAAGCGGTGCCCGTCGGTGGCCACCAGGCTGAGCTGCTTGCCTTCTGCGACAAACAAAATACCGTTGAGGTAGTAGCGGATGTCGTGGACCGCCATGGCGAAGGACACTTGGCTGAGCAAGTCCTTCAGGGTCTTTTGCGGAACACTGAACACCGGGCCGAAGCTGGCACTTTCTTGCACCAGAGGAAAGTCTTCGGCCTGCATGGTTTGCAGTGTGAACTTGCTTTTGCCGCCCTTGAGGATGATTTTGCTCTGGCTGGATTCGAGAGACACGGTCTGGTCGCCCGGCATGGTGCGCAAAATATCAATCAACTTGCGTGCACCGATGGTGGTGGTGAAGTTGCCGGTGTCCCCGCCCAGTTCTGCCGTGGTGCGGATCTGGATTTCCAGATCACTGGTGGTCAGCTGCAGGGAGGTGCCGGTTTTGCGCAGCAACACGTTGGCAAGAATGGGCAATGTGTGGCGGCGCTCGACAATACCGGCCACCGATTGCAGTACCGATAAGACCTTGTCTTGCGTTGCCTTCAATACGATCATGTCAACCTCTTTGTGAATCTCTGCCAAACAAACAATCCCACCATTTTCTCTGTTTTTTCAGTGAGTTACGGGGGCTTGTCTCTGTTTTTACCCTTATCCCTTGAGCGTTTGCTCCAGAACGTGCAACTGCTGGTTCAGTTCGGTCAGCTGCTGTCGCTCGCCGCCGATTTTCCGGACCGCATGTAACACGGTGGTGTGATCGCGCCCGCCAAACAACTCGCCGATCTCGGGCAGGCTCTTTTGCGTCAGTTCTTTGGCCAGGTACATGGCGATCTGGCGCGGCCGGGCAATGCTGGCCGGGCGCTTCTTGGAATACATGTCCGCAACCTTGATCTTGTAGTAATCGGCGACGGTTTTCTGGATGTTTTCCACCGAGATCTGACGGTTCTGGATCGACAGCAAATCGCGCAGCGCTTCGCGGGCCAGCTGGATGGAGATTTCCTTCTGGTTGAAGCGGGAGTAGGCCAGAATTTTGCGCAGTGCGCCTTCTAACTCGCGCACGTTGGAGCGCACGTTTTTCGCGACGAAAAACGCGACTTCTTCCGGCATTTCGGAGCCTTCAGCGTGCGCCTTGTTGATCAGAATGGCCACCCGCATCTCCAGCTCAGGAGGCTCAATGGCCACGGTCAGACCGGAGTCAAACCGCGACACCAGCCGCTCGTGGATGTCTGCCAGACCTTTGGGGTAGGTGTCGCTGGTCATCACGATGTGGGACTTCTTGGCCAGCAATGCTTCAAACGCGTTGAAAAACTCTTCCTGGGTGCGGTCTTTGTTGGCAAAGAACTGCACATCGTCAATCAGCAACAGGTCCAAGGAGTGGTAGCGCTCCTTGAATTCATCAAAAGTTTTGCGTTGATAGGCCTTCACCACATCGGACACAAATTGTTCTGCATGGATGTAGAGCACCTTGGAGCCCGGCTTATCCACAAGCAGGCGGTTGCCTACAGCGTGCATCAAGTGGGTCTTGCCCAAGCCCACGCCGCCGTAGATAAACAGGGGGTTGTACAAGTGCCCGGGCATGGTGGCGACATGCATGGCAGCGGCTCGCGCCATGCGGTTTGCAGTGCCTTCCACCAGGCTTTCGAAGGTGAGCATGCTGTTGAGACGGCTCTTGGGGCCACCGGCCACGCGGTCTTCACCAACCTCCGCTTCCTCTATGGCGGCCGGTACTTCGGCTGCGCGGGGTGTGGGGGCGGGGCGTACCGAGGCCTCTCGCGGAGTGATCACTAACTCTACGGCAACCGCTTGCCCATAAAGCTTTTCAAGCATGCCTGCGATTTTCTGGCTGTACTGGGCGCGAACCCAGTCGAGCTTAAAGCGATTGGCCACGAACACGGTGATGCGGGACATGTCCTCGTGAACGAGTGCGGTGAGCGGCTTGATCCAAGTGTTGAATTGCTGCTCAGGCAGTTCTTGCGCGAGCTGATCGACGCAGCTCTGCCAGAGGCTTTGCCCGAGTTCGTAATTGGAGCCGTCGTGGGGGGAAGGGGGGGAGCCCTGGGTCATTGTGGAGGCCAGCTTCTGTGGATAGTTGTTGTTTGCTGCGAAGCGGATTCTAATTTATCAATACTTTATCCACATTGTCGCCGCGGACAGGTGCAGTTCGTGCAAAAGAATCTGATTGCGATCTAAGGTGTTGCCCTGATTGAGAAAGTTTGCGATAATCCGCGGTTCCCCTGATTGTGTTCGGGGCGATAAGACCGAAATCTGCGTTTTCAAGTCCCTGGTGAGTAGCACTGGCGGGCCGCGCAGATACCACTGAGCCTGTTAGGAAAATTTCATGAAACGCACATACCAACCCTCCAAGATCCGTCGCGCACGTACTCACGGCTTTCTGGTTCGCATGAAGACTCGCGGCGGCCGCGCTGTGATCAATGCACGCCGCGCCAAAGGCCGCAAGCGTCTGGCTGTCTAAGACGGCTTCGCGAACCGGAGCTTTTAGCTTTTGGTGACAGCGGAACCGCACACTGGCAGTCGTACTGCCGTGCAGCGACTTCAAACACGCGCCCAGTTCCAAGCGGTATTGGGTGGCACTACGGTTTCTAAAACAGCGCACTTTGCTTTGCATTGCTGCGCTGTTGCCGTTTCTGATGCAGACGGGAAGCCCACGGCTTTCCCCTCCTGTGGTTTGTGGTTGGGCGCCATGGTGCCCAAGCGGTGGGCCAAGCGTGCAGTGACCCGCAACACGGTCAAACGCCAGATTTACAGTCTTGGTGCAGAGTTCGCTCCACTGCTGAAAGAAAAGGCGCATTTGATCCGCTTGCGGCGTGACTTCGACCGCAAGATCTTTGTCAGCGCCACTTCGGATGCCTTGAAGGCTGCGGTGCGCCAAGAGTTGCTGGATTTGTTCGGCCAGATCGTGGGCCCGTTGCCCTTGAAAGCCGGCCCTGGTCCGGTGGGGCCCGCGCCATGATGAGGCGTGTCCTGATTAGCGTGGTGCGCGCCTATCGCTTGCTGCTGAGTCCATGGTTGGGCTCGGCGTGCCGCTTTAACCCCACATGTTCTGTGTACGCCATCGAGGCTCTTGAGCGTCACGGTGCGACAATAGGCAGTTATTTGACAGTCGCGCGTCTTGCGCGCTGTCACCCGTGGTGCGCGGGTGGGCATGATCCTGTGCCTGAGAATGCGCCGCGACTGTTCAGTCGCTTGATTCAATCCCCCTCTGAGAAGAAGTCTTCATGAACGATATTCGCCGCACCATTTTGTGGGTGATCTTTGGGTTCTCCATGGTCCTCTTGTGGGATCAGTGGCAGATCCACAATGGAAAACAAGCCACTTTCTTCCCGAATCCAGCACAAAAGGCAGCCCCGGCGCCAGCAGCATCCGTGAGTTCTGCGGGGATACCTGCTGCCGTGACTCAGGCTCCTGCGGTCGATGTTTCTGCCGCTGCAGCCGCACCAGCGGTGGCATCTGAGCGCTTCGAAGTCAGCACCGATGTACTGAAGCTCACCTTCGACACCCAGGGCGGTGCACTGGTTCGCTCCGAGTTTTTGCAATATCTGGACTCCAATGACAAGTCACGCAACTTTGTGTTGTTGGATGACACCAAGGACCGCTACTACCAGGCCCAGACAGGTCTGATCGGTGGCACCTCCCCTGACAGCTTCCCTACGCACAAGTCGGTCATGGCGTTTTCCGGTGATAAGTCGCTGAAAGACGGTCAGGACGAGCTGAAGCTGGTGTTCACCTCGCAGGACACGGGCGGTCTCCAGCTGGTGAAAACCTACACGATCCGTCGTGGAGCCTATGACATCGCGGTCAAACACGAGGTCATCAACAAGGGGGCTGCCGCTCTCAGCCCCCAGCTGTACTTGCAACTGGTACGTGACGGTAACAAACCCGCAGGTGAGTCCTCGTTCTATTCCACTTTCACGGGCCCCGCTGTCTACACGGATGCCAAGAAATACCAGAAAGTGGAATTCAGCGACATCAAAAAAGGCAAGGCCGACTTTGAAAAAGAAAGCACCCACGGCTATGTGGCCATGGTGCAGCACTACTTTGCAAGTGCCTGGATTCTTCCGGCTGACATGAAGCGCACCTTTTCTTTGGATGCCAAAGACGTAGGTTCCACAGTAGCCGATTGCTGCTACCGCGCCACGATGATCACGCCGCTCGAAAGTCTTGAGCCCGGGAAAACGAAGGCCATCGACGCGAAATTGTTTGTCGGACCCCAGGAAGAAAAGAAACTCGAAGCCTTGGCCCCCGGCATGGAGTTGGTGAAAGACTATGGATGGCTTGCGATTCTGGCCAAGCCTCTGTACTGGTTGCTGGACAAGCTGCATGGCTTCATTCAGAACTGGGGCTGGTCGATTGTGGCCCTCGTGTTGCTGTTGAAAATCGCGTTTTACTGGCTCAATGCCAAGGCGTATGCCAGCATGGCCAAGATGAAGGCGGTCAACCCGCGCATCATGGAAATGCGCGAGCGCCTCAAAGACAACCCGCAGCAAATGCAGCAAGAAATGATGCGGATCTACCGTGAAGAGAAGGTCAACCCCATGGGCGGTTGCTTCCCCATCATGGTCCAGATTCCTGTGTTTATTGCCTTGTACTGGGTGCTCTTGTCCAGCGTGGAAATGCGCAATGCACCGTGGATTCTGTGGATCAAGGACTTGTCTTCCCCGGACCCCTTCTTCATCCTGCCCGTGGTGATGACCCTGACGACCTTGCTGCAAACCGCATTGAACCCGGCTCCACCGGATCCTTTGCAAGCCAAGATGATGTGGTTTATGCCCCTCGCATTCAGCGTGATGTTCTTCTTCTTCCCGTCCGGCCTGGTGCTGTACTGGATTACGAACAACATCTTGTCGATTGCACAGCAGTGGATCATCAACACCCGGATGGGCGTGCCACCGCAGTTCAACCTGCCGAAGTTCAAGTAAGCAGATCGGGACAAGGTGCTGTCACGGCATACTGACCCGATAGCCGCCATCGCTACGGCCTCCGGCCGTGGCGCTGTCGGGATCGTGCGGGTGAGCGGCAAATCTTTGGCGGCTTTTGTCGGAGCACTTCTCGGACGTGCCCTGCGGCCGCGCGAGGCGACTTACCTCCCTTTCCCGGATGCCCAAGGCCAGCCCATTGACCATGGGTTGGCTTTGTTTTTTCCGGGACCCCACTCCTTTACAGGGGAAGATGTGCTTGAACTACAGGCGCACGGCGGCCCGGTGGTGCTGCAGCTCCTGCTGGCACGTTGCCTTGAGCTCGCCTCCAAGCCCGTTGAACCCCGCGCCGCACCGCTGCTGCCTTCATTGCGCCTGGCCGACCCGGGTGAGTTCACGCAGCGCGCCTTTTTGAACAACAAGCTCGATCTAGCCCAGGCCGAAGCTATTGCCGATTTAATTGATGCGAGCACGGAAGCTGCGGCTCGCAGTGCCAGTCAATCGCTCTCTGGCGCTTTCTCCAAGGAAGTGGTTTCGCTCAGAGACGCGTTGATTCATTTGCGCATGCTGGTCGAAGCGACGCTTGATTTTCCGGAGGAGGAAATCGACTTCCTCGAAAAGGCCGACGCAGTCGGTCAACTGCAGCGCCTACAAATTTCGCTCAGAACGGTGCAGGCGAAAGCCACGCAAGGAGCCTTGCTGCGTGAGGGCATGAAGGTAGTGATTGCCGGACAACCCAACGCAGGGAAGTCCTCACTCCTCAATGCACTCGCAGGTGCGGAGCTGGCCATCGTGACACCGATTGCTGGGACGACCCGCGACAAAGTACAGGAAACCATCCAGATCGAGGGCGTCCCGTTGCACATCATCGACACCGCAGGTTTGCGCGAAAGCGACGATGAGGTCGAACAAATCGGCATTGCCCGCGCATGGGAAGCCATTGCCAGCGCCGATGCCTTGGTCTTTTTGCATGACCTGACGCGGCAGGATGCTCCTGAATACATAGCGGCAGACGCAGGTATTGCCGGGGCTATAGCCCAAAAAGTACCTTCAAAGGTACCCGTCATTCATGTTTGGAACAAAGCAGACGCGAATCCCCGCGTGACGACTACGGACGGGATCGTGCTCTCGGCTAAGACCGGTGCCGGACTAGATGCCCTGCGTGCGCGCCTGCTGGCAGCGGCAGGTTGGCAACCTGCACAGGGTGGCACTTTTATCGCACGCCAACGGCATTTGCAGGCTTTGCAAGAAGTCTCAGACCACTTGGAGAACGCCTCAGAGCTTTTAGCAAGTGGTGGCAATGCACTGGATTTACTCGCCGAAGAGTTGCGTTTGGGCCAGAATGCGCTCAATCGAATTACCGGGGCTTTTGGGGCGGATGATTTGTTGGGTGTCATTTTTTCCAAGTTTTGCATTGGAAAGTAGCCTCGCTGAGGCAGCACAAGGTTAAGGAGCACGCCGAATGTCGTTTTTCAATTGGTTCAGCCGACCAGCCCGGCAAAACAGGTCGCAAACGCAGCACTCCGGGCTGGAGGGTTCAGAGTCGGGCCGGCAAAGTCGCAATAAGGTTTCAGGAAACAACGCCACTGCACAGGGTGGCCGCAAGAGTGAGCGCCTCGAGCGCCGGGAATCCCTGTACAGCGTGGTTCGCGAGTCTATGACCGGTGCGGGCTTGCTCTCCAGCAGCTATAAGTTCAAGGTGCTGTCCCTAGATTCGCGGGGACGCCAGTACCTGATCATGATGGATATGGCGGAACCCAATGTGCGCGAAACCGCTCGCCTCGTCGATATCGAGAAGCGCATTGCCAAAATCGCTAAAAGCCGGTTCGACCTTCTGGTTACCGCGGTCTATTGGCGTGTCAATGAGCACTTGAGTTCGACGATGGCGCTTGTCGAAGACGACCATGAAAAGACGCTGCCAAAGCCGCGCCGGTTCGAGCCATTGGCAGCGTCTGAGGTCGAGGCGTTCAAGCAGGCACTTGCCGGCGTAGCGGCCGCCCCTGCGCTGTCGGCGCCCGGTGAAATTGTAAAGTCAGGTCGCAGGAACCCGGTGCCGACAAAGTTTGCCGACACCGAGCTGGAAGACCGTCAATCCCCGCTGAGCGCAACGCAGTACGGTGAGTTGAACTAGCCTACCGTGGTAGCTTGACTCAGTGTCCTGAGAAATCTACCAAGGTGAACAAGGGCAAGCCGGACTCACGGAGTTTGTCCGAACCGCCCAATTCCGGCAGATCTACGATGGCAGCGCCTTCCATGACATGCGCGCCTTGGCGTTCCAGTAGTTTCTTGCCCGCCATCATGGTGCCGCCGGTCGCAATCAAATCGTCAATCAGCAGCACACGATCTCCGGGCTTCACCGCATCCGTGTGGAGCTCTACAGTGGCACTGCCGTACTCGAGTTCGTAGGTCTCCTCGACGGTAGTGAAGGGCAACTTGCCTTTTTTCCGGATAGGCACGAATCCGATGTTGAGTTCATAGGCAACGACGGCGCCCAGAATAAAGCCCCGGGCATCCAATCCGGCCACCACGTCCGGACGCATGGCCGGGTCCATGTAGCGGTGCACAAACGCGTCAATCAAGACCCTGAATACCTTGGCATCTTGCAGCAATGGGGTGATATCGCGAAATTGAACACCCGGGGTAGGCCAGTCCGGCACGGTACGGATGTGGTCACGAAGATACTGGTTGATGCTCAGATGTTGCATAAATACTCATGAAAAAGCGCCAAAGTGGCGCGGCGCTATTGTGCGCGCAAGCCAGCCGATGCTCAAAGGCCTTTGAGCAATTTTTGTTCAGCGCTCGCCAATTCGGTCGCCTTGCCACTCAGAACCAGGATGTCCCCGGGTAGCAAGCACACGGCCTCATCAATCACCACTTGCTTACCGTCACCACGACGTAAACTGACCAACCGCACATCCAGAAGCTCCAAATGAAACTCCTCCAGTGGCCGTCCTTGGGCCCGGAACCCAGCCGGCAAGGTCAGTGTCGTTAGCCGTTCGTTATCCAGCTCGTCCACAGAGTTGTCATCTGCACCGTGGAAAAAGCCCTTTAACAAGTTGTAGCGTGCATCTCGTTGCTCTTGCACGATGCGGATCACACGCCGCATCGGGACTCCCACGAGCGCGAGAGCATGGCTTGCCAGCATGAGAGAGCCTTCTATGGCTTCCGGAACCACTTCGGTCGCACCGGCGGCCTGCAGCTTCTCGAGATTCTGATCGTCCTGGGTGCGCACAATGACTGGCACCTGGGGCGCATGGGAGCGCGTGTTCGCCAGTACTTTCAAGGCACCCGCGGTATCGAGGTAGGTAATCACCACGGCACTGGCGCGCGCCAGGCCGGCAGCCATCAGGGCCTGCAGCCGTGCGGCATCGCCAAAAACCACAGAGTGTCCGGCGGCCGCGGCCTGCCGCACCCGGTCCGGGTCCAGATCGAGTGCCATGTAGGGAATGCCTTCTGTTTCCAGCATGCGGGCCATGTTCTGGCCGCAGCGCCCGTAGCCGCAAATGATCACATGTTGGTTGGCGTTAATTGACTTTCGGGCGATAGAGGTCATTTGCAGCGACTGCTGCAACCACTCGCTGCTCACGAGCTTCATGACAATCCGGTTGGTATTCATCACGATGAATGGCGTGATCAACATCGACAGAACCATGCCTGCCAAAATCGGATTCAGGAGCTCCGGGGGCACCAGAGAATTCTTTTGCGCCAAAGTCAGCAACACAAAACCGAACTCGCCCGCTTGCGCGAGGTACAGCCCCGTACGAAGAGACACGCCTGCGGTAGAGCCGAGTAGCCGGGCGATGGCCGCCACCAAGGCCGCCTTGAACAGCGTGGGTACGACCAATAACAAGAGGACTAGAGGCCAGCGCTCCAGCACCAGCCGCCAATCCAGCAGCATGCCGATGCTGATGAAAAAGAGCCCAAGCAGCACGTCATGAAAGGGCCTGATATCTGTTTCGACCTGGTGCTTGTACTCGGTTTCTGAAATCAACATGCCGGCGATAAACGCACCCAAGGCCAAGCTCAGCCCGGCCAGCTCGGTGAGCCACGCCAGTCCCAGTGTGATCAGCAGCAGGTTGAGGACAAACAATTCCTCACTTTTCCGCCGCACCACCAGCGTGAGCCAGCGTCGCATCACGTGCTGACCGCCGACCAACAACACAGTGACCAGCACGGTGGCCTTGACCGCAGCAATGGCAAGGGCTTCAATCAAGGCCTCACCGGAAGCACTTAATGCCGGTATCAGCACCAGAAGCGGCACGACGGCCAGATCCTGAAACAGCAGGACGCCCATGACGCGTTTGCCGTGCTCGGATTCCATTTCCAGTCGTTCCACCATCAACTTGACGACGATGGCCGTGCTGCTCATGGCCAAGGCGCTCGACAGCGCCAACGCTGCCTGCCAGCTCAGGTTCCAAGCGCTGGGTAACCACATGGAAATGGCTAAAGTCAGTCCGGTCGCAAGAAGAATGGTCAGGCTGACTTGCAAGAGCCCCAAGCCGAATACGTGCTGGCGCATGGAGCGCAGGCGGGGAAGGTTGAACTCCAGCCCGATCACGAACATCAGAAAGACCACGCCGAACTCACCAAGGTGTCGCACGGCCTCGGAGTTCTGCGACAGCGCCAACGCGTTCGGGCCGATGATGACCCCGACGGCTAGGTAACCCAGCATAGGCGGCAATTTGAGCGAGCGGCAGACCACGACGCCGAGCACCGCAGCAAAAAGGTAGAGCAAGGTAATTTCTAAACCGGACATGCACTGATACTAGCAAGAGACATGCACTCTATAAAATGCCGGCATGACAGCACCCATCTCGAAGGTTTCCTCCTTCAATGCCCAACGGGCTCTTGACCTCGCCCATGAAACGTTCGACACCGAAGCCGCAGCTATTCAAGGACTGAAGTCCCGCATAGGCCAAGGATTTACCCAAGCGGTGGAAGTCATATTGGGTCTTGAGGGGCGCGTCGTTGTCATGGGGATGGGAAAAAGCGGCCACGTCGGGCGGAAGATTGCCGCCACCCTCGCCTCGACTGGCACGCCCGCTATGTTTGTGCACCCCGGCGAAGCCAGCCACGGCGACCTCGGCATGGTCACCCCCTCCGATATGGTGCTCATGATCTCCAACAGCGGCGAGTCGCAGGAGGTCGCCGCCATCCTGCCGGTTCTCAAGCGATTGGGCGTGCCTCTGGTGGCCATGACCGGCAACGGTCGCAGCACCATGGCAATGCATGCCAACCTCTGGATTGACACCGCCGTGAGCAAAGAGGCGTGTCCGTTGAACCTCGCCCCCACCGCCAGCACTACCGCGCAACTTGCCATGGGAGACGCTCTGGCGGTTGCACTGCTCGATGCCCGCGGATTCCGCGCCGAGGACTTCGCCCGTTCGCACCCCGGCGGAGCACTCGGACGCAAGCTACTCACCCATGTCTCCGATGTGATGCGTAGCGGTGACGCAGTTCCCCGTGTATTGCCCGAGGCAAGCTTCAGTGAGTTGATGCGTGAGATGAGCAGTAAAGGGCTCGGTGCCACAGCGGTGGTCTCCGAAGCCGGCGCTGTGGTCGGCATCTTTACCGATGGGGACTTGCGGCGCCTCGTTGAACAAGGGACTGACTTGCGGGGCAAAACAGCGGCTGAAGTCATGCACACCTCGCCGTGCACCATAAGTGCGCACGCCTTGGCAGTGGATGCTGCGGACTTGATGGAGGCGCGTCGCATCACCAGCGTCCTCGTGCTGGATGAAGCCGGACACCTCTGCGGCGCAGTGAACAGCAACGACTTGATGCGTGCCAAGGTTATCTGATGTCTCCACTCCTGAACTTTCCCCCGGATTTGTTACTGAAGGCGCAAGGTATCCGCGTGCTTTTTCTCGACGTTGACGGGGTGTTGACGGATGGTGGCCTCCTCTTTACCGCCGAAGGCGAAACCAGCAAACGGTTCAACACGCTGGATGGTCATGGACTCAAGCTACTTCAAAAAGCAGGTATCACGCCCGCCGTGGTGACCGGTCGCGACTCTGCGGCTTTGCGTGCCCGGCTCAGCGCTTTGGGCGTGCAGCACGCGAGATTCGGGACCGAGGATAAACAGCCTGCTGCTGAAGAAATTCTCCAAGAGCTGGGCGCAACCTGGGATCAGGCCGCCGCCATGGGCGACGATTGGCCTGATTTGCCCATGATGCAACGGGCGCGCTTTGCATGTGCGCCGCCGAACGCCCATGCAGAAGTGAGCGGTCGCGCTCACTACGTGACCCGCGCGGCAGGCGGGCATGGGGCGGTGCGGGAGGTGTGCGATGTTCTTCTGGTGGCCAGCGGGCGATATGCAGGCCTGTTGAAACCTTATCTCGGATGAAGGGCCTGTTGTATGCCGCCTGGGAGCGGCTCATGCTGTACCTGCCTGTCCTGGTCATGGGTGTGCTGGCGCTAGGTACGTATTGGCTTGTGAGGAGTACCCCCGTGCCTGAGCCTGCGGTCGCGGAGCGGGTCCGGGGGCATGAGCCGGACTATTTCATGGAGGGCTTTAGTGTCAAAACCTTCGATGCATCAGGTCAATTGCGTTCCGAAGTGATGGGGCGAGTCGCGAAACACTTTCCCGACACGAAGTGGCTTGAAATCGATGCAATACGCATCCGCTCCTTCGATACAAAGGGCCGCCTGACTACGGCCTCGGCCGAACGGGGCCTGGCCAATGAAGACGGCTCCGAAGTGCAGCTTCTCGGGAATGCGCTTGTCATTCGAGAAGCACTGGCCGCACAAGGCGCATCGCCGGGGCAGCCACGTTCTGAATACCGGGGTGAGTTCCTGCACGCGTTCATGGATACCGAACAAGTCAAGTCCCACAAACCGGTAGAACTGCGGCGCGGGCAGGATGTGTTTACCGCAAACAGCCTGGAGTTCGATAACGTTCAGCAGACCATTCGCTTGCAGGGGCGGGTGCGCGGCACCCTGATTCCTGCAAAGCGCTGACCTTCACCAATTGGGGAGTGCCCGGAATGCCACCATTGATTTTTATAACAGGTGCCTCCAGTGGCATCGGCCAAGCATTGGCCAAGCGCTTTTATGACGCAGGCTTTTCGCTGGCGCTGGCGGCCCGGCGCACTTCAGAAATTCAAGAGTGGGCCCGAACAGAGGGTTTAGATTCACAACGTTTCCGGGTCTACAGTGCGGACGTCTCAGATGTCGACAGCATCGTGTCTGCGGGACAAGCGTGTTTGCAGGCGCAAGGCGTGCCTGACGTAGTAGTGGCGAACGCCGGTATCAGCATCGGCATGGACACCGGTGTTCTGAGCGACCTTCAAGTGATGCAGCGCACGTTTGCAACCAACAACACCGGGCTGGCAGCAACTTTTCATCCCTTTGTGCGGGCCATGGAGGCGCGGGGGTCCGGCTGCCTGGTGGGGATCGGTAGTGTGGCCGGGATCCGGGGCCTGCCCGGCCATGGTGCGTATTGCGCAAGCAAAGCAGCGGTGATTGCTTACTGTGAGTCTTTGCGTGGTGAGTTGCGCGCAAGTGGGGTGAAGGTGGTCACTTTGTGTCCGGGGTACATCGACACGCCGCTGACCCGTCAAAACCGGTATTCCATGCCGTTTCTCATGCAGCCGGACGATTTTGCTGACAAGGCGTTTGCGGCAATTCAGCGTGGTGACCGTTATCGCGTGATTCCGTGGCAAATGGGCTGGGTGGCCAAGCTACTCCGGGTTTTGCCGAATGGGATTTTTGATCGGGTTCTTGCCGGTCGCCCGCGCAAACGCCGGATCGACGAGCTTTAAAGAGCTTTCCACCAAACAAAAAGGGACCCGAAGGTCCCTTTTACATGCTGCAGAAGCAGTTCCTGGCTTAGTAGCTGGAACGGCCACCGCCGTAGCCGCCGCCACCGGAACGGTCACCGCCGCCGCCGTAGCCGCCGCCACCGGAACGGCCGCCGCCGCCGAAGCCGCCGCCACCGGAACGGCCACCGCCGCCGTAGCCGCCGCCACCGCCAGCACCGCCGCCGAAGCCGCCGGAACGTGGAGGACGTGGCTCCATCGGACGGGCTTCGTTCACCACGAGACCGCGGCCACCGAACTGTTGACCGTTCATGGCGTTGATAGCGGTTTGTGCTTCAGCATCGCTGCCCATTTCCACAAAGCCGAAACCCTTGGAGCGACCTGTGTCGCGTTCCATCATGACTTTGGCGCTGGAAACGGAACCGTGCTGGGAAAACGCTTGTTGCAGGTCTTCGTCACGGAAAGAATATGGCAGGTTGCCGACGTAAAGTTTGTTGCCCATGGAGGGACTCCTCAAAATAACTCAAAACGCGATGGAGTCCTTAACCGCAATCAACAAACCATTGAAGACTTAAAGCAGACGCGAAACTGACTAATCACCGCAAACTTGCATACCGATATTTCGGCAATGCCAAACCATTATGCGTTACTTTGCGGTCGAAACCTAATTTTTCTTGTTTTTTCAGGCTAGCCGGCAGAATCGGCATCGTTTTCGCTGTAATGCCGCCACTGGCGCATGCTGTTGCGCAGGGTTAAGAGTTGTTTTTCGAAGCGGGGGCATGCTCTGCAGGCCATCAAATGCAGGCGAAGAGCCGCATGGTCGAAGAAGGGCAGTGCGCGATCTTCACGTGCCACCATCAGCGCGGCGGCTTCTTTGCAGGTGCGGCTTAATAGTTTCATGGAGCCTCCACGTGTTGGAACCAGTTCATGGCGAGACACTCCCTCAGGCGCAACCGGGCACGGTGGAGTTGGACGTAGAGGTTCGTCGGCGTCAGGTTCAACTCCTTACAAATTTCTTCACTGGAGAGTTCGAGCCACTCGCGCATTAAAAACAAACGCCCTTGCACCGCGGGCAGTTTGTCAGCACACGCCTCCAGCACTTCAAAAAACTGGCGGCTCTGGGTTTGCTGCTCCGGGTTTCCCCAGTCCGCGGGGGCCTCGGTGAAGTGGCCGTCTGCCTTGAAGCTCATCAGTTCCAAAGGGTCGGTGTCGTCGTCTTCCGAGTTGCTCCCCGCAGTGACTTCGCGGCCGTGGTGTCGCAGTGCATCCACCACTTTGTGTTTCAGGATGCCGACCAGCCAGGTCTTGAGTTGGCTGCGCTGTGCAAAAGACTGGGGTTTGGCCAGTGCCGCGAGTAGGGTCTCTGACACAGCATCTTCGGCCCATGCATCATTGCGCAGTTGCATGCGGGCGAATTTATAGAGATAGTCGCGAAGGTCGGCGACCTGTTGCTCGTAGCTGGTCATGGGCATCCCGGAAATGAAGTGGTCAGTGTACGGGGCCGATATCAAAATAATTTGACGGGCGCTGTAAGAAAGCCCGCGCTGCTAGGACTAAACCGTAACCACAGCGCTGCGGCATGGAGCAACAGATGCTGAATGGTTGATCTCACTTCGAATGAACTTGTTGAGGAGTTACGACATGAACCAACGCGCTCTGCTTGCCGCTACCGCTGCTACTTTGATGACTATGGCTCTGGCCACTGCACCTGTGGCAGCCCAGGAAAAAGAAAAATGCTTCGGCATTGCCAAGGCTGGCCAGAATGACTGCGCCAACGCCTCCGGCACCCACTCTTGTGCCGGCCAGGCCAAGGTGGACATGGACAAAGGTGAATGGAAATACGTTGCCAAAGGCACCTGCGAATCCATGAAGGGCAGCCTCAAAGCGCCCAAGATGTAATCAGACTCAGCACATAGTTTGAAAGCCCGACCACCCATGCACTGCATGACCGCCACGCCCTCCTTTGCGGAAGGGTGCGCGCCGGTCGGCATCGGGTGGCGGCACCCTCATTACGCGGAGCTGCTGGAGCGGCAGCCTGCTTTGGATTTCCTCGAAGTCCATTCTGAAAACTTCTTTGCGCCCGGTGGGGCTGCACTGGCAGTGCTGGAGCAGGGCCGAGCGCACTATCCCATCAGCCTGCATGGCGTGGGCTTGTCGTTGGGTTCTGCGGTGGGGCTGGACCCCTGGCACCTCGACCGGCTGGCCTGGCTGGTGGAGCGCATCGATCCGGTGCGCGTGAGCGACCATGCCAGCTTTGCCCGCGCCCCCTATGGGGGGTCTGCAGACGCCAGCACGGTGCATGCATCCGACCTCTTGCCTTTGCCCTTTACCGACGAAGCGCTCAGCGTTCTGTGTACCCACGTGCAGCAGGTGCAAGACCGGTTGAAGCGCCGGTTCATGGTGGAGAACCTGTCCGCCTACCTGAGCTGGTGCGAGCCTGCGGGCGCACAGGTGTGGGAGGAGCCTGCGTTTCTGGCTGCGCTGGCACAGCGCACGGGCTGCGCACTGTTGGTGGATGTGAACAACATTTACGTGAATGCGCTCAACGCCCGCTTGCGCGGTGCGCTGGAAGACCCGCTCACCGCCTGCCGCCGTTGGCTGGATGCGATACCCGCGGCATGCGTCGGCGAGCTGCACCTGGCGGGTCATTGCGAGGTGGATGACGTGCATGGGCACATCGTGATCGACGACCATGGCAGCCGGGTGGCCGAGCCCGTATGGAGCTTGTACCGCTATGCACTGGAGCGCTTCGGTCCGGTGCCGACCTTGATCGAGTGGGATACCGATGTGCCTGCGCTGGATGTGCTGCTCGCCGAAGCGCAGCGCGCCCGCGCTATCGGCGTCCCATCGGCCACGCCCGCACAGGTGTCGGCATGAGCACCCTGCTCGCGCAACAGCAGGCACTGGTGCGCGCCTTGTTCGAAACACCGGCGCAAGATGCTATGGAAATAGTAGCTGCTCACGCAATTGATATAAGGGCTAGAGGGCTAAAAGCTTATCAAGCCAATGGCCATGCTCTGGCCCGTCGCGCCTTGCAGGCGGCCTACCCGGTGCTCACCCATCTGATCGGGCAGACCAGCATGGAGGATCTGGCCCCCGCCCTCTGGCACGCCCATCCGCCGACTGCGGGCGACATGGCCTTGTGGGGTGGACACTTGGCCGGTTTTGTAGCCGCCAGCCCACAACTCAGCGATGCGCCCTTTTTGCCTGACGTGGCCCGCTTGGAGTGGGCCCTGCACCAGGCAGCAGGTGCGGCCGATGCGCTGCCTGACCCGGCCACACTGTCCCTGCTCAGCACTGAAGACCCGGACACTTTGCAACTCCCCTGTGCCCCGGGCACCGCGCTCCTGGTCAGCCCGTGGCCAGTGGTCGCCATGTGGGAGGCGCATCAACCGGGTTCCACGGGGTTTGACGAAGTCACCCGCCTCTTGCAGGCCGGTAGCGGGCAAAGCGCGGTAGTGTGGCGGCAAGGCTTCAAGTCCCAAGTGCGGCTCGCTCTGCCGGGCGAGGCTGAAGCGCTGGCAGTGTTGCTGCGCCAGGGCAGCCTGGGCGCTGCCTTAGACGCCGCCCCTGAGCTTGATGTCGCGGCATGGCTGCCGCTTGCGGTGCAAACCGGCTTGTTGCTGTCGGCCCGGGTCGCGATACCGCCGCCCGCGGCCTCTTGAATTCATTTTTTTAAAGGCTCCGTGTGAAAACCTCTACCTCTGTGTACACCCCCCGCGCCCGTTCAGCGGGTTGGCCCGCGGCTCAGCGCGTGGTGACCCTGGCACACGCCGCCCTGGATGCGCTCCAGGCCCCGGCCGCGCTGCTGGCGCGCCTGTATGTCGCGCAGGTGTTTTTTCTGTCGGGCTTGACCAAGCTGCGTGACTGGGACACCACCCTTATGCTGTTTGTGGATGAATACCACGTGCCGCTGTTGCCCCCCGCATTGGCCGCCTGGATGGGCACCGGCGGTGAGCTCTTGCTGCCGGTGCTGCTGGTGCTTGGCTTGGGCGGGCGCTTTGCGGCGCTGGGGCTGAGCGTGGTGAATCTGGCCGCGGTGTTGTCATTGAGCGAAATTGCACCCGCTGCTCTGCAGCAACACATCACCTGGGGCGTGGTGCTGGCGGCGTTGGCCCTTTACGGGCCGGGCGCATGGTCGCTGGACCGCTGGATTCAGCGGCGCTGGTTTGCCGGTGTTTAATCCGGTGCATGGTCCCCACTAAACCCTCTGCTCCCGCCGGCTGGTTGCCGCGGCTGCGTCCACGCAGCATTGCGGCGCGGCTGGCGTGGGCACTCGGGGCTTTGGTGTTGATGTTGCTACTGGCCTTGAGCCAAGGGGCGTGGCAGCTGCGCCTGGTCACGGAGCTGACCCGCCACTTTGCCACCGGCGACATGCAGCGCTTGTTGCGAGTGCAAACCCTCTCCCAGCAGACCGAGGGCGCAGGCAGTGCGCTGGTGCGGCTGGTGCATGCGCCCCGGGCGGACCGGGTGCATGAGTACGCGGTGGTAGATGAGCGCAACCGGGTGCTCGACGGCATCATTGCCTCGCTGTCGGAGGATCTGATGGACCCCACCCAGGAGGCAACACTCGTGCGCCTGGTAGCCTGCCGCAAGCAGTACGCCGAGGCCTTCATCAACACCGTGGACCAGATCGAGGCCGATGACCTCCCCGCGGCGGTGCGCATTCTGAATGACCAGGTCAACCCGGCCCTCAAGGCCATGTTGCAAGAGTCGCAAACCCTGTTACAGCGCGAGCGCCAGCGGGTCGAGGCGCAGCTGGACAATGCCCTCGACTTGTTGGGGCGCGTGGTGATGTGGCTCACCGCCGTGTCAGTGCTCGCCATGGCGCTGGCTGTTTACGTGGCTTGGCGCACCGCCCGCAGCGTGGTCGGCCCCTTGCTCCAACTCGAAACCGTGGCCCGCACCATTGCCCAAGGGGACTATGCGCACCGCATGGTGTCTACCGGCACCCGCGAGGTAGACCGGGTGGGCGACGCGCTCAACACCATGGCCGACGCCGTGGCGCAGCGCGAGCAACAAATCGTGCGGCTGGCCTACCAGGACAGCCTGACCGGCTTGCCCAACCGCACCGCCCTGCTTACGCCGCTGCAGCCGGCGCCTGCAGGGCTTAACACCCTGGTGCTCATGGATCTGGCGCGGCTCAAAGGCATCAACGAAACCCTGGGCTACACCACCGGCGACACCTTGATCAAAGAAATGGCGCTTCGGGCGGAAAGCGCGCTGGCGCAGGCGGCGCAGTCCGGCTGCATAGCGCCGGGCTATGTGCTGGCCCGTTTGTCGGGCGGCACCCTGGCGGCTGCAGTGCAGGCGCCCGACCGTGCGGCGGTGGCCCAGCTCCACGCGCTGTGGGAGCGCGCCATGGCGCCCACCGTGGCCTGCAGCGGCCACAACGTAGATGTGAGCCTGGCCTACGGCTGTGCCGACACCGGTGCCGGTCAGGCCGCACCCAGCCTGGTGACGCTGCTGCGCAACGCCGAGGTCGCCCTGCACTCCGCCAAGCGCGCGACCGGTAACTTCGCCTGGTACAGCGAAGCCCAGGAGGCCGCCCGCCTGGGCCACCTCAGCCTGCTCTCCGACTTGCGGCAGGCGGTGGCCCAGTCCCAGCTCCAGATGTGGCTGCAACCCAAGTTGAGCCTGAGCGATGGCAGCCCTGTGGGCGCTGAAGCTCTGGTGCGCTGGGCCCACCCGGAGCGGGGCATGGTGTCGCCGGCCGACTTTGTGCCTTTTGCCGAGCAAACGGGCTACATCACCCTGGTGACGGACTGGATGCTGACCGAAGCCCTGCGCACCCTGCAAACCTGGCAGCGCAGTCACCCGCACATGAGCATTGCGGTGAACCTGAGCACCCGCGATTTGCAGGACCCCGACTTTGCCCACCGCCTGTCCCGGCAAGTGGCCGCCAGCGGTGTGGACCCGCAGCGCCTGCGCCTGGAAATCACCGAGAGCGGCCTGATGGAGGACCCCACCCACAGCGTGGCCCTCCTGCACGCGCTGCGTGCCGTCGGCATGCCGCTGTCGATTGACGACTTCGGCACCGGCTACTCGTCCCTGGCCTATTTGCAAAAGCTGCCGGTGAGCGAGCTCAAAATCGACCGCAGCTTTGTCGATGGCATTGATGCGGCCCCCGCCACCCAGCGGCTGGTCAAGGCCATGATCGAAATGGGCCACGGCCTGAACCTGATGGTGACCGCCGAGGGGGTCGAAACCCCCGCAGAGCGCGACACTCTGCGCCAACTGGGCTGCGATGTCATGCAGGGCTACCTGGGAAGCCGGCCCCTGCACGGCGACAAGCTTGCGGCTTGGTTGCTATCAAATACATAGCTGATTGCGCACATTTAATGTGGGCCAACAGCCATTTTTGTTGATATTTGATCCTGCTTGCAGGTTCTACCAGTTGGCTTCGCGCTCCGGGCTGGCGCTGATTTTGTGGATGGAGAGGTCGGCGCCGTCGTATTCCTCTTCCTGGCTCAGGCGCAGGCCGGTGGTGGCCTTGAGCAGGCCGTAGACCACAAAGCCCGCCACCGCAGCCCATGCCACGCCCATCGCCGTGCCGATAAGTTGGGCGCCCAGGCTCACACCCCCCAAGCCACCCAGCGCTTTGCTGCCGAAAATGCCGGCCGCAATACCGCCCCAGGTGCCGCACAGGCCGTGCAGCGGCCAGACGCCCAGCACATCGTCAATCTTCCATTTGTTCTGGGTCAGGGTGAACATGACCACGAAGATGGCACCCGCAATGCCGCCCACCACCAGCGCGCCCAGCGGGTGCATCAGGTCCGAGCCGGCGCACACGGCCACCAGGCCGGCCAGTGGGCCGTTGTGCACAAAGCCGGGGTCGTTTTTGCCCATGAGCAGCGCCACCAAGGTGCCGCCCACCATGGCCATGAGCGAGTTCACCGCCACCAGGCCGGACATTTTGTCGAGCATTTGGGCGCTCATCACGTTAAAGCCGAACCAGCCCACGATCAGAATCCACGCGCCCAAGGCCAGGAAGGGAATGCTGCTCGGCGGGTGGGCCGACATGGCGCCGTCTTTGCGGTAGCGGTTGCTGCGCGCGCCCAGCAAGAGCACGGCGCCCAAAGCGATCCAGCCGCCCACGGCATGCACCACCACGCTGCCTGCAAAGTCGTGAAACTCTTCGCCGGTGAGCGACTTGATCCAGGCCTGCACGCCGAAGTGCTGGTTCCAGGCAATGCCTTCAAAGAAGGGGTACACCACCCCCACGACGACGGCAGTGGCAATCAGCTGCGGCCAGAACTTGGCCCGCTCGGCAATGCCGCCGGAGATGATGGCCGGAATGGCGGCCGCAAAGGTTAGCAAAAAGAAGAACTTCACCAGCGCGTAGCCGTTTTGCGCCGCCAGCTGCTCGGCCCCGATAAAGAAGTGCGTGCCATAGGCCACGCTGTAGCCCACCACGAAATACACCACGGTGGACACCGAGAAGTCCACCAGTATCTTCACCAGCGCGTTGACCTGGTTTTTGCGGCGCACGGTGCCGAGTTCCAGAAAGGCAAAACCGGCGTGCATGGCCAGCACCATGATTGCGCCCAACAAAATGAACAAAGCGTCTGCGCCCTGTTTTAGTGCTTCCATACGAGTCCTTTGGTCGTTAAATGCTTGTGCTTGGTGCAAAACTGCCGAAAAACAGCTTTGCGCACCAAAATAAAGCAAAAACCACGCCAGGCACTCCATGGTGGTGCATGGGTGAGGGATGCGGGGCAAAAAGAAGGCGCGTTGGTATACTCGCGGCTCACAGCGCCAATTTGCTCCAGCTTGCGGGCGCTTAATAAATACAGCTAAACACGGACCCGCCTTTTGGCACTGCAACCCGGCCCGCGTTTAGCGTTGCCGGGTTTTTTTATGCTGATTGCCACACCCCAAACCATGCGCTTTGACGCCGCCTTGCCCCTGCAAAGCGGTGCGTCCATCCACGGCTATTCCTTGAGTTACGAGACTTACGGCACGCTCAACGCCGACAAGTCCAATGCGGTGCTGGTCTGCCATGCCCTGAACGCTTCGCACCATGTGGCGGGAGTTTACGAAGGGCAGGACAAGTCCGAAGGCTGGTGGGACAACATGATTGGCCCGGGCAAGTCGGTGGACACCAACAAGTTTTTCGTCATCGGCGTCAACAACCTGGGCTCCTGCTTCGGCAGCACCGGCCCCATGCACACCCACCCCGACACCGGCAAGGTTTATGGTGCCGACTTTCCGGTGGTCACCGTGGAAGACTGGGTGAATGCCCAAGCGAAATTGCTGGACGCACTCGGCATCCAAACGCTGGCGGCCGTGTTGGGGGGCAGCCTGGGGGGCATGCAGGCCCTGAGCTGGACGCTGCAGTACCCCGAGCGCATGCGCCATGCCGTGGTGGTGGCCAGCGCGCCCAACTTGAATGCGGAAAACATTGCGTTCAACGAAGTGGCGCGCCGCGCCATCGTGACCGACCCCGACTTTCATGGCGGCCACTTTTATGAGCACGGTGTGATCCCCAAGCGGGGCTTGCGCATTGCCCGCATGATCGGCCACATCACCTACCTGAGCGACGACGTGATGAACGCGAAGTTCGGCCGCGAACTCAAAGACGCGGTGCTGGCCAGCGCCAGCGGCTACAAATACAGCACGCAGGAGGTGGAGTTCCAGATCGAGAGCTACCTGCGCTACCAGGGCGACAAGTTTGCCGAGTACTTTGATGCCAACACCTACCTGCTCATCACCCGCGCGCTGGACTACTTTGACCCCGCCAAAACCTATGGTGGCGACCTGAGCAAGGCCCTGGCGCGGTCTGCCTGCAAGTATTTGCTGGTGAGCTTTACGACCGACTGGCGCTTCAGTCCCCAGCGCAGCCGCGAGGTGGTGAAAGCCTTGTTGGACAACAGGCGGGACGTGAGCTACGCCGAGATCGACGCGCCGCATGGTCATGATGCGTTTTTGCTCGATGACCCTCGTTACATGAGCGTGATGCGCTCTTATTTTGATAGCATTTTTAACGGGTTGAAGGTGGCAGCATGACCGATATCTACACCTTGCACGCGATTGCCAGCCTCGTTCCCCAGGGTTCGCGCGTTCTGGATCTCGGTTGTGGCGATGGCGCCATGCTGGACTACCTGCAGCGCGAGCGCGACTGCAGCGGCTATGGCGTGGAGCTGGACGACGCCAATGTGCTGGCCTGTGTGAAGCGTGGCGTGAATGTGCTGCAGCTCAACCTCGACCAAGGCTTGACCGTGTTTGAAGATGCCAGCTTCGATGTGGTGCTGCAGATCGACACCCTGCAACACCTGCGCAACGCAGAAACCATGCTGCGCGAAACCGCCCGCGTGGGTAGGGTCGGCATTGTGGCCTTCCCCAACTTTGCGCACTGGCCGAACCGCATGAGCATTTTGCAAGGGCGCATGCCGGTGACCAAGCGGCTGCCTTACCAGTGGTACGACACGCCCAACATCCGGGTGGGCACCCATGCCGACCTCGCGGTTCTGGCAGAGCGCAATGGCTTGCGCGTGCTCGACAGTTTTGGCTTGCAGGGCGGTCGCACCGTGCGGTTTTTGCCTAACTTGCGAGCCGGAACCTCGGTGTACAAATTGACGCGTTAGTGCGACTTTTTGCGGGTAAGCCAGCGGCTGTAGGGGGCGGCGCGCATGGCATGATGGATGCTTGGCTGAATTTGTAACAGGAGCTCCATGAACGCCCGCGTTCCTTCGTCTGTTTTCGACACCACCCAGGCCCTCGACCATGTGAGTGCGGCCTGGGATCAGGACATCGTTCACCGCTTAACGGACTACATCCGCATCCCGGCCAAGTCGCCGATGTTTGACCCCGAGTGGGCCGCATCGGGTTTGCTCGACACGGTGGTGCGCAACACCGCCCAGTGGATCGAAGCCCAAAAAGTCCCCGGCCTGACGCTGGAAGTCATCCGCCTGGAAGGTCGCACACCGGTCTTGTTCTTCGAAGTGGATGCGGACGGCGGTGCCGCGGGCGACCAGCCTGCATCCGGCCAGACGGTGCTGATGTACGGCCACTTGGACAAGCAGCCCGAGTTTTCCGGTTGGCGCAACGACCTCGGCCCTTGGACCCCCAAATACGAAGATGGCAAGTTGTATGGGCGCGGTGGCGCCGATGACGGCTATGCCGCCTACGCTGCCATTGCAGCCCTGCAGGCACTCAAGGCCCAAAAACTGCGCCACCCGCGCATCGTCGGCCTGATAGAGACCTGCGAGGAGAGCGGCTCCTATGACCTGCTCCACTATGTGGATGCGCTCAAGCCCCGTTTGGGCGAAGTGGGGCTGGTGGTCTGCCTCGATTCCGGTGCCGGCAACTACGACCAGCTCTGGCTCACCAACAGCTTGCGCGGCATGGCCAGCGGGGTGCTCAAGGTGGAGATCCTGACCGAAGGCATTCACTCCGGAGATGCCAGTGGCTTGGTGCCTTCGAGCTTCCGTATCCTGCGGCAGGTGCTGGACCGTCTGGAAGACAGCAAAACCGGCCATTTGTTGCCTGCCAGTTTTCATTGCGAAGTGCCGGTGCAGCGCATGGAGCAAGCCCGCGCGACGTCGGTGATCCTGGGTGACGAGCTGTTCAAGCGCTTCCCCTGGGCCCACTACGATTGCGGCGGGGCCACCACCTTTGCCTTGCCCACAACTGCCGATCCGCTGGAAGCCTTGCTCAAGCGCACTTGGCAACCGACATTGAGCGTGACCGGGGCCGACGGCTTTCCGGACATTCAGAACGCCGGCAATGTGCTGCGGCCCTACACAGCCTTCAAGCTGAGTTTGCGGCTGCCGCCTTTGGTGGAGGCTGCTGCCGCAGTGCAAGAGCTCAAGGCGCTGTTGGAGGACAATGCGCCCTACCAGGCCAAGGTCACTTTCGAAGGCCTCTCCAGCGCGACGGGCTGGAACGCGCCGGACACCGCCCCTTGGTTTGATAGCGCCTTGAACGACGCCTCGAACGCCCACTTCGGCGCGCCCTGTGGCCACATCGGTCAAGGGGGCACCATTCCCCTGATGAACATGCTCTCGAAGGGATTCCCCAAGGCCCAAATGATGGTCTGCGGTGTACTTGGCCCCAAGAGCAACGCGCATGGCCCCAACGAGTTTTTGCATGTACCCTATGCCAAAAAACTCACTGCGGCAGTGGCGCAAGTGATCTCCCGTTTTCCTTGAACAGGCAGGAACGCATGACTTCTGAATCAACCCTCAGCACGTTTACCGCCAGCGATGGCGACAACCTCGCAGTGCAGGACTGGCCGCTGGAGACCGGTGTGCGTATGCGTGGCGTGGTGCTTATCGTGCACGGCTTGGGCGAACACGCCGGCCGCTACGAGCATGTGGCGGAGCGGCTCAATGAGTGGGGTTTTGCCGTGCGGGGCTACGACCAATGCGGGCACGGCGAAAGCGGTGGCTTGCCTGGCAGCCTGCCGACCGACACCCGCCTGCTCGATGACCTGGCGGACATTATTGACAGCACCCGGGCCCGCATGGAGCCGGGCACACCGCTGATTCTGCTGGGCCACAGCATGGGGGGCTTGGTGACCGGGCGGTTTGTGTCCTTGGGCATGCGCAAGGTGGATGCCCTGGTAATGTCCTCGCCGGCGCTCAACCCGGGTTTGAATGCGTTTCAGAAACTGCTGGTCGCGGTGTTGCCCAAAATTGCGCCCAATCTGCGGGTCGGCAACGGCCTGAACCCCAGCTTTATTTCGCACGATCCCGCAGTGGTCAAGGCGTACACCGGTGACCCGCGGGTGCACGACCGCATTTCCGCGCGCTTGGCCAGGTTCTTCTCGACTGAGGGCCCTGCCACGGTGGAATCGGCGCCGGGCTGGACGGTGCCGACCCTGCTCATGTACGCGGGGGACGACCGTTTGGTGAACCCGCAAGGCAGCAGGGATTTCGCGGCAGCGGCACCCGCTGCGACCGTGCAGTCGGTGTGCTTTGACGGTCTGTACCACGAGATATTCAATGAGCTAGATGCCGCCCCGGTGTTCGCGACGCTTCGCAACTGGTTGGACCAGCGGTTCTGAGTACACGATGCGCTTGTATTTGCGTACTCGGCAAAGATTGCAATAGATGAGCTTCATTTCCACCGGCTGGAGAAAAATGCGCTTGATGGTGCGCGGGGGCATGCCCTTGCGCTACACCATGATGCTGGTGGTGGTGATCGGCGTGTTGTTGCCGGCCTTGTTGCTGTTGGCGCTGGAGCAGAAGCTGGCCGAGAAGTCGCAGCAGGCCCTGTTAACCCAGAGCGAGACCGCGTTGCTGAAAATCGGCAGTGTGTCCATTGCGGAGCCCATGTGGGTGGTGGACAGGGTGGCCCTGGATGCAGCGGCCGCGCGTTTGCTGGAGAGTCCGCAGATTGTGGCGGTGCGCATTGAAGACGGCCTGGCCAACACGCCCGATTTGCAACGGACGCGTGAGGACTTTGCGGGAGACGTGGACAAAGATACCGCGGCAGGGCGCTTAAACCGGCGCGCACAAAGCGTGGTGCGTACAGGGGAGTCCCTCGGGACCCTGGTGGTGTGGTTCGATGCGTCCTATGGCCAGGGTTTGTTGCAAGCGCGGCGTGACCAGATGCTGGTGCTGGTGACCTTGCAGGCGCTGGCGATCCTGGCTGTGCTGATGCCGATTCTAGTGACGCGGGTGCTCAGGCCGATTGAGCGACTTAAGGAGCACGCCAGTGCTTTGCTCGATCACGCGCATCGCCCGGAGTCAGCCCAGGTTTTCGTGTGGCGGCGGCGGGATGAGCTGGGCTTGCTAGGGCGGCATCTTGGTCAGGTGCAGGAGGAATTGCGTGACCTGTTCGCCCAGCTGGGAAACAAAAATGCCCAGCTGCAGCAGATGGCGTTCTATGACCAGCTCACAGGGCTGCCCAATCGCTCCTTGTTCATCGACCTGGTGCAGCGCGAAATGCTGTCAGCCCAGCGCCATAACCAGCAGTTTGGTATCTTTTTCATTGATCTGGATCGCTTCAAGGCCGTCAATGATTCCATGGGCCACGCTGCAGGAGATACGTTGCTGATTGAAGTGGCACGCCGCTTGCGCGAGGTGCTGCGTGAGGTCGATGTCGTGTGCCGGCAAAGCGGAGATGAGTTTCTGGTGCTGGTGCGGGATATTGACCATTGGGAATCCTTGGGAGAGTTGGCCCAGCGGGTGTTGCGCGCCATCGAGGCCCCGGTGGTGTTGGCACAGGTGCCGGTCAAGGTGTCGGCCAGCATCGGCATCTCGCTGTTTCCGGAGGACGGCCAGGACTTTGAAACCTTGGTCAAGAACGCCGACATTGCGGTCTACCAGGCCAAGACGCTGGGGCGTGCACGCTACAGCTACTACCACTCTGAACTCAACTCTCGCTTGTTGGCCAACCTCGAGCTGGAAATGGAGCTGGCCTACGCCATCGGCCACAACCAGCTGGTGCTGCATTACCAGCCGCAAGTTTGCTCGCAGACCGGCATGATCGTGGCGGTCGAAGCCCTGGTGCGCTGGCAACACCCCACCCGTGGCTTGCTCTACCCGGCCCAGTTCATCGGGCTGGCAGAGGAGTCGGGGCGTATCGCAGAAATGGGAGTCTGGACTCTGCACGAGGCCTGCCGGCAGTTGGCCGACTGGACTGCGCGCGGCATTCACATCGGCAATATGGCGGTGAACGTCTCGGCCCTGGAGTTCCGGGATCATCGTTTGCTGGATAGCTTGCAAACCGCGCTGGACGCCAGCGGGGTGCCGCCACAGCGGCTGGAGATCGAGATCACAGAAAGCGTGCTGATGGCCGAGACCGAAACCAGCCAGCGCATTATTGAGCGACTGCGCCAGATCGGCGTCGGGATCGCGATTGACGATTTCGGTACCGGCTACTCATCACTGGCCTACCTGAAGCGACTGCGCCCTCACCAGCTCAAGATCGACCGCTCGTTCGTCAACGACACCGAGACGGACAGTGACTCCCGCGCGATTGTCAAAGGCGTAATCGGCCTGGCGAATGCCCTGGGCCTGAACGTTGTGGCTGAGGGCGTGGAGACTGCGGAGCAAAAAGCGTTTTTGAGTGAGGTGGGTTGCCACACCTTACAGGGATATTTCATTGCGAGACCACTCACCGTGGAGGCTTTGGAGAACTGGCTGCAACACAGAACTATTTAAATTCAATCAGGGAGATCAAGGATGACTACACACACAAATCCATCCAACAAGAAGCAAGCGATTTTTACTGCCTTGGTACTGGCGGCGCTCAGTGCGGCACCCCAAGGTGCGGCGGCGGCCGGCACCATGAGCAGCAGCTTTGAGGCCAAGTCGATGGTGCAAGGTGTACCTCTGCAAATGAATGGAGCAGGCACCCGCTACCGTGCCATCTTCAAGGTCTACGACATGGCCTTGTACACCTCGACCAAAGCGAACACGCCGGAGGCCCTGATTTCCATGCAGGGGCCTAAGCGCTTGAGTTTTGTGGCCTTGCGGGAGCTACCCGGAACCGACCTTGGGATGGCCTTTATCAAGGGGCTGGCCAACAACTCAGCGGCTGATTTGGTGCAAAAACATGCCGCTTCCAGCACCCGCTTGATTGAAATTTTCTCGGGCAAAGCCAAACTTGCGGCCGGCGACACCTTTGCCATGGAGTTCGTGCCCGGTAAAGGGACTACCTTCTACATCCAGGGGCAGGCCCAAGGGGCCCCTATCGGCGATGCGGAGTTTTTCAGCATGGTGCTCAAAATCTGGGTCGGCCCGGTTCCGGCCGACTTCAAGCTCAAGGACGCGCTACTCGGCCTTTAAGTTGCAGCCACAGCAGGCCGCCCGCGGTCAGGATCAGCGGGGGAATGGAGCCGATGTTGAGCCACGTCCACCCCTGTGTAATGACCAGCGCACCCGAGGCCAATGAACTCAGGGCCATGACCGCAAACACACAGAAGTTGATGGCCGCTTGCGCGCGGTCTTTTTCTTCGGGGCGGTAGGCGCTGAGTGCGAGCGTGGTGCTGCCGGTAAACAAGAAGTTCCAGCCGACACCCAGCAGAAACAGTGACACCACAAACTGCTGCAGCTCCAGGCCACTGAGCGCTATGGCCACACACAGCAGGTTCAACGCCACACCGGTAGCCATGATGCTCAGCGTGCCAAAGCGCTTGATCAAGTGGCCGGTAAAGAAGCCCGGCGCAAACATGCCGATCACGTGCCACTCCAGCACCAGTGCGGCATCGTCAAAACTCAGGCCACATTGCTGCATGGCCAGCGGTGTGGCGGCCATCAGCAGATTCATGACGCCGTAGCCCATGGCCGCGCTCAGGCAGGCCACCACAAATGCGGGTTGGCGGGCTATTTCGCCCAGGCTGCGCCCCGCGCTGGATTGCGGCCCGGGTGCCTGGTGCGGCGGGAACTGCACCCACGCCATCAGCACCATGGCCAGCAGCGCTACGGCGGCCAGTACCAGGTAGGCGCCGGTAAAGGGCACTTCCATCAGCGTGCGGGTGCGTGCCGCGAGATTGGGGC
The DNA here is from genome assembly GCF_013297935.1 of Rhodoferax sp. Classification (GTDB taxonomy): domain Bacteria; phylum Pseudomonadota; class Gammaproteobacteria; order Burkholderiales; family Burkholderiaceae_C; genus Allorhodoferax. Next base: position 165,656 of record NZ_JAAFIX010000007.1, on the reverse strand, counting down.
CTGCAATCGCGCCGATGAGGCCGCCCGCCAACACCAGCGACACCGCTTTTTCGCGGAAAGCTGGCAGGGCCAGCTCTGCAGCGGCAAACCGGTACAGCTGCCCGTTGGCGCTGTAGTACCCGGCCACCACGGTTGCAGCAACCAATCCCCAGAAGTGGTGGTTAGCAACCGCCCAGGCCCCGGCCAATGCGGACGCTACCGCCACGGCCAGACCGATCTGGAACGAGGTGCGCCGCCCGAAGCGTGACTGTGTAGCTGCGACCAAGGGGGTGGCCAGTGCGCCGCCGACCACATAGCCCATCACGGGCAGGGTAGCCATCCACCCGTAGGGCGCCATGCTGAGCCCGACCAGGCCATTGATGGCGATGAAGGTGACGTTGTTGGTGAGAAACAGCCCTTGGCACAGAGCGAGTAGCCAAAGGCTGCGGTTCATAGTTGGGTGAGTAAGGTGAGCGCTGCCAGTGCAGCGGTTTCGGCCCGCAGTACGCGGGGGCCGAGAGAGGCGGGCGAGAAGCCGGCCTGCAGAGCCAGCTCTTCTTCGGAGTGGCTCAAACCACCTTCAGGCCCCGATAGAAACCAGGCAGGGCCGGATGGTGGAGCCCACTGCGCAACGGGCGTGCTGCCCGGGCGCAAAGACAATAGCAAGCGCTGGCTTGAGGCCTCGACGGCAAGGGGGCTTTTCAGCCACTGGCTGAGGGTTTGCATCGCACGCACTTCGGGAACCCGGTTGCCGCCACATTGCTCGCAAGCCGCAATCGCCACGCTCTGCCAATGGGCTACCTTTTTCTCGGCGCGCTCGCCACTGAGTTTGAGCACACTGCGTTCGGTCATCAGGGGCTGGATCGAGGCGACCCCGAGCTCGGTGGCTTTTTCAATCAACCAGTCCATACGGTCATTGGCCGGCATGCCGACCGCCAAGTGGACTTGCCGCGCCGGTTCACGGGCGGCGCTGCGCGCTGCGCCGACGCGGACCTGTACGTCGCTGCGCCCCATGCGGGTGACGGTGGCGTCGAACTCGTCCTGGCTGCGTCCGTCGAACAGGGTGATGGAGTCCCCCGGCTGCAGGCGCAGCACTTGCACATGCCGGGCAGCGCCCGCGGGCAAATCGAGTTCAGAGTCACTCAGCAGAGGTGTTGCGCAATAGAAGCGAGGCATGGTGTGCTATGAATTCAGGAGCTGCTTGCGCAATGAATACGAGGGCTGGAGTGCGATTTGATCAAGAACGGCCGAATGCGAAGACATTGGGCACCTCAATGCCGTCCACCTTCTCGACCAGGCGCAACAAGGGTTTGAGCTGGATGTAGCGGCTGCAGGTGCTGCGGATGTAGTCGATAAAGCGCGGTGTATCGGCCAGGTATTTGGGTTTGCCGTCGCGCAGGGTGAGGCGGGCAAAAATGCCGGCGATTTTGAGATGGCGTTGCAGCCCCATCCACTCCACGCCCCGGTAAAACTCGCCAAAGTCGTCGCCGACCGGAAGGCCTGCCTTGCGCGCCTTTTCCCAGTAGCGGATGGTCACGTCCAGGCAAAAGTCTTCTTCCCAGGTCAGGAACGCATCGCGCATCAGGCTGGCAATATCGTAGGTAATGGGGCCATAGACGGCGTCTTGAAAATCCAGCACACCGAGATATCGCGGATCCGACTTTCCGGGCAGTGCGGCATCATCAGGCACCATCAGGTTGCGGGGCATGAAGTCTCGGTGCACGTAGACACTGGGCCACGACAGGTTGTTTTGAATTAACAGCGCAAAGGTGTCGTCCAGCGTTTTGCGCATGGCGGCATCGATGGGGACCTGGCGGTGGGCTCCGATGTACCACTCCGGGAAGAGCTCCAACTCGCGGCGTAGCAGTGCCTCGTCGTATGGCGGTAACACCTGCGGGGCGGAAGCCAGTTGCCACTGGACCAGCGTGTCCACCGCATTCAGGTACAAGTCCAAAGGTGGTTGTGCCGGGTCGATGGTTTGCATCATGGTGCGGGTGCCCAGGTCGCTGAGGAGCATGAAGCCATTCGCCTCGTCCCAGGCCAGAATCTTCGGCGCGCGCAGGCCTGCATGGTTCAGCAAAGCAGCAATATCCACGAAGGGCTTGCAATTCTCTTTGTCGGGCGGTGCATCCATGATGACCAGACTTCCGCGATTGCTTTCGACCCGGAAGTAACGGCGGAAACTTGCATCTGCGGACGCCAGGCCCAAGGTGTCCGGGATCAAGGCGAAACCTTCGCGCTGGTGTTCAAACCAGTCTTGAAAACGTTGCTGCCGCTGCGGATCGGTCCACAGAATAGCTTGTGGGGCGGAGGCGGACATAGCGGGGGTGGCAGTAGGCACTGTGTGGGGGCTGAGGGTCATGGATAATCCATTCTACAAAGCCATGCCGCCGCGCCTTGTGTGCAGCGCTCTGGTGTCATCTCCTCATAACGTGGTTTCTGCCTTTCGCCCATGCGTTTTTCTATGTGCGCTCTGCCCGTCGGGGCGCCTGATTGCCGGCCGCCTTTGACCCGCCTCGTGGCCCTGGTGGCGCTGGCATGCGTCCAGATGTCGGTGCACGCACAGGAGGCCGCGCAAAGTGAGCTGTTGCAACTCCGCGCTTCCCCCCGTCTGCAAGAAGCCGTGAACCCGGCGCAACTGGAGTCGGCACCGACTTTCTTGATCGGTGACACGCTGAGCGGACGCCCCGATTTAGAGACCGTGGTGCAAGGCAACGCTGAAATGCGTAAGTCCGGCACGGTGATCAAGGCCGATCGCCTGGAGTATTTCGCGCCGGACGACCTCGCACGTGCCACGGGTAACGTGCGGATCAACCGCAACGGGAATGTGTTCGAAGGGCCCGCCCTGGAGCTCAAAGTGGAGGCTTTTGAAGGCGAGTTTGAAGCCCCCCGCTACCAGTTTCTCCAGAACGGCGCACATGGGGAGGCCTCCAAGGCCGTTTTTCTGGACGAAAACCGGACCGTGGTGCAAAACGCCACTTACACCACGTGCCGGCGCAAGCCCGGCCCCGACTGGGTGCCTGATTGGGTGCTGCGGGCGGCGGACATTGAGTTTGATCGGGGCGAAGATGTCGGTATTGCCCATGGGGCGTATTTGCATTTCATGGACGTGCCTATCTTGCCGGTGCCGGCGATTAGTTTCCCGCTGAGTGACGCCCGCCGGTCCGGCGTTATGCCGCCCACCATCGGGTTGGGAGACGTCAACGGTACCGAAGTGACCGTTCCTTATTACTGGAACATCGCGCCCAACCGGGATGCAACGATCTCGCCCACGGTGATGACCGCACGGGGCGTGACCGTAGCGGGTGAGTTCCGGTACCTGGAGCCCACCTATTCCGGCGTGCTGCGGGGCAACTACATGCCCGCCGACAAGCTGCGCAGTGCCGACCGGTGGGGTGCAACGCTGAACCAAACCGGCAACCTCGGCCTGGACTGGGGCAATGTGGCCTATTCGCTGAACCTGAATCGCGTGAGCGATGACAACTACTGGAGCGACTTCACCAGCATTGGCCCCTTAACCTCGCGGACCTTGGCCAATGATGTGCAAGCAACCTGGAACCGCTCGGGCTACACCGTGTTGGGGCGCACCTTGCGCTGGCAGACCCTGCAGTCTGCGACTTCGGTCATTACGCCGCCTTATGACCTGACCCAGGTGAATGTGCTGAAGAGTCAGCTCAATGACCAAGGGTTTGACTGGTCGGTGCAGGGGGACTTGTCGCAATTTGAATCCGACCGCGCCTTGACCCAGCAGCCCAATAGCCAGCGCATGTATGGCTTGGCGCAGCTCAGTCGCCCGTTCATTGCGCCGCAGGGTTTCATCACGCCCAAGCTTCAGCTGCATACATCGGTGTACCAGTTTGATTCGGCACTCTCCAACGGCACGCGCTCTGCGGAGAGTACGGTGCCTACCTTCAGTCTTGACAGTGGTCTGGTCTTTGAGCGCGACACGGAATGGGGCGGGCGCGACATGACACAGACCTTGGAGCCGCGGCTGTTTTATGTGCGGACACCCTACCGCAACCAAAGCTACCTGCCCAATTACGACACGGCCGCGAGCGATTTCAACTTCGCCAGTATCTTTACGGAAAACGCGTATGTCGGGCACGACAAAATTTCAGACAACAACCTCGCCACCTTTGGCCTGACAACCCGCTTGCTGGATGCCCAGACGGGCGAGCAGTTGGCACGTTTTGGTGTCGCCCAGCGCTACCGCTTTGAAGACCAGCGCGTCACTTTGAATTCCAGCACGTCGCCGGCGCTGGCGGGCTGGAGCGACATCTTGTTGGGTGCCGGCGTCAATTTGTCCAAACAATGGGGGCTGGACTCGACCGTGCAGTACAACCCGCTGACGGACCAGTCGAGTCGATCCACCGTCGGTGCTCGCTACACCCCGTCGCCTTACCGGGTGTTGAATGCGGCCTATCGTTTCCAGCGTGAAGTCAGCGAGCAGATTGATGTGAGCTGGCAATGGCCGCTGAATGATCTCTGGGGTGACTCCGGCCGCACGGCTGTCCCCGGTGGCGGCTTGGGTGAGGGCCGTTACTACGGGGTAGGCCGTTTGAACTACAGCCTGAATGAAAACCGCATGGTCGATACCTTGTTGGGTGTCGAGTACGATGCGGGCTGTTGGCTGGCGCGGGTGGTCGTGGGGCGGGTACAGACCAGCGCCACCTCTTCAACCAGCAGCATCAAATTCGAACTGGAATTTGTCGGCTTCACCCGTGTGGGCGTCAGCCCACTCCAGACCTTAAAGTCGAATATTTCGCGCTACCAGAACTTGCGGGAAACAGGCGGCTCCAACAGCCGCTTTAGTAACTACGAATGAAAACCATGATTTCTCATGTGCGTGCCATCGCCATGGCTTGCCTGCTGACGGCGGTAACTCCAGCGTTGATTGCTCAGACCAACCGCGCGGCCGACTACATCGTCGCCGTGGTGAATTCCGAGCCCATCACATTCCAGGAGTTGTCCTCCGAAATCCGTCGGGTCGGGCAGCAACTCGCACAGCAGGGGCAGGCAAGCCCACCGGCGGAAGAATTGCAACGACTTGTGCTGGAGCGCATGATCAACGATCGCGCGCAACTGCAACTGGCCCGGGAACAAGGTATCCGGGTGGATGCGGCGGCCATCGATCGTGCAGAACAAAATCTGGCGAGCCAGAACGGGATGGACGTCGAGGCCTTGCGTCAGAAAGCCGCGAAAGACGGCTTGTCCAAAACCACCTTGCGCGATGGTTTGCGTGACCAGTTGATGTTGCGACGTTTGCATGAAAGGGAAGTGGACTCGTCCATCCGGGTGTCGGATGTTGATGTGGACCGCGCCATTCAGGAGCAGCAAGCCAGCAGCACAGACCCGTTTGCCCAGGAAATCAATCTCGCGCAAATTCTCTTAGTCTTGCCGGAAAAAGCCAATGGCGAAGAATCGGCAGCACTTTTTGTGAAGGCCCAGAAGCTGGTTCAGCGTGCCCGCAACGGGGAAGACTTCAACGCGCTGGTGCAAGAATTTTCCGCTGGCGATCGCAGAAATGGTGGACAGATCGGTTTGCGGCGCGGTGATCGCCTGCCCCCCGTGTTTGTGACCGCCACGCAGAATTTGCAGCCAGGCGGAGTGTCGGACGTGGTTCGCACTGCCTCTGGTTTTCACATTCTCAAATTGGTGGAGCGCAAAGCGCCGGACCGTTTGATCCAGACGGTGGTGCAAACACGGGCCCGCCATATTTTGTTGCGCACGGGCCCCCAGATTTCGCAAGAACAGGCCTTTGCACGGTTGATGGCGGAGCGTCAGCAACTCGTGTCCGGTAAAGCGGAATTCGCAGCCGTGGCTCGCAAGCTATCGCAAGACTCGTCAGCGGAACAAGGTGGAGATCTCGGTTGGGCGTCTCCCGGCATGTTTGTGCCAGAGTTCGAAGAAGCAATGAATCGCTTGCAAGAAGAAGGTGCCATCAGCCCACCGGTGGTGTCCCGCTTCGGCGTGCACCTTATCCAGTTGACGGACCGGCGCCGTGTTGAATTGAACCCCCAGCAGATTCGCGAGTCCGTGCGCCAGCAATTGCGCCAAAGCCGCTATGAAGAGGCTTACACCGCGTGGGCGCGTGACGTCCGGGCCCGGGCTTTTGTCGAAATGCGCGAGGCGCCGCTATGAAGCACCTCGCCCGCAAGCGCTTCGGCCAGCACTTTTTGTCCGATGGCGGCATCATTGAAGCCATTGTGCAAGCCATCCATCCCCTGCCCGGGCAGCCGATGGTGGAGATCGGACCCGGCCTCGCTGCGCTGACTCAGCCGCTGGTGGAGCGCTTGGGGCATTTGACGGTCATCGAGCTCGACCGAGACTTGGCCAAGCGTTTGCGCAGCCATCCGCAGCTGACGGTCATCCAGTCGGATGTGCTGAATGTCGATTTCAGCGCTATCGAAATAGCGGCTGCGACTCCCGCGGCCGGCATAGAGGGGGGTTCGCCCAAGCTGCGAGTGGTCGGTAATCTGCCGTACAACATCTCCACGCCGATACTTTTCCATCTGCTCGATCATGTGGACCGGATTGAAGACCAGCATTTCATGCTGCAAAAAGAAGTGATTGACCGTATGGTGTCGCCCCCGGACTGCGCTGACTTCAGTCGCCTGAGCGTGATGCTGCAGTGGCGCTACGCCATGGAGGATGTCCTGTTTGTTCCCCCGGAGTGTTTTGATCCGCCACCACGCGTAAACAGTGCCGTGGTGCGGATGGTGCCTTTAGCGCAGCCGCCAGTACTGAACGTTCCCTTATTTTCGGAAATGGTGCAGGTAGCATTCAGCCAGCGTCGCAAATTACTGCGTCATACCTTGGGCGCCTGGTTGGAGAGCAAGGGGTTTGCCGGGGACTTTGATGTTCAGCGCCGAGCTCAAGAGGTGCCGGTCGAAGAATACGTTGCTTTGGTTCAGGCACTTCCCGACTGAGGGGTGTGTCACTGTGTCGTCAGGTGGATGCACCTGACGTAAAAAAGGCCTGTCATTGACAGGCCTTTTTTGAAGTCGCTGGGCTGAATATCAGGCAGCTGATAGCCAGTAGCCCGCATTAAAAGGGCTGCTCATGCGCAGTGCCAAAGGCGATACATCCAACAATTTGTCGGTAGGCATTTTCTCGCCACTATCGGTCACAGGCTCTGCAATCACCGATTCGGTTACTGCGTCGCTGTTGGCCTCATTCGCCCGTTCTGCTTGGCTGGTGTGTGCAGAACGGGCTACAGAAAAGAATAGAAGCATCGGAAGGGTATCTTCCGGTCTCCCCAGTAATCCGCGGTGTCCCGGAAGATATCCAGCAACTGCTCGCGGGCTTCTTTGTCAAATTTCACATTGGCTGGAATGTGCTCCAACACGGCCACAAAACCCGGCTGCGGGCCGGATTTGTGAACCGGGTCGGTCAGGTTGTCGTAGAGCGAATCAAAGTTCTTGCTCACTGTGGTCGGGAGCATGAACTGCTGACCGATCATGTCCAGAACGTCTTGTTTGGTTTGCGCATTGGCCAAATTGGCATACAAAAAGTGGTGGCCCAGACCCTGAGCGGCTTCTTGTAAGTCCGAAACGCGAAAAGCGCGAATCGACTGAACGATATTCGTTCTAACAGTTCGAAGTGGCATGTCCATCCCCGATTCTCTTTCTCAAAGTACAAAATTCGATTCAGGGCACGATCTTGCGAAAACTCGCATAGTGATCGGCCGTGTAGTAACAAGCTTGGGGCGCAGTGACCTGACGCCCTCCGCACACAATTCTTCGCGCACCCCGATTCGAGGCGCCCGGTGTCTTCACGGTGTATTCGCGGTAAAACCCACGGGTCTGCAGGGGGAGAATTCGCTCCCTGTTACCAAAAACACTTCCGTCTTTGTCGTAGGGAAATGGGCCCCCTTGCAGTACCAGTTGGTAGGTCGTGCGCGCTTGGGGCGGTAGGCTGCTGAGAGCGACGATGCTGTCAGCAGCGAAGTCTGGCGTCTCTTTGGCAGATACTTGGCCAGAGGTCAGCGCTACCGATAAAAACAAGCCAGTGAGTACTAACTTGAAGACGCCCTTGTGCACCCAGAATCCTTTGCGACTACTGCGGGTAAACCCGAAAAACTAAGCCGCTAGTGTCGCGGAATCGGCACAAAAAAGCAAGGGCTTGCTCAATTAATAAGCAAGCCCTTACACAAAATTTACGTCGTCCGAGGGGTTTTCCCCTCACTTTCAACGCGTGGCGTTAGCGTCTGCCACGGTCAACGCTGTCATATTCACAATCCGCCGTACGGTGGTGCTGGCGGTCAGTACATGCACGGGTTTGGCGGCTCCCAACAACACGGGCCCGATGGCAATGTTGCCGCCGGCGGCCGTTTTCAGCAGGTTGTAGGCAATGTTGGCCGCATCGATGTTCGGCAGAACCAGCAGGTTGGCATCGCCTTGCAGGGTGCTATTGGGCATCAGGGCCTTGCGGGCTGCGCCGTCCAGCGCCACATCGCCATGCATCTCGCCATCGACCTCGAGCCATGGAGCCTGATCGCGCAAGAGCTCCAAGGTGCGACGCATCTTGACCGCGCTCGGCTCGTTACTGCTGCCGAAGTTGGAGTGGCTCAGGAGTGCAGCCTTGGGCTTGAAGCCGAAGCGCATCATTTCCTCTGCCGCCATCACGGTGATTTCGCACAGTTCTTCCGCTGTCGGGTCATAGTTGACATGGGTATCGACAAGGAACACCTGGCGATTGGGCAGCATCAGGCCATTCATGCAAGCATAGATCTGCACATCCTGTGGCGTGCTGGGGCTGCCGCCATGGCGCTTCCCGATGACCTGGTCGATGTACTGCAGGTGGGTTGCGGTAGTGCCCCAGGTGCCGCAGATCAAGCCATCCACATCGCCCTTGTGCAACAGCATGGAGCCGATCAGCGTCAAGCGGCGACGCATTTCGATTTTGGCCATCTGCACCGTGACGCCCTTGCGCTCGGTCATCTGGTGGTAGGTCTGCCAGAAGTCGCGGTAGCGGTGGTCCTGTTCAACATTGACGACGTTGTAGTCCACGTTTTCTTTCAGGCGCAAACCGAATTTTTCAATGCGCTCCGCGATCACGGCGGGACGACCGATCAGCGTCGGCAAGGCCAGGCGCTCGTCCACCACGATCTGTGCGGCACGCAGGACGCGCTCGTCTTCGCCTTCGGCGTAGGCCACGCGCTTCTTCAATGCCTTCTTGGCGGCATTGAAAATGGGTTTCATGGTCGTGCCGGAGGCGTAGACAAAACTTTGCAGTTTGTCGCGATACGCATCCATGTCCTGAATCGGGCGCAAGGCCACGCCACTGTCTGCCGCCGCTTGGGCCACGGCAGGGGCGATTTTCATCATCAGGCGGGGGTCAAACGGCTTGGGAATCAGGTACTCAGGGCCGAATGCCAGCTGCTCGCCTACATAGGCTGCGGCAACCACTTCGCTTTGCTCGGCCTGGGCCAATTCGGCAATCGCGTGCACTGCGGCGATTTCCATCTCGAGCGTGATGGTGGAGGCTCCCGCATCCAGCGCGCCGCGGAAGATATAGGGGAAGCACAAAACGTTGTTGACTTGGTTGGGATAGTCCGTGCGACCGGTGGCCATGATGGCGTCGTCCCGTACCGCTTTGACTTCTTCGGGAAGAATTTCTGGTGTGGGGTTGGCAAGCGCAAATATCAGCGGGCGCTCGGCCATGGACTGCACCATGTCTGCTTTCAGCACGCCGCCTGCGGACAAGCCCAGGAAGATGTCGGCACCTGCGATGACTTCACGCAAAGTGCGCGCGTCAGTTTTCTGCGCAAACTGGATCTTGTCTTCATCCATCAGCTCTGTGCGGCCCTCGTACACCACGCCTGCTAAGTCAGTCACGTAGATGTTTTCGCGGGGGATGCCCAGTTTCACCAACAAGCCTAGGCAAGCCAAAGCGGCAGCACCCGCGCCGGAGGTCACCAGCTTCACGGATTTGGGGTCTTTGCCGGCAACCTTCAAGCCGTTCAGAATGGCGGCGCCAACGCAAATCGCGGTGCCATGCTGATCGTCGTGGAAGACCGGGATTTTCATCCGCTCGCGCAACTTTCGCTCGACGTAAAAGCAGTCTGGCGCCTTGATGTCTTCCAGATTGATGCCGCCGAAAGTGGGCTCCAAGGAAGCAATGATGTCGACCAGTTTGTCGAGGTCATTTTTTTCGTCGATCTCGATATCGAACACATCAATACCGGCGAACTTCTTGAAGAGGACGCCCTTGCCTTCCATCACTGGCTTGGAAGCCAGTGGGCCGATGTCGCCCAAACCCAGTACGGCCGTGCCGTTGGTAATCACCGCCACCAGGTTGCCCCGGCTGGTGTACTTGAAAGCGTTGTTGGGGTCTTTGACGATTTCTTCGCAGGGAGCTGCAACGCCGGGAGAGTAGGCCAGCGCCAGATCGTGCTGGTTGATCAGTTGTTTGGTCGCTGCAATGGCGACTTTGCCCGGGGTTGGAAACTCATGGTATTCCAGGGCTGCCTGACGCAACTGAGCCTTCTTTTCAGCGGAATTGGAAACAGGGGGATGTGGCGTGAGCGGCTGGATCAAGTCTGTCATTCGGCTTCCTCTGCGGCTGGGGCTCTAGCAAAGGCGCGTGTCCCGCAGCACGTTAATGGGCTTTGCATTGTAGACCTCGCTTACAGACAGCTTGCATGCAAGGAGGTCAACTTTATGCGAATGGTGTATGGGGTTATGTTGCCTTAAGGGCTGGTCAGCTTGCTCATTTCCATACGGCGTGCAGTGCTTTTCCCCGCGAGCACGAAGCCTCTTTGCGCGCCTGCCTGGTCGACAAAACGCCATGCATTTTCACCCCCTTCGTCGTGCCACTCACCGATGACGGCAGGATGGGCTGCGGCGACCACCAGCGGCAAGGCCGGTGTTTTCACGCTCACGGGCATCAAGGGGAAAACCAGCTCCGTTGGGGTTCCGGCAAGCGTGGCGGCTAAGGCTCTGGCAGCCGTCATGACCGGCATGACGTAGGGGAGGGTGCGCTGACCGGCGCTTTGGTATTGCGCACAATCGCCAAGGGCATACACGCCTGCGGCGGAAGTTTCCAGCGTCGCCCCGACGACGATGCCCCGCTCGCAAACCAGGCCCGCCGCCCGCGCGAGCTCTGTGTCAGCGCGAAGTCCGATAGCACTCAGAACCAAATCTGCGGCCACCTGCTGACCGTCTGCCAGGGTGACGGACAAGCGGCCGTCAGCACCGTAGTTCACCGCGCTGACAGAGGTGCCAAAGTGCCATTTCACCCCGAGGTCCGAGAGAGCCGCTTGCAGCAGCCCGCTGGCGGCAGCCGGTAGCAGAGCCGCCAAGGGGCGGGCTGCAAGGTCGACCACATGGACATGGACACCCGCCTGAGCGAGGTCATTGGCGAATTCGCAGCCGATCAGGCCCGCACCCATCACCACCACGGTTTCGTTCGGGCTGCTCCCCGTGGCGCCGGCATCGATACCCAGCGCCGCATGAAACGCAGCAAAGTCATCCAGCGAATTGACCGAGCGCACGGCTCCAGCCGCATCGCCTGCCAACTCCACACGAATCGGGTGTGCGCCCGTGGCTATCACCAACTGCTGGTATTCCAGAGTTTCCAAGCCGCTTGGGGTTTGCACGGTGATGGTGCGCTTGGCCGTGTCCAGGCTGTGCACCCGCGTATGCGACACCAGCGTGAGCGCCAGTGTCTCTGCCATTTTGGCCGCCGGGGTGGTGACCAGCTGGGCCGGGGCACGCTTTTGCGCATAGGCGTTGGAAAGCGTCGGCTTGGCATAAAAGTCGCCACTGTCCGCAGTGACCAAGATCACGTCGGTGTCGGGTTGGAGTTTGCGGAACTCCCGTGCGGTGGTCCAACCGGCCACCCCGGCTCCGATGATGATGACTGCTGCCCCGCTCATGCCGGCACTCCTTCCAGGGCGCGAGCCGCCCGGCGAACGTTGATGCGCTCCCAGACCTTTTCATGAAAAAAGAAAGCAAAGGCCTGAACGGTGGGCTCCAGCAGGCTCAGGGTCAGGGATATCAACAGATCGCCTGTGACGGCATACGCCACCATGGCGGCAACACTGATGTGCACCAGGTAATAACTGGCGGTCTTTTGCAGGGTTGGCAAATTACTGCGGACAAAACGGGTCATGTCGCTCATTCCTCACGTGGATAGTCGGTTGCGCAATGGCAGGGAGTGCATCTCAGCACACAGTGGGGAATAGTAGCGGATCAAAATTACCTAAGCCAATCGAATTTGGCTATCCAATCCATAAAAACTATGAGCCTGACAGACTCGCCAGAACGAGCTCAGTTGGCCGGAGCTTGCGCAGAGCGCATTTCCATTGCGTTACCCAAGGTCTCGCGCAGCGTCTCGAGTTGTACCGGTTTGCTCAGAAAGAAGTCCATACCCGCCTCCTTGCAAGCGGCACGGTCCTCCGGATAGGCATTGGCTGTCATCGCAATCACCACCGGTTGCCGGTGCAGGGGCATGCCTCGCAGCGCCCGCGTTGCACTTAATCCATCCACCTCAGGCATTTGCATGTCCATGAGTACGACATCAAAAGGCTGCTCTTGCAGCCTCAATAGAGCCACTGCGCCGTTCTCTGCTTCTTCCAGCGGGGGGCAGCCCAAAATACGCAGCTGATTGCGTGCCAGCAAGCGGTTGATAGCCTGGTCGTCCACCAGCAGGATGCGCAAAGCATGTAGCTCAACGGTAGCTGCCAATTGGGGCGCCGGTGCAACCGGTTCCGGCGCTGTCCAGAACTCCGGAGCATCCAAGCCCAAGGCCTGCGCCGACAAAACGAAGCTGAACTCCGTGCCCTGCCCCGGTTGACTCTCCACTTCAAGCTCCGTCCCCATCTGCTTGACCAGCGCACGACAGATCACCAAACCCAAGCCGGTTCCGCCGAACTTGCGCGCAATCGAACTATCGCCTTGCTTAAAAGGCGAGAAAAGTTGTTGCAGGACCTCGGGCGTCATCCCAATACCACTGTCCTTGACGGCGCAGCGAAGGCCTGCGGGTGTGCAGTTGAGACTGACCTCGACGCCCCCTGAATCGGTGAATTTGAGCGCATTGCCCACCAAATTCATCCACACCTGACGCAAGCGGCTCGGGTCGCCCGTTGCCGCATGGGGCACATGGTCATCAATATGCAAGCGCAGCTGCAGCTGTTTGGCACTGGATTGGGGGCGGAACATATCCAGCGTCTCTTCCACCAGCTGCCGGGGGTTGAAGCTGATCCGCTCCAGCTCCATCTGGTCGGCCTCGATCTTGGAAAAATCAAGGATGTCGTTGATCAGGCTCAGCAGGGCATTGCCTGCCAGGAGGATGTTGTCTACAAAATGGCGCTGTTCGGAATCCAGGCTCGTACTTTTGAGCAATTCCGTGAGGCCGAGTGCGCCATTGAGCGGGGTGCGGATCTCATGGCTCATCATGGCCAGAAAGCGGCTCTTGGCTACGTTGGCAGCCTCCGCTTGGACCAATGCCGTTTGCAGCTCGGCGGTGCGTTCGCTGACCCGCTGTTCTAGGGCTTGATTCGCCTGATATAGGGCTAGGCTCTTTTCTTCTAGAAGTTGCTCTGCCTGCTTGCGCGCAGACTTTTCTCGGTCAAGCCGGGCCTGCACGCGCCTAAGCGTGTCGGCAGAGGCATCGGGGCCGGCTGAACCCGCGGAATCGGCCATGCGCTTAGGCCTTGTTGCGCAGCTCGAACCGGATGGCGCCGTCCGGAAGATTCACGCGCTGGAGTGTCACCGGATCGCCAAAATGGCTGATGGCCCCACCGATCAAGCCCTCTGCCAAGTCCCCGAAATGGCGGGGCGATGCGTACACCATGTCCAAGCCATCGGGCCGGCGCTCGCAGTCAAAGCTGGGGAGTTGAGCATCGGGGTAAAGCTTGCGCACCTCGGTGTGAATCACGGACTCAATGCCGTACAAGAAGTCGATTGCGGTCGGAATTCCGTTAAAAAATCCGGGGTACAGCGCATGAAACCGGCCGAATAAATGGGTGCCAAACGCATGCACCAGTGCCGGCACTGGCAGCCCCGAACGCTGGGACAAGGCCACCACCATACCGACCAGCTCCTGGTGGTCATAGGTGCCCACTGCCGTGTAGGCGCCACCGCTAGGCGGTTGGCTGTCATCGATGATGTCGTCCACCATGTCGGCAGAGAACTTGTCTTCGACCATTTCAAGAAACTCAGTAAAGACCATGCCTTTCATGCGCTATCTCCTTGAAGTTCTTTGGGTTATACCTGAGACATGGAGCGGTGTGTGCTCCGATTGCGTGTGCTGCAGCAAACACCACAGTGCGGGCGCGTGTAACGGCCCGAGGGTATGCTCGCCCCCCTATGAAAACTTCCTTCCTCGGCACCGCACTGGTGCTTGGCTTGCTGTCAGCCATCGGCCCCTTCGCCATCGACATGTACCTTCCCGCCCTGCCCTCCATTGGCCAGAGTCTCGGCGCATCGATGGGGGCGGTCCAGGCCAGCCTGATGGCTTTCTTTATTTCTCTGGGCGTCGGGCAGATCATTTATGGCCCGGTTTCTGACATGGTGGGCCGCAAGCCACCGCTGTATTTCGGGTTGGTGTTGTTCGGCATCGGCAGCGTGGGCTGCGCCTTGGCGCCGGATATTGAAACCTTGGTGGTCCTGCGCTTCATCCAAGGCTTGGGTGCCTGCGCGGGCATGGTCATCCCCCGGGCCGTCGTGCGGGACTTGCATACCGGTCACGATGCGGCACGGCTCATGTCCTTGCTGATGCTGGTGTTCAGTGTCTCCCCCATCCTGGCGCCATTGGCCGGCAGCGTCCTGATTGAAGCGGCGGGCTGGCGCGCCGTATTCTGGGCGGTGACCGTGGCTGCGGTGCTGGGCCTGGTCCTGCTGGCTACCAGCCTGCCCGAAACCCGCCCGGCCAAAGACCGGGTTAACAGCAGCGTAGGGAGCGCACTAGCGGCGTATGGCGTGTTGTTGCGGGACCGGCATTTCTTGGGGCTGGTGTTCATCGGGGCGTTCGGCATCTCCAGCTTTTTTGCCTATCTCGCCAATTCCTTTTTCATCTTGATTGACCACTACGGGCTGACCCCACGCCAATACAGCCTGGCTTTCGCCGCCAACGCAGCGTCGTTCATCGGCATTTCGCAGTTCACCGGCAAGCTCAGTGCCCGCTTCGGGCTGGTGGCGCTCGTCAAGTTTGCCGTGGTGGGCTATGCCGCCACCATGGGTCTGTTGCTGTTGGTAAACCTGGCCGGTGTGGAGCGGCTCGATGTCATGCTGGGCATGCTGTTTGTAGGCTACGGATTTTTGGGGCTGGTCGTGCCCACCACCGCCGTGCTGGCGCTGGATGAGCACGGTGAAATCGCCGGCACCGCCTCCGCCTTGATGGGCACCCTGCAGTTCGTGACAGGTGCCGTGGTGATGGGAATCACCGGCGCCCTGGCCGACGGAACCGCACGGCCTATGGTGGCGGGGATTGCCGGATCCGCTATCGTTGCGCTGTTGCTGACCCGGGTGACCTTGGGTACACCAGGGCGCGCAGCCTGCACCTCATCGTGACCCTTGAATTTGTTCGCAGGAGCGACCCTATGACTGACATCGTCATCCAACAACCCGCAGGCGCGGCCAAACAACTATTTCTGCTCCACCACGGTGTGGGCGCCACGCCCCAAGGTTTGCTACCGCTGGGGCGGCGCTTGGCCGCCGAGTTTCCAGATGCTTTGGTGGTCAGTGTGCAGGGACCACAGGCTTCTGACTTGGGTCAGGGCTTCCAGTGGTTTTCGGTGCGCGACATTACCGAAGAAAACCGGCCGGGTCGGGTCGCTGAGGCCTTGCCTGCATTTGTGCAAGCGGTGCAGGCCTGGCAAGCCCGTGCGCAAGTGGGGCCGGAGGCTACCGGGCTGGTGGGCTTTTCACAAGGCGCCATCATGGCGCTGGAGGCCACACAGCAAGACAGCCTGCTGGCCGGTCGGGTGGTGGGCTTGTCGGGCCGGTTTGCCCAGCTGCCACGCGCGCCCCATGCCCACACCACCTTGCACATGGTGCATGGCAAGGTCGATGGCGTCATTCACTACGGCTACACCGTGACTGCGGCGGAGCACCTGGTCGCTTTGGGTGTGGATGTGACGGCCGACGTGATTCCCTTTCTGGGCCACGAAGTCAGCGAGATCGCTATCGACACGGTGATCGAGCGCTTGCAAGGCCATCTGCCCAAGCGCCACTGGGCCGCAGCCCAGCAAGCCGCCGCGGAAGACGACGCGGCCGAAGATTGATCGGCCTCTGGGTGGGTGTCTAGCGCAGCAGCGCTTAACGCATCAAGGCTTCAATCGCACCCGCGTCCACCGGCACGCCGCGGCTGATGAGCTCGCAGCCGGTGTCGGTGACGATAGCGTCGTCTTCAATGCGGATGCCGATGTGGTGGAACTGCTCCGGTACCCCCGGTGCAGGACGCACATAAATGCCGGGCTCAATGGTCAGCACCATGCCGCTGCGCAGAATGCGCGCGGGCCGGTTTACGATCTCATTGCCGGTGAGCGCGTCTTTGCGGACATGCTTGGTGCCCAGCTCAGACGGCTCGGTGTACGAGCCGCAGTCATGCACATCCATGCCCAGCCAGTGGCCGGTGCGGTGCATGTAGAACTGGAAGTAAGCGCGCTTCTCAATCACATCGTCCAGGCCACCCACGGTGTTTTTGTTCAAGAGCCCCAGGTCCAACATGCCTTGCGCCAGCACGCGCACCGTGGCGTCGTGCGGGTCGGTAAAGCGCGCACCGGCTTTGGTGGCCTCAATCGCGGCCACTTGCGAAGCCAGCACCAGGTCGTAGAGCGCGCGCTGCGGGCCGGTGAACGTGCCGTTGGCGGGGAAGGTGCGGGTGATGTCGCTGGCGTAGCCGTCCAGCTCGCAACCGGCGTCAATCAGCACCAGCTCGCCGTTGCGCACCGGGGCCGCGTCGGCCCGGTAGTGCAGCACGCAAGCGTTGGCACCGGCGGCCACGATAGAGCTGTAGGCGGGGTATTGCGAGCCCTGCAGGCGGAACTCGTGCAGCAGCTCGGCGTCCAGGTGGTATTCGCGCACGTCTTTGCCTTCACGCAGCATGCGGGCAGACAGCTGCATGGCACGGATGTGGGCTTGCGCGCTGATCTGCGCGGCGTGGCGCATCACGTCTTGCTCATAGGCGTCTTTGATGAGGCGCATCTCGTCCAGCGGGCCGCACAAGTCGCGCACCTGCTCAGGCACCAGGGTGCCAAAGCGCACGCGGGCGCGCAGACTGCTGAGCCAGCCGTCGATGCGGGTCTCCAGACCTTTGTGGGTGGCAAAGGGGTACCAGACGGCGTCGGCGCCGTCCAGCAGCGCAGGCAGGCGCTGGTCCAGCTCGGCCACGGAGTAGGCGACATCTAAACCCAAGGTGCCCGGCGCAGCGTCCGGCCCCAAGCGGTAGCCATCCCAGATTTCGCGCTCCAGGTCTTTGGGCTGGCAAAACAGGGTGGTCGTGCCATCGCCTTGGATGACCAGCCAGCCTTGGGGCTCGCCAAAGCCGCTCAGGTAGTGGAAGTAGCTGTCGGCCCGGAACAAAAAGTCGCTGTCCCGGTTGCGCTGCTGCTCGGGGGCCGTGGGCAGCACCGCCACGCCATGTGGGCCGATGTGGGCGGCCAGGCGGGCACGGCGGCCGGCGTAGTCTGCAGAGAGTGCGGAGGTGGAGGGCTGAGTCATGGTGTCTGTGCGTTGAGTTCTGCCAGGCGCTCGGGGGTGCCGACGTCGGTCCAGCGGCCAGTGTAAATCTCGGCGCTCACCCGTGCACCCTGCATGGCCTTGCGTAAGAGCGGGGCCAGCGGCGCTTTGATGCCGTGCGGGTTGCCGGCCGGGATGTCGCACCAAGGCTGGGCAAACAGGTCGCGGTGGAAGAGCGCAAAGGTGCTGTAGGTGTAGCGGGGCGCGTTGCTGTCGGGCAAGGGGTCCACGCAGCGGCCTATGCCGTCGGCCCCTACATCTGCCAACCCGAAGTCGCCCCGGGTGTTGTGCGCCGGGTTGGGCACCAGCCACAGGTGGGCCAGCATGCCGCTGCGCGCAAAGCGCTCCAGGGCGCTGGCGGTGAACACCATGTCCGGCGCAAACACGTCGCCGGCCATGGACCAGAACACCGTGTCCAACTGCGGCAAGGCGCGGGCAATGCCGCCCGCTGTCTCCAGCGCGCCGCCGAAGTCGCGGCCTTCGTGGGAGTAATGCAGCCTGATACTGGCAGCATTTTGCTCACCTTTTGATAGCTGCTCGCGCATATTTTGCTTGGGTTGGAGGGCTAAAACACTCTGAAAAGCTGCCTCAATCTGCTCGCCCAGCCACGCGGTGTTGATGAGCGCTGAGGCAAAGCCACCGGCCGCCAGCGCTTCGAGGTGGTGTTGCATGAGCGGCTTGCCGTGCACCTGAAGCAGGGGCTTAGGGCTAGTGTCGGTCAGCGGGCGCATGCGCTCACCGCGTCCGGCAGCGAGCACGATGGCGGGGCTGGTGGTCGGGCCGGTGGTGGTGGACATGTCAGAGTGCGGAGCAATGGTGTCGGGCATGGGTCGGGAGCATAGCCCAGGCTTGGCGCAGTTTTTGCCTGCACCGGCGGGGCGGGATAGGGGTCAGCCGCCCGTCATGGCGCCCCTATAGACTCCATGCCCATCTCCGGTCCGGCTTCAGCAAAGGAATTCGTCATGCAGCACGTAGTTTTCAACCAGAAGGGTGGCGTCGGCAAGTCCACCATCACCTGCAACCTGGCGGCCATCAGCGCATCCCAAGGCTTGCGCACGCTGGTGATTGACTTGGACTCGCAGGGCAACTCCAGCCGCTATCTGCTGGGCGCCGATATGTCGCCCGATCTGCCCCACGTCGCCGACTTTTTTGAGCAAAGCCTGAAGTTCACCGTGCGCGAAAAGCCGGTGACCGACTACATCAGCGAAACCCAGTGGCCTCACCTCGATGTGCTGCCGTCCAGCCCGCTGCTTGATGAGCTGCACAGCAAGCTGGAGAGCCGCCACAAAATATACAAGCTGCGCGACGCGCTGGAGCTGCTGGCGGCCGATTACGACCAGATCTACATCGACACCCCGCCCGCGCTCAACTTCTACACCCGCAGCGCGCTGATTGCAGCCCAAGGCTGCTTGATTCCGTTTGACTGCGACGACTTTTCGCGCCGTGCGCTCTACACCCTGCTGGAAAACGTGCAAGAGATCAAGGCCGACCACAACAAGGCGCTGGAGGTGGAGGGCATTGTGGTCAACCAGTTCCAGCCCCGCGCCAACCTGCCCCAGCGCATGGTGCAAGAGCTGATTGCCGAGGGCTTGCCGGTGCTGCAACCGAACTTGGGTGCCTCGGTGCGGATCCGCGAGTCGCACGAGCAGTCCAAGCCCATGATCTACCTGGACCCTGCCCACAAGCTCACCCAGGAGTTTGTAGCCTTGCATGACGCCTTGCTGCCCAAGAAGAAAACAAGCAAAAAAGGCAAGTAGCCCTCGTAGATATTGCGCGAGTAGCTCCTGTTTTCATAGCGTTTACAAAGTGCTTGCCGGAGCGCGACCGGCACTGCCCATAATGCGCGGTCCATTGGTGAACCGCTATGCAAACTATTTCTCCGGGCCCGTGGCCCATGCGCATCTTCAAAACCGGCCTGCTGTTGGCGGTACTGGGGGCTTTGTTGCTTGCCGGTGCCGTCGTGTTTTTTTCAACCCAGCTGCCTGATACGTCGTCACTGTCGAACTACCAGCCCAAGCAGCCTTTGCGGGTGCTGACGGCCGATGGCGTCGAGGTGGCCGGCTTCGGTACCGAACGCCGGGTCTACAAACCCATAGACCAGATTCCGAAGCTGATGAAAGACAGCTTGTTGGCGGTGGAGGACTCGCGTTTTTACGAGCACGGCGGTCTGGACCCGATTGGCGTGGCCCGCGCGCTGGTGTCTAACCTGACCGGCGGGCGCACCCAGGGCGCCTCCACCATCACCCAGCAGGTGGCGCGCACCTTCTTTTTGAGCCGCTCACGCACTCTGGAGCGCAAGATCAAAGAGGCACTACTGGCCTACAAAATTGAGGCCCAGCTGAGCAAAGACCAGATTCTGGAGCTCTACATGAACCAGATCTACCTCGGCGCGCGGGCTTACGGGTTCGAAGCTGCGGCCCAGGCCTATTTCGGCAAAAGCCTGACGGCGCTGAGCGCTGCCGAGTGCGCCATGTTGGCCGGGCTCCCGCAGAACCCCTCGTTTGCGAACCCTATTCAAAACTATGAGCGCGCCCGCTCGCGCCAGCTGGTGGTGCTGGGCCGCATGCGGTCGCAAGAGGTGATTACCGAGGCGCAGTTCCAGAGCGCCAAAGCGGAAAAGCTGCTCATCCGCAAGCGCAATGAGGTCGATGTGCATGCCGAACACGTCGCCGAAATGGTGCGCCAGCAGGTCTATGCCCAGTTCGGAGAAACCAGCTACACCGCCGGCCTCAATGTCACCACGACCTTGCGGGCCGCCGATCAGCAAGCTGCCTTCAAGGCTTTGCGCCACACCATCGTGGAGCACTCGCTGCGCCAAGTCTGGCGTGGCCCCGAGGGCCAGGAGTCACTGCCCGCCGATCTGAAAGACGACGACCCGGCCATCTCCCAGGCGCTGGCGGATTACGACGATGACGAAGACTTGCGCATCGCCATCGTTACTCGCGCCAGCAGCAAAGCCGTGACTGTGGTGCTGGGCTCCGGCGAGGTGCTGACGGTGGAGGGGGCCGGTCTGCGCCCTGCCCAATCCGGCCTGGGGGATGCGGCTGCGGCCAAACTGCGCGTGCGCCGGGGTGCGGTGGTGCGCGTGGTCCAGCAGGGTAAAGCCTGGAGCTTGGTGCAGTGGCCGGAAGCCGAGGGCGCGCTGGTCGCCATGGACCCGACCAATGGCGACATCCGCGCGCTGGTGGGCGGGTTCGACTTTCATCGCAACCAGTTCAACCATGTAACCCAAGGCTGGCGCCAACCCGGGTCGAGCTACAAACCATTTATTTACTCCGGCGCCATCGAGAGTGGCATGCAGCCGGAGTCGCTGGTGAACGATGCGCCCATGGAAAACGTGGGTGACTGGGCTCCCGAGAACGACGATGGCAGCACCGATGGCCCCATCACCCTGCGCCGTGCGCTGGCGCGCTCAAAGAACCTGGTGTCCATCCGCTTGATGCAATTGCTCTCGCCCGTGGGCGCCCGCGAGTGGGCCAGCCATTTTGGCTTTGACCCCGAGCGCCAGCCCGACAACCTCACCCAAGCCCTAGGCTCAGGCTCTACCAACCCCCTGCAAATGGCAGGCGCTTACGCGGTGCTGGCTAATGGAGGGTATCGCTTGAATCCGGTGCTGATTCGAAAAATCGCCCGAGCCAATGGCGAGGTGTTGTTTGAGGCACCGCCCCAGGTGCTCGACGAAACCTTGCGCACGGTGCCCGCCCGCAATACTTTCATGGTCTCCAGCCTGCTCCAGGAGGTAACCCGCAATGGCACGGCAGCCAAGGCGCAGGCTATCTTGAAACGGCCCGACCTCTACGGAAAAACCGGAACCACCAACGACATGGTGGACGCCTGGTTTGCGGGCTACCAGCCCGGCGTGGTGGCGGTAGTGTGGGTGGGGTATGACACCCCGCGCAGCCTGGGCAGCCGCGCCTCCGGCTCCGCGCTGGCACTGCCCGCCTGGATTGACTACATGACGGTTGCCCTGCAGGGTGTGCCGGTCCAAGAGGTGCAGCCCCCCGAAGGCGTGGTGCGCGCGGGTGACGATTGGCGCTACGCCGAATGGTCTTACGGCGGTTTCATTCAAAGCCTGGGTGTGGACGGCGAGGCGATTTCGCCTGCTCTGGCGGTACGGCCCAGTGCAGTGGATCAGGCGCCAGTGAGTCAATAGTGTGATGTTTGTCACATTTTTTGCAATCTGTTAGTCCATACGGACTACGTCTGTTTTGAGCCCCTTTTCATAAAATCGCACCGTTACGACTTGTTATAACTATCGGGAGATTTATGAAAAAGTTTGCAATTGCTGCAGTTCTGGCTGCCAGCGCCTTCGTTTCCGCCCACGCGGCGTCTATCACTGGTTTGGTGAACACCGGTACTTTTGCCAGTGGTTCGCAAGACACCAACTATTCGTTGAATGGCACCGGCTTTGGCTATGTGACCAAAGACAATGTTTGGCCGATTGGCCCTTGGATTGCTAACACCACCACTTCCAAGTGGATCACCCCTACTAAAAACCAAGGCGATTCGTTCGACGCTACTTCCAACGGTACCTATTCTTGGAAATTGAGCTTCGACCTGACCGGTTTCAACGCTTCTACCGCAAGCTTCTCGGGTAAGTTTGCTGCTGATAACTCTGCGTTAGTGAAGCTGAACGGCGTTCAGCTGGGCGCCTCTACCGGGTTCAATAGTTTTTCTGCCTTTAGCGCAAGCAACGGCTTTAACAGTGGCGCGAACACTTTGGAATTTGTGGTGACCAACTTGGCTCAAAGGAGTGGCAACCCAACTGGTTTGCGCGTGGAGTTCACGGCTTCCAATGTGACTGCAGTACCAGAGCCTGAAACCTACGCCATGTTGTTGGCGGGCCTGGGCTTGATGGGTGCTATCAGCCGCCGCCGCGCCAAGCGCAACGCAGCATAAGCACGGCTTCGGCCATGTTCATGGAATGGGGAGCTTAGGCTCCCCATTTTTTTGCCATTTAGCGCGTGCCCACCGCCACCTGGCCAAACACACTCTGCGCCTCTCGCGGCAGGCAGCGCCAGTAGACCGGGTTGCCTTCTACTTGGCCACCCAATGCGGCAGCGGCGTGCCAACCCCAGCGCGGGTTGTAGAGGAAGGCGCGGGCCAGTGCGATCAGGTCGGCGTCGCCGGCTTGCAAAATGGCTTCGGCTTGTTGCGGCTCGGTGATCAGCCCGACCGCCGTGGTGGCCATGCCGCTCGCAGCGCGGATGTCGCGCGCAAACGGCACCTGGTAGTTGGCACCCAACGCAATTTTTTGCTGGGGCGACACCCCGCCACTGGACACGTGGATGAAGTCGCAGCCCAGTGCTTTCAGCTGCTGTGAAAACACCGCGCTCTGCGCCACATCCCACGCGCCTTCGACCCAGTCACTGGCCGAAATGCGCACGCCCAAGGTCCCGTCAAACGCCGCGCGCACAGCCTCAAATACCTCCAGGGGAAAACGCATGCGGTTCTCCAGACTGCCGCCATAGGCGTCGGTGCGCTGGTTGGCCATGGGCGAGAGAAACTCGTGCATCAAATAGCCGTGGGCGGCGTGCAGTTCAATGGCGTCCACCCCCATGCGCGCGCTGCGAATCGCAGCTTGTACAAACGCCGCCTTGACGCGCTCCATGCCCTCCAAGGTCAGCTCGACCGGGGGCGCTTCGTGCGGCAACTGGGGCAGGGCTGAGGGACCTACAGGCTGCCACCCACCCTGCTCCGGAGCCAGCAGTTGCCCGCCTTGCCAAGGCAGATTGCTCGATGCCTTGCGCCCCGCATGGGCCAGCTGAATACACACCGACATGGACGGCGCAAGGGCGCGGGCGCGGTGCAGTTTGTCGGCCAGTGCGGCCTCGGTGCGGTCATCCCACAGGCCGAGACAGCCGGGGCTGATGCGCCCTTCCGGCAACACGCCGGTCGCCTCGATGGTGAACAGCCCCGCGCCGCTGTTGAGCAGGTTGGCCCAGTGCATCAAATGCCAGTCGGTGGCTTCGCCGTGCACCGCCTGGTATTGGCACATGGGCGCGATCACGATGCGGTTGGGTAATGTCAGCCCGGCGCGTGGTGAAGGCAGGGTGTAAGGCGTGAAAAGTAAGCTCATGCACAAAAGCATAGCCGAGCGGTCAAATTCCGTGCAGTACGGGTCTGTAACAGCCTCCAAACGCAGACCGGTAAAATTGCGCCAGTTTTACGCTTCTGCACTTTTCTAACCTTACCCCTGGAGTCGCCCTGAATGGCCACCACCCCCAACACCAAAGACATGGCGAATGCCATCCGCGCACTGTCCATGGACGCTGTGCAACAAGCCAACTCCGGCCACCCCGGCGCCCCCATGGGCATGGCCGATATGGCAGTGGCTTTGTGGGGTGAGCACCTGCGCCACAACCCGACGAACCCCCACTGGGCCAACCGCGACCGTTTCATTTTGTCCAACGGCCACGGCTCCATGCTGATCTACGCACTGCTGCACCTGACCGGCTACAAGCTGCCCATCACTGAGCTGAAAAACTTCCGCCAGCTGCACAGCAAGACCGCCGGCCACCCCGAGTTCGGCATTACCCCCGGCGTAGAAACCACCACCGGCCCGCTGGGTCAGGGCATCACCAATGCTGTGGGCTTTGCCTTGGCTGAAAAGTTGTTGGCCCAAGAGTTCAACCGCAAGGTGGGCGATGTAGACCACACCATCGTCGACCACCACACCTATGTGTTCATGGGCGACGGCTGCTTGATGGAAGGTATCAGCCACGAAGCCGCCGCTTTGGCCGGTGCCTGGAAGCTGGGCAAGCTGATTGCCCTGTACGACGACAACGGCATCTCCATCGACGGCCAAGTGGCTCCTTGGTTCATCGACAACACCGCCCAGCGTTTTGTCGCCTACGGCTGGAACGTGGTCGGCCCCGTGGACGGCCACGACGCCGCTGCGGTGTCGGCTGCCATTGCGCAAGCCAAGGCCGGCACCGACAGCCGCCCCACGCTGATCATCAGCAAGACCCACATCGGCAAGGGCAGCCCGAACCGTGCCAACACCTCCAAGGCCCACGGCGAGCCTTTGGGTGCGGAAGAAATCAAGCTCACCCGCGAATCCATCGGCTGGAGCCACGCACCCTTCGTCATCCCCAAAGAGGTCTATGGCGACTGGGATGCCAAGGACAAAGGCAAGGCCGCAGAAGCTGCGTGGAACGACAAGTTCGCAGCCTACAAAGCAGCTTTCCCTGAGCTGGCCAAAGAGTTTGTGCGCCGCATGAAGGGCGACCTGCCCAAGAAGTTTGTGCAGACCGCCGTGGACACCGTGATTGCCGCCCACCAAAAGGGCGAAACCGTGGCCAGCCGCAAGGCCAGCCAGTTGGCGCTGGAGTCGTTCACCGCAGCCCTGCCCGAAATGCTGGGTGGCTCTGCCGACCTGACCGGCTCCAACCTGACCAACACCAAGAGCACGCCCAATCTGCGTTTTGACGCACTGACCGGCGATGTGGTTACCAACGAAGCCGGCCAAGGCGGCCGCCACATCAACTACGGTGTGCGCGAGTTCGGCATGGCTGCCATCATGAACGGCGTGGCTCTGCACGGTGGCTACATTCCTTACGGCGGCACCTTCCTGACCTTCAGCGACTACAGCCGCAACGCCATCCGCATGGCCGCGCTCATGAAGCTGCGCGTGGTGCACGTGTTCACCCATGACTCCATCGGTCTGGGCGAAGACGGCCCGACCCACCAGTCCATCGAGCACGCTGCCAGCCTGCGTTTGATTCCTAATCTGGACGTGTGGCGCCCTGCGGATACGGCCGAAACTGCCGTGGCGTGGACCGTCGCTTTGCAAAACAAGGCCAAGCCTACTGCTCTGCTCTTGAGCCGCCAGAACATTGCCTACATCGCCAAGGGTGACTCCGCTGTGGCGCCTGACGCATCCGGCCTGGACGCCATCAGCAAGGGTGCTTATGTGTTGGCTGAGCCCGCTGACGCTGGTCTGAAGAAGAAGGCCCAGGCCGTCATCATCGCCACCGGCTCCGAAGTGCAACTGGCCATCGCCGCGCAAAAGGTATTGGCCGAGCGCAAGATTGCGGTGCGCGTGGTCTCCATGCCCTCCACCACCACCTTCGACTTGCAAAGCGCCGAGTACAAGTCCAGCGTGCTGCCGGCCGGTGTGCCCCGCGTAGCGGTCGAAATGGGTTCTACCAGCGGCTGGTGGAAGTACGGCACGGCTGCCGTGGTCGGCCTGGACACTTATGGTGAATCCGCTCCCGCACCGGTGCTGTTCAAGCACTTCGGCTTCACGCCTGAAAACGTGGCAGACACCGTGCAGGCCGCATTGACCCGCAAAGCTTGAGTTAGCTCAAGCGGCGCGTATTTCTTGATGAAAAGCGCCGCTTACCAAGTGGTTACACCCGCTTATAGTTTCTAGTTGATTTTTATTGAGGTATTTCATGGCAATCAAAGTAGGTATCAATGGTTTCGGTCGCATCGGCCGTATGGTGTTCCGCGCAGCGGTGCAAAACTTCGACGACATCGAAATCGTCGGCATCAACGACTTGTTGGAGCCTGACTACCTGGCCTACATGTTGCAGTACGACAGCGTGCACGGCCGCTTCAAAGGTGAAGTGACCGTCGACGGCGGCAACATCATCGTCAACGGCAAGAAAATCCGCCTGACCCAGGAGCGCGATCCTGCGAACCTGAAGTGGTCTGAAGTCGGTGCCGACATCGTGGTCGAATCCACCGGCCTGTTCCTGACCAAGGAAACTGCGCAAAAGCACATCGACGCTGGCGCCAAAAAGGTCATCCTGTCGGCTCCTTCCAAAGACGACACCCCCATGTTCGTGTTTGGCGTGAACGACAAGACCTATGCCGGCCAAGCCATCATCTCCAACGCGTCTTGCACCACCAACTGCCTGGCGCCTTTGGCCAAGGTGATCAACGACAAGTTTGGTATCAAGCGCGGCCTGATGACCACCGTGCACGCTGCCACTGCTACCCAGAAGACCGTGGACGGTCCGTCCAACAAAGACTGGCGCGGTGGCCGCGGCATTCTGGAAAATATCATTCCTTCTTCCACTGGCGCAGCCAAGGCCGTGGGCGTGGTGATTCCTGAGCTGAACAAAAAGCTCACCGGCATGGCCTTCCGCGTGCCCACCAGCGATGTGTCCGTGGTCGACCTGACCGTCGAGCTGAACACCTCTGCCACCATTGCCGAAATCAACGCTGAGTTGAAGGCGCAGTCCGAAGGTGCTTTGAAGGGCGTGTTGGGATACACCGAAGACAAGGTGGTGGCGACCGATTTCCGTGGCGACAGCCGCACCTCCATCTACGACGCAGAAGCCTCCATCGCCCTGGACGGCACCTTCGTCAAGCTGGTGAGCTGGTACGACAACGAATGGGGCTACTCCAACAAAGTGTTGGAAATGGCCCGCGTGGTGTCTAAATAAGGTTCACTCTTTGGCGGCTTTGCCGCCTCCAAAAAAGCGCCTTCCGGCGCTTTTTTTATGCGCAGGTGATGGGCACGCTCTACTCGCACTCCACCCGCAGTGCGGCGACATCCAGCAACTCAATGCTGCCGCGCTGCAGCCGCAGCACACCGCGGGTTTTGAAGTCGCGCAATATCTGGTTGGTGGTTTGGCGGGAGATGCCGATCATCAGCGCCAGTTGCTCCTGGGTCACGCTCAGCACCCTGTGGGTTCGGTCGGTGTCTGCAGCCTGGCCGTAGCCCTGGGCCATGGTCAGCAGGCGCCGCGCCAGGCGCTGGGGCGCGGGGAGCACGGTTTGCTCCTCCATGCTGACAAAAGCCAGGCGCAGCTTGTCGGCCATCAGCACCGCCAGATCGCGCCAATGCGTGGGGTGCCGTTCCAGCCAGGCCAGCAGATCGTCGTGCGGCACCTGCAACAGCGTGCTGGCCTCGGCAGCGTGGGCGTCGTGGGTGCGGGCCGAACCGTCAAACACCGAAATTTCACCAAACCATTGCGGTGGGGATAGCAGCACCAGCACCGCCTCCCGGGTGGTATGGCTGCCACCGGTCTGCCCCGAAATGCGGATACCGCCGCGCAGCAGACCGTACAAACCGCAGGGCGGAGCATCCCGTAGAAACAGGCTTTCCCCCGCTTGCAAATGGCGCAGCCGGGCCATGTGCAGCAAGCCGTCGGCGAATGCCGGGGGCAGCCCTCCGAACCAACGT
Source organism: Rhodoferax sp. (assembly GCF_013297935.1). Classification (GTDB taxonomy): domain Bacteria; phylum Pseudomonadota; class Gammaproteobacteria; order Burkholderiales; family Burkholderiaceae_C; genus Allorhodoferax. Next base: position 137,849 of record NZ_JAAFIX010000007.1, on the reverse strand, counting down.
CCAGTGCGCAGCAGGGGCAAATGGTGGTCCAAAGCGGGCATCAGGGCTTTCACTAGGTGCGGGGTGTTGTGTCGGTTACTTGACAGACGACAAGCATACCTGCACCCATCATCCCCGCCATAACCCATGGAGACTTGCATGAAAACCCTCACCGATCACCTGACCCAGTATGCGGCCTACCACCAGAACGGTCGCAACGTGGCCACGCACTTCGTGGGCATCCCCATGATCGTGCTGGCGGTCACCATTCTTCTGTCCCGTCCGCAGTGGGTGGCGGGTGCACTTGCGCTGAGCCCTGCGGTGCTGGTGGCCTTGGCGTCTACCTGGTTCTACACCCGGCTGGATGCCCGCTTTGGCATCACCATGGCCGTGTTGCTAGCCGCCGCGCTTGCGGCCAGCCAATGGTTTGCGGCGCAAAGCACCGCGGTTTGGCTGGGCTGGGGCGTCGGCCTGTTTGTGGTGGGCTGGGCCTTTCAGTTTGTGGGCCACTACTACGAGGGTAAAAAGCCCGCCTTTGTGGATGACCTGATCGGCCTGTTGGTCGGCCCCTTGTTTCTGGTGGCCGAAGTGGCTTTTCACCTGAATATGCGCACCGAGGTGCGCGATGAAATCCGCCGCCGCTTGGGCGCGACACCGGCTGCTACCGGCCTGGCAGCATGAGCTTTACCGCGGTACTGCCCACCTTGCTCCTGCTGGCGCTTGCGCTAGTGATGTTCGGGCTCGGCCTGTCGTTGACGGTGCAGGACTTTGAGCGCCTGCGCGAGCATCTACGCGCCGTGGTGCTGGCGCTCGTACTGCAAATGCTGGTCTTACCCGCCGCTGCAGTCGGGCTGATTGTGCTGCTGGGCGTGCAGCCAATTTATGCAGTGGGGCTGATGCTGCTGGCCGCCTCGCCCGGCGGCGTGTCGGCCAACCTGTTCAGCCATTTGTTTGGCGGCAATGTCGCCATGAACATATCGCTCACCGCCATCAACACCGTGCTCTCGATCGTGAGCCTCCCGCTCATTGCCAACTGGGCGATCGCAACCTACCTGCAAAGCGGGCAGGTGGTGCCACTGCAGACCGGCAAAGTGCTGGAGGTGGTGGGCGTGGTCATGGTGCCGGTGCTGATCGGCATGGTGGTGCGTTACCGGCAGCCGGGCTTCAGCGAGCGCATGGGCGCGCCCATGAAGGTGTTCAGCGCAGTGGTACTGGCTGCGTTCTCACTGATTGCTATCGTGAAAGAGTGGAGCGCGCTCACCGCCTCTATCGGCAGCTTGGGCCCGGTGGTGCTGGCCTTCAATCTGGTGAGCCTGTTAGTGGGCTACTACCTGTCGCGCGTGGCAGGCCTGACCAAGCCGCTGGCGACCGCGGTGAGCTTTGAGATCGGTATCCACAACTCTACGCTCGCTATTTTTGTGGCCCTGTCGGTGCTGGGCAATCTACAGCTCGGACTGCCTGCCGCCATCTATTCGGTGAGCATGTACCTCACGGCGACAGCTTTCGGCTTTCTGGTGCTGCGGCGGGGCGGGTAAGCTCGCTGCATGCAAACTGGTGTTCTCTATGCGGCCCTGGCCTACCTGGCTTGGGGCCTTTTCCCCATTTATTTCAAACAACTCTCCGCTATCCCGGCCTTGGAGGTGGTGATGCACCGCACCGTCTGGTGCATGGTGCTGCTGCTCGCGGTGCTGGCCCTGCGCCGGCAATGGGCGTGGCTGGGCGCGGTGTGGCGCACGCCCAAAGTCATGGGCGCGTTTGCCTTGTCGGCCTGCTTGCTGGGGGTGAATTGGCTGGTCTATGTGTGGGCGGTGCAAAACGGCCATGTGCTGGACGCGAGCCTGGGCTATTTCATTCTCCCGCTGGTCAATGTGGGTCTGGGTTTTGTGTTTCTGCACGAGCGCCCGCGCCGGGGGCAATGGCTGGCCGTAGCAGTCGCTGCTGCCGGGGTGCTTTGGCTGGCCTTGCTGTCGGGTCATGTGCCGTGGGTGGCGCTGGTACTGGCCGTCACCTTCGGGTTCTACGGCTTGCTGCGCAAAGTGGGTGCCTTGGGCGCGCTGGAAGGTTTGACGCTGGAAACTCTGGTGCTCGCACCGCTGGCAGCCGGCCTGTTGCTCTGGTGGGCCCTGCAGGGTCGGGGCGCGCTGGTGCAGGGCAGTGCAGCGGACATCGGTTGGCTGCTGCTGGCCGGGCCGTTCACCGCCATCCCCCTGCTGCTGTTTGCGGCGGGGGCGCGCCGGGTGTCGATGTCGACCATGGGCATCCTGCAATACATCTCGCCCAGCCTACAACTGCTGATCGGTGTGTGGCTGTATGGCGAGCCTTTCGAGGCTGCGCGGGCCATCGGCTTTTGCCTGATTTGGGCCGCACTCGGGGTGTACAGCCTGGAGGGCTGGTGGTTCAGCCGCCGCACGGGGGCTGCAGCGGCTGCTCAGTAGCCTTCCGGGTAGGCCACCCGCCACTGCCGCCGGATGTGCTCGGTGAGCGGGCTCTCCAGGTTGAGCAGGGCGGCACTCTCCAGCAGTACTGCGATTACCTTCGGCTCCGGCGAGTAGTGCAGCACTTGCCATGAGGCCGTGTACAAGGCGCGGGCTGTTTCGGGTGTGACTGGGGTGGTGGTCACATACGCAAACTGCACGCTGTTGCGAAACAGTACCGAGTCCTTCACCTTGTCATAGGTGTTTTCTTTCCAGCGCTCGGCGCGGAACTGGGGTGGCAGGTACAGCTGGCTGACCCGGGCGTAGTCCCAGCCGGTGTAGGCCGTCATAGCGATCAGCACCCCGGCCACTGCGCAAGCTGCCAGCCGCAAGCCACGCCACTGCAGCAGGCGCTCACTGCACAACATGCAGATTGCCAGCACGGCAGCTACTTGAAACGGCCCGTACCACAGGGGGTACTCCAGCACACTGTGCAATGCGATCACCAGCAACACGCCCCACGCCAACTGGCGCGTGGGTTGGCGCTCCTGCCAGGGCTTGGCTCGAAGGGCGAGGGCAAGTGCGCCCCCACACAGCAGCAGCGCTGCGGGCACCCCCAGCTCTACCGCCAGATGCAACGGCAGGTTGTGCGCATTGTCCAGAATCACGCTGAAGCGCTCGCCCGCATAGGGGTGCATAAAGTGGGCAAACTTCAACTCTCCCCAACCCCAGCCCAGCCAGGGGTGCACACGCGTGAGCTCGATCACGTTGGCCCACAGCACCGTCCGGCTTTGCGAGCCCGCATCTTCCCCAAAGCGCTCCAGCGCGTTGGCGGGTACCTGGCCGGTCAGCGCCTGCAAGGCCAGTGGCAGCACCAGGTTCGCCACCAGGTACAAACCCAAGGCCAAGCCGCTCCAGCGCAGCGCTGTGCGCTGCTCACCGCGGCCCCACCACCAGGCCAGCACCGCGATCAGCAGCCATTGCAGTGCACCGGTGCGCGAGCTGCTGCAGGCATTGCCCACTGCCAACAACGCCACCGCAACGCACAGGGCGCTCGTGCGCAGCGCGGGCAAGGCGAGCGGGGTCGCACCCGGCGGCCGGTGCGCCAGCCACAGCAGGCTCAGCAAGCCGATGGAGGTGAGCGACGCAAACTGGTTGCGTTGGCGCAGGTTGGCATACGCGGTGCCGATGTCGGTGCGCATCACCCACTCCGACCAAGCGGCATCGGCCACACCGAAGTACTGCACCACGGCCATGCCCGCGCTCAACAGGGCTGCCAGCAGCCAACCCCAGGCGACGGTGCCCACCAACGCCGACCGCGATAGCAAGTGCCCCCCCAGCGCCGCAGCGAGCAGCAACACCGCCACACTGCCCCCGGTCGCCAAGTGCTGCAGCATGTCGGGGTTGGGCCCCCACGACAAAGGGCTCACCCAGGGGAAAGCCACTGCCGTCAGCAACAAGCCGGCGGTGATCTGCACTGCCACGAGAGTCGTGATGCTCTGGCTCGTGGGCTCGCTATTCATGGTTCCAGCAGTTTTGTGTTTTATCGATGTCGTTGTGCACCCAGTACTCCATACCGTCGCCGAGCGAGCCCTTATCCGTCAAGCCACTTGCGCGCGCCACGCGATAGCCCGGTCCCCAGGTTTGTGCGCACGCGGCGTCAGCTGCTTGCTGGGTGGCGAAGTCGTTACCCCGGTAGTCGGTGTTGCTGGCTTTGAAGTCGGTGCGAACGCTATTGCCCTCGCGCAACTCACCGGTGCAGGCCAAGGGGCGTGGGGTTACGCAGCTTTGGGGTTTGACGCACTGAAAGCCACACCTTCTCAGCTCGGCCGGAGGTGAAGGGACCACCACAACACTGCCGAGACTCACCCCGACTGCCAGCGCAGTTCCGGATGCGCTCTGCACAGGCGGCAAGTTGGCAAGTACCTGCTCATTGGCGTCGAGTTGAGCGCGGATGTCTGCAAAGGACTTCACGACCTCCGGGCGGCAAAACTGCTGAATCAGCACTGTTGGCGCTTCACTCACACAGTCAAACAGAATCACCTTTGCATTGCGGATCACCGGCACATAGCGCAGCTTGACCGGGCGCCCGTCCAGTTTGGCTTCTAGCTCGACACTCACGGTGGAGTCGGCCGACAAGCCCCATGATTTCACGCCTATGCCTGCAGGTACCGGCGGCAGAGTCACATCGCCTGCCACCGCAGCCCTGTGCTGCTTCAAGAAATAGGAGCTCAAGGGGGCCAGTAGCGTGCCGACGTGGCTCTCCGACCAGTTTCTGTAGCGTTCCAGATTGGCCACTGTGGACCGGGCGCTCAACTGATTCCAGCTGAACAGGAGCAGTAGCGGCACCGATACAGCCAACAACAGGCCCCATCCACGTAGGCGCTGCATATCAGGCCTTGTTAAACAAGGGGTGCAGGCTGCTGTGCTTGCCGTCGAAGACCTCGTGGCCCTCGTCGATCTGAACCGTGATCCCCAAGGGCTTACGCGCCAGCAGGTCGGCCAGGCGGGTGCCCACGGCGGCCTTCAGGGCCTCGCCCATTTGCTGGTGCACCACCGGGCTGCGACCCTTGGCCATGCGCAGGTTCATGTACAAAAACCCGTAGTCGCCCTGGCCGTCTGCCACGGCACTGTGGGCGGCGGGGTAAGCCAGCACCCGTGTGCCCCCGGTCGGAAACACCTGTTTGCCGCTCTCATCTCGCTGCGCCAGCATGGTGTCGCACAAGGTGCGGCACAGGCCGGACATATCGACCTCGCGGTCCAGGTTGGCGGTGTACAAAACGACCAGGTGCGGCATGGGGGGAATCTCCGGGAGTTGAGTGCCAAATCGGCTTCTAGCCCACGTTTTATGTGCGCAAGCAGCTATCAAAACAGGAGCGCATTATCCACCGGCCGGGGTGGCCTCTTGCGCCAAATGTTGTAACGCGAGGTGCGCCGGTGTGTCCAGTTGCGGCGGCAACTGGTGTTTGGCCTGCAGGTAGTGGTGGGTGTACACCTCCAGCCAGGCCTCCAGCGCCAGCGCGGCCCGGGTGTCGCCCGCCAGCTCCAGGCACAGGGCGCCCACCTCGCTCGTGCAAAAGTGGTCTTCGCGGCGGCTGCGGCGCAGGCGGTAGCGCGACATCTGCTCGGGCTGCAAGCTCAGTACCGGCAAGGCATCAAGGTAGGGGCTCTTGCGGAACATCTTGCGCGCCTCGGGCCAGGTGGCGTCGAGCAAGATAAACAGCGGCCGCTTGCCCGGCGCGGTGCTTGTGCCCTGGGGCGCCTGGGCGGCAGGCGGCAGGGTGTGAACCACCCGCCCCGGCACCACAAACTCCCCCGGAAACACCACCACCGGCAGCCACTGCGGGTCGGCCAGCAGGGCCAGCAGGGCGGGGTCTACCTCCGTGCGCGCCCAGCCGAAAGCAAAAGTGTCGGCCACCACATCGGCAATCAGCCAGCCGGTGTTGCTGGGTTTGAGAGCCTCAATGTCCGCCATGATCAGGCACACCCCCGCACGGGCCGGCACCTGCGGCTGCAGCGGGCAAATGCAGTGCGCCGGGTTGATGCGGCAGCCCGGGCAGCGCTCGCCCTTCATGCCGCCGCGCGCCAGAAACGGTTTGCTGCTGCGGGCCAATCGCGCCGCACGCAAGCGCGACACCGCATGGGGTGCTGCTGGGGCTGGCTTAAGCATGGGCTTCCATTCCGTCCACGCGGGCCTGCACTTTTTGCAACATGGCTAACAGCGACGCCAGCTCACCCTCGCCCAGCGTGCCAAACAAGTCTTGCGCCAGGGTCGCCTCCAGAGCCAGAAAGCGGGTGCACCGGAGCTCGCCTTCCGGCGTGACACTGAGCCGCCACACCCGGCGGTCGTTCGCATCAGGGGTGCGCAGCAGCAGTTGGCGGTCTTCCAGCTCGCGGATCAAGCGGGCCATCTGGCCCTTGTCCCGCCCCATGGCCTGCACCAGCTGCTGCTGGGTGGCGCCGGGGCTGCGCTGGCACAGGCACAGCGCGTGCAGATGCAGCGGCCCCAGGCCTTGCTCGGCGTCAGCCGCCAGCATGCGGGCCTTGAGGATTTGCTGGGCATTGCCAGACGCGGTCATGAACGCCACAAACGTGGCCACGGGCAGCGCCGTGTCGGGCAAGGGGGCGGAAGGGGATGCAATCGGCATGGCTATTTATGGTTGACTTTATCAACCAATATTTCTACAATGTTGATATTGTCAACTATTAATATATTTATGCCTATCTCCGCATTCCGCAAAATCCCGGCCCCTGTTCTGATTCTGCCCACCATCGCACTGCTGCTCAGCGCCTTCATGACCTGGGCCAACGCCGCAGCCGGCACTGTATTTGTTGCCCTGTGGGCGCGCAACTTCGCCACCAGTGTGGTGGTCTTGCCGCTGATCTTGCTGGGCATCGGCCAGCTCGAAAAGCTGGTGGCATGGGTGGCCCCGGGCATGCGGCCGTTTTGGCGCAAGGTGGTGGTGTCTCTCCTGAGCTCCCTGGCCATTGAGAGCCTGCTGGCCCTGGTCATTTCGCTGATCAACAGCCCCTGGGACGCCAGCCTGCCGCTCTACTGGTGGCACGCCTTCAGCCGCTCACTGCCCATCGGCCTGCTGATCGGGTTTTTCATGGGCTTCTACATGAAGCCCAAGCTCGACGCCATGAAGCGCGCCGCACTGAATTCCCTGTAACTCCTAGGGCGCGCGCGCGAGGTAAGAATGTGCAGGTACTTTTTACTTCATAGGAGCAGCAATGGGAACCATGGTTGAATTTCAGCGGCCTGACGGCAAAGCCGTGCAAGGTTATCTGGCCGTCCCGGCCCACGTATCCAATGCCCCGGCCATCGTGGTCATCCAGGAGTGGTGGGGCCTGAACGACCAGATCCGTGGCGTCGCCGACCGGCTGGCCCTAGCGGGTTTTCAGGCATTGGTGCCGGATCTGTACCGCGGCAAATCCACCGTCGAGGCCGAAGAAGCCCACCACCTCATGACCGCGCTTGATTTCGGCGACGCCGCCGGCCAAGACATTACCAGTGCGGTGCAGTTCATGAAAACCCGCGCCCCCAAAGTCGGTCTCACCGGCTTCTGTATGGGCGGTGCGCTCACGCTCCTAGGTGTGACCCAGTCGCCGGATATTGATGCGGCTGTGGTCTGGTACGGCTGCCCGCCGCTCGACTACATCGACGCCGGCAAAATCAAGGCGCCTTTGCAAGGTCACTGGGCTACTCAAGACCAGTTCTTTGCCATTGACACCGTAGACGGGCTAGAGGCCAAGCTCACCGTCGCGGGTGTGGGCTTTGAGTTTCACCGCTATCTGGCACACCACGCTTTTGCCAATGAAACCGCTGTGGGCGCCGGCCGCACCCCCGCAACACAGTTCGACCCGGTCTAGGCCCAGCAGGCGTGGGACCGCACGCTGCACTTTTTCGGCAAACACTTGGGTTAAGCCCGCTGCCGCAGCGCTGTGTGCTTCAGAGCCCTAGTTGGAAGGCCTTGTCTTTGGCAAACTTGGCCGCTTGCGGGCTCACAGAGCCCAAGCACACATACACAGCAAAGTCCGCACCCAGCGCTTCTTTTTGGGCCACCAAGGCTTCGAGCGGTTCCACCCCGTGGGTGGCCGCTTTGTAGCGCTTGGCAGCTACCAGGGTGACCTGTCCTGCCTTTTCCAAGCGGAAGTCGGCTGCGCCCCCAGAGGCGTTGGTCCCTAAACGCATCATGCTATAGCCTTGGCGGGCAAATTTGGCGTCCAACTCTGCGGAAAACTCTCGCCAAGACAAGCCCGCCACGCGTGCTGTCTCGGCCGCTACGGCCGCCGCTGACGGGGTGTCCATTGCCGCTTGAACGCCATTGCCCCGATCACCAAGAATGGGAATGCGCCCATGATGCCAAAGACAACCAAGTCTTTGGGCATCAGTGATGCGCACAGAACACTGATGACGCCTGCAATCAAAACGCTGTACCACCACGGGTTGCGCAGCAAGATCGCAAACAGTGAATTGGGAGCCATTTTGTATTTCATCGACGCGTTCTTCGGGAATGGAAACCCGTGATTTAACCGCACTGCATGAAGGCACCATGCGGGCTGCAGTCTTCACGGGCTCCAAGGCAGAAAGATTAGCCCTCGAAGCCAGAGATCAGGGCCATCAAGTCGGTCTTGCCAGACTTCTGTGCGGCGATCAATTCGTTCTGCACATCGAGGCGGGTTTTTGTCGACACGGGCTTGGCAAACGCCTTAGGGCTTGTCAGCTCTGTGAACTGCACAGGGGCGATGTCCAAGTTCTTCACCAGCATCTCAGCGCGCACTTGGGCGCGGGTCTTGTCGCTGTGCACACGGGCAAACGCCTGGGGGCTGATCAAGTCGCTGTAATTGAAAGTTTGCACAGCAGCAGCGCTAGGAGCTGCCATTGCGGAAGAAGCAGCCAAAGAGAAAATGGCGACAGCGATAGAAGAAGTAAAAGTTTTGGTCATGATGAAGTTCCTTCCAAGTGGTTGATTTGGCTGCGGCGGTCAAGCACCGTCTGAACAGCATCGATGGGGCGTTTATTGAAGTTGCGTCTCGTCGATGGGATGAATTGTGCAATTTCTATTTAAGAACATAAACAGTCTAAATTGCAATTAATAGTTGCGTATTCAGCAACAAACGACGCCAGTCAGGAGCTGGCTACCCCTGCGTTGTGCACTAGTTGCTGTGGGCGGACGGTATCCGGGTCGAAATGCTCGTGAACAAGGGGGCCATCGGTTCAATAGCGGTTTGCGACATAGGGTGCTCACCACCATGCTCCAACGCTCTGTAAAGCGGAGACGGGCGATTCAGTCGCAACGGATTTAAAAGCTTGAGGGCGGACCTGTCCGCAGCGCAAAGCGCGCTAGCCACGATCTCCGTTGAGGGGCAGGCTTATTTCGATGGCTGGCTGGGTAGCCTTGTCGAAAGTAGGAGGTTTTCTATCTCGCAACACCCCGAACTCAAAATCTACGGGGCGCGCTGAAAACGGCATTACCGACCGCTGCAAAGGCGGTGAAGGCAGAGCAAAAGTGTCGGAAGCGTGGGGACTATCAGGGCGGAGTCTCGGCAAAGCCTGAGAGGCGCTGTGTCCGAATACGAGAACTGCCAGCAAAGCAATACGATAGGTAGCAGTAGTCATGGTTGTCTGATGAATCGATCACCGCAGGGAGGACGCTGCTAGAGCATCCACCCCGCGATCAGATTAGCCCTCGAAGCCAGAGATCAAGGCCATCAAGTCGGTCTTGCCAGACTTCTGTGCGGCGATCAATTCGTTCTGCACATCGAGGCGGGTTTTTGTCGACACGGGCTTGGCAAACGCCTTAGGGCTTGTCAGCTCTGTGAACTGCACAGGGGCGATGTCCAAGTTCTTCACCAGCATCTCAGCGCGCACTTGGGCGCGGGTCTTGTCGCTGTGCACACGGGCAAACGCCTGGGGGCTGATCAAGTCGCTGTAATTGAAAGTTTGCACAGCAGCAGCGCTAGGAGCTGCCATTGCGGAAGAAGCAGCCAAAGAGAAAATGGCGACAGCGATAGAAGAAGTAAAAGTTTTGGTCATGATGAAGTTCCTTCCAAGTGGTTGATTTGGCTGCGGCGGTCAAGCACCGTCTGAACAGCATCGATGGGGCGTTTATTGAAGTTGCGTCTCGTCGATGGGATGAATTGTGCAATTTCTATTTAAGAACATAAACAGTCTAAATTGCAATTAATAGTTGCGTATTCAGCAACAAACGACGCCAGTCAGGGGCTGGCTACCCCTGCGTACTGTCAGAACGGAAGGCTTCCGCTAGCCGCCGGCCATGCGCAGCCGGCGTGCTGCATCCTCGGCGCGAGCGTCGTCAATTTCGCGCAGCACGGCTTGCATGTCCACATCGGCATGGGCGCGCTCGTAGTGGCCGGTGAGCGGCGTCTCAACGCTGAGCATGCCCGCTTGGTACAGGCTCCAGATCTCGGGGCCGTAGTCGGTGCTGAGCAGCGCGGGGGCAAACTGGCCGAAGAAATCGCGCAGGTTGCCGACATCGCGCATCAGCATGCGCTGGGCGTGGTTGTTGCCTGCGGCGTCTACCGCTTGGGGCAGGTCGATGATCACGGGAAAGTCCACCCCGTCAGCATGCGCCAGCAAGATGTTGAACTCCGACAAGTCCCCGTGCACCACCCCCGCACACAGCATGCGCACCACCTCGCCAATCAGCGTGGCGTGGTGGGCCAGCGCCTGCTCGGGGGTAAAGGCCACATCGTTCAGGCGCGGGGCGGCGTCGCCCCCGGAGTCGGTTACCAGCTCCATGAGCAGCACGCCATCGTGAAAGTTGTAGGGCTGGGGCACGCGCACACCGGCGGCGGCCAGGCGGTAGAGCGCATCGACCTCGGCGCTTTGCCACGCAGCCTCTTGCTCCTGGCGGCCAAACTTGCTGCCCTTGGCCATGGCGCGGGCTGAGCGTGAGTTTTTGACCTTACGGTTCTCGGTGTAGTCCACCGCCTGGCGGAAGCTGCGGTGGGTGGCTTCTTTGTAGATCTTGGCGCACAGGGTGTTGTCACCACTGCGCACAACAAACACCATGGCCTCTTTGCCGCTCATGAGCTGGCGCACCACGGAGTCGATAAGGCCTTCTTCAACCAAAGACTGGAGTCGGGGGGGAGCTTTCATCCAAGGATTGTGGGGCATTCCAAGGCATGTGGAGAGTGGACGTGGTGCCGGTGTTGACTGAAAGCAAAAGCGCCAAGCGCTACTGGTCTGACTTGAAGCGGAAGCTTGCGCAGGAAGCCGGGTCGGAGCAACCGTACGAGGAAATCGTACGGTTGAAATTAACGGCGGCAGATGGCAAGCAGCGAGAAACGGATTGCGCCCTCGCGGAGACACTACTTCGCATCATCCAATCCGTCCCCAGCCCCAAAGCCGAGCCCATCAAGCTGTGGCCCGCCAAAGTGGGCTACGAGCGCATGCAGGAAATGGCCGACCCCGCGCTTACGTTCAAGCCCGCCAGCAACTGGAGAACCAAACCGGCAAATCCGTGGTGTCGGGCGACAACTATCTGCCACCCGCTTCGGGAGCTAAGAAATTGAAGAAAAACAAGCCCTAGCCCAAGTGGAATATGCGCAAATTGCTACTAAAAACGTAGCAATCCCAAGCAGTTTTTCGCCCATGCTCAGCCCATAGGCGTGCACAGCTCCACCAAAAAGCCGTTGATATCGGCCACATAGGCAATCGTCTGGCCCCAGGGCATGACCTCCACCGGGCGCATGGGCGTGGCCCCGGCGGCGATGGCGCGCTCCAGTGCGGCGGCCACATCGGGCGTGCACAGCGCAATCTCAAAGCTGGGCGCAGTGGGGCTGGCGGCCTGCGGGTTCTTGCCCAGCTGCTGCATCAGGCTGTGGCTGGAGAACGCCAGCGCCGTGCTGCCGGTCTCTAGCTCACCGTAGTCCCCGCCTTCATGCAGAAAGCGCGTGGTGAGCCCAAAGGCCGCTTCATAAAACTTGAGCGTGGCGGGCACGTCAGGCACATAGAGGATGGTGTAGCCGAGTTGCATGGCAAGTTTCCCGTGGGTTGGTAAACCCGCACGATACGCGGTGTGCGGCGCGGGCACACAATCATGAACCACCCGCCCCCATTCAGCAGGCACCCCACATGAGCGACAAGGTCCTCCACACGTTCGAAACCCCCGAGCAATTGCACACCTGGCTGCAGGCGCACCACGCCAGCGAGCCCGAGCTGTGGGTGCGCATCTACAAAAAGGGCAGCGGCCTGCCCAGCGTGACGTGGGACGACTGCGTGGTGGCCGCCCGCGCCGACGGCCGCTGGGCCAGGGCCACCGCCTATGCAGGCAGCGCCACCATGGAGATTCCCGAAGACTTTTTGGCCGCGCTGCAGCAACACCCCGCCGCCTTGGCTTTCTACGCCACCCTGAAGCGGCAGCAGCTGTTCACCATCTACTACCGGCTCACCAGCGCTAAGCGGGCGGAGACGCGGCAGAAGCGAATCGTGGAGTTTTTGGAAAAGTTGGGGCGGGGAGAGAGTCTTTGAAAGCCACCACCAGCGGGCTACAGGTGTGCAGGAACATCCATGCGCTGGTTCAAGATGCGCACCACTTCCACCGTGTCGCCCGCCGGGCATCTAAAAAATATCACGTGTGAACCTATCAAGTGTTTGTGGTAGCCCGCGCGAATGTGCTCTGCGCTTTGCCCGACCTGGCGACCTTTTGCCAAGGTCTGCGCCAATCCCTCACATGCCGCATGGATCGCCAGCACATAGGCATCGGCCTGGTCTGCCCCCCAGTTGCTGAAGCTGTAGTCCCAAATATCTGAAAGATCCGCCAGGGCAAGCGGAGAAAAAAGGTGGTCGCTACTCACTGGGCAGCCGCGTCTTTGGCGGCTGTGCCGGCCATTTTTTGCCGCTTGGCCTTCAAGAATGCATCTACATCCAAGGGGGTACTGGCTCCACTGTTTTCTCCATCCGCCAGCGCTGCGCGCAAGGTCGAAAGTCGCGCTTCATGCTCTTCTAGCTGCCGCAATCCAGCGCGCACCACCTCACTGGCAGAGCCGTAGCGCCCTCGGCTGATTTGTTGCGCAATGAATGCGTCGAAATGCTCACCGAGCGAAATGGATGTGCTTCGGGTCATGGGCTTGCTCCGAGATGGATGGGGTAACGAAGTGCCAAATAGTACCAATAACTGGTATTTGTCGGTAATTTCGGAGGACGCGGCTCAAAAAATTAGGCGTATTTGCAAAAATACGCCTCAGTCTTCGCCAGTCCCTTGCAGCTCCGCAAACTTGGTCGCCATCGTCGGGTTGCCGCGGGTGAGCTTCTTGATGGTCAGGTCATCGGCCTTGTCGTTGGCCAGGCGCAGGTTGTTGGCTGACTTGTGCAGCGCTTCCTTGGTTTTTTCCAGGTCCTTGATGGCTTTCTCTTTCAACTGATTTCTCACGGAGATGAGACAAGGGCCTCCATTTTTTTTTGTCATCCACAAATCCGGGTTGAGCGGCGATTGGCAAACGCTCGGAGGATTAGGTATAGCACGTTTGTGCTACATTGATGTCGAACCAACCGGAGCCGCCATGTCCACGACCACCATCCGCATTGAAGACGACCTCAAAGCCCGCGTAGCCGCTGCGGCGCAGCAAATGGGTAAATCGGCCCACGCCTTTATCGTCGATGCCCTTGCCCAGACGGTAGAGCAAGTGGAGCTGGACGCTGCCTTCCACACGCTGGCCGAAGAGCGCTGGGCCAACATCCGAAACACCGGCAAAACGGTGGCGTGGGACGAGGCCAAAGCCTACCTGATCGCCCGTGCCAACGCGAAGACTGATAGCGAACGCCCCCGCAAGCCCACTGCGCGCAAGCTCGGCAAATAACCATCTGCTGCCGCTTATCGCCCACCGCCGCATGACCCGCATTGAGCTTGCCCCGGAAGTCTTTGACGATTTCGACCGATTCTTCGACTACATCGACCAGCATGACCCTGGCACTGCGCCCGAACGCATCGGCGAAATTGTGGACGCCATTCAAATCCTGACCCACAGCCCCCAAATCGGTCGCCCCGTAAAGGGCGGCAAGCGCGAACTGGTGATTGGCCGGGCATCGCGCGGTTACGTGGCGCTGTACCAGTATGTGGAGGCGATGGATACAGCATTTGTGCTGGCGGTGCGCAGCCAGCGAGAGGTGGGCTTCAGGCGTTGATGTCTGGCCCCGGCAACTCCGCAAACTTGGCCGCCATCGTGGGGTTGCCCCGTGTGAGCTTCTTGATGGTCAGGTCGTCGGCCTTGTCGTTGGCCAGGCGCAGGTTGTTGGCGGACTTGTGCAGCGCTTCCTTGGTTTTTTCCAGGTCCTTGATGGCTTCGTCAATGCGTTTGATGGCTTCTTCAAAGCCTTCTGAGGCCAGGCGCCAGTTGCGCCCAAACGCCGTCTTGAATTCGTCGAGCTGGGTTTCGAACTTGGTGATGTCCACATTCTGCGAGCGCACCAGCGCCAGCTCGGACTTGTATTTCATGGAGTTCAAAGCGGCATTGCGCAAGAGCGTGATCAGCGGCACAAAGAACTGCGGGCGCACCACATACATCTTGGGGTAGCGGTGCGACACATCCACAATGCCGCTGTTGTACAACTCACTCTCCGGCTCCAGCAGGGACACCAGCACCGCGTATTCGCAGGCCTTTTCCGTGCGGTCTTTGTCCAGCTCTTTCAGAAAATCTTCGTTGCGCTTCTTGGTGGCGGTTTCATCGCTCTCGTTCTTCATCTCGAACATGATGGAAACGACTTCGGTGCCCGACTCGTCCACGTCGCGGAAGATGTAGTCGCCCTTGCTGCCGGTGCGGGCGTCGTTGTCTTTCTCAAAATGCGCCCGCTGAAAGGCCGCCGCACGGATGCGGTTGAACTCAATCTCGCAGTGCTGCTCCAGCGTCTCGCCCACCATCTTGGTCGATAGCCGCGCCTTCATGTCCCGCAGGCGCTCAATCTCGCCATCACGGTCGCGCAGCTGCAAGGCGTATTGCTCCTTGATGGCCTTCTCTTCCAGCTGATTTTTCACGGCGATGAGGGTGAGGTCGCTCTTCAAGGCATCGCGCTCCTGGGCCACCACACCCACGGCAGCGTTGACCGCCTCTGTGACGGCCAACTGGCGCGCCACATCGCTGGCCGCCAGCTTGGCTTGCAGCGCCTGAATCTCGGCGTCCTTCTTGGCGGCTTCGGCCTGCAGCGCTTGGGCCAGCTTGGCTTCGGCCAACTGGGCGGCCGCTTGCTGCGCGTTGCGGGCTTTTTCTAGTTCGTTCTTCAGCTCGTTGGCCAGCGCGTCGCGCTCTTGGCTCACTTTGCTCAAAGCCTCGGTGACAGCCAGCTTGCGCTCCACCTCGCCCGCGTCGAGCTGGGCTTTCAGCGCCTGAATCTCGGTGTCTTTGGCAGCCGCCGCCTTTTGCAGCGCATTGGTCACCTCGGCCTTGGCCAGGGCAATGGCGTCGCGCTTTTCGCGCTCGGCCAATTCAAGGCGCTCGTGCAAAGCCTGCTCAAACTCGCCATCGCGCACCTGCTTGAGGATGTCGGCATACCCCGCCTCGTCGATCTTGAAGGCTTTGCTGCAGTGGGGGCAAATGATTTCGTGCATGGGCGATGGGCCTTTTTATTGGCTGGGCTGAAATTGGGACTGCCTGCTGTGCAGCCGCAGGGAGAGTATGGCAGCAACATTCCTCTTGGAGATACAAAGGCCCTTGCGATCAAGTATTACATTGCTGATCTTGATAGTTAATCAGCTTAATTACCTGATATGGCTTGGGTCTTGTGGGCAAGCAATTCATCGATTTTATCGAACAACTTTATAAAGCTAGCCGCCCACGCATAATGTTTTTTCGTTGTGGTTTCAGTATCTGCCTTGCGCATTAAGGCACCTTGAAGTGAATGTTTATTACTATCTTTAATTTTTAAATCAACAATCATTCCATTCAAATTGCAAATGAAGCTATCAAACCAATTTGGATTTGATTTATGCAATTCGATGAGCCAATCCCTAGGAAAAAGTCCTTCAATGGGTAGTCCGTCTGGGAGAATAATAAATTCCTCGTTTGACGAAAATTTTATTTTCTTTTGGCCGAAATAACCTGTAAGGGCTCTTGAGCTTCTGATGCCAGCCTCATCGCCGTCCAATAACACTATTATTGGGCGCTCTTTTTGCATGAACTCATAGGACGCTCTTAAGAAGTCCTCCAGCTTTGATATTCCAGAAAAATCTAAGATACTGGCCTCTCTAAGGTGGGTGAATCTATTTGTTGTGCCTTTGGGCTTGATTATTGATAGCGCCCATTGAATAATTTCACGATCACTCTTTCCTTCAACAAATAAGTTCTTCAATCCTAGGTTGTAGAAGTCGCTAAATCTAAGTCCTAGTGCAGCCCTGATTGATTGAGTGGCCTCTGAATAGGTGGTAAATAGTTTAACCTTAGTTTCTCCATCGCTTATGAATGTTTCTGCAACTTTAAGTGGATCCTGGTCGACAAAAGCAATAGAGTGGGTTGTGGTAACTACCAAATAATTTAAAGAGAGATTGTTAAGGATTGTTTTGCACGCTGTCGCCAAATTAGGATGAAGATACGATTCAGGCTCTTCTATGAGCCAAATAACTGAACGGCCATCGTTTCTTTCTTTTTCACTTATCCAGTTAAGTGAGGCAAGCAGTGTTGTCGCTTGGATTCCAGAGCCTTTGAATTCAGCACCAGTTGAGTTTCCGTCATCAATATCGAAGTCAAATTTCGACAAAACGGATTCCATTAAATCGCCGGGGACTTTGAAAATAGATTTAATATTTTTTACGCCGCCGTTATTTAACTGTTGGTTGATGTTTTCAGATATTTTTTCAAGTTCGGCAGTTACGCTGGAAATTTTTTCCTGAATGATTTCTGCAACCCCCTTTTTTATAAAGGGTAGAAGGAATGATTCATATAGGAATGAGCTGCTCTTTTCTGATGGGATGTATTTGCAAACAAACGAACTTAATAGGGAGTCAAGGGATTCTTGGTGTAATTTTTGGAAACTTTGACTCAATTTTGGTTTTATTTTGTCATTTGAAAAGAATTTATATACCGGCTTTCCCGTGCTGGTGAAATATAGAAATAATGGTATCTCCTTCGTAAGTTGTTTTGATCCTTCTATATGACTTAGCATTTTGATGTATGTCTTAAGAAAATTTGAATCTTGTCTTTCTTCGTGTAAGAAATATATGGTGATGCTTGTCTGCTCATTAGTGCTACCAAATGGAAGATCACGGTGTAGGTTGTACAGCGAGCCATTAGGGCCGGAAAAAAACAATTGAAGTGACTTGAGAATATTTGTCTTGCCGCTATTGTTTGGTCCCACGAGCGTAAGACCATTTTCCAAGTTTACTGTTACTTCTGATTTAATGCTGCGGTAGTTTTTAACTCTTAGTCGAATGGGTTTCATTTTTGTTCAGTGGTCGATTGAGATGATTTGTTTGAGTTCTTAATGAATGTGCAGTTTTTGGATTTATTCGTTGTGATAGATATTTGTGCTGCGATGCTTGAGAGTAAATCGACGAACTAAGTGCTTAAGTCATGGAGTTTCTGTATGCGTAATCCAATGTCACCGTTGCCGCCGACTCCCAGCAACAGGAAATGGGTAGCCCTAGTCGCCGCCACATAAAACACCCGCGCCGCTTCCTTCTCATCCTCCCCCGCCGCAGGCATATGTCCCATACCGGGTAGCGCCACCAAGGGGAACTCCAGGCCCTTGCTGACCTTCATGGTCATTACCTTGATCTTGTTGCTGGTGGGGTCAAAGTCGCCAACTCCCAGCCGGTTCTCTACGGGGAGCTTGCGTTGCGCCAGGGTGCGGGCGCACAGGTCGCGCGTTTTGGTGTCTGCGCACAGCACGGCCATGTCGCCCCACGCAAAGCCTTCTTTGTGGGCTTGGGCCAAGTGGTCGGCAATGGCTTCTGCCTCTGCTTGCAGGCTGGGCAGTTTGATGATGAGGGGTTCTTGCCCCTCGCGCCCGCAGCTCACGGGTTTGAGCAAGGGGATGCCGTCGTCGTCTTTGTCGTCTGCGGTCAGCAGGTCGGCCGCCACCAGGCTGGCGGTGTGCAATATCTGGTGGGTGTTGCGCGGGCCCATGGGCACGTCGTACCAGAGCAGGTAGTCGTCGTCGAGCTTTTGCTCCAGCCGCTCGGCCAGCTTGCGTTCGCCACCCGTCATGCGTGAAACGCACGACCCCAATGTTGGAATCAATGTCGCCATAAAAAACCTGCTACCCTGCGTGCGTTTTTAGTTGTGCGAGATCATGCCTTCCAAATTCGGGTTATTCGGTGCTTTTGGTTACTCTTTTTAATATTTAAGTCAAAAGAGCCGCTAGCCCATATAAAACCTGCGCCAGCAGCTCCTGAAAACATAGCAAAAACAGGGCGGCAGGGCCCGGCATTCCGCTCAGCGGCTGGGCTGTGCGGCGGTACTCAGGGTGGGCACCAGTGGGGCCCCGGTCTGAAAGGGCGTAAGCTCGCGCCACGGTGGGTAACCACATCAAACAGAGGCCATGGCGGTGAACTGGATGCTCAGGCTTGCAAATCGGCTGGTGCGCACGGCGCTCATGCTGCTGTGGCCGCTGGCGTGGTCGGCACTGGCTATGCCGGTGGTGCAGCCTGGCAACGGCGCACAAGACGCTATTGCCCACGCGCACCTGCTGGAAGACCCGACCGCCGCACTCACCTTGGCCCAGGCGCAGCAGGCCTTTGCCCAAGGCAAGTTCACCAGCACTGCCGACAGCAAAGACGCACTGGCGCTGGGCTTTACGCGCTCTGCGTTTTGGCTGCGCCTGGAACTGTCCAACGCCACGCCCGAGGCGGCGCGCCAGATGCTGGAGGTGGTGAACGCGCGCATTTCCTACGTAACGCTCTACGCCCCCGGCCCGGACGGCCGCTATGTGGAAACCGCTACCGGCAGCGACATGCCGTTTGCCACCCGTGCGCACGAGAACCGCCATTTTGTGTTTCCCCTGCAAGTGCCGGCCCAGACCTCGCTCACGCTGTATGTGCGGGCGCAGTCCACCATCGGGCTGATCTTGCCGGTGCGCTTGTGGGCCCACGCGGACTTTGAGCACCATGAGCGGCACGACTACATGGTGCAGGCCATGTACTTTGGGGTGGCGCTGGCCATGGCCCTGTTCAACCTGATGCTGCTGGTGGCGCTGCGCGACCGGGCCTACGCCTTGTATGTGTGTTTTGTGGCGTTTTCGGTGCTGGCGGTGGGGCAGAAGACGGGCATGGCCTCCGAGTTTTTGTGGCCGCAGCACCTTACCTGGACCAACCCCAACTACTACATGGCCACCTCGTGGGGGCTGCTGTGTTTCATGGCCTTCATGCGCAGCATGCTGGGCACGGCGCAGCACCTGCCTCGCATCGACCTGGGCTTGCGTGCGGGCATGGTGTTGCACGCGCTCATGCCCGTCTTGTATTGGACGGTGGTGCAGTCGGTGGCGCGCTTCACTATTTGGCTATTCGTGGTGTCGTGTGTGCTGCTGCTGGGCGTGGTGGCTTGGTGCATCTTCCGACGCATGCGTGCGGCGTATTTTTTTGGCGGTGCGTTTGCAGTGCTGATGGCGGGCTCGCTGATGACGCTGCTGCGCGCGCTGGGCATTTTGCCGACCAACGTGCTCACGGTAGATGGTTTGCAGGCGGGCTCTACCCTGGAAATGCTGCTGCTGGCTTTTGCGTTAGCCGACCGCTTTATTCAAATGCGCCGCGAAAAGCTCAAGGCACAACGCGACCTGGTGCTGGCCAAACAAAAGCTGGTGGAGACCCTGCAGGCCTCGGAGCGCGAGCTGGCCCAGCGGGTGGACGACCGCACAAGTGAGCTGCAGGCGCTGAATGAAAAACTGGAAGCGCTCAGCATGGTGGACGGCCTGACCGGCATTGCCAACCGCCGCCAGTTTGACCAGGAGCTGCACAAGGCCTGGGCGCGCCTGGAGCGCCTGGGCCAGCCACTGGCGCTGGTGATGCTGGATGTGGACCTCTTCAAGCGCTACAACGACCACTACGGCCACCAGGCGGGAGATGAGTGCCTGCGCAAGGTAGCGCAGGCCATGGCCAGTGTGGGCCGCGCCACCGATGTGGTGGCCCGCTATGGTGGCGAAGAGTTTGTGATGGTGGCCCCGGCCTCCGACGGGCCCAGTGCCTTGCTGCTGGCCCAGCGCGCCTGCCAGGCCGTGCAGGCGCTGGGTGAGGCGCATGCCCAGTCGCCGTTCGGGGTGGTCACGGTGAGCTGCGGCGCCGCCAGCGTGGTGCCCGGTGTTGGCGTCACGCCCCAAGACCTGCTGCGCCTGGCAGACGCCGCGCTCTACCAAGCCAAAGCCCGTGGGCGCAACCAGGCGGTGTTGGCGGATTCTTAGTAAAAAGAGCCGCTAGCCCATATAAAGACTGCGCAAGTAGCTCCTGAAATCATAGCAAGCAGTGGCCCCTGCAACTCCGCAAGAAATGTCAGGCCCGCCTTCGTAGACTGCAGCCTGTGTTCAACCCCGCAGGCCATCGCTCTATGTCTACGCCCCAAACCCCGTCCGAGTTTCCCCACCACGTTGCAGACCAGCCAGAGGCGATCACGGTCGTTGGTCTCGAGCTGCGCACCACCAACCCGGAGGCTATGCAGACCATTCCGCCGCACTGGCAGCGCTTTGGGCAAGAGGGGGTGCTGGACCGCATCAGCGGCCGGGTGGATGGCGATGTGCTGGCCGTGTACACCCACTTTGCCAATGCCGGGCGCGACAACACAGGGCTGTATTCGCTGGTGATTGGTGCGCAGGTAACGCCCGACGCACCGGTGCCTGCGGGCATGGTGCGGGTGGTGGTGCCCGCCGGGCCGCGCGCCATTTTTCCGGTGCTGCCTGCCAGCTTTGACAGGGTGGGCCCGGCCTGGGGCGCCGTGTGGGCGCAGACTGCCTTGCCCAAAACCTTTGTGGCGGAATTTGAGCGCTACGGCGCCCATGGCGACATCAGCATCTCCATCGGGCTGGGGCGACACTAGGGCATGAACAAAGCCCATAGCTGGACAGACTACGCCGAGCGCCTGAGCCGGGTGCAGGCCTACATTCACGACCATCTGGACCAGCCGCTAGACCTGGCCCGCCTGGCCGAGGTGGCCCACCTCTCGCCCTACCACTGGCACCGTGTGTACAACGCGCTCTATGGCGAAACCATTGCCGCCACCGTGCGCCGCCTGCGCTTGCACCGCGCCACGGGTTACCTGGCCAACACGGTGCTGCCCATTGAGCAGGTGGCGCGCAAGTGTGGCTACCCCAATGTGCAGTCGTTCACCCGCGCTTTTGGCGGCATGTATGGCACCAGCCCTTCGCGCTACCGGGCCGAGGGCGGGCACACGGTGTTCCGCCAGGGGCTGGCGCAGGTAGCGGCCGCGGGCCACACGGTGCAGGTGCGCCATGTGCCTGCAGTGCCGCTGGCGGGTGTGGGGCATGTGGGCTCGTACATGCGCATGGGCAAGGCTTTCGGGCAGACCCACGCGTCCATGGCGGCACAAGGTCTGATGCGGCCCGACACGCGCTGGATGGCCGTGTACTACGACGACCCCTACGCCGTGCCCGAAGCGCAGCTGCACAGCCGCGCGGGCCTGAGCTTGCCGCCGGGTCACAGTGGCGCAGTGGCCGCGCCGCTGGAAACATTTACCTTGGGAGGCGGCCTGTGTGCGGTGTTGCGGCACCAAGGGCCTTACGCCACCATGCGCGCGGCCTACCAGTGGCTCTATGGCCAGTGGCTCGTCCAATCAGGCCACGAGGCAGCCAATTTGCCCGTGTTTGAGGATTACCTGAACCACCCCGGCAACACGGCACCGGCGGATTTACTGACCGACATCTACCTGCCGCTGGCGGGGTAGGGTGGATCTCGGTGGCGGCGATATAGAGGGTGAGGGGCTGCTCAGCGGGTGGGCAGTGACCAGCCGGCTTGCTGGTTGTTTTTGTCGTTTTCGTAGTCCCAGATGCTGCCGCAGCGGTCGCAGCGGTGGCGGGTGATGGTCACCGGCTTGCCATCGCGCTCTTCTTTCCAGTTTTGGGTTTGCACCAGTTCGGCGTGGCCGGGCGCGCGGCGCCAGTTGCGTTGGATGCCGCGGCAGGGTTCGCACAGGGCGGCTTCGCGGGCTTCGGCGGCG
The DNA here is from genome assembly GCF_013297935.1 of Rhodoferax sp. Classification (GTDB taxonomy): domain Bacteria; phylum Pseudomonadota; class Gammaproteobacteria; order Burkholderiales; family Burkholderiaceae_C; genus Allorhodoferax. The sequence goes on along the minus strand of NZ_JAAFIX010000007.1, from coordinate 115,842 downwards.
GCTTTGTATTTGTCAGTCATGGGCCCGATTGTCGCTGCCCTTGCCGGTGGTGCCAATGCGGGCAGCAGCCAGTGGCTGGTGTATCTATGCAACATCGCGGCTAAGTAGCTGATTTAAATAGAGTTTTATTAAAATATATCTATTCATATAATCATTCATGCCCGCCACTTCCGACTTGTCTCCCGCCATCGTGCAAGCCTTGCGCCGCCAGGGGGGCGCGCTCAGCAGCGCCGAGCTGCAAAGCCTGTTGCGGGTGAGCCAGCCCACGGTGTCGCGGGCGCTGGCGCCGCTCATTCAGGCGGGCGAGGTGCAAAAGGTGGGCGCGGCCCGCAAGCAGCGCTATGTGCTGCCCCGCACCGTGCGCGATGTGGGGCGCAGCGTGCCGGTCATGCGCATCGACGCGCAGGGCCAGCCAGGCCCCTTTGGCCGCATGGTGCCGCTGGCTGGCGGCGCGGTGTGGGTGGATGAAGAAGACGGCCTGAGCGCCCGCTTTGACGGCCTGCCCTGGTTTCTGGACGACATGCGCCCCCAGGGTTTTATGGGCCGCACCTTTGCCAGCACCCACCCCGAGCTGGCCTTGGGCAACGACCCCCGCTTCTGGAGCGACGACGATGTGCTCCGCGCCCTCGCTTTGTGTGGCGACGACCTGCCGGGCAACCTGGTGGTGGGCGAGGCGGCGTTTGCCCGCTTTCACTCGCTGCCCGGGCGGGCCAGCCGCGCGGCGTCGCCTGTCGATTACCCGGCCTTGGCCGAGGCGGCCATGCAGGGCAGCATGGTCGGCTCGTCGGCAGGGGGCGAGCAGCCTAAGTTTTGCACCATCGTGGGCAGTGGAGACACGGCCCGCCATGTGCTGGTCAAGTTTTCTCCGGGGGGCGATGCGCCGGCAGACCAGCGCACCCGCGACCTGCTGGTGTGCGAACACCTGGCTTTGCAGACGCTGGCCAGCGCGGGTATTGCCGCGGCGGTGAGCCGCATCAGCACCGGCGCGGGGCGTGTGTTTTTAGAGGTGGAGCGCTTTGACCGCACCCCCATCGGCCCGGCCAATCCGCAGGGGCTGGGGCGCATCGGCATGGTGTCGCTCATGGTGTACGACGCCGAATACGTGGGCGCCATGGACAACTGGGCCGCCACCGCCAACCGCATGCAAGAGCGCCAGTTGCTGCGCCCCGCCGACGCGCGCACCCTGCGCCTGCTAGAAGCCTTTGGCGTGCTCATTGCCAACACCGACCGGCACTACGGCAACATCTCCTTGCTGCTGGACGACGACGACTGGGCCCTGGCCCCCGCCTACGACATGCTGCCCATGCTTTACGCCCCGGTGGGCGGCGAGCTGGTGCCCCGCCCGCTGGCAGACCGCCCCTTGCAGCCCACCGCCGCCACCCTGCCCGAGTGGCCGCAAGCCATGGCGCTGGCCCGCAGCTTCTGGAGTGCCGCCGCGGCCGATGCGCGCATATCGGCTGGCTTCAGGGCGCTGTGTGCGGGCCACTTGGCCCAACTGGGCGCCTGAAAAGCCACACTTAATTTGCTCCGCGCGGAGCACTTTGTGTGTGCTATGCTCCGGCCCATGTTGTTCACTTTCTGCCCTTACCCACTGCGCCTGAGCGCGCACGCCCAGCCGGGCGGGGCAGCGGTGCACCGCATTACCACCATTACCACCACGGCCACCTGAGTCGTGCAGGTGGCCGTTCCGGCTGCCACCTGGTGTACCTCCCGCAGAGCGAACCGGCCCCGGCAGCCGGGCCCGCAACTGTTCCGGAAGACACACCATGTACCAAGACCATTTCTCCCTTTCTGCCAGCAGCCCCGCCAGTGCCGCGCCCCCAAACATGCCAGCGCCTTTGCGCGTGGGCCTGCTGGGGCTGGGCACCGTGGGCGGGGGCACCCTGGCGGTGTTGCTGCGCAATGCCGACCTGATTGCAGCGCGCGCCGGGCGCCGTATCGAGGTGCGGATGGTGGCGGTTCGCAATCTGGAGCGGGCGCGCTCGGTGCTGGGTGCACACGCTGCCTCGCTGCACCTCACTGACGACGCGCAAGTGCTGGTTCACAGCCCCGAGGTGGATGTGGTGGTCGATGTCATGGGCGGCACCACTCTGGCGCGCACGCTGGTGCTGCAGGCCATTGCGGCGGGTAAACATGTGGTCACCGCCAACAAGGCCTTACTGGCCGAACACGGCAGCGAGATTTTTGCAGCCGCCCAAGCCCGTGGCGTGGTGGTGGCCTATGAGGGCGCGGTGGCGGTGAGTATTCCCATCATCAAAACCCTGCGCGAGGGGCTGACGGCCAACCGCATTGAGTGGGTGGCGGGCATCATCAATGGCACCAGCAATTTCATTTTGTCGGCCATGCGCGAGCGGGGCCTGGGCTTTGCGGCGGCCCTGACCGAAGCGCAGGCTCTGGGCTACGCCGAGGCCGACCCCGCTTTTGATGTGCAGGGCACCGACGCAGCCCACAAGCTCAGCCTGTTGGCGGCCAACGCGTTTGGCACCCTGCCGCAATACGCAGAGGTGCAGGCCGAGGGTATTGAAGACCTGCAAGCGGCCGATGTGGACTTTGCCGCCCGCCTGGGCTACTGCGTCAAGCTGCTGGGTATTGCCAAGCGCCGGGGCCAGGGGCTGGAGCTGCGGGTGCACCCCACTTTGCTGCCCGCAGGCCACTTGCTGGCGCAGGTGCACGGCAGCATGAATGCTGTCATGGTGCAGAGCGATGCAGCCGGCACCACCTTGTTTTACGGGGCGGGGGCGGGCGCGGAGCAAACGGGTTCTGCAGTGATTGCCGACTTGGTGGACCTGGCCCGCAGCGCCAGCCTTTTGCCGCACCAGCGGGTGCCGGCACTGGGCTTTGCCCGCGGTGTGCAGGCCGGTTTGCCGGTGGTGGGCGCCGATGAGGTGGAGAGCGCTTTTTATGTCCGCCTGGACCTGAGCCGCCCTGAGCTTGCTGCGCCCCGGGTGTTGCAGCAACTCGCGGCAGACGGTGTGCGGGTGGAGCGCATGGCGCAGTACCCGCACCCTGCGGACCCCGAGCTGCAGTGCCTGGTGCTGCTCACCGCACCGGTGCGCCTGCGCACCTTGCGGCCCGCGCTGCAAACCGTGGAAGGCTGGCCCGAGGTCATGGGCTTTGCCAGCCTGCTGCGGTTGGGGTTTTAGGCTTTAGGTGGGCGGAACAGGGCGCAGATTTTGTTGCCGTCCGGGTCCCGCAGGTAGGCCAGATAGAGCTGGCCCGAGGCCGCGGTGCGCCAGCCCGGCGGGTCTTCGCAGGTGGTGCCGCCGTTGGCGACACCGGCCGCATGAAACGCATCGGCCTGCTCGGTGCTGCTCATGGCAAAGCCGGTTGTGCTGCCATTGCCGTGGCTGGCCGGCTCGCCATTGATGGGGGTCGTAATGCCAAAGAGCCCGGTGGCCGTGCGGTAGAAGTAGCGGCCGGCCTCGCCGTTGTGGTTGTGCACACCGGGCTTGATACCCAGGGTGCCCAAGAGCGCGTCATAAAACTTGCGCGAGGTTTCAAGATCGTTAACGCCAAGGATCACGTGACTGAACATGGGAGCTCCTGTAAGAGGGGGTTGCGTCAAGGGTTCTACCAGAAACCGCAGTGCAGTGCATCGAGGGGCGCGAGGTGCTATTGAAATAGGAGCTGCTAGCGCAAGCAACATCTGGGCAGAGTGCCAAATCGGCTTACATAGCCATTTTGTATAAAAAGCTTGACTTATATTTCCATGCGAATATAATCAGGGCCAGGAACACGGTGCTACCCCAACACACCCCGTTCCACGGAATCGCCAAGAGATGCTTCTTGATGTCGGTTACCGGCTTATTCGACACCTGTCGACCGCGTTGATCTGCAGAGCAGCAGCCAACCGAATATTTTTGTGCTCACGCCGGCCTCCTAACGTGGCCCGCACCTCTCCCCTTACATGAATCAGTTTTTCGAATCCGCTATCCCCATGGGCAACTACATCGTGTCGCCCGCTACCCAGGAAACCGACACCGGACGGTTCCGTGCCTCCATTGCCGTGCAGCGCAGCCAGAGCAAAGGCGCCTACTGCCGCGTCTTTAACTTCACCAGCGAGTTCGCCTCCCGCGAAGCCGCCCGTGTGTACGCCATTACCCAAGGTTGGCTGGAAACCGGTAGCGCCAATGCGCAAACCTGCTGAAGCAGGCCGCACGCACCTGGCAACCGACATCACCCCATTCCGCCGCCCGCAAAGGCAGCAAACCCGCGCACCCCAGCCCACCGGGCTGACAGCGCACTCACTGAAAGGCTCTCCATGAGCAGCAAAATTTATGTGGGCAACCTGCCCTACTCCGTCGATGACCAAAGCCTCTTGAGCAACTTCTCCGAGTTCGGCGAAGTCACCTCTGCCAAGGTCATGATGGACCGCGACACCGGCCGCTCCAAGGGCTTTGCCTTTGTCGAGATGACCACGCCTGAGTTCGCCCAAGCCGCCATCAATGGCCTGAACGGCCAATCCGTAGATGGCCGCTCCATCGTTGTCAACCTGGCCCGCCCGCGTGAAGACCGCGGCAGCTCGGACGGCTACCGCGGCGGCCGTAGCAGCTACTAAGCGCTCAACGCCCACAAAAAAGCCGGCTCTGGTAGCCGGCTTTTTTGCGTTTGGGGCTTGGCGGGCGGTGATGGGGAGTGGGGCCTTCGTCACAAGCACCCGATAAACTGTGGGAATGACTTTTGAAACGTTGACGATAGACGGCGCGCCAGCCGTTCGCCTGCAGGGTGCCCATGGGGACTCGGTGACTGCTTTGCTGCGAGGCGGGCAGGTGATCTCTTGGATAGACAGCACGGGCGCCGAGCGCCTGTATTGCAGCCCCAACTCCCCGCTGGCCGGTCCGCAGGCCGTGCGGGGCGGTGTGCCGGTGATTTTTCCGCAATTCAGCGGTCGTGGTCCTTTGATGCGCCATGGCTTTGCCCGCACCCGCGACTGGGCGGTGGCCGACTCGCCCGCCGGAGCAGCGCACCCCATGCTGGTGTTGCGCATGCAGCATGCCGCTGCGGAAACCGCCCTGTGGGCCCACGACTGTGTGTGCACCTTGACCGTGACTTTGTTGCCGCACGCGCTGGACATGACCCTGCAGGTGGAGAACACCGGCACCAACTCCCTGGCATTTCAGGCGGCCCTGCACACCTATCTGGAGGTGGGGGCGGTCCAGCGTGCCACGCTGACGGGTGTGTTGCCGGAGGGTGGCATCTTGTCCCTGGAGCAGCCTATCGACACGGTGTTTGAAGCCGTGCCCGGCCCCATGGCGCTGCACAGCCCTGCGAGCCGTCTGGCGCTGGCGCAGACGGGCTTTGCCGATGTGGTGGTCTGGAACCCCGGCCCGCAGGCCGTGTTGGCAGACTTGCCGGCCGGCGACTTTGCCCGCTTTGTGTGTGTAGAGGCAGCCGCTATCGCCGTGCCGGTGGTGCTGGAGCCCGGCGCGCGGTGGCAAGGCAGCCAGGTGCTGCAGGCGCTTGCTTAAGGCCATCGCCACATTTTTTACAATCCGCCCGCGTCACTCTTATTACTGAACCTATTAATGACAACCCAAGACCCCCACTCCAAGACGCCTGCACTGCGCCCCTTGCCCCGTTTTATTTTTGCGAGCCGTTGGCTGCAACTCCCCCTGTACATCGGGCTGATTGCGGCGCAGGGCGTGTATGTATTCCATTTCTGGCTGGAGCTGGTGCACCTGTTGGAAGCGGCCTTCGGCAGCCAGACGGCCCTGCAGGCCTTGGTCACCAGCATTGGCTACAAGTCCGATGCGCCGGTGCCCGCGCTAAACGAGACCATCATCATGCTGGTGGTGCTCGCGCTGATTGACGTGGTGATGATCTCCAACCTGCTGATCATGGTGATCGTGGGCGGCTACGAGACCTTTGTGAGCCGCATGGACCTGGACGGCCACCCTGACCAGCCCGAGTGGCTGAGCCATGTGAACGCTTCGGTGCTGAAAGTGAAGCTGGCGACCGCCATCATCGGCATCAGCTCCATCCATTTGCTCAAGACCTTCATCAACGCCGCCAACTACGACGAGAAGGTGCTGATTGCCCAGACGGCCATCCACATCACCTTCTTGTTCTCGGCGATCGCCATTGCCTACACTGACAAGCTGCTCAACAGCAGCCACCAGAACACCCGCCACTAAGGCGGTTCGGTTTGCAGGCCACAAGGCAGTGGCTTGCTTCTGTTCATTGGGTTTTTGTGTCAAATAGACTTCTAGCCCATATGGAATATGCGCAAGCAGCTACTAAAAACATAGCAAAGTAGCCTCACCAAGGGACGGCAAAGCATGATTCAAGTTCGGGATCTGGTGTTCGATTACCTGGGCCACCGGGCGCTGCACGGGGTGTCGGTCGACATTCCTGCGGGTACGGTGACCGCGCTGGTGGGGCCCAACGGGGCGGGCAAATCCACCTTGATGCGCTGCATGGCGGGGCTGGATACGCCGCTTTCCGGGAGCATCACCGTCGGCGGTATCGATGTTCAGGAACACCCGCGCGAGGTGCACACCCAACTGGGCTATCTGTCCGACTTTTTCGGGCTCTACCAGGAGCTCACCGTCCAGCAGTGCCTGAGCTACGCCGCGGCGTCTCAGGGCATTGCCGATAAACATATTGCCAAGCGGGTGCTGGACGTTGCCCGCTTTCTGAACCTGAGCGACAAGCTACAGAGCCTGGCCAGCAACCTGTCGCGCGGCCAGCGCCAGCGGGTGGCGATCGGTCAGGCGATTGTTCACATGCCCCGAGTGCTGCTGTTGGACGAGCCTGCCAGCGGCCTTGACCCGGAAGCCCGTGCCGACTTGTCTGTCCTGTTCCGGACCTTGCAGGCCAAGGGCATGACGCTGGTGGTGTCCAGCCACATCCTGAGTGAGCTCGACGAGTATTGCACCCACATTCTCTCGATCCGCGAAGGGCGGGTCAGCCGCTTTGCCAGTTTGGCGGCGACCGCCACCGGTAGCGAAGGCGTGGTCAAGGCGCTGCTGCAGGTGCAGCTGGCTGCGCCCGCGCCGCAACTGGCCCAAGCGCTGGCCGCTTATGAAGTGGCGCACTTGGATGCGAGTGGCGCCACACCCACCACGGTCTACCTGCCTGCCGGCGACCTGGCCGCACGCGCGGCCTTGCTGGCCAAACTCACAGCAGCGGGTGTGCCCGTATGTGCCTTTCAGGAAGTACGCACCAGCCTGCAGATGAGCTACGGCCAAGCCGATCCCCACCACGCCTCGGGAGCTGCACCATGAACCCGGAATTCAAGCGCAACCTCTGGTTGGAAATTTCGCCCGCCCGCCTCGCCCTGATGCCCGGCGTGCTGACCCTGATCGCCCTGCTGGCCGTCGCCATGAGCGAGCACAACCCGCGGGACAACCTGTTTATTGCCTGCACGGTGTTGTTCACCGGCCTCACCGTGGGTTGGGGCAGCCTGTTGGTGATGTCCAGCATCAACAACGAAGTGACAGAGCGCACCTGGGACCAGCAGCGCCTGAGCGCACTCACCCCCTGGCAGATGGCCTGGGGCAAGCTATTCGGCAGCACGGCCTACGCCTGGTACGGCGCTCTGCTGTGTGCTGTGGTGGCGGTGCTCGCGGCCTCGACCCTGCCGGGTTTCTTGAGCCGCTGCGTCTGGATGCTGGCAGGTGCCATTGGCGCAGTCGCCCTGCATGCCTGGCTGATGGCCAGCCGCTTGCATACCCTAGACCTGCGTACCGAAAAGTCCAGCAGCACGGCAGGCCGTCTGTTCGGCTTGTTCATGGCCTTGCAGACGCTGCCCATGGTGTTCATGGTGCTGCGCAGCCCGACCGACGAGGTCTTGGCCTCCGGCGGCTGGTGGAGTCTGGGGCTGCCACTGCCTGTGCAGTCGCTGGTGCTGGCCGCCTTGATGCTGGCGCTGGGATTGCTGGCCTTGTGGCGCAGCATGGGCAAGCAGCTGATGGTGCGGTCTACCCCTTGGGCCTGGGCGCTGGGCGTGTTGGCGGTGGGCTGGATGCTGGCCGGCTTCATGCCGGAAGACGCCCGCGATGCCAACCTGATGGTGCCACTGGCCGGTGTGGCGCTGTTGGCCACGTATGCGGCCTTGTTTACCGAGAGCAACAACCGCCTTGTCTGGCAGGCCGTGCTGTTTCACCATGCCCACAGCCCCCGCCGCCGCATGTTGCAGGCCCTGCCTTTGTGGCCGGTGAGCTGGGCCATGGCGGCGCTGTTTGTGCTGCTCTATGGCGTGATGGGCATCAATCCCGACCAGCACCTGGCGTCCTTGGGGAACGTGATGTGGCTGGCCTTGTTGCATTGCTTGCGGGACTGCGGCATCTACCACTTCTTTGCGCTGCGCAACACCACGCGCAAGCCGGCCGGCATGACGCTGCTAACGCTCTTTGTGTTGGGGGTGGTGCTGCCCGGCTTGGTGGCAGGGAGCGCGCCGGAGTTGGCGACCTGGTTTGAACCCTTGTTCGGCCTGCAGCAACTGGTCAAGGGTGGCGCATCGCTGGGTCTGGCGCCCTGGCTGGCCATGGCGGTCCAGCTTGCGGTGGTGGCTGTGCTGCTGGCCTGGCGTTGGGCTGCGGGCGCCAAGCCCGCCCAAACCGGCTAAAGCGGTTTTTGCAGCTTGCTCAGACCACCGGCTGGTGGTCGGCGTCCGGCCGGTGGGCCGGGTCCACGTGGGTCATCAGGTTGAGGACCCGGTGGCGCTTGAGCACGGCGTTGCGCGCGGCCACGGCGATGTTGTGCCCCTCTTCGACGGTGAGTTTGGCGTCCACTTCAATGTGGGCGTCGGCCACCACCATGTCGCCCATCTTGCGGGTTCGCACATCGTGCACACCGGCCACACCGGGGGTGGCCAGCAGGGTCGCGCGGATGGCTTGCACCTCGGCCTCGTCCAGGCCGCGGTCCATGAGATCGTGCAGAGCATCCCACGCAAAGCTCCAGCCCATTTTCCCGACCATAAAACCCACAATCAGCGCGGCAATCGGGTCCAGCAAGGGGTAACCGGCCATGCTGCCCAGAATGCCCAGGCTCACCACCAATGACGAGGCGGCATCCGACCGCGCGTGCCAGGCGTTGGCCACCAGCAGGCTGGACTTCACCGCTTTGGCAGTGCGCAGCATGTAGCGGAACAGCAGCTCTTTGGTGACGATAGCCCCCAGCGCCACCCACAGGGCCGTGGTGTGTGCAGGGGCGATGGTGTCCGGCGACTCCAGCTTTTGCAGTGCCGACCACACCATGCCGCCGCCCACCGCCAGCAGAATCAAGCCCAGTGCCAGCGAGGCTGCGGTTTCGAACCGCTGGTGGCCATAGGGGTGGTCTTCGTCGGCATCTTTCTTGGCATGGTGCCCGGCGAACAGCACCACAAAGTCCGACACGAGGTCGGACAGGGAGTGAATGCCGTCGGCAATCAGCGCCTGGGATTTGGTGAGGGTGCCCACCACCACTTGCGCGGTGGCCAGCACCACGTTCACCACCACACTGACCCAGGTGCTGCGGCTCGCGGCCGCCGCCCGCTCGGCTGCGCTGTGGGGGGCGTGTTCGTCATCTTGATCAGTGAATTGCATGGGGTGCAGTGTGCCTGTCCAAGATGAAGGTGGCCTTAACTCAGGTGCTTGCCGGCAATGCCCGCCAACTCAAACATGGTGACCTGCGGCTTGCCGAACACGGCGAGCAGCTTGGCATCGGCGTTGATGCTGCGCTTGTCCTTGGCGTCCTGCAGGCCGTTGGCCTTGATGTAGTCCCACAGCTTTTTCATGACCTGCGGGCGCGCAATAGGCTCCGCGCCGATCACCGCGGCCAATTCGGCGCTGGGCTGCTTGCCGCTGGCGGCGGTGGTTTTGCGCGGGGCCTTGGGCTTGGCTTCTTTGACGGCTGCGGCCTTTTTTGCAGGTGCTTTTTTGGCTGCAGCCCCCGTAGATGCTGCGCGAGTAGCTCCTGTTTTGGTAGCGGCTGTAGTCTTGGCGGCTGCCTTGAAGGCCGTTTTGCGCGGCGGGAACTTGCTCGGGGCGAATTCGAAGTTCACCTTGCCCTCGGTCGCGTCCCACGCCAGCATGGCTTTGAAGTTGCGGCGGGTGCGCATGCTGACAAACTTGTCCAGCAGGTCGGTCTTGCCGGTGGCCAGCAGCTTTTGCATCTGCTCGCGCTCAATCGGCTGCTGCAGGATGATCTGCCCGCTCTTGAAGTCGCAGCTCGGGGTCGCTTGGGCGTCAGTGGGCACCGACTTTTCGCACACATAGTTCTTGCCGTGCTCAAACACGCTTCCGCCGCACTTGGGGCAGGCCCCCAGCGCGGTTTGTGCGCTGAAGTCGATGATCTCACCGTCTTCTTCACCGGCCTTGTCGTCGCCGAAGTCGAACTCCAGTTTGTAGTTTTTGGCCTCTTCGTCAAACTTGATGACCATCTCGGCCACAAAAGGCCAACCGGCCTTGGAGCGGAAGCCGTCCAGCGGGCCGATGTGCCTGTCGCGCAAGAATTGCTCCACCTCGGCAGGCTCAAAGGTGCGCCCTGCGGGTGACTTGCCGAACGAGAAGCCGCAGCCTTCTTCGGCGCCGGTAGCACCCGTGCAGGTGTAGCGGCGGTAGTTCTCTTTCACGATGCCGCCGCAGTTGGGGCAGGGGGCCGCCAGCGTGGCGTAGTCGCCCGGGATGGTGTCGCGGTCGTATTCCTTGGCCTTTTTGACCATGTGCTCGGTCATGGCGGCGATCTCGGCCATGAACTTCTCGCGGCTGAGCTTGCCTTGCTCCATCTGGGCGAGCTTGTATTCCCACTCGCCGGTGAGCTCGGCCTTGGTGAGTTCCTGCACGTCCAGGCCGCGCAAGAGCGTCATGAGTTGGAAGGACTTGGCGGTGGGAATCAGCTCGCGGCCTTCGCGCAGCATGTATTTCTCGGCAATCAGGCCTTCGATGATGCTGGAGCGGGTGGCTGGTGTGCCCAAGCCTTTTTCTTGCATGGCTTCGCGCAGCTCGTCGTCTTCCACAGTTTTGCCGGCACCTTCCATGGCGCCGAGCAGGGTGGCTTCCGAGTAACGGGCGGGAGGCTTGGTCTTCAAGCCTTTGGGCTCTACCGGGTCGCCTTTGACTTTTTCTCCGGGGGCCACGGGCACCAGGTTCTGACCCTTGTCGCCTTCTTTGGCGTCTTCCACTTCAGCGGCGGCTTCTTTGCCGTAGATGGCCAGCCAGCCCGGTTTGACCAGCACCTTGCCCTCGGTCTTGAAGGCGTGCTGCGCTGCAGTGGTGATGCGGGTGGTGACTTGGTATTCGGCGCTGGGGAAAAACACCGCCATGAAGCGGCGCACCACCAGGTCATACACCTTTTGCTCCGCCTCGCTCAAGCCGCTGGGCGCTTGCAGGGTGGGGATGATGGCAAAGTGATCCGAGACCTTGGCGTTGTCAAACACACGCTTGGTGGGGCGGATGTAGTTGTTGTTGAGTGCGACCAGCGCATGGGGGGCCAGGTGGCGCATGTCGCTGTCGGCCAGCATCTCAAAGGTCTTTTTAACCACCGGCACATAGTCTTCCGGCAGGTTGCGTGAGTCGGTACGGGGGTAGGTCAGGGCCTTGTGGCGCTCGTACAGGCTTTGGGCAATTTGCAGGGTGGTCTTGGCGCTGAAGCCGAACTTGCCGTTGGCCTCGCGCTGCAGGCTGGTCAGGTCAAACAGCAGGGGAGAAGCTTGCGTCGTGGGCTTGCTCTCTTCGGTGACGGTGGCGGCCTGGCCGCGCACGGCGTCGGCGATGGCCTTGGCCTCTGCTGCGGTCCAGACGCGGTCGGCTTTCTTTTCAGCGTCGTCCGCGTCTTTCTTGTGGGCGGGGTTGAACCACTTGCCTGCGTACTCGCCGGCTTGGGCGGCGAAGGTGGCGTGAATTTCCCAGTAGTCGCGGCTCACGAACTTGCGTATCAGCTCTTCGCGCTCCACCACCACCGAGAGCGTGGGCGTCTGTACCCGGCCCACGGTGGTCAGGAAGAAGCCGCCATCGCGGCTGTTGAAGGCCGTCATGGCGCGGGTGCCGTTGATGCCTACCAGCCAGTCGGCCTCGCTGCGGCAGCGGGCGGCGTCGGCCAGGGGTTGCATCTGGGCGTTGGTGCGCAGGTGCTCGAACCCGTCCCGAATCGCTTGGGGCGTCATGGATTGCAGCCACAGGCGGCTCACGGGCTTGCCCAGGGGCTTGGCGCCACCGGCGTACTGCTCGATCAAACGGAAGATCAGCTCCCCCTCGCGGCCCGCGTCACAGGCGTTGACGATTTTGTCCACGTCTTTGCGCTTGGCCAACTTGACCACGGCGTTCAGGCGCGTTTTGGTTTTGTCGACGGGCTTGAGGTCAAAGTGGGGCGGGATGACGGGCAGGTTGGCAAAGCTCCACTTGCCGCGTTTGACATCAAACTCTTCCGGCGCCTGGATCTCCACCAAGTGGCCTACCGCGCTGGAGACGACATAGCTGTCGCTTTCAAAGTACTCGTCATGTTTCTCGAACTTGCCGACGGTGGGCGTGAGTGCACGCACGATGTCTTGGGCGACCGACGGCTTTTCAGCAATAACCAATGTTTTGTTCAAAACGGTGTTTTTCATCTGACTACAATCCAATTCTCGCGTGCGCGCAGGCGCGCACTTGCACACGCAGGCACGCACACATGCGCGCCCATACGATTCACCATACCAAACTTTCCGGCCGTGGCAAAAACCCCAGTGAAATCCTCCACCAGTGTGCCCGCCTCGCCGGCACGGCGCATCCAGACACGGCGCTCCGGAGTCCACGGCAAAGGGGTGTTTGCGCTGCAGGATATCGCCGAAGGCGAAACCATCATTGAGTATGTGGGCGAGATCATTAGCTGGCAGGAAGCCCAGGACCGCCACCCCCACGACCCCAAAGATCCGAACCACACCTTCTATTTCTCGCTCGACGACGGCAATGTGATCGATGCGCTGTTCGGCGGCAACTCCTCTCGCTGGATCAACCACTCTTGCGATGGCAACTGCATCGCTGATGAAGAGGGTGGCCGGGTCTTCATCAAAGCGCTGCGCAACATCCGGGCCGGTGAAGAGCTGAACTACGACTACGGTCTGATTCTCGAAGAGCGCTACACCAAGAAGCTCAAGGCGGAGTACCCCTGCTGGTGTGGCAGCTCCAACTGCCGCGGCACCCTGCTCGCCCCCAAGCGATGACACGCTGGCCCGCTGAAGCCATCTGGGAAGAGGTGTTTGCCGTACTTCCCGGCTTCAGTGTGGAGGTGCTGCCCGAGGTGGACTCCACCAACTCCGAGCTCATGCGCCGAGCGCGTGCAGGCCTGTGTGATCCCGTGTTGCTGGTGGCGGAGCGCCAGACGGCCGGTCGTGGCCGGCTTGGCCGGGACTGGCAGAGCGACACCCAGGGCGTGGGTGCTACGCTGACGTTTTCTCTGGGTTTGCCTTTGCAGCCCGAGGACTGGTCGGGCCTGTCGCTCGCAGTGGGGCTGTCGGTGGTGCAGAGTTTGCACCCCGATTTGCAACTCAAATGGCCCAATGACATCTGGTGGCAAGGCCGCAAGCTGGCGGGCATCCTGATCGAGACGGCGAGTGCCGGTGACCAGCGCTATGCGGTGATTGGCATCGGAATCAACATCATGCCGCGCGACGGTGACGGCTTGCGGACGCCGCCCGCTGCGTTGCAGGAGCTCATGCCTGGTATCGATGCGCCCGAGGTGTTGCAGCGCGTGGCAACGCCGCTGGTGCACGCACTGTTGGCTTTCGTGACGCAAGGGTTTGCGCCTTTGCGGGCGGGCTTTCACGCACGCGATCTCTTGTATGGCCAGGCGGTGGTGTGTACCGACGGCACCCAGGGCACCGCCCGCGGGGTGGACGCCGCCGGGGTGTTGCTGGTGCATACTGAGCACGGAATTGTCAAAATCAATAGCTCCGAGGTGAGTGTGCGCCCGGCGCCCGGGGCCTCTCCTTCTTCATCCTGATCTGTATGTTGCGTCTGATTGTTCTGTTACTGCTCTTGGCCAACGGGGTGTATTTCGCTTGGAGTCACCGTTATCTGGAGATGTACGGCTTTGCGCCGCACACCAGCAACGAGCCTCAGCGACTGCAGCAGCAGATCAAGCCGGAGGCGGTGCAGGTGCTGAGTGCCTCCGACATGAAGAAGGCCGAGGCGCAAGCGCAGGCCGAAGCGGCACCCAAGGAGTGCCTGCAAGCCGGTCCTTTCAGCGATGACGCTGCAGTCGCCTTGCGCAAAGCGCTGGACGCAGCACTTCCCAGCGGCAGCTGGCAGTTGGAGTCCGCCAAGGTGTCGGCTCGCTGGGTGGTCTACATGGGCAAATTCGCAAGTGAGGATTTGCTCACCAAGAAAAAAGCGGAGTTGACTGGCATGGGGATCAAGTCCGAGCCGGTCCACAACTCAGAGTTTCAGCCGGGACTGGTCCTGGCGGGCTTTGAAACCGAAGCTGCTGCCAAGAGCGAGCTGGCCAAGCTGGCACCCAAAGGGATCCGCACGGCCAAGGTCGTGCAGGAGCGGGAAGCGGGTGCGGTGCAGCAACTCAAGCTGCCTGCGGTCAATGAGGCGCTGAAGGCAAAGCTCCAAGAACTCAAACCCGTCCTGCAGGGCCACCCGCTCAAGGCCTGCAGCTAAGTCGGGCCCGGGATCAGCGGTGCCGCGCTGGCCGGCATAAAGCGCAGGGTGAAGGTGGTGCCTGGCGGGGCAGAGCCCGGCTTGGTGTCGTCGACCGCAATTTCAGCATGGTGTTGGCGTGCAATTTCCTGCACGATGGGCAGGCCGAGGCCGGAACCATCTGCCTCGTTACCCAGCGCTCTGTAAAACGGCTGAAACACCAGTTCGCGTTCGGCCAAAGGGATGCCCGGGCCGTTGTCTTCTACTTGCACTACGAGTGCCCCGCTGAAGGGATCCAGCAGGACGCGCGCGGTAATGACGCCCGCGCGCTCTGCCGTGGACGGGGTGTAGTTGATGGCGTTGTCGACCAGGTTGCGCACCATCTCCTTGAGGAGGGTGACGTTGCCCGGAATAGCGACCCCGGGGGTGCCGGCTTCCACGCCCTCATAACCGAGGTCAATGGATTTCTCCAGCGCTTTGGGCACGCAATCGCGCACCACCTCCATCGTAAGTTTGGCCAGGTCGCAGGGTTGGTGCGCCAGCACGGTGCCGCTGCTTTCTGCACGGGCCAAAGCGAGTAGCTGGTTGACAGTGTGGGTTGCGCGGATGCTGGAGCGGCCGATCTGCCGCAGGGACTGTTTGAGATCGTCGGCGCTGGCGCCTTGGCGTTGTGCCAGGTCGGCTTGCATGCGAAGACCGGCCAGCGGCGTCTTGAGTTGGTGGGCTGCATCGGCCAGGAAGCGTTTTTGTGTTGCGATGGAGTCTTTCAGACGCATCAACAAGTCATTGACCGAGGAGACCAGGGGCACCACCTCCAAAGGTACGGCCTCAACATCCAGGGGGCTGAGGTCGTCAGGACTGCGGGCACGGATGCGCTCTTCAAGGCGATTCAGAGGCTTGATCGCTTGCACCAGTGCCAGCCAGACCAGCAACACCGCCAGCGGCAGGATGACGAACTGGGGCAACATCACGCCTTTGACAATTTCGGTTGCAAGGACCGAGCGCTTGTCCATGGTCTCCGCCACCTGAACGAGGGCGGGGCGTGCATCCGGTATGTCGGTGCGCACCCACATGTACGCCACGCGAAGGTCCACGCCTTTGTAGTCGACCTCGCGCATGCGGACTTCGCCGGGCGGCACACGGTCTTCCTCAGGCGGGAGCGGCAGGTCTTTTTCGCCGCTGAGGTATTCGCCCTGGCTGCCCAACACCTGGTAATACACGGTGTCGGCATCGTCGGTGCGGAGCAGTTCGCGGGCGGGCAACGGCAGCACGAACTGTGCGCGATTTTTGTTGACCGTGATGAGCTGCGCCAGAGCTCCGGCGTTGTACTCCAGGGCGCGATCGAAGGGCTTGCCGGCAATGCCTTGGGCGACCAGCCAGGTCAGCACCAGACTCACGGGCCAGAGCAGCAACAGCGGGGTGAGCATCCAGTCGAGGATTTCCCCGAACAGGCTGCGTTGCTCCCGCTGAAAAATTTTCATCCGGCGATTTTTTCGAGGCAGTAGCCCAGGCCGCGGACCGTCGCAATGCGGATCGGACCTTTCTCAATTTTTTTGCGCAAGCGGTGGATGTACACCTCAATGGCGTTGTTGCTCACCTCTTCGCCCCACTCGCACAAACGCTCGACGAGCTGATCTTTGCTGACCAACCGCCCCGCGCGCTGCAGCAGCACTTCCAGCAGCCCCAGCTCGCGCGCGGAGAGCTCGACCATCTTGCCATCGATCGTGGCAACGCGACCTGCCTGGTCATAGGTCAGGGGGCCGTGTTTGATACTGCTACTGCTGGCCCCCATGCCGCGCCGGATCAGCGCGCGGACCCGGGCTTCGAGCTCCTGCAGGCTGAAAGGCTTGGCCATGTAGTCGTCTGCACCATAGTCCAGACCCTTCACGCGCTCATCCACGCTGTCGGCCGCGGTGAGGATCAATACCGGGAGGGAGGACCCGCGTCCGCGCAACTTTTTCAGGACCTCCAAGCCGTGCATTTTGGGCAGGCCGAGGTCGAGAATCAGCAGGTCGAATTCCGTGTTGGTCATGAGTGCCGCATCGGCCTCGGTGCCACTGGCCACATGATCGACCGCTGCGCCTGCGCTGCGCAGTGCCCGCAACAGGCCGTCGGCCAGTACTTGATCGTCTTCAGCTATCAGTATTCGCATGCTTGTCTCCTGGCTGGGCGCGGTGCTGTGCCCGCTTGCCACCATTCTAGGCGCGAGGCGTTCAGCCGCCGCTGTAAGCCTCCAGACCTAGGTGGATGACGGTGGCCACCTCGGCCCCGACGGACTGCTGGAGCTCTTCTTGCGCCTGGACGACTGCATCCTGGTAGGCCTGTAACCAGGCAAGCCCAGTGGCGGTGAAGCGGATGTGTTTGGCCCGTGCGTCTTGGGGGTCGTCTGTGCGCTCGACCATGCCCCAGGCTTCGCACTGATGGACCAGGGTGGTCATGGCTTGTTTGGTCATGCCGGCCCGGGCCGCAAGGTCGGTCAGGCGGCTGCCTTGTAGATCAAGGTGCCGGGTAATGTGAATGTGCGCAGCACCTACCTGCCCTCTCGCCGCTAGGTTGGCCAGACCCAAGGGCGCGGCGGTGTGTCGGGCCATAAGCTCCAGAACCCGGGCGTCAAAGCGGACCAACGCGAGTCGCAACCAGTGTCCCACATGGTGGCTGCGCCAAGTGTCGTTGGAAGTCGAGGTGATCATCCTGTAAATAGTAAAGCAAACTGACTAATTTTGTGCTTGTTTGAATTTAACGACGCGCTTAGACTACTGTTCAAGCATCCAGCCTGTTGTTAATGACATATGGATAAACAGTCATCCCACCCTTGATTTTTCAGGAGATTTCCATGGACGCAGTGAAGAACCCCGCCGCTAACGCCGAGAAGGCCAAAGCCTTGCAAGTCGCGCTGGCACAAATTGAAAAGCAATTCGGCAAGGGTACCATCATGCGTCTTGGCGAGGGTGAGGTGATTGAAGACATTCAGGTCGTGTCCACAGGCTCTTTGGGGCTGGACATTGCTTTGGGCGTAGGCGGTTTGCCCCGTGGTCGTGTGGTGGAAATCTATGGCCCGGAGTCGTCGGGTAAGACCACGCTGACTCTGCAAGTGGTTGCCGAGATGCAAAAACAAGGCGGCCAGTGCGCCTTTGTGGATGCCGAACACGCGCTGGATATCCAGTACGCGCAAAAGCTGGGCGTGAACCTGCAAGACTTGTTGATCAGCCAGCCCGACACCGGCGAGCAGGCGTTGGAAATCGTAGACAGCTTGGTGCGCTCGGGTGCGGTGGACTTGATCATTGTGGACTCGGTGGCCGCCTTGACCCCCAAGGCCGAGCTGGAAGGCGAGATGGGCGACAGCCTGCCCGGCCTGCAAGCCCGCTTGATGAGCCAGGCCTTGCGTAAGCTCACGGCCCACATCAAAAAGACCAACTGCATGGTGATTTTCATCAATCAGATCCGTATGAAGATCGGTGTGATGTTCGGCTCACCAGAGACCACGACCGGCGGCAATGCGCTGAAGTTTTACGCGTCTGTGCGCCTGGACATCCGTCGCACCGGCACCATCAAGAAGGGGGAAGATGCCATCGGCAACGAGACCAAAGTCAAAGTGGTCAAGAACAAGGTCAGCCCTCCGTTCAAAACGGCGGAGTTCGATATTCTCTTTGGCGAAGGCATCAGCCGTCACGGCGAAATCATCGACATGGGGGTGAATGCCGGTATCCTGGAAAAGTCCGGCGCCTGGTACGCCTACCAAGGCGAAAAGATCGGCCAAGGCCGTGACAACGCACGCGAATTTTTGCGCGAGAACCCTGAGTTGTCCGTGGAAATCGAAAACAAAGTCCGCTTGTCTCTCGGTATCCCCTTGCTGCCGGTCGCCGAGCCGGAAGCCAAGCCCAAGGGCAAAAAGGCGGACAAGGTTGAGAAGGCGGAATAATCGTCAGATAGGCTGCTAGCCCTTGTAGATAAAGCGCAAGCAGCTATTGATTTAATAGCAATTATTCGCAGGGGTCAGGCGGTGGCAGTTCAAGCGCTTTCACTCACGGGCAGGGCTTTGCGCTTGCTGAGCACCCGCGAACATTCGCGGGCCGAACTGGAGCGCAAACTCCAGCGGTTTGAAGAAGAGCCCGGTGCCTTGGCCCAGGCGCTGGATGCGCTTGCCGCCAAAGACTTCATCAACGAAGACCGTGTCGTCAGTTCGGTGGTGTATCGGCGGGCCGGCAAGATGGGGGCGTCCCGCATCAAGCAAGAACTCCAGTCCAAAGGGCTCGCGCCGGAGGCGGTGGCAGAGGCGATGGCCGCCTTACGAACGACGGAGCTGGAGCGAGCCCGGGAGGTCTGGCGCAAGAAATTTGGTACACAGCCGCAAGATGCGGCGGAGCGGGCCAAGCAGATGCGCTTCCTGGCCAGCCGGGGCTTTGGCGGCGACACCATCCACCGCGTGGTGTCTGGTGGCGGGCACGACGAAGAACTCTAGCCTTACAAGCCCAACATCAGTTGCAGATTCTGAACCGCGGCGCCGCTGGCACCTTTGCCCAGATTGTCCAGGCGCGCGACCAGCACCGCATGCGCAAAACCATCGGCGGCCGCATCGTTAGCGAAGACGCGAAGTTCGAGTTTGTTAGTGTCTGCCAAGGCCACAGCGTCGAGTTTCAGATCCGGGGTCATCGGCTCCACGCTCACCCACTCACTTCCGGCATAGTGGCGAACCAGTGCATCGTGCAAGGCTTGGGCGGTAGGCTTGCCCGGCAAGGTGTCGAGATGCAATGGCAACTGCACCAGCATGCCTTGGATGAAGTTACCCACGGCAGGCACGAAGAGAGGCCAGCAAGTCAGACCGGTGTATTTCATGATCTCGGGAATGTGCTTGTGCTTGAAGCCGAGCGCGTACAGCTCAAAGGGCGGGGCACTGCCCTGTTCGTAGGCTTCGATCATGGTGCGTCCACCCCCTGAAAATCCGCTCACGGAGGGTAAGCACACCGGATGATCTGCCGGGAGAAGGCCTGCATCGATCAGAGGTCGAATCAGTGCAATAGCGCCGGTGGCGTAGCACCCGGGATTGCTGACCCGACGGGCCTGTATCACGGCGTTACGTTGGGTTGCGGCAAGCTCCGGAAATCCGTACACCCATGTCGGGTCGACACGGTGCGCGGTGGATGCATCAATGATGCGCGGCCCGGGGCGGCCTGTTTCGCGCTCCAGTTCGTCGACCATGGCAACCGTGTCTTTGGCGGCATCGTCGTGCAGGCACAAGATGACGAGGTCGGCTTCTGCAATCAGGGCTCGCTTGGCTTGCGGATCTTTGCGAAGGGCGGGGTCAATACTAATCAACGCCACTTGCGGCATGGTCTGCAGACGCTCGCGGATTTGCAGACCTGTAGTACCGGCTTCGCCGTCGATAAAAATTTTTTTCATGGTGTAAGCAAGGGGCAAATAATGGGCATCAAACTGCGCGCTGCATGGAGCATGACCGACCCGTAATGCCCCAGCTGTAAGCATCGCACCAGTATTGTGCGTCGCAGCATGATACATTCGCGGGTTGATGTGTCCAGTGCCGCGCGGTGATTACATCCCAGTTACCACACGGTGAACATAGTCCTGTCCCAAAGAGAGACGTCATGAAGATTCACGAGTACCAAGGCAAGGAAATCTTGCGTCAATTCGGTGTGCCCGTTCCCCGCGGCATTCCGGCTTTCACAGTGCAAGAAGCGGTGGAAGCCGCTCAAAAACTCGGCGGCCCTGTATGGGTTGTCAAGGCACAAATCCACGCAGGTGGTCGCGGTAAGGGCGGCGGCGTGAAGGTGGCTAAGTCGATTGACGATGTCAAGCGCCTGGCTACCGAGATCCTGGGCATGCAGCTCAAGACGCACCAGACCGGTCCCGAGGGCCAGAAGGTTCGTCGTCTGTACATCGAAGACGGCGCAGACATCAAAAACGAACTGTACGTTTCCCTGGTGACGGATCGCGCTACCCAAAAAGTGGCTTTGATTGCGTCCAGCGAAGGCGGCATGGATATTGAAGAAGTGGCGCACTCCACGCCTGAAAAAATTATCACCGAGATGATCGATCCTTTGACCGGTATCACTACCGAGCAGAGCAAGAAAGTTGCAGCAGCGATCGGCTTGACCGGCGCTTCGGTGGATCAGGCGGTAGACATCTTCGCCAAGATCTACAAGTGCTACATGGACACTGATGCGTCTTTGGTGGAAATCAACCCACTGAACTGCGACAGCAAGGGCAACGTGATGGCGCTCGACGCCAAGTTCAACTTTGACCCGAACGCACTCTTCCGTCACCCTGAAATCGTGGCTTACCGCGATCTGGACGAAGAGGATGCAGCTGAAGTGGAAGCGTCTAAGTTTGACCTGGCGTACATCAGTCTCGATGGCAACATCGGCTGCCTGGTGAACGGTGCCGGCTTGGCGATGGCGACCATGGACACCATCAAGTTGTACGGTGCTGAGCCCGCCAACTTCTTGGACGTGGGCGGCGGCGCAACCCCTGAAAAGGTCACCGAAGCTTTCAAGATCATGCTGAAGAACCCCAAGGTCGAGGCCATCATGGTCAACATCTTCGGCGGCATCATGAAGTGCGACACCATTGCGACCGGCGTGATCACCGCTTGCAAGGCCGTGAACTTGTCGGTGCCATTGGTGGTGCGCATGAAGGGTACCAACGAAGACCTCGGCAAGAAGATGCTGGCCGAATCCGGCCTGCCTATCATCAGCGCCGACAGCATGGCCGAAGCGGCCGAAAAAGTTGTTGCAGCCGTCAAAGCCCGCTAAGGAATCACCATGTCGATTTTTATCAACAAAGACACCAAAGTCATTACCCAAGGCATTACCGGCAAGACCGGCCAGTTTCACACTGAAAAATGCCAGGAATACGCAAACGGCAAAAACTGCTTCGTGGCGGGTGTGAACCCCAAGAAGGCCGGTGAGTCGATTTTCAACATTCCAATCTACTCTTCCGTCAAAGAAGCTGCCGGCCAAACTGGCGCTACCGTCTCCGTGATTTATGTGCCACCTGCTGGCGCAGCTGCGGCGATCTGGGAAGCGGTTGAGGCTGACCTGGACCTGGCGATTTGTATTACCGAAGGCATCCCTGTCAAGGACATGCTGGAAGTGCGCAACCGCATGAAGGCCAAAGAAGCCGCCGGCGGCAAGAAAACCTTGTTGCTCGGACCGAACTGCCCCGGTTTGATCACCCCCGATGAAATCAAGATCGGCATCATGCCCGGTCACATTCACCGCAAGGGTCGCATCGGTGTGGTGTCCCGCTCCGGTACGTTGACTTATGAAGCTGTGGCGCAGTTGACCGAAATCGGTCTGGGTCAATCTTCTGCGGTAGGTATCGGCGGCGATCCGATCAACGGCTTGAAGCACATCGACGTCATGCAAGCCTTCAACGACGATCCTGATACCGATGCGGTCATCATGATCGGCGAAATCGGCGGCCCGGACGAAGCCGAAGCAGCACGTTGGTGCAAGCTGAACATGAAGAAGCCGGTTGTCGGCTTCATCGCAGGCGTAACAGCGCCCCCCGGAAAGCGCATGGGTCACGCAGGTGCCCTGATCTCCGGTGGCGCTGACACTGCGGATGCCAAATTGGCTGTGATGGAAGAGTGCGGTTTCAAGGTCACGCGCAATCCTTCCGAGATGGCGAAGCTCCTCAAGGCGTTGCTGTAAGAAGCGAGAGCCTCCTATCCGTAGGGGGCGCGATTCTGAAAAGCCCGGCGCTGCCGGGCTTTTTTATGGGCGGGGGCTGCCTATCCCGCTTGTTTCGGGTGCGGCATGGGGCCATTTGTCGCAAGGATCCGCCATTCATCCAGCGCATGTTGCCCGCGGAAGAGGCCTTTCTTGTTCTTAAGGTGCGCCTCTGCTATCGTAGGGCGGTCGAATCTTGAATCGACTTCACACCAGCTCATAAGGCACAGCCAGAGCATATTCGGGAGAGAGCGTGGCGGTCAAAAAATCGAAGTTTGCATCTTTCTGGCGGACTGACTGGTTTACTGGTTTGGTGATCGCTTTAGTTGCAATTGTTGTGCTCAGTGCAACTGACTTTTCGACTTCGATGGAACGGCGCTTCTATGACGTTGCCAGCGTATCGACCAACCGCCAGCCCTCCGATCGCATCGCCATCATTGCCATTGACGACCAGAGCATCTCTAATCTGGGGCGCTGGCCCTGGCCACGTAGCTATCACGCC
The DNA here is from genome assembly GCF_013297935.1 of Rhodoferax sp. GTDB lineage: Bacteria > Pseudomonadota > Gammaproteobacteria > Burkholderiales > Burkholderiaceae_C > Allorhodoferax. The sequence continues at coordinate 93,109 of NZ_JAAFIX010000007.1, read as the reverse complement.
CAACTACTGGACCTGCTAGCGCCTGCCAAGCCGAAGACGATTGTTCAGACCATTTTCTTTTTTGAGCCCCAAAGAGATGCTGGCCTGACCTTCATACAGAAGCTCAAAGCCTTGGTGGAAACCGGCGATGTGAATGCTGCAAATTACGAGGCGATCCAGAAGATCATTCAGGAAGCGGAAACCACGCTGGATACCGACACAGCGCTAGCGCAGAGCCTTCGCACTACAGGGAATGTATTGCTGCCCTCCGTATTTGAGTTGGGAGAGCCGCAAGGTAAGCCGGACACCGCACTCCCGGACTTTGTAGTCAAAAATGCATTTGATGAGGGCGATGCATTTTCACTTTCAGCGCTGCGTGGCCAATTTCCTATCGAGATGCTCGGGCGGGAGGCGGCAGGCGTTGGGCACCTGAATCAGTTCCTGGATCAAGATGGCGCGTTCCGGGAGGAGCCCTTATTGGTCAACTACTTCGGAAAAGCAATTCCGTCGCTTGCGTTGCTGGGTGCCATGAAAAGCTTGAACCTCGCGCCGTCAGACATACGCTTGTTTCCGGGCAACAAAGTCCAACTTGGGAAGCTCAATATCAAAACAGACAACGCTGCGCTGATGTTGCCCCAGTTCTACCCGGATCGTGATGGTAAGCCGGCTTTTCATGTGGATTCTTTTTACGATGTGATGACCGGAAAAATTCCGGCAAGCAAGTACACCGACAAGATTGTGATCATTGGGGCAACGGCGGCCGGAGTCGGGGTCCAGTTTCCGGTCCCGGGTCATCCGGCATTGTCACCGGCGGAGACGATTGCCCACATCACTTCCAGCATTCTGAGCGAGCACTTCATTACACAACCTGATTGGGCGGTCTGGGTGCGCCTATTGGCGTTGTTGATAGTGATCGCCTATCTGATGTGGGGGGTTCGCCAGCTCTCGGCGGTTGCCGCCGCATTGGTAACTGCGTGTTTGTTTGCCGCGCTTGTAGTGGGGGAGTTCAGTCTCTTGGCTGCCGGCGCAGTATGGGTTCAGCTGTTGTTGCCGGCATCGGTTTTGCTGTTGGGGCATATCGGGCTGACGACCAAGCGTTTTTGGATGGTGGAGGCCGGCAAGGTGAAAGCGGACGAAGAGTCCGCTGAAACCAATCGCATGATGGGCCTTGCACTCCAGGGGCAAGGCCAGTTGGATATGGCGTTTGATCGCTACCGGCGCGTCCCCGCTAGCGAGGCGTTGTGGGGTAATTTGTACAACCTTGCTTTGGACTTTGAGCGCAAAAGACAGTTCAACAAAGCACAAGCGGTTTACGAACATATTGCGAGTCAGGAACCGGGTTTCAAGGATGTCGGGCAAAAGCTCACTCGCGCCAAACATATGTCAGAGACGGTCATTCTTGGTGGCAGTGGACATCCCGGCGGGACGATGCTGCTGGACGGCAATTCGCTTGAAAAGCCCATGCTGGGCCGCTATACCGTAGAAAAAGAACTAGGTAAGGGCGCCATGGGCGTGGTGTACCAAGGCAAGGATCCAAAAATCGGCCGCATCGTAGCGATCAAGACGATGGCATTGAGCGAAGAGTTCTCCGGCGATGACCTGGTAGATGCTCGTGAGCGCTTTTTCCGTGAAGCAGAGACCGCCGGCAGGCTGCAGCATCAACATATCGTGACGATTTTCGATGCCGGCGAGGAGCATGACCTTGCCTACATTGCGATGGAGTTCTTGAAAGGTAGAGACCTTGTGGAGCATACGAAGCCGGGCAATCTGCTACCGGTCGCTCAAGTGCTGAGCATCGTAAATCGTGTGGCGCAAGCGCTTGACTATGCGCATCGGCAACAAGTCGTACATCGCGACATTAAGCCCGCCAACATCATGTTTGAGTCGGGTACCGACACCGTGAAAGTCACTGATTTTGGTATTGCAAGGATCACCGATAGCAGCAAGACAAAGACAGGCTTGGTGTTGGGGACGCCCAGTTTTATGTCTCCAGAGCAGCTGGCGGGTAAAAAAGTGGACGGTCGTTCCGACCTCTATTCCCTGGGCGTGATGCTGTACCAGCTCTTGACCGGTGTACTGCCGTTCCGAGGGGAGTCCATGGCCGAACTGATGTACAAAATCGCCAATGAAGATGCGGCCGACATCCGCATTCATCGCAGCGATTTATCGAGTGACATTGCGGAGCTTGTGTCCAACGCTCTGCGAAAAACCCCTGAATCACGCTACCAGACGGGTGCTGATTTTTCATTCGCTATTGCAAAGTGTACGGGTGTTGCCCCGAGTACCCAAGCCCTGGCACAAACGACCGCCGGTAATGCGGGCGGTACGCGTGATTACGTGAATACTGCAGTGCAAAGAACCCAACCATTGGATACCAAGGCTCCGGCCGGGCCCGACATAGAAATATAAATGTGATGATGTACCAATTCCATGCGCAGACGGATCCGGGGCGGTGTCGCGATAACAATGAAGACTCTGTAGCGTTTGATGACCAGGCGCTGGTCGGTGTACTGGCGGACGGCATGGGCGGATACAACGCGGGTGAAATAGCCAGTGGCATGGCGACCGCGTTTATCAAGTCGGAGCTCAGTCGTTGGCTTGTGGAGGCGGGTGCGCAAGCACAGCTCAAAGATATCCGTAGAGCTATGGAAATCTGTGTCGACAATGCAAACCTGGCCATTTACAACTCCGCAAATGCCAACCCCTCTTTTGCCGGGATGGGGACTACCTTAGTCCTAGGAATCATTAAAGATGGCCGCTTGTTGGTGGGGCACATAGGAGATTCACGGTGCTATCGTATCCGCCAAGGTGTCATTGAGCAGATCACCAAAGATCACTCATTGTTGCAGGAGCAGATCGATGCCGGTCTCATCAGTCCAGACCAGGCCGCAGGCTCACCGATTAAGAATTTGGTTACCAGGGCGCTAGGCGTGGAGCAGTTCGTCATGTTGGAAGTCAATGTGTTCAGTATTGAGCCTGGTGATTTGTATCTAATGTGCTCAGACGGGCTTTCCGATATGGTGTCGGATGAAGTAATAGTTAGAATTGTTAGCGAGGGCTCGCGTTTGGAGTCGATGGCAGAGAACTTGGTGTTGGCCGCTAATGAAAATGGCGGAAAAGACAACATCTCTGTTTTGATGATTTCTGCGAGCGAAGCAGCTGAAAAAAAAGGCTTTATTGCCAAGCTGCTCGGGAAATAAAGTCGAAACGCTTTTGAAAAGCAAATACAGGAAAAGGAGTCGATCATGCCGAAAATGATCGTGTCGATCGATGAGGTCGTGATCAAAGAAGTTCAGATCACCAAAGACAGAACAACATTGGGACGCAGGCCCTATAACGATATCGTGATCGATAACCTTGCGGTCAGTGGTGAACATGCAGTCATCCTCATGGCGGGCTCTGATATTTTCCTGGAAGACTTAAACAGCACTAATGGTACTTACGTCAATGGAAAAGCGGTGAAGAAGCAGCAACTTCGGCATGGTGACGGAATTGAAATTGGTAAGTACAAGATCAAATTCATGGCCGACGGTGTGGTTGAAAATTTCGACAAGACTATGGTCGTGCAGGCTCGCCCATCTCCTGTGAGCACTACCCAACCCTTGAACTCCGGCTTTTCCACCGTTTCGGGTGACTCTCAAGGTCTAGGTGCGTTTCACGCCGCGATCAAGGTTCTGTCAGGCGCGGCTTCCGGTAGAGAGGTGCCTTTGACCAAGGTTGTGACGACCATTGGCAAGCCGGGCGTTGCGGTGGCGGCCATCACCCGTCGTCAGCAAGGTTTCGTGGTTCACCATGTAGAAGGCGCAGGCAACCCCACTCTGAACGGTGCACCAATAGGACAAAATCCGCTCCCACTGAAGAATGGTGATCTCGTAGAGTTGGCCGGTACCCAGATGCAGTTCGTTCTGCACTAGGTATTCCGAGGCTTGCGGTAGTCGAATGTTTGGCTACTCAGATGCCGTGAAAGCACTCTTCAAGCATTGGCCCCGTATCGGGGTCACTTTATTGCCATTGTTTTTTGCGTTGCTTCACTCATTGGGTTGGGTGCAGCTCAATGCCCTGCAGCGACTAGATGACATCCTTTACGACACGCGTTTGCGGGCAACTATGCCTGCCACGATGGACGAACGTATCGTCATCGTGGATATCGACGAAAAAAGCCTTGCCCAAATAGGACGTTGGCCTTGGAGCAGGAATGTTTTAGCGGAGTTGATAAATAAGTTGTACGCAGAACAAAACATCGCACTTTTAGGTGTGGATGTGGTGTTTGCAGAGCCTGATAACAGCTCCGGTTTGCAGCAGTTGCGTTCAATGGCGGCGAATGAGTTTAAAGATCAGGCCGCGTTTGTCAACAGACTGGAACAACTGGCACCCACATTGGATTTTGATGCCGTCTTCACGGAGGCGTTAAAAGACAGGCCGATCGTCCTTGGCTACTTTTTCACCAATGATCCGCTGGGGCGCACCACCGGGGCGTTACCCTCACCCATTTTCTCGGATGCTGACCTGGGCGGGCATTTTTTCGATGCGCCGGAGTGGACGGCGTATGGTTCAAATCTCGTGCCCTTCTCGAAGGCGGCACCACGAGCGGGGCATTTCAATTCCTTTACGGATGCCGATGGCGTGGTCCGTTCAGTCCCTCTCGTGGCCAATTACCAAGGATCGTTTTATGAATCACTCTCTTTGGCGATGTTCCGGGCCATTGTGGGTCAGCCACGCGTTCAGCCTTCGTTTTCCAAAGAAGCCTTTCTCCCCAAAGCCTTTAGAGGACTAGATAAATTAGTTTTGTTGCAGGGTGAGAAGAGTTTGGCGATTGCTGTGGACAAGAGAGGGGGAGCACTAATCCCTTTCAGGGGCCCTGGAAATGTTCAGGGCGGCTCGTTCCGGTACGTATCTGCCATCGATGTCCTGCAAAGCAAAATTGCAAAAGGTGAGCTCAAAAATAAAATCGTCTTACTGGGCACCACGGCGCTAGGCCTCTATGACATGCGGGTGACGCCAGTTGGCGAGGCCTACCCTGGGGTCGAGACGCATGCCAACATGGTCTCGGCGTTACTCGATGGACGCATTTTGGTGAAGCCGGATTACGCACTAGGCTATGACTTGGTTTTGCTGATCCTTGCTGGGCTGTTGCTCGCTTTTGGATTGCCGCTTCTGAGTGCGTTGAAGGCGGTACTTTTGAGTTCGGGGGTTCTGGCCACGCTCGTGCTTTTGAACCTCTGGTTGTATCTGGGCTATGGGCTAGTGCTTCCCTTAGCTGGCGCGCTAACGATGACCATCACGGCGTTTGCACTCAATATGAGTTACGGCTACTTTGTTGAGAGTCGCTCCAAAAGGGATTTGGCCAATCTTTTCGGGACCTACGTGCCGCCGGAGTTGGTCGATGAGATGGTGCAAGACCCTGACAGCTACAGCATGCAAGCAATTAACCGCGAACTGACGGTTATGTTTTGTGACATGCGGGGTTTTACGAATATGTCGGAAACCATGGAGCCGCTGAAGTTGCAAGCGATGCTCACCGGAATTTTCAGTCGCATCACAGATGTTATCCGTCGGCACAGAGGAACCATCGATAAGTACATGGGCGACTGTGTAATGGCCTTTTGGGGGGCTCCTGTAGAAACTGAGGAGCATGCGGAATTAGCAGTCCGAGCTGCCATTGAAATTGAGCAAGTGGTTCGCCGGATCAACGAAGAGCACCGCCAGCAAGGGTTGCCAGAAATTGGCGTCGGAATTGGTATCAACACGGGTGTTATGTGTGTTGGAGATATGGGCTCTGATATACGGAGAAGCTACACCGTGATCGGGGATGCTGTGAATTTGGCATCCCGCCTGGAGGGGCTCTCAAAAATATATGGTGTGAGTATTGTTGTGAATGACACAACGAAATTGCTCACCCAAAGAGTGGTCTGGCAGGAGCTGGATAAGGTGCGCGTAAAGGGTAAGGAGCAGGTGGTCACCATCTGGAATCCAATTGCGATCACGACAGATACCAATGCAAGCTTGACCGACGAATTGAAGCTGTGGTCTCAGGTACTGAGGAACTATCGGGCCCAAAATTGGGACCAAGTGGACGTTGGCATACTGAACTTGTTGCGTGTCGCGGGTACCAAGCCCTTGTACCGGCTTTATGCGGATCGAGTCGCCGCCATGCGACATTTGCCCTTTGATGCGAGCTGGGACGGTGCTACGCGGTTTGAATCCAAGTAGCTGCTGAAGTTCATGGGGTGGCAACTTGGTTGTTGGAAATCGCGCTAGCTGAAGCTTAATGAATATGAGAAACGAATCGTCATGAACCCTTCTTCAGTCAACGCAGATAAGTCGTTTTTGAGTGAGCAGGCCTTTTTTGAGTCCCAGAAGCAGCCGCTTAAAAAACGTGGGATGACCTTCGAGGCGCTGTTCTACCGCCAACTCCATCAAGTCACTGCGCGTATCCACGAAACCGCACAGCTGGACCAGATCATGCTGGAGACAAGCCAGGAGATTTGCAAACTACTCAATGCAGATCGGCTGACCTTGTATGCGGTATCGGAAGACGGTGCTTCCATTGTCTCTAAGGTAAAAACCGGTCTCAACACCAGCCGGGAGCTGAAACTACCTATATCTCCGCAAAGTCTGGCCGGCTATGCAGCCTACAGCCAGACCATGTTGAATTTTTCTGATGTGTACGACGAGGAGGCGCTTCGACGGATACATCCATCTTTGAATTTTTTAAAAGAAGTCGACAAGCGATCAGGGTACAGAACCAAGCAAATGATGGTGGCGCCCATTCTCGAAGGCAAGGTACTTCATGGCGTGTTGCAGGTTATTAACAACAAGAGCGATGAACCCTTCGGAGAGTTGGAGCTGGATGGTGTATCAGAGCTCTGCAAAACTTTGGCCACAGCAATCCGCCAGCGCCTGGGTGCAAGTGGTGCGCGACCACGACGCGAGCGTACGCGCTACGACGGCTTGGTCAATGCGGGGTTGATGACAGAAAGTGATCTGCAACAACTCGCCCAAGAAGCGCGGGATGAGGGCCAGCCGCTTGAGACCTTAATTATTAGCAGAACCGGCCTATTGCCGTTGCAGATTGGCGATGGCCTGGCGCAGTTCTTTGGTGTTCCCTACGAGCCTCGAAATAACGGGCGCATACGATCCGAAGCGCTGCACGGGCCGCTAAAGCGGGAATTCTTAGAAGAACAGGGATGGGTGCCGCTGGAGGAGTCTCCTGACGGGTTGGTCATCATGTGCCTTGACCCTGAGGCAGTTAAAGGCTCGCGGGTAGTGCCGCAGGTGTTTCCGCGAATTGGCAAGTTCGCCTATCGTGTCACGACACAGGTCGAGTTCTTGGAGACGCTGTCCCAGCTCTTTGGTGCGACCACGGATACGAGCACGATCGATCAGTTGCTGGCGGACATGGATGGCGGACCCATCGATGATGGCGGCAACGACGAGTCATTGGAGTCCGCCGCTGCGGACAATGAACTGGTGAAGTTTGTCAATAAAGTCATCATTGATGCGTATCACCAAAAAGTTTCTGATATTCACATTGAACCCATGCCCGGCAAATTCAAAACCGGTATTCGGTTTCGGATTGACGGCAGCCTGGTACCGTATGTAGAAGTACCGGCGCACTTCCGGCAGGCCATGGTGACACGGCTCAAAATCATGTGTGATCTCGACATTTCAGAGCGGCGAAAGCCGCAAGACGGCAAAATCAAATTTAAGAAGTATGGCCCACTAGATATTGAACTCCGGGTGGCGACCATTCCCTCTGCTGGCGGCGTAGAAGACGTCGTAATGCGGATTTTGGCAGCGGGAGAGCCCATCCCTCTGGAGAAACTGGGCTTGACTGCCCACAACAAAACCCGCCTAGAGGCAACGGTGAGCAAACCTTATGGTTTGTTTTATGTCTGCGGACCGACCGGCTCTGGCAAAACTACAACCCTGCACTCGATACTCAAGTTCCTCAACACCCCGGACACCAAAATATGGACGGCGGAAGACCCGGTAGAAATTACCCAAAAAGGGCTTCGCCAGGTTCAGATCAACAAAAAGGCGGGAATCGACTTTGCATTGGTCATGCGCGCATTCCTTAGGGCAGACCCTGACATCATCATGGTGGGTGAGTCACGTGACAAAGAAACTGTGTCGATGGGCGTGGAGGCTTCGCTGACGGGTCATATGGTGTTTTCCACTCTACACACCAACTCTGCGCCTGAGTCGATCACCCGCCTCTTAGACATGGGCATGGACCCTTTCAACTTTGCAGACGCCCTGCTGGGTATTCTCGCTCAACGGTTGGCAAAGAAACTGTGTGACTGCAAAGAGGCCTATGTGCCGACGGAAGAAGAACTGCGAATATTCTGCAAGGAATACGCTGAAGAACTGAGAAACACCCACGCTTGGAAAAACAACTACGAGCAAGAGAGCCAAAAGCTCATTCAGCAATGGAAGGCGGCCTATGCCGGCGGGGGCGAGCTTAAGCTGTACCGCTCGGTAGGTTGCGAGAAATGCAACAAGACGGGCTACAAAGGACGTATCGGCCTGCACGAACTCATGGTCGCGGACGATGAACTTAAAAAACTCATTCAAGAGCGTGCCCGGGTGGCGGAGCTGTTCGGCTGCGCAGTTCAGGGTGGCATGCGAACACTAAAAATGGACGGAATGGAAAAAATCCTCATGGGACTGACGGACTTGAAGATGGTGAGGCAGGTGTGCATTAAGTGAAAGGAGTGACAAAATTGTCGTTCTATCGGCAAGCAGGGCTACGGTTTTGTCAAACGTGTCGTAAAAACTGCCTCTAATTGCAGCTTTCAGGCCTTTTGCAGCTGGCATGAAAGCTGCTGATTGCTAAGCCTCTCATTTCCAACTGGAGTTTTTATGAAGCGTTCTATCCAAAAAGGTTTTACCTTGATCGAACTGATGATCGTGGTTGCGATCATTGGTATTTTGGCTGCGGTGGCTTTGCCAGCTTATCAAGATTACACCGTGCGTGCCAAAGTATCTGAAATTGTCTTGGCTGCCACATCTGCCAAGAATGATCTGATTGAAGCTGCAACTGCATCTTCTGCAATGCCTGCAACTGGAAGTTTTACCCCAGTGGCGCAGTCATCCAAGTGGGTTTCCGCCGTTACATATACTCAAGGTAGCGCAACTGTCGGTACGATTACAGTAACAGGTGCTACAGACACAAACTTGGCAGGCAAAATGCTATCTATGGTCGGAACACTGTCTGGTGGCCAAATCGCTTGGGTTTGCCGTCAAGGGACCGCCGCAGGCGCGACTACTACTCCTATCGAAAACAAGTACTTGCCAGCAAGCTGCAAGTAATTTGTAAAAGTTTCTCGACGGAGTTAAAAAAGGTCCTTTGCTGGACCTTTTTTTTTGATGCAACAAATTGAACTGAATGGTTCACGAATGTGTGTATGGTGAGTTGAAGGTCTAATGAATACACGGACACCATTTTCGGGGCTTGGCTTAGTGTGTTGGATCGTAGCCTTGGCATGCACATGGTTACTTCCAAATCATTACATGCCATGGACAACATTTCATGCGGACGCTTGGGTCTCCATGATGATGTTGATGGCATGTGTTGCAGTGCTACGCAGCACTAGTGGCAATATCGGACTGCACGGATTCGCCCTGTTTGGGTTTGCTTTAACGCTTGTTCCATCAATACAATACAGCCTAAATTTAATAGAGTGGTCAGGGACTGTATGGGTAAGTAGCGCTTACCTCTTGGGTTTTTCACTGCTGGTTGCACTCGGTGCCCAATGGGAGCGAGTTGCCCCAAATCAACTAGCCGATGGCCTATTTTTCGCCATCGGCCTGGCTGCACTGATATCAGTTGGGATGCAGATCTATCAGTGGCTGGGCCTTGAGCATCTAGATATTTGGGTTATCAGTGCTGCATCCAGAAGACCTGCTGCTAACCTAGGTCAGCCCAATGACCTCGGTACGCTTTTAATCTGTGGTCTGTTATCCATAGCATGGTGCAAAAGACGCTACCGTATAAGCACCGGAGTGGCGTTGTTTGCGGCTTTTTATTTGATCTTCGGTATCGTCCTAACGAAATCCCGTACTGCGTGGATTGCACTTTTCCTTTTGGCTTTATCAGGCTGGCTGTGGCGCGATTTGCTGGAGAGCCGGCGTCGACTTTGGGTTGCTTTCGCGCTCGCCCTATGTTTTGTGGCTTCCTTCTTTGTCACAGACTACATTGAAGGAAAATTATCGAATTTTTCTCCCGAAGATACGCCTGACATCTTGAGGGTACAAGGAGAGTTGCGACCTACTATTTGGATGATGTTCGTGGACGCGGCACTCCAAAATCCTTTATGGGGCTATGGCTGGAATCAATTGGCAGCAGCCCAACTCTCTATTGCAACAAATCACCCGACTGTCGGAGTAGTAGTAGCTCACTCGCATAATTTGTTTCTCGATTTAGTGCTGTGGGTAGGTATTCCTTTAGGAGCAATGGCTACTATGTATATAGCCGTGTGGCTTTGGAGTTCTATTCGCGCCGTGCGTACGTACGAGAGTATTATTCTGCTTTTAATGATTGTCGTGATTTTGAATCACGCGATGCTGGAGTTGCCGCTCCATCATGCTTATTTCCTCTTTCCGGTTGCATTGGTGATTGGTTCAATCAATATTCGACTCGGGCGAAGTGCAATAGTGTATGTGTCTAAGTATTTTCTGGTCTTGTTTGTTGTCTTGGCGACTGCGATTTTTGTTCTAGTGTCAAGGGACTACTTGCGCATAGAAGCTAGCTATCAGGAGCTTAGGTACGAGTGGGCAGGTATAAAGACCGAGACGCCTCCAAAGCCGCCAGAAGTAGTACTCTTGAATCATCTGGCCGAATACATTAATTTTGCTAGGATAAATCCTTCGCATAATATGAGCGAGCAGATGCTGGATACGATGAGAAAAGTGGCGACAGAATATCCAAATACGGGCGTTGTTTATAAATACGCTACAGCCCTTGTTTTGAATCACAGGGTCGATGAAGCAAAGCTATGGGTAGAGAGGCTATGCAAGGTAGTGCCAGCCTCTAATTGTGATGCGGTGAAACAGGGACTGACACGAAGAGGGTTGATAGATTCTGAGTTCTCGAGGGTCGATTGGTTGAGTCTAGGTAATGAAAATAGGTAGTGCATTTGCGCTACGATGTGCCCGTTTATTTGAAGTCGTCTCATGCGATATATTTTTAATAGGAGGCGCATTCCACTGATTTTTGGATTGTTCATCCATTTTTCCGTTGGGTCACAACATGTTGAGTCAGTCAAGCCGTTTGCTCCGATAGATTATCTTGAATCAGTCCCCATCCAGCAGGAGCGCCGCCTAGGTGACCGCATCGCACGCGACCTCTACCGCGATCCGGATTACATCGATGACCCCGTGATGGGGGACTATTTGCATGCGATATGGCAGCCGCTCATGAGTGCGGCGCGTACGCGTGGCGAAATATCTCCTGAGTTGGATGCAGGCTTTGCTTGGCAATTGCTGCAAGGCAAGGACCGCACTGTGAATGCATTCGCACTCCCAGGGGGGTACTTCGGTATTCATTCGGGACTCGTAGGAATCGTGACCAGTAAAGATGAGTTGGCCTCTGTATTGGCGCATGAACTCAGCCACGTCACCCAGCGGCACATTGCCCGCCTCATGAGTCGCCAGAGCGAGCAAGCGCCTTGGTTGGTGGGGGCCATGATCTTGGGCGCCCTAGCCGCTAGCAAAAACCCGGGCGGAGCCAATGCCGTCATCGTGGGCGGTCAAGCCGCGGCGGCCCAATCGCAACTGAACTTTTCTCGCGACATGGAGCGCGAAGCCGACAGGACCGGCTTTGCCGTTGCGACCCAGGCAGGGTTTGCGCCCCAAGGTTTTGTCAGCATGTTCGAAAAGCTGCAGCAAAACAACCGGAACAATGACTCGGGGAACTTTCCTTACCTGCGTAGTCACCCGTTGACCACAGAGCGCATTGCAGACATGCGATCTCGAATTCCTGAAGGGAGCCCTACAGCCACAACCACAACCACAAGTCTGGAGCACAGCATGGTGTCTGCCCGTGCGCGCGTGTTGTCCAATGCCTCGGTCGACGGCTTGCGGGCTTGGTTTGCAGAGGTAGAGCCTGCCTTGCTGGCGAAGGTTAGCGCCCCGCAAAGGGTTGCTTCACTCTATGGCGCCACCCTTGCGGCCCTGAAGCTGCGGAACTATGAGAGGGCGGCCATCTACCGCGATGCGTTAATGCTTGCGGTCCAAGGTGATGGGCCTGCCCTGCACCAATGGCGCTATCTCAGTGCCGAGCTGGCGGTGGCTGCCGGGCGAAATGATCAGGCTTTGAGTGCACTGGGTTTTGACCGTCCGCCCAAGACGCGCGCTGAGTTGCTAATGTGGGTCGGTCTTCAAGTGGCGTTTGGTCGAGCAGACGCTGCGGCAGATGCCGCCCAACTGTGGGTGCTGGAGCAGCCGCGAGACGCTGCCATGTGGCAGCAACTAGCCAAGGCCCGAAGTGCGCAGGGGCGCACTGTTGCTGCAGTGCGGGCAGAGGCAGAGGTCAACGTGGCGCAACTGGACTACACGGCCGCCTTGGAGCGACTGAAGGCCGCCCAATCCTTGGCAAAAACCAGTTTGAAGGAAGCGGACCACATCGAGGCATCTGTTGTCGACGCGCGGACCCGCCAAGTGGAGCAACTACTTCGGGAACAAGCGGTCGAGCGCTGAGTTGATCACCATACCGGCCGCGGTGTACATCAACGAGCCGAGCAATGCAGCGCTGAAGTCACGCACGGTAAAGCCATCCAGCAAACTTGCTGCCCACCAAAACATCATGGCATTGATGACGAAGAGAAACAGGCCCAAGGTCAGCACAGTGACCGGCAAGGTCAAAACAATCAGCAGCGGCCTGAGCAATGCATTGAACAAGCCCACCACCAGTGCGGCCACCAGTGCAGAGCTGAAACTCTGCACTTGTACACCGCTGTAGAGGTGTGCCACCGCCAACAAGGCAGCGGCGCACAGGAACCATTTTGTTAGAAGCTTCATACGGCCCAGCATAGCACTCGGCCTAACGAGCGCCCTTTAGGCAGCAGCGTCTTCCTTGGCATTCCGCTTCTGGCTCAACCAGCCTGCACCCAGAACGGCCAAAATCGCCAACACATAGACGGCCCAACGGGTCATGCTTTGGGTGCTGCTGAGACCCGTATCGGTCCCGAAGAACGACACCAACCAAGGCTCATGGACCACCATCTTGGCCGCAGTGAAGGCCAGCACTGCCGCACCAATCATGATGATCGAGGGGAAGCGCTCCACCAGTTTCAATACCACGTTGCTACCGAACACCACGATCGGCACGCTGATCAGCAAGCCGATGATGACCAGATCCATTGCGCCATGGGCTGCACCAGCAACACCCAAAACGTTGTCAACACCCATCAAGGCATCGGCCACGATGATGGTCTTCATGGCGCCCCAAAAGGTGCTGGCCGAAGGGCCATCGTGTTCTCCGTCGCCTTGATCAGCCAAGAGTTGGTAGGCAATCCACAGCAGGCCCAAGCCACCTACCAGCATCAGCCCGGGGATCTTTAAGAGCCACACCACGCCCACGGTCATCGCCGAGCGGACCACAATCGCGCCCACGGTTCCCCAAATGATGGCTTTTTGCTTTAGTGCGGGGGGCAAATTGCGAGCCGCCAAAGCGATGACGATGGCGTTATCGCCAGCCAGAACGAGATCGATCAACACAATGGTCAATAAGGCAGACCACCAGGGTGCGGACATGAATTCCATGGAATTTCCTAACAACGACAGGGTAAAGCTGCTGCTGGTGAAGAGGTTAATGCGGCTTTTAGAACCGCGCCAACGACTCCGCCTGCAGAAGGCGCGAATCGAAGGTCTTGCTCAGGAACCCATGCATGGGAACCCCGACAGACCGGAAGCCGGAGCTTCGTATTGACGATCAGTCGAAGCGCTTTCAGGCGCTTGGAGCTACTCCCCTTCGGAGTGAGGCGACTATAACAACAAAACTTGTAGGCGTATAGAGACCAGGGGCATCATCCGCGGTCATTCCAAATCCGTGTGAAAGCTGGCCGGAAAGCCTTAGTGCGGCTGGTTTGTGGATGTGGGTATATCATCCGCCTCCCTTTCGACACAACAGGCGGGTTGACACAGTGGCGGGCATACACATCACCGATATCGAATCGGCCATCAATTTCTGGCGGGCGCGTGAGCCATCTCCAGATGGTGTTTCCCTACCTGCCGCAACCCGTGCGCTGGCGGAGGTCTATGCGCTCCTCGTCTTCTATCACGAGACGGAGGCGGATGAATTCAGCATGCCGGCAAAGGCCCGTGCGGCCTGGCAAACCTGGTACGAGTCGACGCCGGACACACCTTGCATTGCGATCTGTTCCACCAGCCAAGGGGATGAGCTGTGTAAAGGGTGCGGGCGAACCTTTGAAGAGGTGCAACTGTGGCCGGAAATGGGCCCCGCAGAAAAGCGCGCCACCTGGCGTCGCATCACCCTGGATGCCACTTCCTGGCGCTTTAACCGCTATGCCGAGCGGGCCGCAGAGTCGCGCAAGCCTGAATTGCTATAGAAAGCATAGCTACTCGCGCAATATTGACGAGGGCTGGAGCCCTAAAAGGCACTAAATATCGGCTATTTCCAGCGGATGGGCTCGATGTCCACCGTGCTGCTTCCATCCCCCAGCATCAGCACGCCCTCTTGAATAGTGGCCTGCAATTGCATGCTGCGCGCGGCCAGTTTGGCCAGAGCCTGCGACGTGACCGACGGAATGCGCCACACCTGCAACTTGTCCAAGCGGCTCAGCTTGGACTCGATGCCCTTCCACCAGATGTCAGCGGAGTGGGCAAACGGGTAGAGCAGCACGGCGTCGGCCTTGTTGCAGGCCTTGGATATAGGTTTGTCCTCGGGCTGGCCCACCTCGATCCACAAGCGTTTCTGGCCCGTGAAGTCGGTCAGCGATACATCGGGGTCTTCCACATCCGACAGGCCGGCACCAAACGCCAGCGTGCCGTCACCGTTGCAAACGCTTTGCAGTTTGTAGGCATTGAACGCAAGCGCGGCCAGTCGCACCATCATGCGTTCATCGGTCTCGCTGGGGTGGCGCGCCAGCGTCAGCGCGTGGTCGGCGTAGTAGCTGTTCTCGATGTCTGCAATCTGCAGGTTGGCCTTGTAGATGGTGGATTTGAGTGCCATCAGACGCGCTTTGCCAGCTCGGAAGCCTTGCCCGTGTAGCTACCGGGCGTCATGGCCAAGAGGCGCTCTTTCTCCAGCTCTGGGATATCCAGGCCGGCAATAAAGCCCTGCATGAGCTCACGGGTCATGGCCGCACCGCGGGTGAACTTCTTGAGCTGCTCATAGGGCTGCGGCAGGCCAAAGCGGCGCATCACGGTCTGGATGGGCTCGGCCAACACTTCCCACGAGGAGTCCAGATCTTCTGCAATGGCGGCTTCGTTGATTTCCAGCTTGCTCAGGCCGGTCATTAAAGAGCTGTACGCCAGCACCGCGTAGCCGAGAGCCACACCCATGTTGCGCAGCACGGTGGAGTCGGTCAGGTCACGCTGCCAACGGGAAATCGGCAGTTTTTCGCTCAGGTGGCGCAACAGGGCGTTGGCCATGCCGAGGTTGCCTTCTGCATTTTCAAAGTCAATCGGGTTCACCTTGTGGGGCATGGTGGAGGAGCCGACTTCGCCGTCTTTGAGTTTTTGCTTGAAATAACCGAGGGACACGTAGCCCCAGATATCGCGGCTCAAATCGATCAAGATGGTGTTGGTACGCGCGACGGCATCGAACAGCTCGGCCATGTAGTCATGGGGCTCGATCTGGATGCTGTAAGGCTGAAAGGTCAGGCCCAAGCCCAGCGGCTCCGGCGTTTCGATCACTTTTTTGCTGAACGCTTCCCAGTCGAAATCGGGCCAAGCGCTCAGGTGGGCGTTGTAGTTGCCGACAGCGCCGTTCATTTTGGCGAGGATTTTGACGTTGGCAATCCGGTCGCAGGCCGCCTGCAAACGAACGACCACGTTGGCCATCTCTTTGCCTACGGTGGTAGGGCTGGCGGTCTGGCCGTGGGTGCGGCTCAGCATGGGCACGTCCGCGTAGGCGTGCGCCATGTCGCGCAGCTTGAGCACGATTTTGTCCAGGGCGGGCAGCACCACGACGTCACGTGAAGCGCGCAGTTGCAGCGCGTGGCTGGTGTTGTTGATGTCTTCGCTGGTGCAGGCGAAGTGCACAAACTCCCCGGCTTTTTCCAGCTCTGGCCGTGCTTCGAACTTGGACTTGATCCAGTATTCAACCGCCTTCACATCGTGGTTGGTGGTCTTTTCAATGGCCTTGATGGCTTCGCCGTCAGCTTCCGAAAAGTTTTTGACCAAGCCCAGCAAGTAAGTACGCGCTCCGGGGCTGAGGGGCTTGAATTCGTCAAAGCCGGCATCGCTCAAGGCAATGAACCACGCCACTTCCACCTGAACACGGCGGTGCATATAGCCCAACTCGCTGGTGAGCGGGCGCAAGGTGGCGAGTTTGGCGGCGTAGCGGCCGTCCAGCGGGGAAAGGGCAGAAATGGCAGAGAAGGTCATGCCCCGATTGTAGGTTGTGCGCCACGGACGGCCCCATCGGGCTCCCTGACGCCCCCCGCTGGATAGAATCAACCTCCAAGTAACTGCAAAGCGCTCATGAAACTCATCGGATCCACTTCCAGCCCCTTCGTTCGCAAAGTACGCGTCGTCATGGCCGAGAAGAAACTCGATTACGTCCTGATCCAGGAAGACGTCTGGGCGGCCGAGACCCGCATTGCTGAGTCCAATCCTCTGGGAAAAGTGCCCTGCCTGGTCATGGAAGGCGCAGAGGCTATGTTTGACTCCCGCGTGATCGTCGAGTACCTCGACACCTTGTCTCCCGTGGGTAAGTTGATTCCAACCGTCGGACGCGAGCGCGCAGAGATCAAAACTTGGGAAGCGTTGGCCGATGGCTTGATGGAGGCCGCGGTGCTGGCCCGTCTTGAAGCCACCTGGGGCGGACGCAGCGCAGCGCAGCGCAGCCAGGCTTGGATCGATCGGCAGCTGCTCAAAATTCACGAAGCACTCAAAGCCATGGAGCGCGGCCTGGGCGACAAGCCCTTTTGCGCAGGTATTCACCTGACGCTGGCCGACCTTGCCGTGGGCTGTGCTTTGGGCTACCTGGACTTCCGCTTTCCTGAAATCGCATGGCGCGACCAGCACGCCGGATTGGCCAAATTGTTCGACAAGCTCGCGCAGCGCCCCAGCTTCGCCGACACACTGCCGGCCTAGGCGGCATGCGCCTTGCAGGCCCAAATGGGCCGCAAAGCCGCGTGTTTACAACGGATTACACAAATACGCTCGCCAAACAACGCATGATTCTTTACAGTCATGCGCACCATGAAGGCGTATAAAACTGTCTACCAATGCCGCGAATGCGGTGCTACCAGCTATCAAAAAGTCATAGCGCGCTCGCCAGACGGCGCCCTACAAGCGACCGGTGAATACAAGTGCACCGGTTGTCGCAATGTGTTTGCGTCCCTGCGGGCATGGTGGGAGCCGCGTCGCCAAGCGGATTTCCAGAGCAGCACAATGTCGCCGCTCGAGGCCGGCCTGCGCTAAAGCCGCTCAGCTGTTGGCTCGCCGCTTGAGCCAGCGCATCAGCCCACTCACGACGGGCAGTTTTTCGTAGAGCTCTTCGGCAGCATCCCAATAGTCGCGGTGCAAAGTGACTTGGCCCGCCTCATTAAAGAGCAAGTGGGTGGCGCCGTAAATGACCTGATCGGTGCCGCTTGCAAAGCGTACAAACCGGAAGCGGAATTCCCATGTCAAAAAACACTGCTGACCCTGGACAACTTGTTCCGTCACGACAAAGCGGGGCTGCTCCAACGCCACAAACATGTGCTCAAAAATGTGCTGAATCGGGGCGACACCCCGGACGTCATTGAACGGGTCTTTGAACCGCGCGTTTTCCGCATAGATGGTGCTGACATAGGCCGCGCTGTCGGGTGTGAGGTGTTCGAAAAAGTTCACCAGACGCTCCACGGCGTCTGCCATGCCGGTTGGTGATGACAGGGTGGGGTTCATAGGGTGGCACGCCGTACCAGCGCGAAAAACAAACGGTCCGGCAGCAGGCGCAGCAACTGGATCCAGACCGTGAAGCGCTTGGGGAAATGAATGTCGAACTGCCCGCGTGCCCAGCCTTGCAGCATGGCTTGCGCGGCTTGGGCCGGTGTGAGCAGGGCGGGCATGTCAAAGGCGTTGTTGGCCGTGAGCGGGGTTTGCACAAAGCCCGGGCTGATGAGCGAGACCCCCAAGCCCTGGTTGCGCAAGTCGAGGTATAGCGTTTCGGCCAGGTTGACCAACGCAGCCTTGGTCGGCCCGTAAGCCAGGCTGTTCGGCAGGCCGCGGTACCCGGCAACACTGCCCACCAGGCTGATATGTCCGTGCCCCTGCGCGCGCAGTGCGGGTATGACTGCCGCCAACACATGGAGCGCACCGGTGTAGTTCACCGACAGGTGGCGCTCCATGTCGGCCACATCCATGGAGAAGGCGCGCATGGCGTTGTAGTGGCCGGCGCAGTACACGACGCAGTCGAGTGGGCCTTGGGCGAGCACGCTGGCGGTCAGGGCTTGCACCGCACTGGCATCCGACACATCGAGTGGCAGGGCGATGCTGCCGGGGTGGCGCACCACAAAATCTTGCAAGGCCTCGCGCTTGCGGGCAGACACCATGACCACCGCACCCTGCGCGTGTAGCGCAGAGGCCGTAGCTTCACCGATGCCGCTGGACGCGCCCACGAGCCAGACCCGCTTGCCCGCCCATTGGCGCATGGGCGGATTCAGGGGCTGCCACAGAGCAGGCCAGCCGCCGTTTGCTACATTTTTAGTAGCTACTGGCGCACTGTTTACGGGGGCGAAGTGCTTATTTGACATAAATTAGCGCCGTGTGAACGAGAGGGTGACTTCCCCTAGCTTCACGCCGAACTTGCTCATGGTGGCTTTGTTGAGCAAGACCTTGTCGGTCATGAGGTACATCCAGTCGTCAAACCGGACTTCGTAAATGCTGCCGTCCACGGGCAAGCTCAAGGTGTAGGTCCAGTAAAAGGCATTTCCGCGGGCCTGTCCTTCTGCCATGCCGATCACGTCGTCTGCCGTGCCGGTGTAGCGGCCATCGGCCAAACGGGTGAGCCGCCAGATGCGTTTTTGGGTGCTGCCGTCTGAATAGGTGAAGTCCTCATCCAACACGCCTTGGTCTCCTTGCCAGCTGCAACGCATGACGACGGTGAACCGCTTGACCACGCTGCCAGAACGGTCGGTGAAAACGCCGTAGGCATCCAAGGTGCCGTTGAAGTACTCCCGGAGGTCCAGCACCGGCTTGTCATTGCGGTACTGGTCTATCGACTGAGAGGCACAGCCCCCCAGAGCAAGGGCGCTGCCGGTGGCGGCGGCGAGAAGTAGTCGTCGTTTCATGGGGACCTCCGCAAAAAAAGGGTGTAGAGCAGCGCAGCAGCCGCAGCCTTGAGGGCGCAAGGCAGCAGGCAGTAGGCGAATGTCAGGGTCTCCAGGGCTGCGGCATCACGTGCGCCGGGCGAGTAGCCCCACCAAGCCAAGGCCGGCAAGGCGACGCCGGCTGCCAAGGCCAGATTGAGCTTGGTGACGAAATTCCACCAGCCGAAGTAAGCACCTTCGGCCTGACCCTGGTCCCCCTGGCGTGCAATCAGTCCGGCCAGCAGCGCGCCAGGAATGGTCAAGTCCGTGCCCAGTGCTACGCCGGAGAGTGCGCACACCACAACAAAGGGCACCGTGTCGCCCGCACCGAGCCCGGAAGCAAACACAAACACCGCAATCGACAAGCCCATACCGCACAGCCAGGTGCGCACCAGCCCGATGCGGGCCACCAGCTTGAGCCACAGGGGGATGGCCAGGGCGGCGCACACGAAATAGCTGCCGAGAAAAAGCGGCTCATGGGCCGGCGGGGCTTGCAGCCGGTCTTGCACAAAAAACAAGATCAGGGTGGCCGGGATCGCACTGGCAATGCCATTGACCACAAACACCGCCAACAAGGCCCGGAAGTCCCGGCGAGCCAGCGGACGCCACACCGAGTGCTGTGCCGCCGGGCTCCCACTGTGCGCGGCAGCGCTTGTGACGGGCGGGCGAGGCGCCCGGGTCCAGTACGACCAGCCCACCACAATTGCTATAAAAAACAGAGCGGTAGTCGCAGGTAAACCGAGGGCTACAGGCGAAATGGATGCTGTAACGACGCCGGCAAGCCCCAGCCCCTCCCGCCACGCCACAACGCGGCTGCGGTAGGTTTCATCGCCACCGAGCATGGCGCCCCAGCTCTGGTGGCTGATGCTCAAAAAGCTGTAGGCCAGGTAAGTCACCATGAGCGCGGCAGCAGCCCACCACAGCAGGGCGTGGGGCCCACTCACCATCGGAAAAAAGAGCAAGTAAAAACCGCCGCCCAGCAGTACACACGCGATGGCCGCCCGGTGCAGCACCGTCTTGGGACTCCGCTGAAACAGCTGGTCACTCCAACGCCCGAGCAAGGGGTCCATGAGTGCGTCCAGCAGGCGGGCCAACAGGAGCACGCCACCGAGCGCGGCCAGTGGCACCCCAAAAGCTTTGGCGTAGTGATTGGGCAGCACCACGTAGAGCGGGAGTGCCACAAAGGCCAGAGGGAAACCCATCCAGCCGTAGCGAAATCCATCGAGGGGGCTCAAGGCGGCGGGCTTCGTCATGGGGTGAGCCCTGAGAGCAGCTCCGCACGCAGGCGGGGCTCGCTGGTTTTTTCAGACAGCCAGATGCCGAAGAACAGTCGGCTGAACTCCGGGTCCGGAATGGTCGCCCGCAGCTGCCCGTTGTGCCAGAAGCGCGCACCGGTCGACGGTGTGTGTAGCCCGGTGATGCGGTCGCCGCTCGCCACATCGGGAAACGCCCCGCTCATGGTGCGCAGCCACAGTGCCGCGGTGTCGGGGGGAATCGGGCCATTGCGACGCATTTCATCCAAAGAGCGCTGCGCAATGGCTTCGCCCCCAAGGCTGCGGAGGTAGGTGAGCTCCAGGGCGAGGGGATGCTGCCAATACACAGCGGGCTGAAAGCGGGGCAGGGTCCAGAGGCGGGCGTCGTACACATTGAGCCCGAAGAACCGCATCCGCGTGCTGCCGGTCAGGCTGGCGCCCGCAAGGGTACTGGCCAGCTCAGCGGGCGGATTCACGCCATTGGCGACTGCTATCACCGGCAGTGCGCCGCAGGCGGCAGCGCAGGCGCCGGCCAGGAGGCGGCGGCGCTGCAGGTGCGTTGGGTGTAGTGGAGTCATCCGGGTTTGCGCAGGGTGTACTGCACCACGTCGATGTTGTCTTCCAGGAAAGCGGCTTCGCAATACCCGAGGTAAAACTCCCAGATCCGCATGAATCGCTCGTCGAAACCTTTGGACATAACCTCTTCACGCTTGGCGAGAAAAGCGTCGCGCCAGCGCTTCAGTGTTTCCGCATAGTCGTGCCCGAAGGACAGCTCGTTGACCACGTCCAGGCCGGCAGCATGGGCCTGGGCTCTGAATTCGCGCGGGCAAGGCAGGCAGCCGCCGGGAAAAATGTACTGCTGAATAAAGTCGGTGGAGTCGATATAGCGCTCAAACAGCGTGTCATCAATCACGATGCTCTGGATGCAGGCCCGCCCGCCCGGCTTGAGTTTGTCGGCCACCGTGGCAAAGTAGGTCGGCCAGAACTCGCGGCCGACGGCCTCCACCATTTCGATGGAGCAGATGGCGTCAAAAGGCGCGTCTTGAATGTCCCGGTAATCCTGCAGACGCAGGTCGGCCTGCTGGCTCACGCCCAGGCGCTCCATGCGGCTCTGTGCAAACGCCAGCTGCTCGGTGCTGAGGGTGACGCCGGTGATGCTGGCGCGAAACTCGGTAGTAGCCATTTCCGCCAGGGCGCCCCAGCCACAGCCGATTTCCAGCACACGGTCTCCGGCCTGGACTCCGGCCTCTTGCAGCGCCCGCCGGACTTTGGCCTTTTGGGCCGCGGCCATGGGCTGGTTCAACTCGGAGTGGAACAAAGCCGACGAGTAGTTCATGGTGTCATCGAGCCACAAGCTGTAGAACGCATTCCCCAGGTCGTAGTGGGCGTGGATGTTTTTCTGGCTATTGGCTTTGGTGTTCCGGTTCAGCAGGTGTTTGACCCGGTAGAGCAGCCGCCCCACCCAGCTGCCATAAATCACGCTCTCGACTTCCGCGCGGTTTTTGACCAGAACCCGCAGCAAATCGGTGAGGTTGGGGGTGGTCCAGTCGCCCGCGATAAAGCTCTCGGCAAACCCGATATCGCCCGATTTGAGGGCTGCGCTGCAGGGCTTCCAGTTGTGGAGGACGAGGGTGGCATGCGGGCTTGCACTGCCGCCAAACCGGTGTGTGCTGCCGTCGGGGAGCTGGACGCTCAGGCTTCCGTGCTGCAGTTTCTGCAATAACTTGAACACCGTGCGGGCAGCCGCGGGAGTGCCTGCCGGTAAACCCGCCGCAGTAGAAGTGACTGAAGGTGAGGGGGAGGTCAGGGTGTTGCTGTCCATGGCGGTATCTCCGGGCGGTATCACGTGGGGTTGGAAGGGGTAGACCGGCTGGTGAAGGCTGCCGGCGGGGTGGGTTTATGGAAAAAAGGAACGTGTTTGAGCCACAGCTTGAGGGCTTGCCAGTGAATTCTGGCGACCACACCCCAAGTCATGGCCGGATAGCGCCACACCGCGCGACGGATGCTGGCCGCGCTCAAGGTCTCCAAGGTTCCGCTCACGCTGGTGTCGATGAGTGCGCCATCGGCATCGTGGTAGTCGATGCGGGCGACCGTGCGGCGCAGGTCCGGTGTCACCATGAACCGGAAGCGGTAACCGCCCTCGACCGGGCAGAACGGTGAAACATGAAACACCTTGTCTGCCAGCAGCTCACGGCCGAACTGCGGCGTGTCGAGCAGATAGCAATGGCGCTCCCCGAAGGTGTTGTTCACCTCGACCACGATGGTGCGCAAGCTCCCGTCTGCACGGTGGCAGTACCAGAAGCTCACGGGCTTAAAGGCAAAGCCCAGCACCCGCGGATAGCAATGGAGCCACACCTCTCCGGTGGCGTCGGTAATGCCCTCGCCCGTCAGCAAGGCGTCAAGCCAGGCCAAGGCACCGCCTTGGGCGGCGGACCGGCCGTCGCCATGGTCGCTGTCATAGAAGCTCAAGGCGGCAAAGCGGTTGCGTGACAGAGTGCCAGGCCCCGTGCGGTCCAGGGTGCGCATCGGCAACATCAAGAAATAGGTGCCATACGCAAATGCATTGCGCACCGGCCGGTGGCGAGCGTGGCGCACTTCCCCGAAGCCGATCAGGGCGCTGGGTTCGGGGAGGGTGGAGCGTTCCATGGCGCTTCAGTCTGCCATGCCGGCGTGTTGACGGAGCAGGCGCGCGGCTTCCAGGCCGGACTTCAGTCCGTCTTCATGGAAGCCGTACCCGGTCCAGGCGCCGCAGTAGTAAGTGTGTTGTTGCCCTTGCAATGCCGGTACACGGCTTTGCGCCCGGATGGCTTCCAGGTCAAACACCGGGTGTGCGTAGTCAAAAGTCCCGTGGATATGGGCAGGATCAATCTCCGAGACCGGGTTTAACGACACGACGACGCTCTGCGAGAACGGTAGGGGTTGCAACATATTGAGCAGGTAGTGCAGGCAAACGCGGGCATGGTTTTGACCGGCATCCGGGCTGCGCTCGTAGTTCCAGGCCGCCCACGCTTTGCGCTGCGCCGGCAGCACCGCGGTATCAGTGTGCAAAACCGCGCGATTAGGCTGGTAGCGGATAGCACCCAGCGTGCTCTGTTCGGCCAGTGTCGGCTCGGCCAACAGGCTGAGGCTCTGGTCGGAGTGGCAGGCCAACACCACTTTGTCAAAGTGTTCGGTACTTCCGTTTGCGGTAATCCAGACGCCATCGGCGTCACGGGTAATGCGGGAAACCGGTGTGTTGAGGCGCTTGTCTTCGATGTGCGCGGCTATTTTTTCTACATAGTGCCGTGCGCCGCCGGTGACAGTCCACCACTGCGGGCGGTTGCTGACCTGGATGAGCCCGTGGTTGTGGCAGAACCGGATCATGGTGGCAACAGGAAACTGCAACATCTGGTCGGTGGGGCAACTCCAGATGCAGCCCAGCATCGGCAAAAAGTACCAATCGCGGAACTCGGCAGACAGCCGGTGCTGCTCCAGAAATGCTGCCAAAGGCTGCATGAGCTCGGCTTCGGCATTGCGCACCGCAATATCGGTGGCCAACTGGTTGAAGCGCAGCACATCGCGCAGCATCCGCAAGAACCGCGGGTTCACCAGATTGCTGCGCTGGGCAAACACGGTGTCGAGGGAGGAGCCGCTCCACTCCAGTGTTTTTCCGCTTTTTGCGCCGGGCACCTGCACCGAAAACGACATGTCCGACTTGGAGGTCGCAACGCCCAGCTCCGCCAGCAAGGCAATCAAGTTGGGGTAGGTGCGCTCGTTAAACACCAGGAAGCCGGTATCCACGCCGTGTGTGACGGGGCCTTGCGGGCCGGGGAGTGTCATGTCCACGGTGTGCGTGTGGCCACCGAAATATGGGCCGGCTTCAAACAGGGTCAGGTCCGCCAGACCCCGCATGCGGTGGGCGACAGCGAGGCCGGATATGCCGGAACCAATGATGGCGAGTCTCATAAGGATACTTCTGAAAACGTCTCGGTAATTTTGTGACTGATTGGTAATATATCGCAACGAAGAGTTTTTGTGTTCTTTTTTTCGCGCTTTGTGTTCCGGACATAGAAAGTGTCATGTGACCGAAATGTGTCAACTGATTGACACACGTCACGTCTAAAATTTGTGTAGTTTTGAAAGGTTGCCATGCTCTACCCCGAACTCTTTAAACAGCTGGAATCCGTGCGTTGGGATATGGACAAAGACATTCCCTGGGATAGCTTTGTCCCCTCGCAGCTTACGGACGAGCAGGCCGCAACCATCAAAATGAACGCCATTACGGAGTGGGCAGCGCTGCCTGCTACCGAAATGTTTTTGCGTGACAACCGGGGTGACAGTGACTTTTCTGCCTTCATGTCCATCTGGTTTTTTGAAGAGCAAAAGCATTCCCTGGTGCTGATGGAGTACCTGCGGCGGTTCCGGCCCGATCTGGTTCCGACCGAAGAGGAGCTGCATGCGGTCCGCTTTGAGTTTGATCCAGCCCCGGCGCTGGAAACGCTGATGCTGCACTTCTGCGGCGAGATCCGCCTGAACCACTGGTATCGCCGCGCCAGCGACTGGCACACTGAGCCGGTGATTAAAGCGATCTATACCAAGCTCAGTCAGGATGAGGCCCGCCATGGCGGCGCTTATTTGAAATACATGAAGCGCGCCATCGGCAAGTTCGGTTTAGAAGCTAAGTCGGCCTTTGCCAAAGTCGGTGTTTTGATGGCCAGCGCGCGTCGCACCGCACAAGCACTGCACCCGACCAACTTGCATGTGAACAAGTCATTGTTTCCGCTGGACACCATCCAGAGCCGGCTGCCCAACCCGGAGTGGCTGGAGCACTGGCTGGACCGCCAGATTCACTTCGATGCGGCCTGGGAGACCAAGGTGGTGGAGCGAATTCTGCACAACCTCAGCTTGCTGATGGAGCGTAGCTTTACGACCGTGCAGGAGCTCAACAAATACCGCAAAGAGCTGGCCAGAGATTTGGGTGCAGCGCCCGAGGCCTCACCACGGGCGGTCTGATTTCGGGAGTGCTGTGAGCGGCAGCAGCCGCTCCAGGTTGAGCTGCACTTTGACTTCTTTGTGCGCCACGCTGGCCACAATACGATGCTCCCGCATCGTGGTGTCACGGATAGCCGGCTCGATCGTGGGCACGCCGCTACGGTTCAATAACACGGCCACGCGTGGCGTGGTGGTGTTGAGGCCGCGCTGAATCACGACGGCGACCTCGTTTGTCGCCAGCCGCACAAACGAACCCGGCTGGTAAATCCCCACGGCCTTGATGATGGCTGCGCCAGTGTCGTCAATGGCCTGGTTTTCATCAAAGTAACAGGCCTGCATGGCAGCCGCCGGGGAAATCGGCAAGCGCGATGCTCTGGGCGCCAGGCGCGCCGCAAACATGTCTGCTCTGCGGATGAGGCGTGCCATCCGGGCTCCACGGCTCCGCGGAGCCAGTGGACCAGCAGGGGCTCTGTGGTGCTCTTGAATGGCTTGTAACCAATCGGGGTCCACAATACCGATTTGTTGCAAACGTGCGGTAGTTTCCTGCGCGTGGCGTTCGATTTCCGCCCGTTGGGCGCTGCTGGGCGGCTCGACCTGCGTGGCCAGCCGGTCCTGCAGATCGGTCATGCTGTAGTTCATGGTGAGGGCCGCCGCGCCTACGAGCTGTTGGTCGGCCTCCGGCCAATTCAAAACTTCTTTGGCGGCAAGCGTGCACATGACGCTCACCAACATGGCATGGGTCGCGCTGTACATCTGCAACTCGGTCGCTGACAGATAAATCAGCGCGAACAAAGTACCGTCGGGATTGCGCTGGCTATGGCGTCGCAACTGGCGGAGTAAACGATCTAGGCGGTCGCGGAAGCTTGCAGGGTGGGTGTCCCTGAGCAGCGCATTGGAAATGGACTGGAGGTCCAGCCAATCCATCCGGTCATCCTGCTCGGCTTGGCGCTCGGTCAGGGCATCGCCGGAAATTTTGGTGTCGGCGATTTCGCCCAAGGGCTTGTCTTCCCGGACCAGCCCGTACAAGTGGTCAACATAGGCCCTGTGCAAGGCCTCGGAATCGGCCACATTGATAAACAGGCCTCCGCCTCGCTGGGATATTTCTTCCAGGTCCCGCCGCGAAGGAATCACATACGACTTCCGGGCGAGCAGGATGCCGTCCTTGTCCATCAAAGGAAAGGGAAGGGGTGATCCGATACGGATGGAGTCAATATTGATAGCGACAAGGTGCATAGGGCTGGGCGATTATGCAGTTTTCATCGGCTGTGCCGCTGCGCACTTGAATTGGCCGGTGGAACCGGTCCGGCTGATAGGATGAGGGGCATGACCGCTTCCGTTCCCCTCCCTTCATTCCTCGACAAAATCAAACCGGCAGACGAGCTGGCCGATATCTTGGCTGCGCTGCCCCGCCCCTTGGTGTTTACCAATGGCGTGTTCGATGTCTTGCACCGGGGCCATGTCTTGTACCTTGCGCAGGCCCGGGCGCTCGGCGGCAGTTTGATCGTGGCGCTGAATACCGACGCTTCGGTCCGCCGGCTGGGCAAGGGGGACGACCGACCGCTCAATGCAGAGGCTGACCGCGCAGTCGTCATGGCGAGTCAAGCTGCGGTTGATGTGGTGACATGGTTTGCCGAAGACACGCCGGAGGCGTTGATTGCACGCATCCGCCCCGATATTCTGGTCAAAGGCGGGGACTACGATATGGCAAAACTCCCGGAAACCCGTCTGGTGGAGTCGTGGGGCGGCACTGCGCGGGCGCTGCCTTTCGTGAGCGGCTACTCCACCACGGGCTTGGTCAAGAAAATCCGGGCCAGCGCTTCTTAAAAAACGCCTGCCCGAGCCCCGTCTACGCTCCGAACACTTCGTGCCACAGGGCCAAACCGGCCTGTGCCTCCGGTGCCGGAGGCGTATTGGCAATCGTGGTCGGACTCTCATTGAGGCGCGCGGTGTGTTGAATTTGCCGCAGCTCGCGGTAACTTTGCGCCGCTTGCGCACCCACTGAGGGCGGCAGCAGACCGACTTCATCCGCCCGTTGCAGCAGCGCGATGTTGCCCACATTGCCGAGTAAGGCCGGATGAGCGTGCCCATAGCTGAGCACTAGAAACTGCACGGCGAACTCAATATCCACCATGCCACCGGCACTGTGTTTGACATCAAACCAATCGGCAGCCACTGCATGCGCCTGGCGGACCCTGTCTCGCATATGGTGTATCTCGCTCCTCAAGGCCGCCGTGTCGCGCGGACTGCAGAGGACGGCTTGCCGCACTGCCTCAAATCGCTGGGCGAGGGCCGGGCTCCCGAACACGCAGCGCGCCCGCGTAATGGCTTGGTGCTCCCACGTCCATGCGGTGTTGCTGCCCCGTTGCTGCTGGTAGTTGGAATACGCATCAAAGCTGGTGACGAGCAGGCCTGAGTTGCCGTTGGGGCGCAAGGCGGTATCAATCTCGTACAGATCGCCTTCGCCGGTTTTCACCGTGAGCCAGTTGATCAGCTTACGCACCAGGCCCGAATACACCTCGGAGGCGCGTTCGTCCGGGTCGTCGTAGACAAAGACGATATCCAGATCGCTGCCGTAACCCAGCTCTTTGCCGCCGAGCTTGCCGTAGGCGATGATGCCGAACTGGGGCGTTTCGGAGTGGCGGTTTTTCAAGCGGCTCCAGCACCAGCGTGTGGTGACCGCCAGAACCGACTGGGCCAGTGCGCTCAAATCATCAGCAACGGCCTCCACGCTCAAGCGGCCTTCAATATCGCGGGTCAGTGTTCTGAACACTTCCGCATGGTGGGCACGCCGCAGCAAGTTGAGCAGGCTCTCATCGTCATCTTCTCCGCTACCCTGCAGTGCCAGACGGCGGCGTTCCAGATCGGCTTCGAACGAGGGCGCGTCAAAGCGCTCGTCGAGCATGCGACTGTCGGCCAACTCGTCGATCACGCCGGGGTGCTTGAGCAGGTAGCGGGCCGGCCAACGCGCCGCGCCCAACATGTTGAGCAGGCGCTCATGGACCTGCGGCCTTTCCAGCAGCATGGCAAGGTAGCTCTCGCGGCGTAGCAAGGGCTCGACCCAATCCGCCAGCCGGATGGCGGCATCTTCCGTGGTCTTCCCATCCCGGAGCCATTGCGCGGTGCGCAGCACCAGGCGTACCAAGCGGTGCAGCGAATCATCCTTGAGTGCCTGCACCCTGGGGTGGCGCTGCCACTCGCTGATCCGGTTCTTGAAGCTACCCTCAAGTTCTGAGAGTGCAGATTCCAGATCAACCAGCACTGCCTTGGGCTTGCCGCTGCAGCCCTTGCACGTGGGCTCACTGCCGCCCAACAGCGCATCGAACTCCTGGGCCACCACTTCACGGTGGCGGTCCAGTTCGCGCAACAGTGCGCCACTGTCTTCCAGGCCGAGGGTGGCGGCGATCCAGTCCAAGTCTTCTTCTTGCGTGGGCAAGACATGGGTTTGCTGGTCGTCCAGGTACTGAATGCGGTGTTCAGTCTTGCGCAGGAAGACATAGGCCTCCGCCAAGGCGCTTGCACTGCCTTGCGGCATCAATCCGGCTTGCACCAGCCGGGTCAATGCACTCACGGTCGGACGGGTCCGCAACTCTGGGAACTGACCGCCCCGCACGACTTGCAGCAATTGAACCGTGAACTCTATCTCCCGGATGCCGCCGCGCGAGAGTTTGACGTCGTTACTGCGCTCCGGGCGACCTGCACTGCGCTTGGCGGCGTGGTCACGAATCTGACGGTGCAACACCCGCAGTGCATCAAACACGTTGTAGTCAAGATAACGCCTGAACACAAAAGGCACCACGATGGCCCGCAGTTGCAAAGCAGCGGCACCCCCCACCGCAGCCGCAGGTGCGACGACACGGCTTTTCAGCCACGCAAATCGCTCCCATTCCCGCCCCTGGACATGGAAGTACTCCTCCAGTGCGCTGAGCGACACGGCCGCCGGACCCGAGTTTCCGTTCGGCCGCAGGGCCAAATCGACCCGGAACACGAAACCGTGGTCTGTGCTGTCGCCCACCAGGGCATAAATGCCCCGCACCATCTTGGCGAAAAATTCCTGATTAGAAATTTTCCCGCGACCTACGCTGTCGCCGGTCGTCTCGCCATCCAGGTCGTACACATAAATGAGGTCAATGTCGCTGGAGACATTGAGCTCGCGGGCCCCCAGCTTGCCCATGCCGATCACCAGCAACTGGGAGGGCGTTCCCGACTCCGAGAGCGGAACCCCGTGCTGAGCGGTGAGGCTTGTGTAGCTGAGCTGGAAGGCCTGGTCCAGCGCATGCTCGGCCAGGCTGGTCATGGCGGCGGTGACGGCATCTACGCCGGTGTTGCCCTCGCAGTCCAGTGTTGCAAGCCGCTCCAGCACCAGTTGCCGGGTGATCCGCAACGCCGTGCCGTTGTCGTGACCCGGAGCAGTGAGTGATGCCGTTAAAGCCGCAATAGCTGCTTTGCCGGGTAACCCCGGGGGAAGCAAGGCTGATTCTGCGTTGTACCGGCGTCTGATACGCTGAACAAAACGGGCATGCGCCGCGATATCCGGATTCTCAAGGCGGGTCATAATTCCTGACTAGTCCCCATAGCACGATGAACGATTTGATTTCCGCTCCCTCACTCCGGCTCCGGGTGTTCGCAGTCCTGGCAAAGTGGGCGCTGCGATTGCTGGCTATGGGTTGGGTGGCCATCGGCTTGCTGTGGTGCGGGCTGCATTTTCTGATTGTGCCGCGAATTGCAGAATTCCGCCCGTGGGTGGAATCGCAGGCCACGGAAGTACTGGGGTTGCAGGTCCGTATCGGGGATATGCGGGCCCGATCCAACGGCGTCATTCCCTCCATTGAACTGCTGCGCCTCACGGTGTTAGACCAAGCCGGCCGTGACGCACTGGTGTTACCGAGCGTCTCGGCTGCGTTCTCCCCGCGGTCCTTGCTGAGTGGCGGGCTGGAGCAGCTCCACATTGACGGCGCAGAGCTCGACATCCGGCGCTCTGCCGATGGCAAGTGGTGGGTCGCTGGTTTGCCGGTAGACAGCGCTGCCAGCCCGGACAGTGCGGTGGCCGATTGGTTGTTTTCCCAGCCCGAGATTGCCCTGGTTCAGGGTAAGGTGACTTGGACAGACGAAACCAGACCGGTTGAGCCGGTGACGTTTGAGCAAGTAAACCTGGTACTGCGCAATCGCTTGCGCGGGCACGCACTGCGTCTGGATGCCAATCCGCCGGCGCAGTGGGGTGAGCGCCTCAGCCTGCGGGGGCTCTTTCGCCAGCCGCTGCTGTCCCGTCACGAGGGCCAATGGCAACGCTGGGACGGTCAGGTATTTGCAGACTTTCCCCGTGTGAACCTGTTGGAGTTGGGCCGCTATGTGGACCTGGGTGTCCGGCTCGACCGGGGTCAGGGTGGCTTACGCGCGTGGGTAGATGTGGCGAATGGCACCGCCAGTGGCGCGATCGCTGATGTCAGCTTGGCCGGGGTCCACATGACGACGGGGCCCGGGCTGGAGCCTCTGGCCCTGAGCACGGTGTCCGGGCGCTTGGGTTTCAAAGAGGTGGAGGGCGGCCGGGAGTTCAGTACCGAAGCCTTGCAATTCGTCACCGACGACGGACTGCACTGGCCCGGTGGCAATGTGACCTTGCAGTGGTTTGGACAAGCAAAGAGCCAGCCGGAGCGCGGCACGCTGGTGGCTGACAAATTGGACATGGCCGCGCTGGCTCAAATTGCCGGGCGCCTCCCCTTGCAGCCGGAGTTCCGTGCGCAACTGACACGGCTGGCGCCCGAGGGCATGGTGGACGAAGTGCAAGCCAGTTGGACCGGCGCAGCCGCGGCACCGGCAAGCTACAAGGCCAAAGGGCGTGTGA
Source organism: Rhodoferax sp. (assembly GCF_013297935.1). Lineage (GTDB taxonomy): Bacteria > Pseudomonadota > Gammaproteobacteria > Burkholderiales > Burkholderiaceae_C > Allorhodoferax. The sequence continues at coordinate 61,583 of NZ_JAAFIX010000007.1, read as the reverse complement.
GCCGGCTCCATCTGCCGGCATGCCGGTGCGGGTCAGACAGCTACCCCGGGATACAGGGCTTGAATGCGTCTTTTGAGCTCGACCAATCCGGCGGAAAAGCAAACCTTTCGCTTCAACGTGGTGTCTGGGATGCCTACGGCTTGCTCGATGAGCCCGAAGTGTTTTTCGAGCAACTTTCTGCGGATGTACAGTGGAAGCTGGAGGGGAGCCGGGTACAACTTAGCGGCAGCAATGTGCGCTTCGCCAATGCCGATGGTGCGGGCGAGCTCCAATTCAAATGGACCAGCCCGGCCGCTGGCGTGTTGAGCGCGTTCAACCCCGGGGTGCTGGATTTGCAGGGGACCATGTCGCGGTTGGATGGGGCGCGTCTCTACCGGTACCTACCTACCGCTATGGAGCGAGAGAGCCATGACTACCTGAAAGCAGCGCTGCTGGGGGGCACATTGTCGAATGGCTCGTACAAGGTCAAGGGCGATCTGGCGCGGTTCCCGTTCCGCACGGCACAGCAAGGAGAGTTCCGGATTGCGGCGGCGTTTCAGAACGGGAGTTTTGCGTTCGCCCCGCCGGTGGTGCTTCCCAAAGACAGCCCTCCCTGGCCGGGCTTGACTCAATTGCAGGGTGACTTTTTGCTCGACAAGGACCAGATCCAAGTCAAGCTCACGCGCGGCACGCTGGGCAGCAGCGCCGTGCAAATCGGCAAGGCAGACGTACAGGTCAACCCCCTGTATGACGCGTCTGCCGTCACAGTGAATGCCGAGGCCAAAGGGCCGCTCACCGACATCCTGACCATGGTCAACAGCTCGCCCTTGAACACCTTGTTAGACAAGGCCTTGTCGCAAGCGACGGCGACAGGGGCGGCAGACTACAAATTTAAACTGGCATTTCCCGTGGCCGATGTGGAGAAGGCCACCGTCCAGGGCGCGATTGTTTTGGGCGGCAATGATGTGCAGATTCGCCCCGACACACCCAAGCTCACGCGGGCCCGCGGCACCATCAACTTCAGTGAAACCGGCTTTTCTTTGGCTGGTGCTCAGGCCCGTGCTCTGGGGGGAGATGTCCGTATCGAAGGGGGGCTTTCGGCTGCAACAAACACTGCGGCAAATCCTGCCAAAGCCGTGCCGATGCAACTGCGCTTCAGCGGAACAGTTAGTGCAGACGGGTTGCGCCAAGCCCGTGAGCTGGCGGCAGTGGCGCGCTTGGCCCACTATGCCACCGGCACCGCCAGCTACAACGCAACGCTGGGTTTCCGCTCCGGACTGCCGGAGTTGCAAATCAACAGCAGCCTGGCCGGTTTGGCGCTGAACCTTCCTGCGCCTCTGGGCAAGCCGGCAGAAGCGCTGCTGCCTCTGCGCTTGGAGTTGGCGGCGCTGCGCCCGGCGTCACAGCTTGCCGGAGCACGTTTGCGGGATCGCTTGCAGTTGGACATCGGTCGGGTCGCCTCGGTCGTGTTTGTGCGGGACCAGTCAGGGCCTGAGCCCCATGTGCTGAGCGGCGCGATCGGCGTGGGCTTAACAGCGGGTGAGTCCGCGCCATTGCCGGACACCGGGGTGGTCGCCAACCTCAATATCCCCCGCCTGGATGTTGATGCCTGGATAGCGGTGGTGGACAAACTGGGCGCCGAGCCGGCTGCCGAGCCCGGCAAGCCTGTGGCTGCGGCAACTAGCGCCATGGCGGAATACCTGCCCACCGTGATGGTGTTGCGCTCCAAGGAGCTTGTAGTGTCGGGTCGCCAGCTCAATAACGTGGTGGTGGGCGGCGGGCGTGAAGGCCCCTTGTGGCGCGCCAACCTGGATGCCACCGAGCTCTCTGGCTACATGGAATACCGGCAGCCCTCGGGCGCCAATGCAGGGCGCTTGTATGCACGCCTGGCACGCCTGTCGATTGAGCAAAGCAGTGCCCAGGATGTGGAGTCACTGCTCGACGAGCAGCCCGCGGCCATACCGGCCTTGGATATCGAGGTGGAAGACTTCGTGTTGCGCGGCAAGCGCCTGGGGCGTATCGACATAGAGGCCGTGAACCTGGGCAGTGCCGGTACGCGGGAGTGGCGCCTGAACCGGTTCAACATCCAGACCCCGGAGGCCGACTTCTCGGCCAGCGGCAACTGGGCTGCGATCAACGCATCGGCGGCACCCGCCGGCAAGAGCGTGCGCGAGCGCCGCCGAACGGTTTTGAATTTCAAGCTCGACCTGCGGGACTCCGGCGAACTGCTGAGCCGGCTCGGGATGACCGGTGTGGTCCGCAAAGGCAGCGGCAAAGTCGAGGGGCAGGTCGCGTGGGCCGGCTCGCCGATTACGGTGGACTACCCCAGCATGAGCGGCAAGTTCAATGTGAATGTGGAGACAGGACAGTTTCTTAAAGCCGAGCCCGGTATTGCCAAGCTCTTGGGTGTGTTGAGCCTGCAAAGCCTGCCCCGTCGGCTTATGCTGGACTTTCGCGATGTGTTCAGCGAAGGCTTTGCGTTTGACTATTTCCGGGGCGACATTGCGATCGAGCAGGGTGTTGCCAAAACCAATAATTTGCAAATGAAAGGCGTCAACGCCGCGGTGCTGATGGACGGCCAGGCCGACATCGCCAAAGAAACCCAGAATCTGCGGGTGGTGGTGGTGCCTGAGATCAACGCTGGGAGTGCCTCGCTGATTGCCTCGGCCATTAATCCGGTGGTGGGCCTGAGTACTTTTCTGGCCCAACTGCTGTTGCGTGGTCCGCTGGTGAATGCCGCGACCCAGGAGTTTGTGGTGGACGGCACCTGGCTGGATCCTAAAGTGACCCAGGTGCCACGCAAGCCCTGAACGACGGATACGTTTGAAATAGGGAGTCGAAACATGAAAGTCGCAGCTATCCAGATGGTGTCTACCGGGGACGTGCAGGACAACCTGAAGGTCGCTCATGCTTTGCTGACCGAGGCGGCCCACCAAGGCGTCGAGCTGGCGGTGTTGCCGGAGTATTTTTGCCTGATCGGTCTGCGCGATGCAGACAAGCTGACCATCCAGGAGCCCTTCGGGGCCGGTCCTATCCAGGACTTCGTGGCCGAAACAGCCCGCACGCTGGGCTTGTGGGTCGTTGCCGGGACCCTGCCGCTCGCGGCCAGTCAAGCTGACCATGTGTTCAACAGCTCGCTCGCCTTCAACCCGCAGGGGGAGTGTGTCGCCCGGTACGACAAGATTCATTTGTTCCGGTTCAACAACGGCGCTGAAAGCTACGACGAATCGCGGGTGCTGGAGCGGGGTAGTACACCGACCGTGTTCAGTCTGCCGTCGGGCGACGGCCACACTTGGTCGGTCGGCATGAGCGTGTGCTACGACATGCGCTTTGCCGAGCTGTACCGGGAGTACGCTGCCCGGGGAGTCGACTTGCTCTTGGCACCCAGTGCCTTCACGCACACCACCGGCGAAGCGCATTGGGAGGTATTGCTTCGGGCAAGAGCGATTGAGAACCTCTCTTTTGTAGCCGCCGCCGCCCAAGGCGGCGTGCACCCGAGCGGTCGGCGGACCTGGGGGCAAAGCCTTCTCATCGACCCTTGGGGCAAGGTGCTGGCCGAGCAGGCCGAAGGCCCGGGTGTTGTTCTGGCCGATCTGGACTACCGGCAGCTCCAGCACTGCCGGGCGCAGTTGCCGGCTTTGCAGCACCGGGTTCTTGGTTGATTGCTATTGAAATGATAGCTTATTGCGATTTATCTACGAGGGCTAATGGCCTTTTTCGTCTTTATCTTCTTCCGGGGGGAGTTCCCCGCCTTTGCGTCCGGAAAACATGGTCCACCAGATGATGCCCACAAATATCAGGCCCGCGCCTAGCGCTTCGAGAAGTAGCAAAGTCATGCGTCGGTGGTTGGGGTGGTTGCTAGGGGCTTCCATTGTAGGAATTTTGGCGGCCTGTGGCAGTGCACCTCCTTTGGTACGGGCGCCGGTCGAGCCGGCGCGCACCGCAGCGCCTTCGGCACCTGCAGCAATGGCTCCTGCCGTTGGACCCGCCCTGACACAGTCGCGTAGCCGCTGGGTGCCGGTCGGGTGGGAGACCTTGCCCGGGTGGGGCAATGACAACTTGTTTGAGGCGTGGAACGCGTGGCTGAAGAGCTGCGAAAAACCCCCAGCACCGCTCGCCGCGTTGTGCGCAGAAGTCCGTCGATTGAGTATTGGGACCCCGCAGGAGCAGCTGGAGTGGATGCAGGCCCGGCTCCAGCCCTACCGGGTGGAGACATTGCAGGGCGAGCCCACCGGCTTGTTGACCGGCTATTACGAGCCCACGCTCGATGCCAGCCGCCAAGCAGCCCCGGGCTTTTCGGTACCCCTGTACCAGTTACCGGTGGGAATGGGGCAGCGCAAGCCTTGGTTTACCCGGCAGGAAATGGACACCTTGCCCGAAGCCCAGGCCGCATTGCGCGGCAAAGCTATTGCGTACCTTGCAGATCCGGTGGATGCTCTTGTTTTGCAAATTCAAGGTTCGGGTCGCATCCGCATGGCATCTTCCGATGGCGGGGCCCGGTGGATCCGTTTGGCCTACGCCGGCACCAATGATCAGCCCTATCGCAGCGTGGGGCGTTGGTTGTTGGACCAAGGCCTGATCAAGGACGCGTCGTGGCCCGGCATCAAAGCCTGGTTGGCGCAGAACCCGCAACGCCAGCAGGAAATGCTGTGGGCGAATCCCCGGGTCGTTTTCTTCAAAGAAGAGCCCCTCGGCGAACTCGATGCTGCCTTTGGCCCCAAAGGTGCGCAGGGGGTGGCGCTAACGCCGGGCCGTTCGATCGCGGTGGATCCCGGAAGCATTCCCTATGGTGCACCGGTCTGGTTGGTTTCGAACGGAAATCAAACAAATTTACAAAAATTGGTACTTGCCCAAGATACGGGCAGTGCCATCACCGGAGCAGTGCGCGCGGACTACTTTGCGGGTTGGGGTTCAGACGCGGCAGAGCTGGCAGGGCGTTTGCGGCAACCATTGCAGATGTGGATTTTGTGGCCTAAATAAGCCAAAAACCGTTACTATGGATACATTCAATCTGTGAGATTCGGAACTTAAGGACGGACCTATGAGCAAAGAAATGCGCGACATTGATGAGCGGACCAACCTCGCCGCCAACAGCATGTTCGAACTATTGTTGTTCCGCTTGGGCGAAGCTCCGGGTACGCAGCGCCGGGAGTTGTTCGGCATCAATGTGTTCAAGGTCCGTGAAATTCTGGTGATGCCGGAAATCACCGCTATGGTGAATTCTCCGCCCGCCGTGATGGGCGTTGCCAACATCCGTGGCCAGATGATTACCGTGATCAACCTGCCCCAAGTGGTGGGCTGCACGCCGACCAAGGGTCTGGGGATTCTGCTGGTGACCGAGTTCGCCCGCACCACGCAAGCCTTTGCGGTCGAAGAAGTCAACGAAATCGTCCGCTTGGAGTGGAAGCAGGTGCTGTCCGCTGAAAACACAGGCGGGGGGCTGGTCACCAGCATTGCCCGCCTCGATGGCAATGCCGAAAACACCCGCTTGGCCCAGGTGCTGGATGTGGAGCAGATCCTGCGCGACGTGATGCCCCAAGAGGTCAAAGAAGAGGTGCCAAGCACGGCGCCCAAGCTGCGTTTGGAGCCGGGTCAGATCATTCTGGCGGCCGACGATTCCGCGGTGGCCCGCATGATGATCGAGAAGGGTCTCAAGGGCATGGATGTGCCGTACATCATGACCAAAACCGGTAAAGAAGCCTGGGAAAAGCTGCAAGCCATGCACGCCCAGGCGACAGAGGAAGGCAAGACGATCAAGGACAAAGTGGCTTTGATGTTGACCGATCTCGAAATGCCAGAGATGGATGGGTTCACGCTCACTCGCAACATAAAGCAGGACGGCCGTTTCAGCTCGTTGCCGGTCATCATCCACTCGTCCTTGACCGGTGCCACCAACGAGAGCCATGTGAAGAGCGTGGGTGCGGATGCCTACATCGCCAAGTTCGTGGAAGAAGAGTTAGCCGCCACCATCCGCGAAGTGCTGCACCGCTGAGTCTGAGGGCGGATTTCGGTTCAGCGCACCGAAATCCGCAGTTGCACCTCGGTGCGAGACACGCCGGTTTGGGTGTCTGCGCCCCGCAGATCAGCCCGACTATTGTCCAGACTTTGCTCAGACTCCGCGACGGTGACCCACTCACCCAGCGGCAGCACCATGTTGCTGCCGACGCTGGCTTGCGCAGTGGGAGCCACGGCCATGCCGGGGGGCGGGAACAGGGGGCGCAAGGCCTGCTGCGTGTTGAGCTCCACGTCGACCTGCTGGGCCCCGTTCCAGCGGGGCAGTGCACTGAAGCCGGTGCCGGCTTCAATCAGCACCGTGCTCTGCAAGGTCAGGACCTGACCGCCCCGTAGCACCTGCTGCAGCAGGCGCAGCGGTGTCTGGGCCTGCACCGCAATTCGCGCAGGCCGCCCGTTCAGCACCAGCACCTGTTGCACGGTGGCGGTGCTGTTGCGGCCTTGCTCCAGGGCGCCTGAAATCCGGCCCTGCTCCACCCCGAGGGTGGCTTGCCGGCCTTGGTCTGACTGGAGTTGTCGCACTTCGATCATCAGGTTACGCATCGGGAGTGTAGACTCAAGCGCTCCTGAATTGATAGCTGGTTGCGCATGAATGACCAGGGCTAGAGGCCAAAAACACATCAAAGTGAAGAATTGTTTGCGGTTCATGGGCGTCCCTTGCGGCTGGGGTCTGGTGTGCTTGTCAGTTGGGCCAGCGGCAGCGCACTGCTGGCCTTCACCTCGCCCAGCGAGAAGCTGGTGTGCAGGTCTTTGACGTTGGGCAGGTTGATCAGCACCTCGCGCGCGAACTGGCTGAAGCTGTTGAGGTCGCGGCTGACCACTTGCAGCTCAAACGTGCCGGTGCCGCTGATGTAGTGGCAGCTGATGACCTCCGGGATCCGCCGTATCGCCTCTTCGAGTTCGTGCAGCACATCACCGCTGTTGCGGTTGGCGTCCAGGCGTACAAACGCCAGCACGCCCAGCCCGATTTTGTGGCGGTTGATCTCGGCGCGGTAGCCGGTAATAAAGCCGCTGTCCTCCAGCGCCTTCACCCGCCGCCAGCACGGCGCCGCACTCAGGCCTACGCGGGTGGCAAGTTCAGCATTGCTCAGGCGACCGTCGGTTTGCAGTTCGCTCAGAATGGCCAGGTCATAGCGGTCGAGTGTTTCCATAAAACGCATTATGGAGAAAGAATCGTTCTTTGAAAGGCTTATTGAGGGCAAAGAACGCAAAGACTTATCTGCGAGTGAGGCATACACTTTGCCGAACAAAAACACGGAGACAAGCACCATGAATGCCCCCCTCAACCGGGACCTGCCCGCGCACATCCGCACGGCGCTGGACACCGTCACCCTCGACGACAAATACGCCCTCGACCACGGCCGCGCTTTCATGAGCGGCGTGCAGGCGCTGGTCAAGTTACCCATGCTGCAGCGCGTGCGCGACCAGCGTGCCGGCAAAAACACGGCCGGCTTTATCAGCGGCTACCGCGGCTCGCCCTTGGGCACCTATGACCAGTCGCTGGTCAAAGCGCAAAAGTACCTGGAGGCCCACCACATCAAGTTTCAGCCGGGGGTGAATGAGGAGTTGGCTGCTACTGCCTTGTGGGGCACGCAGCAGTTGGGTTTTGCACCGCCGGGCACCAATAAATACGACGGTGTGTTCGGCATCTGGTACGGCAAAGGCCCGGGGGTCGATCGCTGCTCCGATGTGTTCAAGCACGCCAACATGGCCGGCACCACGCCCTGGGGCGGTGTGATTGCCGTGGCGGGGGATGACCACATTTCCAAAAGCTCTACCGCCGCCCACCAGAGCGATCACATCTTCAAGGCTTGCGGGTTCCCGGTGTTCTTCCCGGCCAATGTGCAGGAAATTTTGGATCTCGGTCTGCACGCCTTCGCCATGAGCCGTTTCTCGGGCGTGTGGGCGGGTATGAAGACGATTCAGGAAATCGTGGAATCCAGCGCCACGGTCACCATCGACCCGGAGCGCGTCCTCACTCGTATGCCGGCCGACTTTGAGCTGCCGCCCGGTGGCCTGCACATCCGCTGGCCCGACCATGCGCTGGACCAGGAAGCCCGCCTGTTTGACTACAAGTGGTATGCCGCGCTGGCCTACATCCGCGCCAACCGGTTGAACCACAACGTGGTTGAGGGGCCGCACGACCGCTTCGGCATCATTTCGAGCGGCAAGGCCTACAACGACACCCGCCAGGCGCTGCTCGACTTGGGGCTGGATGACGACACCTGCCGCCGCATCGGCATCCGTGTGCACAAGGTGGGCGTGGTGTGGCCGCTGGAGGCGCAGCTGACCCGCGAGTTCGCCACCGGCCTGCAGGAGATTCTGGTGGTGGAGGAAAAGCGCCAGGTCATCGAATACCAGCTCAAAGAAGAGCTCTACAACTGGCGCTCTGACGTGCGCCCCACGGTGCTGGGCAAGTTCAATGAAGTGGAAACGCCTGACCACTATGGTGCCGGGGGCGAGTGGTCCATGCCCAACCCGAGCGCCAACACCCTGTTGCGCGCAAACGCCGATTTGTCGCCGGCCATCATTGCCCGTGCCATTGCCCAGCGCATCAAAAAGCTGGGGCTGGATGCCGACACCAGCGCCCGCATCGACGCCCAGATGGCGATTCTGGAAGCCAAAGAGCGGGCCATGCACGTGATCGACTTGGGCAACGCCGGTGCGGCGGCAGCGGTTCGCCAACCCTGGTTTTGTTCAGGCTGCCCGCACAACACCAGCACCAAGGTGCCGGAGGGCTCGCGGGCGATGGCCGGCATCGGCTGCCATTTCATGACCATCTGGATGGACCGCAGCACCGATGGCTTTACCCAAATGGGTGGGGAGGGCGTGCCGTGGGTCGGGCAGCAGCCCTTCACCAACGACAAGCACATTTTCGCCAACCTGGGCGATGGCACCTACTTCCACAGCGGCCTGCTGGCGGTGCGCCAAAGCATTGCAGCCGGCGTCAACATCACCTACAAAATCCTCTACAACGAGGCGGTCGCCATGACGGGCGGCCAGCAGGTGGGTGAGCGGCCGGAAGGGCACTCGGTAGTGCAGATAGCCCAGAGCATGCGTGCGGAAGGTGCTATCAAAATCATAGTAGTGACGGACGAGCCCGAGAAATACGACGCAGTGGATGGGCTGCCCGAGGGCATTGCCATTGAGCACCGTGACGAGCTGGACCGCATCCAGCGCGAGTTCCGCGAAATCAAAGGCACCACCGTCATCATTTATGACCAGACCTGCGCCACCGAAAAGCGCCGCCGCCGTAAGCGCGGCACCTTGTTGGACCCTGCCAAGCGCGTAGTCATCAACGATTTGGTGTGTGAGGGCTGTGGCGACTGTGGTGTGCAAAGCAACTGCATGAGCGTGGAGCCTCTGGAAACACATTTCGGACGCAAACGCCAGATCAATCAGAGCACCTGTAACAAAGATATCTCCTGCGTCAAAGGGTTCTGCCCCAGTTTTGTCACCGTCGAAGGCGGGCAGCTCAAAAAGCCCGCAAAGCTGCAAACCGACGCCAGTGGTTGGCCTGCGTTGCCGGACCCGCAGATCCCCGACCTTTCCACGGCACCCGGGGGTGTCTGGGGAACCATCGTGGCAGGGGTGGGGGGCACGGGGGTCATCACCATTGGCCAGTTGCTGGGCGTGGCTGCGCACTTGGAAGGCAAAGGCATCGTCACCCAGGACGCCGGGGGCCTTGCTCAAAAAGGCGGCGCGACCTGGAGCCACGTATTGATTGGCGCCTCTCAAGACGCGATCCGCACCACGCGAGTCGGCACCGCGTCGGCAGACCTTGTCTTGGGTTGCGACCCGGTGGTGGTCGCCGGCAAGGAAACCTTGATCCGAATGCGTCCGGGCCGTACCCATGTGGCCTTGAATACCAACACCGTGCCGACGGCCGGATTTGTGCGCAACGCCGACTGGACCAACCCTGGCGACCAGTGTGTGAGCGATATCACCCGCACGGTGGGCGAGAGCCATGTGGGCTTGTTCGATGCCGATGCGGTGGCCACCAAGGTCATGGGCGACAGCATCTACACCAACCCCATGATGCTGGGCTATGCCTGGCAGAAAGGTTGGATTCCCCTGGGGCTGGCTGCGCTGATGCGCGCCATTGAGCTCAATGCGGTTGCCGTGGGCAACAACAAGGCAGCGTTTGAGTGGGGTCGCCGTGCGGCGGTCGATTGGCCTGCGGTGCAGCGGGCCCTGACGCCGGGGCAGGTGCTGAGCTTTGTTCCCCGGAGCAAAGAAACACTGGACGAAATGATTAAGCGACGCAGCGGCTTCTTGGCGGCCTACCAGAATGAAGCCTACGCCGGTCGCTATACCGATTTTGTGAATCGGGTGAGGGCCGCCGAGGCTGCGCTGCAAGGGGACAAGCTGCAATTGACCGAAGCCGTGGCGCGCTATTTGTTCAAGTTGATGGCGTACAAAGACGAATACGAGGTGGCGCGCTTGCAAACCGACCCCGCTTTTCGTGCCAAGGTGGACGCCATGTTTGAGGGGGACTTCTCCCTCGCCTACCACTTGGCACCCCCGCTCTGGTCCCGCAAGAACGCACAGGGTGAAGCCTTGAAGTCCCGGTTCGGCGCCTGGATGGTGTGGGGCTTCCGTCTCCTGGCACCTTTGAAGGTGCTGCGGGGTACTGCCCTGGATGTGTTCGGGTACACCGGGGAACGACGCGAAGAGCGGGCTTTGATTGCGCAATACCAGGCCGCTATTGAAGGCATTCTCCCCGGGTTGACGGCGTCCAACCGGGAGGCGGCCACTGCGTTTGCAAGGGTGCCGGAGCAAATCCGAGGATTCGGCCACGTCAAGGTTCGCCATCTGAAAGCCGCCCGCCGCCAGTGGGTAGATCTGTTGGCCCGCTATCACGCCGAGCCCGCAAGCCAACAGGCCCGGGCCGCCTAGGGCCATGCCCGCCCATCACGGGCGGGCCTTTTCCCCCGCTTACAATGACCGGTTGACTGGCTGCAAGCCGGTCGGTTCGCTTGCGGCCGTGCCGCGGGTTGAAATTCTTTTCTCTGATCCCTTTTGTGGAGTTTGCCTGTGTTCATTTCTTCTGCTTTTGCCCAAACTGCTCCTGCTGCCGCTGGCGGAGACATGCAATCCTCTTTGATGAGCATGCTGCCTTTGGTGTTGATGTTTGTGGTGCTGTACTTCGTGATGATCCGCCCCCAGATGAAGAAGCAAAAAGAGCACCGCGCCATGATTGACGCCCTAGCCAAGGGTGATGAAGTGGTAACTGCCGGCGGCGTGCTGGGCAAAGTGAGCAAGCTGGGTGACAGCTATGTCGGCCTGGAAGTCGCCAGCGGAGTCGAAGTGCAGGTGCAGCGCAGCGCAGTGGTTCAAGTGCTGCCCAAAGGCTCTATCAAGTAAGCAGCCGTTCTTAACCGTTAGTAAAGCGCGATCATGAACCGTTATCCGGTGTGGAAGTACGCGATCATTCTGGTCGCGCTGGTGGTTAGTGGCTTATATGCCCTGCCCAATGTGTTTGGTGAGGCTCCGGCTGTGCAGGTGTCTGCGGCCAAATCTTCAGTGAAGGTGGATGCAGCAACGCTGGCCAAGGTAGAGCAGTCGTTGAAAACCGCCGGACTGACCCCGGATGCGGTTTCTTTAGATGGCGCCTCGATAAAAGTTCGGTTTACCGACACTGACGCGCAGCTCAAGGCCAAGGACGCGGTTCAGAAAGCGCTCAACCCGGAAGGTTCGGACCCGGCGTACATCGTTGCTTTGAACTTGCTGTCGCGTTCGCCGGTATGGCTCACTTCGTTGCGCGCTTCCCCCATGTACTTGGGGTTGGATTTGCGAGGTGGTGTGCACTTCATGCTGCAGGTCGATATGCAGGCCGCACTGACCAAACGGGCCGAGTCCCTGTCTGGCGATATCCGCACCGTCTTGCGCGAGAAGAATGTCCGTCACAGCGGTATTGCCCGCAACGGCCAAACCATTGAAGTCCGTTTCCGGGATGCTGCCACCGCAGCATCTGCGCAACGCATTATCCAAGACCAGTTTGCGGATCTGGATGCAGTGACCGCGGCCGACGGCGCTGATGTGAAGCTGGTAGCCACCATCAAACCCGTTTCCGGCAAGACAATCCAAGAGCAAGCGCTCAAGCAAAACATCACGACCCTGCACAACCGGATCAACGAGCTGGGCGTGGCCGAACCGGTGATTCAGCAGCAGGGACTGGACCGCATCGTGGTGCAGTTGCCCGGCGTGCAAGACACCGCCAAAGCCAAAGATATTCTGGGTCGCACAGCGACCTTGGAAGTTCGTCTGGTTGACGAGGGCACAGAAGCCCGCTCCGCGGAAACCGGTACGGGTCCGGTGCCATTTGGCTCCGAGCGTTATCTGGACCGCGAGGGCAATGCGGTTATTGTCAAAAAGCAGGTCATTCTGACCGGTGAAAATCTGACAGATGCACAGCCCGGTTTCGATGGTCAGACACAGGAACCCACGGTGAATCTGTCGCTGGACGCGAAGGGTGCCCGTATCTTCCGCGATGTGACGCGGGAGAACATCAACAAGCGGATGGCGATTCTGCTCTTTGAAAAAGGCAAAGGCGAAGTGGTCACCGCACCGGTGATTCGCTCTGAAATCAGTGGCGGTCGCGTTCAGATTTCCGGTCGTATGACCACCGTAGAGGCGGCCGATACAGCACTGCTGTTGCGTGCGGGTTCTTTGGCTGCCCCTATGGAAATCATTGAAGAGCGGACCATCGGCCCGAGCTTGGGTGCTGAAAACATTGCCAAAGGCTTCAACAGCGTGACCTGGGGTTTCTTGGCGGTGGCGGTTTTCATGTGCATGTATTACATGCTGTTTGGCGTAATTTCCAGCGTGGCATTAGCATTCAACTTGCTGCTGCTGGTGGCAGTGTTGTCGATGTTGCAAGCCACCTTGACGCTGCCCGGTATGGCGGCCATGGCTCTGGTACTGGGTATGGCGATTGACGCCAACGTGTTGATCAATGAACGGGTGCGCGAAGAGTTGCGCAACGGGGCATCGCCCCAAGCCGCGATTCACGCCGGCTATGACCGTGCATGGGCCACCATCATCGACTCCAACGTCACCACGCTGATCGCAGGCTTGGCTTTGCTGGCATTCGGTTCCGGTCCGGTGCGGGGCTTTGCTGTGGTGCACTGCCTGGGCATTTTGACCAGCATGTTCTCCGGCGTGTTCTTCTCGCGTGGCTTGGTGAATTTGTGGTACGGTCGCCAAAAGAAGCTGAAAACGGTTTCTATCGGCACGGTGTGGCGCCCTGATTCGGGTAACGAAGTCACCACCCCTTAAGGAAAAGTCATGGAATTTTTTAAGATCCGCCGTGACATTCCGTTTATGCGGAATGCGTTAGTTTTCAATCTGATTTCGTTCGTCACCTTCGTGGCGGCTGTGTTCTTCTTGTTCTCCCGTGGCCTGCATTTGTCGGTGGAGTTCACAGGCGGCACGTTGATGGAGGTGAGCTACTCGCAGCCGGCCGACCTCAACAAAATCCGTAGCACGGTTGATACCTTGGGTATCAATGATGTGCAGGTCCAAAACTTCGGTACGGCACAAGATGTCTTGATCCGCATGCCAGTGCAAAAAGGCAGCACATCCGGCCAGCAAAGTGAAAAAGTCATGGCAGCGCTCCAGGCTGCAGACCCGTCGGCCACCATGCGTCGCACAGAGTTCGTGGGCCCTCAAGTGGGCGACGAACTGGCGGCAGATGGCCTGAAGGCGCTTGCCTTCGTGGTCGTTGGCATCATGATCTACTTGGCGATCCGTTTCGAATGGAAGTTTGCAGTAGCAGCCATCATTGCCAACTTGCATGACGTGATCATCATTCTCGGTTTCTTCGCATTCTTCCAGTGGGAGTTTTCGCTGCCCGTGTTGGCGGCGGTATTGGCCGTGCTGGGTTACTCGGTGAACGAGTCCGTGGTTATCTTCGACCGAATCCGGGAAAACTTCCGCCGGTACCGCAAGATGAATACCGAGCAGATCATTGACAACGCGATCACTTCAACCATCAGCCGGACCATCATCACCCATGGATCGACGCAATTGATGGTGTTGTCCATGTTGGTGTTCGGCGGTGCCACGCTCCATTATTTTGCGCTGGCGCTCACCATCGGCATCCTGTTCGGAATCTACTCCTCCGTTTTCGTGGCGGCCGCGATTGCAATGTGGTTGGGCATCCAGCGTGAGGACTTGGTCAAGGGCGGGCCTAAAAAAGAATTGGATCCTTCCGACCCCAACGCCGGCGCAACGGTTTAACGAGAGGGCGCTTCATCCATGGTTACCCGTCAGGCGCTTTCACCCCGTTTGCAGCTGACCCGTGCTTTGCGTGAGCGGTTTCTTGCAGAGGCTGGTAAGGCCTTGCTGGAAATCAGTGAGGCAGTGCAGGAGCGACTGACGACCCTCATGGATGAACTGACCAATGCCCGTGAAGCGCAGCTGCGGCGGGACTTTTGGATGGCTTACAAACAAAGCAAGCCACTGTGGATTGAGGGTACGAATAAAGCCTGGCGCGAGTGTCTGGACCCTCCAGTTCAGAAAAAGTCGCTCGGTTTGGAAGCAGCCGGGCTGGAGCTGGTTGGAACTGAGGTGGTTGAAAACAAAATTTTGGCCTCCCGCATGGTTCTGGCGGTCAACGAAAAAGTCTTGCCGCAACTGGATGACTTGCGCATTCGAATCAAGTACCTCGAGGCCTCCGACGATCTGGACGGGAGAGATCTCTTTCGCCCTGAAGTTCTAGTTTTGTTGCTTGTGGAGCAATGGGCAAACTCCGGAATGCCGGGCGAATCCTGGCCTTTGGTGACCGAGGTGGTTCAGCGGCTGTTGATCGAGCGCCTGACCGTGGCTTATAAAAATGCCAATGAGGTGCTCATCAACAAAGGCGTAATGCCAAGCATAGAGCTGAAGGACCGCGTCAAAGCCCCTGTCAGAGCAAACAATGCACCCCCAACGGGCCATGCCCCCGCTATGGAAAGCCCGCAAGAAGCGGGTATGAGTGGCCATGGTCCCGTTAACTACGCTGAGCAAGGTTCAGGGCCGCAAGGCGGTGGCTTCGGCGGGACCTCTTACGGGCAACCCACTTCGCGAGGCGGATTGCAAGGCCAGTCTGCCCATCAAAGTCCATCAGGCGCGGGGTATCCTGGTGCGGAGGCCCCGGGTTCCCAAGGGCGTGGCGGTGGCTTTTTCAGTGGCCGTCTAGGCTGGGGTGGGCCTGCTGCCTCCGCGCCAACAGGCCCGGGAGCGGCATCTGGTCCGCAAGGTGTGAGCACCTCCACACCCACGCCTTTCTGGCGCCAATCGAGCCCGACCAGTGGCCCTGGTGTGGCCTATGGTGCTGCAGAGGAAACTCGCATGTTGACCGCCACCACACCGCTGGCACGCGCGCGGAGCCGAGCACAAGGGGTGATCGGTCAGATCCGCAAACTGTTTGTGACCCACGGTGGTGGCGACTTTGTAGGTACGGAGCATCATGCTCCGTCTCCAGCATTGGCGGAGGCTATGGCCTACCGGCCCGGGCCGTCAGGGACCTATGCCCCGGGTGGAACCCAGTTTGAAGACTACAGCCCTGCCGGAGTGGCACGTGTTGCGGGAGATTTGCGAGAAAAAACTGCGGAGCTCAAAAAGAAAGCGGAGACCAAAGGTGAAAAGGCAACGATTGAGATCGTTGCGTTGATGTTTCAGGCCATCTTGGCAGAAGAGCGTATCCCTCCCGGTATCCGTGTTTGGTTTGCTCGTCTTCAGATGCCCGTCTTGCGCGTCGCTTTGGAAGACCCTGACTTTTTTGGCACCGCGACACATCCTGCGCGCATGCTGATTGATCGCATGGGGTCCTGTGTGATGGGGTTTGATGCGGTCGGTGTGCATGGCAGTGCCATGGAGGCCGAGATCAAACGCATTGTGCAGGTGATTGAGCAGTACCCTGAAACCGGGAAAAAGGTCTATCAGATCGTTTTTGATGAGTTTCAAAAGTTCCTTGCCAAGTTTTTGACAGAAAAAGGCCCGGCACAGAAGGTCGTGGGCGTAGCCCAGCAAGTGGAGCAAAAGGAAACCCTTGCCATCCAATACACGATTGAGATGCGCAACATGTTGAAGGGCATGCCGGTACGCGAAGAAATCCGTGACTTTTTGTTCAAAGTCTGGGCGGAGGCGTTGGCGGTTTCGGCAGTGCGCAAAGGGCCTCAGCACGCCGATACGTTGGTACTCAAAAAATCGGCGACCGATCTGGTCTGGGCTGCCAGTGCGAAACCCAATCGCTCGGATCGGGCCCGTGTCATCCAAGACCTGCCGAATCTGCTGTTGCGACTCCGATCGGGGATGACGCTGCTTGCGATGGCGCCTTCCGAGCAAGAAGCCCATGTGAAACGGATCAGCGACACCTTGGCCGATGCATTTATGTCCAAGACGCAGGCGATTCCGCAAGCACAGATCGATGCCATGGCCCAGCGCTTAGGGAATCTGGAAGATTTCGTTTCCGAAGACGGTATGGGCGATCTGCCTCTCGATGCCGAAAGCATAGAGATGATGCTCGGAATCGATGCCTCCGCTATCGAGGTGGTGGCCAACGGCGGCTCCAAACCGACCGCCGCCATGATGGCTTGGGCCCACGAATTACAACTGGGTACCTGGTACACCTTGGACCATAACCACCAGATCACACAGGTGCAGTTTGCGTGGCGCAGTGACAAGAAGCACCTGAATTTATTCGCTTCGACTGCGGGCAAGAGTTTTCTTATTCAGGGAGGGCGCTTGGCTGCCTATTTGCAGGCCGGCCTGTTGCTCCCACAGGAAGAAGAGGCGCTCACGGTGCGGGCCACCCGTGATGCACTCGCTAAGCTGGAAGCCAACCCGGAGCGCCTGCTCGCGTAATTGTCATCGGCAGGGCGCGACTCAATGGACGACGCGGATATCGTCCCCGTTGCACAACTCGTCCAGCGCCAACGCATCGGGTTCCTGACCAAAGCTCCAGAAGACCATCAGGATGATGAGTTTTAAGTCTTCCAAGGTAACCGGGCCGTCTTGCACTGCCATTGCTCGCTCCATGACAACTTCACGGATATGGTGCGGGACAATTCCCGCGTAGTCCAAGAAGTGCAGGTATCCCAAACAGGTCGAGCCCAATTGACTCTGCTCTTGCGGAGAATAGATTCGGGTGCTGTCGCTGGACGGCAGATGCAAACCGGTGAGGTGCTGCACGGTAGGCGCTGAAGCCACCGCAGGCTTGGCAAATCGTGCGGCATTGCTCAAGCCGGAGAGCCAGTCCAATGCGTCGGCTATTTCCTCGGCATCGAAGCCCACGGCACTGAGTTTTTTCTGAAGATGCATGGGCTCGGGACAGCCGTCTTCAGCGCAAAAATTTTCGTAAACAAAGGCGAGGACTTCAAACATGGAGCCCAATATAGCGCACAAAAACAGGACTTTGTGGGGCCTTGCAAACTGCCCCCCTTTTCCAAGGATTGAACTGTTAAAAGCAGTTTTCAGGCGCGGCCGAGCTGCTGAAACTTGCCCCCCGGCAAGCGCGCGACCCAGCCGGAGAGCTCTAGCCCCATCAGCAGGGCCTGAAGGGTTGCAGTATCCATTCCACTGCGTTGCTGAAGCATATCCAGCGACGTGGGCTCGAAACCCAGGGCATTCAACAGCCCCAACTCTAGAGATGACAGCTCTACGCTGGGCGCGGCTACCGATGAGCCCGCTCCCACTGACCCATCGGAACTTGGAGATGAGGTCGCAGGTAGTTCATCCAGAATGTCTTGTGCAGACTCCACCAACTTCGCACCTTGCTTAATCAGAGCATGACACCCCCGGGCTTGGGGGGAGTGGATAGAGCCGGGGATCGCAAAAACATCCTTGCCTTGCTCCACCGCCATTCGCGCAGTGATCAAGGACCCGGACTTGAGTGCTGCCTCGACCACCAGCGTTGCTTTACACAGACCGGAGATGATCCGGTTCCGCTTGGGGAAATTGGCGGAATGCGGCGCGGTGCCTAGCGGGTACTCACTGATGAGCACGCCGCGCTCAGCAATGCGGTGCGCAAGGTCCAGATGTGCTCTGGGATATACCCGGTCAAGGCCCGTGCCCACCACTGCCACAGTGCTCCAGCCGGAATGTGCATATCCTGATAGCGCACCCTCGTGGGCAGCGCCATCAATGCCCAAAGCCAAGCCTGAGACGACAGTCATACCCGCCTCGCCAAGGGCGGCTGAAAACTGGCGCGCATTCTGCGTGCCCTGTGGTGTGGGATTCCGGCTACCGACGATGGCCACCCCGGTCCGGCTGCACTCGGCAAACCCGGCCGCCAAAATATCAATGCGCCCTAAAACGTAAAGTAGTAGCGGAGGGTCTTCGGTGTTGAGCAGAGCCTCAGGATAGGCGCTGTCTCCAAGCGTAACAACACAACGTTGCTGCGGTGCCCCGGAAAGCCACGATTCAGTTTTTGCAAGCAAATCCTCCAATTCTGGAGGCTCGCGGAGTAGCGCTAGTGCTTGCCGCGGAGAAACACATTCGCGAAGCGCAGCTTCACTGGCACTGAATACAGCGTCCGGTAGACCAAAGTGCTGCAGAAGTGCCCGCGCAGAGACGTCCCCGACGCCCTCCGTCAGGCCAAGACGGAGCCACGCCTTGAGCTCAGCCGAGTCCATCGCTAAACCCGCTGGCGCTTACCGAGGGTTCATCAACCGGTCACCAACGCGCACGCCATCTGTGATTTCAAGAATCAGTGCGTAAGAGACCTTTTCGTAAGCGCTGAACACCATCAGGATGCCGTTGCGCTCATCAGGCAACTTCATCAGCGGACGGCTGGGGTCTGACTTATCCATCACCCGCGCACCGTCTTTTTGAATTGCCAGAACATGGCCCGATTCGATACCGTCCCGCTTGCCAAGGCTGATGGCAACCACCTGATTCTGTGAAGCGTTCACGATCGATGTGCTTCCGTACACCGAGACGATGCGGCCAGCGACCTTGCCTTCAGGTGCCCGGGGCGTATAACTCGCGAACTGTTTGGGTGGCTCCGGCAAAAGGCGGTCGCCTACCCGCATCTCTTCTTTGGCCGAAATAATATCGATAGTGGCCGGCACAATCGCACTCACGGTGGTGCCGTCCGGACCCGGCACATCAGAGGTTGATTCGCTTCTCGCCAGAGTTGCCTTGCCCACATATTGGGCCTCGTAGGCCAGAATTTCGCCGGTGCCGGGGTCTTTCAGTGGAGTGGCGTTCCGGAAAACGCGGAAAAGCTGCTCTTTCTCCTGGTTGTCCAGCAGCGGGGTCTCGGTGCCTCGCGCGTAAGCGCGGTCACCGCGCGCCAGAAGTACACGCTCCTCCTGGGTGGCAACGATTCGTGCGGCCGCGCTCAGTCCGGCTGCGTCCACGATCAACGGCTCGGCCAGAAAGGCTTCAATCACGCTGGTGCGCAGCGTAGGGAGTGCGAAGTCCGGCAAACTCTCAAAGCGCGTGCGAGGGCTGACCCGCACCGTATCGACGGGCTGGTTGCTGGAGCCGACCGCATTGGCTAACTTGAGGGTAGCAACACCGTTGACGCGCTCCAGAATCAAAATTTGACCGGGGTAAATCCGGTGCGGGTTCTTGATCTCGTCGAGATTCATGCCCCACAACTCGGGCCAGCGCCAAGGGCTTTTCAGGAAGAGACTGGAAATACCCCACAGCGTGTCGCCGCTCTTGATGGTGTAGCGCTCAGGGGCATTGGCTGCCAGCTCACTCAGTGGAACCCCCTTTTGGGCTACCGCCGTTGCGGTTTGGCGCTGCCCGCTGCTGATCGGAAAGTTTTGCGCCCACGCTTCGGAGCTCGCCAGCGCGCCCGCCAATGTTGCCAAGGCGGCAATTGCCAAGCGGGATTTCGCCATCAGGTGTGTCGTCATAGGGTGCAAATCAGGGTGTGAACTTGATAATTTACGCGCGATTTTGCGCTCAACCCCTTGATTCAGCAACGTTTTTGGACTGCCTGTAATGCAAGCAAGCGTAAAAGTGGCGAAAATACCCACATCTCCAAGGCGGCACTTATGGCTCTACTTCCCATTCTTTGTTATCCCGATCCCCGTTTGCACACGGTGGCCAAGCCCGTCCAAGCAGTGGACGCACGCATCCGTACCCTGACCACTGACATGCTCGAAACCATGTACGACGCCAGTGGCATCGGGCTGGCGGCGAGCCAGATCGATGTCCACGAACGGGTCATCGTGATCGATGTTTCTGAAGATCGCGACCAGCCGATGGTCCTCATCAATCCGGAACTGGTGTGGACCAGCCCGGAGACCCACTTGAACGAAGAGGGCTGTCTCTCTGTGCCCGGTGTTTATGACGGCGTGACACGCTTTAACGCAGTGCACTGCAAAGCACTCGATGCAGATGGCAATAGCCGGACTATCGAAGCCGATGGTTTGCTGGCCGTATGCATACAACACGAGATGGACCACCTGATGGGCAAAGTATTCGTTGAGTATTTGTCGCCCCTCAAACGTAACCGCATCAAAACCAAAATGATCAAAGCCAAGCGCGAGGACGCGCGCTAGGTGCCGGCATCGCACACCCCCTTGCGGATTGTTTTCGCAGGGACCCCTGAGTTCGCCCGTTTGGCCCTAGAGCGGCTGCATGCGGCCGGCCACACCATTGCGCTGGTGTTGAGTCAGCCGGACCGGCCGGCTGGCCGGGGGATGAAGCTGCAAGCCTCTGCCGTTAAGCAATTCGCGGTGGAGCACCAGATTCCGGTGGCCCAACCCCGTAGCCTGCGCCTGGATGGAAAATTCCCGGAAGATGCTGCCCAGGCGCGCAAGTCACTGGCGGACGCCAATGCCGATGTGATGGTCGTCGCAGCCTACGGTTTGATACTGCCCCAATGGGTACTGGATGACATGTCTTGCCAGAGCCCCGAGGGGAGAGCCCGATTCGGTTGCCTCAATATCCACGGCTCGCTGCTGCCCAGATGGCGTGGCGCGGCGCCCATACACCGGGCGATTGAAGCGGGCGACGCGGAGACAGGCGTCACCATCATGCAAATGGATGCGGGGCTCGACACCGGCGACATGCTGTTGAAGGAGCCGGTGCTGATCACGCAAGAAGACAGCACCGCCACCCTGCACGACAAAGTGGCAGCCTTGGGCGCGGACCTGATAGTTCAGGCGCTGGCACTGGCCCAAGCGGGCACTTTGGTGGCCACTGCCCAGCCAGCCGATGGCGTGACCTACGCGCACAAAATCGAGAAGGACGAAGCCCCGATCCGTTGGTCCGATGACGGTGCGAGCATCGTCAGGCGTATCCGTGCGTTCAATCCGTTTCCGGGCGCGAGTACGGTGTTGAATGGCGAGGTCATCAAGGTCTGGAATGCCCGTGTCCTGTCGAATGCGCCATCGGCAGAAAATGGCCGAATTGAGGCGGTATCCCAGGAGGGTATTGCGGTGGCTGCTATGAATTCCGTAGTGCTTTTGACGGAGCTGCAAAAGCCCGGCGGCAAGCGCCTGGCGGCCGCTGACTTTTTGCGCGGAACCCCCGTTGAGTCCGGGCAGCGGTTTGAGGGGGCGGGCAGCCCTGCCTCGTCTACCTGATGTTTTTCTTACCCGCCAACTACAGGCACCCAGAGTTCCGCAAAGGATTTGCCGATATGGCCGGGGTGGCCCCTGGCATTGCAGCATGGGGGCTGATGACCGGCGTGGCGATGGTGAAGTCGGGCCTCAGCACTGCCGAGGCCTTGCTGATGGCGCTCACCGTGTTCGCCGGCAGCTCGCAACTGGCGGCTATGCCTTTGATTCAAGCCGGCGCGCCCATGTGGGTGATTCTGGCCACGGGCTTCTGCGTCAATCTGCGTTTCGTGGTTTTCAGTGCCCATTTGCGGCCCTACCTGATGCATCTGCCGCGCTGGCAGCGCCTCGTGACCGGCTACTTGTCAGCAGACCTGACGTATGTGCTGTTTACCAAGCGATTTCCCCACCCGGGGCAAAGTCCGCAAGAGCAGCGCAGGCAAATGGCCTACTTGGCGGGCAATGGGGGCATCAATTGGGCCAGCTGGGTGTTGAGCAGTGTGGCGGGCGTGATTCTGGCCAACTTTGTCCCGACATCCTGGGGGCTGGGCTTTGCCGGTATTTTGGCGCTGGTGGGCATGCTCGCCTCGTTGGCAAGCACCCGCATGCGCTGGTTGTCTGCAGGGGTGGCGGGCACGGCGGCGGTGGCTGCGTTTGCGTTGCCGCTCAAGCTCAACATTCTGGTGGCGATTGCCGCTGCGGTGGCCGTGTGTCTGTTGCTGGAGTCCCGCCTTCAGGCCGCGCCGGAACAGCAGGGGGCTGCATGATGACCTGGCTTGACGGACGCACCGATGGATGGACCTTGCTCACCATCCTCGGCTTGGCCTGTATTACCGTGCTTGCACGCTCTTTCTTTTTCATCCTCGATAGAAACTGGGCGCTGCCGCCATGGGCCCAGCGAGGCCTGCAATATGCGCCGATTGCGGCGCTGGCGGCGGTGATCGTGCCCGAAATCGTGATGCTGCAGGGCCAGCTGATTCACACCCTGAAAGACGCCCGCCTCTATGCCGTGGTGGCCGGGCTGGGCTATTTTTTCTGGCGCCACGGCAAAGGGCAGGCGGTGCTGGGGACCATCATGTCCGGCATGGCGGTCTACCTGCCGCTGCATATCGGTTGGGGCTGGTAGCACTGCACCGTACCCGGTAGGGAACCCGGCGACCACCGGGGCGCTTCTACAATGCGCGCACTACGGGCCCTGCGTGGCATCTGTACCGGCTTTCCATTAACTATCCCGAGGTTTTTTCATGCAAGTGATCCGCTTTTCTGATCTGGTGGCCCAAGGCCAAGTGGCCGGCAAACGTGTTTTTATCCGCGCCGACTTGAATGTGCCCCAGGACGACGCAGGCCACATCACCGAAGACACCCGCATCCGAGCCAGCATTCCCTGCATCGAAATGGCCCTGAAGGCCGGCGCCGCAGTCATGGTGACGAGCCACTTGGGCCGCCCCACCGAAGGCGAGTTCAAACCCGGGGATTCCCTGGCGCCGGTCGCCAAGCGCATGGGGGAACTCATGGGCCGGGACATTGACGTGGTGTCTGGTTGGACCACTGGCGTGACCGTGGCTCCCGGCCAGCTGGTGATGCTGGAGAACTGCCGGGTCAACAAGGGTGAGAAAAAGAACAACGAAGAGCTAGCCCGACAAATGGCGGCCCTGTGCGACATTTTTGTGCACGACGCCTTCGGCACCGCCCACCGTGCAGAGGCATCCACCTACGGAATCGCCCAGTTTGCCCCTGTGGCATGCGCCGGCCCCTTGTTGGCCGCGGAAATGGATGCCATCAGCAAAGCCTTGTTGGCGCCCAAGCGCCCACTGGTGGCTATCGTGGCCGGCTCCAAGGTGTCTACCAAGCTCACGATTCTGAAGAGCCTTGCAGACAATGTAGACCAACTGATTGTCGGTGGCGGCATTGCCAACACCTTCATGTTGGCCGCCGGCCTGAAGATCGGAAAGAGCTTGGCGGAGCCTGATTTGTTGGCCGAAGCCACAGCAGTCATTGAGGCCATGAAGGCCCGTGGCGCGGCAGTGCCTATCCCCACCGATGTCGTGACCGCCAAGACTTTTGCGGCCGACGCTCCCGCCACCATCAAGGCGGCGACCGACGTGGCGGATGACGATCTGATTCTGGACATCGGCCCGCAAACCGCCCAGGCGCTGGCGGAGCAACTCAAAAAAGCCGGCACCATCGTCTGGAATGGCCCGGTAGGCGTTTTCGAGTTCGCTGCGTTTGAAAATGGCACCAAGGTCATTGCCCAAGCGATTGCCGAGAGCAGTGCGTTCAGCATTGCCGGCGGCGGCGACACCCTGGCGGCGATTGCGAAGTACGGCATCGAACAACAGGTGGGCTACATCTCGACCGGTGGCGGTGCCTTCCTGGAAGTTTTGGAGGGCAAAACACTGCCCGCGTTTGAGATTCTGGGTAAGCGCGCCGGGGCCTGAATACTATTAAATTAGTAGCTACTTGCGCATATAAGGCAAGGGCTGGAGGCACTTTTGGTTCTAAACCGGAAGTGCCTTTTTTGTGCAAGCTACCGGTATCAAGAGGTGGGGTTGGCCACGCCTTCGAGCTGGGTTGCCCTGATTTGTCCGGTGCCGGCCCTCTTGGCGAGTTGAAGTTGCTCACTGGCTGTGTGTAGAAAAGTCTCCCACGACACCGGTGCTGCCTGCAGGCGGGTGATGAGCCCCAGGCTGACGGTGACTTGCCGGAGTGCCGCATGTTCCGGTTTGAGGCCCGCGAGTTCCCGCACCCGTTGCTCCATGTCATTGGCGAGTTTGCGCGCGTGGGCCGGCGAGGTGTCCGGCAAAAGGCATGCAAATTCTTCGCCCGCAAAGCGGGCCACCAGGTCCGCCGGCCGGCGCAAAACCCCTTTGAGCGCTACGGCGATCATGCGCAGGCAGTCGTCTCCGGCTTGATGGCCGTAGCGCGCGTTGTAGGCTTCAAAGTGGTCAACGTCGACCAGAATCAGCGAAAGCGGCTGATTGCTGCGGGTAGAGCGGGCCCATTCCGAGGCCAGCTGCTGATCGAAATAGCGGCGGTTGAATACGCCCGACAAGCCGTCTAACAACACCAGCTTTTTCAGCATGTCGGACTGAAACTTGAGGGTCAGGTGGGTGTGCACCCGTGCCTTCACCACGGCCGGGTTGATGGGTTTGGCAATAAAGTCCACCGCCCCGAGGCTCAGTCCGTGGGTCTCCTGGCCGGGGTCCGAGCGGGCGGTCACAAAAATAATGGGGAGCCCGGCAGTGCGCGGGTCCGCCTTGAGGGCTTTGCAGACCGAGAACCCGTCCATACCCGGCATCAAAACGTCCAGCAACACCAGGTCGGGCGGGTCGCTCCGGCACAGAGCCAACGCCTGCTCGCCGCTGGTCGCCATATACACCTGGTAGTCCGAAGACAGCGTATGCATCAGCAATTGCAGGTGCACGGGCTGATCGTCCACCACCAGCAACTTGGGCTTGCCGTGGGTGCTGTCCAGCAGCGCAGCAGTGTGTAGGGCGGCGGCATTCATGGTGCGGGGTGTGAACGAATGAGGCGGAAAAGCTTTCGATTCCACCATGCCATGTAACTCGCCGGACCCCGTAGATACCCGCCACTGTGCGATCTTGTGCCTTGCATGTAACCAAGATACATACAAGCGTGTAAAAATAGGTAACTACCTCTAGGAGACAGACATATGCCGCGCCGCGCCACCAAAATTGTTGCCACCCTCGGACCCGCCTCCAGCGATGCCGCCATTCTGGAGCAGATGATCCGAGCCGGCGTCAACGTGGTCCGGCTGAACTTCAGCCACGGCAAGGCGCAAGACCATATCGACCGCGCCCGCTTGGTGCGCGAAGCCGCGCAGCGCGCCGGCCGCGAAGTGGCCATCATGGCCGACCTGCAGGGCCCGAAAATCCGCGTTGGTAAATTTGCCGAAGGCAAAGTGTTTCTGGAACAGGGCCAGAAGTTTGTGCTCGATGCCGGCCGCACCGAGCTCGGCGATATCGATGCCGTGGGTCTCGACTACAAGTCGCTGCCCTCAGAAGTCAAAGCCGGCGACGTGCTTTTGCTCAACGACGGTTTGATCGTGATTGTGGTGGACGCCGTCGTCGGTGACCAAGTCCACACCACCGTCAAATTGGGTGGCGAGTTGTCCAACAACAAGGGCATTAACAAACAAGGCGGTGGCTTGACGGCGCCCGCCCTGACCGGCAAAGACATGGAAGACATCCGCACAGCGATGAGCTTCCAGGCCGACTACGTGGCGGTGAGTTTCCCGAAAAACGCGACCGACATGGAAATGGCGCGCCAGCTCTGCAACGTGGCTGCCGCCGAGTACAACCACAAGCCCGGTTTGATTGCCAAGATCGAGCGCGCTGAGGCTATCCCCAAGCTGGAAGAAATCCTGCTGGCTTCCGACGGCATCATGGTCGCCCGTGGTGACCTGGCTGTCGAGGTGGGCAACGCGGCAGTTCCCGCACTGCAAAAGCGCATGATCAAGTTGGCCCGCGAGCATGACAAGGTGGTGATTACCGCCACGCAAATGATGGAGTCCATGATCACCAACCCCGTGCCGACCCGCGCGGAAGTGAGCGATGTGGCCAATGCGGTGCTCGACGGCACCGACGCGGTGATGTTGTCCGCTGAAACCGCAGCCGGCAAGTACCCGCTGGAAACCGTGATCGAGATGGCCAAGATTTGTTTGGCTGCCGAGAGCAGCGAGATGGTCAAGCTGGATGCCGACTTCACCGGCAAAACCTTCACCCGCATCGACCAGTCCATCGCCATGGGCGCATTGTTCACGGCCCACCACCTGGGCGCCAAAGCCATTGTGGCCATGACCGACAGCGGCAGCACCGCGCTGTGGATGAGCCGCCACCTGATCCATGTGCCGATCTACGCGCTGACCCCCAAAGTCAGCACCCAGCGCAAGATGACGCTCTACCGCAATGTGCGCCCCCTGCTGATGGGCACCAGCGCAGACCGCGACACGGCGCTGATGGATGCTGAAAAGCACCTCAAGACCCGCGGCATCGTGCAAAAGGGCGACATTTACGCCATCACTTGCGGTGAGCCCATGGGCGCACCGGGGGGCACGAATATGTTGAAAATTTGCGCAGTGAGCTGAGCGGGCTTCAGGCATCAAGAGAAGGGAGCGCAGGCTCCCTTTTTTTATGCCCCAAGCTCCGATGGCGGGGGTTAACCCTTGGCGAGTAGAATCCGGCAATGGTAAAAGTTACCAAGCGGTTACCAAAGCGGTCCGTTGACGGATTTTTAACTTCCTGGGGATAGAAAAAATGGCACTCGTTTCGATGCGCGAGCTTCTGGACCACGCGGCAACGCACAACTATGCGATTCCTGCGTTTAACGTCAACAACCTGGAACAAGTCCAGGCCATCATGGAGGCGGCTAAAGAAGCGGGTGCCCCCGTGATCATGCAGGCCAGCGCCGGTGCCCGCAAATATGCCGGCGAGCACTTTCTCAAGCACCTGATCCAGGCCGCTGTGGAAAGCTACCCCACCATTCCCGTGGTGATGCACCAAGACCATGGCCAAAGCCCTGCGGTGTGCCAAGGTGCGATTGACCTCGGTTTTAGCTCCGTCATGATGGACGGCTCGCTGGAAGCGGACGGCAAGACGATTGCCAGCTTTGAATACAACGTCGAAGTCACCCGCAAAGTGGTCGACATGGCCCACAAGCTGGGCGTGACGGTGGAAGGCGAGTTGGGTTGCCTCGGCTCCCTGGAAACCATGAAGGGTGACAAGGAAGACGGCCACGGCACCGACGCTGTCATGACCCGTGAACAGCTCCTCACCGATCCGGAAGAGGCTGCTGAGTTCGTCAAACTGACGCAGTTGGATGCTCTGGCGATTGCCATCGGCACCAGCCACGGCGCCTACAAGTTCACCCGCCAGCCCACCGGGGACATTTTGGCGATCGAGCGCATCAAAGAAATCCACGCCCGCATTCCCAACACCCACTTGGTGATGCATGGTTCCAGTGCAGTGCCGCAAGAGTTGCTGGCCGCAATCAACCAATACGGCGGAAAGATGGCCCAGACCTGGGGTGTGCCGGTTGAAGAAGTGCAGCGCGCTATTCCCTTTGGTGTACGCAAGGTCAACATCGACACCGACATCCGCATGGCCATGACAGCCGCCGTGCGCAAGTTCATGTTCGAGAACCCTGAAAAGTTCGATGCCCGCGAGTGGCTCAAGCCCGCGCGCGAGGCCGCCAAGCAACTGTGCAAGCAGCGCTACATTGAATTCGGCTGCGAAGGCCGTGCTGCCAGCATCAAGGGCCACAGCCTGCAAGTGGTGGCGGGCCAATACGCCCGGGGCGAGTTGTCTCAAGTGGTGCAGGACAGCGCGATCACCGCCTGAGTCGCTGCCGCGCCGCATGCCGGCGCGAACTTGCGATAATCCAAGGCTTCGCCCTCCATTCCGGGGCGAAGCCTTTTTATTTTGTTGGACGCCATGACTTCAGCTTTGCACACTTCCGCCCTGTCCCTTCCTCTGCTTGCCCGCGGCAAAGTGCGTGACAACTATGCAGTGGGTGACGACCGTATCCTGATGGTGGCCAGCGACCGCCTGAGTGCGTTCGACGTGATCATGGGCGAGCCTATTCCCGGCAAAGGCGCGCTGCTGACCCAGATGGCCTTGTTCTGGTTCGAGAAGCTGGGCAAAAACGGTGCCGATGTGTGCCCCAATCATTTGACCGGCGATGCCCCTGAGAGCGTCGTAACGGCGGCGGAAGTGGCGCAAGTCACAGGGCGCTCCATGCTGGTCAAACGCCTGAAGCCCTTGCCCGTGGAGGCTGTTGTGCGTGGCTATCTGGCCGGCAGCGGTTGGAAGGAATACCAGCACAACGGCGCAGTCTGTGGCGTAGCCCTGCCCGCGGGCTTGCAAAACGCCAGCAAGCTGCCAGAGCCGATTTACACGCCGGCTGCGAAGGCGGCCGTGGGCGACCACGATGAGAACATCACTTTCGAGCAAACCGTGGAAATGATCGGCTTGGACTTGGCGACCCAAATCCGCGACATCAGCATCCAGATCTACAAGGTGGCAGCCGAGTTTGCGCTCACCAAAGGCATCATCATTGCCGACACCAAATTCGAGTTCGGATTGGACAACGACGGCACCCTGACCTTGATGGACGAGGTACTCACCCCGGACTCCAGCCGCTACTGGCCGGTGGAAAGTTACGAGGTTGGCACCAACCCGCCAAGCTACGACAAGCAGTTCGTGCGCGACTGGCTGGAACAGGCCCTGGTGGACGGCAAGCCTTGGGACAAAACTCCCCCTGCACCCCGCGTGCCGCGCGAGGTGATCGAAAAGACGGCCGACAAGTACCGCGAAGCCTTGCAGCGCCTGACCGCCTGATTCCGGGTGTTTGGGGCTCTGGCCCAGGTCAACACTGCGCAAGCTGCTACTATTTTGATAGTGCTTTCGCGGTGCGCGTGATGTAACAACCCGGTACCACCACGCCGGTGCGCTTCGCTCTAAAAATTGGTCTTCCATCCATAACGAGGAGACCAACATGGCAGCGAAAAAGATCCTGATGATTTGCGGTGACTACTGCGAAGACTACGAAACCATGGTGCCCTTCCAAGCGCTGCTGGCAGTCGGCCACACGGTGCACGCCGTGTGCCCTGATAAGAAGGCGGGCGACCACATCAAGACCGCCATCCACGACTTCGAGGGCGCGCAGACCTATAGCGAAAAGCCCGGGCACAACTTCACCTTGAACGCCAGCTTTGCCGAGGTGAAACCTGAGGCCTATGACGCGCTGGTGATTCCTGGCGGCCGTGGCCCTGAGTACCTGCGCACCTACCCTGCTGTAGTGGCTGCGGTGAAGCACTTCTTTGAGGCCAACAAGCCCGTGGCTGCGGTGTGCCATGGTGCGCAGCTACTGGCCGGTGCCGGTGTGCTCAAGGGCCGTACCTGCTCGGCCTACCCGGCCTGCCGGGTGGAGGTGGAGATGGCGGGCGGTACCTACGCCGACATCGCTATAGACGCAGCAGTGACCGAAGGCAACCTGGTCAGCGCGCCCGCTTGGCCTGCGCACCCGGCCTGGATTGCGCAGTTCCTCGCGCTGCTGGGTACACGTATCTCCCATTGACGCCGTGGGGGCTGGCCCGCACCATGCGGGGCAGCCTACCGAGGAGACAGCTATGTGCCAAGTGTTCATCAGCGCCGACCCCGCCCTGTACGAAAGCCGCGCCCGCTCGGTGCGCCTGCACGGCGTGGCAACCAGCATCAAGCTGGAAAACCTGTTCTGGCGTGTGCTGGATGAGATTGCCACACGCGACAGCATGACCGTGCCTCAACTCTGCACCAAGCTCTATGACGAGTTGGTGGAGGAGCGTGGCGAGGTGGAGAACTTTGCGTCCTTTCTGCGGGTGTGCTGTGGCCGCTACCTGGCGCTGCAGCTCAGCGGCGGCATTCCGCAGGACGCAAGCATTCCGATCGCCAGCCTCAACGCCCAGCGTGTGCTGGCCACCGAGCGCCAGGCTGTGTTGCACGCCGGCCTGCACGTGCGCGCCGCCTGAGGCGCAGCGCCTACGGGCCGTTGATGGACAAGGTGCTGACACCGGACTCCGGCCGCTACTGGCCGGTGGAGAGTTACTGGCCCCCGCATGCCGTTCAAGCTGCTACGACGGATACGCCTCGTTGGGTGATGTTCAAGGTGACCTCATCCTGGGGAGACCAGTGGCCTTGGGCATCCGAGGCCACGACAAAGATGGGTCCTAGAACGGTATCTACCGTTAATTCCTGAAAACTCCCCAGATAAGCCGCTTTGCTCACAGTGCCTTGCAGGCCCGCGCTGTGTCCGGGATGGACGGACCATGCTTCGGGGCGAATCGCCACTTTTACCGGGCCTGCGTTCAAGCGACGCGGTGTGGAGAGCGTGAGGGGACCCAATTCCACCGATCCATTTTCCAGGCATTGGCCATTGAGCAACACGGCTTCGCCCATGAAGCCGGCCACAAACTCCGTTTGCGGGTTTTCGTACAGTTCGCGCGGACTTCCGGCCTGCGCAATCTGCCCTCCATTCATCACAATGATCTGGTCACTGACAGCCAACGCTTCGCTCTGGTCATGGGTCACATAGGCCACCGTCAGTTTCAGCCGCTGTTGGAGTGCCCTGATTTCTTCGCGCATGGAGCGGCGCAAGCGTGCGTCCAGGTTGGATAGCGGCTCATCAAACAAGAGAACAGAGGGCTCCAGCACCAGTGCACGTGCCAAAGCCACGCGTTGCTGTTGCCCCCCTGACAACTCGGCGGGGTAGCGACTTTCGTACCCTCCCAAGCCCACAATGGACATTGCAGAGCGGGCTCGTTCGCTTACCTCCTGCTTCGGTACGCCGCTGACGTTCAGTCCGTAGGACACGTTCTCCAGTACCGACATGTGGGGGAACAAGGCATAGCTCTGAAAGACCATGCTCACGTTGCGCTCCGCCGGCCCCAAGTGGGTGACGTCGCGGCCGTCAATGAAAATTTGGCCGCTGGAGGGCGACTCCAGCCCGGCGATCATGCGCAGGGTGGTGGTCTTGCCACAGCCGGATGGGCCGAGGATGGTAGTCAGCGTCCCTTTGGGAACATGAAAGTCAATCGCGTTGACTACCAGAGGGCTGTGGGCGCCGCCATAGCGCTTGGAGACCTGACGGAAAGAAATTCCAGTGTTGTTCATGGAGGTAATCATCCGGAAAAATTTCAATGGGCAGTCGCAGCATTGCGACGGCCGAGTTTGCGTTCACCCACTAAGGCTTGGACCAGAAGGGTGCTGCAGGACATGAGCAGGATCAGCACCGTGCAATACGCCAACGCTACGCCGTAGTCACCATTGCCGACACGGCCGATGATGTAAGTGGTGGACAGCTCGTACTGCGCAGTGACCAGAAAGATTACGGCAGACACCGTCGTGATGGAGCGCACAAATGAATACACCAGCGCCGCTACCAGCGCTGACTTGATGAGGGGCAGTACCACCAGCCGCAAAGTGGTGAGAGTGTTGGCGCGCAGCATCAGGGACGCCTCGTCCAGGGAGCGATCCAATTGCTTGAAGGCCGCGGTCCCCGCACGTACCCCGACGGGCAGGTTGCGGAACACAAAGCACAAAACGATGATCAGGCCCGTACCGGTTAACTCCACCGGAGGGACGTTGAAAGCCAGGATATAGCTGACACCAAGAACGGTACCCGGGACTGCAAAGGTCAAGAGTGCTGCGAATTCGAAGCTGGCTTTACCCCGGAACTCCGCACGTGCCAGCAACCAGGCGATCAGCAGGCCGAGGCACGCACACAAAGGGGCGGCCATGGCCGCCAGCGATACGGTGGTAAACAGCGAGTTCCATGCAGTGCCTGCCCAGACCACACCGTACTCTCCCCATTGCACGTCAAAGGCCGTGCGGAAGTGGTTCAGCGTGAGGGTGTAGTCCCTGCCCCAGGTCTGGACAAAACCACCTGCGAAGGCAAACAAGTACACGATCAACGTAAACACCAGCCAAGGGCCTGCCACACCGAGACATAGCTTGCGGATACCCGTAGGCAGGGGCATGGGCAAACCCGCATCGCCCTTGCCTGCAACCGTGGTGAAACTGCCTTTTCCCAGCACCCTGCGCTGGATGAAGAAGACCGCAAGCGCAAACACCGTCAGGATCAACGACAAGGCCGCGGCCATGCCGGGGTCCAGAGAAGCTCCCACGATGGCAAAGAAGATCTCAGTGGATAACACGGCGAACTGTCCGCCCACTACGATCGGGTTCCCGAAGTCCGCCATGCTCTCGATGAATCCCACCAGAAATGCATTGGCCAAGCCCGGCTTGAGGAGGGGCAGAGTGACTGTCCAAAAAGTCTGCATTCGGCTGGCGCGCAATGTTTGCGAGGCCTCCTCCATGGAAGGGCTCACGCCTTGCACCACACCGCGCATGATCATGAAGGCAATAGGGGTGAAGGCAAACAACTGGGCCAGCCAGACACCGAAGAAACCATAGAACCAGCGCGTGGGCTCGATGCCAAAAGCCCACTCCAGAAACTGATTGAAGAGCCCGGCACGCCCGAACAACAAAATCAGCCCTAAGCCCACCACAAACGGTGGCGTGATGATGGGCAGCATGGCCAAGATATTGAGTGGCTTTGCCAATACTTTCGCTTCACGCTCTGCCCATAGCGCGATCAACGTGCCTAGGATCGTGGTCCCCGTGGCGGTGAGCAATGCAAGACCCAGTGTGTTCCACGCCACACCGCAGCGACCTTGGCCACTGATACATCCAAGCCCCCAGATTCGAGTTGTGCCGATCCGGTCCCACAAGGCGCTGATGGAGAAAATTCCTTCATCATTGAGTACGCTGCCCACCAAGGACTTGAGGACCGGGTACACCACAAACAGCGCCAGCAAAGCAGTGCAACACAACACGACACCGGCCACGAAGGCGTCACCCTTGAATCCCCCCAGCCGGGCCACACCGATGGAGAGCAGTGCCAGCAGGCTCACTATCAACACCATGGCACCCCATCCCATGCCGGGTTGGGCGTAGTCTGTGGTACCTGCCAATGCAGTAAGCCAGTCCCAGGTCCATCCCACCATACCGATGGCAAATCCGCTGATCACCAGCCCTGCCAGACCCAGGCCGGCGCCACTGCATAGCAATAGGCCCTGACGGCGCGGTGTGTCCGTGAAAACGGCAGAGGCTGCGAGGAGCAGACCCGCGAGGCCGACCCCCAGCCAGGGGTGGGCATGACTCGCCATGTGCGTCCAGCCGTTGGCACTGACAGCGGGCCCCCACAGGCCGGGCAGGGCCTCCCACAGCCCCCCTCGTTGAAGAAAATACCAGGGCAACAGCACAAAGGCCGCAGCACCCAGGGCTGCCCAAAGGGCAATGACGCGGCGTGTTCGCCACGGGTGTAAAGAGGTCATGAGATTCGGCGTGAGGCAGGGCCCGGCCTGCTGCAGAACGCAGCGGCGGGCGGGTTGGCAGGGAAGGAGGGGAATTAGCGTGATTGGCCGTTCACATCGCGCTCCCAGCGCTGGATCAGTCGTTTGCGCTCAGCGGACTGACCGTACTTGGCATAGTCGTAGTCGATCATCTTGATCTTGCGGAAATCCGGCACGCGCGGGTCCACCTTGGTGTCCCGGTTAGAAGGTAGCTGGAACTGCAGCGTGGCAGCGCCCAGCGCCTGTGCGCCCGGCGTCAAAGCCCAGTCATAAAACTTCTTGGCCGCTTCCAAGTTGCGCGCACCGCGCACGATGGACATGGAGCCGATCTCTGCACCGGTGCCGTCGGTGGGGGTGACAGTTTCCAAGGGGAAGCCTTGGGCTTTTTCTCCGGGGCCATCGTGCACAAAACTGATGGATATTGCGGCTTCTCCACGTGCCACTGCCTTGATGGGGCCTACGCCGGAGCGTTGGTAGGTGGCAATGTTTTTGTGCAGCTTGGCCAGATAATCAAAGGCCTTGTCTTCTCCCATTAGTTGCACGAGAGTGGCAATCATGGTGTATGCCGTACCGCTGGAGGACGGGTTGGCGGATTGGATTTCGCCTTTGTACTCAGGCTTGATCAGATCCGCCCACGTCTTCGGGATGGGCAGCTTCTTCTTGGCAATCAGCTCGGTGTTGTATCCAAAACCCAAAGGTCCGGAATAAATGCCTACCGTCTTGTAGCCGGACTGTGCGGCCTGCTTTTGCGCCCAGTCGTACAACTTCGGCAGCAGGGGAGACTTGTATTCCTGGGTCAGGTTTTGCTCTGCAGCCACCAGATGCGGGTCCCCCGTACCTCCGAAAAAGATGTCTGTCTTGGGGTTTGCTTTTTCGGCCATGAGTTGGGCGACCGCTTCGCCTGAGCCCTTGAGCGTCATATTGACCTTGATGCCCTGGCTCTTCTCGAAGGTGACGGCAATCATGCTGCACCATGGCGCTTGGCCGGAGCAAATGATGTTGACCTCGTTGCCGGATTGGGCATAAACACTGGCTTGCGAGAGCGCGATACACGCAGCGGCGATCAGGTGGTTTTTCTTCATGGAAGTCTCCTTTAGAGTTGGACTAGGGGTTCGGGAACGTTGGAAAAAATGGAGGGCAGTAACACGCTGACCCCCTGCGCTGACAAAAACAAGCTGACCGGGGCGCCGGGGGTATAGGCCGTGCCCTCGGACGGGATCTGTACCAATATTTCACCCAAGGTGGTGCGTACGCACACTTCCGACGAGGGGCCCAAAAAAGCGCTCCGCAAGACTTTGCCCGGTAAGCCCGCTGAACTTGCTGGCGCGATACGCCAGGCGTGGGGCCGTACGACGACGCGTACAGCGCCACGGCGCAGTCCGGGGTAGGGGCCGATCTGTAAGGGACCCAGATGCACCAATCCCTGGATGTTCACCTCCGCATCAAAGGTGGCTGCGTCACCCATAAAGCCGGCAATGAACTCCGACAGGGGGCGTTCATAAAGATCCCGTGGAGAGCCGATCTGCACAATCCGGCCCTCTTGCATGACGACGACGCGGTCACTGACTGACATGGCTTCTGCATGGTCGTGGGTGACGTACAGCACCGTCAGTTCCAGCCTCTGTTGCAGTGCGCGGATGTCTTCACGGATATGGCGTCGCAAGTTGCTGTCGAGGTTGGAGAGGGGCTCATCCAGCAACAAGATGCGGGGTTGCAGTGCGAGGGCGCGGGCCAATGCCGTGCGCTGTTGCTGGCCGCCGGAGAGCTCATGCGGCATACGCTTTTCCAAGCCATGCAGACCAACCAGCGCGATGGCCTGGGTACTGCGCTCACGCTGGCTCGCCACAGACAGGCCTTGCATGCGCAAGCCGTAGCAGACATTGTCTTCCACGCTCAGGTAGGGAAACAGGGCGTAGTTCTGGAACACCAGGCTGAGGTCCCGTTGCTCTGCGCTCTTGGAGGTGACGTCTTCCCCGTGAAAAATCAGGTGCCCGGCATCGGGTCTTTCCAGTCCGGCTACCAGACGCAGCAGTGTGGTTTTGCCGCATCCGGAGGGGCCCAGAAGTGTCGTTAATCGGCGATCCGGTATGTGCACGTCCACTCCGTGCAGTGCCCGGTACCCATTGGCATAGGTCTTGGTCACCCCGAGGATCTCCAGGCCAGCCCTCATGCCGGCATCCTCAAGATAGCTTTCGACAGTGCCACATTCGGCATCGAGTGAGCTTGTTCGGCGGAGTCTTGTGCCATGGCATGCTCGGGCCGGGGCCAGCGGACCACGGCGTCTACGCCCAGCACGGCACCCTGCTGGATACGGTTGTAGAGGTCCAGCGTCGCGTGCATGGAAACGGCGATTTGCTTGCAGATCGACAGGCCCAAACCCACGCCGGTGCCCCCGCTGGCCGATTCGAAAGGCTGGAACAGACGCTCCCGCACCGCTTCGTCCAATCCACCGGCGTTGTCCCAGACCAGAAGTTCTATTTCGTCCGGTAGATGGCGAACGACTACCCCCAGACTCGCCCCGGACGCGGATTGGCGTATTGCATTGGCCAACAGATTGCGTAGCAATTCACCGACTAGCCAGCTGTCGCTCATGAGCCGCACGGGTTCGGCGTCCAGAGAAACTTCCAACTGTTTGCGGGCAATCAAGGGCGCGAATTCGACCAAAACATCACTGGCCAGATGGTGCAGGTCTACGGTGGTCCATTGCGCATGACGCACCTTCTGCTCCACTTTCGCCTGCGACAGCAGTTGATTCGCAAGATGGCTTGCACGATCCAGCGTACGCAGCATTTTTAGTAGGGTGTCAGAGGCTGGAAGCTCCCCGGACGTCACGCCCTGTAACTGGGTTTTCAGCACTGCCAATGGCGTGCGCAGCTGGTGCGAGGCTTCCGCAATGAAGCGCTGCTGTTGCTCCAAAGCATCTTGTTGTTGTTGCCATTGCACGTTCAAGGCACGCATGATCGGTTCCAGCTCTGCTGCCGGGGTATGGTCCAAGGGCGTTGTTTCCTGGGGCTGACGGCCCGCCACGGTCTTAGCCAGTAGCTGCACCGGCCGCAGGCACAGCCCCGCCAGCCACCATAGCGTCGGTGCGCCCGCCACCGCAATGAAGACCACCAGCCAGGGCGCTGTGAACCCGAGTGCACCGATGGCCGTACCCAGGCCTGTGCAGAGCAAGAACATCAGTAGTAATTGCCTTCGCATCGACAGGGCGGCTTTGCCGTTGGCCCGGGTCATGCTGAGTCCTTGCTGTCGTGACCCAGTTCGTCCACCAGAAGGTAGCCGATACCGCGCATCGTCAACAAAGCTGCGCCACTGCCTGCCAAGCGCTTGCGCAAACGGTGCGCCAGCAGATCGATGGCATCGCTTTGGTGGCTGGCATCGTCGCCGAAGATGGCCTGAAACAAGTCGTCTTTGGACACCGGACGGCCCGGCTTGGTGATCAAGGCGCGCAACATAGCGCTTTCTCGGGGGGCAATCTCCAAGGGGCGCCCGGATCGCAGGAACAGCCCCTGGTTTGTGTCGAGCTGCAAGTGCCCGCAGCGGAAGTCTTCGGTGCCCTGGCTGCGCCTCATCAGGGCGCGCAGGCGAGCCACCAGTTCCTCGGTGTCGAAAGGCTTGGTCAGATAGTCATCGGCACCAAGGGTTAGACCGGTGACCCGCTCGCCGATGGAGGCTCTGGCGGTGACCACGAGCACGGGCAGACGTAAGCCCAAGTCCCGCATGCGTTGCAATACGTCCAGACCATCCAACCCCGGCAAGCTCAGGTCCAGAATGACCGCGTCGAAGCTGCGTTTGCGCATCCACGCCAATGCCTCATGCCCATCGGCACAGCACACCGGCTTGAACCCACGCGACGCCAATACACGACCCAAGGCGTCCACCAGATCCAGATCATCTTCAACCAACAGCACATCCATGCCGGTATCGTGCTGTCCGCGGGCTCGCCCTGCAATGGGGTTAGCGCGCAGGTTGAGTGAAAGAATCTTGAAATGTGGGCACCGCTATCCGCGTGCCTAAGGCCCCAGAAATGAAAAAGCCGCCACAAGGCGGCTGTTGGGGGAGGCAGTGCGTTATCAGTTCAGCGCCATGCTGAGCTTGCGGCGGTAGCTGGCCACCAGCTGTGCTTGAGGGTCCTGCTCAGGCACCACTTTGCCCAGCACCTCGATACCGCCCGTGGCTTTACCGGCAGCAGCGGGGTCTGCTTTGGGCTTGGGTGGGGTCAGCAGTTCGAGGATGGCCACAAAGGTCTTGCGGGGTACTTCGGCGTTCCAGGCTTTGTCGCGCATGATGATTTCCAGCAGCTCGTCCATGGAGCCGGTCCAGTCGCCGCCCACCATGAGCACGCGGGCTTTGGCCAGGCGGGTCTCGAAGTCGCGCTTGTTGGTGGCAATGATTTCGTCAAACTGGGCAGGCGTCCACAGGCCCTTGTCGTCGGTCAGCACGAACTTGATGGCATCCAGAAACTGGGCCAAAGCCTCAAAGCGCTGCTGCTTGGGGATGTAGGCCAGCGTCGGGGCCAGGGCGGCCTCGGCGTCTTCAATCATGTCGCTCTCAATCAGCAGCTTGACGTAGTCGTAGCGGGCGTCATCGTTACCGGGGTTCAGGGTCAACGCCTCGTGCAGCTTGGTCAAAGCGGCCAGCGGGTCACCGGCTTCTGCCAGCGCTTCGGCGTCCTGAACGTCGGCTTCTGCTTCCAGCACCTCTTCGGTGGGCACATGCTTGTCCAGAAACTCTTTGAGCTTGCTCTCGGGTACCGCGCCCATGAAGCCGTCGGCCGGTTTGCCATTGATCATCAACACGCAGGTCGGAATACTGCGGATGCCGAAGGCCTGGGCGAGCTGCTGCTCCTGGTCGGAGTCGATTTTCACCAGCTTGAAGCGACCGGCGTAGTCGGCCTCCACCTTCTCCAGCAAGGGGCCCAGCGTCTTGCACGGGCCGCACCAAGGCGCCCAAAAGTCCACCAGAACGGGCACCTGGTGGGAGGCGGCGATGACTTCGGTTTCGAAGTTTTCAAGGGTGACGTCGATCATGGGGAAGTAGCTCGGGGTGAAAAAGTAAAATTCAACAATGAAAACAATTCAAATCGGCGTCGTCATGGGTTCCAACTCGGATTGGGACACCATGCAACACGCAGTCCAGATTCTCCAACAGTTTGGTATCGGCTTCGAGGCGCGCGTGATTTCCGCGCACCGCATGCCCGATGACATGTTCCGCTACGCCGAAGCGGCGGCAGGCCGTGGCCTCAAAGCCATCATTGCCGGTGCCGGCGGTGCGGCGCATTTGCCGGGCATGTTGGCCGCAAAAACTACGGTGCCCGTACTGGGCGTTCCGGTGCAGAGCAAAGCGCTCTCCGGCGTGGACTCCTTGCACAGCATTGTGCAAATGCCCAAAGGCATTCCGGTGGCGACATTCGCTATCGGCAACGCCGGTGCGGCGAACGCGGCCTTGTTTGCGGTGGCGCTCTTGGCCAACGAAAACCCGGACCTGCGCATGGAGCTCGACGCTTTCCGCATCGACCAGACCCAAACCGCCCGCAACATGACCCTGCCGGTGACCGGCAGCGCTACGTAATGGCTGCAACAGATACCGGATCGGCAGCCGCTGCGTTGGGCGCCAGCACAGAAACGACCCTGGGCGTGATGGGTGGTGGCCAGTTGGGTCGCATGTTTGCCCACGCGGCGCAGCAAATGGGCTTTTTCACCGCGGTGCTGGACCCGGATACCACCAGCCCGGCCGGGCGCATCAGCCACCACCATGTGCAAACTGCGTATACCGACCCTGAGGGTCTGGCCCGCTTGGCGGCCGTGTCGGTAGCCATCACCACCGAGTTTGAGAACGTGCCCGCCCAAGCGCTGAACCAGCTGGCCCAGAGCCGGCCGGTGGCACCCAGTGGTGCCGCGGTGGCGATTGCGCAGGACCGCGCGGCGGAGAAGGCGCATTTTGTGAAGTGCGGCGTGCCGTGCGCG
Organism: Rhodoferax sp.; assembly: GCF_013297935.1. Classification (GTDB taxonomy): domain Bacteria; phylum Pseudomonadota; class Gammaproteobacteria; order Burkholderiales; family Burkholderiaceae_C; genus Allorhodoferax. The sequence continues at coordinate 22,206 of NZ_JAAFIX010000007.1, read as the reverse complement.
CCTTACGCAGTCATTGAAACCGCCGAGCAGTTGGCTGCCATTGACGCTAATTTGCTGCCAGGGATCTTGAAAACCGCTCGCATGGGCTACGACGGCAAAGGCCAGGTCCGGGTGAAAACGCCTGCCGAGTTGGCCGCCGCCTGGGCCGACCTCCACGGCGTGCCCTGCGTGCTCGAAAAAATGCTGCCCCTGCAGCTGGAGTGCAGCGTGATCGTGGCGCGCGGCGCCGATGGCACCTGCGTGAACTTGCCGGTACAGCGCAATCTGCACCGCGACGGTATTCTGGCGGTGACCGAGGTTTATGAGGGAAATCTGCCTCCAGCCCTCGCAGAACGTGCGGTAGCTGCTGCAAAATCGATAGCAAGCGGCGTGGATTACGTGGGTGTGTTGTGCGTTGAGTTTTTTGTGCTGGACGAGTCCCACCCCGCCGCTGCGGGCTTGGGGGGTCTGGTGGTGAACGAGATGGCCCCGCGCCCGCACAACAGCGGCCACTACAGCATGGACGCCTGCGACGTGTCGCAATTCCACCTGCAGGTGCGCACCCTGGCCGGCCTGCCGCTGGTGCAGCCGCGTCAGCACAGCCCCGCGCTGATGCTCAACCTCTTGGGCGACATCTGGCCCGAGGACGGTCGCAATGGCGGTGTGCCTGACTGGGCGGCTGTGCTGGCCTTGCCCGGCACTCACCTGCACCTGTACGGCAAGTTGGATGCGAAAAAGGGCCGCAAGATGGGTCACCTCAATATCACCGGCGCCGCCGTGGAGGGCGTGCGCGCCACCGCGTTGGAGGCCGCGCGCATCCTCGGCATCGCCGCGTTCTGAATGCTTGCTACTGTGTCGCCCCGCGCATGATTGTTGCTGCCTACCAATTCGCTGATGGCGTAGAGCTTGCTCCTGATTCCATAGCTGCCAGCGCAGATGTGGTGAGTGCTGGAGGTCTATTGGGCTTGCCTACCGAGACAGTCTATGGCCTGGGCGCGGATGCGTCGGACCCGGCGGCCGTGGGCCAGATATTCACTGCCAAAGGCCGGCCTGCGGACCACCCACTGATCGTGCATGTGGCGGCGTTTGACGGCGGCATGGGCGGTGTGGCGCACTACTGCGCCCGGGTGCCGGCGTTTGCGCAGCAGCTCATGTCGGCCTTTTGGCCCGGCCCGCTCACCCTCATCCTGCCGCGCAAAGAGGGCGTGGGTGAAGCGGCTGCCGGCGGCCAAAACAGCATCGGCCTGCGCTGCCCCGCGCACCCGGTCGCTCAAGCGGTGCTGGCCACTCTGCGTAAGCCTTCGGACGGCGGGCGCGTGGTCTGGGGCATTGCGGCGCCCAGCGCCAACAAGTTCGGCCGCGTGAGCCCCACGACGGCGGCCCATGTGCACAGCGAATTCGGTGACGACTTACTGATCCTGGACGGTGGCCCCTGCGAAGTGGGCATCGAGTCCACCATCATCGACTGCACACGGGGCGCGCCGGTGTTGTTGCGCCCGGGCTCCATCACGGCGCAGCAGGTGGAAGACGCCTGCGGCCGCAAATTGCTATCGAAAGAGGAGCTGGAGGCGAAGAACCAGCCGGGGCCAAGAGCCTCCGGGACCCTGGAGTCGCACTATGCGCCCAGCGCCACGGTGCGCTTGATGGATGCCAAGGCCCTGCAAGCGGCGCTGGACCTGCTCAGCAGTGTCACCGCACCCGACCAGCGGCCTACCATCGCGCTGTACCACCGCAGCCCGCTGCAGGTGCGCTCACCCTTGGTCGCAGCCCACCGCATGCCCCTGCATGCCCAACCTGCCGCCCATGAGCTGTTTTCCAAACTGCGCGAGATGGATGCGCAGGGCGTCAAGCTGATCTGGGTCGAAGCCCCGCCCGACACCCCCGAGTGGGACGGCGTGCGTGACCGCCTGACCCGCGCCGCGGCGTAAGCCCGGCGCCATAGCGGTCGAACCGGCGCGGTGCCTATTGGTCGCGCCCGGCCCAGTCCACCAAGGCGTCCAGCGCAGGCCGGGCTTCGTTGGCATTGGCGTGGTTGATAAAGGCCACCAACACATAGCGTTTGCCACTCGCCGCGTGCACATAGCCGGCCAGTGTGACCACGCCGTTCAAGGTGCCGGTCTTCAGATGGGCGGTGCCGCTGGTGCGGGTTTTGATGCGCTTGAGCGTGCCATCGACCCCGGTGATTGGCAGCGACGACATCAGCTCCGGCATGAAGGGGGCCGCAAAGGTGGCCTGGAGCAGCCGGCCCATGGCCTGTGCGCTGATGCGCTCCTGGCGCGAGAGGCCAGAGCCGTTCTCCAGCACCGGCGCATCGTCCGTGCCAATGCGGTCTTTCCACCAGCGCTGTAGCAAAGTTCGGCTGGCGGCAAAGCTGCCTGGGGGCAGGTTGGCATCGGCCACTACATCGGTCGGCAGGCCTTGGGCATTGCCTGCGACCCGGCCCAGCGTCAAAAACACCTGCTGGGCCATCACGTTGTTGCTGTATTTGTTGATGTCGCGAATCACCTCCGCGAGCGACGCTGAGTTCACCACCAGCGCCGGCTTGGCCGCCAGCAAGGTAGCTGGCACAGCGCCGTTGCGCACACTGCCGAGCACTTTTCCGCCCATGCTTTCCCACAAGCCCTGCACCGTACGGGCTGCATAGGATTTGGGGTCGGCGTAGGCCACCGGCCACACTTTTTCGCCGCAGCTGGCCGGGTAGCTACCGGCAAACCGGATGCGCGCCGGGTCGGCAAAGTCGGCCTTGAGCGCGCTGCGGTAGTCCCCGCAGTCGGCCGCGCCGGGTGCCAGGGGCACAGTGGCCGGGAGGCTGACGCCGGCCAGCGGCGGGTCGTATTGCACATAGGCAACATTGGCGCCGCGGTCGGGGCTGAAGGTCATGACCACCGACTTGTAGTTGATCAGCAGGGCGTCCGGCGCCACGTTGTAGGGGCGCAGCGGCTCGCCGTCGAACTTGGCCGGGTCCGGCTCGGGCACCTCCAGGGCGCTGCGGTCGAGCACGATGTCGCCCGCAATGGTTTTGATACCCAGGCCCTGTACCCGGTGCAGCAGCAGCCACAGGCGCTCCAGCACCAGCTTGGGGTCGCCCTGGCCTTTGATGTGCAGGTTGCCATTGAGCACGCCGTTTTGCACCGTGCCGTCCACATACACCGGGGTGGCCCAGGTGTAGGCCGGGCCCAGCAGGTCGAGCGCAGCAATGGTGGTGACCAGTTTCATGGTGGATGCCGGGTTCATGGGGCTGGTGGCTCGGTGCGCCAGCCGGGGCGCTGCACCCCCTTGGGCCTCGGTCACTAAAAACGACACCGCGTCGCGCGGTACTTTGGCGCGGGCCAGGGCGGCGTCCACTTCAGGGGGGAGGGCTTGGGCGGTGGCTTGCCACGCCCACAGGGCAATGGCCGCGCAGGCAAGTCGGGAGAGTGGGCGGGGGATCAACATGCGGGCATTATCCGGCCCTGCCCAACAGGGATAATTGGGGCATGAACCTGTTGGCCCTGGATACCGGAACCGAATTTCTCTCGATCGCGCTGCGCACCGACGGGGCCGATGGCTCGCGTGTTGTGGAGCACCTGAGCGCTGGTGGCGCCAAGGCCTCTACCGACCTGATTGCGGCGATCCTGGGCATGTTGGCGGATGCCGGTGTGCGGCTGGCGGACCTGGACGCGATTTGCTTTGGCAGTGGACCTGGCTCTTTCACCGGCTTGCGCACCGCGTGTTCCGTGGTGCAGGGGTTGGCTTTCGGGGCGGATGTGCCTGTGCTGCCGGTGGACTCGCTCTTGGCTGTGGCCGAGGACGCCCGCTTCCGCACCCTGCCCGATGCCCCGGAGCTCACCGTGACCGCGCTGCTGGACGCACGCATGGACGAGATGTATGCCGCCCGCTACCTCTACACCGGCGGGCAGTGGCGCACCCTGAGCCCTAGTGCCCTTGTGCGCCCGCAAGACTGGGTGGCAAGCCCCGTGGAGGGCGCGCCCCACCTGGTGGCGGGCAATGTGTTTACCGTGTATGCCGACCGCTTGCCAGCCACCTCTCTGGACGCCGCGGAGGTCGTCCCGGCCTTGCCTACGGCGGCCGCCATGTTGCGGCTGGCACCGGTGCTGCTGGCGCAAGGTCTGGCTGTCGATGCCGCGTTGGCCATGCCCAGCTATATCCGCGACAAGGTTGCCAAAACCACCGCCGAGCGCGAGGCTGAAAAGGCCGCTGCAGCGGCGGCTGCGCCATGAGCCCGTACCGCGCTGTGCCTGCCCCGGAGGTCCTGCACGAGGCGGTGTTTGAGCCGCTGCTGGCCGATTCATTGGACCAGGTGTTGCATGTAGAGCAGCGCACGTATGCCCACCCTTGGAACCGCGCCAACTTTATCGATGCCCTGCACAGCGGCTACCAGGCCCAGATGGTCACCGCCAACGGCCAGTTGCTCGGCTATTTTGTGGCCATGAAGGGAGTGGACGAGGTGCACCTCCTTAACATCACGGTCGCGCCGGAGTACCAAGGCCAAGGCTGGGCGCGCATCATGCTCGACGCACTGGCCGTCTGGGCGCGCGGCCAAGGCGCGCAGTGGCTGTGGCTGGAAGTGCGGGTGCACAATGCGCGCGCCATCAAGGTGTACGAGGCGCATGGCTACCGCCGCGTGGGCATGCGCAAAGCCTATTACCCCGCAGATCGCGGGCAACGTGAAGACGCCATCGTCATGAGCCTGGCACTGGAGCACTGAACACCATGGCACTGCAACTCGACGAGCGCCAACGCGCCATGCTGCTGGAAATGGGCGTGCGCGTGTGGCTACCCGGTACCGCATTCGCAACCGTATCCGAGGACGCGCCGGCGCAAGCCGCGGCCTTGCCTGCGCGCACTGCGCCGGTGGCGGCGCAAACACCCCGTGCCAGTGCACCCATGCCCGTGGTGGCACCCTTGCGTCCGGCACCGGTCGCCGCCCCGGTGTTACCGGCAGCCGAGCGTCCCGTGCAGCCTTCCGAGCTGGCCGCGCTGGACTGGAACGGACTGGCCGATACAGCCGCCGCCTGCGAGTTGTGCGGGCTGTGCGCCGGTCGCAAACACGCCACCTTGCAACCCGCTGCTCAGCTGCAAGCGGACTGGATGGTGGTGGGCGACCCGCCGGAAGAAGATGAAGACAGTGCCGCCCAAGCCTTTGTAGAGGCCCCCGGCCTGCTGCTCGACAACATGCTCAAAGCCGTGGGCGTGAGCCGCAGTGGCACCGGCGCGCAGGGTGCCTATGCCACCAACGTGGTGAAGTGCCGCCCACCCCACGGGCGCAACCCGTCGCCCGCAGATCTGGCGCAGTGCGCCCAGTACCTGCAGCGTGAAATTGAGTTGGTGCAACCCAGGGTGATTTTTGCGGTCGGCCGCTTTGCTATTCTGACCCTGTTGTCCGAGCACGGCGCGCTGGCGACCCAGCCCTTGGGCAAATTGCGCGGGCAGGTGTACCGCTACCGCGGCATTCCGGTGGTGGTGAGCTACCACCCCAAGCTGTTGCTGCGCAACAGCGCCGACAAAGCCAAAGCCTGGGCCGATTTGTGCCTGGCCATGGACAGTGTGACCCCTTCTTAAAATAGGCACCCATGACCTTTACTGAACAATTGCGCGCCGCCGAGCGCCAAAACGGCTCCCTCTTGTGCGTGGGCCTGGACCCCGAGCCTGCCAAGTTCCCGACCCACTTGCGCGGGGACGCCAGCAAGATTTACGACTTCTGCGCCGCTATCGTCGATGCCACGGCGGACCTGGTGAACTCCTTTAAGCCCCAGATTGCCTACTTTGCCGCCCATGGCGCTGAAGCCCAGTTGGAAAAGCTGATGGAGCATATGCGCCGCACCGCCCCCGGCGTGCCGGTGATTCTGGATGCCAAGCGTGGCGACATCGGCAGCACCGCGGAGCAGTACGCCAAAGAGGCCTTCGAGCGCTACGGGGCCGATGCCGTGACGCTGTCGCCCTTCATGGGGTTTGATTCTGTGGCGCCTTACTTGAAGTACCACGGCAAGGGCGCCTTTTTGCTGTGCCGCACCTCCAACCCGGGTGGTGACGATTTTCAGCCCCAGCATTTGCGCGACCTGCCCGGCCAGCCACGCCTCTACGAGCACATTGCCGCGCTAGCGCAAGGCCCCTGGAACCTGAATGGCCAGCTCGGCCTGGTAGTGGGTGCCACGTACCCCGCAGAAATCGAGCGGGTGCGGGCGCTGGCCCCTACCGTGCCCTTGCTGATCCCCGGAGTGGGCGCACAAGGTGGCGATGCGGTTGCCACCGTCAAAGCAGGCTGGAAGTCGGTCAACGGTGAGACCACAGCACCGATTGCGGTCAACTCCTCGCGGGCCATTTTGTATGCGTCTGCGGGCATGGATTTTGCTGAATCTGCCCGTTCAGAGGCCATCCGGACCCGCGAGACTTTGCAGCGGGCTGCTGCTACGTGATGTTTCAGGGGTAACGGTTTGTAAGCCCGCTGATGAAAAAGCGGGTTCTTTCCGTAACCTCTAGTGAAAGAGCACATTCCGGATGGCCGGCATGTCGCCATGCCAAGGCCTGTATGGAAACATCAACTCTCTCTTCCCGACGCGTTCCAGAGACGCAAGACCCCGGTCATCCACTGAGCGCAACGGCTGTGGCTGCGTTGGCGAGTGCCGCATTGAGTGCATGCGGAGGGGGCGGTGATGGTGGCTCCACAGCGACCAGCGCTTACACGCCGGTCACGGCAGGCCGCGCAGTCGCGCTCAACACGACGGCCTACAGTGCGCTGGCCAGCGTGACCGACACCCAAGCAGCCCGGTTTTTATTGCAAGCCGGTTTTGCCGCCACAGACGCAGATGTCGCTTCGGTGCGCAGTCGGGGGTATGCGGGTTGGATACAAGCGGAAATAGGCAAGTCTTCCGGTATCAGTGGTTGGGATTGGCTCAACAGCCAAGGTTACGGCGATGTGTACAACACCGCCAACTACTACGACAGCGATTCCCCGGGCAACTACATGATCTGGAGTCAGCTCATGACCGCACCGGACCCCATGCGCAAACGGGCTGCCTTGGCGCTGTCGGAGATATTGGTTGTCTCGCTGGCGGGCCTGGACTTTTCGTGGCGCAGTCACGGAATCGCGCACTATTGGGATACCTTGGTAAAGCATGCCTTTGGCAACTTCCGGGATCTGCTGGAGGCCATCACCCTCAACCCTGCGATGGGGTACTACCTCAACACCAAAGGCAACCTCAAAGAAAACACCAGCACCGGCCGCCAGCCCGACGAGAACTATGCCCGCGAGGTCATGCAGCTGTTTACCGTCGGCCTGAATCTTTTGAATGCGGACGGCAGTTTGAAACTCGATGGCAGCGGCAAAGCTCAAGAGACCTACACCTCCAGCGATGTCAGCAACCTGGCCCGGGTGTTTACCGGCTACGACGTGGACCGCAGCCAGAACGTCGACACCGTGATCGCGCAAACCGGCGGCGGTACGCGCAATATCCCCAACACCACGTACGTGCGGCTTCCGATGAAGCTCACCGCCTCGAACCACTCTACGCTGGCGGCCAGCTTTCTGGGTGTGACGGTGCCCGCCAACACGGCCGGTGCAGCGGCCCTGAAAACGGCGTTGGACACCTTGTTCAACCATGCCAACACGCCCCCGTTTATTTGCAAACAATTGATTCAGCGGCTGGTGACCAGCAATCCCAGCGCTGCGTATGTCGGTCGCGTCGCGGCCGTGTTTGTGAATAACGGGAGCGGTGTGCGCGGTGACCTCGCGCACGTGTTTGCGGCCATCTTGCTGGATGACGAGGCCCGCAACGCCACAGGCCTGAGTGCTCCGGAGTTCGGGAAACTGCGCGAACCCATGCTGCGCCTGGTGCAGTGGGTGCGCACATTCGGCGTAGTGTCCGCCAGCGGTGCCTGGAAGATCGGTGACCTGAGTTCGCCCGGCAGCGCCTTAGGGCAAAGCCCTTTGCGCTCGCCGTCGGTGTTCAACTTTTTCAGGCCGGGTTACGTTCCACCATCGACAGTGGCTCCACCTGCAACCGGGTTGAGTACGGGTAAGGTCGCACCTGAGTTCCAGATCGTGAACGAAAGTAGCGTGGGCGGCTACCTCAATTACATGATGACGGTGATTGACAGTGGTCTGAGCTCTGCGGACATCAAAGCCGGCTACGCCACTGAATTGACCTTGGTGCTGGACCCAGCCGCGCTGGTGCAGCGCCTCAATTTGTTGCTAGCCGGCGGCCAACTCTCCGGGACCACGGTCACGGCCATCGTGAATGCCCTGCTGAGCGTGAGTGTTACCGCCAGCAGTAGCGCAACCGTCAAACGCAACCGTGTCTGCGCGGCGGTGCTGATGGTGATGGCCAATGTTGAGTACCTAGTGCAGAAATAAGGCGGACCCCATGAATTCTCACGATCTGCACAACCCCCAACGTCGCGCTTTTTTGCGGCGCTCAGGCCAGCTGGCCTTGACCGGAACGGCTCTTCCTTTTGCCTTGAATCTGGCAGCCATGGGGGAAGCGGCTGCCTTCAACGCCCCGGGCAATGATTACAAGGCGCTGGTGTGCGTGTTTTTGTTCGGTGGCAACGACTATGCCAACACCCTGATCCCCTACGACGATGCCAACTACAACCTCTACAGCACCATCCGGGGCGGTGGCTCGGGGCAAACGGCCGGGGGTATTGCCCTGGCCAAATCTGCACTGACCCCCACCCTGCTGAGCCCTTCCGTGGCATTGACCGATAGCCAGGGGCAGACGACCCGCCAATTTGCACTGAACCCGGCGATGACAGGCTTGGCCGGGCTGTTCAACTCCGGCAAGATGGCGGTGCAACTCAATGTCGGCCCGCTGGTCAAGCCACTCACCCGCACCCAGTACAACAGCAGCGACCGGGTGACGAACCCGCGGCCTCCGCAGCTTTTTTCGCACAATGACCAGCAAAGTATCTGGCAGTCGTCCTCACCCGAAGGGTCGACCGTGGGCTGGGGCGGGAATCTGGGCGATCTGGCGCTGAGCAACAGCTTGAACAGCACCTCGGTGTTTACCGCAATCTCGGTATCGGGCAATGCGGTGTTTTTGTCGGGTGATACTGCGTTGCAGTACCAGGTCAGTAGCACGAATGGAGCAATCAAGATCAGACCGGCCACCAACTCCACGGTCTACGGCAGCGCGGCGGTGGCCACAGCCATTAACAACATGCTGCGTGAGAACCGGGCACACAAACTTGAGAACGAGTACAACGCCGTTACCAAGCGGGCGCTGGATGCCGAAGCTGCCGTCACCACGGCACTGGCCCTTGCAGAGCCCAGCACGGTGTTTCCCACCGACTCTCTGGGCCAGCAGCTGAAAATGGTGGCGCGCTTGATCAAAGGCCGCAGCCAGCTGGGCGCGCGGCGGCAGGTGTTCTTTGTTTCTATGGGCGGGTTTGACCTGCATGACAACCTGATCCGGGACCACGGGGGCTTGTTGGGCCGAGTCAGTGCCGCTATGACTGCGTTTTACAACGCTACCGACGAGATGGGGTTGGCGAACCAGGTAACGGCGTTTACCGCATCCGACTTCGGTCGCACACTCGCCTCCAACGGGGACGGCTCAGACCATGGCTGGGGCAGTCACCATTTTGTGGTGGGTGGTGCGGTGAACGGCAAACGCTTTTATGGCGAAGCCCCGCCCATCAACGTGACCGATGGCACCGGCTCACCCCGCGTGTACTCGGCTGCGGAGCAGTGGCATGTGGGGCAGGGCCGATTGCTGCCGCGCACTTCGGTAGATCAGTACGCCGCGACCTTGGCCAAATGGTTCGGGGTGACCGATGCCGAAATGCCGGGGGTGTTGGCCAACATCAATAACTTCGGCACACCAGCCGGCCGGGCCGACTACCCGTGGGACATGGAGTTTATGGCGTGACGCTATGAAATCAGGAGCTGATTGCGCAATGAAATAGGGGGCTAGAGCCCTATTTTGTGCCAATTTCAAGCGGCTGGTTTTGGGATTCCCAATTCCGCCAACTCGGCATCCGTGAACACGCGCGAGCGGGTGTGAAAGGCCTTGCCCTCGGGCCCTTCCAGTGAAAACGTGCCGCCGTGGCCTTCGATCACGTCGATGATGAGTTGGGTGTGTTTCCAGTACTCGTATTGCCCGATGCCGATGTAGAACGGGCTGCCGCCGATGTCACCCAAATACACGTCGCCCGCACCCATGGTGATTTCACCGGGCAGGTAGCAGTTAGCCGCGCTGTTGTCGCAGCAGCCCCCGCTTTGGTGGAACATGAGGTCGGGGCCGTGTTTGGTTTTGAGGAAGGCCACCAGTTCCAGTGCGGCGGGGGTGGCTACTACTTTGTCGACCATAGTTTTTGTCTCCTGTTTTTCGGATTATTGGCGCTCGCAGCGTCGGGGGCTGTGCGGGCGGCCGCCTCATACTGGGGTACCAGAAATCGGCGTCCGCCCGCACAGCCCCCGACGCTGGGTGGTGGGTGTACCACCATCTCACCGCAAAAAGCCAAGCGGCTACCCCAAGGGTGACCACCGATTTCTGGTACTCCAGTATGAGGTGGGCGCCCTTGGGGTAGCCGCTTGGCAACCCCTCCGGCAAGAAGGGGCTTTGCTTACACCTTAAAAGAAGCCCAACTTGCTTTCCGAGTAAGAAACCAGCAGGTTCTTGGTCTGCTGGTAGTGGTCCAGCATCATCTTGTGGGTTTCGCGGCCAATGCCCGATTCCTTGTAGCCGCCAAACGCAGCGTGCGCAGGGTAGGCGTGGTAGCAGTTGGTCCACACGCGGCCGGCCTTGATGGCGCGGCCCATGCGGTAGGCCACATTGCCATTGCGGCTCCACACACCGGCGCCCAGGCCGTACAGCGTGTCGTTAGCGATTTCCAGGGCTTCGGCTTCGTCCTTGAAAGTGGTCACGGCCAGCACGGGGCCGAAGATCTCTTCCTGGAAAATGCGCATCTTGTTGTGGCCCTTGAACAAGGTGGGCTGCACGTAGTAGCCGCCCTCGAGGTCGCCACCCAAGTGGGCCTGCTCACCGCCGGCCAGCACTTCAGCGCCTTCTTGCTTGCCCAGGTCCAGGTACGACAAGATTTTGGTCAGCTGCTCTTTGGAGGCTTGCGCGCCCATCATGCTGTCGGTGTCCAGCGGGTTCATGTGCTTGATAGCGGCCACGCGCTTCAAGACACGCTCCATGAACTTGTCGTAGATGCTTTCTTGAATCAGTGCGCGCGATGGGCAGGTGCACACCTCCCCCTGGTTGAAGGCAAACAGCACCAAGCCTTCAATGGCCTTGTCGAGAAACGCGTCGTCCTTGTCCATGATGTCGGCAAAGAAGACATTGGGGCTCTTGCCGCCCAGCTCCAGTGTCGCGGGAATCAGGTTGTTGGCAGCGGCTTGCGCAATCACGCGGCCGGTGGTGGTGGATCCGGTGAAGGCGATTTTGGCGATGCGCTTGCTGGTCGCCAAAGGCATGCCGGCTTCGCGGCCATAGCCGTTGACGATGTTGAGCACACCGGGGGGCAGCAAGTCGGCAATCAGCTCGGCCAAAATCAGGATAGAGATGGGGGTGCTTTCCGCGGGCTTGAGCACCACACAGTTGCCAGCGCCCAGCGCAGGTGCCAGCTTCCAGGCCGCCATCAGAATAGGGAAGTTCCACGGAATGATCTGACCCACCACGCCCAAGGGTTCCTGGATGTGGTACGCCACGGTGTTCTCATCAATGTTGGAAAGCGCGCCTTCTTGGGCGCGCACGCAACCGGCAAAGTAGCGAAAGTGGTCTACGGTGAGCGGGATGTCGGCGTTCAGCGTTTCGCGGATCGCTTTGCCGTTGTCCACGGTTTCGGCGTAGGCCAGCAGTTCCAGGTTTTGCTCGATGCGGTCGGCAATCTTCAGCAGGGTGTTGGCGCGGGTGGCCGCGTCGGTCTTGCCCCAGGCGTCTGCGGCGGCGTGGGCGGCGTCGAGCGCCAGCTCAATGTCTTCGGCAGTCGACCGGGCGGCCTGGGTGTAGACCTTGCCGCTGACCGGCGTGATGACGTCAAAGTACTGGCCCTTGACCGGGGCTACAAACTTGCCACCGATGAAGTTGTTGTACTGGGATTTGTAAGCGATCTTGGCGCCTGCGGCGCCGGGTGCTGCGTAAATAGCCATGGTGGTCGTCCTCTTGTGCTTGGTTTGATTTCCTGCGGATTGGCTTCCGGCAGGTGCACTCTTCTCTCAAGAGGCGTGCCACCCGCAGGCCGGTGCGGCGGATGTTGATTTCATTAGGTTTTTTCTAAGGTCGGGCAATGCATAAGGTGTCGGTGAGCCCGCACTGTCATGCTTTGCCACAGTGACAGGTGTCACAAAATGGAACACTCGGACAGTTCTGAGGGTCCGCGCCATTGCCGGCCGCGCGCTCAGCCCCCATACTGAAACCCAGAGCGGGGCGACATGACTCCGCGCAGGAGACAACGTGCGATCACCTTCCCCTTTGTTGGCCCTGCGGCAGGCCCGGCAGCAGCTATTGGAAACCGGGCAGTGCCCGAGCGGTATCGTCGATGAGCGGCTGGCGCGCTCGTGGCATCGCAGCATGGCGGCCGGTCTGGCGCCCACCGCCCGGGTGTCCCCCGAGCACGCCAGCACCCACCACTTGCGCCATGTGCTGGCCAGCAACCATGCGCTGCTCGCCCACTCCCGCCCGGTCATGGAATACGTGTTTGACCAGGTGCGCCAGAGCCAGAGCGTGGTGGTGCTGGCCGACTCTGCCGGCATGCTGATGCACACCTTGGGCGACCCGCATTTTGTGGACAAGGCTGAGCGCGTGGCGCTCACCAGTGGCGCCTCCTGGGCCGAGGCGCACCGGGGTACCAACGCCATCGGCACCGCAGTGGCCGAGCGTGGCGCGGTAGAGATTCATGGCTCCGAGCATTTCTTGGAGCGCAATGGCTTTTTGACCTGCGCGGCTTCGCCGATTTTGTCGGCCACCGGCGAGTTGTGCGGCATTCTGGATATTTCCGGCGACCACCGCAACGGCCATGCGCACACCTTGGGGCTGGTCAGCACCGCTGCCCGCATGATTGAAAACCGCCTGATGGTGGCCACCTGCAAACGCAACATTAGGCTGCACCTGCACGCCCACCCCGAGGGAATCGGCAGTGTGGCCGAAGGCATCATCGCGCTGTCAGACGACGGCTGGATTGTGGGGGCCAACCGCGTGGGGCTGGCCCTCTTGCGGCTGCACACCGGCGACATTGGCGCGACCTTGCTGGAGCGGGTGCTCGATGTCCGGCTGGACGACCTGCTCTCCCGCCACAAACGCCGCCCCCAGCAGGCCCAGCAGCTGCGCTTGCACAACGGCGCGGTGGTGTTTGCCCAAGTGCAAGTGGACCCGGCGGCCCTGCCCGCCACCCGCCACGCCGCTCCTGTGGCCACGGCTACCACCGCGCGCCCTGGCGTAGACGCCCTGGGCGCGCTGGACACCGGCGACGCCCGCTGGCGCAGCGCCGCGGACAAGGCGCGCCGCGTGGTGGCCAAGCCGATTCCCTTGCTGATTCAGGGGGAGTCCGGCGTGGGCAAAGAAATGTTCGCCCGCGCCCTGCACGCCACTGGCCCGCGCCGCGAGGGCCCGTTTGTGGCTATCAACTGCGGTGCCATTCCGGAGAGCCTGATCGAGTCTGAATTGTTTGGCTACGTGGCCGGCGCCTTCACCGGTGCGCGCAAAGAGGGCAGCGTGGGCCGCCTGCGCGAGGCCCATGGCGGCACCCTGTTCCTGGACGAAATCGGCGACATGCCCTTGGCTATGCAAACCCGTCTGCTGCGCGTGCTGCAAGAGCGCACCGTCACGCCGGTGGGCGCCGGCAAAGCGGTGCCGGTGGACTTTGCGCTGGTCTGCGCCACCCACTGCAAGCTGGCCGATGCGTCGGAAAAAGGCGCCTTCCGCCAGGATTTGTATTACCGCATCAACGGCCTGACCATCACCCTGCCAGCCCTGCGCGAGCGCAGCGACAGGGTGGCCCTGACCGAGCGCCTGCTGGCCGACCTGAGCCCGGAGCTGCCGGTGCAAGTTGCCCCCGAGCTCATGGCCCGCCTCAGCACCTACCCCTGGCCCGGCAACCTGCGGCAATACGCCAGCGTGCTGCGCACCGCCTGCGCCATGCTGCAAGAGGGCGAAGACACGCTCGACTGGGCCCACATGCCCGACGACTTGTTGGACGCTTTGCAAGCGATTGCACCAGCGGTCACGGCTAGTCTGTCTGGTCAGGCAGCCATCATGGGGACAGCACCTCCCGGGGCTCCGCCTGCAGCTGTGCAACTGCCCCAGAGCCTGCAGGCTTTGTCGCACGCCGCCATTCAGCAAACTCTGGAGGCCACGCGCGGTAACGTATCGCTGGCCGCCCGCCAGCTTGGTATCAGCCGGCAAACGCTGTACCGCAAGCTCAGCGTCGCTGGCTGTTAGGTTGCTATAAAAACAGTAGCTATTGGCGCATATTCCACGAGGGCTGGATGCGCTTTTTCGTCGAAAAAAAGCTATCGAGCGAGCCAGCCGCCGTCCACCGCCAGCGTGTGTCCGTTGACATAGACCGCCGCTGGTGACGCCAGAAACACCACTGCACCGGCCATATCTTCTGGCTGCCCCCAGCGTGCGGCGGGGATGCGCGCCAGGATGGCGGCATTGCGCTCTGGATCGGCTTGCAATGCGGCGGTGTTGTCGGTAGCCATGTAGCCGGGCGCGATGGCATTGACGCGGATGCCCAGCGGCGCCCACTCATTGCACAGCGCGCGCGTCAGGCCGGTGAGGGCGCTTTTTGCCGCGGCATAGGCCGGCACCCGAATGCCGCCCTGGAAGGACAGCATGGAGGCGATGTTGATGATGCTGCCGCCCGTGGCTTGGCGTTGCATGTGGCGGGCTGCGGCCTGCGCGATGTAGAAGGCCGCATCCAGGTTGATGTTCAACACTGCACGCCAGTCTTCGGCGGTGGTGTCCAGTGCGTCGGCGCGGCGGATGATGCCGGCATTGTTCACCAGCACATCGAGCCGGCCCTTCCATTCTGCGGCGCGGTCCATGCAGGCCGCTTGTTCTGCCGCGCTGGTGCGGCCCAGGTCGATGGGGAGGGACAGAAAGCGTCGACCCGTGGCTTGCACCAGGTCTGCGGTGGCGCTCTGGTCCGACGATGCCATGCCGACCACATCGGCGCCGGCCTGGGCCAGCGCCACGGCCATGGCCTGGCCCAGGCCCCGGCTGGCGCCGGTGACTACGGCGACCTGGCCGTCCAGGCGAAAGGGCGAGGCGGCAGCGGTTTGCAGGGGCTGGGCGCTCATGCCAGCTGCGCCACGCTGAGGTGGTCCATGTCGTCAAACACCTGGTTCTCACCCACCATGCCCCAGATAAACGTGTAGGACTGGGTGCCCACGCCACTGTGCAGCGACCAGCTGGGGCTCAGCACGGCCTGCTGGTTGCGCACTACCAGGTGGCGGGTCTCGGAGGGCTCGCCCATGAGGTGGAAGACGGCGGCGTCCGGCGCCATGTCGAAATAGAAGTACGCCTCCATGCGTCGCTCGTGCGTGTGGCAGGGCATGGTGTTCCACAGGCTTCCAGGGGCCAGCACCGTCATGCCCATGGTGAGCTGGCAGGTGGACAGTACCGAAGGCACGATGAACTTGTGGATGGTGCGCCGGTTGCTGGTGAGCGGGTCGCCCAGGGTAACGGGCGCGGCCTCGTCCAGCGTGATGCGGCGTGTGGGGTAGCTGGTGTGGGCTGGCGCGCAGTTGATGTAGAAGCGCGCCGGTTGGGCCGGGTCGACACTGTGGAAGACGACGTCCTTGGCCCCCGCGCCGATGTACAGGGCTTCGCGTTCGTTCACGTCAAAACGCACGCCGTTCACCATGACCCAACCTGCACCACCAATGTTGATGGTGCCCAGCTCGCGCCGCGCCAGAAAAAACGGCACGGCGAACTGGCGTGCCAGGTCGTCGCCCAGCGCCAGCGGCGTCTGGGTGGGCACAGCGCCGCCCAGGACCAGACGGTCAATGTGGCTGTAGGTGAAGTGCAGTTCGCCATCGACCAGCACCTGTTCGATGAGGAAGTGGAGGCGCAGGCCCGCAGTGTCCAGAGTGCGGGCGTGTTCGGGGTGGACGTTGTGGCGAATTTCCATGGGGATAGCGATAGGGCAGCTAGTGAAGAAGGTGCTATTCAACCATTGGTCAGTCCATTTGTAGTGGAGTTGTACGAACACCTTGACACTTAATTCTCTCGATAAACTATTTTGAGCTCTTATAAGTTATTGTTTTTATAGTGTTTTTTCGTGCATCACGAAAAAACATATCGCTTACCCTTAGGTGATTCCTCTAGGTTGTGTGATGTTGGTGCTGTCGGAGAGAATATTGGTCAGACCAATTTATTTCCCCAATATCTCCTTCTTATGTCTTTGCCTCACACCGATTCCCGCCGTCTGTACCGCCAGATTGCGGAGCAAATTTCCCGGATGATTTTGGGCGGTGAGTTTCCCGTGGGAAGCCGCCTGCCCTCCGAGCGCGATCTGGCAGAGCGCCTGAAGGTGAGTCGGCCCAGCGTGCGCGAAGCCCTGATTGCGCTGGAGGTAGAGGGCGTGGTGGATGTGCGGGTGGGCGCCGGTGTGACCGTGTTGGCGCGGCCCAGCGCGGCGTCGCTGGGTGAGCGCCAGATCGCGCCCGGGCCGTTTGACCTGATACGCGCTCGTTGGATCATCGAAAGTGAATGTGCGGCACTGGCCGCCAGCCATGCCACCGAACTGCACCTGGAGCGCATGCGCCAAGCTGTGCTGGACATGCGGCGCTACGAGTCGCATGGGCCGGAAGGCATTGCCGCTGACCAAGCGTTTCACCAGTGCATTGCCGAGGCCAGTGGCAACAGCGCCTTGCTGCTGGTAGTGCAGCAGCTGTGGGAGCAGCGCACGGGCCCGCTGTATATGCGGCTGGAGTCGCACTTCACCGGCCAAAGTATTTGGGCCCAGGCCTTTGCCGAGCACGAGTTGCTGCTCGACGCCGTGGTGTCGCGCGACCCTGACGCTGCCCGCAATGCCATGCGCCTGCACATGAAAAACGCCGAAATCCGATTTGCTTCAGCCTGGAGAGCCCACGAATGACTGCACGACTTCCCGATGTTGCGGGGCCCCGCCTCGACACTGCCACTCCACCGGATGCAAAACTTGCGGCGGTGTCCGCAGAGATGCATTTTCAAGTGGACGACGAACCGGTCGACTTCACTCGCTACCGGGCGGAAGACTGGTTGTCTGTGGCCCTGTTCTGGGTGCTGGGTGTGGTGGTGTTCTACCAATTTTTCACCCGCTACGTGCTCAACGACTCGGCCAGCTGGACCGAAGAGATTGCCCGCTACTTGTTGATTGGTGTGGTGTTTGTGGGGGCCGCCGTAGGGGTGCGGCGCAACAACCATATTCAGGTGGACTATGTGTACCGCCACCTGCCCGCCCGAGTGGCGCGGGCCATGGCCACGGTGGTGGATGTGGTGCGCGTTGCCTTTCTGGGGACGGCGTGTGTGCTCACGGTGCAGCTGATCGACCGCATTGGTGGCAGCCCCA
Source organism: Rhodoferax sp. (assembly GCF_013297935.1). Taxonomy (GTDB): domain Bacteria; phylum Pseudomonadota; class Gammaproteobacteria; order Burkholderiales; family Burkholderiaceae_C; genus Allorhodoferax. The sequence continues at coordinate 4,725 of NZ_JAAFIX010000007.1, read as the reverse complement.
TGGCGGTCGTTGATTTGCCTATGGGCATTGTGTATGGCGCGGTCTTGCTCGGCTTTGGACTGATGACCTGGCGGGCGGTGGCCATTGCCATTCGTCATCAGCGTGCAGGTGTGTCGGTGTTGGAAAACCCGGAGGTGTCCCCATGAGCGCCGGTGCTTTCAAGCTCTTGTTTTTGGTGCTGATGGGGGCCGGCATTCCGGTCGCCATCGCCATGGCGGGTGCATCACTCATTTACGTGCTGGCCGAAGGCAATCCCCCGGCGTTTGTGGTGGTGCACCGCATGGTGTCGGGTATAGACAGCTTTCCTTTGCTGGCGGTGCCCTTCTTCATTCTGGCCGGCAACCTGATGAACGTGGGGGGCATTACCACCCGTATCTACAACTTTGCGTTGGCTCTGGTGGGCTGGGCCAAGGGCGGCTTGGGCCATGTGAACATTGTGGGATCGGTGGTCTTCGCCGGCATGAGCGGCACCGCTGTGGCCGACGCTGCGGGCCTGGGCACCATTGAAATCAAGGCCATGCGCGAGCATGGTTACGACGCCGAATTCGCGGTTGGCGTGACGGCGGCGTCTGCCACCCTGGGGCCCATCATTCCGCCTTCGTTGCCGTTTGTGATCTATGCCATGTTTGCCAACGTATCGGTCGGGTCCTTGTTCTTGGCGGGACTGCTGCCTGGCTTGGTGATGACCTTGCTGATGATGGCTACGGTGGCATGGTTTGCCCACCGCAAGGGTTGGGGTGGCGATATTCCGTGGGAGTGGACCAAGGTTCGCAAGGCGTTGGTCGAGTTGTTTCTGGTGTTGGCGTTTCCCTTGAGCATCTGGGCGCTCGTGAAATGGGGTGTTGGTTTACCGCTGGCTTTTGGGGGCATGTTGGCGGCCTTGTTGTGGGCTGACCGTCGGTTTGCTTTCAATGCGGTGCTGCCCATCATGACGCCGGTGCTGCTGATCGGCGGCATGACCTCGGGCCTTTTCACTGCCACGGAAGGCGCCATTGCGGCTTGCATCTGGGCCCTGTTCCTCGGCTTGGTGTGGTACCGCACGTTGACATGGCAGACCTTCGTGAAGGCGTCTATGGACACCGTGGAGACGACGTCGACCGTGCTGTTCATCGTGGCCGCGGCCTCCATCTTCGGCTGGATGCTTACCGCCACACGGACCACCGAGGTCATTGCGCAGTGGATTCTGACCTTTGCGACCGAGCCCTGGCACTTCTTGCTATTGGCCAATGCGTTGATGCTGTTCGTAGGCTGTTTTCTGGAGCCTACGGCGGCTATCACCATTCTGGTTCCCATCCTGCTGCCCATCGTCCACCACTTCGGCATCGACCCGGTGCACTTTGGTCTGGTGATGGTGCTCAACCTCATGATCGGCCTGCTCCACCCACCCATGGGCATGGTGCTCTTTGTGCTGGCGCGAGTCGCCAAGCTGTCGGTCGAGCGCACGACCATGGCCATCCTGCCCTGGATGGTGCCGCTGCTGCTGGCCCTGGGGCTGGTGACTTTTATTCCTGCCATTTCTCTGTGGCTGCCGCGCGCCTTGGGTTGATGGCGCATTCCCTGTGATCTTTGTTTCAAACTTGGAGACTGTTCATGCATAGACGTGCTTTTGTGACCGCCCTGGCGGGTGCATCCCTGCCCTGGAGTACTGCCGCCTTGGCGGCCAGCAATTACCCGGACCGTCCGGTGGAGTTGGTAGTGCCGTTTCAGGCCGGCGGCGGCACCGATGCCCTGGCACGCGCCTTTGCCGATGCTGCCCGTAAGCATTTTTCGCAACCGCTGGTGGTGGTGAACAAGCCCGGTGCGAGTGGCGCCATAGGTTGGAATGATGTGATCAATGGCAAGCCGGAAGGGTACAAACTGGCCGTGATGACGGTGGAGATTACTACCTTGCCACACCTCGGTCTGACCAAGTTCACCCACGAAGACTTTGTACCCATTGCCCGCTTGAATGCGGACCCGGCTGCCATCACCGTGCGTGCTGATGCCCCTTGGAACACTGTGGAAGAGTTTCTGGCGGCGGCCCGCAAGGCACCCAACCCCTTGTCCATGGGCAACGCGGGGAATGGCTCCATCTGGCACCTGGCCGCAGCTTCGCTGGAAGACCGCACCGGCATCACCTTCAATCACATTCCCTTCCCCGGCGCCAACCCTGCGGTACTGGCCTTGATGGGCGGGCACCTGGATGCGGTGGCCGTGAGTCCGGCCGAGGTGAGCGTGTTTGTGCAGAGCGGCAAGCTCAAGACCCTGGCCATCATGGCGGACCAACGGGTGGCCGGGTTCGAAAAAGTGCCCACGCTCAAGGAGCGCGGCGTGGATTTGAGCATTGGCACTTGGCGCGGGTTGGGAGTGGCCAAGGGCACACCGCCTGAGGCCGTAGAGGCACTCAAGGTGATGGCACAGAAAACCATGGGGGAGCCCGCCATGAAGGAGGCCATGGGCAAGCTCAACCTGGGCTACGCCTGGGGCGATGACGCCACCCTCAAGGCCACCTTGCGCCGCGACCACGAAGCGTTCAAGTCCCTGATCCATAAGCTCGGCCTCAAGGCCTGATTCCAACCCAACACCAACGAGGAGACACCATGCAAAAACGCACACTACTCAGCAATCTGGCCCTAGCCGCACTCTGCGCGGTCACCGGCTTGTCCGCCAGCTTGGCGCAAGCCCAAACCAAGCTTAAGTGGGCCCACGTCTACGAGGCCACCGAGTCGTACCACAAGCAGGCCCTCTGGGCCGCCGACGAGGTGAAGAAGCGCACCGCCGGCCGCGTGCTGATCGATGTGTTCCCGAGCTCGCAGCTGGGCAAGGAAACAGAAATCAACCAGGGCCTGACCATGGGCACGGTGGACATTATTTACACCGGTATGGCGTTTGCAGGGCGCACCCTGCCGGCGCTGTCGCTGTCCTCGGCGCCGTTTGTGTTCCGCGACCACGCACACTGGGAAGCGTTCCGAGCCAGCCCTTTGTGGCGCGAGCTCAGCAACCAATATGAGGCCAAGTCGGGCGGCAACCAGATCGTGGGCTACACCTATTACGGTCTGCGCCACATGACGTCGAACAAGCCCATCACCAAGCCCGAGGACATGAAGGGCCTGAAGCTGCGGGTGCCGGATGCGCCCATCTTCATGATGTTCCCCAAGGCCGTGGGTGCCAACCCCACGCCGATCGCATTTGCCGAGGTGTACCTCGCGCTGCAGAACGGCACCGTGGACGCGCAGGAAAATCCCCTGCCCACCATCGACGCCAAGAAGTTCTACGAGGTGCAAAAGTACATCACGCTGACCGGCCACATCACCGAATCCTTGGTCACCATCGTGTCCAACTCGGCCTGGCAGCGCCTGAATGCAGAAGACCGCAAGACGGTGGAAGCCGTGCTGTGGGATGCCTCCACCCGCGCCAGTGCCGACATCCAGGACGCGGAAAACAAGCTGGTGGATGAGTTTGTCAAACGCGGCAAGACCGTCAACAAGGTGGACCGTGCGCCCTTTGCGGCTGCGGTACGTGGCCCCATGACGGCGGCCGATACGCCTTGGAGCCGCGAGCTGTTCGAGAAGGTGCAGGCACTCAAGTGAGCGGAGGGTTGGCGTGACTCCTTCCTTGTCAGGCTCCGCAGTGTCTACGCTGCCCATTGTCTGTTTCGGTGAGTGCATGGTGGAGTTGCGGCCGCAGGCGGAGGGCCTGTGGCGCCAGGCCTTCGCCGGAGACACTTGCAATACGGCGGTGTACCTCGCGCGCTTGCTCGCAGAACAGGGCCCCGCAGTCTGTTGGGCCATGGGAACGGGCGATGACCCGTTCGCCGCCAGCATGCGTGAGTTCTGGGTCGGGGAAGGGTTGGGCCTGTCGCTGCTGCGCAGTGTGTCGGGTGGTCGCACGGGGCTGTATGCCATCCATGTGGACGGGCAAGGAGAGCGCCATTTCAGCTACTGGCGCGACACCAGTGCCGCCCGCACCTACTTTGACGCTGCCCCCGATGGCAGCACTCCTCTGGAGCAGCACAGCACCCAGCTGCAGGGGCTGCACTTCAGCGCCATCAGCCTGGCCATCCTGCCGCCCGCAGGCCGTGCGCGTTTGATGGCATGTGCGCAGGCTATTCGGCGGAACGGGGGGTGGGTGTCGTTTGATACCAATTACCGACCCGCGCTGTGGGAGGACGCTGCCGTGGCGCGGCATGCGATTTGCGCTGCCATGGTCGCGTCAGACCGTGTGCTGGTGTCCATGGACGAGTGGCTTGCGTTGACCGGTGCGCAAAGTGAAGCGCTGGCGCTGGACGCCCTGCGTGCACTTCAGTGCCCTGAGTTGGTCATCAAACGGGGGGGGCAACACAGCTGGGTGAGTCTGCTGGGTGCGCCGGTGCAGGTGGCCGAGGTCGCGCCTATTGGGCAGCCAGTAGACACTACGGCAGCGGGCGATGCCTTTGCCGCGGGCTACCTGGCAGCCCGCCTGCGTGGACGCACGCCACTGGCTGCGGCCCAGGTGGGGAATGCCTTGGCCGCCGCGGTGGTGATGCACCCGGGCGCCATCATCCCTTCTGCGGCGATGCCCGCTCTCGGATTGGACAAGTAATTGCTCCTGTTTTTGTAGCTTATTGCGCAATAAAAACGAGGGGCGGACTCAAATCAAAGTGCAACACAAGGGTAGTTTATTGGATGACATCAGGGGAGTGCTCAAGCTTGGCCAGCCACTGGCCATACACCTCCAATGGAGTCAACCAGCCCAGCGTCTTGCGCG
>NZ_JAAFIX010000006.1:180637-248802 GCF_013297935.1 Rhodoferax sp. | reverse complement strand
TACCGCGTGCTTTTTCTTCAGGCGCTGCGTCGATCTGGTCGTAGGCCTTGGCGGATCCGCCGAACTTGGCTGCCAGCACGGTGGTGATCGCTGCTGTCAGTGTGGTCTTGCCGTGGTCAACGTGACCAATGGTGCCCACGTTGACGTGTGGCTTGGTACGTGTGAATTTTTCTTTACCCATTTTTCAATTCTCCAAAGAGCTAATCCCGTGTGTTGGTTTTACGTCTGCACGATGTTGCTAGTTCGCCCCGCACGGGAACAGGGCGGCACACCGTCGCAGACAACAAAAAATTACTTAGCGCGCGCTGCCATGATGGCTTCAGACACGTTGCGCGGGGCTTCCGCGTAGTGCTTGAATTCCATGGTGTAGGTGGCACGGCCTTGCGACATCGAACGCAGCGATGTGGAGTAGCCGAACATTTCGGACAATGGCACTTCAGCTTTGATCGCTTTGCCACCGCCAACCATGTCGTCCATACCTTGCACCATACCGCGGCGCGAGGACAAGTCGCCCATCACGTTACCGGCGTAGTCTTCAGGAGTCTCCACTTCCACGGCCATCATAGGCTCCAGAATCACGGGGTTGGCTTTACGGCAACCTTCCTTGAAACCGAAGATAGCGGCCATCTTGAATGCATTTTCGTTCGAGTCAACATCGTGGTAAGAACCGAATGTCAAAGTGACCTTCACGTCAACCACAGGGTAGCCTGCCATGACACCTTGTGTCAGGGCTTCAATCACACCCTTTTCGACCGCGGGGATGTACTCGCGAGGAACCACACCACCCTTGATAGCGTCGACGAATTCAAAGCCCTTGCCCGCTTCGTTGGGCTCTACGGTAAACACAACGTGACCGTATTGACCCTTACCACCGGACTGACGCACGAACTTACCTTCGACATCGGACACGCTCTTGCGGATAGTTTCGCGGTAGGCCACTTGGGGCTTGCCCACGTTGGCTTCCACACCGAATTCGCGCTTCATGCGGTCAACAATAATTTCCAAGTGCAATTCACCCTGACCACCAATGATGGTCTGACCGGATTCTTCGTCCGTCTGCACACGGAAAGATGGGTCTTCTGCAGCCAAGCGGCTCAGAGCGATACCCATTTTTTCTTGGTCAGCCTTGGTCTTTGGCTCAACAGCCTGGCGGATCACGGAGTCAGGGAACACCATACGCTCCAAAGTGATCACAGCTGCGGGATCGCACAGGGTTTCACCGGTGGTCACATCCTTCAGGCCCACGCAAGCAGCGATATCGCCGGCGCGGATTTCATCCACTTCTTCGCGGTTGTTAGCGTGCATCTGCACGATACGACCGATACGCTCTTTCTTGCCACGCACAGCGTTGTAAACGGTGTCGCCTTTTTTCAGCACGCCAGAGTACACACGAACGAAAGTCAACTGACCCACAAACGGATCGGTCATCAACTTGAACGCCAACGCTGCAAACTTCTCGTTGTCGTCCGCCTTGCGGGTAACTTCTTTTTCGTCTTCGTCGAAGCCCTTGATCGCCTTCACGTCCAAAGGAGAAGGCATCAGCTCAATCACGGCATCCAACATGCGCTGAACACCCTTGTTCTTGAACGCAGTACCGCACAACATAGGCTGGATCTCACCAGCGATGGTGCGAGCACGCAGACCGGCGGTGATTTCCTCTTCGGTCAATTCGCCTTCTTCGAGGTACTTGTTCATCAGGTCTTCAGAGGCTTCTGCAGCCGCTTCGACCATCTTTTCGCGCCACTCATTAGCGGTTGCAACCAGATCTGCCGGAATATCTTCGAAGGTGAACTTCATACCTTGAGACGCTTCGTCCCAGATGATGGCCTTCATCTTGCGCAGATCGACCACACCAGTGAAGTTCTCTTCAGCACCGATTGGAATGACGATTGGCACAGGGCTGGCCTTCAAGCGCAATTTCATCTGGTCGACGACCTTGAAGAAATTGGCACCGGTACGGTCCATCTTGTTCACGAAGGCCAAACGTGGCACTTTGTATTTGTTTGCCTGACGCCACACGGTTTCAGACTGGGGCTGCACGCCACCCACGGCACAGTAAACCATACAAGCGCCGTCCAGAACACGCATCGAACGCTCCACTTCAATCGTGAAGTCAACGTGTCCGGGGGTGTCAATGATGTTGATGCGGTGCTCAGGGAAGGACGTATCCATACCCTTCCAGAAGCAAGTTGTAGCAGCGGAGGTGATGGTGATACCACGCTCTTGCTCTTGCTCCATCCAGTCCATCGTGGCCGCGCCATCGTGCACTTCGCCGATTTTGTGGTTCACGCCGGTATAGAAAAGAATACGCTCGGTCGTGGTAGTTTTGCCAGCGTCAATGTGCGCAGAAATACCGATGTTGCGGTACCGCTCAATGGGGGTAGTGCGAGCCATGATGGATCCTTGGTTGATCAAATTCTTGAGGGGGTCTGCTGCTACATGCAGCAAGACAAACGACTTTCAGAGTATGGCCAGCCCACATGACAGCGCCAATGCGCCGCCCGGACCTACCAAGCTCTGAAAGCCGCGATTTCCGTTGCTTAGAAACGGAAGTGAGAGAAGGCCTTGTTGGCTTCAGCCATACGGTGCACTTCATCACGCTTCTTCATGGCGCCGCCACGGCCTTCAGTGGCTTCCAACATTTCGTTGGCCAGGCGCTGAGCCATAGACTTCTCGCCACGCTTGCGGGCAGCTTCCTTGATCCAGCGCATGGACAAAGCCAAGCGACGGACAGGACGCACTTCAACTGGCACTTGGTAGTTAGCACCACCCACGCGGCGGGACTTCACTTCCACCATGGGCTTGACGTTGTTGATAGCGACGGTGAACGCTTCCAGAGCATCCTTATCGGGGTGCTTCTTAGCGATCAGCTCCAGCGCGCCGTAAATGATGCGCTCTGCAACCGCTTTTTTGCCGCCTTCCATGATCACGTTCATGAATTTGGACAGCTCTACGTTGCCGAACTTAGGATCCGGCAGGATTTCACGTTTAGGGACTTCGCGACGACGTGGCATATTTCACCTCATATTGCTTCAGTTGGCATCTTTTCAGACACCGCGAGAGTTATCTAAAACCCCCACTTACTCGACCCACACGGACAATTCCGGGCTTCGGGTCACTTCGCTGTATCTCCGCGCCACGCGGGGAACAGCACCGAAAATCACAGACCTACAGGGCTTATTTAGCCTTAGGCTTCTTTGCACCGTACTTGGAGCGGGATTGCTTGCGATCTTTCACGCCTTGCAAGTCCAGCGAACCGCGAACGATGTGGTAACGCACACCTGGCAAATCCTTGACACGACCGCCGCGAACCAGCACTACGCTGTGTTCCTGCAAGTTGTGGCCTTCACCGCCGATGTAAGAAATCACCTCAAAACCGTTGGTCAAGCGCACTTTGGCAACTTTACGCAGAGCGGAGTTAGGTTTTTTAGGCGTAGTGGTGTACACACGAGTGCAAACACCGCGGCGCTGCGGAGAGTTCTGCATAGCAGGGCTCTTCGACTTGATGGTCTCGACCTCACGGCCTTGACGCACGAGTTGGTTAATGGTTGGCATTGAAAAACGTCCCTAAACGTTTGAATATTACGAAAACGTGAATCCCTTCGGAAATTCCGAAAAGCCTTCTAATGTAGCAGAACAAGGGTTTACGCGCAAACTGTTACTCGCACTCAGCGAATCCAGAGGCGCACGGCATCCCAAGCGCGGCCAATAACTCCCGCTTGCTCGACACCATCCAGGGCAACCAGAGGCACTTCTGCGACCACCTGCTCTCCAGCGCGCACCTTGAGAGTCGCCAGCACTTGGCCTTTCGCGATGGGCGCGATCAATGGCTCATTGCGCACCACTTCCGTTTTCAATTGCGCGCCAGTGCCCGCAGGTACCGAAACAATCACCCCCTGAGGGCGCCCGACTTTGACTGAAGAGTCTGCCCCCTTCCACACCTTGGGAGCCACAACAGCCGCACCTGCGTCATACAACTTAACCGCCTCGTAGGCCGTGTAACCCCAATTGAGCAACTTCTGCGACTCGTTGGCGCGTGCGTTCTCGCTCTCGGCTCCCAAAACAACTGTCAACAAGCGGCGCCCCCCGGTCGCAGCAGGAGAGCCCGCTGGCGCACCGGCGGTGATCAGCGCGGGAAAGTCACGCTTTGCAGTCGCCACGAGGCAATATCCTGCCGCATCCGTGTGACCGGTTTTCAGCCCATCCACCGTCGGATCCCGGAACAGCAACAAATTGCGATTGCTGTCATTGGCGGCAGGAGTACCGGGATAGCGGTATTTTTTGATGGCGTAGAAATGGACATAAGCGGGGAAGTCGCTCATCAGCCGCGTCGCAAGAATACTTAAATCTCTGGCAGTGGTTACATGCCCCGCTTCCGTCAATCCCTCCGGGTTTTTGTATCCCGTATTTTTCATGCCAAGCACCTTGGCTTGCTCGTTCATCATCTGGACAAACCGCTCCAAGGAGCCGCCCACACCTTCTGCCAATGCCATGGTGGCATCGTTTCCGCTTTGTACGATCATGCCTTTAACAAGATCTTCCACGGGCACTTGCATCTTGGGATCAATGAACATGCGGGAACCCGGCATTTTCCAGGCCCGCTCGCTGACGGGAAAGGTTTGCTTCAGGTCGATCTTCTTGGAGCGCAGGGCATCAAACACCAAGTAGGCGGTCATCAGCTTGGTCAATGACGCCGGCTCCACCGGCATGTCGAGGTCTTTTGAGGCCAGTATCTGGTTCGTCGTGACGTCGAGCAACAAATAAGCCCGTGCGGCGACCTCTGGCGGGCGTGGCGCCTCTGCAGCCACGGTAAAGCTCAGCGCCGCCAAGAAGGAGGCAATCAATAGTTTCATAGTTCAGTCAGGGTGGGGAATTGAAATCTAGGTGCGCGGGGAAGCCCCGGCAGCACCGGCTTTGCATCAGCCGCGCAGGTGGCGGGCAACAATATTGCGGAGCAAGGGCAATTGTCCATGAAAGAAATGCCCTCCGCCGGGTACCACCGTCACCGGTAGGCTTTGGGGGCGGGCCCAGTTCATCACATCAGAAAGCGGCACGGTGTCGTCTTCCTCTCCGTGCAGCACCAAAGTTCTGTCGTGGAACTCCGTCGACACCGGCGCCACCGAAAAACGGCTTGCCGCAGTCCCGACAAGAACCACTTTTTCCGGATTTCGCTCCACCAAAGCAGTTAAGGCATGGCTGGTGACAAATGCGCCGAATGAAAAACCCGCCAAAGCCAGCGGCCCCGTCGGCGCGACATGCTGCACCACGGCCAGCAAGTCCTGCAACTCACCGGTTCCGTGGTCATACGTACCTTCGCTTGCGCCTACGCCGCGAAAGTTAAACCGGACGGCGCGCCACCCGCTCTGTACAAAGGCGCGGGCGAGTGTCTGCACCACTTTGTTATCCATGGTTCCACCAAACAATGGATGGGGGTGCGCCAGAACCACCGTTCCACGCTCGGTACCTCCCGGCTGCCCCTGAGGCTCATCCATGAGGCCCTCCAGCAAGCCGACCGGACCCGTTATCTGGAATTTTTGAGTAGAAGAATTCATGCTGCTATGGTTTTTATAGTGCGTCGCCCAGATGCAATAAGCGCCCGACTGGGCTGCGACATCTCAACGCCCCAGATGCGCAGGCGTCAGCAAACGCTCGACTACCTTGCCGTTTTTCAAATGAGACTCCACGATTTCTTGAATGTCTTCACTATCTACAAACGAATACCAGACAGCCTCCGGATAGACAACGGCTACAGGCCCGCCAGCGCAGCGGTCCAGGCAACCGGCTTTGTTCACACGCACTTTGCCTGGCCCGGCCAGACCGGCCTCCTTGACAAGCTGTTTGCAGGTGTCAAACCCTTGTTGCGCGTTGTGGTGCGCGCAGCTGTCTTCACCATTCTTCCGCTCATTGAGGCAAAAGAAAATATGGCGTTCGTAATAGGAAGTATCGGGAGTGGTGGAATCGGTCATGGGGCGATTTTAGGTTTTCGTTTCTCTGCGCGCGATTTGCCCCAAAAGATAAAAGGCCGCTGCGTACGGCCAGAGCCATCCGACCCATTGCGCCAACCCATTGAACCGGATGAACCGGCCCTGCTCCCAAAGCTGCAGGGTTTGGGCGAAATAGGGGCTTTCAGGCGCTTGATTGAGCAGACTTAAATAAATACCCAACGCCAACAGTGCGACCGCAGCGCTGGCACGCCAGGAGGAAAACACGAACAAAACCGCAATTACGGCGCCGGTCATCACCCCCATCTGTGCGGGCACATCCAGCCACGCCCAAGCGTGGACCGGCCCCCAACTCAAGGCGGCCGACAGGGTAGTCGCCAACACGGCGGAGCCCGTTGTCACCACCACCACGACCATGCGTCGCCACCGCGCTCGCACAATACAAAACCCGAGCAGACAGGGAATCAACAGGCCCAACGCAACACACAGCAACTCAGTGCCGGGGGCCAGCACAGGCCATTCGTTCGCGGGAGCCGGCAGCCAGCCATCGAATTCCGAGTCCGCCAGCGCAGCATGGAGCTGGTCCTGCACCTTGCTCACAACCTGCCCCAGCCCCAAGGGCACAGAAGAAGGAAACAGCAAGCCCAAAGGCCAGGTGGAGAGCAAGACAATGCCACCGCGCGACTGTGGCACGAACCACCGGCTGCGCACCCGGTTCCAATGGTCGATCACGCCAGCCCTCTCCAGCACAAAGGCCAGGATCGCCCCGCAGCCGGCCCCGAGTGAATTCAACAAAAAATCCTCGCGGGAAGGAACCCGCAAGGGCAAATAACTTTGCAGTGCCTCCATCAGCAGCGACAGCAGCATCACGCCCAGCGGTGCAAGCCAAACCGAACTACGCCGCCATCCGGAGCGCAATGCCCCCAGCACCACCAGCCCGCCGAGCGGTACATAGCCTGCAATATTGATGGCCACGTCAAAGCCTGTCCAATACCTCGGGGGAGGCGCCAGCAAAAAGGCCCAACTGGAAATTCCCTGGTCGCGCCACTCGACAAAGGGGAACAAACTGGCATAGGTCACCAGCGCGGCATAGAGCGCTGCAAGAGGCCATGCGGTGGATTTGTGCATGGCAGAGCGCTGATCAGAAAGGCTTCACCACCACCAACACCACGATTGCGGTGAGCAGTAGCACCGGAATTTCATTGAACCAGCGAAAAAATACATGGCTGCGGTGACTCACTCCTGCCTCGAGCTTGCGCAGCAGCACAGCGCACCCGTGGTGGTAGCCCAGCACTAACAGCACCAGCACCAACTTGGCATGCATCCACCCACTACCGGGGCCGCGCCCGATGCCGTAGACCAGCCATAGGTACAAGCCGAGCCCCACCGCGGGCACCGCCAACAAAGTTGTGAATCGCAATAACTTCCGTGCCATCAGTAGCAAACGGGCGCGCTCGGCATCGGAGCCAGAGGGCACCATCGCCAAGTTCACGAAAATCCGCGGGAGGTAAAACAGGCCGGCAAACCAGCTGGCGATGAAAACGATATGGAAAGCTTTGATCCAGAGCATGGTCAAAGTGTAGCGGCCTGACTTTGCAGCAGGCAAAAAAAACCCCAGCACACGGCTGGGGTGGTAAGCCTTTTTTGCTGTCACACATCAAGGCCCCGCTCAGGGAGGAAAAGCGGGGGATAGCAAGCTACCCGAGGTCGAATTTAACAATGTTGCGAAGTCGTGACAAGCTGTTTTTAGGAATAGCCCCACACCGCGCTAAGGTAATTAGCGACTTGATCAAGTGGTCAGGCGGTGCCGACCCTTGCTTTTGGGGCACAATTTTGGGCATGACCCCTTATGCCCCCTTCCCTGCAGGACGTCCGCGTCGCCTGCGTCGAGACAGCTTCACCCGGAACCTGGTGCGTGAAAATGCCTTGACCGCCCATGACCTGATCTACCCGGTCTTTGTTGTCGATGGACAAGCACAGCGCGTGCCAATCGCTTCCATGCCCGGCGTAGAGCGGCTCAGCTTGGATTTATTGCTGCCGGTCGCCGAAGAGTGCGTGAAGCTGGGCATCCCGGTGATGGCATTGTTCCCAGTGGTCGACGCCTCGCTGAAAACCTATGACGGAGCCGAAGCCCTGAACCCGGAGGGACTGGTGCCCCGCGTCGTGCGGGCCTTGAAAAAAGAGTTTCCCGAGCTGGGGGTCATGACCGATGTGGCCTTGGACCCCTTCACCACCCACGGCCAGGACGGCATTCCCGACACCCGTGCGGAAGAAAACGGCTACATCCTCAATGAAGAAACCACCGCGCAGCTGGTGCAGCAGTCGCTAACCCAGGCGCGGGCGGGGGTAGACATCGTGGCCCCCAGCGACATGATGGACGGCCGCATTGGCGCCATCCGGGCGGCCCTGGAGGCAGAAAAGCTCACCCACACCCGCATCATGGCGTACAGCGCGAAATACGCCAGTGCGTTTTATGGCCCTTTCCGCGACGCAGTAGGGTCCGCCGGCAACCTCGGCAAAGGAAACAAGAAAACCTACCAGATGGACCCCGCCAATAGCGACGAAGCACTCCGCGAAGTCGCCATGGATATCGCCGAAGGCGCCGACATGGTGATGGTGAAGCCGGGCATGCCTTACCTGGATGTGGTGCGTCGCGTCAAAGATGAATTCAGGGTCCCGACTTTCGCCTACCAGGTCAGTGGCGAATATGCGATGCTCAAAGCAGCCGCCGGCAACGGTTGGCTGGACCACGATGCAGTCATGCTCGAGAGCCTGTTGGCATTTAAGCGAGCCGGCGCAGATGGCATCCTGACCTATTTCGCCATTGAGGCCGCCAAAGCACTCCGCGCCTAGCGCTACAAAAAGAAGAGCGCCCTGCGCATATATCTCAAGGGCTCAGGGCACTTTTTATACTAAAACGCAATGCGCATCTTCCATATTGATACGGGTCACGTCCGCGAGAGCGCCCATCTGGAAGCGCTTGGCGCCTCCGATCTCGCGGCTCCGGGCTATGTGTGGATTGCCTGTGGCCGCCCCGAGTTTGAAGCCGAGCAGGCCCGGGTCCAATCGGCACTGCAAGCTTTATGCGGCGAACAGCTGGTGGACCTGCACATCTCCGATCTGATCAACAAGCACCTCCCTTCGCACTACGACTACACCTCCCAGTACGACCTGTTGGTATTCCGTCGATTGGCAGCCAGCCTGTCTGCCACCCCGCCCCTGAATGCACCCGCGACGGAACGGGGGGCACGGGTCAGCGGCCCGCCCATTCTGCGGCGTATTGATACCAGCCCGGTGGGTTTTGCGGTATTTGACCGTGTGTTGCTCACGGTGCACCCGGACGACTGCGCAGTGCGCGACGCCTACGCCGACAAGCTACTGCAAACCGCCAGCAACGAGTCCCGTGCCGCCGGAGCGCGCCTGCCGACGAGTCCGGCAGACTTGATGCTGCGCATCGTCAACTCCATGGTGGACGGCTACCTGGCACTGCGCCGGGAACTCACCCAGCAACTGGACCACTGGCAGAGTGAGTTGCTGAATCCCCGCACCCGCTTTAGCAACTGGAATGCCCTGCTGGAAGCCCGAATGACCTTGCACCAACTCGATGATGTGTGTGAAGAGCAGCGCTCCAGCATTCAAGACTGGATCGAAGCCATCAAAACCTGGCCTGACCCGGCCAGCCCCGCCGACGCGCGGGAGCGGGAACTGCTGGAGGTGCGCAGCCGCGACGTGTTGGAGCACATTGAGCGCGTGGTCCACCATGTGCGGCGGCTTGAGCAGAGTGTGGAAACAGCCGTGCAAATGCACTTTAGTGTGCAGGGCAGTCGGACCAACGACATCATGCGCACACTCACGGTGCTCACCGCCATCTTTCTTCCCCTGAACCTGATTGCAGCGGTCTTCGGCATGAACTTTGACTTCATCCCTTTGCTGCATCAGCAAAGCGGTTTCTGGTGGACCCTGGGGGGCATGGCGCTGACTGCGTCCACCTTGGCGCTCGTGTTCTGGCGCAAACGCTACCTCGCACGCACCACCCGGTAAGCCCGGGTGGGCCACTGCCCCCCGGAAAAACTCAGCCCACGTGCGTATTTAAAAACGCCAGTGTGCGCTGCCGCGCCAGAGACGCCGCCTCCTCATGGTAGGCACCGCGGTGGTCGCAATTGAAGCCGTGCTGGGCCGGGTAGATGTGCAGGGTCACTCCGGGCTGGGCCTGCGCAAACGCATGCACTGTCTCGATAGGAATGGCATGGTCCTGCTCACCGAAATGCGCCAGCACCGGGCACGCCGGGACCCGCACCGACTCGACAGGCGTGGTCATGCCGCCACCGTAATAGGGCACGGCAGCCGCAAGACCCCGGACCTGCTCCGCCGCACGCCAACTGAGCCAACCGCCCCAGCAGTAGCCCATGACGGCCACCTTGCCGGCGCGGGCTGCGTAGTCCACTGCGGCCTGCACATCTTGCATCACGCCCGGGGCGGGCAGTGCTTCAACCTGCGCCTTCAGCGCGGCACCGATCGCAATGTCGTCCTTGGAATAACCCAACTCCACGCCCGACTGCACCCGCTCAAACGTGGCAGGGGCCACGACCAGATAGCCGTCTTCGGCATAGCGGTCGGCCACTGCCCGGATGTGGGCATTGACGCCGAAAATCTCCTGCAACAACACGATGGCGCCCCAGGGCGCGCCGTCCGGTTCAGCCACATAGGCAGGAATCGCCTTGCCGTCCGCAGCGGTGAGAGTGATGGTGGTGCCCATAAATATGTCCTGACCTTTCAAGCGCTGGCTTACTGTGCCTGAAAGCCACTGGCCTTGATGAGCTTGGCCCACACCTGGGTGTACGCCTGCTCGCGCTTGGCCAGTTGTTGCTGGTTCATAAAGCCCACCGTCAGGCCCATGGCAGTGAGGTGGTCTTTCACTTCCGGTTGCGCCAGCACCTTGGCCAGCGCGTCAGAGAGCTTGTCGATCGCAGCTTTGGGGGTGCCTGCCGGCGCGAACAGTCCGTAGTACGGCATATCTTCCAAGCCGGCCAGACCCAACTCGCTGAAGGTCGGCACATCGGGCAGGATGGCCTGTCGGCTGCCGCCCAGCACCGCCACGATGCGGATTTTGCCGGCCTTGTGGTTCTCGATAAAGTCCGGCACCGAGCCCACGCCGGCGGCGATCTGGTTGCCCAGCATGTCGGCCATCATGGGCGCACTGCCGCGGTAAGGAGCGGCCAACAGGTCGAGCTTGTATTTCTCACCCAGTACTTTCACCAGAAACTCGGGAGTCGATGCAGGCGCCGGCACGCCCAGGGTGCCCTTGCCGCCCTGGCTGCGGACCCAAGCCATGTATTCCGCCGTAGTCTTGGCGGGCGTGCCACCCGACACCGCCAGGGCGTTCACAAACGTGGCAAAGCCGGCCACCGGCACAAAGTCTTTGGCGGGATCGAAACCGGGGTTCTTGACCACCTGCGGGAGAATGGAGATGGTGTGGTCATGGCTCAAAAACACGGTGTTGCCATCCGGCGCAGCAGCCTTGAGCGTCTGCGCTGCAATCTGACCACCGGCGCCGGCTTTGTTTTCAACGACCACCGGCACACCGAGCTGGTCCTTGAGCTTGTCTGCGAGGGTCCGGGCAATCGCATCGGTTCCTCCTCCGGCAGGAAAGCCGACCAGAATGCGCACCGCACCGGTCTGCGCTTGTGCTGCAGCCACCATAAGCGCCGAGACCACCGCCACGCGGGTTCCGAGAGCCGCAGCGCGGCGCATTCCTGCCATCCAATTCACCATGAAAACCTCCAGTTTGTCGAGTGCACACCGCTATCGCGGCCCTGAGCTGCAAGCGTAAGCCAAAAACCGGCCATCGCCTTACGATGGGCACCATGCAATCCATCATTCTCATCACCGGCGGTTCCCGCGGTATCGGCGCGGCTACCGCCTTGGCCGCGGCGGAGGCAGGCTATGCCGTCGCCATCAACTACACCCACAACTCTGTGGCTGCCGACGACGTGTTGCGCCGGATCCGCCAGCAAGGCGGCACCGCCATCACGGTGCAAGCAGACGTGGCCGAGGAAGCCCAGGTGCTGGCCATGTTTGCCAAAGTCGATGCCAAGCTCGGCCGCATCAGTGCGCTGGTGAACAACGCCGGGGTGGTGGACCAGACCTGCAGAGTGGCCGACATGAGTGCCGACAGGATGCGACGCATGCTCAACACCAATGTGCTGGGCAGCATGTTGTGCGCGCGCGAAGCCGTGCGCCGCATGAGCACCCGCTACGGGGGTCAGGGGGGTGGCATCGTGAACCTGTCCAGTGTGGCCGCCACCTTGGGCTCCCCGGGCCAGTATGTGGATTACGCGGCCAGCAAGGGGGCCATAGACAGCTTCACCATCGGACTGGCGCGGGAAGTGGCGGCCGAAGGCATCCGGGTGAATGCAGTGCGGCCGGGCATTATTGATACGGAAATCCACGCCTCCGGGGGCCAACCCGACCGGGCCCGGCAACTCGCCCCTCAGGTGCCTATGCAGCGCCCCGGCCGCGCCGAGGAAGTGGCCGCCAGCATTCTGTGGCTACTCGGCGAGCAGTCCAGCTACACCACCGGCACGCTCCTGGACGTCGCCGGCGGGCGCTGACAGGCACCGCCCCTCACCCTCTCACCGGTGCGGCGGCGGATCGGCCGGCAGGCCGAAGAGCGCTGCGGCATTGCCCCAGGCAATTTTCCGGGCGACCGCGGGTGGCAAGTCCCCCAGCCAAGCACGGTATTCCGCCATCAGTGCCTCGTAGTACTGCCACCGTGGATTGATCCAGGTGTCCGAGCCGATCACAAACCGGTCGGGGAACTCCAGCAACAAGGCCCGCCACTCAGGGCAAAGCGCAGGTCGGCTATCGGCCGGGCACAGCAGGCCGGGGCGGTACGACAGCTCGCCCACCAAGCCGGGGTACTGGCGCAGCACATCACGCACCCGCGCCACCGGTACGCCGCTGATACCGGTGTGGGCCCAGATCAGGCGGCTGCGCTGGCCGGCCGAGGGTGTGGCCTGCAGCAAGCCGTCGATGGCCACGTCATCCACATGGGCCAGCACCACGAGCCCCTCACGCTCGGCCCGTGCCATCAGCTGCACCGCTACGGGGCCACGGGCATTGGCACTGTCGTAGAGGTGAAACTCGCCCAGCCCCCGGTAAGGGCTGGACGCAGTGCCCCGGGCCAGCTCGGTATCGACCATAGTGGCGATGGTCGGGTCCCGGAACCAGTTGTCGTAGTCGGCCCGGTCCCGGTACAGGCGCACCAGGGGAACCACCGTCACGCCCGCGGCCCGGGTCTGCCCGGCTGCTTGCGCCAAGGTCCGGGTACCGTCGTTGGGGCGGGAGTTGGCCAGCACCGCCCGCACCCCGCTGCGCTGCATGCGGCCCAGCACGTCCTCCAGCGGATGGGCTTGCTGGGCCTCGATGTTGTAGTGCAGGTGGGCGTCAAACAGAGGGCCCGCATAGTCGGCCGCTTGCACTTGCGAAAGCCAGAGCACTCCTGCGATCGCGCCCATCAAAACCCGGTGCTGCATGGTGATTGCTCCTTCAAAAACTCAAGGGTGGGTGTAGCAGTTTTTCCCGATGCGCGCACCGTCAGGGTGCATTACCATGCGTGCCTCTGCCGCTATCGGCAACCCCCAACCGGAACGTGCTATGGACCTCAAACCTCTGGTGACCCTGCTGGCTATCGTGAATCCGCTGGCGATCGTGCCATTTTTCATTCACTACACCCAAGGGTTTTCGAGTGAGCAGCGGCGCAACACCATCTGGGTGTCTTCGTTCAGTGCGTTTGTGGTGATTGCCATCAGCGCCTTGCTGGGCCTGCAGATTTTGGAGTTCTTCGGCATCTCGCTGGCCAGCTTTCAAGTGGGTGGCGGCATGTTGCTGCTCACCAGTGCCCTGAATATGCTGAACGCGCAGCCCGCCGAAGCCAAGCCTAGCAGCCACGAACTGCAGGACGGCGCAGAGAAAGCCGCCATGGGCGCCAGCATTGCGGTCGTTCCACTCACCATTCCATTGCTCACCGGCCCGGCCAGCATGTCGACCGTGGTGATTTACGCGGACAAGGCCAAGACGTTTTTTCAACTCGGCACCTTGGTCGGCTATGGCGTGGTGGTCGCATTGGCCACGGCCCTGTGCTTTTCGCTCGCCCAACCGATTGCGCGCATTCTCGGCAAAACCGGTATCAACGTCATGACCCGTCTGATGGGCCTGATTCTGGCGGCCTTGGCGGTTGAGGTCATGAGCGACGGGCTGACCAAGCTCTTTCCGGTACTGGGTGGGCGTTAGGCCAGCCCCGGCGAGCTCAAACGCCCGCGATGCCGTGGCGGTTGAGAAAGTCGCCCACCAACTCCAAACGAAGCAAGGGATTGTCGAGTTGCATCAGGCCCTGCCGGAGTTCGGGGGGAAGCTGCAGCAACTCGCACCAGCGGTTGGCCACCCAGGCGCAGTCGTCAAACCGGTAAGGGGCCTGCACCGGTAGTTGGGCTGCGCCATGGCGCTCGCGCAGGCTGTCCAGCAAAGATTCAAGCGCTTGGGCAACCGCCTTTAAATCGTCCGGCACGGGCACTGCGCGGTCGGCGGGCAGGCCTTGTACATCCGCCACCCACAGGCCGTGCTTGAGGCGTTCGCGCCGGGTGATGCGAAACCGCTCACCGGCGGTACAGCGCACCACCATCAGACCGGCCTGCGGCGCCGAAAACTCGGCCACCGTCGCCAAGGTCCCGATGTCGACGAAGGCCTCGTTCGCAAACCCCTCACCCGACGGCTCGGGGCTGCGCACCTCCTGCCCCTGGGTGAGCGACACCACGCCAAACGGGGCGCCGGTTTTATGGCAACGGCCGATGAGGTCCAGGTAGCGGACCTCGAAGATCTGCAACTGCAGACTCCCCCCGGGATAGAGCACCGTGTTCAGGGGAAACAAGGGCAGGGACTGCAAGGTGAGAAGGTCTGCCACGGCAGGGCTCCTTGGGTCAGGGTTTGGCGGGCAACGAGGCCTGCGTTTGCTGCACCCAATCGTCGAGCTGTGTGATGGCGGCTTGGGCTGCCACCGTCAGGGCCCGCACGCCGCCCGGCGCGTCTGGCGTGGGGGCCGGGCTGCTGCTCACCAGCGTACGCTGGGCCACCAGGCTCTCGCCCGCCGGACCCGCTTGCAGCAGCGTGGCCCGCATCCGCACGACGCCGCGGCTGACCTCGGGGCTGTCAAACAGCTGGCTGAACTCTTCCAGCTCCAGGCGCAAGACCAAGGCACCGGCCGGACTGGGAACCCCTTCATTCGCATTGAGCAGCGGTCGCTGCGCACTCAGCGCGCCACGCAGTTGTTGGCGCAAGAGCAAGGCCGGAGGCATGCTCCAGCGAGCTTGGTTGTAGGGCCGCAGGACCTGCGCGTCGGCGTAATTCAGGCGATACAGCACCGCCGCCCCTTCGAGCGCAATGGGGGCCTGCACGTCGGCCATGACCAACAGGGGCAATGGCGCCATGCGGTTCTGCGGTCGCGGCTCTACCGCGCCCGGGCCGAAGTCGTAGACGGCCGTGGTCACGCCCCGCGGCGCAGAGCAAGCGGCCAGCAGGGCCACCAAAAACAAGCCAAAACAGGCTCTAGCCCTTATGGAATATGCGCCAGTAGCTCTTTTATTCATAGCAAACTCATCATCAAAAACATCAAGGCGCCGTGGCCGGCACCACGAAACCGGGCTCGCCGGGGCCGGGCTGGCCCGCAGTTCGCCCGAACAACACGCTTTGCGGGTTGTCATTCAGCCCCTCCACAGCGCGGCCGACCTGGCGGGCCGTGCGGCCGGTGTCTTCGACCGTGCGGTTCAGTCGTGGCAAGAGCTGAATCTGGATTTGGCGGCTGGTGCTCGCCAGCGCATCGGTGCTCTGCCCGATTTTGTCGAGCGTGCCACCGGGGTCGCTCATGCGCTTCGAGGTGCGCTGGAACTCGGTGGCGGAGTTGCGGACCGCGTCGGCACTGGCACCCAGCCGCTCGGTCGTGACCTGAATGCTCTTGAGCGTGGCATCCGCCTGGGCCACCATATGGGGCAGGTTCATGGCCGCGGGGGTGCCGTCGGCACCCAGCACCTGGTCGGCCCGTTTGGTCAGGGCGCTGATGTTGGCGGCGGCATCGCTCAGGTTGCTGATCGCGCCCATGAGCTGTTTCTGGTTGTCGTTGGCCAACAGTCCGTTCATGCGGATGCTGGCTTGCTCCAGCTGGGTGAGCAAATTGCCCCCCTGCTCGCTCAGCCGCGACACCATGCTGGCACGCATGGGAATGCGGGGGGCGTTGTCACCCTCTGCCACCAGCGCGGGGCTGCCCTCGTCTTTGTCATCCAGCTGCACGAATGCCAGGCCGGTCACGCCCTGAAAACCCAGCGCCGCAAAGGTGGTGCGGGTAATAGGCGCTGCCTCGTTCACAGCGATGCGCAGCAACACATTGCCGCGCTGCTGCGGGTCGAGCGCGATGCTAGTCACCCGCCCGACGAGCACGCCCTTGTAGCGCACGGCTGCCTGGGGCTGCAGGCCGGTGACGCCTTCGGCGCTCGATATTTCATAGATACGCTGCTCGGTAGTGTCGCGGGTCAGCCACAAAGCCAAGCCGGTCAGCATGGCCAGAAGCGCCACCACAAAAACCCCGGCAGCCAGGGCGTGAGATTTGTTTTCCATACCTTGTCGATCTAACCTGCATTGGAGGGCGAATGCAAGAGCGCCTGCGCACGGCGCCCGCGTCCACCCCTGAAAAAATCCTGCACAAACGGG
The DNA here is from genome assembly GCF_013297935.1 of Rhodoferax sp. Lineage (GTDB taxonomy): Bacteria > Pseudomonadota > Gammaproteobacteria > Burkholderiales > Burkholderiaceae_C > Allorhodoferax. The sequence goes on along the minus strand of NZ_JAAFIX010000006.1, from coordinate 232,105 downwards.
TGCTCAAAAGCCACCACCTCCGGCGGTGCGGCGTTCAGCACCACCCGCTTGTCGGCCACCACGGCGATCCGTGTACTGAGTTCGAAAATAGTATCCAGATCATGCGTCACCATCACGACGGTCAGCCCCAACTCCTGGTGCAGGCTTTGCAGCAGCGCGCAAAACGCGTCCGCACTGTCGGGGTCGAGGCCGGCAGTGGGCTCATCCAAAAGCAGCAAAGGCGGGTCCATGGTCAGGGCCCGGGCCAGCGCCACCCGCTTGATCATGCCGCCGGACAAGTCAGAGGGCATTTTGTGCGCCTGGGCGGGGTCCAGCCCCACCATCTGCAACTTGACCATGGCGACATCACGCACCAGCGACGGAGGCAGCGTACCGCGCTCGCGCAGCGGGAAGGCAATGTTTTCCAACACCGTGAACGCGGAGAACAAGGCCCCGTGCTGGAACAACATGCCCACCCGGCTCGACGCTCCCGCACGCCCCAGCTCGGCGGCAGGCCGGCCCTGCACGGTGACCGAGCCCCGGGCGGGCGTTTCCAGGCCGAGCATCTGCCGCAGCAACACGGTTTTGCCGCTGCCGGAGCCGCCCACGATCGAGAGCAACTCGCCTTGCTCCACCGTCAGGTCCAAGTCCTGATGGATCACGGTGGGGCCACCCGGCGTTTTGAAGACCGACCACAGTTTGTCGATGTGCACCATGGGGTTGGCAGCGTCGCTCATAGGCCCACCGATTTAAAAACAACCGCAAACAGCGCATCCACCAGTATCACCATGGTGATGGAGCTCACGACCGAGGCGGTGGTGCCCTCCCCCAGGCTCTGGGTATCGGGCTTAACGCGCAGGCCGTGGTGGCAGGCAATGAGTGCTATCAAGACGCCAAACACACACGACTTGCCCAGCGCCAACCAGAGGTTGGCAATCTCCACTGTTTTGGGCAGGGCCGACAGAAAGTAAGCCGGTGTGAGCCCCATGCTGAGGTCAGAGGCCAGCATGCCGCCGAGCAAGGCGGCCAGCGTGGTCCATACCGCCACCAAAGGCATGGCCACCGCCATCGCCAGCGTGCGGGGCATGACCAGGCGGAAGCCTTTAGGAATACCCATGACGCGCATGGCATCCAGCTCCTCGGTGACCCGCATCACACCGATTTGGGCCGTGATGGCGGAGCCCGAGCGGCCCGCCACCAAAATGGCAGCCAGCACCGGTCCGAGCTCCCGGATGAGGGACATGCCCAGAATATTGACGATAAAGCTGTCGGCTCCGTATTGCCGCAGCTGCTTGGACATCAGGTACGCCAACACCACCCCGATCAGAAAACCGACCAGTGCCGTGATGGGCAAGGCGGTGGCCCCGATGCGGTAGAGGTGGCCCGACACATCGCGCCAAGGGCCTTGCAAGGGGTGGCGCGCCAACTGCACACTGTCCAACAGAAGTTGCCCCGTCATGCGCAGCAGCCCACCCAGGTGGGACTGAATGCCTGCCAAGCGGCGGCCCAGTGCCATGAGCAAGGCATGCCAATCCCTACGGTCTGCCGGCGGGGGCGGCACAGAAAAGCGGGCCACCCGGTCCAGCAAGGCCTGTTGCACAGGCCCCGCTTCGAGCCGCTTGGGCCAATGGCGTTGCCAGAAGTTCCAGAGGGCTTGGGCGCCGGTGTGGTCCATGCGCTGGGCGGGGCGTACATCCCACACCACGTCGGGGGCCGCCTCGGCGGTGGGGCGGGCGCGCTGCCATTGGGCTTCGAGCGCTTGCCATGCCGCCGGAGCCGAGAGGGCATCCGCCGTCCAGTGGCCGCGCAAAGTGACACGCAGACCGTCGGGGTCCTGGGTGATGCTGAGTGCGGGCTGGGTATCCTCCACGGATCGGGTACTCTGAGTGGCTAAGGTGCGCATGGTACCCGCTCAGATCCGGACACCCCCGTAGCAAAGCAAGCAAAATACCTGCAGGAGACAAACGAACCATGCAAGAAAACGAAAGCCTGACCCCTGAGTTGGGCATAGAGCGGCGCGACGCTGTTTTGTGGCTCACCATCCAGCGCGAGGAGCGCCGCAACGCCATGAGCCATGGTGTGATTGCCGGCTTGGCCAAGGCGATCCACGACGCCCAGCACCAAGCGGGCATACGCGCCATTGTGCTGACCGGCGCAGGGCCCAAGGCCTTTTGCTCGGGGGCGGACTTACAGGCCTCCAAGGTATTCACCGGCGATTTTTCGCAACCCCATGCGCACCTCGCACAGCTCTTGCGTGCGGCGCGCGCCAGCCATATTCCGCTGATTGCGCGGGTGAATGGTTTTTGTCTGGCCGGTGGCATGGGGCTTTTATCCATGTGTGACATGGCGGTGGCCGCCACACACGCCACCTTCGGGCTGCCGGAGGTCAAAGTCGGCGTGTTTCCGGCACAGGTGCTCACGGTATTGCAGCACCTTGTGCCGCGTCGGGTGCTGGCTGAGATGTGTATCACCGGCGAACCGATTACCAGCGCACAGGCCTTGACCTACGGGCTGGTAAACCACGTAGATGACGATGTGGATGCCAAGCTCCAATGGCTGCTGGACCGGATTCTGGACAAGTCGCCCGCGGCTATCCGCAGAGGGCTCTACACCATGAAGTCGGTAGAGACCATGGCCTTTGAGGAGTCCATGGCCTTTACCGAGAGTCAGATCGCGCTGTTCAGCCTGACCGATGACGCCCGTGAAGGCCAGAAGGCCTTCCAGGAGAAACGCAAGCCGAACTGGACCGGCACGTGAGCCGGCCCCTCCATGCCGCCCCGGGCGCAACGCCCAAGACCACCGACACAGCCATGAACAACGACACCACCTTCGACTACATCATCATCGGCGCAGGAACCGCGGGCTGCCTGCTCGCCAACCGCCTGAGCGCCAATGCCTCCAAGCGGGTCTTGCTGATCGAAGCCGGCCGCAAAGACGATTACCACTGGATTCACATCCCCGTGGGCTACCTGTATTGCATTGGCAACCCCCGCACCGATTGGCTGTACCAGACCGCTGCGGAGGCCGGCCTGAATGGACGCAGCCTGCGCTACCCCCGGGGCAAGACCTTGGGCGGCTGCAGCAGCATCAACGGCATGATTTACATGCGGGGACAGGCGCGCGACTATGACCAGTGGGCACAGCTCACCGCCGACGCCCACTGGAACTGGGACAACAGCCTGCCCTACTTCAAACTGCATGAAGACCACCACGCGGGTGCCAACGCCCTGCATGGCGCCAAAGGAACCCCCTCGGCACTGCTCAAGAACAACACCACCGACTACGGCAAGGTGCTCCGGCACCACCAGGCAGGCGGCGAGTGGCGGGTAGAGAAGCAGCGCTTACGCTGGGACGTGCTCGATGCCTTTGCCCAGGCAGCGCAACAAGCCGGCATTCCTGCGACCGACGACTTCAACCGCGGCGACAACGAAGGGGTCGGCTATTTCGAGGTGAATCAAAAAGCCGGCTGGCGCTGGAATACCGCCAAGGCCTTTTTGCGCCCCATGTGTTACGGCCGCCCCAACTTTGAGCTGTGGACTTCGGCACAGGTCGCCAAACTCGTGCTGGAACCCGCATCTGCAGAGGGCTCCAGTGGCGCTCCGCTGCGCTGCACCGGGGTCGAGGTGTGGAACGGAAGCGAGATGGTCGTGGCGACCGCTCGCGCCGAGGTGATCTTGTGTGCCGGCGCCATTGCGTCGCCGCGCATCCTGCAGCATTCGGGCATCGGCCCGGCCGCACTGCTGCAACAACACGGTGTACCCGTGCTGCAAGACACCCCGGGGGTGGGCGCTAATCTGCAGGACCACCTGCAGATTCGTGCGGTGTTCAAGGTCAAGAACACCACCACGCTCAACACCCAGGCCAACAGCCTCTGGGGCAAGGCCAAAATCGGTTTGGAATACGCGCTCAAACGCAGCGGCCCCATGAGCATGGCACCCAGTCAACTCGGCGCCTTCACCCGCAGCCGGCCGGACATGCCGCATCCGAACCTGGAGTACCACGTGCAGCCACTCAGCCTGGAGGCGTTCGGGGAGCCACTGCACACCTTCAATGCGTTCACCGCCAGTGTGTGCAACCTGAACCCCACCAGCCGCGGCACCGTCGAGATACAGTCCCCCGACTTTGCCGCCGCGCCACGGATCGCGCCCAACTACCTCAGCACTGACGAGGACCGCCAGGTGGCCGCCGACTCCCTGCGGGTCACCCGGCGTATCGTGGCCCAACCGGCCTTGCAAAAATACCAGCCCGAGGAATACAAGCCCGGTATCCAATTCCAGAGCGATGCCGAGCTGGCACAACTCGCGGGTGATATTGCCACCACCATCTTCCATCCGGTGGGCACCACCAAAATGGGGCGGGTCGACGGCCCTGACCACGATCCGATGGCGGTGGTCGACAGCCGGCTGAAGGTGCGCGGTGTATCGGGCTTGCGGGTCGTGGATGCAGGCGTCATGCCGCTCATCACCAGCGGAAATACCAACTCCCCCACCTTGATGATTGCGGAGAAAGCAGCCCAGTGGATTGCAGAAGATGCGACCCCACGGCAATAGAGGGTTTGTCCTGATGCCGCCAGCCCGTCGGGACGGCTACATTTCATGCCAACGCTGAACCGAACAGCAACTGCGAGGCCCACAAGGCCGGGCATGAAACGACGCCGAGGAGACGGCTAAGAACACTTCCAATAATTCTGCACATAACGATGCAGCCTCACAAAAGCACCGGCAACCCCGGTGCTTTTTTCTTTGCACATCAAAACCAGCTGTAGCCCTCGTGGAATATGCGCAACTAGCTATAGTTTTGATAGCAATTTTCACCCTCCCCCGGGTGCGACAATGGCCGCATGGAATTGCTCATTGCCTCGCTCGCCTCCGGTTTGGCCGGATTTATTGATTCGATTGTGGGCGGTGGCGGCCTGATCCTCACGCCGGCCTTGTTTGCCTTGTTTCCCCACACCGCACCGGCAACCCTCTTCGGCACCAACAAAGGGGCTGCGGTGGCCGGCACCGCTTTTGCCGCAGTTCAATACAACCGTAAGGTGTCTCTTCCGTGGAGGGCACTGCTGCCGGCCACCGCTGTTTGCTTTGCGGCCGCCCTGAGCGGCGCTTGGGTCGTGACGCAGATTTCACCGGAGTATTTGCGTAGAGCCCTGCCTTTGATCCTGGTGCTGGTTCTGGGCTACACCCTGGCCAAAAAAGAACTAGGCCGCCACCATGCCCCCCGCTTCAGTGGACGGCACGAAGTTCTGGTGGCCTGCTCCATCGGGGGACTGATAGGATTCTATGACGGCTTCTTCGGCCCCGGCACTGGAAGCTTTTTTGTCTTCCTGCTGGTGCGGCTCTTGGGCTACGACTTTTTGCATGCCTCGGCCGGCGCCAAATTACTCAATACCGCCTCCAACTCCGCGGCCTTGTTGCTGTTCGGGCTGACGGGGCATGTGTGGTGGCACTATGTCGTGTTCATGGCCCTGGCCAATGTCGCCGGCAGCCTGGCCGGAACCCATCTGGCCTTGAAGCACGGTACCGGTTTTGTCCGTTCCGTGTTCATCGCCGTCGTGTCGGCCTTGATCCTGAAAACCGCGTACGACGCTTTTCTGCGCGGCTGGTGAGCGGTTTCAGCGGCTGGGCGGCCAGGGTAGGTCAGCCGCGACCCGGGGTTTTCCGATAGGCGCGCTCGCCTTCCCTTGGCTGACGGCTACGAGATCCTCCTCGCTGGGGTATTGCCCCAACAACCAGTAATCGAAGGTCCGCCGCGCGATCGGTGCCGCCGATGCTGAACCGAAACCGGCGTTCTCCACGATCACGGCGAGGGCGATCTTGGGATCCTCCGCAGGCGCGAACGCCACATAGAGGGAGTGGTCCCGCTGGTGCTCCTCCATTGCCGATGCGTTGTACTTCTGGTTTTTTGCAAGGCTCACTGCCTGCGCCGTGCCGGTCTTTCCACCGCTGACGTATCCGGCACCGGCAAACACACGGGTTCCTGTGCCGCCTTGGGTCACGCCCACCATGGCGTCACGAATGACTTTCAGGTTTTCGGGCTTGTAAGCCAGATCGATCGCCGGCTCAGGCGCCACGGGCGTGCGCACGCGGGTGGTAGCGTCTTGCGTCGCAATCACCAGCTGGGGTTTGTGCTTTACCCCGTTGTTGGCAATGATGGAGACCGCCTGGGCAATTTGCAGCATGGTGAAGCTGTTGTAGCCCTGCCCGATACCCAGAGAAATGGTCTCGCCCGCGTACCACTTCTGATGCTCCGGACGCTTGTAGTATTTGCGCTTCCACGCTTGGCTGGGCAGGATTCCGCGCACTTCACCATTGATATCAATGCCGGTAAGCTGCCCGAAACCCAGTGGCGCCATGAAGTCATGCATGGTGTCCACCCCCAGTTCATTGGCCAGGGAGTAGAAATACACGTTGCTCGACTCCACAATGGCGCGGCGCATGTCCATGATGCCGCCCCGCTCGTTCTCCGGGCTGCCGAAGCGATTCCCGCCGAACATGTAAAAGCCCGGATCGTTGATCAGTGTCTGCGGCGTGCGGGTTCCGGTTTCCAGAGCCGCCAGGGCCATGAAAGGTTTGTACGTGGAGCCGGGCGGATAGGTGCCCCGCAGTGCACGATTGAGCAGCGGCTTGTCGATGGATTCGTTCAGCATCTGCCAGTTTTCCTGGTCAATGCCTTCGACAAACAAATTAGAGTCAAACGTCGGCTTACTCACAAAGGCCAGCACTTCACCCGTCTTGGGGTCCATGGCGACCAGTGCCCCCCGGCGGGTGCCGAACATGTCTTCGATGAGCTTTTGCAGTTTGATGTCGATTGACAACATCACAACGTTGCCCGGTGTCGACGGGTTGCTCGCCAGCTTGCGGACCGCGCGCCCCCCTGCCGAGGTTTCAATGCGCTCTACGCCAGTCGTGCCGTGCAATACCGACTCGAAACTCTGTTCGACGCCCAGCTTGCCGATGTATTCGGTGCCGCGGTAATTGGCCTGGTCTTCGCTGTCGTCGATCTTCTCTTTCTCGGCGCGGTTAATGCGGCCGATGTACCCGATCACGTGGCTGGCTAGTTCACCATAAGGGTAGTTTCGGAACAGCCGTGCCTTGATTTCTACCCCGGGGAAACGGAACCGCTGCGCAGCAAAGCGGGCAACCTCCGTATCGGTGAGCCGGGTCCGGATCGGCACGGACTCGAAACTCTTGGACTCTTCCATGAGTTTCTTGAACCGGCGCCGGTCGCGCGGCGTGATGTCAACCACCTGCGCTAACTCTTCCAGAGTGATCTCGACGCCACGACTTTTGGACGGCGTAATTTCGAGCGTGTAGGCCGAGTAATTGCTCGCCAGCACAATGCCATTGCGGTCTTGTATCAAGCCGCGGTTAGGGACGATAGGGACTATGGACGTCCGGTTACTTTCTGCTTGGGCACGTAAATCTTCATGGCGAAATATTTGCAGATACACAAGCCGTGCGAAAAGTAGCACGAAGCAAACCACCACCAGAACACTGATGGCGAAGACCCGCGTCCGGAAACGCGCGAGATCAGCCTGCACATTGCGCAACTCAGTCATGAGAGGCCGCTTTACAAAGGCCGGTTGGCATCTGGGTCCGGCGCACGGCGCTGGGGGGCCAACAGCACAATGCTAGCGACCGGCCACAAAGCCGCCTCCAACAGTGGCGCCAAAAGCAATGACCAACCAGGGAACGCACCACCGCCCACCATGCGCAGCAATAGCTCCAACCCGTGCGCGGCAATAAACAAGGGCAGAACCTGGGCCGCTTGGGATGGCACCGAGAACCACAGCAAACGGCGGTGAACCGCAATCGCGAGAAAACTCAGCACTGTGTAAGACAGGGCATGTTGTCCTAGCAATGCCCCTTGGTGAACATCCATCAACAGGCCGAAAACAAACGCGGCCCCGATTCCGATGCGCAGCGGCTGGTGCACGGTCCAGAACACCAGCACCAAGGCCACCAGGTCAGGCATCCATGCCGACCGACCCCACAGCCCCATATTGAGGAGCATGTTCAGCAGAAGCGCCGCCAAGAGACTGGTCCAGATAAAGAGAGGTCTGGCCGGAAGCAAAAGCTGCTGGCCCGGGCGCATGATCATGGCTTAGCTCCTTTGCCTGCAGGCGCAGCCGCAGCATCTTGCGGGGGCCGCTCAGGTACTTTGTTGCCCAGTGGATCGAGCACGATGACATGCTCTGCGCCAGACACCAAGCCCAGAGGCACGCAGTAAATGCGCGCAAACACGGCATCCACTTTTCGCTCGACTCGTTCCACCCGCGCAACGGGCAGACCCGGCGGGTAAACGCCGTCCACTCCGCTGGTCGTCAGCAAATCACCCACCGCTACATCGGCATTGGCCGCCATGTAGCGCAGCTCCAGCGCATCCGCGTGGGACGATGTGTCACCAAAGGCAACACCCCGGGCACCCGTACGCACATTCAGCACAGGGATTGCGTGATCCCTATCAGTAATCAGGGTCACTTCGCTCACGAGAGGGTAGATGCGGGTGACCTGCCCAATCACGCCGGACTCATCCAGCACGGGCGAGCCCACGACCATGCGGTGGGCCAAGCCCTTGTCGATAATGACTTTGCGGGTGTAGGGGTCGGCCGCGTCATAAATGACCTGCGCCGCCCGGAATTCCGAGCTCAAGCGTGTCGACAAATCGAGCAGCTTGCGTAAACGCTGGTTCTCAAGATCGAGCTGTTCGACCAGGTTGGCGCGCTGTGACTGCACACTGAGTTTGCGGCGAGCCTCGTCCTGGGCCGTTTCAGCCGAGGCCAGCGTTGAGAAGTAGTTCCCGAGCCGGCCAGCACCCTCTACGGGCTGAAGGGCCAGCCACTGCACCGGGTACAGCACCGCAGCCAAAGCCACCCGCAAGGGCTGCATCACTTTGAAGCGAGCGTCCGACACCATCAACAGCAGCGCCAAAGCACTGCAGACGGCGAGCTTAGACAGGGCCGAGTGGCCCTGGCGGAAAAAGGGTGGAGGATCTCTGTCCAGCGTACCGAGTGGCATCGCTGCGTCCGGGCTGGGTGAGGCTTATTCGCTGGTGAAAATGGAGCCGAGGCGCTCCATCTGCTCCAGTGCGATGCCGCATCCGCGCACCACGCAGGTCAGCGGGTCTTCCGCCACGAGAACCGGCAGGCCGGTCTCTTCTGCGAGCAAGCGATCCAGGTCACGCAGCAAGGCGCCACCACCGGTCAACATCATGCCGCGGTCGGCAATGTCTGCACCCAACTCGGGGGGGGTTTGCTCCAAGGCGTTCTTGACCGCAGAAACAATGTTGTTCAGCGGATCGGTGAGCGCTTCCAGGATTTCGTTCGAAGAAATCGTGAAGCTGCGGGGCACGCCTTCGGACAAATTGCGGCCGCGGACTTCCATTTCTTTGACTTCGGAACCGGGAAAGGCCGATCCGATTTGCTTCTTGATCGCTTCTGCGGTGGGCTCGCCAATCAGCATGCCGTAGTTGCGGCGGATGTAGTTGATGATGGCTTCATCGAACTTGTCACCGCCTACGCGCACAGAGCCTTTGTAGACCATGCCGCCCAAAGAGATCACGCCCACCTCGGTGGTACCGCCGCCGATGTCAACCACCATCGAACCGCTGGCCTCCGCAACCGGAAGTCCTGCGCCGATAGCCGCTGCCATAGGCTCTTCAATCAAATACACGTCGCTGGCGCCTGCGCCCAAAGCGGACTCACGGATCGCCCGGCGCTCCACCTGTGTCGAGCCGCAAGGCACGCAAATGATGATGCGCGGGCTGGGCTTGAACACGCCACGGGGGTGCACCATCTTGATGAATTGCTTGAGCATCTGCTCAGTCACGGTGAAGTCGGCGATCACGCCGTCTTTCATCGGGCGGATAGCCTCGATGTTGCCGGGCACCTTGCCCAGCATGGCTTTGGCTTCGCGGCCGACGGCCTGAATCGTCTTTTTGCCTTGCGGTCCGCCTTCGTGGCGGATGGCCACCACGGAAGGTTCGTCAAGGACGATCCCTTTATCGCGTACAAAAATCAGGGTGTTGGCAGTGCCAAGGTCAATCGCCAAGTCAGTAGAAAAGTACTGACGAAAAGCTCCAAACATTACATTTCCTCTCAGGCACACAGCACGCCTCGGCGCTGCGTCACCGGTTTTAACAATTCAATATCCGTAAGTTTGGCGTCAAAGACCGCGGTTTTCCGAGTCTCCAGCCAAAGGCAGGATAATAACCCATCGCCTGTGAATAACTCTCGGAGGAATCGGTGCTTTGACACGATTTACCCCCGGTTTCAACTCTTCTACACCCATGTCCTTGACATCTTCCGATATCGCCCGCATCGCCAATTTGGCGCGACTCGAACTTCAGCCCGCCGAAAGTGAGCGCATGCTGACGCAATTGAACGGTTTTTTTGGAATCGTGGAAGCGATGCGCGCCGTGGACACCACGGGCATTGAACCCTTGGCCCACCCGGTCGCTGCGATTCAGGACATCACCTTGCGCTTGCGCGACGACTTGGCAACCGAGACCAACCAGCGCGAAGACAACCAGCGCAGCGCCCCGGCCGTCGAGCGCGGCCTCTTTTTGGTGCCCAAGGTTATTGAGTAACACCCCCTACATTTATGACGACTCCTCTTGCCACCCGCGCACCCCACGACCTCAGCGCCCAGGAATTGGTCACGGCGCTTGCCAACAAACAAGTTTCCGCCACCGAGTTAGCGCAACATTTTTTGGACCGCAGCCAAACGCATAGCGCGCTCGGTATTTACGTGGACAGCAACCCCGAGGCCACCCTGGCCCAAGCGCGCGCAGCAGACGCCCGGATTTCCACCGGCAACGCGCGCCCTTTGGACGGCCTGCCTCTCGCGCACAAAGATATTTTTGTCACCCGCGATTTCGCAACCACTGCGGGTTCGCGCATGCTCAAGGGCTATCGCTCGCCTTACGACGCGACCGTAGTCCAAAAACTGGCGGAGGCCGGAGCCGTAACGCTGGGCAAAGTGAATTGCGATGAATTCGCCATGGGCTCCAGCAACGAGAACACTGCGATTGCCCCGCTGGGCAGCGAATCGGTGCAACCGGTGCGTAATCCCTGGAATACCACGCGGATTCCGGGCGGTTCCTCCGGCGGCAGTGCCGCAGTTGTCGCGGCCCGCCTGGCCCCTGCCGCCACAGGCACGGACACGGGTGGCTCCATTCGCCAACCGGCGGCGTTCTGCGGCATCACCGGCATCAAGCCAACCTATGGCCGCGCTTCACGCTACGGCATGGTGGCCTTTGCCTCCAGCCTGGACCAAGCAGGCCCCATGGCTCGCAGCGCGGAAGACTGCGCTTTGCTGCTGTCCGCCATGTGCGGCCCCGATGCAGACCGCGACTCCACGTCACTCGACACGCCGGTCGAAAACTTTTCGCGCAAGCTCAACGACAGCATCGAAGGGCTGCGCATCGGCGTGCCCCGGGAGTTCTTTGGCGACGGTTTGTCGGACGATGTCCGATCCACTGTGAATGCCGCCCTCAAGCAGTACGAACAATTGGGTGCCAAGCTCGTGCCCATCGCATTGCCACGAACCGAGCTCTCCATCCCGGTGTACTACATCATTGCCCCGGCGGAAGCCTCGAGCAACCTGAGCCGGTTTGATGGTGTGAAGTTCGGCCACCGGGCCAATGACTACGGCGACCTCGCCGACATGTACAAAAAGACGCGTGCGGAGGGCTTTGGCGACGAAGTCAAACGCCGGATCATGATCGGCACCTATGTACTGAGCCATGGTTACTACGACGCCTATTACCTCCAGGCGCAAAAAATCCGCCGCATGATTGCCGACGACTTCCAGAATGCGTTCAAAGACTGCGACGTCATTGCAGGCCCGGTAGCCCCCACTGTCGCCTGGAAAATCGGCGAAAAATCCGATGACCCGGTTGCCAACTATCTGGCCGATATCTTCACCTTGTCCGGCTCGCTGGCGGGGCTGCCGGGCATGAGTATCCCGGTCGGCTTTGCCCAAGCCGAGGCTGACAAAGGCATGCCCATCGGCATGCAATTGCTGGGTAACTATCTGGACGAGGCCCGCCTGCTCAATGTTGCCCACCGCTTTCAACAAGCTACCGATTACCACCTGGCGAAGCCCACAGGATTCTGAACATGAGTGAGACCGTGAACACATTCGAATCACTACAACAAGGCCGCCCTACCGGCCCGCTGGTGCATGGCTACGAGGTCATCATTGGCTTTGAGACACACGCCCAACTCTCCACCCAATCCAAAATCTTTTCACGCGCCAGCACCGCGTTCGGCGCTGAAGCCAACACCCAGGCTTGCGCAGTGGATTTGGCCTTGCCCGGCACCTTGCCGGTCATGAACAAAGGCGCTGTGGAGCGGGCTATCCAGTTTGGTCTAGCCATCGGGTCCCACATTGCCCCGCGCAGCATCTTTGCCCGCAAGAACTACTTTTACCCGGATCTGCCCAAGGGCTACCAGATCAGCCAGTTTGAGATTCCGGTGGTGCAAGGTGGCGCTGTCGAGTTTTTCCTCGGTGATGAGAAAAAAACGGTGCGCCTGGTGCGCGCGCACTTGGAAGAAGACGCAGGCAAGTCCTTGCACGAAGACTTCATCGGACAAAGCGGCATCGATCTGAACCGCGCTGGCACCCCGCTGCTTGAGATCGTGACCGAACCCGATATGCGCTCCAGCGCCGAAGCAGTGGCCTACGCCAAAGAGCTTCACAAAATCGTGACCTGGATCGGCATTTGCGACGGCAACATGCAAGAGGGCTCATTCCGTTGTGATGCCAACGTCTCTGTCCGCAAACCCGGCCAGCCTTTGGGAACCCGGCGCGAGATCAAGAACCTGAACAGCTTTAAGTTCATGCAGCAAGCGATTGACTACGAGGTGCGCTGGCAAATCGAACAGATAGAAGATGGACTGGAGATCCAACAGGCCACCGTACTCTTCAATCCCGATACGGGTGAAACACGTGCCATGCGCACCAAAGAAGACGCCGCCGACTACCGCTACTTTCCAGACCCCGATCTGCCGCCGCTATGTATTTCGGAGCAATGGATTCAGACAATACGGGGGCAAATGGCTGAATTGCCTCGTACTATGGCAACTCGCTTCCAAGCTGACTACGGCCTGAGTGAGTACGACGCTACCCAACTTACGCAGAGCCTCGCACTGGCCAGCTATTTTGAAATAGCCGCCAAAGCCAGCGGCCAGGCCAAGCTGGCCAGCAACTGGATCACCGGTGAGTTGGCCCGTCGCCTGAATGGCCAAGACCTCGGGATTGATCAGTCGCCGGTGAGTGCCGATCTGCTGTCGCAACTCTTGACACGCATTGCCGACAGCACCATCTCCAATAGCGCCGCCAAACAAGTGTTTGATGCGCTTTGGGAAGGTAGCGCCAATGTGGATGCAGTGATCGAGGCCAAAGGCCTCAAACAAATGAACGACACCGGCGCGTTGGCCGCGATCGTGGACGAGGTGATTGCTGCGAACGCCAAGAATGTGGCGGAGTTCAAAGGCGGCAATGAAAAGGCACTGAATGCCCTGGTTGGCCAGATCATGAAGGCCAGCAAAGGCAAGGCCAACCCGCAACAGGTCAACGACCTTTTACGAAGCAAACTAGCAGGCTGAATACCTTTACTTAGGCACAGCGGCTGCGGCAGCCCATAGCTGTCGCAGCCGGACCAACTCGTCATCAAAACGGGCATTGACCCGCTTGGCTTCGGCCTCCTGCTCGCCGATAAAGCGGCGTTGCACGCCTTGGCTTTGCGAGTTTTCTTCGAGCTGGCGCCTCAGATACGCGGGTGCTTTGGTGGGGTCTTTTTTGTAGAACTCCATCTCGGCATCGATCGCAACCCGTTGTTTGGCGAGCTCGTCCAGCCGGTTGGTGGCCGCTTTCACCACCACGGCAATTTGTGCGAGTGCGTCCGCTCGCTCTTGGTCGTGCACAGCTTTAGCGGGGTAGCGCACTAGCAAAGCCCGGTCACGGCGCTTTTCTTCGGCATTCCTGCTGCGCTCCTCGGCCTCGCGCTTTTCTTTGGCCTCTATGTCTGCCTGCTCTTTGGCCGTGAGGCTAGGGCCTACCTTGGCCCTCACCGTCCCACTGGGATTGAGGATCTTCTGCTCCCGGTCAATGCACTCTTGTATCGGGCGGTCGGCAGTCAGTTTGCGCCCCTTGGCATCCACGCAGGTGTAGACACCACCACTCACGGGAGGGGCCACTTGGGCGGAAGCTGTAGCACCCAACCCCAAGAGAATGAACACCCAACGGGCAGGGCCCGACATCATTGACTGCTTCATGAATTAGCTTTCTTCTACGCCATAACGCTGCCGGTAGGCCAACACGCGCTCAGCATCCTCCGTGGAACCGTGACTTGCTTGAAGATACTGCATCAAATCAGCCAGCTTCGCAATGGCACAGACCTGCAAGCCTAACTGTTCGCGCACATACTGCAACGCACTGTAGGGCACATCCTTGCCGTTTTCTGTGGCCATTTCCTGCCGGTCGAGGGCGATGCATACCGCGTGCGGTGTCGCGCCCGCAGCCTGAATAATGGCAATCGACTCGCGCGCTGCGGTACCAGCGGACATGACGTCATCTACGATCAACACGCGCCCCTTCAGTGGGGCGCCGACCAGGGTGCCACCTTCACCATGGTCCTTGGCTTCCTTGCGGTTGTAGGCAAACGGGACATTGCGCCCCCGACGCGCCAGCTCAATCGCCACCGCGGCCCCCAATGGAATGCCCTTGTAAGCGGGCCCGAACACCATGTCAAACTCGACATCGCTGTCGATCAAACGCTGCGCATAAAATCCGGCCAGACGCCCCAGTTTGGCACCATCGTCAAACAAACCGGCATTGAAAAAATAGGGGCTCATGCGACCGGCTTTGGTTTTGAATTCGCCGAACCGCAACACGCCACATTCGATAGCAAACTGTACAAATTCTTGAGCCAACGGGTCTTTGTCCGACATGGGGAAATCCTTGTTTAAATTAACCAGCCTGAACCTGAACGGCATCCGTTCCGCCACCAGCAAAGGCCTAGAAGCCTGGCTTGCCCAAGCGCAACCTGATTGTATTTGCGTGCAGGAAGTCAAAGCCCAAGCAGCCGATGTGGCGGGGAAATTTGAATCCTTCGGCGCGCTGACCGGCCATTTTCATTTCGCAGAAAAGAAAGGCTACTCTGGCGTGGGGGTCTACAGTCGCCACGAACCCAGCGAAGTTTGTATTGGCTACGGGTCTTCCGAGTTCGATACTGAGGGCCGCTATACCGAGCTGCGGTTTGACACGCCAGCCCGCAAACTCTCCATCATCAGCGCCTACTTTCCCAGTGGCTCCTCGGGAGAGGAGCGGCAGCAGGCTAAGTTTCGCTTCCTGGCCGAGATGTACCCCCATCTACAACGCTTGCGCAGTGAGCGGGAGTTCATCCTGTGCGGAGATATCAACATCGCGCACCAGGAGATAGACCTGAAGAACTGGAAAGGCAACAAGAAAAACTCCGGCTTCCTCCCAGAAGAGCGCGCTTGGATGAGCCAGCTACTGAGCGATGGCGGACTGGTCGACGTCTATCGCCAACTGGAACCTACCGCCACCGACGATTGCTACACCTGGTGGAGCAACCGCGGGCAGGCATATGCCAAGAATGTAGGGTGGAGGCTGGACTATCACCTAGCGACGCCGACATCGGCAGCCGCAGCTAGGGCGGTATCCATCTACAAGAATGAGAAATTCTCCGACCACGCGCCGATTACGGTGGACTACGACATCAGTTTTTAACCACTCCTCCTCTGCGGAGACCCATACAAAAAAGAGCCCTGCTAGGGCTCTTTTTTGTTGTTAAAACAGTGTCATGCCTGTTTGCGGTTTCTGCGTGCAACTGCACCTAGCAGAGCCAAGCCGCCCAGCATGAGCGCATAGGTTTCCGGCTCTGGAACGGCTGTCAGGATGGAAACTTTGACAACCATGTCGTCGTAATCTCTGTCGCGCTTATAAGAGTCATTGAACATAAGCAATGCGCTTTGCTTGTCTGCACTCAACTTCAGTCCGATGCTGGTGCTGCCGTTGCCGTAAAACATGCTCGCCATGGCATTGGACAAAAAGCCGAAGTTCAATTGACCCGCCGCGACGTTAGAAAATGTGAAGGATGTCGCACCGGGGGTAGAAGCGTTGTTAGAAAACAAGCCGACATCCAGCGGTTTGAACTTGATCGCACCAAACACGTTGTTGTAGCCAGCCTCTTCGCCAACAAATGTGAAAGCCAAGCTGGCCGCGCTGCTCAAGCTCAGAAAACTTCCGGTTTTGACGCCAGAAAGGCTGAAATTTGTGGGGATCGCAACATCAAAGCGATCCGAAGATGACGTCGCACTCAGGTTTATCGTCTTAGTTTTGCTTGTGTCTACGATCGAAAATGTGGGCGCCGCAGTAGCAAACGCCTGACCTGCCATCAGACCGCCGAGCAACAAAGCACCGGCAATAAACTTGATTGTTGTGCGCATAACGCCCTCCGTGAATATGTAATAGGTTGTAATTTTCGTTGTGGCGCCGTTTTGGAACAATAGTCCACGCGGACTAGTCCCGGGGTGGCTGTGCTTTTACCCAACAGCACAAGAACTCACTGCTGTGAAGGTTTGGCAGGCTTCTTCGCCTTGTCATAGAGCGGAACGACCTGCGCCATCGCCGCTTCCATGTCGGCGATCCGGGTGTCGCCTGCAGGGTGGGTCGATAGCCATTGCGGCGGAGCGTTTTTGTTGGCGGCCGACATCTTCCGCCACAGCGTGATGCCTGCGCGCGGGTCATAGCCGGCGCGGGCCGCGAGCTCCAAGCCCACCAAGTCGGCCTCTGACTCATCTTCCCGGCTGAACTTGAGAGAGAGCAATTGCGCCCCGTATTGAGTCACCGTCTGGCCGACCTGCCCTAAACCCAGCACCTGCGACAGCAAATTGGCCCCGAGTCCGGTAGCCGCAGTTTTGCCCATGCGTTCACGGGCGTGTTCGCGCAGCGCGTGGGCGATTTCATGCCCCATGACCATGGCAACCTCGTCGTCGGTGAGTTTCAGGGTATCCAGAATGCCCGTGTAGAACGCGATTTTGCCGCCCGGCATACAGAAAGCATTGATTTGCTTGGATCCGATCAGGTTGACCTCCCACCGCCAGTCTTTGGCGCGGGGATTCCACTCGTTGGCGTAGGGGATGATCCGCCGCGCAATCGCCCGCAGGCGCTGAACCTGGGGATGCTCGCTACCCGCCAGCGCTCTTTGCTCCTGGGCTTGCGCGAGCATCTGCGCATATTGCTGGGCCGCGGACTGCTCAATCTCGCCAGCGGGCACCAATTTGCTGAAAGCCGAATTCGCTCCCACTTCAACGCCTTCACGGGCGTGACTGAGCGAAGCCGATGCGAGTACAAAAGTCAAGGCTAGGCCACACATGACTCTCGAAAACTTGGTGGGAGAAATAGTAGTCATAGCCACTATTATTCCCGTGGAAGGAGTTTCTACAG
This sequence comes from Rhodoferax sp., assembly GCF_013297935.1. Classification (GTDB taxonomy): domain Bacteria; phylum Pseudomonadota; class Gammaproteobacteria; order Burkholderiales; family Burkholderiaceae_C; genus Allorhodoferax. Next base: position 214,649 of record NZ_JAAFIX010000006.1, on the reverse strand, counting down.
GCGCGCTCTACGCAGGCTAGTCTTCATCTGCGCCCTGCTCCGGCCGAAGCACGTACGATTCGTGCCACATCTTCACTGGCATCGACGTGACCGTGCAGGGTGGGTGCCCAACCTACATCGGCACTGATAACAGCCGCTGGATTTGCCCCTCGGAGCCCACTCAACAACTCAGCAGCGCGGCCGTTGTGCAGACTGCCTCGATCAAAAAAGGCGCTTCCCTTCCACAGTTTGGTCAATGCTGCCGCCTGAATTTGAGGTGCGGTCTCCCAGACATTGTTTTCACTGAAAATTTTTGAATGCACGCCGACCCCAATTGAGTATCCGTGTACAAAAGGAACGACTGCGTCAGCAACATACAGGTTGTTGTACACATGGACCTGACCATAGCGCACCCGCGGCGCCCGCTCTCTCGTGTTTTCCCAAAAGTTGTGATGGAACGTAACTTTGAGCTTGTCAGCATCCAGAACTTGAGCGTCGCTGGAGCCCACGAGGTTGGTCTTGTCGTGCTGCTTAAAGTGGTTATAGGACACCGTTACCCAGTTGGACTGCTGAGTAATATCTAACAACCCATCGTGATGCTGCATGGGCCGCCCCAAAGCAATTCGGGCCAGATGATCTGGGCGCGCCCCATCGCTAAAACTGCAGTGGTCGATCCAGACGTGTGTAGCGCCACGTAGGCTCACATTGTCGTACTCCGAGTTCCACTCACCATTGGCATTGTCCTTAGGGTCCCAAGCTGGAAAATAGTCATAGGCGTCTGCGAAATGAATGTTTCGGATGATGATGTTATCGACCTTATCCAAAAGCAACATGCCATGCACCAACATGGCATCGGTCCCGACGCCCAGTAACGTGGTGTTTGAAGGAACACGGATTACGACTCGCGCAGCTTGGTTGGAGGAAGACCGGAGTCGCGCTTCCTCTTGCGATCCGGTTAAGGGTTTCTTTCCCCAAGTAGCCGGCGCATACGCCTGTAGGTAAGCATCAAAATCAAAAGCCGGGTCGCGATAGTCTGCGGCACCCAATGGGCGATTTTCATCATCCACACTCAGGTCAATACGGGAATGAATTCGAACGACTTTCGGTTGTGAACCCGCGCGTTGAAAAGCGGCGACAAGCTCTGCGCGACTGTAAACGTCAAGCCGATGTTCCTGTGCAGCACCCTCCCCTCCGCGTGTCCCGCCCTCGGCTGCGGCCCATCCATCCGCGCGGTCAGTCGAATCAGAAACAAGATGGGCACCCGACTGGAAAACACCACTTGTCGTACAGCCCAGAACACTGCAGACACACATCAACAGAACCCACTTGCGGAAATCAACGGCCATCGACATCAGAAGCTCCTAACGAAAGTTTCACTCACAAATCCGCGAGATAAATTCCCGGCTCGCCTGCAGCGTCAGTGGTGTAGAGCACCTGCAGTTCGTCCGGCGTGAAAGAAGGGTGCGGATGGGTTACCTGCCTGTTTCCTTGATAAACGCGCCAAGAGCTATCGTGGCGCGCAATACGGCGCATGCTGCCGGCATTCAAATCAAACAAGTACAAATAAGGATCGTTCTGCACCTTGTGTGCTGCCCCATCGGAAACATCAGCGGGAGTGCCGGAACCGTCGCCCACAATCAGTCGCCCGTTTTGATTGCTCATCAAATGAGAGCATGGCGGCATTGACGCAAGTCTTTTGGTTTCAAGCGTCTCAGGATCCAAAGCACAGATTGCGCGGTCAGTCTGGCCCTTGAAATACGACACATAGACCATCACGGAACCGTCTGGTACCCAGAACTCATGGGTGCAACTCTCCCCCGCCTCGTGCTCTTTGCCGCAGCGCAGGTTCGTACCATCTTCATTGATGAACCACATTCTGGCATCGATGAGATCGTGAGTACCTTCGTGACAAAAAGCGACCGTGTTGTCATCGAATGGCCGATATTGCGGGTGACCCAGCCACTGGTTTTCCTCATGAATGACCGTACGCTCTCCAGTGAGCAGGTCAATTTTGATTAACCGGCAACGAGGTTTCGAGTGGAACATTTCACTGAATTTTTTCCAATCACTCAGTGGGAACCAGTCTTTAGCCAATATCTCAATACCCACCATTTTGGTACAGGCACTGTTCGCGACCCAAGTACCGTATCCGACCCAATCAGGGGGAACGGTATAGACGCACTCCTCTTTCAATGAGGCAATCTCCAAGCGGATCAGCTGTCGCTCTGCACGTACGAAATACAAATAATCTCCAGCCGGGCTGAGGAAGCCGCCAAAGGTGTTTTCGCCCGCTTGGTCCGTCAGTTGCGTTGCAATTTGAGAACGCAGATCCAGCAAATGGTAGTTCCAGTGCCCACCGAAGCGCGCACCGAAGACTAAGCCTTCGCCGTTATTGGTGAAGCACTTCTGGTAGAAGTACGTGCGATGGCACGCAACGTCTTGTGGAGTGAGCCGTGTGACTTTCGCCCCGGTATCCGGGTCTTGTCGAATTGAAAACTGAAAGTGCCTCGCGCTTGCTTTTCTCATGAATAGTCCAATTATTTAATCCGCTGCAACAAGGCGTTACCCTCTTCCACCAGTCGCTTGGCGGCCTCCTGGTCGCTGGTCTTGCCATAGGCTACGGTTTCAAAAACGTCGCGCATGAATTTATTGAAGCGCGCGTTCTCAAATAGTGGCGAAGGTGTGTCGATCTTCCCGGTGTCTTTTTGCTTCTTGATCTGTAGAAAGGCCTTGAGCTCCGTTCCTTGCAACGCATCAGTTCGAACAATGGTTCGGAACTGACTGTCTGAGGTGGGAACACCACGAGTGAGTCCGAGAATTCCTATGGCCTCTGGATCAGTCACCATAAAGTTCAAGAACTTCGCAGCGATTTCGGGTTGCTTGGTTTTTTTGCTAACCGCAAACATCAAGGCGGGGCGCCCGAAGATGCCGGTGTTCTTGGCGTTAGGCAAAGTCAAGAAATCGCCAACATCCAGTTTTTGTTCTTTGTTCAGCGTGCTGGCCCGTAAGCCGATCACGCTATCCCAGGTGTAGTTGCCCGCCCAATTCCCCGTAACCCAATCCTGCTGCTGCTCTGTAGGTTTCTCCGCACCACCTAGAGATGCTCGTACTGGCAAGGGAACCGCCACATTGTTACCCACGAGCTTTTTGTAGACTTGCACCCACTCCAGTGCAGCAGCTTCGCTCATAGCCACCTTAGGCGCAGTCGGGCTGACGTAGGGCGTCCCATACTTTTGCATGATGTAGGTCTGCGACAGAAGAATCATGTCGTACAGCTCACCATCAATGGCGTAGGCCTTTTCTCCGAGCTTTTGCTTGAACACAGGCCCAGCCGCAAAAAGGTCATCCCAGGTGGCAGGCATTTTCAGCCCCACACGTTCGTACGCGGCTCGATTCCAGAGCATGACCCGAGCGGTGTAGGAAACAGGCAGTGCATTCAGCTTTTTATTGACGACACCGCTCTGCAGATCGGCATCCGAAAACTGGTTCAGGCCGATCAAGGACTTGTACTTATACAAGTCTTGAAAGCCCTCGCCAGTTTTTGAAAAAGTTGATAGCCATGCCCAATTGATCTGCATGATGTCGGGTTCACTGCCACCGGCATACTGGGTTGACAAGCGCTCAAGGTACCCGCCAAAGCCCATGTATTCGGCCTTGATTTTGACGCCAGGGTTCTTGGCCTCAAACGCTGCAATCGCCTTCAGCGTTGCATCGTGGCGCGCACCGCCGCCCCACCATGAAAACCGCAAGGTAGTGGTTTCTTGCGCGCTTGCAGCAGATGCGAGTACGAGTGCAGCTACTGCTGCGGCTAGGTAACGTCGTTTCATTATTGTCTCCTTATTGGTATTGAACTAAGTCACAGGAACAAGTTGAGCCCACTGTCCTTGTCAAAGGCATGGCAGGCGCCCAGTTGGAACCCGAATAGATGTTTGTCTCCACGCGATTTGCCCGCCAGTTCGCGCAGTTGGTCAGAAGGAACACGCGCAGTTAAGGGTGTGTCGCCCAACGAAAAGTGGATATAGACCTCGCTCCCCATGTGCTCCATGAAGCGCAACGTTCCCTCCACCATATGAACCGTCGCTTCAGAGTGCCCGCCTGCGGTGATATGTTCCGGTCGAATGCCGAAGTTCACTTGGGCAAGGCGCTCGACCCGCGGAAGTCGATCCTGTGGCACCGGAAGGGCAACGCTGCCTATGCGAAAGCTCCTGCTGTCAGCGTCCACATCGGCAGGGATGATGTTCATCTCCGGGGAACCGATAAAGCTCGCTACAAAGACGTTTGCTGGCCGCTCGTACAGCGCAGTGGGCGTATCGACCTGCTGAATTTCACCGTCCTTCAGCACGCAAATACGCTCGCCCATGGTCATGGCCTCGACTTGGTCGTGCGTTACATAGACGACCGTGGATGGTTGTCCGCGCTCACGCAGAGTGCGATGTAGTTCGGTGAGTCGCACCCGCATGGAGGCGCGAAGCTTGGCATCCAGATTTGAAAGCGGCTCATCGAACAAGAACACTTCCGGCCGCTTAACAATTGCCCGCCCTACAGCTACCCGCTGTGCCTGCCCCCCCGAGAGTTGCTTTGGAAAGCGGTCTAAGAGATGGTCCATTTCGAGTAGACGCGCCGCTTCACGCACCCGCGTGTCGATTTCTGCCTTGCTCGTACCCGCGAGCTTGAGGCCAAAAGCGAGGTTGTCATAAACCTTCATGTGTGGATAGAGGGCGTAGTTTTGAAACACCATGGCAATGCCACGTTGCTTGGGCGCAAGACTATTCACTACCCTGCCGCCGATCAGAAGCTCGCCGCCACTGATACCCTCAAGGCCTGCGATCATGCGCAGGATGGTGCTCTTTGCGCATCCGGACGGACCCACAAAGACCATGAACTCGCCATCGCGGATATCCAGGTCTACGCCGTGCACGGCCTTGAATCCGTTGGGATATGTCTTCTCAAGTTTTTTTAATTGCAGTTGCGCCACGCTAGGCTCCTCGTTAACCTTTGATGCCGCTGCTGGCGGCACCTTCAATGAAATGGCGTTGCGCCAGGAAGAAAACCACCAACGATGGAACCAAGGCCACTACTGAAATTGCAATGACACTGGCCCACTCCACCTCCTCTGTAGCGCCAATGCTCATTTTCAAAGCCAGCGATACGGGGTAGTTTTCGACGCTCGATAGATAGATCAGGGGGCCCATGAAATCATTCATGCTCCATATAAACTGGAACACCACGACTGAAATAATGGCGGGCTTCAAAATGGGCACGAGGATGTACCACAGCAGCTGCAATGCATTGCAACCATCGATCTGAGCAGCTTCCTCCATGTCCCGGGGAATACCTCTCAGGAACTGCACCAGCATGAAAACAAAGAAGGTGTCTGTTGCAAAGGCCGAAGGAATAATCAACGGCAGATAGGTGTCCACCCAGCCGAATTCTTTGAACATGAGGTACTGGGGCAGCCTCAGAATGATCAGCGGCAGCATCATGGTGCCCACCATCACGCTAAACAGAAATTTCTTCCCCCAGAACTCAAAGCGGGCAAACGCATACGCTACCAGCACACACGAAATCACGGTCACGACCACCTTGGGGATGATGATCAGGAATGAGTTCAGAAAATACGTAGCAAAGGTGTACTCAGAGCTGGTTTTCCAACCTTTTGCGTACGCCGAGAAGTCAAAACGACTCGGCCAGAAACCTATTTCGGTGAAGACTTCCGCATTGCTTTTGAACGAGGCGCCCACCAGCCAGATCATGGGGTACAGCATTACCAGGCCCATCACCAGCAGAACGGCGTAGCGAACAAACGCACTGATCTTTTCCTGCCGCTGTTGCTTCATTGCATTGACGTCAGAGAATGTCACTTGCGCTCCTTTTCACCGGAGTAAAACACCCAGTATTTCGATGTGAAAAATGAAATTGCACTCAGACTGGCGACTAGGGCGAACAACACCCATGAGAGCGCACTGCCGTAGCCAAGGTTGAAGTACTTGAAACTCTGGTCGTAGATATAAAGGGAGAGGACATAGGTGGAGTGCAACGGTCCTCCCTCCGTGATCATGTAGGGCCCGTTGAACTCCTGAAATGCATGCACCATTTGCATGATCAGGTTGAAAAATATGACCGGCGTAATCAGTGGAACCGTGATGCGGAAGAACTGTTGTGTCTTGCTCGCACCATCGATTTCAGCAGCTTCATACAAAGAGGTCGGCACATTTTGTAATGCTGCCAGAAAGATCACCATGGCCGATCCGAACTGCCATGTGAACAGCAGAACCACCGTCCAGAGCGCGTAGTGCTCATCTGCAAGCCAGGCGATGGGCTGCATGCCTAGCTTTGCCATCACGATGTTGACCAACCCATTCTGTGAAAAGATGAATCGCCACATGATGGCCGCCGCAATGGACCCTCCCAAGATGGACGGTAGGTAATACGCTGATCGGAAGAAGTTGATACCGCGTAACTTGAAGTTCAGCACGTGCGCCATAAAAAGCGCAAAGCCAACCCTCAATGGCACCCCGAGCACCACAAAGAGCAGGGTCACCGAGAGTGATTGTCGAAACAGCGGATCCTTCTGCGCCAGCTCTTGGTAGTTTTCGAGGCCGATGTACTGCGGTGGATTTATAAAGTCGTATTGCGTGAAGCTGAGGGCAAAGCTCATCACAAAGGGAAAGAGCTTGAAGCCCAGGACCCCTATCAAGAAGGGCAGCACGAACAAGAATCCGAGCTTCTTGTTTTCATACATGGCAGGTCACTCCTTTAAACGGCATGGACATCCTTTAATAGGTCGCAACTGTGTGAGCCTGGATGTACTCAAAATTAATGTCTTCGCCTAGCCCGGGTTTTTGAGAAAGATGGACATAGCCGTCATCATCCATGGGGTCTGACAAAGAGTGGAGATAGGCTGGTACGTCGTCGTACTCCAAGAAGGGGTGCAGTAGCCCGCGCTCATACCATTTGCAGTTTTTAATCGCAGCGCAGACGGCGAGATTGGCGGCACCGTTGCCATGCACTTCACAATCCATCCCGTATGCCTCCGCAAGGTGTGCCACCTTCAGTGCCGGCGTTATTCCTCCTACACCGGGCACCCCTGCACGCAAAATGTCACACGCTCCGTTCGCAATCCACGCGGCCCTGCTGTAGTGTTTGCCGGAAAGGCTCTCTGGACCCAGTATCGGGATGTCCAGTTGCTGCGCTAACCAAGCATAGGACTCCATGCTTTGTTCGTTCATCATTTCTTCGAACCACGCGAAGTTCAGTTTTTCAAGCTCTCGCCCAATGCGCAGTGCATCTATCCGGCTGTAGTTGTGATAGCCGTCAATCATTAATGCAATGTTAGGGCCCACGGCCTCCCGAACTGCAGCGCAGGCTTTGATGTCCATTTCCGGGTTGGGCGCAAAGCGCACTGGCGGCATCCACGTATGGATCTTGATGCCTTTGTATCCCCGCGCCACCAGTCGCTCTGCAAAGGCTGCGTAGTCCTCCGGGGTAGAGAGTCCGCCGGGTATTTCGTCGCCACACATCGTGCTGGCATAGGCTGGTACTTTGTCCCGATAGCCACCTATCAGCTGGTAGACCGGCGTATTCAAAGCCCGCCCAGCGAGGTCCCACAGTGCTTGCTCCACCACGGCCAACGCGCGATCGGTCAACTGACCGGCGCTTCCACGCTGCCTGTGCTCCAGTGACTTCCAAAGCTTTTCACGCTGGAGCGGGTGCTGCCCGATCAGTACTGGTCGCACAAAGGCATCTAACACGTGCTGGCGCACCACCTCAGGTGGAGCAAACGCATATCCTTTATCTCCCGTGTCCGCATGGATCGTGATCATTGCCATTCGCGCAAGCACTTCCGGACCCGGATGTGAGTGCCCATCCTCATCCACTGCGCGACGCGTTGGATAAGAAAACACGACCCCCTCTACTTTTTCAATTTTCATGTCACTTCCTCAATATTCCGATTGCCAGTCAATGTACAGTCAGACGTCTGATGAGTTAACAGTACTTACCCTAGGTCTCCACATCAACTCACCAGATATCCCCTGCACTCTTCGCCACCATTAGTTCGTAGAATCCGGCCAGCATGACATCCAGCACCACCCAGCGCGGCAGCGTGACCAAAAGCCAACCACAGCGTGTTGTAGACAGTCTGCAGGCACGAATTCTCAGCGGAGAGCTCCAGCCCGGAGACCGGGTCCCGCCTGAACCGAACCTCATGCGAGAGTTCGAAGTCAGCAGAACGGTCATCCGTGAGGCCATGTCCAGCCTGCAAGCCAGTGGCTTGGTGAAGACGCGCCACGGCATCGGAACCTTTGTTTTGGAGCGCTCATCCACCCCACCCCTTCTCTCTAGCCCCCCCGCCGAGATCCATATTAAGCAGACACTCGCCATGCTTGAGCTTCGTATCAGTCTCGAATCTGAAGCCGCGCACCTCGCCGCTCTGCGGCGCACTGATGCACAGCTCCAGACAATGCACCGCGCACTGCAAGACTACCGGTCGCACCTGGCTGCAGGCGCCAGCACCACGGAAGACGACTACCGCTTTCATACCGAGGTAGCCTCTGCCACGGGCAATCAGTATTTTCTGGAGGTATTGAGCAACCTTGGGAGCGCAACACTACGATCCCACACGCAGGCCGGCGTTGAAAATCCTCCAGGCGGAAGCACGGGACAGTTCGGCGTGCCTCTGCCCATTCTTTCAGATGGCAAAGAAGTGGTGCAGAGGGAGCACGAAGCCATCTACAACGCCATTGCACGACAAGACGCTGCGAGCGCCAAAGCCGCCATGCACATGCACCTCAGCAATAGTCGCGAGCGCCTGCGACAGAAAATCAACCTCCAGCAGACACCGTGAGGCGTGCCTCGGTTTCTCGGCAGGGTTTTTACTAATTTGACAAGACATCTTTCTCCTTAGACTATCGCAAGTCATCTGACGTCTGACTATTTAAGCAGAATGACTTCCCATTACTACACCGAGGAGAAACCACTTGTCGCCATCCAAACTTATCCTGGCGCCGCTCGCTTTGAGCGCGCTCATCAGCAACGCTTTTGCCCAGACGGCCGCCCCCGTAGCCACACCCGCCTCAGTTCCCGTGGCAGTCACATCCACCATTCCTTTGAAGATTTCGGGTCGTGTCGATGTGGGCCTGAGAAGCGCCATCCCGTCAGACCTCTCCAAAGAAACCACCTCCTCCGAGGCTGTCGACGAAGGCTCGAATGCCCGGCTGAACTTCTCCGGTTCATCGAACATCAATGATGATCTGAGCAGCTTCTTTATGTTGGAAATGCGCTTTTTTGCTGATACAGGAGCCACTGCCAGCACCGATCCTTTGTTCAAAGACAAAGCGTGGGTCGGCCTGGCTAGTAAGAAGTACGGTGAAGTAAAGCTCGGCCGTTTACATTCGCCCCAATACGCTGTGAGTACAGCCGGTCGCTACGAGGCCTTTGTCGGTGATAGCTATGCATCCAATGGAACCCGAGGTGCGCTTGCAGCCAATCAGTGGAATAACGCGGTTTATTACACCTCTCCCACCGCCAATGGTTTCAATGCGGGCTTGACATTCAGCAAGGGGGAGAAGACTGCGGCCAATGGCATCGGCGCCCATTTGGCATACAACGACGGCCCCGCATCTGCAGCTTTGGGCCTCCAGCAAGAACAAGATAAGTGGGACACCACCACGCAAAAAACCATGGACACCATCTCCATGGGTGCCTACTACGACTTCGGAATCGTCCGGGTCGGGGCCACGTATGCGCGCTCTAGCAACGCCAATATCACGGGTACGGGCGCACAAGCCGTCACCACATTTGGCGTTCGCATTCCCTACGGTCCGGGTGAAATCAGGGCGTCCTTGCGAACGATCGATGAGAGCTCGCGCAAATCGGCCACCGACGCCAGCTCGGACCAAGATAGCTTGCGCATCGGATTGGGCTACGCATGGATGTTGGATGCCACAACAGGCGTTCACTTCTCCCTGGTGCGTGACAACCAGAAACGATTCAATGCCAATGGCTCAGAGAAGAGCGACCGAACTGGTGAAGGAGCAGAAGTTTCTCTGCGCAAGACCTTCTAAACGGGGGTGGATCACCCCATCAACAGTCCATAACAAGAAGGAAGACGAACGGGTTCGGGATCCAGGCCAAGCTGGATCCCGTTTTTTTTATCCGCTGGCGGGTCTGGCCTGCACTTCGCTCCGGCGCGGGGCCGGTATTATTCTTGGATGACCGCTCCTCACTCCGTGCCTCCCGTCACCACCAGGTGGCTATCCAGTTTCAAGGTCTATGCCGAGCCGGCATCTCTTCGCATGCTGGCGCTGGGGTTCTCAGCAGGACTGCCGCTACTGCTGGTGTTCGGCACCTTGAGTTTCTGGCTGAGAGAAGCGGGAGTTGACCGCACCACCATTGGTTTTCTGAGCTGGGTGGGATTGGCTTACGGCTTCAAATGGGTCTGGTCACCATTGGTGGACAGATTGCCGATTCCCCTTTTGACCTCCTATTTCGGTCGCCGACGCAGTTGGCTGCTTTTGTCGCAAATGATCATCATGACCGCGCTGACCATGATGGCACTGACTGACCCGACAAGGGCGCTGGCGCCCATGGTCTGGTGTGCAGTCGCTGTGGCTTTTGGCTCGGCGACACAGGACATCGCACTAGACGCCTTCCGCATTGAGTCCGCTGACGCTGAACACCAGGCCGCCTTGGCGGCGACCTACCAAGCAGGCTATCGACTGGCCATGATTTGGGCGGGTGCGGGCGCCCTGTGGATTGCCGCACGCGCGGAAGTTCCCGGCGCAGCCCTTTACCAATACAGTGCCTGGCGCACCGCCTATCTGGTGATGGCAGTCAGCATGTTGCCCGGCGTACTGACGGTGTTGCTTTCACGCGAGCCGGCACATTTGCCGCAACCGCCGGCACGGAACGCTGCGGAATGGCTACAAAGCGCGCTGATTGCCCCTTTCTCCGACTTCCTGGGTCGCTACGGCTGGCATGCGGCCTTGATACTCGCACTGATCGCGAGCTACCGCATCAGCGATGTGGTCATGGGCATCATGGCCAACCCGTTTTACGTAGACATGGGCTTCAGCAAAGACGAGGTCGCGGCCATCAGCAAGGGTTTCGGAGTGGTGATGACGTTGCTGGGTGCTTTTGTGGGTGGTGTGCTGGCCTTACGTTTGGGTGTCATGAGGGTCCTGATGCTGGGTGCTGCGCTAAGCGCAGCAAGCAACCTGCTGTTCGCCTGGCTGGGCACACGCGGCCACGACCTCAGCGCTTTAGTGCTGGTCATTTCGGCTGATAACCTCTCCAGCGGCATCGCAAGTGCTGCATTTATTGCGTACCTCTCATCGCTCACCAACGTTCAGTATTCGGCGACCCAATACGCTCTGTTCAGTTCCATGATGCTTTTGCTTCCGAAGTTCCTGGCAGGCTTCTCCGGACAGTTCGTCGACCACTTTGGTTACTCCACCTTCTTCACGGTCACCGCCTGCTTAGGACTCCCCGTTCTCGTCCTCGTATGGCTGGCTTCACGCATAAAAACGGCCTCTAGCCCAGACTAAACCTGCGCGAGTAGCTATTTATTTGATAGCAAAATTTACCCAACTTTACGGAATCTTCAAGGCCGGCGTATCCCCCGCAGGGGCATCACCGCTAGACTGTAAAGATGCCTCAAAACCTCCTCATGATCGAAGACGATGCCCGGTTAGCCTCCATGGTGGCCGAGTATCTCGAACAATCCGGATTCTCTGTCGCCCATGCGGGCGATGGGCACAGCGGACTGGCCCGCATGGCTGCCGACAGCGGCGTAGCAGCGCCAGACCTGGTCATTCTTGATTTGATGCTCCCGGACATGGACGGCCTGGAGATTTGCCGCCGCATCCGCGCACTGCCCGGCTCCACCGGACAAGTACCTGTGCTGATGCTGACCGCCAAAGGCGACGCGATGGATCGCATCATCGGCCTGGAAATCGGTGCTGACGACTACCTGCCCAAACCGTTTGAACCCCGGGAGTTGTTGGCACGCATTCGCGCCATCCTCCGGCGCAAGGGAGAAGCCCCTGCCGCCAACACCAAAGCACTGCGCTTCGGCACGCTGGAAATCGACCGCGATGCGCGCACCGTGACCGTGGCCGGTGCGGCCTGCGAGCTCACTTCCTACCAGTTTGACCTGCTCGTCGCACTTGCCGAGCGTGCGGGGCGGGTGCTGACCCGCGACCAGATCATGGAAGCCGTGAGGGGCCGCGAGCTAGAAGCTTTTGACCGCTCCATTGACGTGCACATGGGGCGTATCCGCGCCGCCATTGAGGCCGACGCCAAGGAGCCCAAGCGCATCCTGACCGTGCGCGGTGTCGGCTACGTATTCGCCCGCCAGCAGGATTAAGTGCTCATGCTGCACAAACTCTACGTCCGCATCTGGTTAGCCGTCGTCCTCACGGTGATGGTGCTGACCTTGCTGGTCGGTTGGGTTTGGCGCATGACCAGCGAGCCCCCGCTGCGGGAGGTGGTGGTGCGCAATGAGTTTGGCGAAGTGATTGGCAGTGGTCGGGCCCGCCTGAGTCGCCCCCCTCCGGTACCCGGCCTTGATCTGGGGGACCAGCCCCCGCCCACCGATAGCAAGGATGACAACGCCGACGAACGGGACAGTGACCGCCCGGGCCGCTTCGGGCGAGGCCCCGAGTTTCTAGTGCGCATGGCAGACGGCCAAACTATTCATCTGCACCTGCCGCGCCCGCCCAACAACACCTTGCGCGCCCCCTTCGGTTTTGTCTGGACACTCGCGCTGGTTGCTGTGGCGGTGGCACTGGGCACCTACCCCATCATTCGGCGCCTTACACGCAGACTCGAAACGCTGCAAAACGGGGTGGAGCGTTGGGGCAATGGAGATCTGGCTGCCCGCGTGCCCATGCAGGGTGACGACGAGGTCGGCTTTTTGGCCGCACGCTTCAACCATGCGGCAGAACAGATTGAAACCCTGGTTCAGGCGCGGGACACCCTCTTGGCATCCCAAAAGTCCCTCCTGGCTAATGCCTCGCACGAGCTGCGCTCCCCCCTCGCCCGCATCCGCATGGGTCTGGAGCTGATGGGAAGCACGCCAAGCCCGGCATTCAAGCAAGAAGTTGCACGCAATATTGCCGAGCTCGACCAGCTGATTGAAGAAATCTTGCTGGCCAGCCGCCTGGACGCCAAAGAAGCCGATCTCGGCACCGTAGAGCCGGTGGACCTGGTAGGGCTGGCCGCGGAAGAGTGTGCCCGCAACCAAGCGCTGCTCGATGTCACGCTGGCCCATCTGGAGGTGCCCGGCGTCGCCAAGCTCATCCGCCGGGCGGTGCGCAACCTCCTAGAAAACGCCCGGCGCTACGGGGCCGGGGACGTGCATCTGATCTTGCGGGAAGACGAGGCGTGGGCGGTGATTCAGGTGTGTGACGCGGGCCCCGGCGTTCCTGTGGAACAGCAACAGCGCATTTTTGAACCTTTTTACCGCTTGCCCGGTGCATCGGAGCGCGAGGGCGGCGTGGGTCTCGGCCTCGCCCTGGTCAAGTCGATTGCCGAGCGTCATGGCGGCAGCGTCCGGTGCACCAACCGCCCGCAAGGGGGCGCCTGTTTTGAGATCCGCCTACCGCTGAAATCGGCCTGAAGCCTCAGGCCGTGACCTTGAGAAACAGGTCACGGTCCGGCGCAAAGTTTTCATGCAAGGGCAAGAGCGCGCCGCCCAAAGCGCGGGCATCGGAGCCGATGCTCCCGGCAATCACCTTGGCGGGCCACAAGCCCTCCCAGTCGTAATTGCGCAGGGCCAAGGTGGTTTGCTCAATCAGTCGCTTGAGCATGGCGCGGGTGAAGGAGCCGTCAATCACCACCGCATCCAGATCCAAAAATGCAGTTCCACTCACCACGCACTGCGCCAGACCTTGGGCTGCGCTGGAAATCCAGGCTTCGGTCAGGGGGGCGTAGGCCCCTTCCAGAGCGCGGTCGTCGTAGGCCGCCGTGGGGTCCAGCCCCTGCCCTTTGAAATGCTGCTCCAGCTCCCACAGCGAGGCATGGGCCAGCAACTGCTCCGGCACCGCGCCACCGCTGGCCACCTGCAAGGGCAACGAGGCCACGGCGCCCGCATTGCCATGAATACCACCGTGCAAATGCGAATTGAGGACCAGGCCGCCGCCCACAAACGTGTCCACAAACAGGTAGAGGAAACTCTTCAAATCGCGCCCGCGCCCGGAGACGAGCTCCGCGACACAGGCCGCCTGTGTGTCTTTGGCGAAGCTCACCGGCACATCGGTCATGGCCTGCACCTGCGCGGCCAGGTCGATGTGGTTCCATTGGTCCGATACCGACGCGGAGAGTCCCAGCATTTTGTGCCAGCCTCCTAAGTTGAAAGGGGCGGCTACGCCGACGCCCACGATGCGCTGGGCCAGTGGGCCCAAGCCCTCTTGGATAGCCAACATCCGGCTTTGCACCTGCGGAAGCAAGGCCTCCGCATCAGGAAAGTCATAGGACAGGGTTTCGCGCACGCGAACCGCCCCGGTGAAATCGACCAACAGCCAGTCGGCACTGCGCCGGCCGATCTTGATCCCCAGCGAGAACGCACCGTCCGGATTGAGTGCCATGGGCACCGAGGGCTGACCGATGCGACCGCGGACACGGTCCTGACGGAGCAGCAGGCCGTCGTCTTCCAGGCGGGTTGTGATCAGGCCGATGGTTTGCGCGGTCAGGCCGGTCAAGCGCGCGAGGTCCGCCTTGGGCAAGCTGCCATTCAAGCGCACCGCTTGCAGGACCACCCGCTCGTTGAACTGGCGCATGCCGACGTGGTTAGATCCTCGCGGCCGCAGTACCGGCGGGCTCAATGCCCCGGGGGGGGCAAGGGCTTCAAGACGGGCGTTTGGAAGAGGGTCGGCAAGATTCATGGTTTTCGGATTTTCACCTAGGAACCTCACCATGGGCTGAATTGTTTTTAGGGGTGTTCCCCGATCCTAGGCCCAAGCCCGCTCCAGCATCCTCACGCCAATGCGGTATCCGGCAGGTCTTCAACCGCCTTGGCGCCCGTCATCACCGCCACGGTGTCGCTCATGCTGATCGCTTTCGGATTCACGACACAGGCCCGTTTGCCGAGTCGCTGAATGTGGATGCGGTCCGCAATCTCAAAGACATGGGGCATGTTGTGACTGATCAGAATCACAGGCAGCCCTTTGTCACGGACCCGGCGTATCAATTCGAGCACCATGTTGCCCTCCTTCACGCCAAGTGCCGCCGTGGGCTCATCCATGATGACCACATGCTGTGCAAAGGCCGCCGCGCGGGCGACTGCCACGCATTGGCGCTGGCCTCCCGAGAGTGTTTCCACCGCCTGGGTCATGGAGCGGATGCCGACCTTGAGGTCGTTCATGCGGGTAATGGCTTCTTCCAGCATGCGCTTTTTATCCAGGGAGCGGAACACGCTGCCCAGCACACCGGGGCGTCGGAGTTCGCGCCCCAAGAAGAGGTTTTCTGCGATGGACATGGCGGGCGCCACGGCGAGGTCCTGGTAGACCGTTTCGATGCCGTGACGTCGGGCGTCGATCGGCGAGCGGAACGCGACCGGCTTGCCGTCGAGCTCCATCTTGCCTTCGTCCGGCACGACCGCGCCCGATAGTGCCTTGATCAGGCTTGATTTGCCGGCGCCGTTATCGCCGATGACCGCCAGAATTTCGCCGGCGCGAAGTTCAAAGTCCACGCCATCCAGGGCGGTCACGCCGCCGTAGCGCTTCACCAGTCCGCTGGCTTTGAGAACGATTGTTGGGCTGCTCATTAGCGTGCTCCCTTGCGTGAAAGTTGGTCGGCAGCAACAGCCAGAATCACCAGAATGCCCGTGATCAAGGTCTGATACACGGAGGCCACGTCCATGAGGGTCAGCCCATTGCGGAACACGCCCACAATGACCGCGCCCACCAGCGAGCCCAGAATGATGCCGCGCCCGCCGAACAAAGAGGTTCCGCCCAACACGACCGCCGTGATGGCGTCGAGGTTTTCGGTTTGCCCGGCCTGTGGATCGCCCACTCCGGTCCGTGCGACCGACAGCAAGGCAGCCACCCCGTACAACACACCTGCCAGTACATAGACGCCCAGCAGCACGCGGTCTACCGAAATGCCGCTCAATCGCACGGCCTCGGGGTTGTTGCCCACCGCGTAGACATGGCGACCGGCTGCGGTGTCCCGCAACAAATGCCAAGCCAGCAGGTACATGCCCAACATGACCACGGTGCCCCAAGCTACCGAGGTGCCGCCGATGTTGAAGGTGTTACCCAAGGCGGTCATCGTCTCGGGGAGGTCGCCCACGGTTTGCGCCTCGGAATAAATCTGGGTTATCGCAAAAGCGATGTTCATGGTGCCCAGGGTCACGATGAACGAGGGCAACTTGACCCGCGTCACCAACAAGCCATTGAGCAAGCCGAAAGACGCGGTCACCAAAATGCCGCAGACCACGGCCCACACAGGGGGAATGCCGAGGTCCATGGTGAATTTAGTCATCACAATGCCGCCCAGCGCCATCACCATGCCGCAGGACAGGTCGATGCCCGCTGTCAGGATGATCAGCGTCTGGCCGATGGCCAGCAGGCCGACCACCATCACCTGCTGGAGGACGAGGGACAGGTTCTCGCCCGTCAGAAACCGGTCTGATTGCGTCGTGAAGAACGCGCATGCCGCCAGCAAGGCGAGCCAGGGGCCGAGCATGGCCCATGGAATTTGTTTGGTGTTGGTCTTTGCCATGGTGAGGTACGGTGTGCGCCATTGACGCTGTAAAACGGGTGGGCGCTGCGCGCCCTGCCCACAATGCACAGGACCCGGCCGTGGTGTGTACGGCGTGCCGGGCCCCGGGGGACTGAAGTGTGATTCAGTCCGGATTCAACTTACTTCTTGCCCCAGCACAGGTCTGTGCCGACCTTCACATCTTTGCTGTCCACACCCGCCACGGCCTTGCCTGCGATCAGGGTCACACCGGTGTCGACATAGCCGCTGGCCTTTTTGCCACCGTTAGCGTATTCCACGCCAGCAGCAACACCCATAGCGGCCATCTTCAGGGGGTATTGCTGCGAAGTCGCTGCAATCACGCCCTTGCCCACGTCGGCAACACCGGCACAGCCGCCGTCCACCGACACGATCAAGACGCCTTTTTCTTTACCGGATTTCTTCAGTGCGTTGTAAGCACCTGCAGCAGCGGGTTCATTGATGGTGTAGACCACGTTGATGGCCGGATCTTTTTGCAAGCAGGTTTCCATGGCGGTCTGGCCCTTGGCCTGGTTGCCATCGGTGTCGGCGGCGCACACGGTTTCAGCGGTCTTGGACAGCTCATTGGACTTGGCATCGTTGGCCTGCAGTCCGAAGCCCTTCATGAAGCCGTTGTGGCGCTGGGCTCCCACGGGGTGACCGGGGAACAAGTCCAACATGGCAATCTTGGCAGGCTTGCCACCGAGTGCTGCCTTGGCGTACTGACCAATCAGCTCGCCGGCTTTGTAGTTGTCGGTGGCAAACAGTGCATCAGCACCGTCGAACGGGCTGTCCAGTGCAATGACTTGCACGCCCTTGGCTTGCGCCTTTTTCACGGCGGGCAAGATGGCGTCGCCGGAGGACGTAATCAAAATGGTCTTGGCACCGCGGGCGGTCATGTTTTCAATGGCCGCGATCTGGGAGGCCGTATCGCCGTCTTTCTTGCCGGACGCTGTCAGCAGCTTGGCGCCCATTTTCTTGGCTTCGGCAGTCGCGCCCTCTTTCATTTTGACGAAGAAGGGGTTGGTTTCAGTCTTGGTGATCAGGCCGATCACCGGTTCGTTGGCGGCAAATGCGCCGGATGCTGCCAAAGCCAATGCGGACAAGATCAGTGGGGTGGATTTTTTCATTCAAGTCTCCTCGGTCGGTACGACACTTATGGTTAGGAAACCCCGGAGAAATGCCCCGGGGAACTACGCACTGGATTCGGCGTGCTGCGACTATAGACTCCATGTCGTTATTAAATCAAGTTACTTTAATTATCGAAAACCCTAATCTTTCCTCAAATAAATCGGATTCCGGAGTCCCGCCGGAAGTGGCTCTCCCCCCGGAAGCCGTGGGGCGCATAGATGCGCTTTTGGCGTCCGGTCAGCGGGTGATTCTGGGAATAGCAGCCGGGCCCGGGGCAGGCAAATCCACTCTCGCACAGGCACTCCAGCAGCGCTTTACAGGCCGCAGCCAAACCCTGCCCATGGATGGCTTTCACCTTGCCAACCGGGAGCTCGACCGGCTAGGCCTGCGTCACTGCAAAGGAGCCCCGCAGACTTTTGACAGCGCAGGCTTTGTGAACCTGCTCCAGCGTCTGCGTCACCAGCGCCCCGGCGAGACCGTTTATGCGCCTGATTTCGACCGTCGTCTGGAGGAGCCGGTGGCCGGCAGCATTGCGATCGCAGCAGACACGCCGCTCATCATCACCGAGGGAAACTATCTGCTGCTTGAGGAAGGGCCGTGGCAACAGGTCCGAGGATTGCTGGATGAGGCCTGGTACCTGGATCTGGATGCCGAGGTGCGACACGCCCGCTTGCTGGCACGCCACATGCAGTTCGGACGGTCTGAGATCGCCGCCCGCGCTTGGATCGCCAGCACCGACGAGCCCAATGCCGTGCGAATATCGAACACTCGGCACCGTGCCGACTGGACTTTGACCCTGTAAAAGGGAAAGGCGCGAAAAAAAGTTGATAAAAACGTGCAAATTCACCCGAATGGGGGATACCCAGAAACCCTAGTCCGCTGGAAAATTCATCCCAGCTGCTGTCACAGTTCACAAGGATAGAAGAGAAGGCCAACCATAGGCCTCCTTCAACAGGTTCCAACGACGTCCCTCCGGGGACTTTATAAAGCCACCCTCGGGTGGCTTTTTTTTATGCAAAATCAGCCCGCAGCCCTTGCAGAATATGCGCATGAAGCTACAAAATTAATAGCACCTTGTCGGGGGTAATGTCGTTGAGGCACCGCGTGTGGCCCAGTGGGCACTCCCGCTGGAAGCACGGTGCGCAATCCAGAGGGGGTTCGTAAGTTGGCTCATGCTTGAGCCACACCACCGAGGCCGACGGGTTCAGCGGTGGCGTATGCAGCGGGCTCGAAGATCCGAAAATCGCCACCTGCCGCACGCCGAAGGCCGCCGCCACATGCATGAGCCCGGAGTCGTTGCTCACCATGGCGTGCGCCCCGGCGATCAGCGCCACCGCTTCGTCCAAGCTGGTGCGTCCGGCCAGGTTCACACAATGGCCGGGGCGCAGCGCATTCACAGCGTCTGTAATCTCGCGGCACACCGCTTCGTCTTTGGCAGAACCGAGCAGCAATACCGGCTTTTCAAGCCTTTCGGCCATGGCAGCAAAGTGACTCGCAGGCCAGCGCTTGGCGGGACCGTATTCCGCACCGGGCGCCACCACATAAAAACCTTGCGGCTGCAAGCCACGCGGCACCAACACGGCGGTGATAGCTTCAGGCGCAACCTGAAGCGCGGGCCGGTCGTGGTCCACGCCGGCTTCGCCGCTCAGGGCGGAGTAAAAGGCCACCATGGGCGGTCGACTGTCTTTGGCCGGGTTGGGTAGGCGGCGGTTGAGCAGCCCGAAACGCAGCTCACCGGAGTAACCGGTGCGCACAGGAATACCTGCCCAGAGCGGAATCAGCGCGCTTTTCAGGGAATTGGGACAGACGTAGGCCCGGTCGAACCGGCCACGCAAGGCGGCGGCATAGGCCCGGCGCGCCGCCCACTGGACGCCTCCGCGCGCAAAAGGCAGGACCAGCACCTCGTCCACCTGGGGCATGGCCCGGTACACCGGCGCCACCCAAGACACTGCCGCGACCGTAATACGCTCGCCCCGCGCCGCTAGGCGGCGCAGCAGCGGCTCGGTCATCACCGCGTCCCCGATCCATTGGGGCGCGATGACGAGGGACTTAATGCCCACCCGCGAAGTGCTCGCCGTCCTTCAGCTTATAGACGGTGCCGCAATACGGGCACTTGGCTTCGCCGGCGCGGCCCACATCCAGGTACACCTTAGGGTGGGTATTCCAGGTTTGCATGCCCGCCACCGGGCTGGGGCAGAACACGCCGCCCTGGTGGTTCAGGTCGCTGGCCTTGAGTTCAACTACTGCTTGGGACATATTCAGACTTTCGTGAGCCAGTGGGCGTATTTCGGGTTGCGGCCGTTGACGATGTCAAAGAACGCGGATTGGATTTTTTCGGTGATGGGGCCGCGGCTGCCCACGTAGTCGCCCTTGCCCATGGCAATGCGGTCGAGCTCGCGGATCGGGGTCACTTCAGCGGCGGTACCGGTGAAGAAGGCTTCGTCGGCAATGTACACCTCATCGCGGGTGATACGCTTTTGCACGATTTCCAAGCCCAAATCTTTGGCGATATGGAACACGGTATTACGGGTGATGCCGTTGAGTGCACCGGCCGACAAGTCGGGCGTGTAGATCACGCCGTTTTTGATCACAAAGATGTTCTCACCCGCGCCTTCGGACACGAAACCGGAGCTATCGAGCAGCAGGGCTTCGTCGTAACCGTCGTCGGTGGCTTCCATGTTGGCCAGGATGGAGTTGGTGTAGTTGCTCACTGCCTTGGCCTGTGTCATGGTGATGTTGACATGGTGGCGGGTGTAGCTGCTGGTTTTGACGCGGATGCCACGCTTCATGCCCTCTTCACCCAGATACGCGCCCCAGGGCCAAGCCGCCACCATCAGGTGGATGGTGTTGCCTTTGGGGGACACGCCCAGCTTTTTGTCGCCGATCCAGGTCAGGGGGCGCAGGTAGCCGGATTCGAGCTTGTTCTCGCGGATCACGGCGCACTGGGCTTCGTTGACCTGCTCCTGGGTGAAGGGAATGGTCATGCGCAGAATCTTGGCGCTGTTGAACAGGCGCTCGGTGTGCTCCTGCAGGCGGAAGATGGCCGGGCCGTTGACGGTGTTGTACGCACGGACGCCCTCAAAGGCACCGCAGCCGTAGTGCAGCGTGTGGCTCAGCACGTGGATCTTGGCATCGCGCCATTCGACCATCTGGCCATCCATCCAGATTTTGCCGTCGCGATCAGACATGGAAGGTGGGAGTACGCTCATCGGGTGTCCTTGAAGAGAAGGGTTTGCAGATATTTGCAAAAAAAGGGATTTTACGAGGCCGACGCCGCCGGCGCGGCACGGTCGGACTCTGCCACTGCGTCATCTTGCGCAGGGCGTTGCAGGTCCCAGCTTTGGAGCTTGCCACCGGCAAACACGCACAGCACCGAGCTGGCCGAGGTGTCGCTCCAGCGATAACGCTCGGGTTGGGTGTCTTTGGGGGATTCGAGCTGCCCGAGCGAGCGGGTCATGGCCACCACATGCAGCAAAGGCACACCGGCGCGCAGCTTGGCATGCAGCATGACGGCACTGTCCACATGCCCGATGGGCCGGTCGGCAGCGCGTTTGAGCACTTGCAGCATGCGGGTGAAGTGCAGCAACTGCCACATGATCAAGCCGCCACCGACCAAAGCCACACCGGGCCAGCCATAGTGCCGGTAGCCGAGGAACAAGGCCACCAGGGCGGCCGCAGGTATCAAGAAACGTTGGAGTTTTTGGAACATCATCCGGCGATTTTCGCAGGCTCCGGGCCGCGGCCGGAGATTCCCTGGCCTATATGCGGCTTTCAGGCCGCAGGCCAGCGCAGCTGCACCTCCAGCCCGCCCCATTCAGCGGACTGCCGGGTGAGCACCTGCCCCCCGGTGGCCGCCACAATGCGGCGCACGATCGACCAGCCCAAGCCGCTGCCGGTTTGCCCGGACCCGAGCACCCGAAAAAAACGCTCGCCCAGGCGGGCCATGTCCTCGGGCTTCAGCCCCGGCCCACTGTCCTGAACCGTGCACTCCACGCCGCCCGCCACCGGCCTGATGTCCAGCCGGATGTGGGCCCCCGTCCCGGCGTAGCGGATTGCGTTGTCCAGCACATTGCGCAGCAACATACGCAGCAGCGCCTCGTCGGCCACCACGCCACAGGGCTCGGGCGCATGCAGCACCAGTTCCTGCTCCCGGGCCAGTGCCAGCAGCGCCAGGTCTGCCGCCACGCTGCGGGCCAGCGCAGACAGGTCCGTCACCGCAGGGTTGCCATGGCCTTTCCCGCCAGAGTCCGCAGGCTGCCCGGACGCGTCCAGCCGTGCCAAGGCCATCAATTGCTCTACCACGCGTGTCGCGCGGTCGCAGCCGGCCAAGGTGTTGCGCAGGGCCTGCTCGCGCTCACCGGCATCGTCTCCCGCCCCCATGGCCACCTGCGCCTGGGCACGTATGGCTGCAATCGGGGTGCGCAGCTCGTGGGCGGCATCGGCGGTGAAGCGCCGCTCCGACGCCACCATGCGCTCAATGCGGGTCAGCAGGCTATTGAGCTCGGCCACCAGCGGCTGCATTTCAGAAGGCACGTCGAGCACCACAACCGGGTTGAGCGCATCGGAGGCTCGCTGACCCAGGGTGTGGCCCAGTGCGCGCAGCGGCAGCAGCGCCCGGTGCACCGCCCACCACAGCAAGGCGGCTAACACCGGCAGGGCCAAAGCCATGGGCAGCAACATGCCGCGCAGCATGGCCCAGACAATGTCGTTTCGCGAGCTCTCTTGCTCCCCTACATACACCTGCACATCGCTTTCTGCACCACGGGTAGCAAACACACGCCAGCTTTCGCCGCCGCGACGCACCGTGTCGAAGCCACGGCGTTCACGGCTCAAGGGCTCTGTACCGGCATTGGCCGAGCGCATCACCAACGTGCCCTCGTGAAACACCTGAAACGCCACGCGCGCGCTGTATTTGTGCAGGGCGGGGGCGTCGGCCACAGCGTCGTCTTCCAAGTCCAGCGGCTGCACCACCAGAATGGCGGCAGCCTGGGCCAAGTGGCTGTCCATCAGCTCGTCCACCTCGTGGCGGGCGTCTACCCAGGTCCATACCGCCACCGCCAGCCACACGCAGGCCAGCGAGACCGACAGCAGCACCAGGAGGCGCAGTTGCAGGGAGCGACCGCTTGCCATGATTAGGCGCCCGCCTGCGGGTTCACGCGGTAGCCGACGCCTCTCACGGTCTGGATGGCATCGGCCGCCAGCTTGCGCCGCAGGTGGTGGATGTGCACTTCAATGGTGTTGCTCTCCACCTCGTGGCCCCAGCTGTACATCTGCTGCTCCAGCTGCTCCCGGGATAGCACCCGCCCGCCACTGCGCAGCAAGGCATGCAACAAATCGAATTCGCGGGTGGACAAGGTCACTTCCGCACCCTGCCAGAGCACCCGGCGGGTAGCGGGCTCCAGCGCCACTGCGCCTGCTTGCAACACCTCGTGCGCTGCGCCATGGGAGCGGCGCACCAGCGAGCGCAGGCGTGCCGCCAGTTCGTGCAGGTCCACCGGCTTGAGCACATAGTCATCGGCACCCAGATCGAGCCCACGGATGCGGTCGGGCACCGCGTCGCGCGCGGTCAGCACCAGCACGGGGGTGGCCACGCCCGCGCTGCGCAGCGCCTGCAGCACGTCCAGGCCGTCTTTGCCGGGCAGGCCCAGGTCCAGCACGGCGGCGGTGTAATCACCGCCCGCCAACTCGCGCTCGGCGGCCAGGCCATCGCGCACCCAGTCGACCAAAAAGCCGAGCTGGCGCAGCCCGGCGCGCAGGCCGTCGCCCAACATGGCATCGTCTTCGGCTAGCAACACGCGCATTCAAGGGACTCCGTGAAAACTCATCAAACGATTGTGCATGGTGATCGGCTCAGTCGTCTTCATCATCGCCTTGCCCACTGATGACCGCGCTGATTGCGGAGCCTGAAATCAGCCCCTGGGGCGACTGCTGCCACTCCCAAGTCCAGTAGGCCAACACGGCGCACAGCAGCAGGGCCGCGAGCCAAGCATGGTTGCGCTTGGCCAGGTCCGGGCCCGGGCCATCGACGCGGCCCGTCACCATTTGCGCTGCCAGATTCTTGCGGCGCAGCAGGCTCAGGCCCACGATGGCAGCAATATGGGCCAGCACCACCGCCAATACCGTGTTGCCAAAGAACTCGTGCACATCTTCTATCCAGTCGCCACCCAGAAAATCACCCCACTCGTGGAAGGTGGCGTACCCCGACAGCGTGAGCGGCAACACCAGCACCAGCAAGGCCACGATGGCCAGCGCCATGAACAGGTTTTGCCCTTGGCGCCAGTTCACCGCCGGAGGTGTGTCGGCTTTCGCAGTGGTATTCACAGCGGCCTTGAGCGACTGCGCCCAAGGCCAGAGCCCGCTGAGCTTGCGCCACAACAAAGCCAAGCCGGCGTGGCGCGGCCCCAGCAGACCGTACAACACGCGAAACACCAGCAAACCGGCCATGGTGTAGCCCAGCGTGATGTGGAGCAGGCGAAAGCGTTCGCCATCCGCCGTGAGGTAGGCGCCCAGAAAGCTCAGGGCAAACAGCCAGTGGAAGACGCGGGTGGGCGCGTCCACTACGCGGCGGCGCGCAGCTTGTGCGGGGGCAGCTCCGGAGGGAAAGGTCGTGGTCGTCATGAGGGGCCTCGTCAAACAGAGCAATAAAAGGCGGATTTAAGTGGGAGTTCTGGCAGTGCGTCAGTCAGACCAGTTGCGGCGAAAGCGCGCATCCAGCCCTTTCGGGAAAGCAATGTCACGTTCACTGAAGCTGCCCTTGTCGGCCCGCGTGTGGCAGGCGATGCAGTTGGACGCGCTCTTGACCGCAGCCTGTTTCCAGATGGCGGGGTCCAGCTCATCGTGCTTGCGCACAAACCAGGCGGACGTGGTGATGCGGTCCTGCGGCGGGTCCTCGCGCACCCGCTTATAGGTGCCGGCGTTCACCTGCAGCCACTGGCTGATCTCGCGCACGCTGGCTTCGTCCAGCGAGGCATCGGTGCCGTAGTGCTTGTCCAGCGAACCCATCAGCCGCTTCCAGGACGGGGCCGGCAACATGCCCGCCGGGTAGGCGATGTGACAGGCCGCGCACTCGGTTTGGTACTTGGGCAGGGGCGGCACCACAGGGCCTTTGGAGTCGGCCCAGGCACTGCCCAGCGACAGGCTGGCCCAGATCAAAATTGCTATGCATTTAGGAGCTACTCGCGCATATTTAAAAAGGGCTAGAGGCTTGTTTTTCATAAATTCCTTGAAATGGGTGTGGCGCAACCGTTCAGCGCTTGAGGCTGATCAGCCAAGCCAACACGTCAGCCTTCTCGGCGGCGGTGCATTCGCGGGCCAGCACGTCGTTGCAGTTGCGACGGAACCACTTTTCGCTCTTGGCCGGGTCGGCAAAGCGCTCGGGGTTGAAGGCCGGTGCCAGCGCTGTGATGGCCTTGCCGGTGCTGGCGTGTTTGCCCTCACCGGTGGGCAAGGCGTTGTGGCAGGACGCGCAGCTCCACTCCCGTCCGTGTTTCGCGTTAAAGAACTGCTGACCCTGGGTCGGGTTGGGGCTGCGGCCCGCTTGGGCTACCAGCGCGTTCAGCTGCTCGGGGGGTGTGCCTGCCCACAGCGCGGTGGAGCACAGGGCGGCTGCCAACAGGGGCAGCCCAATGCGGCGAAAACAGTGCATGTAAACCTCCATGTCCTGCATGGTAGGAAGCCCACATTAACGGGGTCTTAAGGCGGCTCGGGGTACCTGCTTCAGGCCTCTGGGTCAAGGCGGGGCTGGTCGCTGTGGCTCACTTCCAGGGCGTCCGCGACATAAGCGGGCCCTTTCATCAGCATGACCACCGCACAGCCTATGGCGGTGGTGAGCACCGCCGTCCAGTGGAAGACCACGATTCCCGCTACCACATAGTCTGCCAACTGCAGGGCGCGCTGCGCGGAAGGGGTGGAGGCATCGGCCAGCCAGTGGTAGGTGCCCAAAGCAAGGAGCGGTAGCGCGGTGCCTACCGCCCAGATGGCGGGCAGCTTGCGCCACAAGGCCCACTCCAGCCCGGAAGCAGAGCGGATAGAACCCGGGATTTTGGTCAGCCAACGCATGCCGGCCAGTGTACGTAAACCCGGGCCGACGCGTGTTGCCTCAGGTCAAGCCGCGCACTACGTTCATGGCTTCTTCCACCCGGTCCACCGCATGGATGGTCATGCCCTCGATGGGCTTCTTGGGTGCATTCGCCTTGGGCACCACGGCTATGGTGAAACCGAGTTTTGCAGCTTCCTTCAGGCGCTCTTGCCCACGGGGTGCGGGGCGCACCTCGCCGGCCAGCCCCACTTCGCCAAACGCGATAAAGCCTTTGGGCAACGGCTTGCCGCGCAGGCTCGACGTGATGGACAGCATGACCGCCAAGTCCGCGGCCGGCTCGCCGATGCGCACGCCGCCCACCGCGTTGATGAACACGTCCTGGTCCATACACGCCACGCCGGCATGGCGGTGCAACACGGCCAGCAGCATGGCCAGACGGTCTTTGTCCAAACCCACACTCAAACGCCGGGGCGACGGGCCGCCCATATCCACCAGCGCCTGAATTTCGACCAAGAGCGGGCGGGTGCCTTCCAGCGTGACCATCACGCAACTGCCGGGCACCGGCTCCGCGTGCTGGCTCAAAAAGATGGCGCTGGGGTTGCTCACGCCCTTGAGGCCTTTTTCGGTCATGGCGAAGACACCAATCTCGTTCACCGCACCAAAGCGGTTTTTGATGGCGCGTACCAACCTGAACTGGCTGTGCGTGTCGCCTTCAAAGTACAGCACCGTGTCCACCATGTGCTCCAGCACCCGCGGCCCGGCCAGCGCGCCCTCTTTGGTCACATGGCCGACCAGCACGATGGCGGTGCCGCTGGCCTTGGCCGCGCGGGTCAGGTGCGCCGCACATTCGCGCACCTGGGCCACCGAGCCCGGCGCGCTGGTGAGCTGTTCGGAGTACACGGTCTGGATAGAGTCGATCACGGCCACATCCGGGCGGTTGGCCTCCAGCGTGGCGAGGATTTTTTCGAGCTGAATCTCAGCCAGCACTTTCACCTGCGAGTGGTCTAAGCCTAGGCGGCGCGAGCGCAAAGCGACCTGCGCCCCACTCTCTTCGCCCGTCACATAAAGCGTGGACTTGCCCGAGCGCTGCAATGAATCGAGCGCCTGCAGCAAAAGGGTGGACTTGCCGATACCGGGGTCGCCACCGATCAGCACCACGCCGCCCTCCACCATGCCGCCACCCAACACGCGGTCCAGTTCCTCGTGGCCGGTGGGGGTGCGCTCCACATCCGACGCCTCAATGTCGGACAGCACCGCCACCTCGGCCGTTTTGGCCAACGCGGCAAAGCGGTTTTTGGCCGGCGCGTCGCTGCTGGCGACCGATTCGATCAGGGTATTCCAGGCGTTGCAGTGCGGGCACTTGCCCAGCCATTTGGGGCTGGTGCCGCCACATTCGTTGCAGGTGTAGATGGTTTTGTCTTTGGCCATGATGCTCATAATACTGTATATAAATACATATCATGAGCAACGATCACGGCTCAGGGATTTTTCGGCAGGCGGGAGCGCGCGCGCACCACTTTGTCCGCGGTCACCGCAATCCGCACATTCTGGAAGTTGAGCGGCGTCACCAGCCCCCAAGCCGGATCCTGGGTATCGCGACAGGTGTACTGAATGATGGGCATGCTGTTCTTATCCATCACCGGAATCACCCAGGGCGTGTTGGCTCGCACACCCCGTTGGGCCACGACAGCGGTATCTCCGTTGGACAGCAACACAAAGGTGCCGGGCGGATAAAAGCCGGTCGTGGTGGCCAGTGCGGCGCCCACGGTCGCAGCCTCGCCCTGGGCACCCGCAAAAATCGATTTGGCCGCAGCGATCGGCGGCAAGGGCGCCCTGCCCTTGCGGGCCGCCATCTTGGCCACAAACGCGTCCACCGTGGCCAATATCCGGCGCGCCAGGCTGTTTCTGGGCAGGGCCTCGGCATGTTGAGGGTCATGATGCCAGCGCACGAGATCGAGTGTGTCTGCGTCATCAACACCGAACTCCTGCAGCGTGCGGGCGCTCAATTCCGGATGTTCATGGATACGTTGCCGTTGCCACTCCGTAGGCGGCGACCCTTGTCGCGACAAACTATCCTGCTCCCGCGCCATCCCGATGTTCATGGTTAATGCGGCATCCAGCAAATTGGCACGTAGGCTCGCATCGAGCCCCAGGCGCTCCGCCGTGATCTGGCTGATGGTGGCGCACAACAAAGCATGCGTGGAGCAGTAGCCCAGGCTGTTATCGCTGAGCATTTGGAACAAACGGAACAAGGCATCGTCCGGGTCAGAAGCCACCAATTTTTGAACCGTGCGCGCAATACCACCCAAGCGGGGCATCGGGTTGATGGCCAACCCCCCTTGGTACAGGATGCCACGCAGCACATCCTGCAGATCGGGCCAACCGCCGCTGAGCGGGGTGCCGACCACATAGTCCATTTCGCGAATGCGATCAGGCATGGGCGCTTTGGCGATGGTTTGCACATCGACCCCGTCGCGCAACATTTCATGCACCATGCGCTCGTAGGCCCGCTGCCACGCCAAGGCGTCGCCCGGGGTGGAGCACGCATTGAAAGAATGGAGTTTGTTGCGGTGCTGCTCCGACACGACCGGCTGCCCGCGTTTGAGCAACAGCTGTCCGGTGTCGCTCCAAATATCAATCGGCAAAGGGCGGCCCACTTCCAGCATGGCAATGGGAATGGGCACGTATTTCATGCAGGCTCGTCTGCCACGACCACCGGCACCCGCGGAGCCAACGCGCACATCAATTCATAGCCGACGGTGCCCGCCTGCACGGCCACCTCGTCGATGGGCAACACCGCGCCATTGGCGGCACGCCCCCAGAGCGTGACCTCACTGCCCATGCCGGCCCCGGGAACGGGGTCGAGATCGACGGTAATCATGTCCATGCTGACGCGGCCCACCACGCGGCTGCGTATGCCGTTGACCAGTACCGGCGTGCCTGTGGGGCAAATGCGGGGGTAGCCATCTGCATAGCCGCATGCCACCACCCCGATACGCATGGGCCTGTCGGCCACAAAATGAGAGCCATATCCGACCGTATCCCCCGCCGACAAATCGCGGGTTGCTATGATTTTTGCAGCAAGCGTCATGGTGGGTTGCAGGCCCCAGTGGTCGATGCTGTGCTCGGGGTAGTCGGGTGCGCTGCCGTAGGTGGCAATACCGGCCCGCACCCAATCCGACACCAAGCCCGAGCCGGAGTGCCGCAAAGTTGCCGCGCTATTACTCACGGTGCGTTCACCGGGCAAATCATCGGTCGCCTTTTTGAATACCGCCACCTGCGTTGCTATGCCTTTGGGGCCATCGGCATCGCTGAAATGCGTCATCAGTGAAATTTCGTCCACTTGCGGCAGAGCGTTCAGCCTCGTCCAGGCGGAGCGCACCTGCTCGGGCTGGAAGCCCAGCCGGTTCATGCCGGAGTTGACCTTGAGGAACACCCGGTGCGGCTCGTTGGTCTTGTGAATCGCCAGCATATCGATCTGCTCCTGGCAGTGCACGGTGTGCCACAAGCCCAGTCGGGAGCACAGCTCCAGGTCGCGTTGCTCGAACACGCCTTCGAGCAACAACACCGGCCCGCGCCAGCCGAGTTGGCGCACGCGACGGGCCTCTTCCAGGTCCAGCAAAGCAATGCCATCCGCGCCACGCAAACCCTCAAATGCGCGCTCAATGCCGTGGCCGTAGGCATTGGCCTTGACCACCGCCCAGATACGCGAGTCCGGCGCCGCACGGCGGCAGACTTCGAGGTTGTGGCGCAAGGCCTGGGTGTGGATGGTGGCGAGTATGGGACGTGGCATGGCGTGAGGAACAACAAGGGACCGGGCGGATTTTGACATTCCGCGCCGTGCTATAACCGACCCACGTTTGGAGACTCACAACAATATCCGGCGCATTAGCTCCGCTAATGCGCCCAGCACCTACCCATGAAACGCGGCTTCTACACCATCATGTCAGCGCAGTTCTTCAGCTCGCTGGCCGACAACGCCTTGTTTGTGGGAGCCGTCCAGTTACTGCGCAGCTCTGGCGCGCCGGAGTGGCAGCAAGCTGCACTGGTTCCGATGTTTGCCCTGTTTTATGTGGTGTTGGCTCCTTTTGTGGGGGCTTTTGCCGACGCTATGCCAAAAGGCAAGGTCATGCTTATCAGCAACAGCATCAAAGTCATCGGGTGCTTGATGATGCTGTTTGGCACCCACCCGCTCATGGCCTACGCCATTGTGGGCTTGGGGGCAGCCGCCTACTCGCCTGCTAAATACGGCATCCTGACCGAGCTATTGCCCGCCTCCCAGTTGGTCAAAGCGAATGGTTGGATCGAGGGCTTGACCATTGCCTCCATTATTTTGGGCGTACTTCTGGGCGGGCAGCTGGTAGGACCGATGATCTCCAGCGCTCTGTTGTCGTTTGATTTCCCGTTCATCACCACCAGCATCGACACGGCTCCTGAAGCCGCTATCGGTGTACTGATTTTTGTGTACCTGATTGCAGCTTGGTTCAACACCCGCATTCCCGAGACCGGAGTCAGCATGCGGGCCCTTCCCCAAAATCTGTTGACCTTGCTGCCGGACTTCTGGAGCTGCAACACCAAGCTCTGGAAGGACCGGCTGGGACAGATTTCGCTGGGCACGACCACGCTCTTTTGGGGTGTCAGCGGGAATCTGCGCTACATCGTGCTCGCTTGGGCCTCTGCCGCATTGGGCTACAGCGTGACGCAGGCTTCTGCCTTGGTGGGTGTTGTAGCCATCGGTACCGCCGTAGGTTCCGTGGTCGCCTCGATGCGCATGCGACTGGAGCACGCGGTGAACGTGATTCCCCTCGGCATTGCCATGGGGCTGCTGGTGATTCTGCTGAACTTTATCGACAACGTCTGGCTTGCGGCACCGTTTCTGATCCTTCTGGGTGGCTTGGGCGGTTTTCTCGTGGTACCCATGAACGCCCTGCTGCAGCACCGGGGCCACAACCTGATGGGCGCGGGCCGCTCCATCGCCGTGCAAAACTTCAACGAGCAAGCCTGCATTCTGGGCCTAGGCGGGTTCTACGCCTTATCGACCAGCATGGGGCTGTCGGCATTTGGTGCCATCAGCGCGTTCGGCATTGTGGTGGCGGGCTTTATGTGGGTAATCAAGCGCTGGCACGAGCGCAACTGCCGCGAACATGCGGACGAGGTCAATCACCTTCTGGACATCGCCCGCAACGACAACCTGCACGGCTGAACTTTAGCGGTGCGGCTTGCGCTCTGAAGATTCGGGCACGGCGAACTCCACCCGGTTGCGCCCGGTCTGTTTGGCCACATAGAGGGCGCGGTCGGCGGCGGCATACAGCGCCTCAAAATCACTCCAATCCGTTGCACGCAACGTGCTGACACCAAGGCTGGCCGTGATCACGATGCTTTCAGCTTCAAACGGGGTCACCATGTCCTCGACCGCCTCCCGCATTTTTTCGGCAACCAGCCGCGCACCGTCCTCCCCGGTACCGGGCAGCAACACAATGAACTCCTCCCCGCCCATACGGGCCAAAGTGTCTGTGACCCGAAGTGCCTTGCGCAGTGTGGCAGCGGTGGACTGAAGCACCGCATCGCCACCCGGGTGACCGAACTGGTCGTTCACTTTCTTGAAAAAATCAATGTCCAGCATGATCACCGAGGTCTCCGCGGGCACCCTGCGCCCGCGCTGCAACTCCATGTCCGCCAGCCGCATGAATTCGCGGCGGTTGAAGAGCCCGGTCAATGCATCATGGTCGGCCAAATAAGCCAACTCCTGTTTTTGTAACTGCAAGGCCTCGTTGCTACGGCGGAGTTGTCGCCGCAGCAGCACTGCGCGTGAATACTGGGACCAGTTGATCGTCGATGTCAGCAGTGCCAGCGCAGGCGCCACGAAAGCCATAACGCGCAGGCTCAGCAGCTGATTGGGGTTGACCTCGGTGTTTTCCAGCAGGTAGGAAAAGATCACATAGGTCGCGCTGAACAGCGGTACCGTAATGGCTGGCCGCATCAGGGCCAGCACCCCGAACATGACGCAAATCACCATGAAGGTCGAGCTACCGGCACCGGTCTCAAACCGCAGATCCAGCAAAGCCACGTGGGCCCCGAAGTACAAATAGGCTGCCGCTATCCCGATTTGCAAGGCAACAGCCCCCCCTGTCGCACGCTGCCTCTTCACCAGGTACCAATGGGCCCACCAGCCACTGACCGCAACACCCGCTGCGGCGCACCAGTGAGAGAGTGACACTAGCTCGGCCCAGCGGGCCCATTCGGGGTGGCTGGTCGGGGGGCTGAAGCGGGAAAAGATCCATGCAATTGCGAGGTGCAAGGGAAGCACGCAACACGCAATCGTGCGGTAGCGGCGCAGCGACTCCATGGTGGCCTCGCCCTGCACCGAGGCACCATCCAGCCGGGCAGACCGCCACCGTTGCACGCACTGGAAAAGCCAAGCAGGGGTTTGCAATTGAATTCTCCTCCCATCGAAATCTTCGTCGTATTGCCGGATTTAAACAAGCACTTTGCGCAACTGGTATCGTCTCTAGCGTCATTTGCACCCAAGGAAATCCATGCCCGATATTTATGACTTTGAAGCCTTGACGATCCAGGGCACCAGCGTGCCACTCAGCACCTACCGGGGTAAACCCATTCTGATCGTGAACACGGCCAGTGCCTGCGGCTTCACGCCCCAGTTTGCGGGGCTTGAGGCCCTACATAAAGAGTACGCAGCTCAAGGGCTGGTGGTTTTGGGTTTTCCGTGCAACCAGTTCGGATCGCAGGACAAAGGCAGTAACGACGAAATTGCATCGTTCTGCCAGCTCAATTACGGGGTGAGTTTTCCGATGATGGCCAAGATCGATGTCAACGGTGCAAGCGCCCACCCGCTCTACCAGTGGCTGGTCGCCGAGGCTCCGGGCTTTCTCGGCACCAAGGCTATCAAATGGAATTTCACCAAATTCCTGATCAGCAAAGAGGGGCAGGTTGTCCAACGCTACGCCCCCACCGACACGCCGGCGAGCCTGGCGAAGGATATTCAGGCTGCCTTGTAAGCCCGGCGCCCCGCCTCATAGGCCGGCCCCGAGGCCGCCCTTATGTCAGGCGGGGTGGCTGAGGGCCGCGTCCAGCACCTCGATCCAGTGGGAAACGGAGGTGGTGGTACCGCTCTGCAAGTGGGTGATGCATCCGATGTTGGCACTGATGATGACTTCGTCGGCCTGGGGTGCTAGCTGGCCCAGTTTGCGGTCCCGCAACTGGTAGGAGATCTCGGGGTTCAGTACCGAATACGTGCCTGCCGAGCCGCAGCAGAGGTGGGCTTCATTCGCAGCCACCCGCACCGTGAAACCGAGCGCAGCCATGTGGGTTTCCACACCCCCTTTGAGCTTCTGGCCGTGTTGCAAGGTGCAAGGCGGGTGAAACACCAAGGCAGGCGTGCCGGCTCCCAGTTGCAGGCGGGGCTTGAGCACGGGCACTAGCTCGGGAAGCAACTCACTCACATCGCGCGTCAAGGCGCTGATGCGCTCCGCCTTGGCGGCGTAGGCCGGGTCATCCTGCAGGATGTGGCCATATTCTTTCACCGTGACACCGCAGCCGGAGGCATTCATCACCAGCGCCTCCACACCGTCCAGCACATGCGGCCACCAGGCGTCGATGTTGGCACGCATCTGGGCCTTGCCGCCGTCCTGGTCGTTGAGGTGGAACTTGACGGCGCCGCAGCATCCGGCTGCGGGTGCCAAGACCGGTTGGATACCTGCGGCATCCAACACACGGGCGGTCGCGCTGTTGATATTGGGGGACATGGCCGGCTGCACGCAACCGGCCAGCATGAGCATCCTGCGCGCATGCTTGCGCACAGGCCACTGGCCGGAAGCTTGCGGAGCGGGCACTTTGTTTTTCAGGCTGAGCGGCAGCAGCGGGCGCATCCATTGCCCCAGCTTCATGGCCGGTGCAAATAGCGGAGAGGGCAGGCCCTCTTTCAAGGCCCAGCGCAGCGCTTTTTCGCCCGCGGGGCGCGGCACTTTGGCGTCCACCAACTTGCGGCCGATATCGACCAGGTGACCGTAGTCCACGCCGCTGGGGCAGGTGCTCTCGCAGTTGCGGCAGGTCAGGCAGCGGTCCAAGTGCAGTTGAGTGGCGCGCGTGGGCTCGTGGCCTTCGAGCACTTGCTTCATCAGGTAG
>NZ_JAAFIX010000006.1:0-180616 GCF_013297935.1 Rhodoferax sp. | reverse complement strand
AGCTCATCACCCAGCAACTGGTAGGTCGGGCAGGTAGCGGTACAAAAGCCGCAGTGCACGCATTTGCGCAAAATGGCCTCGGCGGCCTGTCCGTCCGGCGTGTTCTGGTATTCGGGGGCGAGTTGGGTCTGCATAGGGAGTGGTGCGTTGCGCCCGGGGTCAGAAGTCGGGATAGAGTCTGCCGGCGTTGAAAACACCGGCAGGGTCAAACGCTGCTTTGAGGCGCTTGAGGAAAGCGGCCTGCCCCGGCAGTTCGGAGCGTAATTGGCACTTAGCCCCCGTATTATCTGCGGCACCAGCTACAAAAACCATAGCACTACCGCCTGCTGCCCGGGCAGCGGCCTGCAGCTGAGGGCCGGCTTGCAGTGGTGCCCAGAGCCAGCGCAGGCCACCGTGCCACTCGATCAACTGGGGCCAGGGCACGTCGAGCACCGGCGCCGTTTGCGCCACGGACAAGCGCCACAAGGCGTGTCCGCTGGCGGCGCCCTCTGTAAAAAACGGCAGGGTTTGGTCGCGGCAGTGCGCCCAGTCAGCTGCCGCCTGCTCAGCGTCCATGCGCTCGCCGGGCACCTCAATGAGCATGCGCTGGCAGGCCGCCTCGACGGCCGCCACTGCCCCGCGCAGTCGCACAAAGAGCAGGTCGCGGCCGCCGGCACCGGCGGTAGCGTCGTGGACCCAGCAACTTGCATTTAAGGGGAGTGGCTCGCCAGCCCAGCGGTGCAGTTGCTCAAGGGCAGCGGCTTGGCCCAGCGGGAACACGAGTGTTGCCTCGGCCGGGGCAAACGGCAGCACTTTGAGGGAGACCTCGGTCAACAGGCCCAGCGTGCCCATGGCACCGGCCATGAGGCGCGAGACGTCGTAGCCGGCCACGTTTTTCATGACTTGCCCGCCGAAGGTCAGGTACTCCCCGCGACCGTTGATGAGTTTGAGCCCCAGCACATAGTCCCGCACACTGCCCACACTCGCCCGGGCTGGCCCGGCCAAGCCACTGGCAACCAGGCCGCCCACCGTGGCGGTGCTGGGCGTACCGGCCTCTGCGGAGGCAGACCAGCGGTAGTGCGGTGGCTCAAAGGGAAGGCATTGGCCCTGCTCCGCCAGCAAGGCTTCCAGCGAGGCCAGAGGCGTGCCCGCGGCTACCGTGACCACCAACTCGCTGGGGGCGTAATCGACAACACCTTGCAAGCTGCGGGTGTCCAGTAAGCCTGCGGGCTGGAGACAGCCATAAAAGTCTTTGCTCCCACCCCCGCGTATTTGCAGGGGTGTGTGGTCTGCAGCCGCGGCGCGGATCTGGTCGACAAAGGGCTGGATGGCAGCAGGCGTGGGCAACATGGCGGCAATGGTAAGCGCCGCCCTGACCCTGCGGCGTGAATTTTTTGAACAGCCGGGCGCCGGAAATTTGAGATTCAGTGAGCGGCGCGCGGCCCGGGGTGCTCAGTCCACAAAGGTCTGTACGGGCAAGCCCGCGACCTCTGTCCGCATGAAGAAAACGGCTCCCGACAAAGGGAATTGCGCCAGCTCGGCCGCACTGCGTCCGTGGCGTGCGGTGGTGATGTAGAGCGTTTTGAGGTCTTCGCCACCAAAGCACGGCATGGTGGGGCACTGCGCCGGTGTTGCCCAGCTGGCGAGCAGGCGCCCATCGGGGGCAAATTTGCAGATGCGGCGGCCTTCAAACATGGCGGCGTAGTAGTTGCCCTCAACATCGACCGCCGCGCCATCGGGCCGACCGGCATAGCCTGTGTCTTCAAAGGTCCACCCTGCCGGCTTAGCCTCATAGCTCCGCCAGACCCGGTGGGCGCTGAGGGTGTTGGCCTGAAGGTCAAAGTCCCACGCGTGGGTGACATGGTTGGGCGTGTCCGACCAATAGAGGACCCGTTGGTCCGGGCTCCAGGCCAGGCCGTTGCCGGTGAGCGCATCGCCTGCGTGCTTTTGCACCACGGCGGCTCCGGCCCGGCAGTCGATGGAGAACAAGGCGGCCGCTCTCCCGGCCTTGGGCTCATCGATTGTGCCGACCCAGAAACGACCCAGCGCATCGCACTTGCCATCGTTGGCACGAATGACAGTGGTGTCATAGGGCAAGGTCGCAATCCGGTGGAGCTCACCTCCCCACGCTGACGCACGGAAAACGCCATCGCGCAAAGCGATCACCAGCCCGCCCTTGGCTGCGGGGGCAATACAACCGGGTTCGCTCGGCATGTCCCAGCGCTGCACGGTGCCCATGTAGATGTTGGCGCGCAGAATGGCTTTGCCGGGAATGTCCACCCAATACAGCTGCTGCTCGGCAGGATGCCAAAAGGGGGACTCCCCCAACTCAAATAGATCTTCACTCAGTGCGTGCCAGCTCATACGGTTTTCTCCACTGCGACTTGCATGCTGCAACTCAAGGTTTCGCCCGGCTGCAGCACCACGACCCCCAGGCTCTCGGCGCTCGCGCCGGTCGAGGCCATCAGGTTGAGGGCATTGTTGATGTGGCTGACCGGCTCGACCGCAATGTTGTCGCGCTCGGGAGTGGTGAACACCACCAGGCGGCTGAGTGCGGAGCGAACCGTGATGTGCATCTCGCTGTCACGCAGGTGCAGCGCACCCTCCCAGCCGTCGAAACAATGGTCTACCGTGAGACTGTCGATCCCTTGGTTCAAGCCGGCATGGAGGGCCCGGTGCGTGGGCAGCTTATCGCTGCCCATCTCCCACCGGCCGCTGGCGGCAAATTGCACGGTAGCACCCGCGCGTTTGACGAAATAGGGGTGCCAGCCCAGCCCCACCGGCGCAGGGTGCGCACTCTGGTTGGTCACGCTCAAGCCCAGATCGAGCGTACCTTCGCCGAGGCGAAAGGTTTGAGAGCAATCGAAGTCAAACGGCCACGCTGAGTCAGCGCGGTGCTCCATGGCCAGAAGTGCGGAGTTCTCGGTGCTCTCCAACACCGCCCAAGGGCGCTCCCACCCGATTCCGTGAATGGTGTGGGGCTCGGGCTCGAAGTTTTGCACCAAAGGATGGCTGGTGCCCGCCCACTGCAACTGACCGTTCCCGATGCGGTTAGAAAAGGGCACCAATGGGAAACTTGCGGATTGGCGCACACCCGTGAGCTCTGCGCCGGGGGTGGAGCGCATGACCGGCAGATCGCGCCACCACAAGCCGGCAATGGACCCGCCTAGCGCGGGGCAGATATCGCAACGCAAGCTCGCGTGGCGCAGGGTCAAGGGGGTACTCATGGGGGTTCCATCCGGGGGTTGTTGGCAACTGCGCTGCATTGTGCACCTGCCGGGACAACAAAAACCCGGCCCACCTTGCGGTGGCCGGGTTCTGAGTTGGTTTCGACACCAGTCCGAAACTGCAGCGCCAGGCGCCGCAGTTAGGGATTAACGGTTATAAGCTGTTTCGCCGTGGCTGGAGATGTCCAGACCTTCGCGCTCTTCTTCTTCAGAGACGCGCAGACCGATCACCAGGTCCACCAACTTGAAGGCGATGTAAGACACCACACCAGACCACACGATAGTGATCAACACGCCTTCCGCCTGAATCCACACTTGGCTGGCGATGGAGTACTCCGCGCCGACCGCGTTGGCCACATAGTCGTACACGCCGGTACCGCCCAAAGAAGGAGCAGCGAACACACCGGTCAACAAGGCACCGACGATACCGCCGACACCGTGCACGCCGAACACGTCCAGGGAGTCGTCAGCACCCAACAGGCGCTTCAGACCGTTCACACCCCACAGGCAGGCAAAGCCGCCGATCAGGCCGATCGCGATGGAGCCCATGGGGCCCACGAAACCGCAAGCAGGGGTGATGGCAACCAGGCCAGCCACTGCACCGGAGGCAGCGCCCAACATGGAGGCCTTGCCACGGGACAGGGCTTCACCGGTAATCCAAGCCAAGGTAGCAGCCGCAGTTGCCAACATGGTGTTGATGAAAGCCAATGCAGTGATGCCGTTCGCTTCGAGGTTGGAGCCGGCGTTGAAACCGAACCAGCCGAACCACAGCATGGCTGCGCCCACCATGGTCAACGTCAGGCTGTGAGGAGCCATAGGCTCTTTGCCGTAACCGATACGCTTGCCCACTACGTAGGCGCCGACCAAGCCGGCCACCGCGGCGTTGATGTGCACCACGGTGCCACCAGCGAAGTCCAAGGCACCCTTGCCCCACAGGTAACCGGCAGCAGCCACCACTTTTTCCAGGGAAGCAGCGTCAGTGATTGCGTCAGGGCCGGCCCAGTACCAGACCATGTGCGCCATGGGCAGGTAGCTGAAGGTGAACCAGATCACGCAGAAAGCCAGTACAGCAGAGAACTTGATGCGCTCAGCGAAGGCACCGACGATCAGTGCGCAGGTGATGGCCGCAAACGTAGCTTGGAAGGCAATGAAGGTCAACTCAGGGATCACGACGCCCTTGCTGAAGGTCGCAGCCACCGAGTCAGGTGTCACGCCAGCCAGGAATAGCTTGGAGAAGTTGCCGAAGAAGGCGCCATCACCACCGAATGCCAGTGTGTAACCGTACACAGCCCACAGCACGTAGATCAGGGCCGTGACCACGAATACTTGCATCAGCACCGACAGCATGTTCTTGCTGCGGACCAGGCCGCCGTAGAACAACGCCAAGCCGGGCAATGTCATGAACAACACCATGGCGGTGGAGATCGTCATCCAGGCGGTGTCGCCCTTGTTAGGAACAGGTGCGGGCGCTGCAGCAGGCGCGGCCTCAGCAGCAGCGGGGGCTGCGGCAGGTGCGGGTGCAGCAGCCGGTGCAGCGGCTTCAGGGGCAGAAGCGGTAGCCGCGGGGGCATCAGCTGCAGGAGCGGCGGTTTGGGCCAGGGCGAATGTTCCTGCTGTCAGCAGGCTCATGCCGAGCGCCAGCGTGGCGAGAAGTTTTTTCATGTTCATGCTCTCTTTCTTTTTACAGCGCTTCTTTGCCGGTTTCACCGGTACGGATACGCACCACTTGTTCCAAGTCGTAGACAAAAATCTTGCCGTCACCGATCTTGCCGGTACGGGCTGCACCCTCAACAGCCTCGATCACGCGCTCCACCAGAGCGTCGTCAATCGCTGCTTCAATCTTGACCTTGGGAAGAAAGTCCACCACGTACTCTGCACCGCGGTACAGCTCTGTGTGGCCCTTTTGACGGCCGAAGCCTTTGACTTCGGTCACGGTAATGCCTTGCACGCCCATGCCGGACAAGGCTTCGCGCACCTCATCGAGCTTGAACGGTTTAATGATGGCCGTCACGAGTTTCATGTGTTCACCTCAGCTTGATAGTTGATTACAGAGTCCGGGCCTGGAGGCAAGGCTTGCCAGGTTTCAGGAGCTAGGGTCAATAAAGCAGAAGCCGTGCCAAGTTGCCTGAAAGCTTGCATTAGCAAAAATCCCCACCTATTAGGCGGACTTAGGC
Source organism: Rhodoferax sp. (assembly GCF_013297935.1). Lineage (GTDB taxonomy): Bacteria > Pseudomonadota > Gammaproteobacteria > Burkholderiales > Burkholderiaceae_C > Allorhodoferax. The sequence goes on along the minus strand of NZ_JAAFIX010000006.1, from coordinate 175,236 downwards.
TAATATAACTGTATAAAACAACAGCATGCACTGCTTTAGTGCAGAGTCGCGTAATGCACCGAGTTATTGCGCACCTTTTTGGGAAATCAGGGATATGAGCTTGTCTTTGGTGCAAAGCCGCGCCTTATTGGGGCTGGAAGCGGTGCAAGTCACGGTAGAAGTCCACTTAGCAAACGGATTACCGAGCTTTACGCTGGTCGGTTTGGCCGACGTGGAGGTCAAAGAAGCCCGCGAACGGGTGCGGTGTGCCATCCAAAACAGCGGCCTGGAGTTCCCGAACAACAAGCGCATCACCGTCAACCTGGCTCCGGCCGACCTGCCCAAAGACTCCGGCCGGCTCGACTTACCCATCGCGCTGGGCATTCTGGCGGCCAGTGGGCAGGTCGATGCCGCCGCGCTGGCTGGCTTTGAATTCGCGGGCGAACTATCGTTGTCCGGTGAGCTCCGCGCAGTGCGCGGCGCACTGGCCATGGCGTTGGCGTTGCGCAAGTCCACGGCCCGCCCCCAGTTGGTACTCCCGCCCGGCAATGCCGAAGAAGCTGCGCTGGTCCCTGACTCCCGGGTCATTCGTGCCCGGCATTTGCTGGATGTCGTTCACCATTTCGCACCGGGCGGCCAAGCCAAGGATACGGAGGGTGTCCCCTTGGAGCAAGATCCTGATGGCTGGGTGCGGGTCGAGCCCACTCCCCTGCAGGCCAGCACCTTCGGGCCCGACATGGCAGACGTCAAGGGCCAAGTCGCAGCCAAGCGCGCACTCGAGATAGCCGCCGCGGGTGGCCACAGCTTGTTATTGGTGGGCCCGCCCGGCTCCGGCAAGTCGATGTTGGCCCAGCGCTTTGCCAGCCTGCTGCCCGACTTGAACACCGACGAAGCCTTGGAAAGCGCCGCTATCGGCAGCCTGTGCGGGCGATTCGACCTGCACCGCTGGGGTCAGCGCCCCACTTGCAGCCCCCACCACTCCGCCAGCGCAGTGGCGCTAGTGGGCGGAGGTTCACCCCCGCGGCCCGGTGAAATCTCACTGGCGCACCACGGCGTGCTGTTTCTAGACGAACTGCCTGAGTTTCCCCGCCCGGCGCTGGAGGCACTGCGCGAACCCTTGGAGACCGGCAGCATCACTATTGCGAGGGCAGCGCGGCGCGCAGAATTTCCGGCGCGGTTCCAGTTGATTGCGGCCATGAACCCCTGCCCCTGCGGCTACCTCGGGGCCACCGCGCGCCCTTGCCGCTGCACGCCGGACCAGGTGAGTCGCTACCAAGGCAAGCTCAGCGGGCCGCTGATGGACCGGATTGACCTGCATGTGGAGGTGCCGGCGCTGGCCGCAGAGGAGCTCTTGCAAAGCCCGCCCGGTGAACGCAGCGCAGAGATCCGTGAACGGAGTCTTCAGGCCAGAGAACGGGCCGTGCAGCGCCAGGGCTGCAGCAACCAGGCGCTGGCCGGGCAGGCTATTGACCAGCACATCGCCCTGGACCCCGCTGCCTTGAAGTTTTTGCAAACAGCCGCTGCGCAACTCGGCTGGTCCGCCCGCAGCACCCACCGCACCCTGAAAGTCGCCCGCACGATTGCCGACCTCGCCGCAAGCACGGACACACAGCTCCACCATGTGGCCGAGGCTATGCAGTACCGCAGGGTACTGCGCGCATTGCCATAATCGCCGCAGCCTTTGCTATTATTTTGATAGCTGTTCGCGCAATATCAACGTGGGCTAGATGCCCTTTTGACCCTAAGGCCGCTCAGGGAGCGTGACGCCCTGCTGCCGCAAATAGGCCAGGACCTCTTTACTGACAGGCCCAATAGCACGGGCTTTGTCCGCCAGCTCCGCAGCAGCCCCCAGCTGACCCAAGGCCGCTAGTGACACCGCGCTTCCCAACAACCAGCGCTGCTCCGCGGGACGGGTTTGCAATGCGGTCCCGTAAAACTGAACCGCATCCTGATGGCGGCCCAAGCGCTGCGCCGCATTCGCCCGCACCGCCCAGAGGTCGGCCTGTCCGGCCAGCAAGGGCTCCAACCGGCCCAGCAAATCCAACACGGCAGCAGACTGCCCCTGCGCCAACTCCATGCGGGCCAACTCCCGCACCAGCTGGAGTTGGGTTGCGGGCGGCGTCGGCGGCTGAGCCTTCTCGAGTCCGGCTAAGGTCTCTTGAAGCAACTGGATCGCGGCATCGGCGGAACCGCCGCTGTACATCGACTGGGCTTGGGAGAGCAGGTCGCGCACCGCAACTTGCTGGCGCTGGGCCAGAACTGCGGCGTCCGCCACGGGCGGCACGATCTTCAGAGAGGGAGGCGCGGGCAGCGACGCTGGCTGGGGTGCAACCTGCACCGGTGGGGTGGCCGCCGCGGACGCGGTTGCACGGACCGCAACCGGTGCAGCAGCTAACGGCGCACCGGCCCCTGCGACGTCCGTTGCTATCGGCTTAACGACCGGTGCACTAGCCTCGCGCAGCGGCCCCGGCCGCTCTGAGAGCTCTCTATCAATCCTTAAGCTCGCCCCTTGGGCGGGCAAGACCGTCGCTTCTGTTTTCGGGGCCTCCGTCGCGGTGGACGCTGCCGGAAGTGGGTCCGGTGCAACAGGCGAGGCCTTGGAATACCACCAGGCAGCTCCCGCCAAACAGAGGGCCAACACAGTGCCCCCCAGAAATATTCCGGCGCGTAGTGAGCTACGAGGCAAGACCGGTTCGCGTATCTCTTTGCGCGCGCTGGTCCCGGCAGCGAGCTTGGGCTCCAAGGGGCTGGCACTGCGCTGATCGAGGTCGCGCAGCATCTGGTTGATCACACTCATTCCAAAACCTCTCCAGCAGTGCGCGTGGGGCCGGGTCGCCGCCTCCACCAGTTCCACCAACGGCCGCCACCCGGCGTTGCACGCAGGCCCGGTGTGTCGAGAACCGCTAATTTCACATGCGCAAGCGATATGCGGTGCACGCCTTGACCGTAGGCCAATATCAGGCACTTGTGGGCAAGAACATTGATCAAGCGCGGAACGCCTGCCGTTTCCAGTGCCAGTTTTTCCATTGCCTCCGGCGTGAACACATCAAGATCCGTGTGCTCGCTGGAAGCAGCCCGTGCCAGACGATGGCGCACATAGTCCCCCACGCTTTCGCCGGTCAATGGGCCGAGGTACTCGCTAAAGGTAATGCGCTGCAACAGTTGCCGAATTTCCGGACGAGCCAGCTTGGTGTCCAGATCCGGCTGGCCCAGCAACACCAATTGAATGAGTTTGCGCTTTTCAGTTTCGAGATTCGACAGCAAGCGCAGGCTTTCCAGACTGCGCATCGGAATAGCCTGGGCCTCGTCAATACACACCACCACGCGTTGACCCGCATCTGCATGCTTCAACAAACAGTTGCCGATATGGGTCATGATGACGTGGCGGCTTGCAGGAAGCGCAAGCTCCAAGCCCAGCTCAAGTGCCAAGGCGCACAGCAAATCGTCGGGCCCCATGTCCGGGTTGGGAATGTAGGCCGTCACGCACTCGCCTTGCAGGGTCTTGAGAAGTTGGCGGCAAAGGACCGTTTTTCCGCACCCCAGTTCCCCGACAACTTTCAGAAATCCTTCGCCGCTGCGCAAGGCTACCAGGAGTGTGTTCAGCGTCGACTGTGCACCGTCATGGGCAAAGTAGAAGTCTGTGTCCGGCGTGATCGAGAACGGGGCCTCACGCAGCGCAAAGTGCCCCAAGTACATTATTTGGCAGAACCGTCAATTTGGATGACCCTTGCGCGAGCAGCATCCATGTCGTCAATCGCAGCCCGTGCTCGCCGGTTCTGCGCATCCCAGTCTGCAGCGCTCCGGATGATGGTGGGCTTGATCAACACAATCACCTCTTTTTTGCGCCCCTGAGTGGCACGATTCCCGAACAACGCACCCAGTCCTGGCATGTTGGTGGTTCCCGGTATTCCGGAGGCGTTGCGGCTCGACTCCAGCTGCATCAGCCCTCCGATAGCCACAATGGCGCCGTCTTGAATGCGCACCAAAGTATCCGTTTCGTTCACTGAACTGGAAGCCAGCGGTAATTTGAAGTTTCCGGCACTGCCCAAGTCAATTTGCTTGGACTTTTCAGACACCGTACTGAGTGCCGGATGCACGTGCAGTGTCACGTTCACTCCATCATCGATTTGAGGCGTCACATCCAAAGAAATGCCGGAGAAGAACGGCGTCAGAGTGACGGTCGGTAAAGTGCTGGTGGTCGCACTGCTGGTGGAGCTGGTGGAGTTGGTTCCGCCCGACACGTTGGTCACAAAGAACTCATCGGTCCCGACCTTGAGCACCGCCTTTTGGTTGTTGAGTGTGGCTATGCGGGGGCTCGACAGCGTTTGCACATCGCCTTGGGTTTCAAGAAAACCAAGCACCGCGCCGAATTGACTCGTTGCAAGCGCCAAGCCGAACAAGCCTCCACCGGTTGCCACCGATGGGAACGACACCGCTCCATTGATCGTCGTACTGCCCTGAACATACGCATTGGTGCTTGTCACGCCACTGCCCAGCACTCCGGCGGCGACCTGAGTGGAACCCACTGTATTGAAAGCACCCCAGTTCACACCGCTTTGGTAACCATCGCGCAGCTCGACCTCCACGACTTTGGCCTCCAGCATGACTTGCCTCTCCACCGAAGCCTGTGCCGCCTTAAGGAACTTCTCAACCTGGCGCAATTCCTCAGGCATTCCACGCACCGCCATGATGCCGGCCTGCGGGCTCGCCACCACACTCCGGCCCTCTCCATTGCCCAGGAGACTGCGTACGGCACCGGAAAGCTCGCCCCAAAAATCAGATTTTGAGGTAGTCGACACCCGGCTGTTTTCCGGTTGGGCTCCCCCGCCGGCATTGCCCGTCGCAGCGGGGGCGGTGCTGGTGCCACCGCTCTGCGACAAACCTGCACCGGACGAAACTCGCAACTCACTGCTTCCCTGACGCTGCGACGTCGGGTAGTTCAGGGTAAATACGCGCGTCTGCAGGGTCGGCGCGTACACCGTGATACGACGCCCCTCGATTTTGAAGTCGTATCCGTACACATCACGGATTGCCTCCAAGGCCTCGGTGACCGTAACGCCCCTCAGGGTCACCGACAAGGTACCCGCAACATCAGGGTGCATCAGCATGCTGTAACGCGTGTCAGCCACGATCGCAAGAAACACCTCACGCGCCTGAGCGTTGTTCACCAACAGATCCAAGCGGGGCTCGGGCGGCCGCGCAACTACAGGTGGCGCGGGTTCTGCCAACGCTTCGCTTACTTTGGCAGGCACGACCGCTGGCGACCGAGGTGTGGCTTCTGGCAATTCGGCCAAGATGGCGGCACTAACATCAGGTGTGCGCAAAGGCCGGTCCATGCTGCCACAAGCGCTGAGAAGTGCGGCACTCAAGGTGACGCACAAAACCGAGACAGAGCGCGGAACCGAAACGGTGGAGGACATAGCGATGGAGTTCATAGGTCGGGACTTCACGGTTGTGTGCCGGTACATGGCGCAACAGGGGTCACGGCTTGGGGAGACTTCGGACGGGCAGGTTTCAGTGCCGGCTTGGCAGGCGCCGGAGCGGGGGTGACGCCGTCACAAGCCACCGACACCGCCGCAACATTGCGCTGAATTCCCATAAAGCGAGGCAGTTTGTTGAGCTTGCGGCCCTCGCGCAGCCAGACTTCCGTTTCGGTGATGCGCTCTAGCGTTGCTGCACCGACTTTCTTCCCCACACCAATCAAACGGGTCCCGACCACGAGGTAGGGGACGCCGTTTTGAATCAATACGGTCAAATTAGGTGCGGGCTCTTGTCCCGCTCCTTGGTTGGCCCCGGGCGGCAAGGCGACCCCGGCCGTCGCGGGCGGCATGGTGGGATCGCGCTCCGCTGCCGTGGCGCCCGCAACCCAGACTGCGAGGCACCAGCTCAACAGACACCAGCGTGCCAATGTCATGGTTGCGCCTCCAAAACATAGACACGCAAGGTCAACTCGGGCCCTTGCGGCCCCACCAACAATTGAAAGCCGCTCCAGCGCAAACGGGGCAGCGCCGTCTCCAAGCTCTTCACATACCGGGTCAATTCTGTATAGGAGCCCGTTACCTTGAGCTCAAGGCCCCGTCGCGTGACACCCGGAATCGCATCAGCCGCAGGCGACGCGCCCTCAGCTGCCACCGTTCCGGAGGAGACCAAACGCAAACCCGGGCTGCGCTTGAGAAACTGTGCAAGGACCGGCTCTATGGAGGGCTCTCCACTAGTCCCGGAGGGAGCCAATGCCTGGATTTCACGCTGTAAAGAATCCAGGGTAGATTGCCACTGGGCAAGCTCTGCACGCACATCGGCATTCAAATCTACCGGCTTGGAGACCAATGCCAGCTCGCCACGTAAGCGATTGACCTCGGAAGACTGAGCCACAAACTGCTGTTGCACTTTCTTCATGGATTGCTGAGCCGGCGTGAGCCAGACGAAGTCCGCGAGGGCTAGGACCACGAGCAAAAGCGAAATAAACAAAAACAGGCGCTCGCGCAAACTCAGTGCGTTAATTCGGGCTGATTGGGCTAGCCACCAGGCTTTCATGGCTGAACCCTCGGTGACTCAGGCTGTACCAGCGCACTGACCAAACTAAACGACCACGCCTCCCGACCCCTCGGCGCGGCGACTTCGGTGGTAGTGGTTAACGCAGCGCTACCGGTTGTCTGCGCCAGCGCTGTGCTTTGAACCTTGACTGTGCTCAGGCGCAACCCCGCCATTAGAGGACTTTGCGCCAGGCGTGCGACCCAATCATTCAGGGACGATGGCTCCAAGGTAAAGCCACTCACCTCCATGCTGCCTGCGTCAGCGCGCACTGCCGTTACCCAGACGGAGTCCGGAATACTGCGAGCAACCAGCGCCAGCCGGTCTGAGTAGCCCAACCCGGGTTTGAATTGCCCTTGCTGCAATGCCAGCAAAGCCTGACTCTTCAGTGCCAACTCCGCTTTTTTAGCCTGCGCCTCCTGGATTAGCTCAGCAGACGGCGGCTGAGCACGCGATTTGCTTTCGGCAATGGCTGCTTGAAGACTTTGCATCTCCAAAGCCTGAGTCTGCAAAGCAGACGCGAAGCCTTGTTGCGCATTTTGCAAGTTCCAGACCCACGTAGCGCACAGCGCCGCACCCAGGACGACAAACACGGCCAAGGCTATTGCCATGGTGCTGGCCTCAAACTGCTGCCGGGGCTTGATCAGCGAAACGGAGCACAGGTTGATTTGTTGGGGCATGTGGGGTTCGCTCCTCGTGCAGTCTAAGCGTCACCGCGCAATAAATTACCGAGCAAAGGCATGCACAGAGGCTTGTCAGGCTCGGCCACGGCATCCCAGCCCTCAAAGCCGCTGGCGACCTCGAACGGGGTCACATTTTGACCGGTGTCACGACTAAGCCACTCCGCCAACTCCCCACTACGCTCACCTGCAAACACCCGAATGCCGGCCAAAGGCCATTGTGTCCAAGTGCGCTCCCACAAATCGATCGAACGCTGAACTTCCACCAAAAACCGCTGGGCACGGTCAATATCGGCCTGACTTTCCGGAGCAGCTTCTGCGCCGGTTGTCGAAAAATTCGGGCTGTAGGAGCTGCCCGCATAGTCAGGCACATACTCCTCCACCGGCGTATAAGCATCCACAGCCACGGGCTCCGACACGGACGCAGCTGTCCAGGTCATGGCCATAAAGCCCTCGGGCAAGTCCAGTCTGCGGCTGTAAAACAATTCGCCTGCTGCACTGAACGTCAACAAAGCCTGCCGCCCACCCGACAACACCAGTGCCCCCGTGGCACGCGATGACTCGAGCATGGTTTGCAAATTCCGCTGTGCCATATCTTGGACATCGATCACGCGGATGTCCCAGTGCATGGCCTCCCCCAGGCTCATGACATCGCGCACAAAACTGTTGTTAGCGGCCACCACAAACATTTGCGATGCTGCCCGCCCCTCCCCGTCGCCGACCCGCAGTACATCCATCGTGAGGTCATCTAAATGCGCGTCCACCATTTCTTTAACCTGGTAGCGGGCCGCAGAGCGAAGCTCCTCGGGGGGCACGGAAGGCGCCTCAATCTGCAGCATTTGGTACTGCTCAGGCCTCAGCATGACATGCGCTGCACACCCTTTGAGCCCCAGCGCCGTTAGTCGGCGGACAAACTCTTCCAAGCTGTCATTGCTCTGCGCCTCCACACCGGCGCGTTTCACGGTGAACGTGCGGCCAGTGCCATGGGCCAGCACATAGGCCAAGGTCTGTCCTGACCAAGACACGATCAACTGCGCTCCGGATGCAGTCCGCTGCCAGGGCCAACGCATGGTCAGCAAGCTCCTGCCGGTCGAGGGTGAAAAGACTCAGTCGCGACTTCAATCATGAAAATGTTTGATTTTTTCAGAAACTTGCTCTCAGTTTAGTAGCTTGACGCTCAATCATGACACGGATTTAACAGGTTTTTCCGGTAGTTTGGCAACCCGCCGTACTCAGTAATTTTCCCGCAAGTAGATCAAAGGACTACGGTATTTGCCAAAGGTCGCCCTGGCTGCCGGGTTACTACCAAACCACGGCCGGTTGGCGGCTGTAGCCGGTGTCGCTGTCGCCGATACACAGGTGGTGGCACCTGCGACTGGCGTCGCGGCGACGTTCAAGGTCAACAGCACGCTACCGCTGTTGCCCTTGCCCGGCTTAGAGAGTTGCAGGCTGTTGAGCCGGCCAGACGCCAGCGTCTGTGTGCTGGTGGGGCTGAGCTGGGTTTCACAGTTATTCAGGTTCTCGGTGTAGCTGCCCATCTGGAGCGCCGAAGGCGCGAACGAGGTACAGCTATCCAAGGTGTTGAGCACATAGGCGCTGCCGTTCCAGTAGCGCGCCTCGACGGGTATCGGCAGCGGCAGCAGCTCAGAGCCATAGGCGTTCCCCACACGCAGTTGACCATAGCGAATGCTGCTGGTGCCTGTGGCGGTTGTAGGGCCGATGAGTGTGCTGCCATCGGCATCCGCCACTGCCGCCTGGATGCGGAAGCTGTCATAAGGCCCGTCGGGACTGGTCAACTTGCTGAAGGCAAACGTGTCCGCAATAGTGACTTGCCCCTGGTTCCAAAGCGTGTTGCTGGGCATAGCAGGAAAAGCAGGACTGGTCAGGCGGGTAATGGCTACCGGCGTTGACGCGTTATCCCCGCTAAAAGTGACGGATGCCCGCCCGGTGAAGCCAGACACCAAGCGACTCACCACCGGGTCTGTGGCAGACGCCGCCCCGCCCGTGCTTGCGTGGGCCTTGAGTACCAGATTCACCGCCATGGCATCCTGGTCCATGTAAGTGAACGCCCCTGCTGTGCAGGCGGGCACGACACTGCCGCTAAACGAGTAGTGGCTCGGGTACCACCGCCCCATTCTGACGGAGGCATTGCTACCGATGGTGCAGCCGTATCGCCCACCCGTCAACGTGTTGGAGCTGCTGCCGGCCACACAGTCTCCGGCCGCCTCGTCGATCGCCGCGAATGCCGTATCCACCACCGCATCGGCTTGAAACTGAATATTGCCTACATCGATGTAGCGAAAGCTGCTACCAGTGGCAGCAACACCGGTGGCAGCCGCAAAGGCCCCGGTCAGGGTGCCGCTCTGGATGGCGGCACTGTTGTGGTCAACCACTTTGGTCGCGTCGATTGCCGGTGTACCGGTATAGCCGCCCGTCACACCGGACGAGGCCGACAGGTCAAAGTTAGCACCCGCAATAGCCTTAGGCGTACCAGTCAAGCCCGTGTTGGTTTGCGAAGCGGTGGTCACGTTTAGGCTTTGGGGGCGAACAGCGAACCGGTCCGAAGAACATGCGTAAAGCGTGGGCGACACGTTGGTGTCCGTCACCCGGCAAATGACGTTGCGGTGGGCGGTGGGCAGGGTAATCGGGGTGGGCAGGGCCTTGCGGCCCAGATCTGTGGTCGCGAAAGTGAGGCTCCGGCTCGCAATCGCGCCGGTGTAGGCCGAGCAACTCGCAGGCGGGGTGGTTGGTTCATTGAACAACTCCACAGTCACGCCGCTAGTGGCCGTGTAGGTCAGCGCAGGGGTGCCGTCGGCCAGCACCGCCATCACATCAAGACTGAATGCCGTCCCACTGAGCTTGGTGTTGAGCGGGTTGCGCCCCGTGCCCGTGGCAATCACATTGTTATAGACGGCACCCGCCTCCAGGCAGTCATAGCCGCCAACACAGGGCGTGCCCACGAAGGTCATGGCGCAGCTTTGGGTGCCGGTCATCGTGTTGAAGCAGCGCGTGCCATTCAGGGGGATCGTGCTCAAACCGGCGGCGCCCAACACGACAGTGCCACTTGCATTGGCCTGCAGCGTGACCGTCTGAGTGCTGTTGCCGGACCCCACCGTAAAGGTGCTGGGCGTCTTGGACACCGTGGGCACGGCCGGGGTGGTGGTCACCTGCCCTGTCAGGCTACCCGTAGCCACAATACTGGCGGCAGGGCAAGGCACGGTAGACACCAGGCAGGCCAACACCTGGACGGGCTCGGGGCACAAGGTGCCCATGCCATCGTGGCGTATTTCAAGGTGGTCGTAGGGCGGCACGGTGGGCGAGCCGACCACAAAGTCATAGCTGAAGGTGTAGGTCCCGGGCGCTATGAACTGGTACTGGATGCCGATCCCCGTGTCTCGCAAGGTATTGCTCACGGTATTGATCATGGCGGTGGTTTTGTTTACTGAGCAGCTAGCGTTCAGGTCCCAAAAAGAGTTCCAATCGTTCGCACAATAAGCCGAAAAGGCGAGCCCTGAGCGCTCACGAAAGGACTCCACCACAGACACGCCCGCCGGAATGGTGGTCACAGAAGTACACACTCCGGAGGTAGGCGGGTAGGTGCCGATCACCCGCTTCCCGTTGGAGTCGACAAACGACACGCCGCAGCCCTGGTCACTCCCGCCCAAAAAGGTGTCAAAGGAGTGGGTGTAGCGCACAGGGTTAGCCGCGCTGACTGCGTAGCCCGACGGAATGGTGACCGTCACCTCCGCAGTCAAGAAGTCTAAGGGGGTCGTGTATTTCCACAGGATAGACACTTGGGGCCCATTGGTCACTGCGAGCGTAGAGCTTGCCGTCTGCTGCACACCGGACGCCGCTGGATTGTCGGGCGTGGTGGCGCTGATCGTTTGCGTGTTGTAGTCTGACCTTGCGGTCAGCCTGAAATGAGAGGGCCCAAAGAGCTGCCCGTTGGCCCGCAGGTACACCCCATTGTCTAGTTGGCTATTCGGGGGAAGGTCGGTCGGTCGGTATACCTGGCCCGTGTTGTTAAGCCGGCGCACTTGAATCTGTGTATTGGGGTCAATCACAATTCGCAAGCCGTTGGTAGCGTTGGTGCCCCCTGTACTGTTGAACTCGATGGCCATGGCGACAGCGGGTACCAGCCCCACCAGCAGACAAGTGCCCCACTGCAGCGCCTTCGCCTGCAGAGCACGGATACACGCATTCACTCGGATCATCACATCTCCATGGTCGCGCTCACACTGCGCTCTACGTAATTGCTTCCACCGGCAACACCCAAGCTCGCCCGGGAGTCCAAGCGGTACACGACGACACTCCCGCCGCCATCCGCATAGACGGTGCGGCTGCAGGTGACCCGCACGGTGTAGCCATCCACACTCCGGCCGGCAGCGCTGGTGAGGTCACTTGCAGGACAAGCGGCGTTGCTTGCAACCAAACTTGCGACCCCCCATGCAAGGCCACCACGTGCGGCCCAATAGGCTCGGCTGCCTTGTAAGTCCCGTGCGGAAGTGAGCTGCTGCGTGTTGGAAAAAGAAACCATGAACCCACCCAAGGCGGCCAATATCAGCACCAGAAAAATGGCGGCGATGGCGGCAAAGCCGCGCTCTGGAAGTGAACGATACGTCATGGTGTGTTGTTGACCTGAATCTGGTGATAAAGGTTCACCGTTTCCGCACCTCGGGTGATTGAGAGCGACATTTGCACCAGCCCGTTGCGCTGTGAATCAGTGTCGTTGTAGGTGAAACTGCAAGACGTCAAATCAGAAACCAACACGGGTGCAGCGCTCAATGGATTGCCTGCGCTGCCGCAATAGCGTGTGGCACTGTTGGTAAACAAGACCCCCGTACCGGTGGTGAGACCGGGTGTCACTAACCTGCGCAAGGTGCTGCCGTTACACACATAGGCAACGACGTTCTCCTCCACCGGCACGATATGAAAACGCTTGGTGCCTGAATCTAAGGGAAATTGCTTGGGCGCAGCCAGTTTGATGGTGGTTTCTTCTGCACCACTGGAGTTGTCGGCGCTGATACTGGCAACCCGCCCTACGTTGTCGCCGTTGTAGGCGGTTGCGCTGGTGATGCCGAGGTTGTAAACCACAATGAGGTCGTTCGAGGCAATCTGCTGATCCACCGGCCAATCTGCATTCCTCCCCAGCATATTGAAGTCGGAGTCTGCAATCGTGAAGTCCAGCCCTTTGCCCACGGTGTCGCCCGTGGGGCGATTGCTCTCCCGGTAACGCCCACCGTTACGGGTGGGAATAAATTCAAGGCAGGAGTCCGAGCCGCTTGTGCTCACCCGCACGCTGTTGGGCAATGCTTTGCGGATGTCCCGCGAAATACGCCGGACCGCAGTGTCCGCCACATCGGTCAGGGCAGCCCGACGCCCGCTATCGAAATAGGCTTGAATGGGGGCCCGCATGAACACAGCGACCACCCCACCTATTACCCCCATGATCACAATCACGATCACCAGCTCCACCAACGTGAAACCTTTTTGAAGGCGAGGGGCTTGCAGAGGCGTCTTCATTGCTGCGGCTTCCTCAATAGTTGGTGCGGTAGCCTGTCAACACAATGGCCTCTGCGCCGCGCGTCACGGTGATGCGCACCCGCTTGGCAGCAATGCCCAATGTTGCGCTGTCAGCCGTGACGGAGATGGCCAGCGTGTAGGCGGACAAACTGGATGGAAACGCAAATGCAGCTTGTGTCTGACCGTTATAGTCGTCCACATCGTCCCAGAGGTCGCGACTGGCCTCCACCACGGCGGGTGAATCGTCGGGATCGACATAGGCTTTTTGGAGCACCTCTTCCAATACGGACTCTGCAATGGCAATCGCCTGCTTGCGGATCATAGGGTCCGCGCTGGACTTCACCGACGTGTCCATCACCGACAAAATGCCCGCCAGCCCCACACCGACCACCACGATAAAGACTATCAGCTCTACGAGCGTAAAGCCGGTCTGGCGGCGCGCTGCAGCCGGCTTAGTCATGGACATAACCGGTACCTGCCTCGATGGTGATCGACGGCGTCACATTGGTCACCTGTAGCACTTGGGTCGGAGCGGGGGCGCCGGTGCTTGCGTTGACCGGTTGCCCCAGCCCGTCAAAGTTGAAGGAGGTCAAGCTGCTGCTGAATGCCACTCCGCTGCGGGCAGTGAGGCCGGACTCCCCGCCCGGCCCGGGCAGGTCAATCGTGCAGGTATTACTACCCGCTGCATTGGCCAAACGCAGACTGATCGCACTCGCCGACAGGCTCACACAAACCGTGCGGCGCTGAGCAATGGCTACTTTCTGGGCGTAACGCAAATAGGCCAGAGACTGATCGAAGAACCCACGGGCATAAAAGTCACCCGTGTTGATCATGCGCGGTACCGCATATACCGACAGCACCCCGAGCAACACGATCACCATGACCAGTTCCACCAAAGTGAAGCCGCGTGTCCGCCTGCCCCATGAAAAGGGCCTCGGTTCCAACGCAAAGTCAGGGAGTACGTGGGACGACATAGATCGTTTACATTTGCTATGCTTTTAGGAGCTACTCGCGCACAGATAATAAGCGCTACTGCGCACTTTAATCATCAATCTTTGCCCCTGAAGCAGGGCAACGGCGGCCCCGCAAAGCTTACCCTCAACATGCCAGCTGCACCAGCCTCCAATGCACCGGAAATTACCGCTATTTCTGCGGCTCCGGTGCCTTCGCACCCAGAGACCAGAAGCGCTGCTTGGGCATTAGCCATCACCTTGGCACTCGTGCCCTCCCTGGGAATTCCCGGCGAGTGGGTTTTGCAGGACACCCTGAAATCCGCCCTGCTGGCTATGGGCGTCGTGTCTACGCTGGCCTTGCTGCTGACCTCAGCACTCCGGGCGCGCTGCGGGGAAGCTTCGCCCTGGTACTTTCACGGGCTGCTGGCGTTTCCTGCGATCTTGTGTCTCTATGCCCTCGGCAGCATGGTGTGGTCACACAGCTACCTCTCCGGAGCAGAGGCCGCGCGCTGGTGCGTGCTGGGTGTGTTGCTGTGGACATGTCTGCAGGTCCTGCGCGGTGGCCATGCCATGGTGCTGCTAGGGGGCCTGCATGCAGGAGCGGTCGGAGCGGCAACGTGGGGTGCCGCGCAGTTTTGGGGAGATCTGTCTTGGTTCCCGCAAGCTGCTGCCCCCGCCTCGGTGTTTGTAAATCGCAACTTTTTTGCGGAATACCTGGTCTGTACACTGCCGTTCTCCGCTTACGCGCTGGCCCAGTTGCGGTCTTCGGGCTGGAGGAGCCTCGTGGCGCTCTCAGTGGCTTGGAACCTGGTCGCGCTACTGATGACCGGCACCCGGTCGGCCTTGATATCTGCAGTCATCATGCTGCCCGTGACCTTGGTTGTCTTATGGCGCTACCGGCAGTCTGCAGGAGGTCAGCCCTGGAGTCGGGGCGGACTGGGGCTCACGGTCGCCATATTGCTGCTGGGCTTGGGCTCCCTGGCCACCCTACCCAGCTCCAGTCCGGCCATCGTGGCAGAGGGGTTCGGGGTCACCCCCCTGGAGCGTGGCATTTTGCGGGCAAGCTCAGTGACTCGTTCAGAGGAATACACCGAGGGCTCATTTTCCATTCGCGCACTGATGTGGCGCGCCAGTATCCGCATGCTGATGGACCAACCGTGGACTGGCGTCGGTGCGGGTGCTTGGGAGGTGCACATTCCCCGCTACCAAGGCGTCAATAACTCGGTTGAAACAGACTTCTATGCCCACAACGAGCCCCTGCAACTATTGGCCGAGTACGGGCTTCCCGTGGGTGGTGGGCTCTTGGCATTTTTGCTCGCCTATCTGCTCTACAGCGCGCAGACCCGTTGGCAGCGCCTGGCCCAGGGTGCAGGCTCGGCATCCGAAGCTTTGTGTGCCATTGCCTTGTGCAGCCTATTGGGGCTTTTGTTGGTGAGCAACGCCGGTTTCCCCTGGCGCCTTGCCAGCACAGGGGCGCTGTTGATGGTGGCACTTGCCATGCTGGCCTGTGCCAACCCACGGGCTTACTTGGCAGACACTGCCGTTTTGCGGGTAGGGCTCCTTGTTACCGGCTTGGCGGGTTTGGTCGTTGTGGTGGTGAGCGCACTGGCATTCGTGGCGGAGTCCAGCATCGTGCGCAGCGTTCAAACACTCAACCTGATCATGAAAACCCCTGGCATGCCACCCGCAGAGCAGCAGCGACTGCAAACCGAGGCTTGGGAGTGGCTCCAAAAGGGTGTCGGGATTCATCCCCATTACCGGAAACTAACCGCGCAGGCGGCAGACCGGTTTGCCGCCACGGGCAACCTGGAAGCTGCGCTGTGGGCTCAGGACTCTATTGCGGCATCGCGCCCCTACGTACCTGATGTCCGGGCTAACCAGGTCCTGCTCAACGTAGCACTCCATCGTCCTGCAGCTGCCGCCGAGGCACTTGCCGCGCTCTCTGCGCTGCAAGCAGATAGTCCGCGTACGCGAGCGTTGGACATACTGCTGATGCGGCATACGGGGCAAAGCACAGCAGCAGCCGCCAAACTGCGGAACTACTTCGCCAAAGGCGTGATTCAGTACGATTTACTGCAGTTTGCGCTCGCCATCGGTCTGGAAAACCGAGACATGGAGTTGGCAGCCACTGCCTACCGCCTATGGGTACACCATTGGCCGCAAGACCGCCAGGCGCAGTGGGCACGACTGGAAGCTGCCCCGGCAGACTGGCGTGCTGCCATGGGTACACCCGACAGCAACGCTACGCAGCCATAAAGAAAGCCAGTGTGGCGGGCCACACTGGCTTCGATCAACCGCTGTCTGATTGCGGACTGCGTATTTAGGGCGTTGCGATGGCCGTGAACGACGCCGTCACTGCACTGCCGCTGGTGGGTGTGAACGTCAAAGTGCAAGTATTCGTCGCGCCGGAAGTTGTGGAGAATGTTCCGACAACAGCTGCACCATAGGTTCCGCCGTTTGAAGGGTAAGTTCCGCCCTGCAAGGTACCTTTTGCCGCGTCGCAGCTTCCCACCGCTGTACCCGTGCCACGGGCTGAGTAGGCCGCGTAGTTAATGGCAGAACCGGAAGACAGCGCCCCGGCAACGCCCTGAACCGATGCCTGACGGGCATCTGCGGACAAATCGACAAACTTAGGAATCGCTACTGCAGCCAAAATGCCCAAGATCACGATCACCATGACCAACTCAATCAATGTGAAGCCGCGCTGTACTTGTTTCATGTTGTCCACCTTCAAAAGAAAAATGTGAATGCCAATACGAGATCATTCTAGGGGAGTCGCTGGCCTTTGTGCCCGGAGATTAGGCCCATAGTCCGTGACTTTTCTCAAGATTCATCCGGTTTTGCACCGGTTTGCTACGTATCCCCAGCCCTCACTCCAAGGGCAGACCGCCCCACACATACGCCTGAATAGGGCGCAACTGGTAGGCGGCGGCTGTGCCTTCCACCATAAACCATACCGCTTGGGCGCCCGCGGGAGCGTCTAAACCATCCGGCTCCAACGGTTTGTAGCCGATACAACCGCAGCCTTTGTCAAAGACCCAACGGCCGGGCGCCACCTCCTGGAGCAGCGCTGCAGGTACCTCTCCGGCATAGTTGGCTGCGGGCTGTTGGAGCATTGCAAAGGGATTGGGGGTAATGGGTACGCCTCGCACCGGTTCCGCAGCACGCTTGCGCTGTGGCAGCATGGAATTCACGTAGTCCAGCACCAAGGCCGTCCGCAAAGCACCCAGCGTGCTTTGCACCGCGGCCCGTTCCGTTTGCGCGCGAACCTGCTGTCCGTAGCGCCACAAGACGGCGGTAGCAATAGCAATGCAAAGCGCCAGGACGCCCCACTCCACCCAGCGGCTATTCCAACGCACACGGGCCAAGGGAGCGCGGGCTGTCGCCATGGCTTAACCGCCGCCCCGGCCCATGGCAGCCTGCCCCATGTTCCACAAAGGCAGGAACACGCCCAAGGCCAGCAACAATACCAACACGCCGATCACGCCCAACAGCACCGGCTCTATCGCTGCAGACAGGCCTTTGATGCTGTAGTCGGTTTCCCGCTCATACATGCCGGCAATTTCAAACAACAAGTTGTCGAGTTCGCCAGTCTCTTCTCCCACATTGATCATCTGCAGCACCACCGGTGTGAACACGCCCGAGGCAGCCGCGCAGCGCGAAATGCTTTCGCCCCGCTCGATGCCGTCGCGCATTTGCTCGATGCGGGCGCCGATAAACGCGTTGTCTACCGTCTGAGCCACCACCGTGAGTGCTTGCACCAAAGGCACTCCGCTTTGGCTGGACAGGGCAAAACTGCGGGCAAACCTGGCCAACGTGGCTTTGAGAATAATGTCCCCGATGATGGGGAGCTTGAGCTTGCGCGCATCCCATTTGTAGCGGCCAGCGGGGGTGCGCAAATACGCACGCAAGGCCACCGCAACCCCGACAGCGAGTGCAATCAAGAGGGGCCACCAGTTGATCATCCAGTTGGAAAAACCGAGCAGCCCCCGCGTGATGAGCGGTAACTCGCTGTTGAAGCCCGCAAAGACTTTGGCGAACACCGGAATCACGAAAATATTCAAAATCACCACGGCCGCGGCCATGGCCATCATCACAAAACTGGGGTAGCGGGTGGCTTGCTTGATCCGCTCGCGCACGTCCCGCTCGAACTCCATGTGTTCGTTAAGGCGCAAAAACACCTCGGTAAGCCGGCCGGTCATCTCGCCCACCCGGATCATGGAAATATAGAAATTCCCGAACAAGGCCACATGGCGACCCAAGGCGACAGAGAGCTCACGCCCCTGGTCCAGGCTGGAGCGCACATCTTTGAGTAACTCCACCATGGCGGGCTTGGTGGCCGAGGCCTCCAGCCCCGCAAAGGCACGCAATATCGGCACACCCGCCTTGTTCAGCGTGTACATCTGCCGCGAAAAAATCAGTACATCGTCCACGTCCACAGGGCGGGCGGTTAAGAACGCCAAGGGGTCTTTTTTTTCTTTGGTTTCTATCGACTTGGACAGTGCAATGTGCACCGGTGCAACACCCATAGACATGAGCTGGTCGGCCACGCCGCCCTCCGTCATGGCCTCCAGCTGCCCGCTTACGGCCTCACCCCGGTTGTTGCGCCCGCGCCAGTCGTAGATTGCCATGGTCAGCCCAACATGGCCTCATCGCCGTCTGCATCAAACCCGATGCGCAAGGCTTCGGACAGAGACGTTTTGCCGGCGCGCACCAATTGCAGGGCATGAAAGGCCATGGTCTGGCCCTTCATGCGCTCCCGCGCAGTGCGCAAAAAGCCGGCGGGGTCGCTCTGACTGGCAGCGTGGGTCAGCGCGGCGTCCATTTCCAGAAGCTCATACACCCCCTGACGGCCCGAATAACCGGTGCCGTTGCACTGGGAGCAACCCAGACCCCGCTTGGGCTTCAGGGTTTCGCCGGGCTCCAGCATGGCCTCCATCCAGGATTGCTCCTGAGGAGTGGGCGTGTGCGGCGCCAGACACTCCTGGCAGTTCAGGCGCAACAAGCGCTGCGCAATCACCGCTTGCAGAGAGGTAGCCACCATAAAAGGGGGAACTCCCATGTCCAGCAGGCGGAACGGGGTGCTGATGGCATCGCGCGTGTGCAGGGTCGAGAGCACCAAGTGGCCGGTAATGGCGGCGCGCAGCCCGATCTCCGCAGTCTCGGCATCGCGCATTTCACCGACCAGAATCACGTCGGGGTCCTGGCGCAGGCAAGCGCGCAGCACGCGGGCAAAGGTGAGCTCAATCTTGTCATTGACCTGCACCTGGGTGATGGCAGGCAGGCGGTATTCCACCGGATCTTCGACGGTAATGACCTTCAGCTCAGCGGCATTGATTTCGGCTAAGGCGGCATACAAGGTGGTCGTTTTTCCGGAGCCTGTGGGGCCAGTCACCAGCACCATGCCCGACGAGCGGGACAGCACATCACGAAAACGCTTGAGCATGTCCTCGGGCATGCCGATGGTGTCCAAGCGGCGCATACCGGCCCCTTGGTTCAAGAGGCGCATCACGGCCGACTCGCCATAGGTGGTGGGCAGTGTGGACAGGCGCACGTCAATCGTGTTGTCCTTCAGGCGCACGCTGAAGCGCCCATCCTGCGGCAAGCGCTTTTCTGAAATATCCAGCCCGGCCATGAGTTTCAAGCGCTGGGCCAAAGCCCCGCCAATGCGCTTGTCCGCCTGGGTTTGGGTTTGCAACACACCGTCCACCCGCACGCGGATTTGCAAGAAGCCCTCTTGCGGCTCAATGTGCACGTCCGACGCGCCGACCTGGGTCGCATCCTCAAACAAGGACTGCAGCAAACGCACCACCGGCGCGCCCTCCAGGCCCACGCTGGCGGTGAGCTCGCCGAAATCGACGGCATCGCCCAGGTCTTTTTCCAGGGCGCGGGCCAAGCCGCTGATTTCTTCGGTACGGCGGTACAGGCGGTCAAAGGCCAGCGCCAACTGGCTCTCGGGCACGGCAGCTATGCCGATATTGCGCTTGAGCAGGCGGGTGAGTTCGTCGTAGGCAAACAAATCCAGCGGGTCGGCCAGCGCCACCAGCAGCACATCGCCCTTGTCTTCCAGCACCAGCGCCTTGAAGCGGCGGGCTGCCGCCTCGGGCAAAATTTTGACAACGTCAGCGCGGAAAGGGAATGTCTTGAGGTTGACGAAAGGAATACGCAGCTGCCGCGCCAAGCCGTTGGCCAACAGCTCCTCGGTGATGACCCCGGTTTCGATCAGCAGGCGCCCGACCTTTTTGCCGGTGGTGCGCTGCAAATCGAGGGTTTGCTGCAGTTGCTCTTGCGAGATCAGCTTTTGCTGAACCAGCACATCGCCCAAACGCAGCTTTTCAGGGCGGCCCGGGGGGGGACGCGGAGCGTCCGGCGCACCGGGCGTAGCCGTTGCCATGTTCATGCGCTATTCCTTTTGCGGTTTGCAAAAATAATAGCACGGGGGCTCCTCAAGTAGCGCTTGAAAAAGAGGCGGGATTGCGCTCATTCACCGCCGGGTCCGGGCTGATGCGCCCACCCTCGACCCGTACCGCCTGGCCGACAGACGCCGGTGCAGACTGCTCTATAGAGCGCAAGCTACCGTCTTCCATGCGCACATCCACTAAATAAACAGTTTCCTTTTTGAGGCGCTTTTCTACGGTGTTACCCGCCCAGCCGCCGCCCAGCACACCGGCGATGGTGGCCAGCGCTTTGCCGTCGCCACCGCCGAACTGGTTGCCCACCAGCCCGCCCAGCACGGCTCCAGCCACCGCGCCCGCACCGCTGGGGTTGGCACTCTCCCGCTGGACCGGAGTCACCGCCTCCACGGTGCCGCACTGCGCACAAACCACTTTGGCCGGTAGACGCACCGGGGCTGGCTGGGTCGAGGGCGTCGCCACCGGGCTGACTGCCGCTTGCGCCACGGCCACCTCAGCCACCGGCGCGGGAGTTTTTGCCGGCAGATTGGTTGCTACTTTTTTAGGAGCTACAGGCGCATTCTTTACGGGCGCTACTGCTTGTTTTGGCATGTTTTTCTCAAGCTCGGGCGCCGGCAGTGGCGCAGCCGGCGCTGGAGCAGGGGTGCTGATAGCCAGCACTTCCAAAGGAACTTCGGCGGGTGTGGCCGCGCTCTGCTGGTGCAGCACCACCGCGCCCAACGCCAAGGTACTGGCTCCCAGCGCCCCCATGGCAGCCCACATCCATTTGTTACCCGTGGCCGCTACGGCACCGGGAGTTGACACAACAGTCGACATACATCTCCTTCAATCAGACCCGCAGGCCACCAAAAGAGTGCCTGCATGTGAGCTAACGCCCGACAGGGCCTGAAGGTACACAGCCCAGCCGGCTGGGAGGTATCTGTTTTGTAACGCTGGGTAAAGCTGCTCCGGCCGACAGCACGCAGTCCGGCCGGAACTCAGGTGGACTCGGAGGTGACTTCACTCTCTAGCAGCACCAGCGTGCTGCCCTGCACGCGCACCTGCGCGCCCACCGGCAAGGCGGCATCCTGCTCAAACGTGCGCTGCGTGTTGTCCTGCATGCGCACCACGATGCGGTAGCCGGGCTTTTGCTTGAGTTGCTTTTCAATGGCATTGCCGGCCCACATGCCACCGAGGAGCCCGATGATGGTGGCCATGGTTTTGCCCTCCTCGCCACCGATTTTGTTGGCAATCAGGCCCCCGACCGCAGCCCCGATGGCCGCGCCCACCCCGCTACGGGAGGGGTCGCCGGGGACTTCGGTGACTGATTCGACGGTTCCGCAATCACTACACGCTGCGCTGCGCGCCACAGCCGCCAAGGGCTGCGATTGCGCCCACGAGGCGGTGAGGGTGAGGCAGGCCGCCAACACCCAGACAAGGCTGGTGCCCAGAAATCGACCGGAAAAGTGCTTGGTGCGCATGGTGTGAACCTTGGAGTGACCCCGATTCAACGCGCCTCGCCACCCAAAGGTACACAGCCGGAGACAACTTTCCGGCGATGTGCCTACTTGGTCACACTTGCCCGCTTTACAGGTTGGGCGCCAGCAAGCGCTCCAGCGCTGCGCGGTCCAGCTGGCGGCGCTCGGCCAGGTCGTGCACCTGGTCGTCGCCGATCTTGCCGACGTTGAAGTAGGTGGCGTCGGGGTGGCCGATATAGAAGCCGCTCACGCTGGCCGCCGGGGTCATGGCCAAGCTCTCGGTCACGGTCATGCCCACCTCGTCGCACTGCAGCAGAGCAAACATGTCTTTCTTGACGCTGTGGTCCGGGCAGGCGGGGTAGCCGGGCGCGGGGCGGATGCCCTGGTATTTTTCGCCGATCAGGTCTTCATTGCTCAGCGACTCGCCGGCAGCATAGCCCCAGAGGTCGGTGCGCACGCGGTGGTGCAGCGCCTCGGCAAAGGCTTCAGCCAGGCGGTCGGCAATCGACTTGAGCATGATGGCGGAGTAGTCATCATGGTCGTCGAGGAAATATTTTTCCTTCTTATCCACGCCGATGCCGGCGGTTACCGCAAACAGGCCCGCGTAGTCGGCCTTGACACCCTTGGGGGCCACAAAGTCGGCCAGGCAGCGGCTGGGGCGCATCACGCCGTCAATCTCCTGCTTCTCGGTTTGCTGGCGCAGGCCGTACCAGGTCATGGCAACCTCGGTGCGGCTCTCGTCGGTATAGAACTCGATGTCGTCATCGTTCACCGTGTTGGCCGGGTACAGGGCCACGACCGCGTTGGCAGTGAGCCAGCGGCCTTCAATCAGGCGCTTGAGCATGCGTTGCCCATCGGCGTAGACGCGCACTGCCTCGGTGCCCACCACCTCGTCTTTGAGGATGGCGGGGAACGGGCCTGCCAAATCCCAGGTCTGGAAGAACGGCGCCCAGTCAATGAACTTGGCCAGCTCGGTCAGGTCGAAGTTTTTGAACACGCGGCGGCCGATGAACTTGGGCACGGTGGGCAAATGCGCCGCCCAGTCGATCGGCGTTTTGTTGGCCCGCGCCTTCGACAGCGGCCACATAGGCATTTGCTTTTTGTTGGCGTGCTGCTGGCGCACTTTGTCGTAGTCGGTGTTGAGCTCGGCAATGTATTTGGACGCTTGCTCACTCAGCAGACTTTGCGCCACGCTCACGCTGCGCGAGGCATCGGGCACGTAGATCACTGGGCCTTCGTAGTTGGGCGCAATCTTCACAGCGGTGTGCACCCGGCTGCAGGTTGCGCCGCCGATCAGCAGCGGAATGTTGCGGCTGCGGAAGTACTCGTCCTTCTGCATCTCGCCGGCCACGTACTGCATCTCTTCCAGGCTGGGGGTGATCAGGCCGGAGAGGCCGATGATGTCCGCGCCCTCTTCTTTGGCCTTTGCCAGAATCTCGTGGCAGGGCACCATCACGCCCATGTTGACCACGTCAAAGTTGTTGCACTGCAAGACCACGGTGACGATGTTTTTGCCGATGTCGTGCACATCGCCTTTCACGGTCGCAATCACGATCTTGCCCTTGGCTTTGGCTTCACCACCGGCTTCCACCATGGCGAGCTTTTCCGCCTCGATGTAGGGCAGCAAGTGCGCCACGGCACTCTTCATCACGCGGGCGCTTTTCACCACTTGCGGTAAAAACATCTTGCCTTGGCCGAACAAGTCGCCCACCACGTTCATGCCGTCCATGAGCGGGCCTTCGATCACGTGCAGCGGGCGGCCGCCCTTGGCCAGCACGTCTTGGTAGGCCTCTTCGGTATCCACGGTAATGAAGTCGGTAATGCCGTGCACCAGCGCGTGGCTCAGGCGCTGCGCCACGGCCACCGGGGCTTCGGGCGTGCCGCGCCATTCGAGTTTTTTGCTCTCGTCTTTGGCGCCGCTCTTGGCGGTTTCGGCAATTTCCACCAGGCGTTCGCCCGCGTCTTCACGGCGATTCAGCACCACATCTTCCACGCGTTCACGCAAGGTGGGCTCCAAGTCGTCGTAAACGCCCACCATACCGGCGTTCACGATGCCCATGTCCATGCCTGCCTTGATGGCGTGGTACAGGAACACGGTGTGGATGGCCTCGCGCACCGGGTCGTTGCCCCGGAAGCTGAAAGACACGTTACTCACCCCACCGCTCACCTTGGCGCCGGGCAGGTTTTGCTTGATCCAGCGGGTGGCCTCAATAAAGTCCACCGCGTAGTTGTTGTGCTCTTCAATGCCGGTGGCAATGGCGAAGATGTTGGGGTCGAAGATGATGTCTTCAGGCGGAAAGTCCACCTCGTCCACCAGCACGCGGTAGGCGCGCTCGCAAATCTCGACCTTGCGCTGGTAGGTGTCGGCCTGGCCCTTCTCATCAAAGGCCATGACCACGGCGGCGGCACCGTAGCGGCGCAGCAGCTTGGCCTGGCGCTTGAACTCGTCCAAGCCCTCTTTCATGCTGATGGAGTTCACCACCGCCTTGCCCTGCACGCAGCGCAGACCGGCCTCGATCACGCTCCACTTGGAGCTGTCGATCATGATCGGCACGCGCGAAATATCGGGCTCGGAGGCGATCAAGTTCAGGAAGCGCACCATGGCCGCCTGGCTGTCCAGCATGGCCTCGTCCATATTGATATCGATGATCTGCGCACCGTTCTCCACCTGTTGGCGGGCCACAGCCAAAGCCTCTTCAAACTGCCCGTTCAGAATCATGCGGGCGAATGCCTTGGAGCCGGTCACGTTGGTGCGCTCGCCCACGTTCACAAATAGGCTGCTGGCGTCAATGGCGATAGGCTCCAGACCGGAGAGCAACATGGGCGCTACGTTTTCAGGAGCTACTGGCGCAATGGATACGGGGGCTTGAGGCATATTTGACCTAAAAATCAGAATTCAGCGGCTTACACCGCAACCCAGGCGCCGGTGCACTGGGAGGCAAACAGGGCATCGATGATGCGCATGTTCTGGATGGCGTCTTCCACGCCGTACTGCAAAGGCTGCACGCCCCGGATGGCGAGCGAGAAGGCATCGCCCTCCAGTCTGTACTGGTCGCAGGCGGCAAAGGTTTCGACTACGGCTTCGCGCCCGCCCAACACTTTGCCGTCGTCCACCAAGATGCGGGTTTCATGGCCCTGGGGCGCATTGAACGGAATCTCGATCTCCACCCGTTTGTCGGTGCCGATGACCTGCACCCGCTGGTAGGGCGTGGTCTGCATGGACACCGTGAAGTCCAAGCGGCGGCCGTGGCCAAAGTCCAGCAGCGCGCTGAAGGTGCGGTCCACGCCAAAGTCGGGGTCCATGTCGGCCAGCGCCATCACCCGCACCGGCTCGGTGCCAAACAAAAACCGACCCGCTACGATGGGGTAGCAGCCAATGTCCATGAGCGCGCCGCCGCCCTTGCTGGCATCGTTGCGGATATTGGTCGCATTGCGGTTGAAGTACGAGAACCACACCTGGACCGCCCGCACTTCGCCCAAGGCGCCGCTTTCCACCAGCTCGCGGGTGCGCAGCCACTGCGGGTGAAAGCGCACCATGAAGGCTTCCATGATGTGCACCTTGCCCGCCACCTCGCGCAGCTGCGCGGCCTCATCAGCCGTGAGGGCGATCGGCTTTTCGCACAACACATGCTTGCCGGCGCGGGCTGCTGCCAGCGTCAGAGGCACATGCTGGTCATTCGGCAGAGGGTTGTAAATGGCCTCAATGCTCGGGTCGGCCAGCAGTTCTTCATACGAACCGTAGGCCTTGGGAATACCCAACTTGCCAGCCGCCGCCTGCGCGCCCTCCAAGGAACGCGAGGCGATAGCCTGCACATCACACCACTGGCTGCGCATGAGCGCGGGCGTGACCTTCTCCATGCCGATCTTGGCGGTGCTGAGCACGCCCCAGGCGACTTTTTTCATGGCAATGTCGCGGCTCAAGCCGCCTCTTTATAAAAATACCCGCGCTGCACTCTGCGCGTCGCCAGCGGCGATACCGCCTGGGCAATCGCACCGATGTGATCAGGCGTAGTGCCGCAGCAGCCGCCCACGATGTTGACCAGGCCTTCGGCGGCAAACTCGCGCACCAATCGGCTGGTCACATCCGGCGTTTCATCAAACCCGGTGTCGCTCATAGGGTTGGGCAGGCCGGCGTTGGGGTAGCAGCTGATGAAGGTGTCGGTAGCGACCTTGTTCAGCTCCTGGATGTAGGGGCGCATGAGCGCCGCGCCCAGCGCGCAGTTCAGGCCGATGGCCAGGGGCTGCGCGTGGCGCACGCTGTGCCAGAAGGCGGTGACCGTCTGCCCGCTCAGAATGCGGCCCGACGCATCGGTGACCGTGCCGCTGATCAAAATCGGCAGGCGCTCGCCGCTGGCTTCAAAGTACTCGTCCACCGCAAACAGCGCAGCTTTGGCGTTAAGGGTGTCAAAGATCGTTTCCACCAGAATCACATCGGCCCCACCCTCGACCAGCGCCTTGGTCTGGTCGTAGTAGGCGGCGCGCAGCTCTTCAAAGGTCACGTTGCGGGCACCGGGGTCGTTCACATCGGGGCTGATGCTGGCGGTTTTGGGTGTGGGGCCTAGCGCGCCGCACACAAAGCGGGGTTTGTCGGGCGTGCTGTACTTGTCGCAGGCAGCGCGCGCCAGTTGGGCGGACACCAGGTTCATCTCGACCGCCAGATCGGCCATGTCGTAGTCGGCCTGGGCCACGGTGGTGGCGCCGAAGGTGTTGGTTTCGATCATGTCGGCACCGGCGGCGAGGTAGGCCTCGTGGATGTCGGTGATCACGTCCGGGCGCGTGAGGCTGAGCAACTCGTTGTTGCCTTTCACGTCTTTGGGGAAGTCTTTGAACCGGTCGCCCTGGCTGCCGGGGCCGGTGTAGCCATCGCCCCGGTACTGGGCTTCGCCGAGCTTGAAGCGCTGGATCATGGTGCCCATAGCGCCGTCCAGAATGGCGATGCGGCTGGCCAGAATGCCGGGGAGTGCTTGGGCGCGGGTGTAGGTGATGGGCTTCATGGTGCGGCTCACTGTGTGGTTACAAACAAGTGAGCGCGGTTGAGAGTCCCCAAGCCTGACCGGTTCCGCCGTTTGGCAGACCCCGGCTGCAGCGCCCCTTGGGTAGCAGCGATTTTAAACGACATCTGCCGCCGCCCCGCCAGCCCGGTTGCGCCCATGCCCGACAATAGCCCCCGCTGCACCCCCGAGTGCCGCTACGCTGCCCGACCGGCTGGTTTGGCATGTTTTTGGCCTTTAGCCCTCGCAGATACTGCGCAGATAGCTCCTGTTTTGATAGCAATTTAGTGCCTCACTTGTCCATTCTTCGTGATGTTTTCGGCTACCCCGCCTTCCGGGGGCCGCAGGAATCCATCGTGGAACATGTGATTGCCGGAGGCGACGCGCTGGTGCTCATGCCCACCGGCGGCGGTAAAAGCCTGTGCTACCAGGTGCCCGCCATCGCCCGTCAGCAAGCGGGCTTGGGCGCCACGCTGGTCATTTCGCCCCTCATTGCCCTAATGCACGACCAAGTGGGCGCCCTGCATGAAGCCGGTGTGAGCGCCGCATTTTTGAACAGCACCCTGAGCAGCGACGAGGCCTACCAGATTGAGCAACAGTTGCTCCGCGGCGAGATCACCCTGCTCTACGCCGCCCCGGAGCGGGTCAGCAATGCGCGCTTTCTGGCGCTCTTGGACTCGCTCTTTGAGCGCGGCAAACTGAGCCTGTTTGCGATTGACGAGGCCCACTGCGTGAGCCAATGGGGCCACGACTTCCGGCCCGACTACCGCAACCTCACCGTGCTGCACGAGCGCTACCCCGGTGTGCCCCGCATTGCGCTCACCGCGACCGCCGACGACCTGACCCGCGCCGACATTCTGGAGCGCCTGCAACTCGAAGACGCCCGGGCGTTTGTGAGCAGCTTTGACCGCCCCAACATCCGCTACACCATCGTCGAGAAAAAAGACTCCACCACCCAACTGCTGCGCTTTATCGAGCGGGAGCACGAGGGCGAGGCCGGTATCGTCTACTGCCAGAGCCGCAAAAAAGTAGAAGACATGGCGCAGACGCTGGTGGACGCCGGCATCAAAGCCCTGCCCTACCACGCCGGGCTGGACACCAAGGTCCGGCAGAACAACCAGGACCGGTTTTTGCGCGAGGAAGGCATTGTCATGGTGGCCACCATTGCGTTTGGCATGGGCATCGACAAGCCGGACGTGCGCTTTGTGGCGCACCGCGACATGCCCAAAAATATCGAGGGCTACTACCAGGAGACCGGACGGGCAGGGCGGGACGGCCTGCCCGCAGACGCCTGGATGGCCTATGGACTGCAAGATGTGGTGAACCAGCGCCGCATGATCGACGAGAGCCCGGCCAGCGAAGAATTCAAGCAAGTCATGCGGGGCAAGCTCGACGCCCTGCTCGGCTTGGCCGAAGCCACCGATTGCCGCCGCGTCCGCTTGCTGGGTTATTTTGGCGAGGTATACGGACGTGGGCCACAATTCCCCGCCGGGCCGCCCCAAGGGGAATTAGCCCCCCCGGGGGGCAGCGACCCGCAGAGCGGCGGAGCGTGGGGGCAATGTGGGAATTGCGATAACTGCCTGAATCCGCCCGATGTTTGGGACGGCACGGATGCCGCCCGCAAACTGCTCAGCACTGTTTACCGCATTCAGCAGATGAGCGGGGTGAGCTTCGGGGCCGGGCATTTGATGGACATTGTTCGCGGCAAAACCACCGAAAAAGTGACCCAATACGGCCACGAAGCCCTGAGCACTTTCGGCATCGGCAAAGACTTCAGCGAGTTGCAGCTACGCGGCGTGTTGCGCCAACTCATTGCCATGGGGGCGGTGGCAGTGGATGCGAAAGCCTTCAACACCCTGCAACTCACGGCTGAATCCCGCGCAGTGCTCAAGGGTGATGTGGCGGTCATGCTGCGGGAATCTGTGTCGGCACCGGCAGAGCGCAAGCCCCGCAAGAGTGCCCGGTTGGGCGCGGTGGTCAAGGCGCCTATCAATCTGGACAGCGAAGGCTTGCTCCGCTACTCGGCCCTCAAGGCCTGGCGCGCCGAGGTGGCGCAGGAGCACAATTTACCGGCCTATGTGATTTTTCACGACGCAACTCTGGCAGCTATTGCCCAGCGTGCCCCGCAAACCATTGATGATTTGCAAGGCATTAGCGGTATTGGTGCGAAGAAGCTGGAGGCGTATGCCGACGACGTGTTGAAGGTCGTCGCGCTCCAGTAAGCCCGTGGGGCTTAGTGGCGGTGAAAGCCGCTTTCGTAGGCGACCGCAGCACCCGACAGGGTGTTTTGCAGGCGCTCAATGGCGCGCTGGTGGCGGGCACCGGTGGCCGCATCAGCGGCTTTTGCGCGGTGCTGTTGCACCAAGGTTTGGAATTTCGACTTGCAGGCGTCCAGTGCCCCGGCGAAATTGAGTGCAATGTAAGCGTTGTGCGCGGCGTGCGTCTGGCGGTATTCACCCGACCAGTAGTCAAACAGCTGCCACTTGTAGGTTCCTTTTTCAGGCACTTCAATCGTGTTTTTTTGCATATTCACTGCACGTTAGGTTGCTCTAGAGTGCAATACATGCCCCGGTTTGGTTCCAACGGCCCGGAGAAAATGCACCCGCTTGGGTATATCACGCACCAGACGCGGGAGCGGTTGACAAGAATTTGAAAAAAGTTTCACCGGAGTTACCAAAATGCCGGTTTCACCGGATTTGGATAGCCGCACCGCCAGTCAGCTCACAAAGCCCATGCTGCGCCGCTCACGCACCAGCGGCTTGATCCGGTGCTCTGCGGTGAGCTGTTCCAGGAATTCTTCTGCGGAGATCTCCGCGTCGAGAATCAGCAGTTGCTGTTTCACCGCGGCAAAGTCCCCCAGGCTGAGCTGGTCGAGTTGCTGCAGTCGGCTGCGCAGCTCCGGCGTGAGGGCAGCCGCCTCATTGCCGCAAGCTTCCTGCACAAACAGGCGCGCCCGCTGGTCCGGCGTAAGTGCCAGGAACTGAATCTTGAAGGTAAACCGGCGCAGCGCGGCCTCGTCCAAGCGATCCATCAGGTTGGTCGTGCAAATGAAAACACCACGGTGACGCTCCATGCCTTGCAGCATTTCATTCACCTCGCTCACCTCGTAGCTCCGGTGTGCCCCGCGCCGGTCCTGCAGAAAGCTGTCGGCCTCATCGAGCAACAGCACTGTGGATTCAGCTTCCGCCTCGCGGAACATGGCGGCCATGTTTTGCTCGGTTTCGCCCACGTATTTGCTCATCAGGTCGCTGGCCCGCTTGATCAGCAGGGGCCGCCCCAAGGCTTGGGCAATGTGCTCTGCCAATGCCGTTTTACCGGTTCCGGGGAGACCGTGAAAGCACAAGGTACCGTGCCCACGGGCTGCCAGCGACTGCACGATCCGCGGCAGTGCGAAGCGGCATTCGATGTTCAGGTACTCGAGGTCGTAGCGGCTGAGCGCCTGTGCACGGCCCTGCGCTGCCGGTGGCCTGCCCAGCGCGAGGTCCGCGTTGTGTAACTGCCGGTCGATCAGGGCTTCGAGTCGGGCAGCATCGCCGGTTTCGGCTTCGGCGGTGCTCAGCCGGGCAAATCGCGCTGCCGTGCGAATTTGTGCGGGGGTGAGCCCTTTTCGGGCCGAGAGACGGGCCACAAAGGCGTCGCTGACCGGCATGCCTTCCAGCGTTTTGCGCACCACGCCCTCGCGAGCACCGGGCGGCGGGGATTTCAACTCCAAGTGGTAGGCAAAGCGCCGGAGAAAAGCGCGGTCTATCTGTTCAATCCGGTTGGTCACCCAGATGGTGGGCACGGCGTTGGACTCCAGGATTTGATTCACCCAGGCCTTGCCACTCACGCTGCCGCTTGCCGGGCTGGCTTGGGCATCGGCGCGGGCAAGATAGCTCGCCGTTTCTGTCGACAAAGGGGGAAACACATCTTCCACCTCATCAAACAGCAGCGCGGCTTGGGCACTCCCTTTGAGAAAAACCTGCGCAATCTGGAGCGAGCGGTAGCGGTCGCGGCCGCTGAGGGAGTTGCCGTCGCGGTCGGCGTATTCAACCTCAAAGAGCTCCAGGCCGGCCTCTTGTGCCATGACCTTGGCCAGCTCTGTTTTCCCTGTACCCGGCGGGCCGTACAGCAGGATATTGACGCCCGGCTCTTTGCGGGCGACCGCGTGCTGCAGCACCTGGCACAGGACCTGGGCGTCCTCGGCCACAAAGGCGAAGTCCTCCAGCCGGAGCTCCGTTTTGCCGGAGAGGCGGGTGAACACGGCCATGAGCTCGGCATGGTCGCGGTACTGCCGCATAAGCACCGGGGGCAGCTTTTCGCTGACCTTCATGAGGTCGGCGAGGTCGGTGATGTTGTGCTCAGAAATCAAGTTCTCGACCAGGCCGATGCGCTCCAGCCGCGAACCGGCGCGCAAGGCCTCACCGAGTTCCTGGGCGTTGACATGGGCGACTTCGGCAATGGCCGCGTAAGCCTCGGCCGCGTTATTGACCTTGAACTCCACCAAGATACTGCGCATGTCCCGTTGGTAGCGGGCCAGCGTGCCGTAGAGCAGCAGTGCCCGCTCTGCCTTGTTGAGCTGCAGCAGACCCGCCAGCGCATTGATGTTTTTTTCGACGAGGGTGGACTGCTTTTTGAGTGCGTGGTTGAGCCAATCACCCGTCACCGCCAGCACGGAGATCAAGTCTTTGGGTTGGTCTTTGGCGTATTCATCCAGAAAAAAGAACAAGGTGGCCTCGTCGTAGGGGCCACACCAAACGCCATGCCGCTCCAAAAACTCTGCGGGCGACAGGGCTTCGTGGCCCCGCCAGAGCTCATTGCCCACGCAACGCCGCCCCAGAAACTCCCGCAGACGCGCCAGCACAGACACCGGCCACAGCAAGTGGCGGCCTGCCAGCCCGACCACACCGTTAAAGTCCCGGCGGACATTGAAGCTCGCGCCCTGGCGCGCGGCCAGTGTCAACACAAAGTGCGAGCACATCAGATCCAGAACGGGCGCGCGCTCCAAGCCCGGTGATGGGATCAGGTGCCCCCCTTGGGGCATAAACAACGAACGCTTGGTCATCCAACGCCTCCGGCACTGGCTTGTGCTGTGGCCACGATAACGCAGTCTTTCCTGCATGTGAAGTACCCGCCACGTCACGCACCCTGATGACTGCACCCGATTCAATGCCGCTGAGGCTAAAATCTGCGCCATACCAACGACACGCTAAGGATCGACCATGTCTGCACCCGTTCATTCCGATGACAACCACGCTGCCGATCCGGTGGACGAAGTTGTGCCCTTGATGCCCATCGTGCTGCCTATCGTGGGCGCGGTGTTGATGTTCTTGCTGGCATTTATTGCCGTGTCGATGGCCTGAAACCGGCCCTGCGCATGCGCACCCCATGGAAACAAGCGGCTTCGGCCGCTTTTTTATTGCTGGTCGTCATGACCGCGCGGGCTGACGCCCCGAAAGACGGACCCAAGGCCCTGTGTGCACCTCTCTGGCAGAAAACGGTGCCCCGCCTGCAGGACGATAAACCTCAAAACCTGTGCCAGTTCAGCGGCAAGGTGGCGCTGGTCGTGAATACCGCCAGCTACTGCGGCTTTACCAACCAGTACGAAGGTTTGGAGAAAATTCACGCCCGCTACCAGGGCCGGGGCTTCGTGGTGCTGGGCTTTCCCTCCAATGACTTTGGCCAACAAGAGCCAGGCAACAGCAAGCAGATCGCAGATTTTTGCTTCAACACCTACGGGGTGAAATTCCCGATGTTTGCCAAAAGCACCGTATCGGGGAGCGCCGCCAGCCCGTTCTACAAAGAGTTAGCCGCCCAGAGCGGCACCCCGCCGCGTTGGAACTTTCACAAATACCTGGTGGACAGAAAAGGCTCGGTCGTCGCCAGTTTTTCGGGTGAGATGCTGCCGGAAGACCCGCGCTTGGTGGCAAGCATTGAGAAAACACTGCGCTCCCCCTGACAGATTGAAGAAGCAGCAACCCGGACGCTCAATGCGTCCTTTTTTTGGCTCCACTTTATTTGCCGCATAAACCAATGCAGGTTTTGCATAAAGTTAGTCGGTAATCGCTTGGTAACTTGGGTACGAGTTCATAGAATCAGCTCCCGGTCATGGTGGACTTACAGGTCGCATTGATGACGCGAAGCCGGTTTCTCAAAGTTCGTGGCTGGGCAGGTGGCAGCAACTGATTTTGAAAAGACGTTTTCAAACTTAGGAGCTTTTCATGAACGCACCCGTGATGCAGGGCCTGACCCTCAACACCCCTAGCTATGTCAAAAACCCTGCGCTGGTCGCTTGGGTCGCCGACATGGTCGCCCTGTGCAAACCCAAAGACGTGTACTGGTGCGACGGCTCGGAAGAAGAGTACCAGCGCCTGTGCCAGCAATTGGTTGACGCCGGAACTTTCAAAAAACTCAACCCCCTCAAGCGCCCCAACAGCTTCCTCGCCTGCTCGGACCCGAGCGATGTGGCCCGCGTTGAAGACCGCACCTACATCTGCGCACAGCAAAAAGAAAACGCCGGCCCCACCAACAACTGGATGGCCCCGGCAGAGATGCGCAAGATTCTGCAAACCGGCCAGGCCGATGGAACGCCCGCCCTGTTTGACGGCTGCATGGCCGGCCGCACCATGTATGTGGTGCCGTTCTCCATGGGCCCTTTGGGTTCGCACATTGCGCACATCGGCATTGAGCTGTCAGACAGTGCCTATGTGGCGGTCAACCAGCGCATCATGACCCGCATGGGCAAAGCGGTGTACGACGTGCTGGGCGTTGACGGCGCTTTTGTGCCTTGCGTGCACACCGTGGGCGCACCCTTGGTTGACGGCCAGGCCGACGTGAAGTGGCCTTGCAATAAAACCAAGTACATCGTGCACTACCCCGAGACCCGCGAGATCTGGTCGTATGGCTCCGGTTACGGCGGCAACGCCTTGTTGGGCAAGAAATGCTTTGCCCTGCGCATTGCCTCCAATATGGGCCGCGACCAGGGTTGGTTGGCCGAGCACATGCTCATCCTGGGCGTGACCAACCCCGAGGGTAAAAAGTACCACGTGGCTGCCGCCTTCCCCAGCGCCTGCGGCAAAACCAACTTCTCCATGCTGGTGCCACCCACCGGCTTTGAAGGCTGGAAAGTCACCACCATTGGCGACGATATTGCCTGGATCAAGCCCAATGCCGACGGCAAGCTCTACGCCATCAACCCCGAAGCGGGTTACTTTGGCGTGGCCCCTGGCACCAACTTCCACACCAACCCCAACTG
The DNA here is from genome assembly GCF_013297935.1 of Rhodoferax sp. GTDB lineage: Bacteria > Pseudomonadota > Gammaproteobacteria > Burkholderiales > Burkholderiaceae_C > Allorhodoferax. The sequence continues at coordinate 141,475 of NZ_JAAFIX010000006.1, read as the reverse complement.
CATGGCCAGCTTGGACAAAAACGTGATCTTCACGAACGTGGCGCTCACCGATGACGGCGACGTGTGGTGGGAAGGCATGGAGAAAGACACCGGCGGCATGCCCGATCATTTGATCGACTGGCAAGGCAAGGACTGGACGCCCGCTATTGCCAAGGAAACCGGCGCCAAGGCCGCCCACCCCAACGCCCGCTTCACCGTGGCGGCCGGCAACAACCCTGCGCTGGACAGCCAGTGGGACGATGCCAACGGTGTGGACATTGACGCCTTCATTTTCGGTGGCCGCCGCTCGACCACGGTGCCATTGGTGACAGAAGCCCGCAACTGGACCGAAGGCGTCTACATGGCTGCGACCATGGGCTCGGAAACCACTGCCGCCGCAACCGGCCAGGCCGGTATCGTGCGCCGTGACCCGTTTGCGATGCTGCCCTTCATGGGCTACAACATGAGCGACTATTTCCAGCACTGGCTCAACATCGGCGCCAAGCTGGCGACCTCCGGCGCCCAGCAACCCAAGATTTTCACGACCAACTGGTTCCGCAAGGGCGACGACGGCAAGTTCGTCTGGCCCGGTTACGGCGAAAACATGCGCGTCTTGAAGTGGATGATTGACCGCTTGGAGGGCAAGGCCACCGGTACCGAGACCGGCTTTGGCGTGGCACCTCAGTATTCTGAAATCAACTGGACCGGGCTGGACTTCAGCCAAGCCCAGTTTGACTCCGTGACCAGCCTGAACAAGGACGACTGGAAGGCCGAGATCGCCTTGCACACCGAACTGTTCACCCAACTGGCCTACCATTTGCCGAAGGAACTCGAAGAGACCAAAGCCCAACTGGCGCAGCGCTTGGCTGCCTGAGGGTTACAACACAGAGTCCGGCACGGCGCACTCCGCCTTAGCCGGACCACGCCGGCTGCAGCGCAAGAGGCTGCTGCCGGCAAGGCAAAAAAAAGCCACCGCGAGGTGGCTTTTTTTTCGTCTCGACCCGTGAGCGTAGGTCGGGACGCGGGTTGAAGCTGTTAGATCTGGCTTTGGCTACGCAGCCAAGCGTGCTGCAACTCGGCCATGATGCGCGGGTCGTGGTGGGCATATTCCCACATTTTTTCTTCCATGCGGCGCACTTTGTAGCTCTGGACTGCAGTCGCCATGATGCTGGCCAAACCGGAAGACACTTTGCGCAGTGGGGGTGCCAGCAGCGCCAGGGCGGCAAATGCCACGGTCCACAGGGCAACCCAGGCTGCCAACATGTGACCGTCCACCCAGGTGTCGATCACTTGGTCGGCCACCACCAACAAGGCAGACAACACGGCTGCCAGCAGCATGCCGGACAAAGTGCGGGAGGCTTCCACTTTTTCGCGGCGTACGCGGGAGGTACGGGGCTGTGCAGTGGAATACGAGAAATAGGGGGTAGAGGTAACTTGTGTCATGGCAAACTCCTTAAAAAGGTTGATGCTCACTGGATAAAAATTTCTGAAGTGAGCGAATCATAGGGTTTCCCCTAGTGCTGTTCAACTTTATGTTGGTGATGTTTGGTATTCACGAGATTTATAGTCGAGCCATGCCCACCAGCCGCATCAACCTCCGGACCTTTGACCTGAACCTGCTCAAGGTGTTCGATGTGGTCATGTCCGAGCGCAGCCTCACGCGCGCTGCGTCGCAACTGAACCTCACCCAACCTGCCGTCAGCAATGCGCTGCGTCGCTTGCGCGAGGCGCTGAATGACGAGCTGCTGGTGCGCAATGGCAGAAATCTGGAGCCCACCCCCCGGGGCCAGGAACTGTGGCCGGCCGTGCGCGAAACGCTGCAAAAACTCCAAGCTTCTCTCGCACCCAGCGTGTTTGAACCGGCAGAAGCCAGCAACACCTTTGTGCTGACCATGGCGGACGCCACGGCCGCCGAGCTCATGCCCGGCCTGGTGAAAGTGCTGGCGCGGGACGCGCCCGGTGTCTCACTGCGGGTGGTACCCCTGACCACGCGGGACCCGCGCAAGGTTCTGGAAGAAGGTGCTGCAGACCTCGCCATCGGCCATTTTCCGGCCGTTTTGGCGGACCTGACCGCCCGCGCCCAAGCGGGTGCCGCCGAAACGTTTTTGCACCACCGGCTTTTTGTCGGGGACTATGTGTGCGTCATGCGCAAAGATCACCCGCTCACCGTGGGCGAATTCACTCTCGACCGGTTTTGCGCTGCCTCCCACATGCTGGTGAGCTTTTCAGGCCGCGCCTTTGGCTTTATTGACGAGTCGCTGGTCAGTCTCAAGCGCACCCGGCGGGTGGTGCTGACGGTGAACCAGTTTTTTACGGCCGGCAAGGTGGTGGTGCAATCGGACCTGCTGACCGTGCTGCCCCGCCACTTTGTGAACGTTACGGGCTTTGCGGATCAACTGGTGATCCGGGAGCTGCCGTTCAGCGTGCCGCCCATCCAGGTCGATGCCCTGTGGCACCAGCGCCTCGACGGTGCCAGCCCCCACGCGTGGCTGCGAACCCAAGTGGCGGCACTGGGCCAAACTATTTTTTCTGCATGAAGATTCAACTGCTCTCGGACCTCCACCTGGAGGCCCACCCCCACTGGCACGCGACCCCGCTGCCGGATGCCGACCTGCTGGTGTTGGCCGGCGACATCGGCTCCTACCAACCCGGCTCGCAGCTGGCGGGCGACGACTTCGGGCTTGAGCGTTTTTCCCCATTACGTGGCTGGCCGGTACCGGTGCTGTTTGTCCCGGGCAACCACGAGTACGACACGCTGGACTTTGACACCGCCCATCACCGCTTGCGGGCCACCTGCGAGCGCCTAGGCATCCAGTGGCTGGAGCGGGAAACCCTGCTGCTCGATGGCGTGCGCTTTATCGGCACCACGCTCTGGACAGATTTCGACGCCCTCGCCCTGAGCGAGACGCCGGAGCGCCAGTTCAAAGCCCGTGAAAAAGCCTTTCGCGCCGCCAACTACTACCTGAAGAAGGCCCTGATTTCGCGCCACGACGCGCCCTGGCTGGCCGACGGCTTGCGGGAGCAGGCGCTCACCTGCCAGCAGTGGCTGCGCACGGCCCTACGGGAGCCGCATGCGGGGCCCTCCGTCGTGGTAACCCACTTCGCACCGAGCTTGAAGAGCGCCGACCCGCGCTATGGTCTGGTGCCGGGTACTGCGGGGTTCTGTAACGCGTTGGACGACTTGCTGCCGCAGGCCGACCTGTGGCTGCATGGCCACCTGCATGCCCCCAGCGACTACCGGGTAGGCCGCTGCCGCGTCGTGGCCAACCCGCTGGGCTATGTGCGCAAGAACGAGCAAATCGGGCACCAAGCAGGACTTTTGATTGAAATCAGCCCCTAGCCCCGGTATAACAAGCGCAGTCCGCTATATATTTGATAGCAATCTTAAAGGTCGATCCCGGCGGCCGGGCGCAGGTAGGTGGCAAACCGGGGAACTCCCTGCGCCGTGTGCCCCCGGAAGCGAAAGGTCACCCAGCTCCCCACCGCAGGCGGACTATCGCGCTCCGCATCCGTCAAGCCGCTGCCCAGCTTGAACCGGTGAACGGTGCCGCCCTCGCCCCCTTGCCACTCCACCCAGAGTGCCCCCGTGCGACCCTGCAAGCGGCCCTGCCCCGGCACATGGGCCAGCACACGGGCCTCCGCGTCCTGAGAGAGCTTGAGCTTCACGATGCCGGCCGAGCGGCCGGGTTGGTAGACCGCGCTGCTCTGGTGGAGCATCAAGCCCTCGGCCCCGTCGAGGCTGGTCCGGGTGAGCAGGGTTTGCAAAGCAGCCCCGGAGGGCGCCGGACTTTGCGGCACGGCGACGATCCACGCCTGTTGAAGCGCTTGCACAGTGTTTTGCAGGGCAGCGTAGCGCGCATCGAACCGGCCACCCTGCGCCGGCAGGTCGAACACCATGTAACGTAAAGCGCGCCAGCCCGCATCGTCCGGGTTTTCCTGGCGCACCGTGGACACGGCGGCGGCGAACCGGCCGCGACCGGCCCAGAGCTCGCCATCGAGCGGAGTGGCGGGCCAACCGGCAGTGAACCATGCCGGGGCGGCAATCGGGTTGCCGCCGCGGGTTAGCAGCTGCGCGCCATCCCAGTAGGCGCGCACGCCGTCGTATTTCTCACTGACCATCGCGCCGCTGCTGTCAAAAGCCGGGCCATGGTCCGTCGCCAGCATGAGCGCAGGCCGGCTGCCCGCACGGGCAGGGCTTGCGGGCCAGCATATCGCGACAGCGCTTGCGCTCAGCCACTGCACAGCCGCCCGTCGCCGGGCCGAAAAAACGATATTCATGCACGCCTCCCTATCCGCAGTTTCTTGACTTAGCGCAAATTTGCAAGCACAGGCCGTTTTTACACTGAACCCATCTACAGGAGAACACCATGAAAATTTTGCTCGCCGTTGACGGAAGCACCTACAGCAAAAAAATGCTCGCCTACTTGAGCACCCACGAGGCGCTTCTGGCCCCCGGCCACCAGTACACCGTGTTCAATGCCCAGACGCCCTTGCCTCCGCGCGCGAAAGCGGCTTTGGGCAAGGCCACGGTAGAGGCCTACCACGCCGAAGAGGCCAACAAGGTCCTGTCCGTAGCGGCCAAGTTTTTAAAACGCCACGGCATTGACGCAGCGGTGTCCTGGAAGGTCGGCCCGGCGGGCAGCCTGATCGGCAAGCTGGCCGACGAGGGAGAATTTGACCTCTTGGTCATGGGCTCCCACGGCCACAGCGCCCTGGGCAATCTGGTCATGGGCTCGGTAGCTACCCAAGTGCTGGCGCACTGCAAAACGCCGGTGTTGCTGGTGCGCTAAACCCCTCAGCGTTTGGGCAAGACGGCCCCTACCAGGGCACCGGTGACCTGCACGCCGGTTTTCACCACCACGGCCGCGGTGGTGACCGTCGCATCGGCCACCGCCAATACCGAGCAGCCGGCACACAGCCAGCTGAGTCCTGCCATACACATCCACGTTCGCATTGTTCAGTCCTTGGTTGGGGTTATGCCAAGCTTTCGACCTGAAACTGTCGCAACTAAAGGACTACCCTCGCGGCTTTACCGCGTGGACGAAATACGGATACGGGGTGGACTTGGTTTTGGCGGCATGTGCGCGCCCGCTCAGCGGCTGTTTAAGCCGTCGAAGCAGGTCGATAGCACGAGGTCAATGATTTGGGCATCGGTGTGCTGGCCGCCCATGCGCAAGAACTCCAGCACGGGGTCGCACGCGCGGGCGTAAAGGGTGTAGAGCACTGCAATCGCAGGCAGTTCGGGGTTGATCACGCCTTGGGCTTGCGCGGCTTCGATCCAGCTGCCCACACGGTCACTCACGTCCATCAGCCCATCCATGTAGGCCCTGTGACCCATCAGGGTGGCCCGCAGGGTGGAGTTCTGGCTGGGGAGTGAGGGCATTTCACCGGCCAACTTCAACACCATAGTCCATCGCACCACCGCGCGCAGCTTGTGCACCGCCGGCATATCGTCCGGCAAGGAATCGAGAAACGCCTGGGCCTGCCCCATGAGGTTCGCCATGGCGGCGGCGGCCAAGTCTTCTTTGCTGGGAAAGTGCTTGTAGAGGCTCGCTTTGGCAATGCCCACACTGGCCGCCACCTCGTCGACCGTCATGGCTTCAAAGCCTTTTTCAGCCAGCAGCAGGTTGACCGAGCGGATGATGGCGTCCTCCCGGGCTTGCAGCATCTGCTTCTTAAACGAGACTTTGACGGGCGCGACAGGAGGGGCGGAGAGATCGTTCATAGCCGTATTTTATTCCTACACCGTCGAAAAGTAGATGCCAAGGTTAAATTGTGACTACTTGGTTTTTTCGTTCAGTAGCTGGGTGGCCGCACCCGACAGGGCTTGGGTCAACCGGTCGATGACTTCCGAGTCAAGGTTCCAGCAGTGCCAATAGAGGTTGACCGGCAAACTCATGCTGGGCGCCAGGTTCACCAATTGGCCGCTCTCCAGCAAGCCCCGCACCAGCAACTCCGGCACGATGCTCGCGCCCCAACCGGCCAGCACGGCGCGCACCTGCCCCTCCGAGCTGGGCACAAAGCGTTGGCTGAGCGACACGCGGCGCAGGTTGAGTGCTTTGCTGACAAAGTCGGTCGGCAAGTCGTCTTTGCGGTTGAAGGCCACGAAGGGAATGCTGCGGAAGTTGTGCGGCGTGAGTCCCTGCTGGCAGTGCGCGGCCGCGTAGTCGGCGCTGGCCACCACGACGTATTGCATGGCCCCCAAGGGCAACACCTTGCAGCCGCGCAGGGCTTGTTTGAGGGTGGTCACGCAGCCCAGCACCTGGCCTTCGCGCAGCCATTCGTGGGTGAAGTCCTGGTCGTCGGTGATGATTTCCAGCGGCAAGCCGGCTTGCACTAGCGGGTCCAGCGCGGGCAGGGCCCAGGTGGCAATGCTGTCGGCGTTGATGGCGATGGAGATGCGCTCGTCCTCCCGCACCGCGCCGGTGCTGGGCGCCAGGTCTTTGAGGTCGGTCTCCAAGTCGGCCCGTAACAGGCGCATCTGCACCGCGTGCTTGATGAGCAAACGCCCGGCCGAGGTGGCCTTCACCGGTCGGCTGCGCACCAGCAGCACGGTGCCGACCTGCGCCTCCAGCGCCCGCAGCCGCTGCGATACGGCAGATTGGGTAATGGACAGGCGCACCGCAGCGCGCTCGAAACCGCCTTCTTCCACGATGGCGGCCAGGCATTCCAGGGCATCTGAGTCAAATGTGCGCATGGTTTTCTCTATTAATCCAACTAATGTTTTCGCAAAGCAGTTAATTTTACTTTTACTAGACTTCTACTTCCCTGACACTTCGCGGATGAAAATTATTGTTCTCGGCGCAGGCACTATCGGCATTTGCACAGCGTGGCATTTGCTGGAACTCGGTCACGACGTTACGGTGGTGGAGCGGCAGGCCGGTGCGGCCCTGGAAACCAGTTTCGCTAATGGCGCGCAAATCTCGGTGAGCTATTGCGAGCCCTGGGCCAACAAAGACGCACCGCTCAAGGCCCTGAAGTGGATGCTCAGCAAAGAGGCTCCGCTCTTGTTCCGCCCGCAAAACCCGTTCGGCGCCGGCATGCACCAATACACCTGGGGCCTGAAGTTTCTGGCCAACTGCAACGACACCGCTTTCGAGCGCAATGTGCAACAGCTCGTGGCGCTGGGTGCCTACAGCCACGCCGCACTCAAAGACGTGGTCGCCAGCACCGGCATTGAATACAACCGGCTGGAACGCGGCATTGCCCACTATTACTGTGACCAGCAATCGTTCGACACCGCCGGAGACGCCGCCGCACTCATGCGCAAGTACGGTGTGAACCGCCAGGTCATCGACAAAGAAGCATTTTTGAAAATCGAGCCGGCCTACCGCCAGTTTGCCCACCAGATTGTGGGCGGCACCATCACGCCCAGCGATGAGTCCGGCGACTGTCTCGTCTTCACCCAGGAACTGGCCAAACGCTGCGCCGAGCGTGGCGCCGAGTTTCTGTATGAGTACAGCGTAGAGCGGCTGGAGACCGAAGGCGGCGCTATCAAATCAGTAGCAGTTCGCGCACTATCTACGGGGGCTAAGGGCCAAATTGCGCCCGGGTCTTACAAAGTACTCAAAGCCGACCATGTGGTCGTGGCCACCGGCTCGTACACCGCGCCGCTGATGCGCACCGTGGGCGTGGACCTGCCGATTTACCCCGGCAAGGGCTACAGCGCTACCTTCAAGATACTGAAGCCCGAACAAGCACCCCTGGTCTCCACCATCGACGATGCCAAGAAAGTGGCCATCAGCCGTCTGGGCGACTGCTTGCGCGTGGCCGGCACCATTGAGGTCGGTGGCTTTGACTTGAGCTTGGATTCGCCCGTGGCCAAGGCCCGCTGCCATATGTTGTCCCGCCGCATTGAAGAGGTGTTGCCCGGCGTGTGCGACACCCGCACCGAAGAGCAAGGCGGCGAGCCCAACTATTGGACCGGCCTGCGCCCTGCCACCCCCACGAACATTCCCTACATCGGCCAAAGTCCGGTGCGCGGCGTGTGGGTCAATGCCGGTCACGGAACCCTGGGTTGGACGCATGGTGCGGGGTCGGGCAAGGCGATTGCGGAGCTGATCCACGGCAAGAAGCCGGAGATAAACTTCAAGTTTTACGGGGCACACGCCTAGGTTGCCGTCTTTCAGGCGGTGGTTTATCGCCGTGTCTGGGGGGAGCTGGCGGGGTAGGCGCTCTGCTCCGTGTCCCCCGGCCGCACCGCGGCCGGGGGACACGAGCGTAGGCGTGCACCCCCGCCTCACGCGGGCGAACAACAAAAGCGGCACTCACGCCAAATGCGCCCGCACCAAGCAAGCCTGAAATGCCAGCGTCGCCCGGCTCGGCTGGGGTGACTTGCGGGTGATGGCGAAGAACTGGCAGGCGTAGCTCAGCAAGTCCGGCCTCACGGCTTGCATCAGCCCACGGCGTACAAAGCTCTCGGCATAGTGGTCGGGCAGAAACCCCAGAAACTGGCCAGACAAGATCAGCGTGGCAATCGACTCCTGGTCAAACCCCGTGGCCCGGCGCGGCAGGCGCATGCGCTGGCTCAGCTCCATGTTGGGCGAGTGGTAGCCCAGCCCCGCAAACTCGTGGCGGGGCAAGGTGTCCCAGTTCAGGGCGCTCTGATCGGCGTTCCACAGCGCATGGCGGGTGCCGCAGTAGAGCAGCATGTGCTCGTCAAACAGCGGCGTGTAGTCCAACACGTCGGAGGCCCGGTGCCCGGGAATAACGCCTACGTGGAATTGCCCGTCCAACACGCCCCGCTCTATGGCGGTGAGGGTCGCCACATGCAGGTTCAGAGCCACATCAGGCGCTTCTGCGTGAAAGTGTGCGATGGCTTCGGCAATGTGGCTGGCCGGGTTGCTGGCGGTTTTGTCGAACACTGCCACCTGCAACTGCCCGCCCATGCGTTGGTGGATTTCGTCCACGCTGCTGCGAAACGCGTCAGTCGCGGCCAGCAGTTGGGTAGTCTGAGCGTAGATTTTTTCGCCCTCGGCGGTCAGCGCAAAACCGGCTCGCCCGCGCCGGCACAAGGTCAGGCCCAGGCGGGTTTCCAAGTCTTTGACATGACGGCTCACGGTCGAGGTGCCGATGTTGAGCTCCAGCTCAGCCGCGGCCATACCCCCGCAATCCACCACCGCCTTGAAAACGCGCAGCAGGCGCAGGTCCATGTCACTTATCTGGCCGAGAACGGCCTTAGCTTTTGCTTTCATAAGTTGGCAAGTAAATAGTGCTATTTGTGACTTTATAAGAGTAACAGAGCCACCCACAATGCACCATCGCCCTGTAAGGCTCACCCACCTCACCCACTGGAGTTCTTCATGAAGCTCAACGACACCAGCGCCCCCGCCACGGGTGAAGCTGTAACCAGCACATCGCCCTTCCCCATGTCCCGAGAATGGATGGAGTCGCACTGGATGGCCTTTACCGGCAACCGCGATTTCAAAGCCAACCCGCGCATGATGGTGAGTGCCCAAGGCGCTTACTTCACCGACTCCAACGGCAAAAAGATTTTTGACGGCCTCTCGGGCCTGTGGTGCGCGGGCCTGGGCCACGGCCGCCGCGAGATTACCGAGGCGGTGAGCAAACAGATTGGCACCCTAGACTTTTCGCCCGCCTTTCAGTTCGGCCACCCGCTGTCGTTTGAACTGGCCAACAAGATTGTGGAGCTCATGCCCCAAGGACTGGACCACGTGTTCTACACCGGCTCCGGCTCCGAGTCGGCCGACACTGCGCTCAAGATGGCCCGCGCTTACTGGCGCGCCAAAGGCATGGGCAGCAAGACCCGCTTCATCGGCCGCGAGAAGGGTTACCACGGCGTGAACTTCGGGGGCATCGCCGTGGGTGGCTTGCCCGCTAACCGCAAGACCTTCGGCCAAAGCATTGAAGCCGACCACTTGGCCCACACCCAACTGGCCAGCAATGCCTTCAGCAAAGGCCTGCCCGACAAGGGTGGCGACATGGCTGACGAGCTGTTGCGCCTGATTGCGCTGCATGACGCGAGCAATATTGCCGCTGTGATCGTGGAGCCCATGTCCGGCTCGGCCGGCATTGTGGTGCCGCCCGTGGGCTACCTGCAGCGCCTTCGCGAGATCTGCACGCAGAACAACATCCTGCTGATTTTTGATGAAGTGATCACCGGTTTCGGGCGCCTAGGTGCCTACACCGGCGCAGGCTATTTCGGCGTGGTGCCGGACATCCTGAACGCGGCCAAGCAAATCACCAACGGCGCACAGCCCTTGGGCGTGACGGTTGCCAAGAAAGAGATTTACGACACCTTCATGGCGGCCGGTGGCCCGGACTACATGCTCGAATTCCCCCACGGCTACACCTACTCGGCACACCCCGTGGCCTGCGCCGCCGGCATTGCCGCGCTGGACGTGCTGGTGAAGGAAAACATGATCGAGCGCGTGAACGCGCTGGCCCCCTACTTTGAGAAGGCCGTGCACAGCCTGCGCGGTGCCAAGCACATCACCGACATCCGCAACCTGGGTCTGGCCGCTGGCTTGACGCTGGCAGCGGTGCCCGGCGAGCCCGCCAAGCGGCCCTACGAGGTCGCCATGCGCTGCCTGGACAAGGGCTTTTATGTGCGCTATGCCGGTGACTGCATTGCGCTGGCCCCGCCCTTCATCACCACCGAGGCCGAAATCGACAGCCTGGTCAACGCCTTGGGTGAGGCCATTAACGAGACGGCGTGATACGGCAGCAGTCTGACTGAGCCACTCTCAACACTATTGTTTTTATAGCTGCTGGCGCACACTCCATAAGCGCTAACGGCACTTTTGATACTTAATTCCTTCCATGTCCCAACTCCCTACAGTCGGCCACCTTATCGGCGGCAAGATCATTTCCACCGGCGACCGCGCGCAGGACGTCTTCAACCCTGCCACCGGCAAAGCCGAGAAGCGGGTGCTGCTAGCCCCCAAGGCCACGGTGGAAGACGCCATTGCCAACGCGCAAGCGGCCTTCCCGGCTTGGCGCAACACGCCGCCGCTCAAGCGCGCCCGCGTCATGAGCAACCTCAAAGTCTTGCTGGAAAAGCATGCCGACGAACTCTGCGCCCTGATCACCGCCGAACACGGCAAGGTGCTCTCTGATGCGCTGGGCGAGCTGCAACGCGGCATTGAAAACGTGGAGTACGCCAGTTATGCGCCCGAGCTGCTCAAGGGTGAGCACAGCAAAAACGTGGGCCCCGCCATCGACAGCTGGAGCGAGTTCCAGGCGCTGGGCGTGACTGCCGGCATTACCCCCTTCAACTTCCCCGCCATGGTGCCGCTGTGGATGTGGCCTATGGCCGTGGCCTGTGGCAACACCTTCATCCTGAAGCCTTCCGAGCGCGACCCCAGCTCCACCCTGCGCATTGCCGAGCTGGCGCTGGAAGCCGGCCTGCCACCCGGCGTGCTCAACGTGGTCAACGGCGACAAGGAAGCCGTGGACACCCTGCTAACCGACCCGCGCGTGAAGGCCGTGAGCTTTGTCGGCTCTACCCCGATTGCCGAGTACATCTACGCCACCGGCTGCGCCCACGGCAAACGTGTGCAAGCTTTGGGCGGCGCGAAGAATCACGCGGTGGTCATGCCCGATGCGGATGTAGCCAACGCCGTGAGCGCCCTGATGGGTGCCGCTTACGGTTCCTGCGGCGAGCGCTGCATGGCCATCCCGCTGGTGGTCGCAGTAGGTGATGCAACCGCGGACGCTGTGATTGAAGGCCTGAAGGCCGAAATTACCAAAATGAAAGTGGGCCCCGGTACCACACCGGGCATGGACATGGGCCCGCTGGTCACCAAGCCGCACTTTGAGAAGGTGAAGGGCTATGTGGACCAGGGCGTGAAAGAAGGCGCCACGCTGGTGGTGGACGGCCGTGGCCTGAAAGTCGCTGGCCATGAAGACGGCTACTACCTCGGCCCCTGCCTGTTTGACAACGTGAAACCCGGCATGGTGATTTACCAGGAAGAAATCTTCGGCCCCGTGCTGGGCGTGGTGCGCGTCAAGACCTTGCAAGAGGCCATGGACATGATCGACGCCCACGAGTACGGCAACGGCACTTGCATCTTTACGCGCGACGGCGAAGCGGCCCGCTACTTCACCGACAACATTCTGGTCGGCATGGTGGGTGTCAACGTGCCATTGCCCGTGCCCGTGGCCTACCACTCGTTCGGCGGCTGGAAGCGCAGCCTGTTTGGCGACCTGCATGCCTACGGCCCCGATGCCGTGCGCTTCTATACCAAGCGCAAAACCATCACGCAGCGCTGGCCTTCGGCTGGCGTGCGCGAGGGAGCAGTGTTCAGCTTCCCAAGCAGTCGCTGAGTTTGCGTGGGGCGGGCGGGTCCGCTAAGGCCCGCCCTGAGGTGAGAGGCTCCTCAGAAACTACCGGCCAAGAAAAAAGGGCTTGTCATTGGACAAGCCCTTTTTTTACATCCCGGCCTACTCAGGCCAGCTGGGATTATTTGGATCGGCGGCGTGCAATGGTGGCCATCAAACCCACACCGACCAGGCAAAGCGCAGACGAACTTCCACTGGCCGCTGCGGCCGTCAACAACTCAGTGCCTGCAGCATGCACAGCCCATGCCGGAGCGGCGGTGACGGCGACGAGGACCAAAGACTTGAGTTTCATAAAACCTCCGGAAAGATGTGTGACGCCACTAGTATTAACCCTATGCTGCAGCGCACCAATAGTCCATTCGGATCACTCACCGGCAAAAAAAAGGCCCGCTAACGCAGGCCTTGATTTGAACGCGTCAATCGCTCAAGCAGCAGTAGAGCGGCTACGTCGTTTGGCCACGACTCCCATCAAGCCCAAGCCGGCCAAGAGCATGGCGTAGCTCTCTGGCTCAGGAACGGCTGTCACAGTACCGTTGAAAGCGGAAACTGTACCCAGCGAGTTGGGGGCAGGGGTACTGACCCCGGTCACCTTCAAGGTATAAGCCTTGCCGCCCACCAGAGAAATGGTCGTGTTCTTTACGTCGCTGAACAAAGCAATGTAGTTTCCACCAACCACGGAAGCCGTAGCGCTGACGACCGATGTAGAACCATCCCACAAGGAGAAGGACAAGGCAGAGAACTGACTCGCCATGCCGGTAACACGAACCACCATGGTGTTTGCAGCGTCGGGAGTCACTACGAACGACTCGGTGAATGCACCACTGCTCACTTCATTGAAGGTGGCAGTCGTGCTGGCTGCCTGGGCAGTCATTGCCGATGCTGCGATAACTGCGATACCGATTGACTGAAGAACTTTTTTCATGACTGGCTCCCGATTATTTAGATTGGCGGCGACGGGCAATTACACCCATCAAACCCAAGCCAGCCAACAACAAAGCGTAGGTTTCAGGTTCTGGCACGGGAGCCAGAGTCACTGTGTAAGAGCCTAAGTCGCCGGTACCGCTCAGCTTGAACCAGTAGCTTGCGCCTGGGGTCAAGGGCAGCGTTGTGGAATACGAAGCCACATCCACGCCGCTCAAAGTACCGTTCAGTGGAAGAGACACGGTGGGCGTGCTTGATGCGCCTGAACCAAAACTAAAGCTGGTTGCCAGACCTGTGCCGGCGAAGTCAAAACCAATATAAGAGCCGGCTACACCTGAGAAACTCCCGGGCAGGGTGAACGTATAGGTGTCTTCGAAAGAGCCCGCGAAGTCCACAGTGTTAGCGTAACTGGTACTCAAAGGCCCGACGCTGAAAGTCGCAGCTTGGGCGGCGACAGCGGACGCCATCAACATCACAGCTGCAGCTGTCTTTTTAAGAATGTTCAGGATCACGGATCACCCCCTATGTGTATGAATGGGACGAAGTTTCTCTGATTTATTGCACTGCAACAATAGCTCCATTGGACTACTCTGACCCAGGACTTCAGGCTTTCGCCACAATCCCGCCATGACTTCTCACACGCTCCCCCGCCTCTCTATGCTCGACCTGGTCGCCGTCCGCGAGGGCGGCACGGTGGGCCAAGCTCTGGGAATTGCCTTGCAAACCGCACAGCATGCGGAGGCCTTGGGGTTCGAGCGCTATTGGCTGGCGGAGCATCACAACATGCCGGGCATCGCGAGCTCAGCCACCGCGGTCCTAGTGGGTCACATAGCCGGTGGGACCCGGCGTATCCGGGTGGGCTCGGGCGGCATCATGTTGCCCAACCATGCGCCACTGGTGGTGGCAGAAGCCTTTGGCACTTTGGCAGAGCTGTATCCAGGCCGCATTGACCTGGGTTTGGGGCGCGCTCCCGGCACCGACCAAGCCACCATGCGCGCGCTGCGCCGCAACAAGGTAGAGCACGAAGACGACTTTCCCCGCGATGTAGCCGAACTCCAGACCCTGCTCGGCCCACTCCAGCCCGGCCAAAAACTCGTTGCCATGCCCGGCGCAGGCACGCAGGTGCCCATCTGGCTGCTGGGCTCCAGCCTGTACTCGGCCCAACTCGCGGCGCACATGGGCTTGCCCTACGCCTTTGCATCACACTTTGCCCCACGGTACCTGCACCAAGCGATCGCGATGTACCGCAGTCTGTTCAAACCCTCGGCTACGCTCGCCAAGCCCCATGTCATGGTCGGCGTGCCGCTGGTCGCAGCGGAAACGGACGACGAGGCGGAGTTGCTCGCCAGCAGCATCTACCAACGGGTGCTGGGTATCTTGACCGGGCAACGCAAAGCCTTGTCGTCACCGGTGCCGCAGTTCCTGCAGCAGTGCCCGCCGGACGCCCGCGCAGCCATCCACGATTTTCTGGGGGAGGCGGTGATCGGCGGACCCGGGACGGTGCAGCAGGGCCTGCTGGCGATGGCCGATGCCACACACGCCGACGAGTTGATGCTGGTTTGCGATATTTACGATCCGGCGCTGCGCCTGCGCTCGCTCGACATTGCCACCAAGGCCTTGCGCCGCGCTGCGAACGACAGCGCCCGGCTCAAGGACGCCGCACCGGCAATGGGATGAACTCTGTTTCGCCGGGTACCGCAGGGAAACGCTGAGCCTCCCAATCGTTTTGCGCCTGGACAATGCGCTCCTTGCGACTCGACACAAAGTTCCACACCATGAAGCGGTGCCCCAGCGGCGTGCCACCGATCACCATCAGGCGCGTAGCTTGTGCGGCGTGGACGACCGGCTCGACACCTTCGTCCAGCACCTGCATCTGGCCAGCCGGCAGCAGCCTGCCGTCAATCGTCACACCCGCATCCACGCTGTAAACACCCCGCTCTATCGCAGCTGCAGGCAAGGTCAGAGAGGCTCCGGCCTCGAGGTCGATGGCGAGATACAAAGTAGGCGACAGGGTGAGCACCGGCGACATCGCGCCATAGGCTTGGCCCACCAACACGCGCACCCGCGCCCCGGGCAACTCCACCGCCGGAATCGCGCTGGCCGGGGTGTGGGCGAACGAAGGTGCGTCCTCTTCATGCTCGGCCGGCAAGGCCGCCCACAGCTGAAAGCCGTGGCTGTTGCGGTTCACATCCCGCAGGTCGTCAGGGGTGCGTTCCGAGTGCACGATGCCGCGGCCTGCCGTCATCCAGTTGATAGCGCCGGGCTCGATGCGCTGCACCACCCCGGTGGAATCGCGGTGCATCATGGCGCCCTCCAGGAGGTAGGTCACCGTGGCCAGCCCGATGTGCGGATGCGGGCGCACGTCGTGGTTGTCACCGGGGTGGGCCGTCACCGGGCCGAAGTGGTCAAAAAACACAAACGGGCCTATGGCCTGGCGCTGCACAGCCGGCAACACGCGACGCACGGTGAAGCCACCGCCCAGATCATGGGCACGGGGTTGGATGGTGATGGGCATAGACCCATTCTGCCCGATCACCGCCCCTGCGCACCGTGCCACCGCAAGGCTTGCGCTCTGCTACAGTGGGACGAATCCGCATGAATACCACTCCCGTCCGCGATCTGCGACGCACCTTAGAGCGTTGGAACTCCGAGTACAGCCTGGTACTGGATCAGGTTCACGCGAACAATTTGCACAACACCCGCCTGTTCGCACCTGTCGTCGCCGGCATGAACGGTGTTTTTGCCCTGATTTTTCTTTGGTTGGCGCTCACTGCGCCCGACGCGGACTCTACCTACCGCTGGAAACTTTGGCAGTGTCTGGTGCATGTCGCCATGGGGATATCGTTGTTTCTTTGCGGGCTAGCGGCGCGGGCTCTGGAGCATCGCTACCGCTCGTGGCCCGGACGGTGGCTGCCGATTTTCACCCTCACGATCGGGATCGGGTTCTCGGTTGCCATTGTGGTCATCGACCAGTCGGTCACGCCCAATATCACCCCCTTCTTCATTACTTGCACGGTCACCGCGCTGGCCGTGTTTATGCGCCCCCAGGTCGCAGCGGTGCTGTATGGCGGCGCTTGGATTGCCCTTGCCCTGCTACTGCGTCACACCCAGCACAACGCAGATTGGCTGCTGCACAACCGTATCAATGCGCTGGCGGTCTGCATCATTGCCTGGTGCATATCGGTGCTGCTGTGGCGCAAGTTCAGCACCATCGCCTACCAAAAACAGCAACTGGACAAGGCCCACAGCGAACTCATGGTCAAGCAGCGCGAGCTGGAGCGCCTGACCCGCCAGGACGGCTTGACCGGCCTCTTCAACCGCAACACGTTTGTGGAACTGAGTACCAATGAACTCAAGCGCGCACAACGCCAGGGCAGCGCCACCACGATCCTATTGTTGGACCTGGACCACTTCAAGCGCATCAACGACACCTGGGGCCATCCGGCCGGCGACGCGGTGTTGCGCCACGTGTCCCAGACCATGGTGCAATCCGTGCGGAGCACCGACTTGGTGGGTCGACTGGGCGGAGAGGAGTTCATCGTGCTCTTGCCCCACACCTCCGCAGACGCGGGACGCCGGATTGCAGAAAAAATCCGGCAGCGACTGGAAGTCAGCCATATTGAATGGCAAGGCACCCGCATTCAGGTCACCGCCAGCATCGGCTTGACCAGCGCCACCGCCGAAGAGGGGCGGACCTTCGACTACCTGTACAACGAAGCCGACAAAGCCCTCTACCTTGCCAAGCAGCGCGGGCGTAACCGGGTGATTTGACTTGCCCTGCCCACCGCGGCCGGACGCCGGTCTGCGGGGCTTTTGCCGGTGCTGGGATAATCGCCGCCACATGGCACTTATTACCCTTCTTGACGCCCAGCTGGCATTCGGGCACGTCCCCCTCCTCGACCACGCTGATTTTTCCCTTGAAACGCAGGAGCGCGTCGGCCTGATCGGCCGCAACGGCGCCGGCAAATCCTCCATGCTCAAAATTCTGGGCGGCATGGAAAAGCCCGACGACGGCACCCTGCAAGTGCAGGGCGGCACCCGCATCGCCTACGTGGCGCAAGAGCCCGTGCTCGACGCAGACGCTACAATTTTTGTAGCTGTACGCGCAGGCTTGGAGAGGGTGATCGGCCTGATTGAGCTGTATTGCGCGGGCGAGGGCGACCTTGACGCCATGCAAAGTGAGATCGAAACCCTGGACGGTTGGAACTGGGAGCAGCGCGTGAATGAGACGCTGCAGCGCCTGCACCTGAACCCCGATGCGGTGGTCAACACCCTCTCCGGCGGGACCAAGAAGCGCGTGGCCCTGGCCCAGGCACTGGTGGCCCAGCCCGACGTGTTGCTGCTCGACGAGCCGACCAACCACCTGGACCTGGACTCGATTGAGTGGCTCGAAGGCCTGCTCAAGGAATTCAAGGGCTCCATCATCACCATCACCCACGACCGCTCGTTCCTCGACAATGTGGCGACCCGTATCGTGGAACTCGACCGCGGCAAGCTGATGAGCTACCCCGGAAACTTTGCCGCCTACCTGCTGCAAAAAGAAGAGCAGTTGGCGCAAGAAGCCATCATCAACGCCAAGGCCGACAAGCTGCTGGCGCAAGAAGAGGTGTGGATCCGCAAGGGCGTAGAAGCCCGCCGCACCCGCGCCACCGCGCGGATCAACCGCCTTGGCGAACTGCGCGCCAACCGTGAAGCCCGCCGCGACGTCGTGGGCAGCGTGAACATGGACGTGAACAGCGGCGACAAGAGCGGCAAGCTGGTCTCCGAGATGGTGCATGTGAGCAAGACCTTTGGCGTGGGCACCGAGCAAGAGCGCCAGATCGTGCGCGACTTCACCGCCACCATTCTGCGCGGCGACAAAATCGGCCTCCTGGGCCCCAACGGCGCGGGCAAAACCACGCTGCTCAAGCTCATCTTGGGCGAGCACCAGCCCGACCCGGCGCCCGCCAACGCGCCCAAACCCGAGCCGGGCCACAGCCCCTGGGGCACGGTGCGCCTGGGCTCGAACGTGACCGTGGCGTACTTCGACCAGATGCGCAACGCGCTGGACATGGACGCCACGCTGGAAGACTTCATCAGCCCCGGCTCAGAGTGGATTGAAATCGGCAACCAGAAGAAGCACCGCAAAAGCTACCTGGGCGACTTTTTGTTCTCCCCCGCGCGTGCTACCTCGCCGGTGCGCTCCTTGAGTGGTGGTGAGCGCAACCGCTTGCTGCTGGCCCGCCTGTTTGCCCGCCCCGCCAACGTGCTGGTGCTGGACGAGCCGACCAACGACCTGGACATCGACACCCTGGAACTGCTAGAAGACCTGCTGCAAAGCTACGACGGCACGGTGTTTTTGGTCAGTCACGACCGGACCTTCCTCGACAACGTGGTCACCAGCACCATTGCCTACGAGGGTGATGCGAGGTGGCGCGAGTACGAAGGCGGCGTGAGCGACTGGCTGATCCAGACCAAGCGTGCCAACGAAATCAATGCTGCTCTTGGTAAAACCACGGCTAAGCCCTTTAACTACGAGCGCGAGCAGCTACAAAAACAGGAGCAAGCCAGCGCCAAGGTGAATGCCACTGCCCCTGTGGCACCGGCCCCCACCAAGGCCAAAAAGCTCAGCTTCAAAGAGCAGCGCGAGCTCGACGCCCTGCCCGACCAGATTGCCGCGCTGGAAGCCGAGCAAAAGGACATCACCGAAGCTTTGGCCGACGGCAGCCTCTACGCCAGCGATAACGCGCGTGCGATTGCCCTGAGTGAGCGCAACGCCGCGATTGACGAGGCCTTGATGGAAGCGCTGGAGCGCTGGGAAACCCTGGGCAAGCCGGCCTAAAGGCCCACTGACTTAGACAACGCCCTGTTGCTGCAGGGACTGGATGCGCGCAGCGTCCAGACCCAGTTCCTGCAGCACCTCGGTGGTGTGCTCGCCTAGCGCAGGCGGCGCATAACGCAGCTGCACCGGTGCGGCGGACAAGCGCATAGGGCTTGCCACGGTGCGGATTTCTGCAGCCCCCTTTTTCATGTCATTTGCTATGCTTTCAGGAGCATCAGGCGCACTATTTGTCTTGGCCAAAGGCTGTTTTAGCACCAAACCACGGGCTTGGACCTGCGGGTCTGCAAAGGCACTGGCCAGGGTGTTGATGGGGCCGCAAGGCACGGCTTTGTCTTCGAGCAGCGCGATCCAGTCGGCCGTGGTGCGGGTTCGGGTGGTCTCGCTCATGAGGGGCACGAGGGTGGCACGGTGCTCCACCCGCAGCGTGTTGGTGGTGAAGCGCGCGTCTTGCGCCCACTCCGGCCGGCCGGCTGCGGCGCAAAAGCGGGCGAACTGGCCATCGTTACCTATCGCCAGCAACATGGCGCCGTCCAGCGTGGGAAAGTCCTGGTAGGGCACGAGGCTGGGGTGGGCGTTGCCCATGCGCTGCGGCTCGGCTCCGGTGTTGATAAAGCCCGCGGCCTGGTTGGCCAGAATGGCCATGCCCACGTCCAGCAGCGCCATATCAATGTGCTGTCCCTCGCCGGTGCGGTGCCGCATTTCCACCGCCGCCAAGATGGCGCTGGTGGCGTAAATGCCGGTAAACACATCGGTAATCGCCACTCCCGCCCGTTGGGGCCCGCCGCCGGGCGCACCGTCGGCCCGGCCGGTGATGCTCATCATGCCGCTCATGGCCTGGATCATCAGGTCGTAGCCCGCCCGCTCGGCGTACGGGCCGGTCTGGCCGAAGCCGGTGATGGAGCAATAGATCAGCCGCGGGTTCAGGGCCTTCAGGCTGGCGTAGTCCAGCCCGTAGTGGGCCAACCCGCCGACCTTGAAGTTCTCTACCAGAATGTCGCTTTGCAACGCCATCTGCTGGATCAGGCCCTGCCCTTCCAGCGTGGACATATCGATAGTGACCGAGCGTTTGTTCCGGTTGCACGCGGTGAAATAGGTGGCGTGCGGTGTGGGCTGACCGTCGGTGTCGGGCATGAAGGGCGGGCCCCAGTGGCGGGTGTCATCGCCCGCTATGGGGCGCTCCACCTTGACCACATCGGCCCCCAGGTCGGCCAGCATCTGGGTGCACCATGGGCCGGCCAATACGCGGGACAAGTCCAGAACTTTGAGGTGCGACAAGGCGCCTTGGCGAGGGGTGGGGAGGGTCATACCGGCTTCCGTGCAGGGGGGCTTCCATAGTAGCTTCTGCAGTGGGTTTGACAGGCGGTGTTTCGCCCGTAAAATCCGCACCTGAAAACGATTTCAAATGAGAATAATGCAAGGACACCCCGTGACCTCTCCCGAGACATTCCCCCTGCCCCCTTTTCCCTCCGATTTCCGTTGGGGCGTTGCCACCAGCGCCTACCAGATCGAAGGCGCCGCCGCGCAGGACGGGCGGGCCCCCTCCATCTGGGACACTTTCTCGCACACCCCCGGCAAAGTGGTGCACGGCGACACCGGCGATGTAGCCTGCGACCACTACAACCGGCTGGAGTCCGACCTCGACATGATTCAGAGTCTGGGCGTGGACAGCTACCGCTTCTCCATCGCCTGGTCCCGCGTGCAGCCGCTCGGCTACGGTGGCTGGAACACCGCAGGCCTGGACTTTTACGAGCGTCTGGTCGACGGTTTGCTCAAGCGCGGCATTGCGCCCTACGCCACCCTCTACCACTGGGACCTTCCGCAAGGCCTGCAAGACCTGCAGCAAGGCTGGGAAGCCCGCGATACCGCCTACCGCTTTGCCGACTATGCCGAGCGCATGGGCCGCCTGCTGGGCAGCCGGGTGGCCAGTATTGCCACCCACAACGAGCCCTGGTGCACCGCCACACTGGGCTACGACATGGGCATCTTTGCTCCCGGCAAAAAAGACGTGCCCGCCATGCTGCGGGTGTCGCACAACCTGCTGCTCTCGCACGGGCTGGCCTTGCAATCCATGCGCGCAGCGGGTGTCAAAGCACCGCTGGGCATTGTGCTGAACCAGTCCCCTACCACCGCCGCCACCGACAGCCCTGCCGACCAAGTGCGTGCGCAGCGCGAGTACGACCGCTTTGTACGCTGGTACATGGACCCTATTTTCAAGAAGGCCTACCCCCAGGGGCCGGAGCTGGCGCAGCCCGACAACATGGAGGCCGGTGACTTCGACATCATTGCCCAGCCGCTCGACTTTCTGGGCATCAACTACTACACCCGCATCTGGGCCAGCACCAGCACACCGCCCGTGCCCGCGCCCAACGTGGACGGCGTGTCAGACATGGGCTGGGAAAACTACGCCCGCGGCCTGAACGACTTGCTGCAAGGCATCCACCGCGACTACACCCTGCCCCCCATCTTCATCACCGAAAACGGCTTTGCCGAGGCCGACACCGTGGTCGATTGCCGGGTGAGCGACCCCGGCCGTCAGGCCTACATGCAAACCCACCTGCAAGCCCTGCACGAGGCCATGGCCGCGGGCGTGGATGTGCGCGGCTTCTTCTACTGGAGCCTGATGGACAACTTCGAATGGGCCAGCGGCTATGACAAACGCTTCGGCCTGGTGCATGTGGACTACGCCACCCAAGCGCGCACCCTGAAAGACAGTGCCCTGCGCTACCGCGAATTCATTGCCAGCCAGCGCGCCCGCTAAACCTGGCGCGTGGTCTCGCGCACCATGAGCTCCAGCGGGGGCAGTTGCACGGCCTCTGCGGGGTAGCCCATCATGTCCAGCAGCATGCGGGCGGCATACAGGCCCACCTCGTACACCGGCTGGCGCACGCTGGTCAGCGGCGGCGTCATGAAGCTGGAAGTGGGCATGTCGTCAAACCCCACCAGCGACACATCTTCCGGCACCCGCAGGCCCCGCTGATAGAGCGCTAGGCGTGCGCCGAGCGCGGTGTCGTCGTTAGCGCAAAAAATGGCAGAGAACGGGACGCCGCTACCGATCAGACGCTGCGCGGCCAAGTGACCGCCCTTGTCGGTGAAATTGCCACGCACCAGGAGGCGCGGGTCCGGCTCCACACCTGCCTCGGCATGGGCCTCCAGATAGCCAAGGTAGCGGCCCTGCGCGTCAGCCCGGTTCTCCACGCCTGCGATGTGGGCGATACGGGTGTGCCCTAAAGACAGCAAATGGCGGGTAGCGAGATAGCCGCCGAATTTCTGGTCGACATGGATAGAGCGCAGGTTCGGGCCTTCGAGGTCGCGCTCGGTTATGACGACAGGCTGCTGGGTCGCCACCTGCAGCACATCGGAATCTGCGATGTCACTGGTCAAAATAATCACCCCGTCCACCCGCCGCGAGGTGAGCAGCTTGAGGCTGGCGACATCGGTCGCCGCATTCCAGTGGCCGCTCACAATGATGGGGGAGTGTCCGCTGGCCTCCAGCCCCACTTCAATGCCCTTGAGTGCGCGCGAGTAAAACTGGCTCTCGATCGACTGGGTGAGCACCCCCACCGTCATGGTGATGCCGGTTTTCAGGCTGCGGGCAAAAATGTTGGGGCGGAATTTGAGCTGTGCAATCGCGGCCTCCACCGCTTCCCGCTTGGCAGGCGCCACTTTGGCAGTGCCGTTCAAAATGCGGGACACCGTGCTCGGCGACACGCCGGCCACCTTCGCGACCTCCAGCAGGGTCACGGGCTCTTGGCTCAAGGTAGCGGCGGAATCAGGGGTGGCGGGCATGCAGTCTCAGACACGAACAAGTTGCGCCGGAGTTTATGCCATGCCCCACCGCCGGGGCATGGGGTTGAACCCGCTTCAGTTGGCAAACGCCGCAATACCGGTTTGCGCACGCCCCAG
The DNA here is from genome assembly GCF_013297935.1 of Rhodoferax sp. Taxonomy (GTDB): domain Bacteria; phylum Pseudomonadota; class Gammaproteobacteria; order Burkholderiales; family Burkholderiaceae_C; genus Allorhodoferax. The sequence goes on along the minus strand of NZ_JAAFIX010000006.1, from coordinate 118,548 downwards.
GATCAGGGCGTGAATGTCGTGCGTGCCTTCATAGGTGTTGACCACCTCCAAATTGACGAGGTGACGCGCCACACCAAACTCGTCGCTGATGCCGTTGCCGCCCATCATGTCGCGGGCCAGGCGGGCAATGTCCAGGGCCTTGCCGCAGGAGTTGCGCTTGAGGATGGAGGTAATTTCTACCGCCGCCGTGCCCTCGTCTTTCATGCGACCCAGGCGCAGGCAGCCTTGCAGGCCCAGCGCGATTTCGGTCTGCATGTCGGCCAGCTTCTTTTGAATCAGCTGGTTGGCCGCGAGCGGGCGGCCGAACTGCTTGCGATCCAGCGTGTACTGGCGGGAGCGCAGCCAGCAGTCCTCGGCCGCGCCCAGTGCACCCCAGGCAATGCCATAGCGCGCGCTGTTGAGGCAGGTGAACGGCCCTTTGAGGCCACGGATCTCGGGGAAGGCGTTTTCTTCGGGGCAAAACACACCATCCATGACGATCTCGCCGGTGATGCTGGCGCGCAAGCCCACCTTGCCGTGAATTGCCGGCGCACTCAGGCCCGGCATGCCCTTCTCCAGCACGAAGCCTCGGATAGGCCCCACGGCACCGGACTCGCTGACCTCTTTGGCCCACACCACAAACACATCGGCAATGGGGCTGTTGCTGATCCACATCTTGCTGCCACTGAGCTTGTAGCCGCCCGCTACCTTGTGGGCGCGGGTGGCCATGCTCTGGGGGTCGGAGCCGTGGTCCGGCTCGGTCAGGCCGAAACAACCAATCCACTCGCCGGTGGCCAGTTTGGGCAGGTACTTCTGGCGCTGGGCCTCGGTGCCGAACTCGAAGATAGGCACCATCACCAAGCTGCTCTGCACGCTCATCATGCTGCGGTAGCCGCTGTCGACCCGCTCCACCTCGCGGGCAATCAAACCGTAGGCCACGTAGTTCAAGCCGGGGCCGCCGTATTGCTCGGGGATGGTGGGGCCGAGCAGCCCTAAGGCTCCCATTTCCCGGAAGATGGCCGGGTCGGTGCTGCCGTCCCGGAAGGCTTGGGTCACGCGGGGGAGCAACTTGTCCTGGCAATAAGCCGCTGCGGCGTCGCGCACCATGCGCTCATCGTCCGAGAGTTGGCTGTCCAGCAAAAACGGGTCTTGCCAGTTGAAGGCGGCGTGCGACATGGGAGCTCCAAAGCGAAATAGGGAGTGCCGATGGTAGCCGCGGGCACAGCATCCCGCAATCAAGGCTTACGCACACAGTTATGAGTTTTAGAAATACTTTAATCTAAATTTCGCTATATATCAGCGAAATTTGCGTCCACTGTTGCGATTCGCGCATAGCTATGCCATAGTGCCGGTTTTCTTGGAGGGGCTTTGGCCATGGGCGAGCACAGCACACACCACGCAACCGGGCAGCGGCCTCCGGTCACCATCTTCGGACCCGACTTTCCCTTCGCTTTTGACGACTGGATCGCGCACCCCGCCGGCTTAGGGCAATTGCCGCCCCACTGCCTGGGGGAAGAGGTCGCCATTGTGGGTGCCGGCATGGCCGGCATGGTGGCCGCCTACGAGTTGATGAAACTCGGCCTCAAGCCGGTGATCTACGAAGCCTCCAAAATGGGCGGCCGCCTGCGTTCGCAGGTGTTTGAAGGCACCCGCAACACCGTGGCCGAGCTGGGCGGCATGCGTTTTCCGGTCTCCGGCACCGCGTTCTATCACTATGTGAATCAACTCGGTCTGCAAACCCGCGACTTCCCCAACCCGCTCACCCCCGCCTCCGGCAGCACGGTGATCGACCTCGAAGGCGAAACCCACTACGCAGCCGCCCTGAGCGACCTTCCCGCCATTTTTCAGGAAGTGGCAGCCGCTTGGGCTCAGGCCCTGGAAGACGATGCACGCTTCTCGGACCTGCAAGACGCCATCCGGCGGCGGGATGTTCCCGCCCTCAAGCGCCTGTGGAATACCTTGGTGCCGCTTTGGGACGACCGCACCTTCTACGATTTCATTGCCAACTCCAAAGCCTTCTCGGCGCTGTCCTTCCGGCACCGCGAGGTGTTCGGGCAGGTCGGCTTCGGCACCGGAGGCTGGGACTCCGACTTTCCCAACTCCATGCTCGAAATCCTGCGGGTCGTGCTCACCCAGTGCGACGAAAACCAGCGCTTGATTGTGGGCGGCGCCGACCAGGTTCCGCACGGCTTGTGGCGCCACGCTCCGGCAGCGCCGGTCCACTGGCCGGCCGGCACCACCCTGCAAAGCCTGCACTCAGGCGCCACCCGTGCCGGGGTCGCCGCCATTGCCCGCGCCCCGGATGGACGGCTGGCCGTGACCGACTGCTGGGGCGACACGCGCCACTACCGCGCAGTGCTGACCACCTGCCAGAGCTGGCTGCTGACCACCCAGATTGCGGTCGAAGAGTCCCTGTTCTCACACAAGATGTGGATGGCGCTGGACCGCACCCGCTACATGCAGTCCAGCAAGACCTTTGTGATGGTGGACCGCCCGTTCTGGAAAGACAAAGACCCCGAGACCGGCCGCGACCTCATGAGCATGACGCTCACCGACCGGCTCACCCGCGGCACCTACCTGTTTGACAACGGGCCCGACCAGCCTGCCGTGATCTGCCTGTCGTACGCCTGGATGGGCGATGCCCTCAAAATGCTGCCGCAATCCCCCGAAAAGCGGGTGAAGCTGGCGCTGCAGGCGCTCAAAAAAATCTACCCCAAGGTGGATATTGCGAGCCACATCATTGGCGACCCGATTTGTGTGTCGTGGGAAGCGGACCCCTATTTTTTAGGCGCCTTTAAGGGGGCCCTGCCGGGCCACTACCGCTACAACCAGCGCATGTATGCGCACTTCAAACAAGACCAGCTGCCCGTGGCGCAGCGCGGCATTTTCATTGCCGGTGACGATGTGTCCTGGACCCCGGCTTGGGCGGAGGGCGCGGTGCAGACATCGCTGAATGCGGTGTGGGGCATCGTGCAGCACCTGGGCGGGCGCAGCCACCCCGACAACCCCGGCCCCGGCGACGTGCTCGACACGCTGGGCCCCATGGCGCTGCCGGACTGACGCCCATGCGCACGCCCCTCACTCTCGCACTGTGGCAGTGTGCGCCGGCTCCGCTAGATGTGCCGGGCAATCTGGCGCGCCTCGAAACGGCGGCGCGCGAAGCCTCCCGCGCCGGAGCCACGCTCCTGGTGTGCCCCGAAATGTGTCTCACCGGCTACGCTATTGGCGCCCCGGCGGTGCAGACCCTGGCCCAAGCGGCTGATGGTGCTTGGGCCGCTGCGGTGGCCGCTATGGCCCGGCGCCACCAACTCGCGGTGGTGTACGGCTACCCCGAGCGGGATACAGAGGGGCGTGTGTACAACGCCGCTCAGTGGATAGATGCCACCGGCCTGCCCCGCCTGAACTACCGCAAAGCCCACTTGTTTGGCGAGCTGGACCGCAGCCAGTTCGCGGCCGCGCCCCCCAGCGCCCGGTTGGTCGAGCTGAGCGGCTGGAAAGTCGGCTTGCTGATTTGCTACGACGTGGAGTTTCCGGAAGCCGTCCGCGCCTTGGCGTTGGCCGGTGCCGACCTGGTGGCCGTGCCCACCGCCAACATGTCGGACTATGACTTTGTAGCCCGCTCATTGGTGCCGGTGCGCGCGTATGAAAACCAGCTCGCGGTGGCTTACGCCAACTTCACCGGCACCGAGGAACCGCTGCACTACGGCGGCTTGAGCGTGGTGGCCGGGCCGGACGGCAGCGCGCTCGCACAGGCCGGGCGCGAAGAAACCCTGCTCATTGCCACCCTGCACCCCGACCAACTCACGCAGGCCCGGCAACGCGCACAGCATGTGCGTGATTTACTGGCCCTCCAAAACACCCAGCCCTGACCCACGATGCGACGAAAAATCCCTGCCACTCAGGCCCTGCTGTGCTTTGAGGCGGCGGCCCGCCATGAGAGCTTCACCCGGGCGGCACAAGAGCTGTCGCTGACCCAGAGTGCTATTTCGCGTCAGATCACCGCGCTCGAAGAGTTGGTAGGCATGGCCCTGTTCCGCCGCACCCGGCACGGCGTGGCACTCACCGGTGCCGGCACCCGCTACGCCACCCAGGTTGCCGCGCGGCTGCGCGGGCTGGAGCAAGACACCCTGGACCTCATGTCCACCCGCGGCCACGGCGGTGCGGTGCACCTGGCGAGTGTGCCCACCTTTGCGGCGCGCTGGCTCTTGCCGCGTCTGCCGGACTTTCATGCCAGGTATCCGAATACGGTGGTGCACATAGATACCCGGACGCGCCCGTTTCTGTTCAACGACACCCCGTTCGATGCGGCCATCTTCGCTTGCACCGAGCTGCAAATCCGGCACTGGGCGGGGACCCGCAGCTACCCGCTCCTGCAAGAGCAGGTGGTGGCGGTGTGCAGCCCCGCCTTGCTGCGGGGGCGCAAGGCCTTAAGCGTTGCAGAGGTGGCCCAGCTGCCCCTACTACAGCAAAGCACCCGCCCTGACAGTTGGCAGAACTGGTTTTCCGCGCAAGGCTTCGAAGCGCCCAACGCCATTGCCGGGCCGCGCTACGAGCAGTTCTCCATGGCTTCATCGGCCGCGGCGTGCGGCATGGGCGTGGCGCTCATCCCCCGGCTGCTCATCGAAGCAGAGCTGGCACGGGGAGAACTGGTGCTGGCCCACCCCGCCCCCTTGGCCGGTGAACGGCGCTATTACCTGGTGCTACCGGAAAGCACCGACGCAGGTCCGGCGGTGGAGCTTTTCAGCACGTGGCTCCAGACAGTGTCCAGGCCTGACACCGCTAGCGACACAGCGCGCTAGCCACGCCCCGAAACCCGCGCCCCAAAACAGGGGCCCTGCACTTTTCCTGCACCTCATGGCGGTGCAGGTTGCCTGTTTGCAGGCGGTTTTATGGTGCAAACCCCTAGTTACAGCATGGCACGTGGATTGCTAGCATGCACACCATGACTTGACCAAACGGTCAGTTTTTTAAGGAGTTGCCAGCGTGTCCACCCCCTCTTCTTCTACTGCCGACGTTCGTGCAGGCCGCCTCGCCACCGAGGAATACGCCCAACGCTTTGCCGACGCCACCCCGCGCTTTACCGCGTCGCAAGCTTTGCTGGAAGCCGAACGCTGCTTGTATTGCTTTGACGCCCCTTGCGCTACCGCCTGCCCCACCAGCATTGATGTACCGTCTTTCATCAAGCGCATTGCTGATGGCAACCTGCGCGGCTCCGCCCAGACCATTCTGGACAGCAACCCCTTGGGCGGCATGTGCGCCCGCGTGTGCCCCACCGAAAACTTGTGCGAAGCCGTCTGCGTGCGCAACACGCAAGAGGACCGGCCCGTGGCCATCGGCCGACTGCAGCGCCACGCGGTGGACGCACTCATGGAGAGCGCCAAACCCCAGGTCTTTACCCGCGCGCCCGCCACCGGCAAAAAGGTAGCGGTGGTGGGCGCAGGGCCTGCAGGCTTGGCCTGTGCCTACACCCTGGCCCGCCAAGGCCACGACGTGGAAGTGTTTGACGCCAAGCCCAAAGCGGGCGGCTTGAACGAATACGGCCTGGCCAGCTACAAAACCCCGGACGACTTTGCCCAGCGCGAAATCGCCTGGCTGCTGGAGATCGGCGGCATCACCATCACCCCGAACTGGAAGCTCGAAACCGTGGCGCAACTCGAAGCCTTACGCAAAGACTACGCAGCCGTGTTCCTCGGCATGGGCCTGTTCACCACGCAGCAACTGGGCGTGCCCGGCGACAGCCTCGGCGGTGTGCAAGACGCGGTGGACTTCATCGCCACCCTGCGCCAGACCAAAGACCTCTCTACCCTGCCGGTAGGCCGCCGCGTGGTGGTGATCGGTGGCGGCATGACGGCAGTAGACGCTGCCGTGCAAAGCAAGCTGCTGGGTGCCAAGGTGGTGCACATGGTGTACCGCCGGGGCGTGGACAGCATGGGGGCCTCCAAAGCGGAGCAGGAGTGGGCTCAAACCAATGGCGTGGTGCTCCACAACTGGCTCGCGCCGGTCGAGATCCTCGGCACGGACGGCCATGCCAGCGCAGTGCGCTTTGCCGAGCAGGCCTTGGTGGACGGCAAGCTCACCCCCACTGGCCGCGAGATCACCTGGGAGGCCGACACGGTGCTCAAGGCCATCGGCCAGAAGCTGGGCAACCCGGTGCTGGCCGAGGCCGGCCTGACCCTGAAGGACGGCCGCATCGCCACCGATGCAGCCGGCACCACCAACCTGAAGGGCGTGTGGGCCGGCGGCGACTGCCGTGCCGGCGGGCTGGACCTGACGGTGGAAGCTGTGGAGCACGGCAAACAAGCCGCCCACGCCATTCACGCTTTCATGTCCGCTTGAGGGGCCTGCGCGCTCTTCCACCTGAACCCACGCATTCCGGAGAAACACCATGGCCAATTTAGAAACCACCTTTGCCGGCGTCAAAAGCCCCAACCCCTTCTGGCTCGCCTCTGCACCGCCTACCGACAAGGCCTACAACGTCAACCGCGCCTTCGAAGCCGGCTGGGGCGGCGTGGTCTGGAAGACATTGGGAGAAGCCGGCCCTCCGGTCGTCAACGTCAATGGCCCGCGCTACGGCGCGTTGCTATCCGCTGACCGCCGCTTGAACGGCTTTAACAACATCGAACTGATCACCGACCGCGACCTGGAACTCAACCTGCGCGAAATCACCGAAGTGAAGCGCAACTGGGCCGACCGCGCCATGGTGGTGTCGCTCATGGTGCCCTGCCAGGAAGAAAGCTGGAAAGCCATCTTGCCCCGCGTGGAAGACACCGGTGCCGACGCCATTGAGCTCAACTTCGGCTGCCCGCACGGCATGAGCGAACGCGGCATGGGTGCCGCCGTGGGCCAGGTGCCTGAGTACATTCAGATGGTGACCGAGTGGTGCAAGCAGTACAGCAAGCTGCCCGTCATCGTGAAGCTCACCCCCAACATCACCGACATCCGCAACCCCGCCCGCGCGGCCAAGCGCGGTGGTGCCGACGCTGTGAGCCTGATCAACACAATCAACTCCATCATGGGTGTGGACCCCTACACCCTGACCATGTCGCCTAGCACCGGCGGCAAGGGCAGCCACGGCGGCTACTGCGGCCCGGCCGTGAAGCCGATTGCGCTGAACATGGTGGCCGAGATTGCGCGTGACCCCGAGACTGCGGGCCTGCCGATTTCCGGCATTGGCGGCATCGGCACCTGGCGGGACGCGCTGGACTTTATCGCCCTGGGCTCCGGCACGGTGCAGGTGTGCACTGCGGCCATGGTGTACGGCTTCAAGATCGTGCAGGAGATGGAAAGCGGTCTCTCGAACTACATGGACGAAATGGGCTTCAAGAGCGTGGGCGAGATCGTGGGCAAAGCCGTGCCTACCGTGAGCGACTGGCGCTACCTGAACCTGAACCATGTGAGCAAGGCCGTCATCAACCAGGACAGCTGTATCCAATGCGGCCGTTGCCACATTGCCTGCGAAGACACCAGCCACCAGGCCATCACCTTCGAGAAAGATGGCAAGCGCCACTTCGAGGTGAAGGAAGACGAATGCGTGGGCTGCAACCTGTGCGTGACCGTGTGCCCGGTGCCCGACACCATCAGCCTGCGCGATGTGCCGGTGGGTGAGATGGACCTGCGCACCGGCAAGCCGGTGAGTGGCGTGCACGCCGACTGGACCACGCACCCCAACAACCCCATGCGGGTAGGTGCCTGAACGGACTTGATAGAGCGCCATTTAGGCATCAAAATGGCCTCCAGCCCTCGTACTTATTGCGCAAGCAGCTATCGTTTTAGGAGCATTTCATGAACACCCTATTCATCCGCGGCGGCACTGTCGTCAACGCAGACCGTGAATTTAAGGCCGACGTCATCACCCAAGACGGCAAGATTGTGGCCGTGGGCGAGAATCTGACCGCCCCCGCAGGCGCCACGGTGGTGGACGCGGGTGGCCAGTATGTGATGCCCGGCGGCATTGACCCGCACACCCACATGCAGCTGCCATTCATGGGCACGGTCACCATGGACGACTTCTTCACCGGCACGGCAGCCGGTCTGGCGGGCGGCAACACCACCATCATCGACTTTGTGATTCCCGACCCGCAAGAAAACATTCTGGACGCCTACAAGAAGTGGCGCGGCTGGGCTGAGAAGTCGGCGTCGGACTACTCTTTCCACGTAGCCATCACATGGTGGAGCGAGCAGGTGCGCAAAGACATGGGCACGCTGGTCAACGAGGAAGGCGTGAACAGCTTCAAGCACTTCATGGCCTACAAAAACGCCATCATGTGCGACGACGAAACGCTGGTGAACAGCTTCAAGCGCTCCCTGGAGCTGGGCGCCATGCCCACCGTGCACGCCGAGAACGGCGAGCTGGTTTACCTGCTGCAGAAAACTGTGTCCGAGATGGGCATCAAAGGCCCGGAAGGCCACCCGCTCTCCCGCCCACCCATGGTGGAGGCCGAAGCCGCCAACCGCGCGATTGCGATTGCCGACGTGCTGAACGTGCCCATCTACGTGGTGCACGTGAGCTGTGTGGAAGCGGCCGAGGCCATTGCCCGTGCCCGTGCCCGCGGCCAGCGCGTGTATGGCGAGGTGTTGGCCGGCCACCTGGTGCTGGACGACAGCGTTTACCGCCACCCCGACTTTGCCACTGCCGCAGCCCACGTCATGAGTCCGCCCTTCCGACCCAAGGGCAATAGCGAATTCCTCTGGCGCGGCCTGCAAAGCGGCAACCTGCACACCACCGCCACCGACCACTGCACCTTCTGCGCGGCGCAAAAGGCAGCCGGCAAAGACGACTTCACCAAGATCCCCAACGGCTGCGGCGGCGTGGAAGAGCGCCTTGCTGTCATCTGGGACGAAGGCGTGAACACCGGGCGCCTGACGCCCAGCGAGTTTGTGGCGGTCACTTCCGCCAACACGGCCAAGCTGTTCAACATCTACCCACAAAAGGGCAGCGTGAGCGTGGGCGCAGACGCCGACTTGGTGGTGTGGGACCCGGCGGGCACCAAGACCTTGTCGGTCAAGACCCAGTTCAGCAAGGGCGACTTCAATATCTTTGAAGGCCGCCAGGTCAAGGGGATCCCCAGCCACACCGTGAGCCGGGGTGAACTGGTCTATGTGCAGGGCGACTTGCGCGCCGTGCAGGGCAAGGGCCGCTATATCAAGCGCGCGCCGTTCAGCTCCAACTTTGCGGCCAGCAAACTGCGCGCCGATACCCTGGCCCCCACCGCCGTCAAACGCTAAAGGAAGCACCATGACCACCGACACCCACATCGACACCGTGCTCGACTTATCGCGCATCCGCATCAACGGCAAGCGCCTCTGGGCCTCGCTGATGGAGCTGGCACAGATCGGCGCCACGCCCAAAGGCGGTGTGTGCCGCCTAACGCTGACCGACCTCGATAAACAGGGCCGCGACTTGGTCATTGGCTGGGCCAAAGAGGCAGGTATGACCGTCACCATCGACAAGATCGGCAACGGCTTCATGCGCCGCGCGGGTCGCAACAACAGCCTGCCACCCATCATGACCGGCAGCCACATCGACACCCAACCCACGGGCGGCAAGTTCGATGGCAACTACGGCGTGCTGGCGGGCATCGAGGTGGTGCGCACCCTGAATGACTTGGGCATTGAGACCGAAGCGCCGATTGAAGTGGCCTTCTGGACCAACGAAGAAGGCTCGCGCTTTGTGCCGGTGATGATGGGCTCGGGCGTGTTCGCCAAGGCCTTCACGCTGGAGCACGCCTATGCCGCCACCGACCTTGAGGGCAAAACCGTCAAGGGGGAACTGGAGCGCATCGGCTACATCGGCGACCAGGAGCCCGGCGACCACCCGATTGGCGCGTATTTCGAGACGCACATCGAACAAGGCCCTGTGCTGGAAGACAACGACGTGACCATTGGCGTGGTCAGCGGCGTGCTGGGCATCCGCTGGTTTGACTGCACCGTGACCGGCATGGAAGCCCACGCCGGCCCCACCCCCATGGCCCTGCGCAAAGACGCCATGTTGGCCGCCACCCGCATCATGCAAGACGTGGTGGCCGCCGCCCACCGCCACCCGCCGCATGGCCGAGGCACGGTGGGCATGGTGCAGGTGTTCCCCAACAGCCGCAACGTGATTCCCGGCCGCGTGAAGTTCAGCATTGATTTGCGCAACAGCACCGACGCCCTGGTGGACCAGATGGCCGACGAGGTGAAAGCCTTTGCCGCCAGCGTCGCCAAAGAGCACGGCGTGGACGTGAAGATTGAAATGGTGTCCAGCTACAACGCGATTGCCTTTCACGACGACTGCGTAGAAGCCGTAGGCCGCGCCGCAAAAAACCTGGGCTACAGCCACATGCCCGCCGTGTCAGGCGCCGGCCACGACGCGGTCTACATGGCCAAGCTGGCGCCTAGCGGCATGATCTTCATTCCCTGCAAAGACGGCATCAGCCACAACGAGATAGAAGACGCGAAACCGGAGCACATCACCGCAGGGTGCAATGTGTTGTTGCATGCGATGTTGGAGAGGGCTCGGGTTGTTTGATTGGACTACGGGTTAAAAATATGATGCTTACCGGACTCTAGGAGTCCGGGGGGCAGAAACTAGGGTTGTCCCTAGCAACGCAATGTGAGCTGGAACCTTAACTGGGAATGAACAGCAGTTACGTTCTTCATGAGCCGTACCAAGAGTATCTTTTGCCCTGCGCTTTGCAGGAATGGTTGGCGCAAGGGCACTTGACGTACTTTATGAGTGACACGGTGGACAGTCTAGGCCTGAGCGCCCTTCATACGCGTTATGCAGGTTGCTTATCACGCAACCAGTCGTTTCACCCGGTCATGATGGACGAGGTACAGGTGTATGCAGCTCACGCAAGATTGAAGCTGCGTGAAGATGTGGCCTTTCGGGTTCTTGCGGCGGACAACTTTCCAGCGCACCACACGATCCGGGACTCTCGGGCGTTGCACCTTAAGAAGTTCACGGATCTGTTTTTCCAAGTGGTCCGATCGGCGCGCAAGATGGGTCTGGTCAAGCGGGGCACCATTGCTGTGGATGGCACCAAGATCAAAGCCAACGCCAGCCGCCACAAGGCCATGAGCTATGCACGCATGCAAACCGCCGAGGTTGAACTCAAAGCACAAATCGCGGCGTTGGTGAAGAAGGCCAGCAACTCCGATGAATCAGAGAAGAACGAGCCCGATCTTGACATTCCTGTAGAGATTGAGCGCAGGCAAGCGTGCCTAGCGGCCATTGCGGCTACCAAGGCACGACTGGAGGAGCGCCAGCGCCAAAGCGACGCGCAGCGCGGCTGTAAACCTGAGGACCAGCGCGAACCCAAGGACAAAGATGGCTACCCCAAGGGTGGCAAGCCCTACCAACGTGACTTCGGTGTCCCCGCACCCAAGGGACAGGACAGCTTTACGGACCCCGAAGCGCGAATCATGAGGCGCGCCGGTGATGGCTTTGACTACAGCTATAACCCGCAGACCGCGGTTGATGAAACCGCTCCCAGCATCGTGGCCGCTGAAGTCGTCAACATCCAAGGCTTACTTTCAGGCAAACGCGGAACACTAAACCGCGAGCACGATTGGTGCCCCCCAGTTTCTAAGAACTTATCTGTAAACAATATTTTGCCCTGACTTAATCTTGCTAAACATCATGATGGCTGCTGCCAAGTAGTTGAGTGCGAGGAAACTGCGGCTGAGCTTCTCGTAGCGCGGCAGTAACTTGCGAAATCTGTTGAACCAGCTTGCCGTAAGCGAATTTGATAGGCCGCAATGTCTTCTAAACTACCTACAGTCTTACGACACCGCGCAAAGTCGGCTCAGTTCCAATCAGGTCGAAGTACGCCTACACCTCAGACTTCTGCAGCCACTCGCACCAAACACGCGTCGCACAAGCGCTTGGCCCGCTCGGCTGACTCGGCTTCGGCATAGCAGCGCAGCTCGGGCGCATTGCCGCTGGGACGCAGATGCACGATGTCGCCATTGGCAAAGTTTACGCGCAGACCGTCGGTCTGGTTTGTGCCGATCACCGCACCGGAATCGGGTGCCAAAGTTTGCGCCAATAAAACCGCATTACCCTGCAGCTGCAGCAATAGTGCACGGCTCTTTTCAGTCGCATAGCCCTGCAATCGGTCACTAGCAGTAAAGCGTTTGGGCAAATTGGCGCTCAGGGCAGAGAGCTTGCAGCCGCGCTGGCGAGCTAGCACTAGCAGCGCCAGCATGGGCAAGACAGCATCGCGGGTGGGCAGAGCCTGCAAGCTGCGATCGCCCTGTATCACATCGCTGCCCAGCAAGAAGCCGCCATTAGCTTCATAACCTACCACTGGGCCGGTCTGCTTTAAGCGCTGCGCCAGCGCTTCCTCCATGCCAGCAATCACAAAAGGCGAGCCGATGCGTGTTCGCAGAACCTGTGCAAAAACGCCGCACAGCTCCGCCGCGGTATTGCTACTAACCGGCGTCACAACCACCCGTGCTTGTAAGGCCTGGGCACACAGGATCCCCACCATGTCACCACGCAGCCATTCGCCGTACTCGTCGCCAATCAGCGGTCGGTCGGCATCGCCATCGGTGGAAAGCAGTGCGTCAAAACGGTGCTCCCCCGCCCACTGGCGGGCTTGGGCCACGTCTTCGGGGCGCACTGCCTCGGTATCTATGGGCACAAAGTTTTCGGTGCGACCCAGACTGACCACCTGGGCACCTAAGGCCTGCAAAATGGTGCGCAATACGTCGCGCCCGACGCTGGAATGCTCGTATACCGCCACACGCGCACCGTCAAGGGCGCCAGCACCAAAATAATCCAGGTAACGCTGTACGTAAACTGTGCTGGCAAGGGTATCCGGCGCTGGCAGCACGGCGTTCACTAATAGGTCGGGCACCTCCACCTGCGCGGCCAGCATGGCCTTCTCATCACTCTTGGAGATCTCGCCATTGGCGCGGTAAAACTTGATTCCGTTGCGGTCAAACGGAATGTGGCTGCCTGTCACCACGATGGCCGGTGCGCCCAACTGCGCCGCATAAAACGCCACCGCTGGCGTGGGCAGTGCCCCCACATAGATGCACTTGCGTCCGCTGGCCGCAATGGCGGCTGCGCAAGCGGCTGCAATGCGCGGGCTGCTGGGGCGCAGGTCGTGGCCAAGTACCACTTGGGTGCCATCTGAGGCGACGCTTTGCAAAAAAGCCTCCGTATAGGCCCAACACAAGCCGTCGCTCATGTCAGCTACCAAACCACGGGCACCGCTGGTGCCAAACGCCACGCCCGATTGCTGCACAAAGTTATTTAGAGTGTTTAAGTACATGGTTACCTTAAAAAACTAACCGCCATATCCCCGCGGATTACCACTTTTCCAGCGCAAGGAAGCTGCAAACATTCTATGCAGGTCCCGCGTGCCCTGCCAACCCAGAGCAACTCCTAGGCCTGTGTGGGCTCGGCGTAGCAAGCGGCTTTATCGCCGAGGCGGCGCAGCTTCACTTGGCAGGTGATGGGCTTATCGCTAGCGGCCTTAAAGTCCTTTACCATGTCCAGCCCGCTGAAGCCCACGCCCTTGCCTAGGTTGATGGCCGCGCACTGGCCCAATACCGATCGGCCCAGTATTTACAGGGCACGCAAATGGCCCAGGGCCAAATCACCCACGTGGATGTAATCGCGCACACTGGTACCGTCAGGCGTGGTTTAGTCATTGCCCCACACATTCAAAAACGCGCGCCGACCCACCGCCACCTGTGCCGTAATGGGCGGCAGGTTGTTGGGCACACCCTGCGGGTCTCTTTATACGGTGGCCGAACTGCTGAACATCAGCGTATTTACACCGCAAGCGTTCATGAACTCGAGCAGGCGCAGGGTGCCAATCGCATTGTTATCGTAGTAGGAGAGCTGTGCTCCACCGACTCGTCCACTGCCTTGAGCCCGGCAAAGTGGATCACCACCTCGGCACCACTCTCGCGCAGGGCGCTTGTGAGAGCTGCGCCATCACGAACATCGGCGACAACACGTGCAACCGGCTTGCCAGTTAGGCGCTCCTAGCGGTGAAGGGACTCGGGCTTGCTGTTGCAGAAGTTGTCCAGCTCGGTCACGCTATGGCCCGCGCCCAACAGCTCAACGCAGGTATGGCTGCCCCTTTATCCGACTCCGCCGGTAACGAGGATATTCATTTGGGGGGCGGTTTACTTGAATGGGTGCAAAGTGGTTTCATGTCGTAAGCTCAAACTCCAAACACGGCGCCTGGGATGCGACTCGGCCCAGCTATCAACGATATCTTTACGCTGCAGCAGCATCCGCCCGTGACACGCATTGGCTAGAGGTTTGAATCTTTAATAGCGGATTAGCAGGCGCGCAAGGGCACCGAAGGGCATCACCGCACGGGCTGCAGCATAAACTTTCCCGATGTGCTGGGAAGTCACAATCCTGCAACACACTCTGAATCAAAGTCCGTTTTAATCTATGCTGTTTACGGAAATCTTCGCGTGGCAACCTACGAGCGAATCGTTATGACTGACTTTTTCAGAAATGTCCACTGTGTCATGGGACTCCCAATTGACGCGATGTCCATGGAAGAGGCCGTTCGTCTTTTGCAGAAGGCCCGCGTCAACCGGTCTAAGTGCTTCTTCTCAACACCCAACCTGAATTTCGTGATCGCAAGCCAGAAGCAGGCCGAATTCCGAGAATCGGTATGCATGAGCAACCTCAGCCTAGCGGACGGCATGCCCTTGGTATGGGTTGCGAAATTGCTTCATATCCCCATACGCGAGCGCGTCAGCGGCTCCGACCTGTTCGATAGCCTGCGCCATCAGACGGAAAGCCTGTGGCGGGTCTTCTTTTTTGGCGGACCCATGGGCGTTGGCCAGGCAGCCTGCCTTGCGATTGGCGACCAGTCGGTCGGCGTGCTGCCCACTGGTTATATTTATCCGGGCTTCGTCAACACTGACGAAATGTCCCGCGAGGATCTGGTGCAATGCATTAACCAGAGTGAACCTGACATGGTGGTAGTGTCGCTCGGTGCGGCCAAGGGACAGGACTGGATTTGCCGCAATCACCAGCACATCGAGGCGCCGGTCATTGGGCATTTGGGCGCCGTCATCAACTTTGTCGCCGGCAATATTCAGCGCGCACCGCAGTGGATGCAGCACGCCGGCCTTGAGTGGGTTTGGCGCGCCAAGGAAGAGAGCGCACTGGTACGGCGTTACCTAAATGATGGCCTGTCATTTCTGCGCCTGCTGGCCACACGCGTGCTGCCGTTGGCCTGGCACCAAGTAACCCATAAACCCACACCTGACGATGTGCGCGCAGCTTGTGCCGATTTGCAGCAGCAGGACGGAATTCAGTTGGTCCATCTGCGCGGCGCTTGGAATAGCAGCAACCTTGCCCCCGTACGCGAGATTTTCACCCGCGTAGAACAGGGCCATGGCAACGTCTTACTGAATATGGCCGAGGTGCACAGCATTGACAGCGGCTTTCTGGGCCTGCTGCTGCTGCTCGAACAAGCACTGTCCGCACGCCAGTTGCACCTGCGTCTCACAAAAACACCCCAGTCGATACGCCGCTATCTGCGACTGTCTTGCGTGCAGCATCTGGTAGTGGAATGAAAGTCTCCAATCAGCAGTCGCCGCGACAGCCTATGGTCGGTGTACACGCGGGAGTTGCGGAGCCAGCACGTGTGCAACGACCATTGACTTGCAAGCGGTCAGACAGCCTTTGTCACATGGGCGAATCGGGAACGGGGGGGAGCGCAGCGTGAACGACGCCTTGCAAGCCCTGTTGACACATTCTGGTGCAGACCTCGCCTGCGACTTCCGCCGGTTGTGGGCCTACCTGCTGGCGGCCCTAGTTTGTGCTTATATAGGCCGTTCGGCCAGAATGGCACAGCGCACCCTGCAAATGATCTGGCTGCAAGTCGGTGGCTTGTATCTCCTGGCAGCGGCCAGCGCCTTGCTTCAAGGTGATGTGTTGTGGCTGCGCTGGGCCCGTGCATTCGCCCGCGCGCATGGGGCCTATGGCGAACGCCGCCTCCTGCAGTTCGCCGTGCTGCTGGCGCTGCTGTTGCTGCTTGCGGCAGGCTGGAGGTGGCTGCAGCAAGTCAATGGACATAGTCTCCCTCAAACCCTGCTGCTAGCGGGCGCCAGTGGAACCCTGGGTGTGCACCTGATGCGCTACGTATCCTTTCATTACACAGACATTGCGTTCAACGCCGTCTGGCTGGACCACAGCCTGGGCAGTTGGATGGAGCTGGCCTCGCTGGGTCTGGTGGCTACTGCCACAGGCTTGGGACTGCTGAGCAACCAGAGCCCTATACAGCCCGCCGCATCTGACCGTGACCATTGACTGTACTCCCTAGACAGTGATTCTTTACCTCAACCCTTCGGAAGCAGCCTGCATGTATGCCCTTCAACCCTTTGTCCTTTTGCCCAGCCTTTTTGCACTGAGCGCCTGCTCTGGGCTGCCCAACCTGTCGGCACCTGATGCAGTTCTTTTTTCACACAGCGATCCCGCTCATGTGGCTGCTCCAGTGCATCGCAATACGTGGTCACCCTCGCAGTGGAATCAAGTTGCCGCCCTCAAAGAACCAAATCAGCCCCCGCAGGTGGCTGCTAGCCGGCAAGAAATGGTCCTTTACTTTGACACCAATGCCGATCAGTTAATGTCTTCAGAATTGGACCGCTTGTCCGCATTTATGAGCCAGGCCAACCCGTTTCCTGGACGCAGGTTTCTGTTGGTCGGCCATACGGACAGTCGCCACACCAGCAATTACAACCAATCCTTATCCGAGCGCAGAGCGGCAACGGTATTTAGGCTACTCCTCGGCTATGGCGTGGACCAGCGCAACATCACAACCCAAGCACGTGGACTGCAAGAGCCCGCCACAAGCAATGAAAGCGAAATGGGTCGAGCCAAGAACCGCAGAGTAACTTTGAGCATCGTCGACTAAAGGGCAATTAGCCGAGGCACGCGCAGCCAGATGCGGGCTGCAAGGCTACTAGCGGCCGGATTGCAGCAAGGCAGCGTCACGCTCCAGGCCGGTCGGAATGCGATTGACAAACATGGCCTCACAAATTCCCAGCAGCATAAACAACCCCCAAACCGCCGCGGAAATACTCCAGACTGTATCGCCTTCAAAAAGTGGTATGTAGCGCAAGTCTTGCCAGACCAGTGTAGCCAATGCAGCCACCAATGCCGGCGCCACAGAATAGGTTAAATTGCGCCCCAAACGATACAAGCGCTGCATCGTCGAAAACTGCCAATGTTTGGCTCCTACACCCAGGGTGAGGTAGTAAATCACCGTGTGAACTGCACCTGAGACCGCCATGGCTATAGCGAAATAAGTCACTCGATAAAGTAGGAAAATTTCTGCCCCCATCCATTCGCCAATTAGGAAAATGCCCAAGGTAAAGACGGTGGCCCGCAGCAAAAACTCAGTGAACAGAACCAGCCAAAGTGGCAAGCCATCCAATTCTGAACGCGTCCCTTGGGCAGAACGATGCAAGTAAACGGCCTGCGGAGGGCCAATTAATGTGGCATATCCGATAATGCGCAAGGAAGGACTCACAATGACTCCAATGGGTGACGACTGGTAGTGGCAGGCTGTGCGTGCATCGTAATTGAATTCCACCTGCCAATCATTCAGGTCACTGGAGAATTTACAGTTTGTCCACAATGTCGAATGGGGCGGAAATAAGATCGCTTAAACATTACTTTAGAGCATACTGGATTGACCACCATGAAGCAAATCAGCGCCATCATGGCGCTCAAAATCAAAGGACGCCACTACCCTCATAACGTCGGTCGCTGCGACATATTGTTTGAATCGTTGCGCCGCTTCATGGATAAAGGCCTAATTTCAGAGTTCATCATCATTGTCCCCCCCGAAGAAGCAGAAGAAATTGCCATCCACGCACGCGCATGGAGTGACTTTCCGATTCGGCTGGTGTCTGAAGATAAATACCTCGAAAAATTTAGAGAATTCAATAAATGGTATGAGGTGCGTCCTTGGCACCGCCAGCAGATCATCAAACTGTTTTGCGCAGAATTAGTCGAGAATGATTTTTTCATCGTATTCGATCCCGACATGTTTGCTACACAAGCGTTCGGCTACGACGACTTGATTATTGATGGCAAGTCTTTAGTCCAAACCGAGCCGAAGCAGGAGCACTCCGATTGGTGGGAAAGTTCGGGAACGATACTAGGAGTTGAGCCCCAAATGTCAACTACCGGGCTTTGTGTAACGCCCGAGATATTGTCAAAAGAAGTTTGCATCACATTAACTAGACGCATTTCTGATAAGTTCAAAAAATCTTGGTATGAGGTCCTGCTTTCCAGCTACACCATTAACTGGACTGAATACACCTTGTACTGGACGCATCTAGAGTCAGAAGCACGCGTCGATGCATTTCATACGCTTACGCCCCGTCCTGATGGTTTGTATTTGCACGCCTCGCAGAATGTCTGGCTTTACGACCAATTTGCGCCATTGGAATTCAAGCTGCTTTTCTCGGATCAAAACCACGGTATCTTTTGCACTATTCAGAGCAATACCGGCGTTACGCCACAAGACATTCTGAAACGCATATCACCATGGTTGCCTGTTCAATTACAAAAGTACAGCATTGAGACTAACAGGGCGGACAAATTGAAGGAGTTTGTTGGCGCCGTGACCCGCCGTGTAATGCAAAAGTTGGGGCTCTGACCATGCAGAATATGCGCCCACGGTTGCTAATGCTCACCATTGAGTTACCGTACCCACCTACCAGTGGCGGTCGAATGAAGAGCTGGAATATGCTGAAGTACTTGGCCAGTACATTTGATGTAGGACTGGCTTGTCCTATTCGTTACGGTACAGATAACCAAGACGAGATGAAAAAGCAAGTCGAGCTTCGGCACTTCTTGCACGATACGGTGGAGATTCCGCGATCCGCCAAGAACCTCCTTATCAGCTATGCATTAGGCATGCCGTTGAATGTGTATCGCGACCGATCAAGCAAACTCAAGTCCGAAGTTGCGGCAGTAGCTAATCAATACGACATGATTTTGGTTGACCACTATGAGTCCGCCCAGTATGTCCCTGATGACTTCCAAGGCAAGATCTTTTTCCACGCCCATAACGCAACCTTTTTGATGTGGGAGCGCTACGCAAGCTCGGATGCTTCCTGGCCTTACCGACTCGTCACTTGGGCTGAGGGCAAGCGGGTCAAATCCAGTGAAAAGAAAATTTGCGAACGAGCGGATAAGGTATTTGCGTCGCCGAACGATATTGACACGCTGGTTGGCATTGGGGTGGATCGGACCAAGTTTCGCGAGACATACCATTTGGGTGATGACAGCCAATTGACACTGCCCTCACTGCGCTTTGAGGATTCACTTCCTGTATTGTTGTATGTGGGCACTCTGAATTGGGAAGCCAATGTAGATGGCCTGCTGTGGTTCTTTGATGAGGTGCTGCCGCTGGTGCTGGCCAAGCATCCAGAGGTAGTTGTCAAAATAGTGGGCAGCAAACCTGATCAGCGTTTGTTGGACAACGCCCGGCACCTGCCCCAAGTGGTCTTTAGTGGCTTTGTGAAAGATTTGGAGCCCATGTTCAATGAAGCGCGGGTTTCTTTGGCACCTCTGCGCTTTGGATCAGGCATTAAGGTCAAAGTACTCAATTCCATGTGTCGCGGCCTGCCTATCGTCACCACCAGCATCGGCGCAGAAGGCATTGATGCCCGGCATATGCAAGAACTGGCTATCACCGACACGCCAGTAGAAATGGCACAGGCCATTGACACCTTGTTGACTGATCGCGAAGCCTGGCAAGTACTGGAGCAAGGTTCGCGCAAAAAAGTGCGCGAGAAATACACCTGGGAAAAGGTCTTGGGTTCGATGAGAAAAGAACTCTCGTGACTGCAATATACGCAGGAGGTCGCCTCCATTACCTCGACAACATGCGCGCCATGGCGTTCAGCATGATGTTGCTATTTCATACGCTAAAGCTATTCGCGCCGGAGGGCTGGGGAATCCACCTCACACCCCTGCCTGGCGCACAGCTGGGCGCAGAAGTTATCAGCAGCTGGCGCTTGCCGCTGCTGTTTTTCATTTCCGGCGCAGCTTTTAGCATAAGCATCAAGCGCCAAAACATTTCCACTCGAACTGCGAAAAAACTGCTGCCGATGCTGATTATTGGCACACCCATTCTGGTGGCTACTGCCAACTACCTGCACCAACGCTACACCAACCCGGATGCTGTGTTATGGACGTATTTCACCACCTATTTCGGTAATATCCTCAAAGGGCAACTTTCGTGGTACCACCTGTGGTATCTCGGTTATATCCTTTTCTTTGTAACCGTCCACCAACTCGTAAATGACCTCACAAAGAAGTTCGGCTTGGTGATAAAGCCAAAATACGTGGCATATGTATTTGTATTTCTAATCATCATCTCATTTGTCAATGAAACCTTTCTGCGCCCTTATTTTCCGGTGAAGCGTAACTTTTTCAGCGATATAGCGTCACTGGTATCTTTTGCTTGTTATTACACGGTCGGCATCATTGTTATGCAGCGACGCGATTTCTTGACGCGAAATGCGGCACTCGCCTGGCCGCTGTCAGTACTGGCACTCATCGCGATGTCCATTCATTTTGAATTTTCTCCACTGCCACTGCCTATCACCAAGACTTTTGTTGCCTGGACAGTTATTTTCGGGCTTAACGGCTTGTTTTATCGGTATGTCAATATCAAGCTGGCCTTAACGACCGCCTTGCATAACAAATTAATGGAAATCTACGTCATTCACCAGTTAACGCTGTTAACTGCCGTCTTCATTACCACCGAGTTGACAGACGGGTTCTTGAAGATATGTGCAATTTTCATCTTGGGCTATGCACTTGCTTATTTGGCCGCATTAGCAAAATCGTACGTGAAGGTTTGGTTCAAACAAAAACTCCACTTATTACGCTGCGGGCTGGGTAAGATTTAAAAGGATGAAGGTATGATTGCCGGCTTGGAACAGACGCCACCTAGTGCTGACAAGTTGCAGGGCGGTTCGGCGCTAATAAGTCACAGAGCCATACTAAAGGTGATGCTGTGGATCGCCTTGTTTGGCGGATTTCAATCGGGTAAGTATTTTTTATACAACCGAATGCAAGAGTTGAGCTTGGGCGTAACCGTATTGCTTTTTTTTTACGCGGCTTATTTTGCAGCGCAGGTCAAAAATAGCTCGATCAGTTGGAGCTTTTGGTTTTTCGGGCCAATTTTTGGCATAGCGCTTGTAACTACGATTCCTGCCTATTTGTTTTCCAATCACAACAACGTGGCAATGCTGCCCAGCGTATTGGCGAACCGGGCAATCCTGAACTATCTCCTCAGTCCCTGTATTGTTTTTCTCTACGTTAGTGGTACTTCCATTTCCGAAATTGAAAACACTATCATTTCGGTTTTCAAGTGGAGTGTCATCGTCTATTTGTTCTCTTATTTCACACTGCCTTTGCCCATTTATTTCGTTTCTGATGACCCTTGGAAAGCCGGCCTTGTGACATTTGATTACCGAGGCTACCGGCTGAAAATTCCATTCAAGGTCATGGTTATAAGCGCCACGCTGTTCTTGCATAAACTGGGCACAGACAAAGAAAACCGGGGTACGTGGCTCATGTTTTCTGCATTTGTTGTACTGTCATTGAATCTCTATACCAGCCGCTCCTTGAATGCTGGGATTGTGATCAGTGCTGTGGCTTTTTTCTTCTTGCTGAAAAACAAGAGGCGGGCCCCATTATTCATGATGCTGCTGCCCATCATTATCCTGGGCCAAGCCTACGGAATCGTTAGTTTCTTTGACCACCTGGCCATTGAAAATGCTGCTGGCAAAGACGTTCGCTATGACTCTTACAAAAAAGCTTTAGGAATCATTGAGAAATATCCGCTACTAGGCATGGGAATGGCAAGTGCAGCGACAATTACCGACTCCAAACTGATTTGGAAGTATTTTTTCGCCGATGATATTGGTATTGTAGGTGTTGCTTATCGATATGGCTTGGTAGGAGCGTCGCTTTACCTGATCTTCGCATTTAAGCTGATTTCCAATCAAATTAGTTTGCATTGGAGATATACGGCTTTGAACTTACGGAACAGTTCGCTGCAAATCGCGCTTCTTTGCACCATGATCAATGCCGTGCTGAACATGATCCTGAATCTGGATTTCATCAATCCGGATGGAGTCATGTTTGCGAGCCTCGTCATTTCGTTGAACGCGATCCATAAGCGCCACCTCAACAGCCAAAAGTCTATAGCTGCCAACAGCCACCAGTGACGGCCGCAGTACGGTTACTGCATGCGTTCAGTACACATCGCAGGCTTCTTTTTGGAATCGCGCTTCTTCGCACATCATTTCTAAATAAGGTCTTGGTGCAAACTCTTGGGTATTACTCCTCTGCAGATACTCCTTTATTTTGCGGGCGTAGGCCGACGTATCAAAACAAGGCACCCGTTCATCGCGCGTTACCAAGCGATCAATAGCCGCAATATCAAAGGCAAAGACCTGCAGCTTGAGCATGAGTGCTTCAGCCACCACGGTGGGTATGCCCTCCCATCGGGAAGTAAGCACTAATGCATCACATGTTTTTATCAGGGCCTGGCTGTCGTCGCGCCAGCCAAGGATCTCAAACACCATATTGGGGTTTTGGCATTGCTCAGCAAAGCACTTGATGGCAGGCAGGTGCGGTCCGTCACCTATGAAAACCCAAGTGTGTTTGGGCAAGCCTGGTGAAGCGCTCATTTCCTGAAGAATCCGCAACAGATAATCCATGCCCTTTTGTTCTTTGTCCATCCGCCCTACCACGCAGAGTCGCTTCTCGTCAGACCCCCCGCTATGCGTTGGTGCCAGTGGTGCTTTGTTCGCCAAAAAATTATGAATCACTTGCACCTTCAGATTCGTTCGCTTGGCAAACTGGCTGACCCGCTGCGCCCAAAATTCATCGATAGTTAAAACGGTGTCGATCCTCCTGAACACGCGTATTGCGGACAGCCGGTTTGATAAGCCAGTGAGTGGCTTTACCTCCATCTCATGGGGAAAGTGAAACATGGGAATATAAATGCGTGAGTCCACACCCGTTGCGGCACATGCACTGCCTACGGCCAAGACGGCGCTGTGGTTTGCATTTACCCCGCCTAATACGACGGTGGCAGTTTGGAGCCCGTTAACGACCCGTCTGGCTTCAACTTTATTTTTAAAATAGGCCGGGTTAAAATAGCCCAGAATTGACTCAAAACGAAAGGTTGTGAATTGGGCTTCTACCCACTCAAAATCTTCTCCGATAAATTGCACCAATTTTGCGTGCATAGTGCGCGAAGAAATAATGACAATTTGTTTTTCCCACTGCTTCAAAGCGCGAAGAATCTTGGCGGCCATCATTTCATGTCCGCCAACTACCTCACCAGGAAAGATAAAACCGTGGCGCATATCAAGTTCCTTTTTTCAATAACGCCAACTTACGTCTGGCATATAAATACGGAATAAATGAGCGCACACAGATACTCACGCTAAAGGCTATGGCAACCCCCTTTGCTGAGTAATGATGCAGTGACCATGCGATGCACACCAATAGAAGCATACACAACATACTGAAAAAAGCTTCAAACTTACCCTCGTCCATAGCAATCAGTACGAAACCGGAAAACCCGAATGCTGCATATACCAGCTGACCAACTCCTAAAATCAATAGGTAAACATATGCGCCATCAAATGACTTGCCAAAGAGATTGAAGAGATATTCACCACCAACCGCAAAGACCAGCATGATGGGTGCATAAATAACCAAGCCAAATTTCTGCATTGAGCGCATGACCTGCTGGCAACCGTCGTAGTCCTTTGCATGATAGTGCTTGATTAAATCACGGCCTAGGGTTCCTCGAACCACCATTAATAAGCTGGCAATCATTGCTATGAACCTGAATGCAATGGAAAAACGGCCAACATCAGCCATTGACGCAACTTGGGCAGCAAGGATCGTCGGCACGTTCACAAATGCCATATCTAAAATAGAACTCATCCACAGTGCAAATGTGGACTTATTGAATAATTTCAGTGAAATTTCTGGCGATGAGACCTGCTTGTGAGCCGGTTTGCGGACTGTCAACTTGAACATTGCGACAGCCAGTGCTGCAAAAATGGATATATTGACGAGCATTACCCATTGCGCTTCTATATCTACTCCCAGCAGGCCTGTCACTACAATGAAGGCAATCATAACCAGGGGGGCGAGCACGTTTTCGAGCGTCATTGCAACTGTAGTTTTAGACATCGCTTGCATGAATTCGAATGCGTTTCTCAAAAATACGAAAATGACTGCGCCTACCAGGCTGTATGGCAGTACAGTCAAATAATCGACACCCCACCCATTACTCACCAGGGTGATTACAAAGTACGCCGCGAATAAAACCAACGTCACCACCAGCATTACCTTCACGATATCGCAAAAGTAATGCCAGATCCCATTCCAATCTTCATTGATGTGCAGCCGCGACACCAGGGTAAATGAATTTACCGGCGACCCGAATCCGATCATGGCAGAAATTAAGACCAAAAACGAAGAATACAAAGAGAACAGTCCTATATCTGCAGCTCCCAGCGCTCTCGCCATTACTAACACCGAGAGGAACTGCAACCCCATCCCCAAGAAACGGCTGACTAACGCTCCCAGCGTATTTATATTGGAAATTTTCTTGCGTGCCGTTTGATAAATATTATTTATATTCATTTTAAACATACAAAAAATTATTCCGCCCAGCCACCGCTTTCATCGTTATCCGAGCCCATCTTTGACTCAATCTTTTTTTCAACGTTGTACGTCTTCAATTGACTAGACATTTTTGTGATCAATTCCCTGCCGATTACATAAGCGACTCCGAGGAATAGGACAGCAATCAAAGTAAGGAAGGCAAACATCATCCGCTGCGGCGAACTCTTGGTCAGCGGTGTGATGGCAGGTTGAATGACTTCAAATGGATAGTTGTCACGAACATTGATCAATGTCTCGGCCGACATTTGGGCTTCCAACATTCTGTATATGGATCGTTGAAATTCGAGGTTTGAGGTAATTGTCAGTCTGGACTCAAGGTATTTGCGCCGGCTGTCGAGTTGTTTCAACACCAAATTTCTCTGATATTTTTTGAAATCTTCCACTACAGTATTGGCCATATTCGCGGCGATGATAGGATCGCTGGCATTGAATCCCACAGTAAGCAAGCCCGTTTTTTCATCAGCACTGACCCAAGCCAGCTCCTTGTTGAAAATGTCCACCGCCTTTCTGGTGTCCACTTCAAAGCCGTCTTTCCACTTATTTTTTTCTGCATCCCAGCCCTTGGGATAGATTAATTTCAAGAGATCACCATTCTTCTCAATGAAATAGGTTGCAAATGCATACGAACGAAACCTAGCCAACAAACGTTCCTTTTCGTTCTCCGATGAAGAGTCGATAATTATGTCGCGCTCAAGCAAGCTCACTGTGTCGCCGCCTCGGTACTCTTTTAATGCAACGCCACCGGGTTTGTCGTAATTGTTATACGCGACCAATGCATAAGCCGAGTATTTGACTGGCATCAGAAAGGTAAACCCATAAACAATTATGGCGGCCAATACTGCGGCGATAACCATGCGGTAGCGATAGCGAAGAAGCAAGGCAACATATTCAAAAAGGTCTACTTCGCCATCGATGTTGCTTTTCGAGTAGGTCATTTTGGCATTAATTCCGTCTCAAAAATCCATTACGGCAGTGACATCATCCGCATGGGTAATTTCAGATCCGAGGTTCCAGCGCGCAGCCATAAGCTTCACCTGATGCGGGGACCAATAGTGGCTTCACAGGCCAAGTAAGGACTTGATGCCAATAGTCCCCACCGCTGCTTTGAATAATGTATCTATCAGACTTTGTGTGTACTCGCGCCCATTGATGCGGTCGACTGTCAGTGGTACCACGATGGTGGACCCTGGTGTCACACTGATGTTCTCAGGTCGGCTTAACCATGTCCAAGTGCTCATGCTGCTGCGTAGGGAGACCACTTCACCATTGGCTTGAATCACAAAGGCATGCTCACGCTGTGCCAACTCTTTTGGACCTCCGCTGAGATTGACATAATCTAGTGCTCCGCGCTCTTTTTTGTACTTGTGGGACATTGGATGGTAGACCTGTCCGACTACCGTGACCTCTTCCTGTAGCTTGGGCACCTCAATCTGGTCACCATCTTCGAGCACGAAGTCGGCAACCTCAGTACATTGGCGGCCGGCTTTCTCCATATCAATCACCATGCGTCCTACGGCCGTTGGCGCCTTCAGCTGGCGAATGACCTGAAAGGTATCGTTGGCACTTTTCTGTGTGGTCAGTTTCTTGTCATTGTCGTAAGAAGGAGATGTGTGCAGTTCTGCCAGCAGAGTGTCAAATTCGCGGAATATCTTGTCAATATTTTCCTGCTCGCGCTTTCTCACTGATTCGCGGCTAAACACTGTTCCGAACAAGTATGCATCTTGGGTGAACCCGCCAGCACGCCTAATAAATTCGCAAAGTGTCTCGCGTTTAGAAATGGAGTACCTACCCGGAAACCGAACTTCGCCTTTTACTGTCACCCACTTGGCAATGTTATCTCCTTCAGGTTTTTCGCGAATGACAAGGCGGTCTCGTGCCTTCAACTGCATGCTAGCATCGGGCAGTACCTGGTTTTTCCCTAACAGATTGACCTCGGTATGCTGTGCACGCATGTATTCGTTAGCCATTTGGTCCTCACGAGTAAGAACAGCCGTCTGACCGTAGGCATCTTCTTTCAAGCCGCCCGCTGCGTCAATCAGGTCCTTAACCGTCATGCCGGGCGTCAAGGGAAACTGTCCAGTTTGGCGCGCTTTTCCGGTTACCTGCACAATAGGTGCCGGCTCACCGTAGCCTGCTTGGCGCACAAGGGTTTCAATCTCTTCGGCCAACAATTTTGGCCTATCTACCTTTGGATCGAATAGGTAAACCTTGTCCCCTGCCACCAAGCTGGGATTGTGGTCACCAAGCGGCTTAGCAAGTGCTTTTCCCAGTGAGATGGCAATCGGCTCAATGCGTTGTGAGAGATCCGTCTTGCGTATCAACAGGGCATAGTTCATGTCGGTGCCATCCTGCACGCCGCCGGCTGCGCGTATTAAGTCTAGTAACCGTTTGCCCTGCTCCAGCGGATAGGCCCCAGGATGTTTAACGTACCCCTTGAGTTCAATGACTTCAGCTGGCTCTTCCACAGAGGCCTGCTGCTTTAATGCCTGCACGGTATTGGCCAACGCTTTGTCACGTGCGGAATTCGTATCAAAAATGATGAGTTCATCACGTGGCTGAAGTTTAATGTTGGCCGCTGAATCGTTTTGTTCCAGCGCCTGCCCAAGCGCTACATATTGGACATGGATGCGGCGTGAAATGCGCCGCTCTCGCACCAACAAAGCGGCATTGAAATCAGTTCTTTGCTGTAACAGCTGCACGTCTTTTACAAGGTCCGAAATACGCATGCCCTGCTTCCATTGATAGGCACCAGGTGTGATGACATTTCCGGAGAGTAAAACAATGTCGTCCATGCGGTTAAGTGCAGGGAAGACGCGGATTTGATCGCCGTTGCTAATGAGCGGGCTGGTACCTGGCTTTGTCAGATCAGCTTGAATCAAGGTATATGTCTTGCCACCTTGAAGGCGGCGGATCTGCGTTTTGGAAGGATCCGCAGTGGGTAAAAGCCCCCCAGCCATGCCTATTGCTGACTGTACGGAGATTGGACGCAATAGTTCGTATATGGCCGGCCGATTCACCTCTCCGGCAACACTGACGGTGGGACCTAAGGGCGGCACGAAGATCACGTCACCTTGACGCAAGTATGGGTTGTTGCGGCTTTTACCGCTCAACAGCATCTCGTACAAATCTAATTTGGCAACCAATTGGTTTTGACGCCGCAACTCTACGTTTCGTAAAGAGCCCGTTGTTTTTATGCCGCCTGTATTCACCAACGCATTAAATAGGTTGGTCATGCCAGGCACAGTAAAGGTGCCAGGTTTGTGTATTTCACCCATTACAACAACTTGAATCGCCTGCAGGTCCACCAAAGTGACTACGGTTTGCACACCAATGCGGACCTTGCCAATTAGGGACTGAATGGCCAACTTGGATTCATCGAAGGTCAATCCGGCAACATTTACGGCACCCACCTCCGGCAGCAGCACTCGTCCATCCCGCGTAACGACCAGTTTGTACTGGACATCAGTGGCGCCAAACACCTGGACTGCAAATGTGTCACCGGGCGCCACCACGTAGTCGCCGGGAACCGGCAAGGTCTCAGCCGGGGAAAATGTCACGGCCGGCTTGTTAAACAATTCATAGCCAAATTGAACCAACTCGGTACGAAGGCCCTGCTGTTGGATACGCTCGTCCAAAGAGACCGTGCCGAGGGACTCATTTGCCTTTTCTTCTAATTTAGACGGTTCTGCTCGTACTTCAGTGCCTGAGGATTTAACCTCTGCTAAAGCTGCAATGGGAAGCTTTGGAATTTCGATAGGTAAAGGTGTGTCATTTCCCGTGGGAGCGGCTTTGGCTGCCTGATAGCGCTGTTCGATGTTAAGTGGCACAAGCCCTAGCGCCGGTTCCTTAGCCTGAACTAAGATCGAAACTAGCGGCGAGATGCCGATCAAGCAAATGTGCAGAATTTTTGATTTGTTCATGGCTTTTTAGTCAACCTTTGAATCGGGAAAACGTAAGCAGCCTTTGCTGTTCACCAAACGTCCTGGGGGCGTATTCGGACATTCATCCAAGTAATCTGGAATTCCGTCGCCGTCTGTGTCAGAGGGCCCGCTAAATAGTGTTCGTGAAACAAAATTGGCCATGTCTCGCGGCTGGGCAATGGCGTCAAAGGTCGCCCCAAGACCGCAATCGCTTACATCTAAGAATTTTTCACGAGAATAGGTATTTCCCACGCCAATGGCATAAAAGCAGCCTCCCAGTCCATCTTTACCACTCCATCTCGTGCCTTGTGCAGCTAACGTCAACCCACTTCCATGGACGGTCCGTTGGTGGAATCTTGCAATGGCTTCTATTGCATTTGCATCCAGCCGATCCCACTGAGTAATGAGATAGATGGCCGTACGTCCTGGATGCAGGCGCGCCCATTCTGTGAGTGCATCGATCCGCGGCGCCAGGTTGCCTCCGCCCAACGACAGAGGGCCCTGCCGTTTGTTCAATTGAGACTCAATGGCTTTGGGGTCATAGGTGTCCGCAGAAGCTGCGCTTGAAAAGGGCTGGCCACTGCCGGTGGTCAACAGCGCGCCCGACAGACCGCTCGACGGCAGTGTCTCATTCAGTCGACGCAAGATCTCTCGTCCTAGCACCTTGGGAGACATGGCGTCTGTCTCAGGTCCAGCTATACCGGCCTCATCCCAAAGTACAAAAATGTAATCCACCCGTCTGAGCCACCGTTCACGTTCAATCGTTGGCATCAAGTCGATGGCATCAAAGGTGTGGACACTGTTTTTGTAAGTCTGCACGTCATAGGGAAGTAAAACGCTGTCGCTGTCAACTTTTGGGGTGCGAAGTAACTTTTCAGTCGAAGAACATGCCAGCAAAAACATTAATACCGAACAAGAAACAACTAACTTGGCTAAGCGCATTAGGAAATCCATTCCACAAACAATTCAACAAAGTCTTTCAAGTGATAGTTCGGGAATAAATCTATCCCCAAAAAACTCTTGGTCCAATAAAGACCCATGAAAGCCAGCAAACCAAAACTGGTCAACACAAGCCAGAGCAGGGCTAGGTAAAAAAAAGTCCTGATGGACAGGGGCACCCGCTCGCGGCGGGCGCGCTCGGTGGCGACTGTCGACTTTCTGCGGTCCCGTCCCAGCCAGAGGACCATGTAATAACGTCGGAAAAAAAAGGGAAACACCGCTTCAAACTTGACTGGAGAGTTACGCTCCAAAGCCATTCTCAGAAAGGCATTCATAGTATCTTGACGTTGTTCTATTGAGAGCAAGTCCCGGATATGTACCGGAATGCGGCTAAACAGAAATTCAGCGTGGATTAAATCAGCCATACCGGCCACCTGCTCGCCCACGTGCGTTGGTAACGGGGGGCAGCTATTCGACTTCATAGTTGGGCCTCAAGACAAAACACAATATTCCTAGTAAGGATTTGACACTGTATCCTGATGCACACTGTGGCAGGTTTGTGTCGCCCCAGCGCGCCTGCGGCAGCCCGTTGACATAGCGAAATGGAGCCCCCTCAAAACCATGCCCGACTCGGAGGCGCTTTGAGTTTTCTGAACCCATACCTTCAAGGCCGAGATTAATTTGAAGCCGATAGAAAGCCGAGGAAATTTACAAAAAACCAGCGTGCCGAGCGCGATAGGTGACAATCTCAGCGCTCGGAACCATACCTTGCTGTTGCTGGCGTTTGTCGGGTCGGGTGCTAAGTTCCGTCTGCCATCGAACAAAAAGCGGCTCGATTTTAAATCATGTGAATTCATAATCTTTGTAAGAGCGTCTTCAGTTCCAAAAGAGAAACCAAAATAAAACAGAGACATGACACCATGGATCTCATTTCAGAACCTTCGCTTACGGCCAACGGCGCTCCGGTGGTGTACACGCCGGGAACAGACGGTGAAAGTTTCGTCGCCTACTGCGAGGCGGCCTGCCAGAGCGACGCAAAGCGGGTCGACATCTTCCTGGACTTGCGTAACTTCAACTTTCTGGACTCCCGCGCCACTTTGGCAGTGCTCAAGATGCGCAGCCATTTCGGCGCGCGGGGCTGCGGCTTTCATCTCATCAACGCCTCACCCGACCTCCTTGCCGTGCTAAAAAACACTCGCCTGGACCGCATCATCGACATCGCCCAGCGCACAAGCTGAGACCTGATTCGGCAGATGACCGGATGCTCCGGCTGCGGCATCAAAGCGTTGACTTTACAGTTGCATCACATTTATCGCCGGCGGCCAACCTATGCTGAGCGTGTACTAGCAGCGAAAAGTCCGCGCCATGCCTGCTGCCCATTACAGCCTTTGCTCCAACAGCCCAACCCAACAGCTACCGCCATCGGCGGCCTGCAAATTAGGCGCAATCTGAAGCGTTTGCAGCAATTGCGCTCGCCCCTGCTGCTGTTCGATGACGGTCCTCACCTAATTCCCGCCAACATCAACGCTGTGGAAGTAAAGTCAGGCCATATGGTGGTCAGGCGCTTTGGCCCTTCAGCAAAGCAATTGTCTGCAGCGCTGAACTATTTGGCCTTTGGCAGTCTTCCGGGAGGGGGGGAATTTGTGGTCGCGGGCACACTCCGGCACAGCGATGATTCGGCTGTACTGCGCCTGGACTTTCCCGAAACGGCAGGAGTCTGCGAGCAGCGGGAATACCCGAGGTGCAGTGCGCCGCCCAGCATCACGCTGCACCTCGGGGGTACCGCCTCGCAGCCCTAGGGCGCACTGTACCGGGTGCTCAGCATCAGCCTGGACAGCATTTACATCGAGTGTACCGAGGACCTTGGCACCCCCGCGTTCAACCCAGGCCAGATCATCTGTACCGCAACGCTGCACTGCGGTGGAGAGGTCCTGCACTTTGCTCGCCTGCGAGTGGCCCATGTCAGCCGGGTGCAGCATGGCCATCTGATCGGCTTCACAGTCTGCACGCCGACAGCTGAGGGCTGAGCCATCCCGTGAACCAGCAATCCTTTCTGCTCGGCTTGGTCTAGTCCACACCTGAAGGCATCGACATCTCTGTTTCCCAGATACATAAGATCTTCGAGGACCCGCAGCGCTAAGCGCTGTTGGGTCAAAGCGCCCAGCGCCTGCAGCAGATGTCGCGCAAGCGAGCTTTACTGCCTCAAACTCGCCCAACTGGCCAACTCGAAGATGGAAGCCCATTTGTTGCGGAGCCTGGCGTTTCAAGCCGACGCACACGACAAGGTGCACTTAAAACTCAGGGGAGGACGCTCATCCGAGCGCCTAATTTATATGCGCTAGGTCAGGGCCAGCCCGCTGGCAGCGTCATCAGTAGCTACGCTGAACTATCCACTACCCACCACGAGCACGACAGCCGCTTCATTCGCATCAACAGCAGCACGACCTGGCGCACGCCTACGGCTGAAAGACCCGACCGAAGCGGTGGGCAAGTCTGATGCCGACCTATATGCCGGCGCCCACGCCAAGCGCGACGAGGAACTGCAGATCATGGCCACCCGCGTAGCTGTGCTCAATCAGGTACACCACGAATACTGAACCGATTGCAGCGAGACCCGGAACGCCCCATGAAAATGCACTTGCTCGAGGCCGAAGGCCTGGTCACAGGCACCGAAAATATTGCCCACGACATCACCGAGTAAAGGATGGCCGACTGCCTGAGGCAACCCTTCAACATGAAGGAGCGGGAAGGCCGTGTCTCCGGCTTAATGGGCATTAGCAGCTACCCGAAACTTGAACGCCATAATGAAACTGCCCTACGAGGCCATGTAAGACACGAAATCGCGCGGGTGCAACGGCGACACCTTCGACGGAGAAGGAACCTCGGCCGGCAGTTCGCGCTGCAGCGGAGCTCCTATGCAGGACAATTGAAGCCGAATTCCATCTGGTTAACGCCAGCGGCATGGTGGTAGCGGAAGCGGTCGGTAAGCGCATTGATGATGTGCAGGCCAAAGCCGCCCTCGCGGTTCAGGTCCACCGGGCCACTGAAGTCTTCGGTCTCGCGCACCGGATCGAAATAAGGGCCCAGCGCCTCAAGTAGCAGGCAAATCTCCTGGCCCACCTTGCGCAGCTGTACCTCTAGCACGGAGTGGCTAATCTCGCTGTTAGAGTGACGAACGGTGTTGGAAAAGGCTTCCACTGCCACCAGCGCTAGCTTGTCGACCAGCTCGGGCGCCAGTTGCAGGTCGCGGGCAAAGTCTTCGATAAAGCCGCGCAGCTCGGTAATATGCTGCAGCGCGCGCGGCAGGCGCAGCATGTGGGGCATGGGGCCGGATTGCGGCAGCTTGGCCACCACCAGCGTCAGGTCGTCGCCCAGCGGCTGTTCGCCGGCAAAGCGCAGTACCGAGGCATAGACCATTTCAACCAGCGCATTGACACCCCAGCCGGCGCCGTGGTAGGCGGCCAGCTCCAGCATCAAGCGCTCTTCGCCGTAGACCTCGCCGGCGGTGTTCTTGGCCTCTGACAGGCCGTCGGAGAAGGAAATCACCGAGGCGCCGGCATGCACCTGGCATTGCTGAGCCTCGTAGACTTCGTCGACCAACACTCCCAGCGGCATGTTCGGCGCGCCGAACTGGCGGGTCTGCCCGCCGTCCAGCACGATCAACGGCGGGTGGCCGCAGCAGACCACGGTGAGCGTGCCGGCGGCCTTGTCCAGGCGGGCGTACAAAAAAGTGACAAAGCTCTCCAGCTGTATTAGCTTGGGCGTGAGCGTGCGGTGGATGGAGTTGACGATCTGCTCCACGCCAAAGCGCTGCCCGTCGCCGGTGCTCAGATGCTGGGTGATCTGGCGCTGCACCTGCAGCTTGACGTCTGCCCCCAAAATCGCCGCCAGCGGGCCCTTGCCCATGACGTCGCCAATGATCAGGTCCACGGTGTCCGGATAGATTGAGATGACTTCGATGAAGTCGCCATTGATGCCCTGCGCCGCCTGCGCCCTTGCCGCGGTGAACAGCCCGCCCGGCGCCAGCGGCACGCTGCCGAACAGCAAGGTTTTCTGGATGCGCGCGCTGTATTCAAACTCAAGGGCAATGCGCTCTTCCAGCGACTGCTGCTTTTGCAGCACGGTGTCGAGCAGGGTCCGGTTCACGTTCTGCAGCGAGATCACGCGCTGGAAGTTGCGGATCTTGTAGCGCAGAAAGCCGAAGTTGAGCGGCTTGGTCATGTAGTCGTCGGCGCCGAGTTCCAGCGCCCGCATGATCTGTGCCTCGGTTTGGTCGCCGGAGGTGACGATCACTGGCATCCAGCGCACCTCCTGCAGTTTGCGCAAGGACTCCAGCACGGCAAAGCCATCGCCGTCCTGCATGCCGATGTCCAGCAACAGCAGGTCGAAGTCCTGCGCATCTAGCAGTTTCAGAGCTTCGTTGCCGCTGGCAGCGGTGAAGACCTTGTGGCCCAACTCCTTGAGCGGGCGCGACAGGATCAAGCGGGCAATGGGTTCGTCGTCCACCACCAAGATGCGCAGGGCAGCGCTAGGGGATTGGTTCATGGAATGTCCAGTATGCAGTTCGGGTGCAGGGTGAGCCAGCGCAGGATTTGGAAGCCGGCGGACTGCATCTCAGCGTCGAGTTGTAGCAGCAGCGCGGCATCGGGCGGCGCCTGCTGGCTCTGGTTCTCGGCTTGGAGTGCCACCTGCGCTAGGCTTTGCAGCCCGAAGGTAGCGGCCAGGCCCTTTAGGGAGTGACAGCGGAGTTTGATCTGGTCCTGCTCATGGCTCCAGGCCTGCTGCATCTGGGCGCGGCGCTGCGGAAGTTCCTCGTAAAAGGCGTGCATTAGGCTGCCGAAAAAGCTCAGGTCGGTCTGGGTGCGCGCCATGGCTCCGTGCGCGTCAATCCCCGGCACTTTGTTGTGCGGGTCGGTGCGCAGGGCGCCCTGTGCATCTAGGTGCTTTCTGGCAATCACGCCCAGCTGCGCACTGGCGTATGCGGTGGGCACCAGGTCCACCGCGCCGGCGTCTATGCAGGCCTGCATCTGCTCTTCTGTGACGCTCTCGGCCAGCACCACCAGGGCCCGGGTGCCGGCCGAGTGGTGGCCGGCCCAATCGCGCAGGCGCGCGCCAGTGGCTGTCGCCAGGTCGGCCAGCAGCAACGCGGCATGGCCCTCGGGGGCCTGCACGGCCGCCAGCTCCTCCGCGTCCAGCAGATGCAGCAGCACGCCCTGTTGCAGCAGGGCTGCGGCATCGGGGGCTGCGGCCTGGCCGCCTATCCAGTAGGCGTGCAGCAAGGCGCCCTCGGGCGGAGCCTGCTCATCCGGCAGCTCCAGGCCCGTCAAGCGCCGCATCTCGGCCACCAGTTCTTCCAGAACAAAGGGCTTGCCGATGTGCGCGTTCATGCCGGCGGACTGGCTTTGCGCGCGGTCTACGGCCGCCAGATTGGCGCTCACGGCAATAATGGGCAGTCGGTTTTGCGCCAGATCAGTGCGAATGGCACGGGCGGCCTGGTAGCCGTCCAACACCGGCATCTGCAGGTCCATCAGCACCACGTCGAAGGCTTCGACGTCCAGGGAGGCGCGCACGACGTCCACTCCCTGCTGGCCGTTTTCCGCAAGGGTGACGCGTGCGCCCTCCGCCAACAACATCTGTTGCATGACCCGCTGGTTGATCGGGTTGTCTTCCACCAACAGCACGCGCATATTTGGCAAGCGGGGGGTGCGTGACACTGCGGCCACCGGCTCGCGTGGCGCGTCAGGCGAGCGCTGCAGCAGGCGGCGTAACATGCCGGCGGTAAAGGGCTTGGCCAGAAATCCGTCGGCCAGTTTGTCGCGCGCCACCATCAGCTGGTGCCGCGCCACGTTGGCGTTGTTGCTGAGCATGACGATCTGCGGCTGTACGTCGCTGTGCTGGGCGTAAAGCGCTCGCAGTTCCTGGAGGGTCTGCCAGCTGTCAGCATCAGGCATATGCCAGTCCAGCAGGATCAGGGTGAAAGGCAGACCGTCACCCTCCAGTCGGCTGCGGACCAGCGCCAGCGCCTGCGTGCAACTATCTGCCGTGGATGCGGGCCCGACCTGCGATTCGGCCAGCCTTGCTAGCAGTTGGCGAGCGCTAGGGCAGGCGTCCACCACCAGTGCAGCCGCCTCCGCTTTGGGCAGCAATAACGCACGTTGAGACGCTGCCGGGACCTGTGCGTCTAACTCGGGCAGGGCCAGCTCCAGGGTGAAAGAAAAGCTGCTGCCCTGCCCAAGCTGGCTCTGCACAGCAAGGCTGCCCCCCATCAGGTGCACTAAGCGCTGTGCCACCGGGAGACCCAGCCCGACCCCGCCATAGGCTCGGGTGTCTCCGGACTCCAGTTGCACAAATTCGCCAAATATCGCTTCCAGCGATTGCGCAGCGATGCCGATACCAGTGTCGCGCACACAAAAAGCCAGGCGGCAGTGGCTCGGGGTCTGCTGCTGTAACTCGATCTGGCACACCACAACGCCGGCGGCGGTAAACTTTATGGCATTGTCCAGCAGGCAGAACAGCACCTGTTGCAGCCGCTTGCCGTCGCCCACTAGGCTGAGGGGCAGGGACTGCGGCACATCAAACAGCACATTGATCTCACTCTCGCCCACGCTCGCTGCGATCACCACAGCCACCTCTTCCAGCCAGTTGTCCACGGCGAAAGGGTAGCAGTGCAGCACCATCCGCTGCACTTCAAGGCTGGTGTAGTCCAGAATACTGTCAACCATGCGCAGCATCAGGCCCGAGACCCGTTCGGCCTGTTGAACGTAATCGCGCTGGCGCGTGTCCAATGGGGTGTATTCTAGGAGCCGCAGCAGGCCCAACACGCCGTTCAAAGGGGTGCGGATTTCGTGGCTCATATTGGCCATGAACTGGGTCTTGACGCGACTGGCCTCCTCGGCACGCTGGCGTGCCTCGTCCATGGACCGGGACAGCAGCGCGGCATCGGTGACATCCATATTGGTGCCCACTATGTATTCCACCCGTCCCTGGGTGTCCAAGCGCGGGCTGCCTAGGGCCTTGATGAGGCGTACCGCGCCATCCGGCCGGATAATGCGGAACTGGTTAACAAATGGAACTCCGCTCGCAATGGTTTGACTGAATGCAGCTACAGCCTGCTCAGCATCCTCGGGATGCAGATGCGAATGCCACAGATCGTAAATAGGCACACGACAGTTCGGGTCGTACGACAGCCCGAACAAGCGGTATTGCTGCGCGTCCCATTTTTGTGCGCCGGTAATCAGATTGAACGACCAGATGCCGATGCCAGCACTTTCGGTGGCCATACGCACTCGCTCCTGCGCGTCCTGTAGCAGCAAGGTTTGCTGTTCGCGCTCCTGCTCAAGGCGCTTGCGCGCGGTGATGTCCACGCGAACCGAGACATATTTATCCACCAGCCCGTCTACCCCCTTGAAGGGCGCAATCATGCTGTCCACCCAGTAGAGCTGGCCCCGACAGTTGCGGTTACAGATTTCGCCACGCCAGGGGCGGCCGCTGGCGATGTCGTCCCACATGGCGCTCCAGAAGGCGGCGTCGTGGTTGCCCGAGTTAAGCAGCCGGTGGTTGCTGCCAATCAACTGCTCGCGGCTGTAGCCGCTGATGTTGCAAAAGGCGACATTTGCGTCAGTTATCCGGCCGTCGCGGTCGGCCACCGATACGATGGCATGGGTGTCCACCGTCTGGCGCAGGGCCTCGGCCTCAAGGAGACTGGCCTTGAGGCGACTCCTGGATTCCTTGAGCTCGGTGATGTCTGTGCAGATTTCAATAAAGCCGACCAGCTTGCCACGCGCATCGAAATCGGGCCGGACGTCGAGGTCACCCCAGTACAGGCTGCCGTCCTTGCGCCGATTGCACACCTCTACTCGGCATGCCTGCGATCCGCTCTTTGCGGCGTGCATTTGGGCCAAGGCAGAAGGCTCACTCATGCCGCTACTAAGCAGGGCCGAGGCATCGGCGCCTAGCACTTCCTCCATGGTGTAGCCCGAAATCCGAGTAAAGCCCTCGTTGACCCAGTAGATGCGGCCCCGCGTATCAAGCAGTACCACGGCGTGGCTGGAAGATTGAACCGCACGGGAAAGGTTTTGTGACTCGCGCCCGTGCACGGCGCGGCTGCGCCAGAGTATCAGGGGTGCACTGATCAATAAAAGGATGAATGCATCCAGCAGATCGGTATGCAGAGCACTGATGTTGAGCATCATATAGTTCAACGCCAGCATGAGGCTGAATTCGCACAGGAACAAGATAACCATAATCTCTAGCGCAAACCGGTTGCGCCGGAGCAATAGCGAGAGTTCCGACATGCAGGCTTGGCTTCCTGGGTGATGTGATCGGGTTACGGCCTGACTCAGCGGCTGCGCCGCAACTGGGCGTAGAGAATTTTGAAACGCCCAGACATGCC
This sequence comes from Rhodoferax sp., assembly GCF_013297935.1. Lineage (GTDB taxonomy): Bacteria > Pseudomonadota > Gammaproteobacteria > Burkholderiales > Burkholderiaceae_C > Allorhodoferax. The sequence goes on along the minus strand of NZ_JAAFIX010000006.1, from coordinate 80,597 downwards.
GGATTGCACGGCCATGAAGGCATCAGCGGCCGCATAGGCCTCACTGTCTAGGTCGGCGCTGTCTTCGCTCCATGCCGGTGCGTGGAACATGCCGATGGCGGTGCAGCTGAAGAGTTCCTGCCAGTCACGCCCTAGGGCATACCACTCGGCCTCCCGGCGCGGGCGCAGCCCGAACCAACTGCGCCGGCCCTGCACGATGTCAAGCAGCGCGCCGTAGTGCGCCACCAGGCTGTCCGGCGCCTGCGCGCTGTGCGCAAGGCGCACTGTTTGGTGCAGCAGGGCGTCCTGCCCGGCCAGGCGCGACTGCACCACTTGCACCCGGCGCCACAAGCTGCGGCCGCTGAGCAGGCGTTGCAGCAGCAGCGCCAAGGGAAGCAGTGGCAGCAGGGCCAGCGCCACCAGCGCGGCCAGCAGGCGCGAGCTCCAGGGCGTGGCGGCCGTTACACGGCTGCGCAGCGGCGTCATCATGGCGTCCTGCGCGCTTAGCACAGTGCGCACGTCCCACTTAAGGCTTTGAATGGAGTTGCCCTGGGCCACGGCGTTTTCCAGCGCTATCTGGCCGCCCACGTAGGTGTTGCCCATGACTAGCGAGTGGCGCACTCGAGCGCCGCCGGCCACGAAGACGTCGTGCGCCAGCACGCTGTACGGGCCCAGTTCGGCTCCGGCTTCGACCACGCAGCCAGCTCCCACCAACACCGGACCGTGGATCTGGGCTTCGGCATGGATCACTGCGTCCGGACTGATTGCGCCCCAGGGCATGCGCAGCCAGGAGGCCGGAATGGCCGCTTCTTGCATGCCGTCGAGTGCGTGCTGTTGCGCCGCCAGCAAGTCGGCGGCGTTCAGGTTTTGGGCAAATTCGGGGCCGGTGGCAAACATGCAGCGGGACCCCAGCATACCGCGCGCGCGCGCGGAAAGCTCGCTGTAGTCGGCATGCGGGCCGAGTGCGGCCAGCTCTTCGGCGCTGGCGCTGAACCAGCCGGTCCACAGCACATCTGCGGCCACCTGAAGGGCCACACCACTGCCCTGCAACAGTTCACCGATGATGCGGCTGGCCACCCACTGGTGGGCGTGGCCTATTAGCACCTGCTCATGCGGCGCCAGGCCCATACCGCGCAGCACGGTGTAAGGGGTAGCCGATTCTTTGGCATGTTGCCAATTAAGTTGGATGCCCCAGGGCGCGCCGTCCTGAAGGGTGGCGCGCAGGGCTTCAGGGTGTTCGCTGACCACCACATCGATCTGGCGCACGCCGGCCAGCGCGCAACTGTCCATCACACGCTCGGCAAAGCTGGCGCTGCCCAGCGGTAGCAGGCACGCGAGCATGTGCTCGTCGCCAGGCACATCGGCTGCACACTCTTGGGTCATGAACAGCACCACCCTGATGGGGCGCGGGCTGGAAGGGCGGATGTCTTGCATCGTGTATGGGATGGAGAGAGCGAGGGGTAGGGATCAATAGGCGCCGCGGCCGAACAGGACTGCGGGAATGGTCTTGAACAGCACCTTGATGTCGATCCACAGCGAGCGCTGGTGAATGTAGTCGAGGTCCATTTCCACCTGCTGGTCAAACGGGATTTCCGAGCGGCCATTGACCTGCCAGAAACAAGTCAGGCCGGGCACTACGCTCAGGCGTTCGCGGTCGCGCAGGGTGTACTTGGCCACCTCGGCTGGCATAGGCGGGCGCGGACCGACCAGGGTCATCTTGCCGGTCAGAACGCACCAGAGTTGGGGCAGCTCGTCGATGCTGAAGCGGCGGATGAAGCGGCCGATAGGGGTGATGCGAGGGTCTCGCTTCATCTTAAAGGTGACACCGGCGGCTCCGTGCTGGTTCTGAGCGGCAATCTTGGCACGCATGGCGTCAGAATCCACGCACATGGAGCGGAACTTCGGAAAGGCGAATTCCTGGCCACGCCGACCCACGCGCTTTTGCCAATATAGCACCGGCCCTCCGTCGTATAGGCGTATGCACAGGGCCACCACCAAGAACAGGGGGGCAAGCAGCAGCAGGGCAGGCAGCACCACCCAAATATCCACCGTGCGCTTGACTGCATTAAGGGTGTTGACCTTGATGCGCCATACGACGCGTTTCCAGGCTGCCCGAAACTGGTTGGTGCGCTGGCTCGGCATATGTGGGAGTTTGGCTTTTTTCATGGTGTGGGCGGCTCGCGTTACGGTTACAGTAAACACTATATGTGCATTACAGACCAGCACCGCTGCCAACTTGTGACCGGATTGTGAATTCCGGAACGCGCCCGCCGACAGCCCATGTACCCTCCCACCCCCACTGAAGATTCGCTCACGGTAATGGTGGCCGACGACATCGGGCCCAGCCGCCAGCAGCTGATTCAGGTGGTGCGCGAGCTGGGCCATGTGGCCCTAGAGGCCGCCAGCGGCGCGGAGGCCTTGTATCTGATCGAACGCAATCCGCCGGATGTGCTGCTGCTGGACCTGTTGATGCCCGACATGGACGGCTTTGCGGTGGCGCGCGCGGTGCGCCAGCAGATCACCGGCAAATGGCTGCCAGTAATTGTGTTGTCTGCGCTAAAGGGGGACGAGCACTTTGCCCGGGCGCTGGCCAGTGGCGCAGCGGATTTTCTGGTCAAGCCGGTAAGCCCAGTCATTATGCGGGCCAAGCTGCGCCAGTATCAGCGGGTGCTGAACTTGCAGAGCCGCGTGGCCATGATGGCGAAGCGTCAGCAGGCCATCAATGAACATATTACCGACGCCATCATCACGATTGATGAGCATGGCTTGGTCTGCGAGCTCAACCGCGCGGCGCGCGCACTATTTGCGATTGCCTCGGATCAGGACCCAGCCGGCATGGCGCTGCAAACTCTGACCGGACTGGATGTGGCCGAGCTGCTGGACCGACCCGAGGTAGCGCTGGGAGCTAATGAGCAGGTGCGCACGCCGTTTTCGGTGTCGCACGAGCGCTGGAGCATTGGGTCGCAGACATTCCGCACCATCGCTCTGCACGACTTGCGCGAAACACGTCGTATTGAGCGCATGAAGGACGAGTTTCTGGCCATGGTGAGCCACGAATTGCGCACGCCGCTGACCTCCATCCTGGGCGCTTTGGGCCTGCTGGCGGTGGGCTCGGGCGGCAGCCTGCCGGAAGCGGCGCTCGTGCTGCTGCAGGTGGCTAAGCGCAATGGCGACCGCCTGAACCAGCTTATTGACGATGTGCTGGACCTGACCAAGCTAGAGGGTAACCACATGCCGCTCAATCTGCGTCCGGTGGAATTGGCGCCGCTGATCCGCGAGTCCCTGAGCGCTAACACCAGCTATGCGCAACGCACAGATGTCAGCCTAGTGTTTGACGATGCAGCGCCCGATTGCCTCGTACAGATGGATCCGGACCGCTTTCTACAGGTCATGGCCAACCTGTTATCAAACGCCATCAAGCACTCGCCTGCGGGCAAGACGGTGCGCGTGCTGCTGACGCGGGACTGGCAAACGGTGCAGGTTGCGGTGGTAGACGAGGGCCCGGGCATTGACCCGGCCTTTCGCAAAAGGCTGTTCGAGAAGTTTTCGCAGGCCGACGCCTCGGACCGGCGCCCGGTGGGCGGCACCGGCCTGGGCCTGTATATCAGTCGCATTCTGGTGGAGAAAATGGGAGGAACGGTGAGCGCGGATGCGGGCGACATTGGCGGCTCCACCTTCCGTGTCAGCCTGCCCTGCCTGCAGCGCACGCCCGACGGGCCTTGGATTTTGTGCCTGGCCCACGACCACCAGCAGCAGGAGCGCCTGGCCGACTGGCTAGGCGATCTGGCTCCAGTGGATGTGGCTGCCAACCTAGCCGGTGCCGAGACCCTTATCCGCCAGCGAGGACTGCCTGCGGTGCTGCTAGCCAACCCGCAGGCCCAGGGCCCAGCGGATGATTTTTGCGCGTGTCTGCAGCGACAACTGACGCCGGCGCGCGTGCTGCTGGTCAGCGATGCTCTGAACGCTGGCTTTGCCGCGCGCTATGGTATGGGCTGGCTAGCAGCAAGCGGCGTGAAGCGCCAGGACATGCAGGCCAGCGTGGCCGCGATTCTGGCGCAAACCGGCAAAGGAGTGGGCTGATGGAACAAGGGGAAGCATTTGAACGCGTGATGTGCGTGGAAGACGACCCCGACATCCGCCTGATTCTGGATTTCAGCCTGGCCCGCCTGGGTGGATTGACACTGTGCCTATGCGAAGGCGGGGAGCAGGCGCTTCAGCGGGTGCAGGACTTCCGGCCCCAATTGTTGCTGCTGGATGTGATGATGCCGGATATGAGCGGGCCCGAGACCCTGGTGCAGCTGCGTGCGCTGCCGCAGATGCAGGGTGTACCGATTGTATTTCTGACCGCCAAGGCCATGCAGGACGAGGTGGAGGCGCTGCTGGAGCACGGGGCCACGGGCGTGATCGTCAAGCCCTTTGACCCGGTGGCCCTGCCAGGGATCATCCGTATCTACTGGGACCATGGGCGTGACACCCAAGGTTGAGAGCGTGGACCCGGCGTTTGCCGCGCAGTTTCGCAAAATCCAGCAAACCTTTGTGGCCGGTCTGGCGCAGCGCCTGCACGACATTCAACACGCCCTCGATGCCCAAGCGCGCCATATGGCACTACACCGCTTGGCCGGTGCGGCCGGCAGTTATGGCTTCGGCGAACTCAGCCTGCTGGCGCGCGAGGCCATGGAGGTCGAATGCGCTGCGCCTGAACGCCTGCAGGCGGTGCTTCAGCGCCTAGCCGCTGCGGTGGCGGAGCTGGTCCAGCCCGACTAACACTCACAGGCCGTTCCACCGGCAAGACCTTGATCCCGTAGATTTCAAGCGGCAATTGGTCCGGGTCCTGGAGGAACATAAAGCGTTTGCCCGTGTGCTCATCCAGGCGCACCGACTCCAGTGCAATTCTCAGTGATCCCGGGTGAGTCACCCAAGCCTTGAGGTCACCCACGGTAAAGGCTAGGTGGCGCAGGCCGCAGGCTTCCGTGTAAGACGGGCGTACTCGGACTTGGGGCATGGAAAATAGCTCGACCTGGCCGCCGTCGGGCAGTTGCAGGTCAAGTCTCTAGGAGTCGAGTGCGACGCGGTAGTTCTCGGCCAGCACCGCCAGGCCAAGCACCTCGGTATAGAAACGGCGCGTCACGGCATAGTCCGAGCGAATGATGGCGGAGTGGTGTAGGCGCAGCACGCCGGGTGTCGCTGTCATGCCGGCACGCGACCGTACACGTCGTCAAAGCGCACGATATCTTCTTTGCCTAAGCAGCTGCCAGACTGCACTTCAATCATTTCCAGTTCCACACGACCCGGGCTTTTCAAGCGATGCACGGTACCCAGGGGGATATAGGTGGACTGGTTCTCCGAGAGGAGCAGCGTTTCATCGCCTTTGGTGACACAGGCCGTTCCGCTGACCACAATCCAGTGCTCGGCGCGGTGGTGGTGCATTCGCGGCGAAAGGCTGGCACCGGGTGAGACCACTATACGCTTGACCTAAAAGCGCGCGCCCATGTCTACGCTGTCATACCAACCCCAGTGACGGTAGAGCTTGCGGTGGTTCTGTTCCTCGGCACGACCTTCGCGCTGCAGGTGGGTGACGATCTTTTTGACATCCTGCGTGCGGTCCTTGTGCGCCACGAGGATGGCGTCCGGCGTTTCGACTACCACTATGTTGTCCACACCAACGCAGGCCAACAGGCGGCCTTGCGAAAATGCCAAAGTGTTGTGGCCGTCTTCTAGTATCACGTCCCCGCGTGCGACATTGCCGTGAGCGTCCTTCGCCAGCACGTCCCAGAGAGCGTCCCAGGCGCCCACATCCGACCAGCCGACCGACAGAGGCAGCACCAGCGCCTGCGGAAATTGCGGCACCACAGGTTGCTGTGTGATGCGCTCCATCACGGCGTAGTCGATCGAGTCGGACGGGCAGAGATTAAATGCCGCTCCATCCACACGAGCGAATTCACCATCATTTTTTCCGGAGCGCCAAGCGTTTTCGTAAGCCGCCAAAGTATCGGGGCAGCAGATCCGCATGGTAGCCAGCCAGACCGAGGCGCGCAGCATGAAGATGCCAGCATTCCACAGAAAATTAACGTCTGCGATATCGCCCTGTGCCGTTTCGCGTTGGGGCTTTTCAACACAACGCTGGATGGTGCGCGCTTCGCCCTGGGCTGCGGCTGAGCTGCACTGAATGTAGCCGTATCCGGTCTCCGGTCGGGTCGGGGTGATGCCAAAGGACACCACGGCGCCCTGCTGGGCACACTGGCCTGGAAGGCCGCGCCGTCCACGATGACATGGTCGGCTGGCATGACCAGCAGCACCGGATCTGCCCCGTTGCGCATAGCTTCGAGTGCTCCTACGGAGAGCGCAGGTACTGTATTTTTTCCACTGGGTTCCAGAATCAGCGTGCCGCTCTGTCCGATGCAACGCACTTGCTCGGCGATAGCAAAGCGGTACTCTTCATTGCACACAATCAGTGGCACCAGGGTGTGTTCCGCCAAGCCGCTGACACGCTGCAGAGTGGCCTGGAACAGAGAATCGGAGCCAGTCAGTTGCAGCAACTGCTGGGGTATTTTTCGCGGGAGAGGGGCCAGAGCCTAGAACCGGAGCCGCCGCAGAGCACGAGAGGTTGGATTTGTATGGTGTTTGGATGGGAGTGGAGGAAGAGTGTTTTCAAGCGCGGGCATCACCCCAGCGCAATTGGGTGGGGTCGTCGTCGCTGTAAAGGGTTTCGCCATAGCGGCCCACGCAGTACTGCCGCGACATAATCATCTCGTTGAAATAGGTATCGGCCGGAATGCAGGTGTATTCAAAAATCACGCTGCGCGTGACCTTGGCGCCTGAGCGGATGACGCTACTGTGGCCCATCCAGGCTGGGCCGACAATGGTCGCGCCAGGCTCCACACGAACGCTGGAGCCAAAATACACCAGCCTCTCGATCTTGACCTGGTCCTAGGGAATCGAGGTGTTGAGGCCGACCCAGACGCCTTGCCGCACCTCCTTGCCCGGCATTCTCATGTCGGTAATCTCCCCCTTGATAACACGCTGCAGCACCGACCAATAGTCGCTGACTTTGCCGATGTCAATCCAATGGAAGGACCGGTTTTGCACAAAAAATGGCAAGTCCTGTACCACCAGCTGCGGAACAGTTCCGCACCGATGTCACATACCTTGCGCTGCGGTACAAGGGACAGCACCTCTGACTCGAAGATGTAGATGCCGATGCTGGCCAGCGCGCAATTGGCCTTGTATTCCTTGATGGCAGCCGTGATATCCAAATCGATCAGGGCATCGCCGCACAACACCAGCGTGGTCTCGTCAAAGAAGCCGCTGAAGTCTTGGATCCTGCGCATGCCGCCTGTCGAGCCCATTGGCATGGGCAGAATGTCGCCGTGGTCTCGCACTCCTTCATAGGAGTAGCCTATCTCCACCCCCCAGCTACTGCCGTCGTCAAAGTATTCTTCAATGCGCTGGTGGTGGTAGGCCACGTTGATCATGATCTCGTTTATGCCGTGGCTCGCCAGGTGATCAATCAGGTACTCCCTCACCGGCTTGCCCAGTATCGGCACCATGGGCTTTGGCAAATCACGTGTCAGGGGGCGCTCGGGTGCCCTGTCCCGCCGCCAAAATCATCCCTTTTGCGATGTCATCTTCTCGATTGTCATTTGGGTTAGTTGCCGATTCAGGCGAGGTAGTGTGAGCGCTGCGCATCTAGCACCAGAGATCCGAACTCGCGTGGTGCATCGCGATCGAAAGTCAGTCCAAGCTGGATTTGGTGCCCACTTTTAGTGATGTGCGCCACCCGCAACTTGCCCAGAGAAATCCGGTTATTGCCGGATTGCAGAATGGAGTCTTCGGAAATTTTGTTCAGTGCCGGCAAGTCGTTTCTGTAACGCAGGTCCCACTCGACTGCTAGACCACCGAGGCTGACGTTCTGCACCCGGCAGACGATATCATTGAGGTGTGGGTCCGGCGAACTGAAGTGCAGAAAATGCCCCGCCGGTGCTGGGCTGCGGTAACTATCACGCGCCTGGGAAACGTCGATCCAGGCGGGAAAGCTCAGCGAGAAACAGTCGCTGGTGCCAGCGCGCGCGCGCATGGTGCCGGAGGCCAGGAAGTTGGCCCCGCTGGGGGTGCGGCCTATCATGGCATAGGGTGTGTCCGATCGCACCGTCACATCGCGCACACCGGTGCACACCACTTGCAGGCTGCCATCGGCGGCCTCAAACCCTGTCATGCGCGCCATTGTGTGAGCATCGCTGGAGGCAATCATGAGCATCAGGTAAACGCCCTGCTCCAGGTGCCAGTCAAAATAGGCACGGATTTGAGTGGGATTGGTGACCTGGGAGAGCAGTGCCGAGGGTGACATGATGTACGCGTCGATTCAAAACTGTGATGCAATAGATGGAGAATAATCAAGCCCCCACAATGAATTGTGATGTAAGTGTGAACTTGGCGGGCGTTGGCGATTCCCTCCAAAAAGGAAACAAAGCAATGCACATCGGGGTACTGGAGGACGACACGGATCAGCAAGCGCTGGTAGAGCTGTGGCTGCGCAGCGCGCAACACAGCGTGAAAATATTTGGTACGGTGACCGAAATGCTAGCAGCCCTCAAGGGCGGCAGCTTCGATGCGCTGCTGCTGGATTGGATGCTGCCAGATGGCGATGGCGGAGAGGTGATACGGTGGGTACGCCAAAGCCAAGGCTGGAAGCTTGCCATCGTGGTGCTAACCTCTCGCGATGACGAGCAAACCGTGGTAGAAGCCCTGCAGGCCGGTGCCGATGACTTTGTGGTCAAGCCGGCCAAGCAGCAAGAGCTCAATGCTCGCCTGCATTCAGCTGCGCGCAGAGCTAGACCCGGTGGCCTGCCGGTAATGCGCATGGGCACCTATGAGATTGATGTACCCAGGCACAGCCTACTTTTGAATGGCAAGGCAGTCACCCTAACGCAAAAGGAATTTGATTTGGCGGTGTACCTATTTCAGAACCCAGCCAAGCTCATGTCACGCGACCATTTGTTAGACAGCATCTGGGGCATTAGCAGCGAGGTGAATTCACGAACCGTAGACACCCATATCAGCCGCATCCGCAAGAAGCTCAAGCTCGACGGTTCAATGGGCTGGAAGATGGTGCCGGTTTATGGCTTTGGCTATCGGCTGGCCCGCGTGGACTCTAGCTGAAGGACCCCACAGCGCCTTCGGCGTTCTCGTGGATGCTGAAGACGCGGTGCATGCGCATCAACTCGAACAGGGCCATTACCGAGCGCGATATATTACTCAGGCGGAAATCGCCCTTGCGGCTGTTGGTATCACGCAGGCATGAGATCAGCGCACCCAGGCCCGAGCTGTCGACGAACTTGAGGTGGGACATATCCAACACCACGCGCGTCTGTTCTTTGATTAGCTTTTGCATGCCGTCGCGAAAGTCGCGCACGTTGCTAGCGTCGAGATTGTCTCCCTGCACCTGGATAACCAATACGTTGTCGCCCTGAATACTATTAAGTAGTTCCACGTTGTGCTCCGAATGTGAAATCAAGAAAATCTTACATGCGTTATTAGACTAGTGATGCAAGCCAAGACTGTGTCTAAATTGTGGCCGTGTGGACGCTTGCAAGCGCACTCATGCCTGCGCCCTCTGCAAAAGCACCTTCCTGGCTATCCAGATGTTGGACAACGCAAACAAGGTAATGGGTTGAGCCGTGTTCTAAGCCAGCCCGCGACAGCGGGCCTTGCCATGACCGCACTGGCGTTTGATCACCCGAAATGGGTGCTCCAGTTTGACTTGCACACCTGCCTTGAGTTTTTCAGCCTGTTCCGTGAGTGCACCCCAGGGCGTGAGCCTTTGCTGTTTTCGCTTGCCTAGCCGAATGGCAATCTGCCAGTCCACGCCACTGGCCTCATCTCGCTTGGACGCGCCTTGATAACCAGCATCAGCGAAGACAACCTGCTCCTCTCCGCAGCAGTGCGTGACCGTTGTGACATTATTGGCGTTGGCTGCGGTGCCAATGACGGTGTGCACCAAGCCGGAATCAGCATCCGTGCCAATATGCGCCTTCATTCCAAAGTGCCACTGGTTGACCTTCTTGGTCTTATGCATCTCGGGGTCGTGTTCGCCGATCTTGAGCAACAGGCCGTGGGCTGTGTGTTTGGCGTCGATGACCTTCAGAAGCTTCAGACTCAGGTCGTGCTCTACGAGCAGACGCCTGAACCTCAGAATGCTGACTCGGTCAGGAATAGGCTGGGTGCCACCAATACCTACGAAATCACGCAAGAAGCCGGTCTAGAACAAAGCTTCTTCATCAGCCAGTCCGCCGGGCTGCCGAGCCGCCAGCCTCTTAAGTAACCCCACCTTCACCTCCTCACTCGCAAAACTAGCCTCAATCGAAGTCCGCGCCACTTCCAGCGTCACTTCATCAGTCCACCCAAACGCCTGCCGGCACAGCGCGTACTCCCCCACCAGACTCGCACCCAGCAATGCCGGGTCATCCGTGTTGAGGGATACACGCACACCGGCTAGCCGCAACCGCTCAATGGGGTGTTCTTCAATCGACGGATAAACCCCCAACACGAGGTTGGACGTGGGACACACGCCAAGTGGAATCTGCCGGTCCGCCAGCATGCGCACCAGCGCCGGGTCTTCGATGGCGCGCACGCCGTGGTCGATGCGGTCAGCGCCCAGTAGCTCCACGGCATCCCACACGCCTTCTGGCCCGCTGGATTCGCCCGCGTGCACGGTGCGGCGCAGGCCGGCACGGCCCGCTTGGCGGAAGGCCTCCGCAAACCGGGGGCCGGTGCGGCCGGCGGTGGCCTCGTTGCCGTCTACCGACAGGGCCACCACGCGCGGGTGGCGCAGGGTGGTGAGGGTGTTCACCAATTCGATAGCCTCGTTGGCCGACTGGGTGCGCAGCAGGCTGACGCACAGGCCCACGCCGGGCAAGCCGTCTTGCTCCGCTGCCGTAAAGCCCGCGTCGATGGCGTCGAGCATGGGGCCCAGGCGGCCGTGCCATGCGTGCCAGTGGGTGGGATTGAAAATGACATCCGCATAGCCGGTACCGTTGGCGGCCAGCCGCTGGCTGAGGCCGTAGGCCAGCTCCACCAGCCGGTCTTGCGTGCGGGCCAGGCCGCAAGCCAGATCCAGAAAACCCAAAAAGTCCGCTAGGCCCGAGAACTTGAACAAGTCTTCCTGCGGGCGGGGCAGGGCCACGCCTTCTGTTGTGGCCCACTGCGCAATCAGCGCGGCTTCAAAGCAGCCTTCCAGGTGCAGGTGCACCTCCGCCTTGGGCAGCGCTTTCAGGCGAGCGTGCTCGTCTTGCATTGCCGGCGCGCTCATAGCGGGATCGTTGACTTTGTTGGTTGTTGCCATGGTGGAAACCTTTATACCCCCGAATGCCTGCAGCCCGAGCCGCTTTCTGTTTCACGAATATCATGGAATCAGCAAACCGCCCATCATTCCGGAGCACCCCCCATGAGCGACACCACCCAATATGTACCCCCCCAAGTCTGGACTTGGGACAAAGACAACGGCGGCGCGTTCGCCAACATCAACCGCCCGATTGCCGGCCCCACGCACGACAAAGAATTGCCCGTAGGCAAGCACCCACTGCAGCTCTATTCGCTGGGCACGCCCAATGGCGTGAAAGTGACCATCCTGCTCGAAGAGCTGCTGGCGCTGGGCCACACGGGCGCCGAGTACGACGCGTGGCTGATCAACATCCGTGATGGCGATCAGTTCGGCTCCGGCTTTGTGGACATCAACCCCAACTCCAAAATCCCCGCCTTGCTGGACCGCAGTGGAGCGGAGCCCTTGCGCGTGTTTGAGTCGGGCTCCATCCTGCTGTACTTAGCTGAAAAGTTCGGGGCGTTTTTGCCCAAAGACCTTGCAGGCCGCACCGAGACGCTGAACTGGTTGTTCTGGCAAATGGGCAGCGCGCCCTATTTGGGCGGCGGCTTCGGGCATTTTTATGCCTATGCCCCTACCAAGATCGAATACGCCATTGACCGCTTTGCCATGGAAGTCAAACGCGAGCTCGACGTGCTGGACCGCCGCCTGGCCGACCACGAATACCTGGCGGGCAGCGAGTACACCATTGCCGACATGGCGGTGTTCCCCTGGTACGGCGGCTTGGTCAAAGGCTGGAACTATGGTGCTGCCGAGTTCTTGAGCGTGCACGAGTACAAGCATGTGCAACGCTGGGCAGACCAACTCTACGCCCGCCCCGCCGTGAAGCGCGGTCGCATGGTTAACCGGGTTACCGGTGAGCCGTCAGAACAACTGCGCGAGCGCCACGACGCCAGCGACTTTGACCGCGCTGCTCCCGCAGCGCCGCAATAGTATTTCTTCCACCCACGGCTCGCGCCCGGTGTGCGCGGTGTGTTTGCGCCCGCAAATCACCTGTATTTGCGGCTGGGTCACGCCCACGCCGGCTGCGTGCGAGGTGCTGATACTGCAGCACCCGCTGGAACAGCACCACGCCAAAAACAGTGCGCGCCTGCTGCACTTGAGCCTGCCCGGTAGCCAGTTGGTCGTGGGCGAGGTGTTTGACCACGCCACCTTGCAGAGCCTGTGGCCCGGGCCAGCCTACACCGTGTTGCTCTACCCCCCGACCGATTACCCCGACCACGCAGCACCTGCCCCGCTGGATGCCGGCCGCTTGGGCAACCCGGCCGGCGTGCGGCTGGTGGTGCTGGACGCTACCTGGCGCAAAAGCCGCAAGATGCTGCACCAAAGCCCGGCCCTGCAAGCGCTGCCCCGGCTGGTGCTCAACACGGTGCCCGAGGGCCGCTACGCCATCCGCAAGGCCCACGCGCCGGGGCAGCTCTCCACCCTGGAGGCGACCTGCGCCGCCTTGGCGCAGCTCGAAGGCAACGCAGCGCGCTGGCAACCCCTGCTAGCCGCGTTTGACGGCTTTGTGGCGCAGCAACAGGCGTGGTCCGGACGCTAGCCCGGCACCTGTGGCTCTGGCCGTGGCCGTGGCCGTGATCCAATGGGCACCATGACCCATTCCCCCGACCCCCTGCCCCGGCTCATCCATGTCCACGACCCTATGTGCAGTTGGTGCTGGGCGTTCCGCCTCGTCTGGGCACAGTTGCGGGCTCAGCTCCCGGCAACGCTAACGGTGCAGCGCAGGGTGGGCGGGCTGGCGCCTGACAGCGACCTTCCCATGGAGCCGGCCATGCAGGCCAAATTGCAGGCGATCTGGCGGAGCATTGAACTCCGGGTACCGGGCACGCGGTTCAACCACGACTTCTGGACCCGGTGCACACCGCGCCGCTCCACCTACCCCGCCTGCCGTGCCGTGCTACTAGCGCGGCAGATGAATCCCGACACGGAGGAGGCGATGGTGCAGGCGATTCAGGAGGCGTATTACCTGCAGGCCCGCAACCCGTCGGACACCAGCACGCTGGTGGCGCTGGCCGAGTCGCTGGGCTTGGACGCTGCCGCGTTCGACGCCGCGCTCTCCAGCCCGGCGCTGGATGAGGCACTGCACGCGGAGCTTGCTGCCGTGCGGCGCTTGCCGATCCAGGGCTTTCCCAGCCTGGTGCTGCAAACAGCCCGGGGCGTTTACCCGATTGCCCTGGACTACCTCGACGCGGCCCCCATGCTGCAGCAGATCGAAGTGGCGCTAAAGGCCTAGCGCATCTGCATTTAGTGCCAAATCGGCAACTAGCCCACGTGGAATATGAGCAAGCAGCTATATTTTTTATAGCAATCAGCCTTTGCGAACGAACTTGAAAATCAGAATCCAGAACACCAGAATGAGCGAAGCCACCGGGAACTGCAACTCGGTGGGCATGAAGTAAATCACCATCACACCGGGTATCCAGACGCACCACATGGCAATCAGCACCGGCAGGTACTGGTGCGCCAGAAAATCGGCAGAAAACAAATGCCGCAGTGTCTTGCGGGTGAAACCGCCCTCGCGCCAGGCAAACAGGGCAACGATCACAAAGTTAGACACCGGCGAATACACAAACTGGTCAAACAGCATCTTTTTGACCAGGGTGAGTGCATCGCTCTGCTCGCCAAACAGATGCACCTGCACGCCGTACAGCACATCCACCGTGAGGCCAATGCTGCCGAACACCAGCCCGGCGTAGAGCACATCGCGGGTGGTCTTGCGGGTCCAGGTCTGGCGGCCCAGCGCCACGCTCAAGCCCTCGGGCACCAGCACGGCAAACACCACGTAAGACACAAACGCAAACGCGAGGCCCCACGCCTCTTTGACATCGCCCCAACGGGCCAGACCCTGCTGGAACGCCGGCGCGGTGGCGTAGGCCAGCAGCAGCACGGCCAGCCCGCACCAGAGCAACACGCCGGGCAGCGCATTGGCGCGGATAGCTGCGCGGACTTGTTGCAGTGCGGAAGGTGGCTGCAGAGCCGTCATGCGGCAGCAGCGTCCGCCAGCGCCAACTCAGCCATCTTCACCGCGCCGTCAAAGCTGCGGGCTCCACCGATAAACAGGTTCAGGTGGCAAAAAACGCTGTCAACCACGCCGTTCACCGCGGCCAACTCACCATCGCGCAGGCCAGCCCAAGTTGCCGGCAAGTCCAGACGGGCGGTGAACGAACCGGCTTCGACCGGCACGGTCTTGATTTGGTACTGGTCGCCGTCCGAGTCGGGGTAAATCACAAACATGACCTCGGGCATTTCATTCACGACCACATGCGTCCAGGGCATGCCGCCCTCTTGTAAATGAAGCACACGCCCCTCCAGCAGGCGCGGCGCCTGGCGCACGGTATTCATGGCGCGGATTTGCGCCACTTTTTTGCCGATGGCGTGGTCCAGAAACTTGCGGGTAATGGCAATCGCCTCGCGGAAGCGGGTTTCCAGCAACTGGGCCTTGGCCGCGTGGTCCAAGCCTTTTTCTTCGAGCCAGTGGGTGTTGAGCTGGGCGATCAGGCTGGAGAGCCCGAAGATGCCGGGCGACACATCGCCCTGCCCGGTGTCCACAATGTCGAGGTACTGCACCAGCGAGTGGTCGATGGAGCGCACGATTTGCTCCACCGCAGCGGCGTCGAGCGCGTGGCCACCGGCCGCGGCCCATGCCTGCACATACGCGGTGCCGTGGGCAGACCACACCAGGCCGGCGCTGGCATAGCCCACGCCGGGCACGGTGGCACCATCCACCTCGGTAGCCGGGCGGGCACCGTCGAAGCCGCGCTGATGGTGGTCGAACCGGCCGCGCGCGGCATCCCACACGCCACCGACATCGACCGCAAAGTCAGCGGCCTCAATCAACTCTTGCTTGCGGGTGCGCACCAGGGTGTGGGCAGGGAACACGCCCATCAAAATGCCCACGCCAAATACATCGTCGGCGTGGAAGGTGCCACTGTGGGTGGCGATTACGGTGGAGGAGGTTTCAGTCATCCATCGATTTTAGGGACTTACCCTGATCGACGTGGCAGCCAGCCCAAGCCCTCGCGGGTGGCGCCGGCAACCGTGCCACGCTGCGGCCGGTACTCGCAGCCCACCCAGCCATCCCAGCCGCACTGCGCGGAGACTTCGTCAATCACGCCAAACAGGTAGGCGTAGTTCAGCTCCCCCACGTCGGGCTCATGCCGGCCGGGGACGCCCGCAATCTGAATATGGCCGACCCGGCCGGTGGGCAGATACGCGCGGAGCTTGGTGGCGACATCGCCCTCCATGACCTGACAGTGGTACAGGTCAAACTGCACTTGCAGGTTGGGCGCGCCCACCGCCTGCACAAGCGCATGGGCCTGCGCCTGGGTTTGCAACAGGTAGCCCGGAAAGTCGCGGGTGTTGATGGGCTCGATCAGCACCGTGCACCCCACCACTGCCGCCTGCCGGGCAGCCCAAGCGAGGTTGGACTCGTAGACCGCTTGGCATGCTGCGGCGTCTGCACCGGGCGGCAACACACCGGCCAGCACATGAATGCGGGGGCAGTCGAGTGCGTGGGCATAGTCCAGCGCGCGGGCAAAGCCCTCGCGGAACTCGGCCTCCCGCCCGGGCAGCGCGGCAATGCCGCGCTCGCCACAAGCCCAGTCACCGGGGGGTGCGTTCATCAAGACCTGCTGCAAGCCATGCGCCTGCAACCGGCTCGCTATATCGGCCGCAGCGTAGTCATACGGAAACAGAAACTCGACTGCGGTGAACCCGTCTTGTGCCGCTGCGGCAAAGCGGTCCAGAAAGGCGTGCTCGTTGTAGAGCAGCGAGAGGTTGGCAGCAAAGCGCGGCATGGTGTGGCTTACACCTCGACCTGCGCAGCCTCGGGCGTGACGATAGGGCCCGTGCCGCTAAACCGCTCCAGCATCAGGTAGAGCACCGGCGTGATGAACAGGGTGATGGCCTGCGAGAAGATCAGCCCGCCCACCACGGCCAATCCCAGGGGCTGACGCAGCTCTGCACCGGCGCCGATACCCAGCGCAATCGGCAGGGCGCCCATGAGTGCGGCCAGCGTGGTCATCATGATGGGGCGGAAACGCAAGATACACGCCTCGCGGATCGCCTCGGCCGGTGTCATGCCCATATGGCGCTGCGCATCGAGGGCGAAGTCAATCATCATGATCGCGTTCTTCTTCACGATACCGATGAGCAGCACCAGGCCGATGGTGGCGATCAGCGTCAGGTCCTGTCCGAAAAACATGAGCGTGGCCAGTGCACCGGTGGCGGCCGATGGCAGACCGGCCAGGATGGTGATGGGGTGGATATAGCTCTCGTACAGCACCCCCAGCAACACATAAATCACCAGCAGCGCCGCAACGATCAGGATCGCCTGGCTGCCTTGCGAGTTTTTGAAGACGGCAGCATCGCCACCGTAGCTGCTGATGATGGAGCTTGGCATCTGGATGGCCTCGCGGGCAGCATCGATCCGCGCGGTGGCGTCTCCCAAGGCAGCCCCGGGCGCCAGGTTGAACGACACCGTGACCGCTTGCAATTGGCCCACGTGGTTGATGGAGGTCGGGCCTACCGAACGCTCCACCGTGGTGAAGCTGCTCAGGGGCACCAGAGCACCAGTGCTGGAGCGGACATAAATGCCGTTAATGGCAGACTCGTCCTGCTTGGCCTCGGGGGCCACCTCCATGATGACCTGGTAGCTATCGGTCGGCAGGTAAATGGTGGAGACCTGGCGCTCGCCGAAGGCACTGAACAGGGCGGTGCGGATGCTGTCCACCGACACGCCCAGAGAGTTGGCACGGTCACGGTCGATCTTGAGTTGCGCCTGCAAACCACGCAGCTGGGAGTCGCTGGTCACGTCGCGGAACACCGGGTCCGTGCGCAGCTTTTCCTGCAGCTTTTGGGCCCAGGTGCTGAGCTCGTCGGCCCGGATACTTTGCAGGATGTACTGGTACTGCGCCTTGCTCTGGCGGCCGCCCAGCTGCAAGTTCTGGGTGGGGCGCATGAACACGTTGATGCCGGCCACGCCACGCAACTTCTTTCGCAGGCCTTCCACCACTTTTTTCATGGGCTCGCGTTCGGACTGGGGCTTGAGTGTCACAAACATGCGGCCGGTGTTCTGCGCGCCATTGCCGCCATTGAACGAGCTCACCATGGCCACGTTCGGGTCTTTGCGGATGATTTCAGCGGCACGCTCTTGCAAGGCCACCATGGCGGTGAATGAGGTGTCTTCTGCGGCCTCGGTCGTGACCTGGATCTGGCCGATGTCTTCTTCCGGGAAGAAGCCCTTGGGAATCACTTGCAGTAGCCACGCGGTAGCCACAAAGGTAGAGAGCGCAATCGCCAAAATCACCCAGCGGTGCGCGAGCGCCAGATCCAGCATGCGGGTGTAGCCGGCCAAGGTGGCGTTGAAGGCGCGCTCGAAACTGCGCACCACCACACCGGGGCGCTTCATGTGCGCTTCGTCTTTCAAGAAGCGGCTGGCCAGCATGGGCACCAGGGTCAGCGACACAAATGCAGACACCACAATCGATAAGCCCACCACCACGGCAAACTCGTGGAACAACAGGCCGATCACGCCGGGCATGAAGAAGATGGGAATGAACACCGCAATCAACGACACCGAAATCGAGATGATGGTGAAGCCGACTTCACGCGCACCGCGCAAGGCGGCCTGAAACGCGTTCTCGCCTTTTTCCACGTGGCGGATGATGTTCTCCAGCACCACGATGGCGTCGTCCACTACCAGCCCCACCGCCAAGGTCAGCCCGAGCAGTGAGATGTTGTCGAGGCTGTAGT
The DNA here is from genome assembly GCF_013297935.1 of Rhodoferax sp. GTDB lineage: Bacteria > Pseudomonadota > Gammaproteobacteria > Burkholderiales > Burkholderiaceae_C > Allorhodoferax. Next base: position 62,488 of record NZ_JAAFIX010000006.1, on the reverse strand, counting down.
TCAGGCCCCACAGCAAGGCCACTGCCCCCATGAGGGACACCGGCAATGAAAGTGCAGGAATCACGGTGGCCACAAAGCGGCGCAAAAACAAGAAGATGACCAGCACGACCAGAACAATAGTCCCAGCCAGAGTCAGGGTCACATCGTGCAAAGCCTCGCGCACGGACAAGGAGCGGTCGTTCACCGGCGTGAGCTTGACGGAGGCCGGCATCTGGGACTGCAAGGCCGGCAGGGCAGCGCGGATAGAGTCGACCACTTGCACCGTATTGGCACCCGGCTGGCGTTGCACCGCCAAGGTGATGGAAGGTTCGCCGTTCAGGGTGGCCCAGCTTTTGAGCGTTTCCAGACTGTCTTCCACGACAGCGACATCGCGCAGACGCACCGGGTTGCCGCCTTTTGTGCTGACAATCAAGGCTGCAAACTCTTCTGCCGAGCGCAGTTGCTTGTTGGCCTGCAGCACCAAGGTTTGCTTGGGTCCCTCCAAGGTGCCCACAGGCGTGTTCACGTTGGCGGCTCGCAGGGCGGCACTGATTTCGTCCAGCCCGATGTTGCGGGCGACCAGCGCCTGTGGCTGCACCCGCACCCGCACCGCGTAGCGCTTGGACCCGAACACGTTGACCTGCGCCACCCCGTTCACGGTCGAGAGCGTGGGCACGATCAGGTGCTCTGCATAGTCTTGCAGCTCCGCCGGCGACAAAGAGGGGGATTGCAGCGCCACCAGCAACACCGGTGCGTCCGCAGGGTTCACCTTGCGATACGACGGCGGGTTGGTCATGTCGCTGGGCAATGCGCGCTGGGCGCGCAGCAAGGCGGCCTGCACGTCTACCGCAGCGGCGTCGATGTTGCGGGACTCCTCAAACTCCAGGGTCAGCGAGGTGCTGCCGAGTGTGCTGGTGGAGCTGATCGTTTTCAGTCCCGGCACAGTCTGGAACTGCTTTTCGAGCGGCAGCGCCACTGCGGTGGCCATGGTCTCCGGGCTGGCACCAGCCAGCGAGGCGGAGACGTTGATCACCGGCGTGTCATAACTCGGCAATGCGGCCACCGGAATGCTGCGAAACCCAATCACCCCCGCCATGACGATGGCAAGGTTGAGCAGCACCGTCATCACCGGACGGCGGATGAAATGTTCAGAGATGTTCATGGTGTGGCGGGCTTGGCTGCGTCACTGGCGGCGGGCTTGTTATCCGAGGCCTTGGATTCTGAGGGTTTAGCGTCCCCGTCTTTCTGCTTGCCTTTGCCCTCTGGGCTTTCTTTGGCACGCTCCACCACCGGCACGTTAGGCCGCAGGTTTTGTTTGCCGTCCAGCACCACAGAGTCTCCGGCTTTGATGCCCGTTACAGCCGCCTCTCCCGCTTCGGAATACACCAGCTTGACGGGTTTGAGCACCGCTTTGCCGTCTTCGACCACATACACGATGGTGCCGCGCGCACCTTGCACGATGGAGGCCACAGGAATCACCACCGCATCGGGAAGGCTGGCAATGGTCTGCTGCACTTCAGCAAAGGCACCCGGCCAGAGCTTGTTGTCCGGATTGGCAAACACAGCTTTAGCCCTCACCGCGCCCGAACTCGCATCGACCGCACTGTCCACAAACTGCAATTTGCCCTTGTAGCTGCCGCCGCCGTCAGCCAGGGTGGCTTTCACCGATGCACCTTCTTTCAAGGCCGACAAAGCGTCGCCAAGGTTGCGCTGCGGAATGCTGAACTGAATGCCCACCGGGTCCAGCTGGGTGATGGTGACCAAGCTTGTCACATTGACCTGCACCGCGCTACCGACAAACACATTGACCGCGCCCGCCCGACCGGACGCCGGTGCGACGATGCGGGAATACGACAAGGCCACCTTGGCGGCATCGAGCGCCGCCTGGTCAGCGACGACCGTCGCATTCACGCTGTCGACCAGGGCCTGCGCAGTATCCACGGAGCCCTGCGAGATGAAATTTTGCGCAAACAGCTGCTTTGCACGCTCAAACTGGCGCTTGGCATCCACCAGCGACACATTGTCTTTGGCCAGTTGCGCCGCTGCTTTGGCCACATTGGCCTCATCGGTGCGCGCATCCAGGGTGAAGAGCAGTTGCCCGGCTTTGACGAACTGGCCTTCTTTGAAATGCACGCTTTTGATGGTGCTGTTCATTTGGGTTCGGACATCCACCACGTTGAGCGGCACCACCGTACCGCTCGCCTTGAGGGTGACGTTGAGGTCTTTCTTTTGCGCCTTCACCGTGCTCACCGAGGCGGGCCCGCCAGCCGGGGCGCTGGCTGCACCGCTGGCCGGTGTGGCCGCCGGGCTGGCAGCGCCCGATGCGGCGGCCGCCGGTGCGGTGTCCGTCTTGCCGGAGCAACCCAGGATGAATAAGGGCAAGGCTGAGCAAGCCAGCGCGACTTTGGCACGATAAAGGTTCATGGGCGGGGCAAGGACAGGTGGCAAAAAGGGGCAGGACGGGCATCACAAACGCATGCGTTCGGCTCTCATTTTTGATGATAGGCCGCGCCAACGTAAATTGACTATGTCAATTCCGACTGCTGTGCAAAGCATCTGTAAAGTTGTCGGACTTGAGAGGTCGGACGAGTCTACCGGCCTGCCGTGGCAGAACCAAGACAGGAATTCCCTTGCCTGCCTTGTCCTGCCACTCTACGCCACACCGCGCGATTAACGTACCTTGGATTGCAGGTAGGCGCGCCAGCTCCCAAAGTGGCTGATGTCCTGCGCGCCCTCCAGCCCTGCTGGCTCGCAGATAAAGCCCGGCACCTGGCTGCCATCGGCCAGCACGGTGCGGCCAATCCCTAAAGGCGCCGGAATGCCGGCCACAAAACTGCCGAATTCGCGTACTGGCATCTCCCATACCTCGACCTCAATCGCCACGCCGCTTTGGGGCACACGGGCCAAACCGGGGCGTTTGCCGTCCGGCAACGCGACCAGGCGGTAGTCCGGGCTGGTGGTGGTGCGCTGCACCAAGCGGGCGCCGCGGCTGGTGAGCTGGCTGTTCAGGGGCTGCCCTTCCAGATGTGCGCCGCACACCGCCACCTGCACCTGCCCGCTGGGCACAGCCTGCACAGGTGCCATGGGGACGGCGGTGTGGCCGGTAGCCCCCAGGGTTGCCGCCTTGCCCTGCAAGGCGTGTTGCCAGCGTTGTGCGAGGTGCAGCAGCGGCTGGTCCTGAAAGGCCGGGGCCACAAAGGTCACGCCACACGGCATGCCGTCGGGCCGGAAGCCCATGGGCACCGCAATAGCGGAGTAGTCCAACAGATTGACGAAGTTGGTGTAATAACCGAAGTCGCTATTGCGGGCGATGGGCTCGGCCAGCATGGTCTCGATGGTGTGGATGGTCGGGGACGTGGGCAGCAGCATGCAGTCGATGCCACTCCACACCGCGTGGCAGCGCTGGGCCAGCGCACGCAAGCGGTACTGCGCCGCGAACGCGTCGGCCGCCAGCGGCTTGGCACCGCCCAAAGTGATTTCGCGGGTGACCGGAAACACCGCCTCCGGCTTCGCATCGATAAACGCGCGAATGGCTTGGTAACGCTCGGCGACCCACGGGCCTTCGTAGAGCAAACGGGCGGTTTCTTGAAACGGGGCAAAGTCGATTTCCACGAGCTCGGCACCTAGCGACAGGGCGCGGGCACGGGCCTCTTCAAACACCTGGGCGTAGCCAGCGTCGCCAAAGAACTGCAATTGGTCGGCGCGGGGCACTCCCACGCGCCAGCGGGCTGCACGCCCGAAGTCAAATCCATGAGCAGGTGTGGCGCGAGAGTAGGCGTCTTGCGGGTCCGGGGCATGGGCCACGGCGAACACTTGCTGCGCGTCATCTGCCGTGAGCGCGAAGATGGACACCACATCCAGCGTGCGGCAGGCCGGCACTACACCATGGGTGGACAGCAGCCCCAGACTGGGCTTGAGCCCCACCAAATGGTTAAAGCCCGCGGGCACCCGGCCGGAGCCTGCGGTATCCGTGCCCAGCGAAAAGCTCACCTGCCCCAGAGCGACCGACACCGCCGAGCCTGCGCTGGAGCCGCCGGACACGAAATCGGGGTTGTAGGAGTTCCGGCACGCGCCATAGGGCGAGCGGGTGCCGTTCAGGCCGGTGGCAAATTGGTCCAGATTGGTCTTGCCGATGGCAATGGCCCCCGCATCCAGCAGCCGCTGCACCACGGTGGCACTCTGCTCCGGGGTGTAGGCGTAGTCGGGGCAGCCGGCGGTGGTGGGCACGCCGGCCAGGTCGATGTTGTCCTTGATGGCAAAGGGAATGCCCCAGAGCGGCAGCCCCTCGGGGCCGCGCGCCATCAATGCGCTGGCGCGCGCGCGCAGTGTGTCGATGTCGATGCGGTGGATCCAGGCGTGGTGGCTGTCGTCAGCAATGGCAGCCACTACCTGCTCCACCACTTGCAAGGGGGTGAGCATGCCGTCGCGGTAGGCCTGCTGCAGGCTCGCAATGCTCAGGGACAGGGGGGTGGCTTTCATGCGGTTTCTCCTTGAATCACAACAACGTTTTGTCCGGCGCCCACGGCCTGCCCTTCGCGGCACAGCAGCTGGAGCACCCGCCCGGCACAGGGGGCCGACACGGCAAATTCCATCTTCATAGACTCCACGATCAGCAGGGGCTCGCCCTCGCTCACCGTGGCACCCTCGGCCACCAGCAGCTTCCAGACGCTGCCGGGCACCGCCGTGGTGGCCGCCCGTGCGCCCGCAGGCAGGGCCTCGGCGCTGCCGGTGGTGTCGGCGGCTTCGGGCTCGCCCACGTATTCGGCCTGGCCCGCTTCGCGCCAGCGTTCGCGCTCTTCTTCAAACGCCTGGCCTTGCACCTGGCGGAAGTTGGCAATGTCGGTGGCATGCGTGTCCAGAAAGTGCTGGTAGTCGCGCAGGCGGAAGGTGCCCTCCTCCACCCGCAACGGGTAGCGCCCGGCGGGAAAGTCGCGGCGGATGCGCAGCAGCTCCTCCTCGCCCACGGGGTAGAAGCGAATCTGGTCGAAAAAGCGCAGCAGCCAGGGCTTGCCCGCCTCAAAGGCGGGGGCGCCGCTGGTGGCGTCGCGCCAGCGGTTCCACATTTGCAGGGTGCGGCCCACAAACTGATAGCCTCCGGGGCCTTCCATACCGTAGACACACATGTAGGCGCCGCCTATGCCCACGGCATTTTCCGGCGTCCAGGTGCGGGCGGGGTTGTATTTGGTGGTGACCAAGCGGTGCCGCGGGTCCAGCGGCGTGGCCACCGGCGCGCCCAGATACACATCGCCCAGCCCCATGACGAGATAGCGCGCCTCGAACACGATGCGCTGCACCTCTTCAATGCTTTGCAGCCCGTTGATGCGGCGGATGAACTCGATGTTGCTCGGGCACCAGGGTGCGTCCGGCCGCACCGACTGCATGTACTTCTCGATGGCCAGGCGGGTGGCGCTGTCGTCCCAGGAGAGCGGCAGGTACACCGTACGCGAGGGCACCGCGATGTCGGCGGTGTCGCCCAAGGCGTCGTCTGCTATAAAAATTGCAGCTATCAGCGCAGGTAATTCGAGGGCTAGAGGCTCAAAATGCACTTGAAGCGAGCGGATGCCCGGCGTCAGGTCCACGATGCCCGGCAGGTTCTGGCTTTGCAGGGCTTGCATGAGCGCGTGCACCCGCATGCGCAGGGCAATGTCCAGCACCGCGTCACCCAGCTCCACCAGCACATAGCGGTCGCCCGCCTGGCGCAGCACAAGCGCCGGGCGGTCGCCTTGGGCTGCGCGCTGGGCCAGCACGGGTGAGCCGACCGCCGCAGTGCGCAGGGGCAGCGCCGGTGGGGCGTAAGCGAGCTGCTGCACCCGGGCGACGTGGGCCGCGTGCAGGGTGGCTGCCTCGTCCGCCGTCACACAGCGAAAGCGCACCGTGTCGCCGGGGCGCAGCTGCCCCATCTTCCAGCGCTCGCTGGCCAGCAGCACCGCAGGGCACACAAAGCCCCCGAGGCTGGGGCCGTCGGGCCCGAGGATGACGGGCATATCGCCGGTGAAGTCGATGGCGCCTATGGCATAGGCGTTGTCGTGAATGTTGGAGGGGTGCAAACCCGCCTCGCCGCCATCGCGGCGCGCCCATTGGGGCTTGGGGCCGATCAGGCGCACGCCGGTGCGGCTGGAGTTGTAGTGCACCTCCCAGTCGGTGGCGAAGAACATGTCTACATCGCCATCGGTGAAGAAGTCGGGCGCGCCGTGCGGGCCGTAGAGCACCGCAATGTCCCACTGCGCGCCATAGGCGGGCACCACCTCGGGCGGCAGACTGGTCAGTGCGTCTGCGACAACGTCTGCGCCAACGTGCAGCATGTCGCCCGCGCGCAGGGTGCGCCCCGCATGACCACCGAATTGGCCCAGCGTGAAGGTGGAGCGGCTGCCCAGGTACAGCGGCACATCAAAGCCACCACGCACGGCCAAGTAGCTGCGGGCGCCCGCGCCCTGCACGGCGCCCAGGCTGAGCACACTGCCTGCGCGGATGGTGTGGGTCTGCCAGAGCGGCAAAGGCAGGCCGTCCACCGCCAAGGCCATGGGCGCGCCACACACTGCCACCACCGTGTCGGCATGAAAGCGCAGGCGCGGGCCGCTGAGCGTGCACTCCAGCGCGGCCGTGCCGGGCGCGTTGCCCACCAGCCGGTTGGCCAAGCCCATGGCCAAATCGTCCATGGGGCCGCTGGGCGGCACACCTACCGCCCAGTAACCGGTGCGTCCGGGGTGGTCTTGCAGGGTGGTTTGCACGCCGGGCTCCAGCACTTCCAGCGCTTGCGGCTGGTAGTGCAGCTCGCCCAGGCTGCGGGTGACCATACGGCCTTCCACAAACACCGGGTCGGCAGCCACTGCGCGCAGGTAGCGCAGGTTGGTTTCAATACCGCCGAGGCGGGTGGCAGCCAGCGCGGCCTGCAGCTTGGCCACCGCGTCGGCCCGGTCGGTGCCGGTGACGATGAGCTTGGCGATCATGGGGTCGTAGTTGGGCGGCACGTCGCTGCCGGTGGCGACCCAAGTTTCAACTCTAGCGTCGTCAGGAAACACGACCTCCGTCAAGCCGCCCGCGCAGGGCTGGAAGTTACGGGCCGGGTCTTCGGCATAGAGGCGGACCTGGATAGACGCGCCTTGCGGCGCTGGCACGTCCAGCGCGAACTGGTCGCCCCGCGCCAGGCGCAACATCCAGCCCACGAGGTCGACACCAAACACCTGCTCGGTGACCCCGTGCTCCACCTGCAGGCGGGTGTTGACCTCCAGAAAGTAGAAGGCGCCGGTGTCGGCGTCCAGCACGTATTCCACCGTACCGGCAGAGCGGTAGTTAACCGCACGGGCCAAGCGAACGGCGGTGGCTTGCAGGGCTTGGCGGGTGGCGTCGCTCAGGCCGGGGGCGGGGGTTTCTTCCACCACTTTCTGGTTGCGCCGCTGGGCCGAGCAATCGCGCTCCCCCAGCGCCACCACCGTGCCTTGGCCGTCGCCGAAGAGCTGCACCTCGATATGGCGGGCGCGCTCGACAAACTTCTCTAAAAACAAGCCTGCGTCTTTGAAGTTGGCCGTCGCCAGGCGTTGTACCGCTTCAAACGCAGGGCCCATCTCGGCCTCGCTGCGGATCAGGCGCATGCCGATACCGCCGCCGCCCGCCGTGCTTTTGAGCATGACGGGGTAGCCGATGCGTGCGGCCTCGGCCAGCGCTTGTGCCACATCGGCCAGCAAGCCGCTGCCGGGCAAAAGCGGCACGCCCTGGGCCTCGGCCAAGGCACGGGCGGTGTGCTTGAGGCCGAAGGCCCGCATCTGCGCCGGGGTGGGGCCGATGAAGGCAATGCCTGCGTCTTCGCAGGCCTGGGCAAAATCAGGGTTTTCGGACAAGAAGCCGTAGCCGGGGTGGATGGCCCCTGCCCCGGTAGCGCGGGCGACCTCCAAAATGCGCTGCATATTCAGGTAGCTCTGGGCCGCCGGTGCGGGACCGATGCACACGGCCTCGTCGGCCTGGGCCACGTGCAGGGAGTCGGCATCGGCTTCGGAATACACCGCCACCGAGCGCAAGCCCAGCGCCCGGAGGCTGCGGATCACACGGCAGGCGATGGCGCCGCGGTTGGCAATCAAAACGGTATCAAACATGAGGAAGTTCCCCGGTGGCGGGCCGTCCCGCCGGTTGGTGTACACACCACGAGTCGTCCCGTGGCAGGTGGGACTTAGGCATGAAATCGCCTTCCAGCCCTCGTTTAATATGCGCAAACAGCTATGAATTCAATAGCAATCAGTTCCAGACCAGCAGGCGGATGGGCGTGGGGTTGTAGCCGTTGCAGGGGTTGTTGAGCTGCGGGCAGTTGGAGATGAGCACCACCACATCCATCTCGGCCTTCATCTCCACATACTTGCCCGCACCCGAGATGCCATCGGCAAAGCTCAGGTGGCCTTCGGGGGTGACTGGCACGTTCATGAAGAAGTTGATGTTGGGCGCAATGTCGCGTTTGCCCAGGCCCAGCAAGCCCGCCTCGCGGTGGTGACACAAGGCGAACATGAAGCTGTCGCGGCAGCTGTGCATGGGCCGCTTGTCCAAGGCGTAGCGCACGGTGTTGCTTTCGCTGGAGCAGGCGCCGCCCAGGGTGTCGTGGCGGCCGCAGGTGTCGGCGGTAATGGTGAGCATGACCCGACCTGCGTTGGAATACAGCTTGGAGCCCAGCCCGAGGTAGAGCTGGCCGTTGCGGGCCAGGGTGTCGGCCGCGCTGTAGCGCTCCTGGCCGTCCGCGGCGCTGTAAAACAAAGTGTCTACGGCCTGGTTGCCTTCGAGGTCGAGGATGCGGAAGGTTTGGCCCGCACGCACGGTGCCCATCCACGGGTCACCGGCCAGGCAGGTCTGGTCCAGCACGGCGTGTGCCGGGTCGAGGGGGCTTTTCAGCAAGGCGCTCATGCTGCGACTCCGCAATAACGTTCGGTGTTGGTGAAGGCGCGGCCGTTCTGCGCGCAGCGGGTGCGGCAGGCGTCGTCTGCGGCCACGGGGGGGGCGCGGTAGGCGCTTAAGCGCACGTCGGCCGGGGCATAGACCGGGTTGGCGTCCAGCGGGTGCGGCGCGCTGCTCAGCACGACCAAGGTGTCCATCTCAAAACGCAGGTCCACCGTGCTGCCCGCCGCACTGTGGCCGGGCACGTGGCGCAGCGCACCGGCGTCATCGGTCACCACTTTGCTGAAGAAGTTGATGCAGGGCACCAGATCGCGCACGCCCAGGCCCCACTTGGCCAGCTCGATGAGCAGGTTGTCGCGCCCGTTGCGGTGCATGGCGTTGCGGTGCTGCTGGTAGTGCTTCTCGCCAAAACGGGCTTGCACCATGGCCGCGTCGCTCACGCCGCACCAGGTGTCGTGCCAGCCCAGGCTGTCGGCGGTGATGGAGCACAGCACGCGGCCCATGTCGGACTGGCAGACGTAGCCTGCCGCCAGGTAGGCGGTGTGCTGCGACTTCAGGGTGTCGGGCATGTTGTAACGCTCCAGCGGCTGCTCGGCATTGAAGAACAGAGCCGACACATTGGCGCCGCCTTGGAGGTCGGTCAGTCGCAGGGCGGTGCCCCGGCGCAGGCGGCCGGACCAGTGGTTACCGCCGGGCAGGTGTTCTTCCCACAACAGCGATTCAGAGAGAGGGGTCGTCATACAGGGCTTCCTTCTTCGACAGCGCCGCTCAGGCGCTGGAGTTGGTCAAGGTCGGTCTTCATGCCGGAGGTCTCGCGGATACGGTCCAGCAGCTGGCGCTTGAGTCGGGTGAACTCGGGCGCGAGTTTCATGTCCTGCGTCCGCTGCGCCGGCAGGGGTACGTCGTAGATGGAGTCAATGCGGCCGGGGCGCGGCGCCATGAGCACCACGCGGTGGCCGAGGTAAATGGCTTCCTCCACGTCATGGGTCACAAACACGATCGTGGTGCGCTCCAGGCGGTGCACATACAAGATCAGGTCGTGCATGACCTCGCGGGTCTGGGCGTCCAGTGCGCCGAAGGGCTCGTCCATCAGCAGCATGTCGGGCCGGCCCATCAGCGCACGGGCAATCGCCACGCGCTGCTGCATGCCGCCGGAGAGCTGGTTCGGGTAGGCCTTGGCCGAGGCGGTCAGGCCCATCAAGCGCAAAAGCGCATCCGCACGGCCGGAGGCGGCTTCTACATCCGCACTGCTGCGCTCTGCGGTGTGGGCGCTGAGCTGCCGGCAAAAGCGGATGTTGTCTTCCACCCGCAACCAGGGGTAGAGGCTGTAGTGCTGGAACACCATGGCGCGGTCCTGGCCGGGGCCGGTGACCGGTTTGCCATTGACCAGCACGTCACCCGCGCTGTGGGTTTCCAGCCCAGCAAGCGTGCGCAACAGGGTGGACTTGCCGCAGCCCGAGGCGCCGACCAGCGTCACGAACTCGTTGTCGGCAATGCCCAGGTTCACATCCTGCAGGGCGGTGGTGGTGCCAAAGGTCTTGAAGACGTTCTTGCATTCAATTTTCATCATAGGGTTCACCGTGTGTGCATCCAAGGGAAGGCCTTGCGGTGCAGCAGGCGGAACAGCTGGTCGATGGCCAAGCCGATGAAGCCGATCAGCAGAATGCCGGCAAAGATCTTGTCGGTTTGCAAGAAGCGCTGGGCTTTCAAAATGGCAAAGCCCAGACCCGAATTAGCCGCCACCAGCTCCGCCACCACCAGGTAGGTCCAGGCCCAGCCCATGGTGACGCGCAAGGTGTCCAACAGCGCAGGTTTGGCCGACGGGAAGATGACTTTTTCCACTACCTCGCTCCGGGTAGCGCCCATAGTCTGGGCGGCTTCGATCTGCGCCATCGGCACACGGCGCACGTCTTCCGCCACCATAAGCACCATCTGAAAAAAGGTGCCGATGAAAATAATGGCCACCTTGGCGCCCTCGTCGATGCCCACCCACAGCATGACCAGCGGAATAAAGGCCACCGCCGGCATGTAGCGGATGAAGTCGGTCAAGGGCTCCAGCAGGGCTTGCACCGCCCGCCAGCTGCCGATGAACAATCCCAGCGGCACGGCAATCAAGGCCGACAAGGCCCAACCGGCAACAACCCGCATGGTGCTGATGAGCGCATCGCCCAAGAGGTCGTCTTCCGTGGCCCAGGAGACGATGCGCAGCAGCACCTTCTCCGGGCCGGGCAAGAAGACCGGGCTCACTCCACCGAACAGACTGAGCAGGCCCCAGGCAATCAGGGGCAGCACCAGCCCGCACAGTGCCAGCAAGCCATAGGTGCGGCGAGGGATCGCCAACCGGATGGACCACATGGCAGGCTCCTTACTTGAGGGCTTCTTGCAGCAGGCTGCCGTCCAGCCCCTTTGCAGCGTCAGGCTTGCCTTCGATGAGCTTGTGTTCGGTCAGGAAGGCGGCGATGGTGGGCGCCGTAGCGGCCAGAGACTGGGGCTGCTTGGCGTCAAACGCAGCCGTGTTGGCAGCGGCATCAAAGAACTTGGTGCCGGGCATGAACACCGCGTATTCCTCGGGCGACATGCTCACCACCTTGGCCATGATTTTGGCGGCCTCGGCGGGTTGCTCGCGGATGAACTTTTCGGTGTCAAACCAGGCTTTGATCATGCCGACCAGGTCTTTGCGCTTGGCCTTGATAGCTTTCTCTTGTGCCACCAGCAAGTCGGGCACCAGGCCGGGCATGTCTTTGGAGGTGAACAGAGGCTTTCCCTTGCCGCTCTTCTCGATCTGGTTCACCCACGGGTTCCAGAGCACTGCCGCATCGACCTTGCCGCTGATGAAGGCCGCTGCCGCATCGCCGGCAGACAAATTGACGATCTTCACGTCACTGAGCTTCATGCTGTTTTTGGCGAGCGCCGTGGCCAGCACAAAGTGGGAAATGCTGAACTGCTCCAGCGCCACTTTTTTGCCCTTGAGTTGGGCAAACGAGGTGATCTTGGGGCCGACCATCAGGGCGTCGTTACCGGCAGAGTTGTCGTTGACCAAAATGGTCTTCAGGGGTAGGCCTTTGGCCAAGGGGCCCAGGGTGTCCGACCAGGTCTGGGAGTTGGCGTCCAGCTGGCCGGAAGACAAGGCGGAAATGGAGTCGGTGTAGTTGGCAAACCAGACGAGCTTGACGTCGGCCCCGTGCTTTTTGAAGAAGCCTTTTTGTTCAGCCACATACCAGGCGACCCAGCCCGGCCAGTCAGAGACACCGACCTTGACTTCGGCTACCGCGGGTGCGGAAAAGCTGAGGGCTGCGGCACCGGCCAGTGCCACACAGGTACCGGCCACACTGCGCCGGAACGCACGGGAGATCGAAAGGAGAGAAAAAGACATCGCGAGACTCCAGGTTGTTGAACAAATGCGGGAGACCACTTCAATCCTGAAGTGAACCTCCCGGGCTTTTGTCCCGCCGTGGAGCCCGCAGTGGTGAAAGCCACTACCGGCCGGCTGCTCTCGGACCAGACATTGCCCTGTGAGAGGCAACCGGAACCCTAGCGTCCATTGTGAAGAAGCAAACCGAAGTGGCTGCCCCGCGTGTACAGCTATGCAAGTGTTATGCCAGCCTGATTTGCACCATAGCTGTGCAAATCAGGCTGGCACGGGGGCTCAGGCCGCGTTGCCGCTGGCCTGCCTTTTGAAGGCTTGCCCCAACCAAGGGCCCGCGCTCACCAGAACGATGCCGATCAGCACCGGAATAGCCCCGACCAGAAAACCCGCCTCAATGGGCTCGTCCAGCAGCCAGGCACCAAACACCATGCCGAACAAAGGTGTCATGAATGAAAAGACGCCCAGGCGCGACGCCAGGTAGTGGCGCAGCAACCAGAACCACGCCAGGAAACTGGCAAACGAGACCACCACCGCATGGAAGGCCAAGCTGGCCCACACTTGCGGCGTGAAGTTCACATGGGCCTGCCCGCTCGCCCAGGAGGCGACCAGCAGCACACCGAAGGCCATGACCAACTGGTACTGCAGCGTTTTAGACGGCTGGGCGGTGGCCAGGCTGGAGCAGCGCACCACCACCGTGGTTGCCGCCCACGATACGGCTGCCAACACGCCCAGAAAGTCGCCCCACAGCGTGCTGGCCTGCTCTGCCGCACCCGCGCCATGGCCCCGCCCCAAAAATGTCATGGCAATGCCGGCAAAGGCAATGGCAATACCGCTCCACTGCAGCGCACTCAGGCGCTCCGCCGGAATGCGCCAATGCAAACCCAGCGCTGCAAAAATGGGCGCGGTGTACAAAAACACCACCATGTGCGAGGCGCTGGTGTGACGCAAGCCCTCGGCCACGAGTAAAAACTCGGTGGCAAAAAACACCCCCACCGCGATGCCGGGCACCAACGTGCCGTCGCGCAGCGACATCGACTCTCCGCGCCACCACATCACCAAGCCCACCAGCAAGGCGGCCACGCCGGAGCGCAAGGCAATTTGCATCACCGGGGCAATGTCTGCCGCCGTGGCCTTGAGCACCACTTGTTGCATGCCCCAGGTGGCACACAAGACCATCATCAACAAGACAGCTGAGCCGTCCACCGCTTTGCGCGTATCCATAGCACTCCGATCCGATTGAAGCCCCGATTATTCAACTGACGGCTTTCCTTGATATAGTGAAAAACAGACAAGCCATACGCCATAGCAGACACCCATGCCCATCTTGCGTCCGAAACTGGAAGTCCCCCTCTCCAGCCCCAGCCTTCCGGCCCCGGTGATGTTCCGTAGCGCCTATGTGCCGGACCACGGCCTGTACCCGGAGCACCAGCATGCATGGGGCGAATTTGTGTATTCGTTCAGCGGGGTGATGGAGGTCAAGGTAGCCGGTCACCACTACATGGCGCCACCGCAATACGGCATCTGGCTACCGCCCCACCTGGAACATGTGGGGCTGAACCGCAAAGCCGCCCACCACTGCTCTCTGTATGTCTCTACCCCGCTGTGCCCGCCCTTGCCGACCGAGCCCTGCGCGCTCACGGTGAGCCCGCTGGTGCGGGCCCTGCTGGAGCATTTGCGCCTGCAGCCAGCCGGCATTCCTTCGGCCGGTGCTGAAACCCGGCTGCTGCGGGTGCTGCTGGACCAGCTCGCCACGGCGCCACGGGCCGGGAGCTACCTGCCCGGCTCGGACGACCCGGCGCTGGGCGCGGTATTAGGTCTGCTGGAAGTGCACCCCGGTGATAACCGCTCTCTACCCGAATTGGCCGCAGCCACCCACACTACGGAGCGCACCCTGATGCGCCGCTGCCAGCGGGACCTGGGGATGACTTTTGCCGAGTGGCGCCAGCGCCTGCGAGTGGTGCGCGCCATGCCGCTCCTGGAGGCCGGGCAAACGGTGGAGACGATCGCACTGGACCTTGGGTACGGCAGTGCGTCCGCCTTCATCACCATGTTCAAGAAGATGACCGGCAGCACCCCGGACGAGCTGCGCCGAGGCATCGCACCTCAACCCTAAGGATGTTTTAGTTATTTAGAACCAAGAATTCGGTATTTCCAGCTTTAACGAACAGCTTCCAGAATCTCCCTTATCGCACTAACGCGTTGATTTCTGGAGTTGATATGCCCTTTGCATCTATAGCCACCGCACCCCGTAACGCCGCCCTCTCCCGCCGCGGCTTCGGTACGCTGGTACTCGCTGGCGCGTTGGCCGCCGCTACCGGCCAGGCCTTTGCGCAACAAAACATCACCCTGCTCAATGTGTCGTACGACCCGACCCGCGAGCTGTATGTGGAATTCAACGCCGCGTTTGCCAAGTACTGGAAAGCTAAAACCGGCCAGACGGTGACCGTCAAGCAGAGCCACGGCGGCTCGGGCAAGCAGGCCCGCTCAGTGATCGACGGGCTGGACGCTGACGTAGTGACCCTGGCTTTGGCAGGCGACACCGACGCCATCGCCAAGAACGGCGGCTGGATCAACGCCGACTGGCAAAAGCGCTTGCCGCTCAACGCATCGCCCTACACCTCCACCATCGTGCTGGCAGTACGCGCGGGCAACCCCAAAGCCATTAAAGACTGGGACGACCTGATCCGCCCCGATCTGAAAGTCATCACCGCCAACCCCAAAACCAGCGGTGGCGCCCGCTGGAACTACCTGGCCGCCTGGGAGTTTGCCAAGCGCAAGTTCGGCAGCGATGCCCAGGCCAAAGAGTTCGTCGCCAAGCTGTACGGCAACGTGCCGGTTCTGGACACCGGTGCGCGCGGCTCCACCATCACCTTTGCCCAGCGCAACCAGGGCGACGTGCTGATTGCGTGGGAAAACGAAGCCTATTTGCTGGAAAAAGAGTTCGGCAGCAAGTTTGATGTGGTGGTACCCAGCCTATCCATCCTGGCAGAGCCTGCGGTGTCGGTGGTCGACAAGAACGTGGACAAAAAAGGCACCCGTGCGGTGGCAGAGGAATACCTGAAGTACCTGTACAGCGAAGAAGGCCAGGACCTTGCGGGCAAACACTTCTACCGCCCCGCCGTCTCCACCCAAGCACAGGCCAAATACGCCAAGCAGTTCCCCAGGATCAAGCTGTTCACCATCGACCAGGCCTTCGGCGGCTGGGACAAGGCCGACAAAGCCCACTTTGCCGACGGTGCCAGCTTTGACCAGATCTACGTAAAAAAGTAGTCAAATAGGCCGCTAGCCCATATGGAATATGAGCGAGCGGCTCCTAAAAATATAGCGCCTGCTTGCCGCCTACTTGCGGGCCAGCCACACCCCGAACACAGTGAGGCCCATGCCTGCCAAGGCGAGGCCGGTCAGGGTCTCGCCGAACAGGGCCCACGCCACCAGCGCCGTGCACGGCGGCACCAGATAAAACAGGCTGGCCACGTTGACGGCACTGCCACTGCGGATCAGCACATTGAGTAGCGTGACCGCGCCCAGCGACAACACCAGCACCAGCCAAGCCAGCGCAAACACGAAGGATGCGGTCCACTCAATATGCATGGTCTCGGTGGCAGCGGCTGCCAAGCCCGTCAACACGAGGCTGGGAATGAACTGAATGAGCGAGCCCGTGCGCAAATCAAAGCTTGGGCAATAGCGCTTCTGGTACAGCGTGCCGGCGGTGATGGCGAGCAAGGCCACCGCCACGGGGAACAGCAGCGTCCACAACGTAGCCAGCCCCGCACCGGCGGCCACCTTGTGCGCCACCACCAGCGCCACGCCCGCAAAGCCTGCCGCCAGGCCCGCCCATTGCGTGGCGCGTACTTTTTCGCGCAGCAGCCAGCCGGCACCCAACGCGGTAAGCAAGGGCTGCAGTCCCACCACAATGGCCGCTACTCCGGCGGGCAACCCATGGCCGATGGCCATGAACACGCCCCCCAGATACACCGCATGCACCAGCACGCCGGTCACGGCAATGTGCCCGCACTCGCGCAGCGTGGCCGGCCAGGGCGCCCGCGTGCGCCACACCACCAGCCCCATCAGCACCAGCACCGCGGCGTAGCGCACCGCCAGAAAGGTGAGCGGCTCCACATAGGGCAAACCGAACTTGGCCCCGATGAAACCGGTGCTCCACAAGGCCACGAACAAGAGCGGGTACAGGGCGACCAAACGGGAAGCAGAAGGGGTGGAGCGCGAAGTCATGCACCGATCTTAAAGACCCACCTTGCGAGGCGGTACAGTCCCCTCATCCCACAGGACACGCATGAACTGGTTCACCGCCCTCTCCACACTCTTTCGCCCTCAACCCCGCACCGCCGAGCAGCGGGCGCGCGACCTGCTGCGCGCCGTGGATGCGGGGGGCCTGCCGCTAAACGTGGCGGTGGTGAACCACATTGCCCGCGAGCTGGGCTTGGATGTGTCGCGCAAGGCGCGTATGCCCGAGACGATTGAGCGCATCCGCAAAGTCATGGCGGGGCGCTAACACCATGCTCAAGCTCGGTTTCAACTTTTTGATCGTGGTGCTGCTAGTGCTGGTGGTGGTGTTTGTCTGGCGCACCAAGCGGCGGGAGAAGTGGGAGCGCGCCGGGCTGTGCTACAGCTGTGGCGCCGTGCCCCACACCACCGACAAACATGGCCGCATCTGCAACGACTGCCTGCTGACCCGCAAAATCCAGCGCTGGCTGGGCGGCTCCATGGCGCTGGTGATTGCGGCGATTGCTGCCTGGGTGCACTGGCAGAGCGGCGGCTAGGCGCTCCTTTTTTCATAGCTGTTTGCGCATATTTCACAAGGGCTAGAGACCGATTTGGCACTCAAATCGCGTGCTTATGGAACTTCCGGGGCCTGCGGCGTATCATCCTTTCATGCGAGTCTTTGTTCTCATCCTCCTCATTACCTTGGCGCCCCTGCGCGGCATGGCCAATGAGCTGATGGCAACCCGCATGGCCGCTGCGCTGACCGCCAGCATGGCAACCAACGCGCACCACGGCACACCGGCTGCTGCGCAAGCGGGTGGCCACGACTGCGAGGACATGGCCGCCAGCGCCATGACAGAGCACACGGCCACCTTGGCAGAGGCCGCATCCACGCACCACGCCAGCCCGACCGCCACGGTGGCATCACACGATGGCTGCGAGAACTGCTCCCTGTGTCAGATGTGTGCTGCTACCGCCATGCCGGCTGATTTGCAGGTCGCGCTACCGGTATTCGGTCCGCAAATGCCCCTGCCGGCGCACGCCGACCACTTTGCCAGCGCCTTGGCGGCGTTGGCCCAAAAACCACCCATTTCCTGATTCCAAGGCCCGTAGTGGGTCTGTAGTCCGCCCCTCGCTGCCTTGCGCAGCCAGTGGGCGGGGTGTTTTCACCTTGAATCAGGAAACTATCCATGTACTTTTTGCCTCCGCTTTTGCGGTCGGTCGGGGCCTTTAGCTTCTGGCTGGCCATAGCGCCTCTGCTGACGGCGCCCGCGCACGCCCAGACAGGTGCAGCCGTGTTGACCGAGCCCGCGCGCACCCTTCAAGCCAGTGATGCCGCCAGCCCCGTGCCCGCACTGCCCTACCGCTCGGTGTTTGCCGACTTGCCCAAGGGCGTCGAAGAAGGCAGCACCGACTGGAAGGCTGCCAACAAGGCAGTCGCCCAATTCCCGCGCGGCCATATCGACCTGCTGCAGTGGGAAAAAGCCCGCGCTGCGGCACTGAAGGAAAAGCCATGAGCAGCCCGCGTACCGCACACCGGTTCGCCGGACCCATGATGTGCTCGCTCGGGTTGGCGCTGCTGCTCTCCCACGCCCACGCAGCACCGCCGGATGGTGGCGTGCAAGGCTTGCAAACCGACGTGCAGACCCGGCTAAGTGGCCTGCTGGGCCCGTCGGCCGCGCCCCTGCGCATGGCCAGCCCGACCTTTGCGGGCGACTATGAGCTGACCCGGCTGCTCCAAGCCTCGGTGGATGGACCTGCTGCCATGCGCATCGCCCTGCTCAACAGCCCCGAGCTGCAGATGGCGCAGGGCGCGGAGGGCAGCAACATCACCGACATGCAAAGCCCCGCCTTTCCGGCCCGACTGCGCGCCCGCGACGAGGCCACCCGCCTGGCACTGCGCGCCTACAAGGCGTGGGTGAACGCGGTGGCCGCAGAGCGCAACGCCCAGCTGCTTCGCGAAGCCAAGACTACCGCAGAGACTGCCGACGAACTCACCCGCCGCATGGTGCGCGCCGGCAATGTGAGCCGCCTCACCCAAGCCCAAAGCCAAGCCACGCTGTCCGACGCGGCGGTGGCACTGGCGCGGGGCGAGCAAGCGGCGTTTGCCGCGCGTGAGCAGCTCATCCGGGTGCTGGGCTTGTGGGGTGCGCAAACACAGTTCACTTTGGCCAGCGCATTGCCCGCGTTGCCCGCCAGCCCCGCAGACACTGCCGACACAGAGTCCCGCGCCCTAGCCGCCCGCAGTGGCCTGCAAGCCGAACGCTTGAGTTGGCAGCGCAAGCAAGCCAGCACCGTGCCGTCCAACATCGACGAGCGCTGGGACGCGCTGGGCGACGCGGCCAAAGTACGCGCCCAAGCGGTGCTGGTGCGCAGCGAGGCGCGCGAGGCAGCCTTCAACCTGCGCACCCAGTGGGACATGGCCCACCACCTGCAGACCGAGGTGCTGCCGCTGCGGCAATTCATTCACGACGAGCTGACCCTGCGCTACAACGGCATGCTGACCAGCGTGTTCGAGGTCATGTCCGACAGCCGCACCCGCACGCTCAGTGGTCTGGCCGCAGCCGAAGCGCTGCGTGACTACTGGCTGGCGTTTGCCGATGTGCAGGCCGTGCTGGCTGGTGTGTCGCCCGAAGGCAGTGCCCCCGCCCGCACCGGTGCCGCAACCGGCACCGATGCCAAGCCCGCGCATTGATCGCGCCCCCCTTCAAGGACCTGTATGAACCGACGTAACTTTTTCAACGGTGCTGCCGCCACTGCCATGGGCGCAGTGGCGGCAGCCTCGGTGAGCCGCGTGGCCATGGCCGCCCTGCCCGAGCCGGTGCTGCAAAGCTCGCCCGCCACCATGCCGCCGCTGGTGCCCGGCACCGGCCGGCCCTACAACCCGGTGGTCACCCTCAATGGCTGGACCCTGCCCTGGCGCATGAACCAGGGCGTGAAGGAATTCCATTTGGTGGCAGAGCCGGTGGTGCGCGAAATGGCGCCCGGCTTCAAAGCCAATATGTGGGGCTACAACGGCCAGAGCCCCGGCCCCACCATCGAGGTGGTGGAGGGCGACCGGGTGCGCGTGTTTGTGACCAACAAGCTGCCCGAGCACACCAGCGTGCACTGGCACGGCCAGCGTCTGCCCAACGGCATGGACGGCGTGTCGGGTCTGAACCAAGCGCCGATACCCGTGGGCAAGACCTTTGTGTATGAGTTTGTGGCGCGGCGCCCGGGTACGTTTATGTACCACCCGCACGCTGACGAGATGACGCAAATGGCCATGGGCATGATGGGCTTTTGGGTCACGCACCCCAAGACCAAGCACCCGCTCATCAGCGAAGTGGACCGGGACTTTTGCTTTCTGCTCAATGCCTACGACATCGACCCCGGCAGCATGACGCCCAAAATCATGACCATGCTGGACTTCAATCTCTGGAGCTGGAACAGCCGGGTCTTCCCCGGCATTGACACGCTCAATGTGCGCAAGATGGACAAAGTGCGCATTCGCGTGGGCAACCTCACCATGACCAACCACCCGATCCACCTGCACGGCCACGAGTTCATGGTGACTGGCAGCGACGGCGGGCCCTGGCCGCTGGCGGCCCGCGTGCCCGAAATCACCACGGATGTTGCGGTGGGGCAGATGCGTCAATTTGAGTTTGTGGCCGACGAAGAAGGCGACTGGGCCTTCCACTGCCACAAGAGCCACCACACCATGAACGCCATGGGCCACAACGTGCCCACCATGATCGGCGTGGACCACCGCGGGCTGGTGGGCAAGCTGCAGAGCTCCATGCCCGACTACATGGTGATGGGCGAGCGCGGCATGGCCGACATGGGCGAGATGGAAATGCCCCTGCCCGACAACACCGCACCCATGATGACGGGCAGCGGCCCTTATGGCGGGGTGGAGATGGGCGGTATGTTCAGCATCCTCAAGGTGCGCAAAGACCAGAAGCCGGGGGACTACAAAGACCCGGGCTGGTACCCGCAGCCCCCTGGCACCCGCGCCTTTGAGTGGACCGGTGCCCTGCCCGAGCCCGCACGCTTTCAAGCCGAAAGCAAAGGCAGCATGCCGCTGGCACAACCGCCCCACCACGACACCCAGGTTCAGGTACGCAAGTCCACGGGCAGCATGAAGCACTGAGCCTTTTTCACTTCAACCAAAGGACAACACCATGAAAAATACTATCAATTTCATAGCTGTTTGCGCACTATTGGCGCTGGCTAGCGGCACTTTTGCCGCAGGAAACCATGCCGGTGGCCACGGCACCGAGGCCATCGGCAAGCCCGGTGTGGCTGCCAAGGTGAGCCGCACGGTGCAGATCGACATGAGCGACGCCATGCGCTTCACGCCCTCCACCGTCTCCGTGCGCAAAGGCGAGACGGTGCGCTTTGTCGTCAAAAACTCCGGGCAGCTCAAACACGAGTTCAACCTCGGTACCGAGAAGGACCTGAAAGAGCATTACGAGCTGATGAAGAAGTTCCCCGAGATGGAGCACGACGAACCCAACATCGCCAGCGTTGAGCCCGGCAAAACGGGTGAGGTCATTTGGCAGTTCACCAAAGCAGGCACCGTGAACTTTGCCTGCCTGCACCCCGGCCACTATGAGGCCGGCATGAAGGGCGCTGTGAAAGTAGGAGCTGCCAAATGATGAACACCCGCCGAACCGTCCTCGCTTCCCTGGGCGCCCTGTTGGCCGCTCCTGCATGGGCTGCCAAACCACCAGCAATACCGATGGATGTCTGGAAAGACCCGAACTGCGGCTGTTGCAAAGACTGGGTGAAACACCTAGAGCAAGCGGGCTTTGCCGTGCGCGTGCACGACATCGGCAACGAAGCCAAGCGCGCCGCGCTCGGCATGCCGCAGACCCTGGGCTCCTGCCACTCCGGCGTGGTCGGTGGCTATGCCATTGAGGGCCATGTGCCCGCCAAAGACATCCAACGCCTGCTGCGCGAGAAGCCCAAGGCGCTGGGCCTGTCGGTGCCGGGCATGCCCATTGGCTCACCGGGCATGGACGGTGCGATTTACAAGGGCCGCAAAGACCCGTTCAATGTGCTGCTGGTGGCCGCCAATGGCAGCAGCACCGTGTTTCAGAGCTACCGCTGAAAGGACTGCACCATGACTTTCTCTCAACTTGCACACCGGGCCGGAATCACCCTTGCCGCGCTGATGTGCGCGACTTCCGTGTTGGCCCAAACAAGCGCCGGGCTGGCCCACGGTGAAATCCGCAAGATCGACAAGGCAGCGGCCAAGATCACCATCAAGCATGGCGACATTCCCTCCATCGAGATGCCGCCCATGACCATGGTGTTTACCGTGAGGGACCCCGCCCTGCTCGATGCTGCCAAGGCCGGTGACAAAGTTCGCTTCGATGTCGTCCAAGAGGGAGGCAAGTACATTGTCACCCGCCTCGAAGCCGCCCCATAGCGCGCAAGCAGCGTGGGCTCTCACCCTAGGGCCGGTGGTTGCGCAGCCTAATACTGCGCGCCACTTTCAGCAGCAGTAAGAGCAGAGGTGCTCCGTGCATCAAGAGATCCCAGATATCCAATAGGCGCGTCAGCTTGCCTTGCATCAGCATGCGGACTTTCTCCACCAGATGTGGCTCAGGAGTGAAAGGCGCAAGGCCCAGTCCGAGCGCCAACAGCACGATCCAGTGCAGGGGAACCCGGTCAAGCCAAGCGAACACGCGAGATACAGGTTTCACGGCACCAACTGCGCATTGATAGGCGCCAAGTCTTCCACCGCCAAGGTACCCGCCGCCTGCTTGAGCTTCAGGCCTCCCACCAGTACGTCGTAACGCGCCTTGGCGAGCGTGGCCTTGGTGCTGTAGAGCTGGCTCTGGCTGTTGAGCACATCGATGTTAATGCGCACACCCACCTGGTAGCCCAGCTTGTTGGCGTCGAGCGCGCTCTGGCTGGAGGCTTCGGCAGCCTCATAGGCCTTGACCTGGGCTTGGCCGCTTTGCACCCCGAAGTAAGCCGTGCGGGTGGCTTGGGCAATGGTGCGGCGGCTGGCTTCCAGGTCGGTGCGGGCTTTCTCTTCCAGCGCCAGGGTTTCCTTGATGCGGTTCTGGGTCGCAAAGCCGGCGAACAAGGGCAGGTTGAAGTTCACACCGATGGTGGCCACGTTCACCCGGCTGTCACCGACCGCTTGGTTGGTACCGTTGTTGTTCACCGCAGAGTAGCTGCCGGTGAGGTCCAGAGTGGGTTTGTGGCCGGCTTCGGCTTTGGCGGTTTCGAGTTGGGCCACGTCCAGCGCCACTTGCAGCTGCGCCAAGGCGGGGTGCCGGGCAGCAGACTGCTGCACCCAGGCTTCAGGGTCTGCGGGTTCTACCGGTGCCAGCACGATAGGGGCTGCCAGTGGCTTAGGTGATGCATTGCTCACGCCCACCAACTGGTTCAGCGCGATGGATTTGACGCGCAGGTCGTTCTCAGCGGCCAGCTCCTGGGCCACCACCAGATCGAAACGGGCCTGGGCCTCGCGGGTGTCGGTGATGGTGGAGGTACCTACCTCGAAGTTGCGCTTGGCAGAAGCCAGCTGCTCCGCCACGGCGGCCTTCTGGGCTTTGACGAAGGTCAGGCTGTCGGTGGAGGCCAGCACATCAAAGTAGGCTTGGCTCACCCGCACGATCAGATCTTGCTCAGCGGCGAGCAGCTGGGCCTTGGCGGCTTCCACACTCTTCATGCCTTGGTCGTAATTGGCTTTGTTGACAGGGCGGTACAGAGGCTGGGAGGCGCTGATGGTGGCCGTCTGGGCACCATAGCTGCGGTCGGGGTTGGGCAGGACTTCCTGGTTGGAGCGGCTCGCACCCAGCGCGAAGTTGGCACTGGGCAACAACACGGCTTTGGCTTGCTCGGCTTTGGCGAGGTTGGCGTCATACAGGCTCTTGGCCGACTGGTAGCTGGCGTCGTAGCCGCGGGCTGCGGTGTAGAGGTCTTGCAGGCTTTGGGCATGAAGCATGGACGCACCGCCCCCCAGCACCAGAGCCGCGCTCAGGGACTTCCACCACAAGGACAAACGGGGGCGTTGCATATAGGATCTCCGGTACAGGCTGCTAGCGCATGCGCGCCAGCATGGTTTCAAGGTCTTTGAACATGCCGTCCATGTCGTCTTTGCGGGCGGCATCGGCGGGCATGCGGGTTTGGAGCTCTTGCTCCAGAAAACACAGTGTCATGCGCAGGTAGGTGCTGTCGAGCGCCTTGCGCACGGCGGAGAATTGCTGGCCGATCTTCATGCAGTCCTCACCCTCCTCCACCATGCGCTGAATGCCACGCAGCTGCCCTTCGGCGCGGCGCAGGCGGTTCAACACATCGGTGCGGGCGGACTCATCGTTCAATGCACTCTTCATACAAACCTCCGGAATAGTCTGGGGGGTATTGTCTTCGGAGTGCGGCACCTGCGCATTCACGGGGCTTTGCCTTCAGCGGCTGCAAGCCACCTTGGACTCGGGCACGCCCAGCTTCTTGAGCACCCAGCCCATGGGGCACACATCGGTTATGCCGAACTGGAACAAGTTGGCCCCCACAAAGGCGGTAAAAGCCAGCCACCACTGCGACACAAAGATCGGGCTCCCTTGCACGCCCAGCGCCAGCGACAAGAGGATGAAGGTGCCTGCAAAGAGGTGGATGTAGCGTGCGACGGTCATGGTGTTCTCCAGTAGGTGAATGAAAACGAGGATCAGGGTTTGTGGGTGTCGGCTAGGCGGGCGATGCCCAGCGCCTTGAGCACGTATTTCTCGTACACCGGCTCGGAGTTGCCTTTTTTGATTTTGCGCATGAAGTACTTTTCAAACGCTATCTTGGCCAGGTGCACCCACTTGCCTTTTTTGAACCAGTTGACGTTGCGCGGCGGAATCTGCGGCAGCGCCACAAAGGCCGCGCCGGTGTCACCCATGTCAGCCAGACAGATGGCGTTCCAGGTGCCTTTGGCGTTGGCGGGGCCGCCGTTGATGTCGTCGGCCAGGTTGTGGGCAATGGCGCCCACCATGCTCTCGATCATGTAGCCGGTCTTGGGCGTGCCGGTGGGCACAGGGGTCACTTCCACCGGCGGAATGGCGACACACACGCCTGCGGAGTAGATGTTTTTGTAGGCCTTGCTGCGCTGGTACTCGTCGATGAGCACAAAACCACGGGGGTTGCACAAATTGGGCACCGCCGCCACGGCATCTACCCCCTTGAAGGCGGGCAACATCATCGACAGCTTGAAGCTGAGCTCGTGCTCTTTGTAGACGTTGCCCAAATCGTCGAGCTGGGTCACAAACATCTTGCCTTCTTCGACCTTGGTGGTCTTGGCGTTGGTGATCCACTTCATGTCGCGGTTGCGCATTTCGGACTCCAGCATGGACTTGCTGTCGCCCACACCGCCCAGGCCCAGGTGACCGATGTAGGGCTCGCTGCTCACATAGGTAATGGGCACCAGGTGGCGCAGCTTGCGGCGGCGCAGGTCGGTGTCCAAGATGAACGCAAACTCGTAAGCCGGGCCAAAACAGCTGGCCCCCGGCATAGCGCCGATAACGAGGGGGCCGGGGTTTTTGAGGAAGTTCTCGTAGTCGGCCCAGAAGGCCTGCGCGTGGTCCACGCTACACACCGAGTGGGTAAAGCCGCCGCCACCGTGGGCGGCAGGGCCGGCACCGGGCACTTCGCTGAACGAAAGCTTGGGACCGGTGGTGATGACCAAGTAGTCGTAGGCCAGCGTTTCGCCGCCCGCCAGCGTGAGCTGGTTGGCATCAGCGTCGATTTTTTCCACACCTTTGGGGATGAAGCCAATGCCCTTGCGGGTGAGGTAGGGCGCGATGGGCAGGGTGATGTCTTCACGCTGGCGCCAGCCGACCGCGATCCACGGATTGCTGGGCACAAACTGGAAGTAGTCGGTGTTGTTAACCACCGTAATGCGATGCTCTTTGCCGAGCAGCTCGCGGATTTCGTACGCAGCGGGCATGCCGCCTATGCCTGCACCAACAATAACGATATGGGCCATGGTTTTGTCTCCTAGGGGATGGGGTTTACGTACCTGACAGGGTCGCGTCTTCGCGCGACTCCATACGGCGCCGGTACAGCGCGTAATACAAGACCGGTATCACCACCAACGTGAGCAGGGTGGACACCAGAATGCCGAAGATGAGCGACACGGCCAGGCCGTTGAAGATGGGGTCGTCCAAGATAAAGAAGGCGCCGATCATGGCGGCCACACCGGTGAGCGCAATGGGTTGCGCCCGCACGGCGGCCGACTGCAGCACCGCTGTTTGGAAGGCCATGCCTTGGCGCACCTGCAGCTCAATAAAGTCCACCAGCAGGATGGAGTTGCGCACGATGATGCCGGCCAGCGCGATCATGCCGATCATGCTGGTGGCCGTGAACTGCGCGTTCAGCAGGGCGTGACCGGGCATCACCCCGATGATGGTGAGCGGAATGGGCGCCATGATGACCAGTGGGGTGAGGTAGCTCTTGAACTGCGCCACCACCAACAGGTAGATAAGGATGAGGCCCACCCCATAGGCGGCGCCCATGTCACGGAAGGTGTCGTAGGTGATTTGCGACTCGCCATCCCACTTGAGGGCATAGCCACGGTAGGTGTCGGTGGGCTGGTGAATCCAGTATTCGCCTACCTTGGCATCGCTTTCTTTGGCGGCTTTGTCCATGGTGCTGCGAATGGCAGCCAAGCCATACAGAGGCGAGTCGAGCTTGCCGGCCATGTCGCCGAACACATAGCTCACGCCCTGCAGGTCTTTGGTAAACAAGGGCTTGTCGATGATTCCGCGCTCCACCGTCACCAGCTCGGAGAGCGGCACCAGTTGCCCGTTGGCGGCGCGCAGCGACAGGCCCAAAATGCGCTCCAGCCCCACCTGGCTCTCAAGGGGCAATTGCAGGCGCACCGGCACGGGGTACTTGCTTTGACCGTCGTGCAGGTAAGCCGCGTCCGCCCCGCTGAGCGCGCCCGACACCGTTTGCGCGATGGCGGCCACAGGGATGCCCAGCGACTCCGCGCGTTGGCGGCGCACTTTGAGGAAGGCGCGCGGCGCGTCTTCACGCAGGCTGGTGTCGACACCCACGATGTCGTCGGTCGCGTCAAACGAGCGGGCAATCTCGGCGGCCAGCGCCTGGCGGCCGGCTTCGTCGGGGCCATAGACTTCAGCCACCAAAGGCGACATGACGGGCGGGCCGGGTGGCACTTCCACCACCTTGATGCGGGCGCCGTGTTTTGCGCCAATGTCTTCCAGCGCGGGGCGCATGCGCTGGGCAATAGCGTGGCTCTTCTCACTGCGGTGCTTTTTGTCGACCAAGTTCACCTGCAGGTCGCCTTGCTCGGCATCGGCACGCAGGTAGTACTGCCGCACCAGGCCGTTGAAGGTGATGGGCGAGGCGGTACCGGCGTAGCCTTGCAGGTTGAGCACCTCGGGCTGCTGAGCCAGATACGCACTCAAGTCTTGCAGGGCGGCGGCCGTGTCCTCCAGCGGGGTGCCGGCGGGCATGTCCACTACCACCTGGAACTCGCTCTTGTTGTCAAAGGGCAGCATCTTGAGCACCACCCCCAACATGGAACCGGGCACCAGGGTCAGACTGACCGAGATCAACAAGGCACCCACAATGCCCCCCAGCAAATACCAGCGCTTGCGGGCGCTTTGCAGCAGGGGCATCAACAGGCGGTCAAAAATACGCTGCACCTTGCCGGGCTGTTGGGCAACAGGGGCATGGCCGGCGTGGCTGCCGCTGTGCTCGCGCATGAACTTGAGCGCCAACCAGGGCGTGACCGTGAAAGCAATGGCGAGCGAGATCGCCATGCCGAGGCTGGAGTTGATGGGAATGGGGCTCATGTACGGGCCCATGAGGCCGGACACAAAGGCCATGGGCAGCAGAGCCGCAATCACGGTCAGTGTGGCCAGAATCGTGGGGCCACCCACCTCGTCCACCGCGCGGGGAATGATGTCCTTGAGCGCGTCATGGGGCGTGAGTTGCTGATGGCGGTGGATGTTTTCCACCACCACAATCGCATCGTCCACCAGAATGCCGATAGAGAAAATCAGGGCGAACAGCGACACGCGGTTGAGCGTGAAGCCCCAGGCCCAGCTCGCAAACAGCGTGGCGGTGAGCGTCAGGATCACGGCAGCGCCCACAATCAGTGCCTCGCGGCGACCCAGCGCAAAGCCCACCAGCAGAATGACGGAGCCCGTGGCAAAGGCGAGCTTCTGGATCAGCTTGTTGGCTTTTTCGGCAGCGGTTTCGCCATAGTCGCGGGTCACGGTGGCCTGCATGTCGCCGGGGATCACGGTGTTTTGCAATGCCTTCAAGCGCTCACCCACGGCGCGGGACACGTCCACCGCGTTTTCGCCGGGTTTTTTGGTGATTTGCAGAGTCACGGCGGGCAGCGCTTGGCCGGCAGATGCGTTGGCTTCGCCGGAGGTCGCCGCATGTGCGGCCCCCTGCGCAAACCACACGTAACTGCCCGCCTGTTTAGCGCCGGTGCTGATGCGGGCCACTTCACGCAAGAAGACAGGTTTGCCCTGGCTTACACCCACCACCATGTCGGCCACATCGTCGGCACTGCGCAGGAACTCGCCGGCTTGCACGTTCAGCATCCGGGTGCCTGTTTTGCCCGCACCGGGCTCCAGCACGGCGCCGGCCGGCATGCCGAAGTTGGCCGCAGCAATGGTTTTTTGCAGGCTCAACAGGTCCACGCCGCGCTCGCGCATACGGGTCGGGTCGAGGTCGATCTGGATAGACCGGCCGGGTGCGCCGATGGTGCTGACTTCGCGCACCCCGGGCACCGACTTGAGCTCGCCTTCGAGCGTGTGGGCCACCGCTTCCAGTTCGCTGGCTGGGGTGCCCTCGGGGCTCCACAAGGTGATGCCGACCACCGGCACATCGTCAATACCTTTGGGTTTGACGATGGGCGTGAGCGTGCCCAAGTCGCGGGGCAGCCAGTCCTGGTTGGCATTGAGCACGTCGTACAGGCGCACCAGCGCCTCGGTGCGGGGCACACCGACCTTGAACTGCACCGTGAGCACGGCCACGCCGGGGCGGGACACCGAGTAGGTGTGCTCAATACCGGCGATTTGGCCCAGTACCTGCTCGGCAGGTTTGGCCACCATGTTTTGCACATCGGCGCTGCTGGCCCCGGGGAATGGGATCAGCACATTGGCCATGGTGACGTTGATCTGCGGCTCCTCTTCACGGGGAGTCACGAGCACGGCAAACAGGCCGAGCAACAAAGCAACCAAGGCCAGCAGCGGCGTGAGCGCGTTGGCTTGGAAGGCTGCTGCCATGCGCCCGGATGCGCCAAGCAGGGTGTGGGGAGAGTGGTTGTCGTTCATGACGGCCTCGTGGGTGCGGGTGCAGATCAACGGGTTGCGGGTTGTGCAGCGCGGACCGGGTCGAGCGCCACCACGTCACCGGACTTGAGCCCTGCAAGCACCACCGTGCCCTCCGCGCCCAGCTTTTCCCCCAAGCGCACGGCGCGCAGGCTGAATTGGGGGCCGACCTGCACATACACCGCCGTCAACTCCCCCCGGCGAACAATGGCCTGCTCCGGCACAGCCAGGGCGGTGCGGTCTGCGCCCTTGGGGGTGCCCAAGCGCACACGCACCTGCTGGCCGGGCACCCAACCGGTGCTCTGGGCGGCAGGCAGGTCCAGCCGCCATTCGATGGTTTGGGACACCGGGTCGGACGACGGAATCAAGCTTTTAGACGTCGGTGTGACCCAGGGACCGGTGTCTGCGTCGCCGGCTTGCACTTGCACGTCCGCGGCCTGGCCAAGCTGGCTGCTACGGGAGGCCGGTACTTGCACCACCGCACGGAGGGGCAAGGGTGCGTAAATCACCGCCAGGGCTTTGCCGGGCACGGCCAGGTCACCGGCTTGCGCATCGGTCTGGAGCACCCAACCGTCAAAGGGAGCGGTCACGCGGGTGTAGCTTTGGGCCAGGCTGGTCTGCCGGGTGGCTGCGTTGGCCTGGTCGCGTTGCGCCTGGGCGCTTTTGAGCTGGGCATCGGCCGTATCCAGGGCCGCACGGCTGATAAAGCCCTTGGTCTGCAGGTCCCGGGTGCGCTCAAAGTGGGCTTTGGCGTTGCGCAGATCGGCCTCCGCCTGGTCCATCTGGGCCTGGCTGCGCTGCTGCCCGACTGCGGCCTCGCGGTCGTCAATGGTGGCAATCAGTTGACCGGCCCGGACCTTGTCGCCCGCCTTCACCAGAAAGCTGGCAATGCGCCCGGACGCTTGGGCCGACACCGTGCTTTGCTTGACCGGCTGAATAACCCCATCCAGATAACTGGCGGCAGCGGCCTGTTTGACTCCCACTGTCGCCGTGGGCACTGGCGCAGAGGCCCCTTGCGCCCGCACCGGGCCGACGGCCGACCAGGCCAGAGCGATACCGACGAGGGAAGCCAGCGCGATGGTCCCGGGGCGGAAAGTGGAGCGGAGGTGGAGTGCGGTGTGTGTCATGAGTTTTCCTTGATACCCCGCATAGTATATTTAATACCCCATAGGGTATGCAAGCACTTTCGCAATGAAGGTATCGCTCACAAGGAGCGGATGGAACAAAAAAAGGAAATTCAACGCAGTCGACGCGGAGGTCTGCGACTCACGAAACCCCGGTTTTCGGCATAAAGCGCGCCGATTCTTGACCTAGATCATCAAAAGAAAATTACATACCCCTACCATGAGCGTCGGAATTCCGCATTTCACTTGAGAGTATGTTTATGAGCACTCCGTCTGACAGACCGCACAAAGTGATCCCGATCGCACCGAACCCGGATCGCAGCCCCATCGAGCCGCCGCCGGGTGCCGATGCGGAAATGGTCGCCCTGTACCAGGCCCACAAAAAGATCTATCCGCGCAGCGTCACGGGATATTTCGCCAAGTGGCGCTGGGCAATTGTGTTCATCACCCAGCTGGTGTTCTATTTCACCCCGTGGTTGGAATGGGGGCAACGCCAGGCAGTGTTGTTTGATCTGGGCGCGCGGCGCTTTTACATCTTCAACCTGGTGCTGTATCCGCAAGACTTCATTTACCTCACCGGCCTGCTGGTGATTTCTGCTTTTTCCCTGTTTCTGTTTACCGCCGTGGCCGGCCGTTTGTGGTGCGGCTATGCCTGCCCGCAAACGGTGTACACCGAGATTTTTCTCTGGCTGGAGAAACTGGCCGAGGGTGACCGCTCGGCCCGTATGCGACGCGACGCGGCTCCCTGGAGCTGGGACAAGCTCTGGAGGAAGTCCGCCAAACAAGCCATGTGGGTGGCATTGGCGCTCTGGACCGGGTTTACCTTTGTGGGCTACTTCACGCCGATTCACGCGCTGAGCAGCGCGGTGGCCGGCTGGACGCTGGGCGCCTGGGAAATTTTCTGGATCTTCTTTTATGCCTTTGCGACCTATGGCTTTGCGGGCCACATGCGTGAGCAGGTGTGCAAATACATGTGCCCGTATGCCCGATTCCAGAGCGCCATGTTTGACAAGGACACCCTGATCGTGACCTACGACCGGGACCGCGGCGAGCCCCGTGGCCCGCGCAGCAAAAAAGCAGACCCTGCCGCCTTGAACCTGGGTTCGTGTGTGGACTGCAGCTTGTGCGTGCAGGTCTGCCCCACCGGTATCGATATCCGCAAGGGCTTGCAGTACGAGTGCATCGGCTGCGGCGCTTGCGCCGATGTGTGTGACTCGGTGATGGACAAGGTGGGCTACGCCCGTGGCCTCGTCAAATACTCCACCGAAAACGCAGTGAACCAGCACTGGACTTCTGCGCAAACCTTGCGCCATGTGCTGCGTCCGCGGGTGCTGATTTACAGCGGTATCTTGCTGGCAGTCATGGTGGCCATGGGCGTGAGCCTGGCGCTGCGCGACCCGTTCAAAGTCGATGTGGTGCGGGACCGCGGTGCACTCGCCCGGATTGCCGCCGGCGGCAAAATTGAAAACGTGTACCGCCTGCAAATCATGAACGTGATGGAGCAGGACCAGGACTTTGTGATCTCCGCCAGTGGCCTGAACGGGGTCAGCGTGGAGATGGATACCCCGTCGGTGCCGGTGGCCTCTACCGAGTCGCGCTGGGTCGCGGTGCGGGTGCAGGTTCCCTACGACGCCTTGCCACCGGGGTCACACCCGTTCACCTTTGAGATCGGTACCCGGCAGGGCGCAGCCCGCGTGGTCGAAAAATCGATCTTCATCGTCCCCCGCTAAGGAGCCGCCATGCAAAAAACCTGGATGCAAATCGTCTGGCCCGCTTTTCTGGGAGCCGCTGCCATGGAACTCTTGATTTTCGGGCTGTTCGACCCGCACGATCTGCGCTGGTTCGGGCACAACCTGCACCTGAGCGACGCAGGCACCTACAGCCTGAGCTTTTTCGCGTTCTGGGCTATTACCGGTGCCTGCTGCTGGATGACACAAACGCTGGGGCTTTCCGCTGCGGACCTGAACACAGAAACCGACGCACCGGAGGCCGGCCACTGAACCGGCACGCTAGTCTTTGAGCGGCAGCCACAGCGTGACGGTGGTGCCGGCGCCGGGGCTGCTTTGCAGCTCCACCCGGCCGGCATGCAGTTCCACAATTTCTTTCACCAACGAGAGGCCCAAGCCGGTGCCGGGGATGTTGCCCGACGCATCCGCGCGGTAAAAACGCTCAAACGCATGGGCACACTGCTCGGGCGTCATGCCGATGCCGTGGTCCCGCACCGCAATACCGGCTTCGCGCACGCCGCCTTGTGCGGGAAGGCATAGCACCATGACCTGCACCAGCCCGCCCTGGGGCGAGTACTTCACGGCGTTGGCCACCACATTGCCCAGCGCCTGACGCATTTTGGCGGCATCGAATTCCGCCAGCAAATCTGCCGGCGGTAGCTCAAGCGCCAGCGTGTGGGTCCCCTCCGGGAAGGAGATGGCAGCGCAGGTTTCTTCTATCAGCCCTGCCAGCGGCTGCACAGCCAGTTCAAAGTCTTTACCCGCGCGGGCCTCGATGCGGGCGAGGTCCAGCAGTTCAGTCACCATGCTGATGAGCAGCTTCGACTGGCGATGGATGACCTGCAGCATGTTGCGCTGGGTTTCCTCGGGGTACTTGCGGTTGAGCAACAGCTCCACAAAGCCGAACACGCTCACCATGGGCGTGCGCAGCTCATGGGCTGCGGTGGTCAAAAACTCGCTCTTCATGCGAGCTACATCCGACTCGGCCGTGATGTCCCGGAAATAGAGCACCATCTGCCCGCGCTGGTTGACCCGGTGCTCGCGCCGCAAGAGGCGACGCACCGGCCGGACCGTCAGTATCTCGGTCACGGTGTCGGTGTTGGTGGCGTTGGCCGCCCTGTAGTCTTGCGGACACTCGCATTGGTGCTCCCACCCCGCGTCAAAGTCCGCCTTGGTTTGGCCGGTGAACACGGCCATGCCGGCCAGGGCCACCATGGCGGGGTTGGCATAGGCCAGCACGCCGTCAGCGCCGAACACCACCAAGCCATCGGAGCTGAGGGAGAAGATCGCGTCCAGACGCTCGTTGCGTTCTACGATGTCGTGGTATTGCTGCTCTAACTGCAGTGAGGCTTCGTTGAGCGAGCTCTGGAGCATCGCCACCTCGCGGCTGCGCGCCGGCACCGCCAGGGTCGCACCGAAGTTCCTGGCAATGCCTTCCGCAAAGGCAGCACACTGCGCCACAGGGCGCAATCGTGTCCGCAAGAAAACAAACAAGGCCAGCACCGTCACGGCGGCAGTGAGCAGCGCGGACACCACGGTCTGCTGCCGCACCAGTGCACGGGCGTCTGCCTCGCCGCGCCTATCCAGGGTAATGCGCGTCCAGCCCACCAGCGTGCCGACCTGGATCGGTGCCCACACCTCAATGCGGCCGCTGTCATCGCTGCCGATCAAGCGCAAGTCCACGGCCGCCACCGCAGGCGGTGTCTGGGTCCCGAGTTCAAAGTTCAAGCGCGGCTCCCGGTCTGCAGACACATCGACCACCGCGCGTGGCTTACCGAGGGGGTCCAACACCGCCAGTTGCACCAGATGCGGAGCGTTGCGCATGTTGATAAGCAGAGTTTCCAATTCGCCACTGTCACGGGCAATGACCGCGCGCTCCGCGGCGGTGGCCACCGTGGCAGCCAAGGTGCGGGCCTGGTTTTGCGCAGCTTCAAGGTTGGTACGCGCAATGCGCGATTCGAACCACAACCCGTACGCCAGCATGGAGAGCAAGGTGACCGCAATCGTCAACCAGGACACCTGCGCCAGCAGGGACCACGGTGCCTTTGCAAGCGGTTTTTTCGTGGGCGGGTGAGGAGCCATGCTGTCGCGGCGCTCGGCTTACTTGGGCTGCACCACAAACCGTTCGAGGCGTAGCGCCTCCAGGGGCGCGTAGTCCTTGGCGTAGTCGGCCTCGACCACGCCATCCAGGGACACTGCGTCCAGCATTTTGTTGCCCGCTTCGGTTTTGGCCAGCTTCAGCAAGGCCGCGCGCACGGCAGTGCGGGTTGCGGCACTGACCCGAGGGTGCGCCGCCACAGGGTGCGATGCGGTGGCCGGGGTCTCGTACAGCACCCGCAGTTTGTCGCGGACCTCGGCGGGCTCGCGCTCCAGGGTCGAGCGGATGCCGCCTGCCGCCGGGTTGTCGTTGCGGATGACGGCGCGGTAGGCATTGACGTGCGTTTGCACATACGTGGCCTCGGTAGGAATTTTGAAGCGCTCACCCAGCAGCGCGCGCATGTAGAGCGACGCACCGAAAGCGTTGGGAGCCGGGTAAGCAATGGTGCTGCCCCGCAGCTCTGCCAGCTCACGAATGGCGCTGTCGCTGCGCACGACCAGAATGCCGGACAAAGAATCTTTGCTGCGCACCAGGGGGATGTAGCCTGCACCGCGGCGCGCCATGACCGCGTGGTAAGGGTTCATGTACGCGAAGTCGGGCTCGGCGGCCATGAACGAGGCCTCAAACTTCGGAATGGTGTCCGAGGTTTTCAGCTCGAACTTGTGGCCGGTCTCCGCCTCAAGCGCATCCAGCACAGGTCTTCAGGTCCGGAAAACCTCGACCACCGGGAACTGCGGCACCACCGCAAAGCTGTAGGTTTCAGCCCGGGCACCCAGCACCGTGGTCAGCAAGCCCAGCAGCAGGACACGAGAAATGCCATGGCGGGCGAGAGCGAGTTTCAGCATGGTGGAGCTCCATTTGCCGGACCACGGCGTGCGGTCCGCTTGCCGATTCAGTATGGCACGGTATCCATCAGGACATGCCCAGCTCTTTCAATTTGCGGTACAGAGAACGGGTGCTTATTCCCAAACTGCGGGCGAGCGCGGCGCGGGTACCGGTGTGCGATTGGACGAGTTGTTTGAACGCATCGATCTCAGCAGCCCGCAAGGGCTGGGACGGCGCTGGCGTTGTAGGCCCCGGCGAGACGCTTACCCCGGCCCTCACACTTTGCGACAAGTGCGCGGGCTCCAGCGTGTCACCGTCACACAGTATGGATGCACGCTCCAGCAAATTACGAAGCTCGCGCACATTCCCCGAAAAGGGCTGTTGCTGCAAAAACGCCGCTGCGTCGGGGCTGATGGCGAGCTTGCGCTTCGGGTTAATGCGGGTCAGCAGTGCTGCACTCAGCAAAGGTATGTCGTCCCGGCGCTCCCTGAGCGCAGGCAAATGAATGGGGAAAGTGGCCAGCCGGTAGTACAAATCTTCGCGAAAGCTGCCCCCGGCCACCATGCCCGGCAAATCCCGGTGGGTGGCGGACACGACACGGATATCGGCGTGGCGCAGGTCTGTACTCCCGACCCGACGGTAAGTCCCGGACTCCAGAAGCCGCAGCAACTTGACTTGCATCGTGAGGGGAATATCGCCCGCCTCGTCCAGAAAGAGCGTCCCTCCGCTTGCGGCTTCCACAAGCCCGCCGCGCGCGAAGTTAGCGCCGGTAAACGCACCCCGCTCGTGCCCGAACAGCTCCGACTCGAACAGGCTCTCCGGAATACTGGCGCAATCCACCACGACAAAAGGCTTCTGCGCCCGGTCACTGGCGTCGTGGAGCGCCTGGGCAACCAACTCTTTGCCGGTTCCGGACTCGCCTAAGAGAATGACAGCAGCCATAGACGGGGCCACTCTCGCCACCAGCTCCAGCATGGATTGGAATGCATGGGAGCGACCAATTAAACCCTTGGCAACCGGCCGACCGTGCGCCATCGGGAGGGCTTGCATCTTCTCCACATAAAAGGCTTGCTCGCCACCGGCATCCACCAAGGGTACGAGTTCAATGTTCACGTACTCTTCACCACGCGGCGTATGGTGCAGGTGCACTACCCGCTCGCGCTGTCCGGACTCCCGCGCTCTCGCCAGCGGGCACGACTCACCCGCCTGGTCGCACGGAACATGGAAATGGTGCGACACCTCGTAACAGGTGCGTCCTACAACGCTGTGTGCCGGGCTGAACTGCCTTCGATACGCCTGATTGGCAGCCAAGATCCGATACTGCTTATCAAACAGTATGTGCGGTTCGCTGAGCCCTTCCAGATACGACATTAACTCAGGTAGCAAGGCCACGTTGGCTCCATCCGTCACAAAATTGCATTGTGCCAGCAGTGGCAGTGTTGCGCCATTTATGGCACAAGCAAGAGGCACAGCGGCAGGTTATGAAATACCTAAGCTGTTGATTTGTATAGCTATTTCAGTGAGCGGCCGGATGGCACAGAAATTGACTGTTTCTTGCACCCTCCCTGGCTCGCCATGAACCTTCTCGACAAAAAACTCCTTCGGAAACTCACCATAGTGCTGCTCGTCAAGCTCGCCGTTCTGGTGGCCTTGTGGTGGTTTTTTGTCCGTGACCAACGGGTAACCGTAGACGGCAACAGCGTTGCAAGCCAATTTCTCGCACCGGCCCCGGCAGGGGCCAAAGGAACCCGACCATGATTTCTGAACAACTGGTGGACTTGTCCCGGCTGCAATTTGCAGCCACGGCGATGTACCACTTTCTATTTGTCCCGCTGACCGTTGGCATGGTCTGGTTGCTGGTGATTATGGAGAGCGTGTTCGTCATGACCGGCAATGTGATCTGGAAAGACATGACCCGCTTTTGGGGCAAGCTCTTCGGTATCAATTTCGCACTTGGCGTGACCACCGGCATCACCCTGGAGTTTCAGTTCGGCACCAACTGGGCCTATTACTCCCATTACGTGGGTGACATCTTCGGCGCCCCCTTGGCTATCGAAGGGCTGATGGCCTTTTTTCTCGAGTCCACCATGATCGGCCTGTTTTTCTTCGGCTGGGACCGGCTGAGCAGGACGCAACACCTTTTGGTAACGACCCTGATGGCGGTCGGCACCAACCTCTCGGCCTTGTGGATTTTGATCGCCAATGGTTGGATGCAAAACCCGGTGGGTGCAGAGTTCAGCTACCAGACCATGCGCATGGAGATGACTGACTTCTGGGCCATTTTGTTCAACCCGGACGCGCAAGCCAAATTCGTACACACCGTATCGGCAGGTTACGTCACCGGGGCCATGTTCGTGTTGTCTATCTCCAGTTGGTATCTGCTGAAAAAGCGCGATATCGAATTCGCCAAGCGCAGCTTCCGGGTTGCGGCAGCCTTCGGGCTGGCCTCTGTGATGAGCGTGATCGTGCTGGGTGACGAGTCAGGTTACACCGTAGGCGAAGCACAACAAACCAAAATGGCCGCCATTGAAGCCATGTGGGAAACCAAGCCGGCACCGGCAGGCTTGACCTTGATCGCCGACATCAACGAAACGGAACAGCGCAACGACTGGGAAGTCGAAATTCCCTGGGTCATGGGCCTCATTGGCACCCGCTCTCTCACGAAAGAGATTCCCGGGATTCATGAGATCAAGGCCAAAAATCGGGAGCGCATTTACCAAGGAATCGTTGCTGTCAATGCTTTAGATGCATTGCGCGCGAACCGGGAAGACGCTGTCGCCAAACAGGTCTTCGAGCGTCATAAAGCAGATTTGGGCTTCGGGCTGCTACTCAAAAAATACGTGGTCGATGTGAACACCGCCACACCGGACATTATTGAAAAAGCCGTGAACGACACCGTGCCCCGTGTGACCCCGATGTTTTGGGCGTTCCGGGCCATGGTGGGTCTGGGCTTTGCCATGCTGTTGCTGTTTGCGCTGGCATTCTGGAGCACGCTGAAGTCGGCCTGCATGCAGAAAACATGGTTGCTCAAGTCCGCCCTCTGGATGCTGCCTGCACCCTGGATCGCCTGTGAGCTGGGCTGGTTCGTCGCGGAATACGGTCGCCAGCCATGGACCATTTACGGGGTATTGCCCACACACCTGAGCGTGTCCACCTTGAGCGTGAACAGTCTCTACGGTTCACTGGCGGGCTTCATCGGTTTCTACACCGTGCTCCTGATCGTGGAGATGTACCTGATGGTTAAGTTCGCCCGCATGGGTCCCGGGAGCCTGGGCACCGGACGCTATGCCCATGAAGCCCCGCACCACCACGTGGCACACGCCTGAGAGGAAACACAATGTTTGACTATGCAACCCTGAAGATCATCTGGTGGCTCCTGGTCGGAGTGCTGTTGGTGGGCTTTGCCATCATGGATGGCCATGACATGGGCGTAGGCACCCTACTCCCCTTTGTGGGCCGGGACGATGTGGAGCGCCGCGTGGTCATCAACACCGTCGGCCCGCATTGGGACGGCAACCAGGTCTGGTTCATCACCGGGGGTGGTGCCATTTTCGCGGCCTGGCCTCTGGTCTATGCCACGGCGTTCAGCGGCTTTTATTGGGCCATGTTGATCGTGTTGTGGGCCTTGTTTTTCAGACCTGTCGGATTTGACTACCGGAGCAAGATTCACAACGCCACTTGGCGAAGCACATGGGACTGGGGCCTGTTCGTGGGTGGGTCGGTTCCACCGCTCATCTTCGGCGTGGCCTTTGGCAATTTGCTGCAAGGCGTGCCATTTCAGTTTGACCAATACCTGATCTCCACCTACACCGGTAGCTTCTGGGAACTGCTCAACCCCTTTGCCTTGCTGTCTGGGGTGGTGAGCAGCGCCATGATCACCATGCAGGGGGGCGCCTATCTGGCGCACCGCACGGAAGGCGTGATCCAGGCTCGGACGATCAAGGCGGCCAGCGCCGCTGCCGTGGTGATGGTCCTCGCCTTCGTTGCCGCAGGAGTGTGGCTACAGAGCATGGAGGGCTACCGCATCACGTCGGCAATCGACATGAATGCGCTGCCTGACCCCTTGTCCAAAACCGTGGTCCGCGAAGCGGGGGCGTGGATGTCGAACTACACGCTCTGGCCGCTACTCTGGCTCTTGCCG
Source organism: Rhodoferax sp. (assembly GCF_013297935.1). Lineage (GTDB taxonomy): Bacteria > Pseudomonadota > Gammaproteobacteria > Burkholderiales > Burkholderiaceae_C > Allorhodoferax. The sequence goes on along the minus strand of NZ_JAAFIX010000006.1, from coordinate 23,842 downwards.
GCCTTGGGCGTTGCGGGTGCGCTTCTCACCGCCTTGCTGCTGCGCATTGGCTTCACCTTGACCGCCTTTGTCACCTCGTCGTTGTCACTGACAGGGGTCATCGGTACTGCAGGCGCATCCATGTTCCCGTTCATCATGCCGTCCAGCTCCATGCCCGCAGCCAGCCTGACGGTGTGGGACAGCGCCTCCAGCCACCTGACACTGGGCCTGATGTTCTGGGCGACCATGATTTTTATGCCCCTCATCATCGGCTACACCTCTTGGGCTTACAGCGTGATGCGGGGCAAGGTCACCGCCGCCTACATCCGCGAGAACGACCATGCGGCGTACTAGTCCGCATCGCGGGGGTTCTGGATTTTTTCCATCGAGGCAGCGCTGCGCTGCGAAAGGTTTGCTATGTGGTATTTCGCTTGGGTATTAGGTGTCGGCTTTGCAGTGCTCCTGGCAATTCTCAACGCCATGTGGGGAGAAAGCGAAGCATCGCGTGCAGAAGCGCGCAAGGACTCACACCGGTGAAACAAGAACCGATTGAAGCGGAGAACAGCGTCTCCGCAAGCCTGCAGCTGCCCAGTTTGATGACAGCACTTGCAATCATGGGCGCGGGAACCATCTACCCACTCATCTTTGCCGACCACGCCGGCAAGGCGGACCACACCCTGGCGTTTACCCTTTTCTGGGCCATGAGCGCCGGCCTGGTGAGGGGGGTTGGCTTCATTCCGAACCACCTGGTCTGGAGAGTCATCTTTTCAGGCTGGGCGTGCGCCTTCGGCTGCGTATTGGCTGCGTGGTTGCGCTGGGGAGGCTGAGGTGTACATCCGCAACCTCCGCGACGAAGCCAGTGGCGAGGTGAGCTACCTGCTGGCGGACATGCGCCGGAGAGAGGCTGTCCTGATTGACCCCCGCGCCCCGGACTCTGCGCTCATGCGGGCATTGCTTTCAGAGCATCAGCTCACCCTGCGCTGGATTTTGCGCACACACCACCACGACAGCCGCAAAGTGGGTGAATGGAATGCTCTGCTCGCTTGGGGGGCACCTATCGTCCAAGGCGACCCGCGCGATGGAGCCTATGCACCCCGCGACGGGGAGCGCTTTCACTTCGGTACAGAATGGGTCGTCGCCCTCCATACCCCGGGCCACACGGCCCACTGCCTGAGCTTTCAGTGGAGAGACCGGCTGTACTGCGGCGGCCTGGTCGACGTGGCCCAATGCCCGTACCAACCCTTCGCTCTGCAACCAGAGCAGTTGTGGGACAGCCGCCGGGCCCTGTTGAATCACCCGCCGGAGACACTGCTTTTTTCGGGACATGCACAAGATGTAGCGTCCGTTACCAGCCTGTCAGACCAACGGAGGTTGAACCCGTACTTCGGGAATGCGTCCCGCGATGAGTTTTTACTGAATGTGGCTGCGTTGCCGGAGCGTTGTCATCCGGATGCATCCCACGCCTTCACCCCAACCCTGTCCTCATGAATACCTTGTCTCAGCTCGAACCCTATGCCCCGTTTGCTGTATTGCTCGCCTGGTTCGCGTACCGGTGGTGGAGCGCGCAGCGCGTCAAAGCCGGATTGCCCGGCCTGAAACAACAAGGCGCGACCTTGGTCGACGTGCGCTCCGCCCAGGAGTACCTACAAGCCCATGCCCCCGGCACCATCAACATTCCTTTGCAGCAGTTAGGCGCGCGCCTGTCGGAAATTCCGCGAAGCCAGCCCGTCGTCGTGTGCTGCGCCAGTGGAACGCGCAGCGCTATGGCCTTGCTGCTTTTAAAGAAAAATGGCTTCGCCCGCGTGTTGAACGCCGGATCGTGGACCCAATTGGTAGACTGATTACCACCCTGACACACATCACTTCGAAGGAGAACCCGGTTATGGCAAAAGCATTGGTGAAGAAAGTGGCAATCGACATCGGCATCAACGACCGCGACCGCAAAAAAATTGCCGACGGCCTCTCGGGTCTGCTGGCCGACAGCTACACCCTGTACCTGATGACACACAACTTCCACTGGAACGTGACCGGCCCGCAGTTCAACAGCCTGCACGCGATGTTCATGGCCCAGTACACCGAGCAGTGGGCGGCGCTGGACATCATTGCGGAGCGCATCCGCTCGCTGGGCTTTCCGGCACCGGGCACCTACAAAGAGTTCGTGAAACTCGCCAGCATCAAAGAGGTGGAAGGCGTGCCCAACGCCACCCAGATGATTCACCACCTGCTGGCGGCCCAGGAAGCAACTGCCCGCACTGCGCGCAAGCTGTTTCCGGTGGTAGACGCCGCCAACGACCAGCCCACCGCCGATGTGCTGACCCAGCGCATTGACCTGCACGAAAAGACCGCTTGGATGTTGCGCAGCCTAGTGTCGGAGTAATCGACCTACAACGCGTTGAGCGGAATCTTGAGGTAGGCCACACCGTTGGCCTCCGGCGGCGGCATGGCGCCTGCGCGGATGTTGATTTGCACCGACGGGAGAATCAGGTTGGGCATGGCCAATGTGGCGTCCCGTGCCTGGCGCATGGCAACAAACGCTTCTTCACTCACCCCGGCGTGCACATGAATATTGGCTGCGCGCTGCTGCGCCACCGAGGCCTCCCACACCGGCTCGCGGCCTTCGGGCGGGTAGTCGTGGCACATGAATAGGCGGGTGGCATCAGGCAGGGCCAGCAAGCGCTGCACGCTGCGGTAGAGCTGGTGCGCATCGCCCCCCGGAAAGTCACACCGCGCCGTGCCCACATCGGGCATGAACAAGGTGTCACCGACAAAGACCGCGTCGCCCACCTGGTAGGCCATGCAGGCGGGCGTGTGGCCGGGCACCGACAGCGCCTGCAGTTCGAGAGTGCCCAGAGGCAAGGTCTGCTGGTCTTCCAGCAACACGTCGAACTGGCTACCGTCGGCCTGGAAGGCCGGTTCCAAGTGGAATATGCCTTTGAAGACCTTTTGCACCTGGGTAATGCGGGCGCCCACCGCCAACCTGCCACCCAACTTGCCGCGCAGGTAGTGGGCCGACGACAGGTGGTCTGCATGGGCGTGGGTTTCGAGAATCCAAGCCACCTCCAGCCCCTGCGCCCGCACATAGTCGATCAGCTTTTGCGCCGACGCCGTGCTGGTGCGGCCGGACTTGGCATCGAAGTCCAACACGGGGTCGATGATCGCGCACTGCTGCGTGGCCGGATCACTGACAACATAGCTGACGGTCCAGGTCGCCGGATCAAAAAACGCTTGAACGAGAGGAGCTTGCATCGATAACTTTCTGTCGGAAACACTTAAGTTACATACAGTTTATTGATTTATATATTGTTAGTCAATAGAATGACGTCTCTTGTCCACCCCGAGTCTGCCCATGTCCGTTGAAATGACCTCCCCCACTGCCCCCGGCCTGGCGATGCTGCGCGCCTCCGCGGACAGCGCCTGCCGGATGATGAAAGCCCTCTCCAACCCCGACCGTTTGTTGCTCTTGTGCCAGTTGGCGCAGGGTGAAATGCGGGTGGGCGAGCTGGAGGAGCACGTCGGCGTGCTGCAGCCCACGCTGTCGCAACAGCTCGGCGTGCTGCGCGAAGAAGGGCTGGTCAGCACCCGCCGGGACGGCAAGTCCATTTATTACTGCATTGCCAACCCCCAGGTGCTGGCCTTGCTCGAAGTGCTGTACGCGCAGTTTTGCCAGCCCCAGGAGGTGCGCGCATGAACATCGCTTGGTCTGCCTTTACCCCCTGGAGCGCGCTGGCCGGCGGGCTGGTGCTCGGCGTTGCCACCGCCTTGTTTTTGTTACTCAACGGCCGGGTACTGGGTATCAGCAGCATTGTGGGCGACGCTTTGCGGAGCCCGCGCGCCGACTGGCTCTGGCGTTTGACCTTTGTGCTGGGCCTGTTGTGCGCGCCCTGGGTGTACAGCCGATTTGCACCGCTGCCGCCGGTTGATATTGACGCAAGCTGGCCGGTGCTCGTGCTGGCCGGTCTTCTGGTCGGGCTTGGCACCCGCTACGGCGCGGGCTGCACCAGCGGCCATGGCGTGTGCGGGCTCTCGCGCGGTTCGCCACGCTCGCTGGTCGCCACCCTCAGCTTCATGGCGGCGGGCTTTGTGACGGTGTATCTGGTGCGCCACGCGCTGGCTTGAAGGACGTGTCGACCATGTGGAAACAACGATTGGCTGAATTTGTTGCCGGCCTGCTCTTCGGCCTGGGCCTGATACTCGCCGGAATGACCAACCCGGCCAAAGTGCTGGCGTTTCTCGATCTGGCTGGCGCCTGGGACCCTTCCCTCGCGCTGGTGATGGGCGGTGGAATTGCGGTGGGTGTGCTTGCCTTCGCCGCCGCCAAGGGCCGCGCCCGCAGTCTGTTGGGGCAGGCCATGCGCTGGCCCCGAGCTAGCCGCATCGACCGCCGCCTGGTGCTGGGCAGCTTGCTGTTCGGCGCGGGCTGGGGACTGGCCGGCTTCTGCCCTGGCCCGGCCGTGGTGTCGCTGGCTATCGGTGGCACCGGTGTCTACATTTTTGTGGCGGCCATGCTGGCAGGCATGGTGCTTTTTGAATGCCTGGAGCGTTTCTCCGGGCGCCGACTTTCTTCAGGAGATTGATATGTCTATTCCAACCCGCGCGATTACCGACAGCTTTGCCGTCGCTGCACAAATCACCCCCGCTGATGTAGCCTTTGCCGTGGCGCAAGGCTTCAAGTCCATCATCAACAACCGCCCCGACATGGAAGGCGGCCCTGAGCAGCCCGCCAGCAGCACCATTGCCGCCGCGGCAGAGGCAGCAGGCGCGGCCTATGTGCATATTCCCGTGGTGAGTGGGGCGTACGGCCCCGATGATGTGGCGGCCATGCGCCACGCACTCGATACCTTGCCTAAGCCGATTCTGGCGTTCTGCCGCTCCGGCATGCGCGCAGGCCAGATGCACGATCTGGCCTTGGCGCAGGGCTAATTTGCTATAACTTTAATAGCTGGTAGCGCACACGATATGAGCGCTACCAGCACTTTGGGCACTTAGCGTCCGCTGTTGAAAGCGAACGACTGGCCCAAAGCGAACACCGAGTTCGGCGCCGTCGTGCGCACCACCGACTGGGGCTTGAGCTTTTGCAGCACACCCTTCTTGGTGATCTTGCGTTCTTTGACCGCAAAGCCCTTGGCGCGCTGCTCTTCGGCCAGGCTGCGCAGGGTGATGGTGCGCATGTGCGCGACCACGGTACCTTGCAACGCTGCCCACAGATCGCGGGTCATGTCCTGCGCGCTTTGCGATGTCTCGCGGCTGGACTCCTCTTTCTCTTCGATGGCGCCAATGATGTCGGCCACCGAGATGCCGTCGCCCCGGAAACCGAGGGAATAGCCGCCGCCGGGGCCACGGGTGCTCTCGACCAGACCGTGCTGGCGCAACTTGGCAAATACCTGCTCGAGGTAGGACAGCGAAATCCGGTGCCGGAGCGCGATGTCCTGCAAGGGCACCGGCTGGCCGCTTTCGCGCAGGGCCAGGTCAATCATGGCAGTGATGGCAAAACGTCCGCGGGTACTGAGTCGCATACAAGGTCTCCTTTGGTGAACGACTGATAGGTGTGTACTGTAGGCAAGGTTATGCTTCGCGTAAATTCGTATTTTGTAAATTTTTACTGCGATTATTTCGAAGTATTTCGCTTTGTTTCTGTAGGACACCTACCCCATGAACTTCAAGCACCTCCACTATTTCTGGGTTACGGCCAAGGCCGGCGGCATCATGCGTGCCGGCGAGCAGCTTCACACCACGCCGCAAACGCTATCGGGCCAGATCAAGCTGCTCGAAGACTGGCTGGGGCGCAAGCTTTTCCAGAAAAGCGGGCGTAACCTGGAGCTCACAGAAGACGGCCGCATGGCCCTAGGCTATGCCGACCAGATATTTACCCTGGGCGCTGAGCTGGAAAACGCGGTGCGCCTGCCGCGCGGTGCCAACCGGGTGCTGGACTTCAAAGTGGGCGTGGCCGACTCGGTGACCAAGTCGCTGGCCTACCGTTTGCTGGAGCCCGCACTGAACCTGGAAGACCCGGTGCGCATGATTTGCAGCGAAGGCAAGTTCCCCGACCTGCTAGCCAAGCTGGCACTCAACCAGCTGGATCTGGTGATTGCCGACGAGCCTATGTCCAAGCGCATGAGCGTGAAAGCGTTCAACCACGAGCTGGGCAGCACGCCCATGAGCTTTTTTTGCGCGCCCGCGCTGCGCAAAACCCTCCAAGGCGACTTCCCTCAGTGCCTGAACGATGCCCCCATGCTCATCCAGGGCGCGCAGGCCTCGGTGCGGCAGCAGTGGGAAGGTTGGTTGAGCCGCCACCAGCTGCACCCGCGCACCATCGGCGAGTTTGACGATGGCGCGCTCATGACTGCCTTCGGACGCAAAGGACGGGGGGTGTTTATGGCGCCCTCGGTGATGGAGGCCGACATTGTGGAGCAGTTCGGCGTGGAGGTCATAGGCCGCAGCGAGGAGCTGGTGGAAGAGTTCTTTGCGGTCTCGGTGGAGCGACGCATTACCCACCCCTGCGTGGTGGCGATTACCAAAACTGCGCGGGGGCAATTGTTCAGCTGAAGCTCGCAAAGCCATGGGGCGTAGACAATGCGCACCTGACCTCACCACCTCTGAAAGCCCCCTGATGTACGACCTGTCCAAACTCCTGCACCTGATTGCCGCCATCGTCTGGATGGGGGGCATGACCTTCATGCTGATCGCGCTGCGCCCGGCCACCCTGGCGGTGATGGAAGCCCAGCCCCGCGCCCGCCTGATGGCCGCCGTGTGGCAACGCTTTTTTGTGGCGGTACTGATCGCCATCGTGGTGTTGCTGGCCACCGGCGGCACCATGTTCGGCGGCGCCATGAAGGCCGCCCGCGAGGCCACCGGCCATGCGGTGGTGCCCTTGGGCTGGACGATCATGACTGCTCTGGGCGGACTGATGTTTTTGATCTTCGGGCACATCTACTTTGCGGGCTTTGCCAAGTTCCGCCGTGCGGTGGCAGCCGCCGAGTGGCCGGTGGCCGCCAAGGCCGCCGGGCAAATCCACTTGCTGGTGGTGACCAACTTTGTGCTCGGCTGGGCTGCGATTGCCGCCGTCAAACTGCTCTGAACCCGCGTTCACACGCCTGCCCTGTGCGCACCACTGTGCTTTGCCCCATGCCTGTCACTACCCGCTCCACCCCACCGTCCACCCGCAGTCTCCAGCAATGGTCTGCCCGCGCCCTGCTGGCTGCCGCGGTGGCGCTGACAAGCCCGCTGTGGCTCGCCCCCGCACTCGCCGACACCGCCAGCGATGGCTTGCCGCTGTGGGAGCTCGGCGTGTTTGCCGGCGCCGTGTCGACGCCGGCGTATCCCGCGTCGATAGAGCGCAGCGGCCTCGGGCTGGTGTTGCCGGTGCTGGTGTACCGCGGCGAGGTGTTCCGTGCGGAGCGCGGTAGCGTGGGTGCGCGACTGGTACACACCGAGGACACCGAGTTCGACATCGGCTTTGCTGCCTCGCTGCCCGCCAGCTCCAACGACATTGCCGCCCGCCAGGGCATGCCCGACCTGGGCACGCTGGTGGAGTTCGGCCCGCGGCTCAAAACCGTGCTGGCCCGGCCGGACGCACGGAGCCAGGTGCGGCTGGAGTTGCCCTTGCGCAGCGTCATTGAGGTGCAGGGCGGACTGCGCACCCAGGGCTTTGCGGCGGAGCCGGAGCTGATTTGGGAAACCCGCGCGCCCGCTTCGGCATGGCGCTTCGCCACCAGCGCCAGCTTGATTTTTGGGGATGCACGGCTCAATCGCTATTTCTACGGCGTGCCCGCCGACCTGGCGACCGCCCAGCGCCCCGCCTACGACGCCCAGAGCGGCCTGATTGCCACCCGCCTGTCAGCGAGCGCCTCGCGGGCCTTGACGCCGGACGTGCGCATCTTCGGCTTTGTACGGGCCGAAAACTACGCCGGCAATGCCAACACCGGCAGCCCTCTGCACCTGCGCAGCACCGGCACCTCGGCTGGTATCGGCCTGAACTGGACACTGCGCCGCTCCGAAGCACGGGCCCGCTAATAACCAAAACAGCAGTAGGGTCTACTGCTGTTAGACACTTTTGCATATAAACAAACAACGAAGTATTCGTTGTGGTTTGCCCCCCGCGTCCCCAAAATCAGACTCTACCAACGCACCCGATGCCGTTTTGCGCGCAACCACTTTTCACAGGACTTGCCATGAATTTCAAGCAAAAAACCACTCTAGCCCTCGCCGCCATTGCGCTGACAGCTAGCAATTTAGTAGCAGCCCAGACCGCGCTGCTCAATGTGTCTTACGACGTGGCGCGTGAGTTTTACAAAGACATCAACACGGCCTTTATTGCCAACTACAAGAAAACGACCGGCAAAGACATCAAGATCGACCAGAGCCACGCCGGCTCCAGCGCCCAAGCCCGGGCCGTGAACGACGGCCTGGAGGCCGACGTGGTCACCATGAACACCACCACCGACATCGACTTTCTGGCTGGCACCGGCGTCGTGGCCAAAGATTGGACCAAGAAGTTTCCGAGCAACGCCGCGCCCACCAGCTCCACCATGCTGTTTCTGGTGCGCAACGGCAACCCCAAGGGCATCAAGGACTGGGATGACCTGGTCAAGCCCGGCATCCAGGTGATTGTGGTCAACCCCAAAACCGGCGGCAACGGCCGCATGGCCTATTTGGCCGCCTGGGGCCAAGTGCGCAAAAAGGGTGGCACCGATGCCCAAGCCGCTGACTTTGTGAGCAAGCTCTACAAAAACGTGCCCGTGCTCGCCAAGGGCGGCCGCGATGCCACCACCATCTTTTTGCAGCGCAATATCGGCGATGTGCTGATCACCTTCGAGTCTGAAGTGGTGTCGGTGGACCGCGAATTCGGAGCCAATAAAGTAGACGCGATTCACCCCGGAATTTCCATCGTGGCAGAAAACCCGGTGGCCGTGGTCGAGCGCACCGTGGCCAAAAAAGGCACTGCTGAGCAGGCCCGCGCCTACCTGAACTTCTTGTACACCGACGAGGGCCAGGAGATTGCCGCCCAACACGCCATCCGCCCGAGCAACCCGGCCATTCTGAAGAAGTACCCCAGCACCTTCAAGCCCATTACGCTGTTCCGTGCCGAAGAGTTTTTCGGCTCGTTTGCTGAAGCGCAGAAAGTGCACTTCAATGACGGCGGCCAGTTCGACAAGCTCTACACCGTCAAGTAAATGACTGCTGCTGCTCTGCAGGCGTCTGCTCCCAAGCGGACGCCCAAACGGGTCTTGCCCGGCTTCCGGCTCACGCTGGGTTACACCCTGGTGTATCTCGCGCTGATTGTGCTGATTCCTTTGTCCGCGCTGGTGTTCAAAACCTTCACGCTGACCTGGGACCAGTTCTGGGCCGCCGTGGCCAGCCCGCGGGTGGTAGCCTCGTACCAGCTCACCTTCGGCGCCTCGTTTCTGGCGGCCTTGTTGAACGCGGTGTTCGGCCTGCTGATCGCTTGGGTGCTGGTGCGCTACCAGTTCCCCGGCAAGCGCGTGGTGGATGCGCTGGTGGACTTGCCCTTTGCCCTGCCCACCGCGGTGGCCGGTATCTCGCTCACCGCGCTGCTGGCTGGTAACGGCTGGGTCGGCAGCCTGCTGGAGCCTTATGGCATCCAGCTCGCTTTCAACCGCAATGGAGTGGTGATTGCGCTGCTGTTCATCGGCCTGCCCTTTGTGGTGCGCACGGTGCAGCCCGTGCTCGAAGACGCTGAAAAAGAACTCGAAGAAGCCGCCACGTGCCTGGGGGCTACCCGGTGGCAGACCTTCCGGTATGTGATTTTCCCGACCATCGGGCCTGCGCTACTCACCGGCTTTGCGATGGCGTTTGCCCGCGGCGTGGGGGAGTACGGCTCGGTCATTTTTATCGCTGGCAACATGCCCATGATTTCTGAAATCACCCCGCTCATCATCATCGGCAAGCTGGAGCAATACGACTATGCCGGCGCCACCGCCGTGGCCACGGTCATGCTGTTGGCCTCGTTTGCCATGCTGATGGTGATCAACGGCCTGCAATCCTGGCAGCGCAAGCGCGCAGGAGCCTGAGCATGAGCAACACACGCACGATTCGCCGGGCCCAAGCCGGTACCACCGAGCCCGCCTGGGTGAAGTGGACACTCATCAGCATTGCGCTGGGCTTTGTTTTCCTGTTTCTGGTGTTGCCGCTGGCGGCGGTGTTTACCGAGGCCTTGCGCAAGGGAGGCCAGGAGTTCTGGCTCGCCCTGCAAGAGCCCGATGCCTGGAGCGCCATCCGCCTGACCCTGCTCGTCGCTGCCATTACGGTGCCGATGAACCTGGTGTTCGGCATTGCCGCCGCCTGGTGCATTGCCAAGTACGAGTTCAAGGGCAAGGCCTTTTTGACGACGTTGGTCGACCTGCCGTTCTCGGTGTCGCCGGTGGTGGCAGGGCTGATTTATGTGCTGATGTTCGGGGCGCACGGCTGGTTCGGCCCGTGGCTGATGGCCCATGACATCAAGATCGTGTTCGCCGTGCCCGGCATTGTGCTGGCCACGATCTTTGTGACGGTCCCCTTCATCGCCCGCGAGCTGATCCCGCTCATGCAGGCCCAAGGCACCGACGAAGAGCAGGCCGCCCAGGTGCTGGGCGCCAGCGGCTGGCAAACCTTCTGGCACGTGACGCTGCCCAACATTAAGTGGGGCCTGATTTACGGCGTCATCTTGTGCAACGCGCGCGCCATGGGCGAGTTCGGTGCAGTGTCCGTGGTGTCGGGTCATATCCGTGGCCAGACCAACACCATGCCGCTGCATGTTGAAATTTTGTACAACGAATACCAGTCGGTAGCAGCCTTTGCCGTGGCTTCGCTGTTGGCCTTGCTGGCTCTCGTCACCCTGGTGATCAAATCATTTGTCGAATGGCAGTTCGAGCGCGACCAGAAGGCCGCTGCTGCCCTGCCCCCGGAGAAACCCACACCATGAGCATCGCAATCCGCAACGTCAGCAAAGACTTCGGCAGCTTCAAGGCCCTGCAGGACGTGAACCTGGACATCGAGTCCGGCGAACTCGTCGCCCTGCTCGGACCCTCGGGCTGTGGCAAAACCACGCTGCTGCGCATCATTGCCGGCTTGGAAACCGCTGACCACGGCAACATTTTGTTCAGCGGCGAAGACACCACCGACGTGCATGTGCGCGACCGCAATGTGGGCTTTGTGTTCCAGCACTACGCCCTGTTCCGCCACATGAGCGTGTTTGACAACGTGGCCTTCGGCCTGCGCATGAAGCCGCGGGCCCTGCGCCCCTCAGAAGCCGTTATCAAGCAAAAGGTGCACGACCTGCTGGGCCTGGTTCAGCTCGACTGGCTGGCCGACCGCTTTCCCGCCCAACTCTCGGGCGGCCAACGCCAGCGTATTGCCCTGGCCCGCGCTCTGGCGGTAGAGCCCAAAGTGCTGCTACTCGACGAGCCCTTTGGCGCGCTGGACGCCAAGGTGCGCAAAGAGCTGCGCCGCTGGCTGCGCCGCCTGCATGATGAGCTGCATGTGACCAGCATTTTTGTGACCCACGATCAGGAAGAGGCCCTCGAAGTGGCCGACCGCGTGGTGCTGATGAACAGCGGCAAGATCGAGCAGATCGGCTCGCCCCAGCAGGTGTGGGACCACCCCGCCAGCCCGTTTGTGTATGGATTTTTGGGCGACGTGAACCTGTTCCATGGCCGTGCCCACGAAGGCGAAATGCTGATCGGTGAAGACCACCACGGCGTGCGCCTGACCAGCCCCGAGCACAGCGAAGCGCAAAACGCCAAAGCCTTTGCCTATGTGCGCCCGCACGACCTGGATGTGCAGCCCTACCAGGCCGGCCAGCCAGCAGGCGGCATTGTGGCCAAGCTGGTGCGCGCCATCGTGGTCGGCCCGATTGCCCGCCTGGAGCTGCTGCCCGAGGACCGCAGCGCGGCAGGCAGCGGCGACATCATCGAAGCCCAGATCGGCGCGCAGGAGTACAAGGCGCTGGAGCTGAAAGAAGGCGATGTGGTGGTGCTGACGCCGCGCAAGGCGCGGGTGTTTACGGCTTGAGGTGAAATGAAAAGCGCGAAAGCGCTATCAAAACAGGAGCTGCTAGCGCATATTCCACCAGCGCTAGCAGCTCTTTTTACTTGTGTTGCTGATTTTCACCACCAATGACTCAGACCTTGATGAAGTTGCTGGCCGACAAAGCGCCGAATGGCAGTTCTGACAAGCGCCCGCCGGTTTCCAGCGTTCCAAGGTCTACGGGAAAGTAACCCATAGCGCCCAACAGCTGGCGGACTTCGGCTTTGGCGGCGGTATCGTCACCTGCGTAAAACATGGCGCGTTGGCCGCCAGAGACTTCGGGCTGCGCCAGGACGTTCACATCCAGATGATTCAAAGCCTTGACGACGCGAGCGCCGGGCACGAACTCGCTGAACACTTCACTGGATGAGCGGCCGCCGAGGTCGATGGCTTTGATGCCGTAGGCCGCCAGCGGGTTGCTGGGGTCTTGGGCGTCTGGCGAGTTGGGGTCCAGAAACTCGACGGGGTTGGTGCCGTCAATCACGATGCGACCTTTCCAGGCAGGCAGGCTGCCCAGCGCTTCACCCAAGTCCGACCAGCGCACGGCGATGAGCACCATGTCAGCGGCAGCCGCTTCTGCCACCGTACCGGCTTTGATGGTGGGGCCCAGATCGGCCACGAGTGCGGCCAGCGAATCCGGACCACGCCGATTGGAAATGGTGGCTGAGAGCCCCTTGTTCGCCAAAGCGCGCGCTACGTTGGAGCCCAGGCCGCCTGATCCGATGATGCCGATGTTCATGATGTTTTCCTTTGAAAGTAACGGGGGCATTGCGTGTACCAACCCTCATCGCCCCCGGAGCTGATGGGTCGTATGAAATAGAAAGTGGATGAAGTGCTTAGCCGAGTCGCCCGGCTTCGCGCAGCTGCTGCCGGATGCGACGGATTTCGGTCTCGCCCTGGTTCAAGGCTTCCCGGCTGGTGTGCACCGAGTAGTGGCCCATCACCAACTCGTGCGGGTGGGGCACGGCCGAGCCCAGCACCAAACTGGTGGCCTCCGTGGCGAGCAACTCAATGCCGGCGCTTGAGTCGGCGAAGGCTACGAGCTCACCGGCGTCGACGGTTTCGGAGGCCTCCAGCTGGCCTGCGGCCACGGCTAACCAAGCCACGGTGTGTCCGATTGGTGGGGTGTAGGTCCAGCGCTCGCCTTTGGCGAGGTTGACTGACAGATACGTCATGCCCGCGGGTGCCGCTACGGGGCTGCGCGCTGCGTCATAGTTACCCAGCAAAACCCTGACCGGCCCGATGTGAGGCACCAACTCGGGTGCCAGGTATTGGCTTTGCGCAGCAGCGTTTTCCAGATCGGCCGGCAGCGCTACCCACAACTGGAAACCCAGGCCGGGCGCTTCGCCCACCGGGCTACCGCTGTGCCACACACCATTGCCAGCGCGCATCCACTCCACGCCACCGGCAGGCAGTAGGCCGGATTGACCGGTGCTGTCCTCGTAGCGCACATCGCCTTGCGACAAAAAGGTCACGGTAGCGATGCCCGAGTGCGGGTGCATGCCAAAACCTTGGTTGAGCCCGCCGGCTTTGAAATTCACCAAGTCCAAGAAGATGAAAGGCTTGAGCACCTGCCCCAAGTCACTGGGGCTCATGAGCCGGGTAATCGGACCGTGGGTGGTACCACGGGTGCGGTACACGATGGCGCGGGGGGCAGATGCGGGTGCTGTCATGGAGAAACCTTGCGTGCTTGAATGAATGCCTGTAGCTTAAAAATTCCTTGATTGATTGACTAGATGGCGCAATATGATTGCACTCATCCAAAAATTGAAGCAATCAGCCATGACCGACTTGAATGACATCGCTACCTTTGTGCAAGTGGTGCGCTACGGCAGCTTTGCGGAAGCCTCACGCCGAATGGGTGTGCCGGCGAACACGTTGAGCCGCAGGGTTCAATTGCTGGAGGCCCAGCTGGGTATCCGGTTGATGCAGCGATCTACCCGTAATCTGGCACTGACCAGCGCAGGCGAGGTGTTTCTGGAGCGGTGCGGCGGTGCGGTAGACGGGCTGATTGACGCGAGCCAGGAGCTTCAAGCGGTAAACCAGGAACCCCGTGGCTTGGTCCGGGTAGCCGCTCCGGCTGACTTTTTCGACTTTTTTTCGATGGACTGGCTCTCCGAGTTCCTGACCACCTACCCCAAGGTGCGTTTGGACTTTGTGCTGAGTGACGGGCGCGCGGACCTGATTGCGGACCGCATTGATGTGGCGTTTCGGGGCGGCGTTTTGGAGGACTCCGGCTTTTTTGCTCGCAAGGTCGTGGATGCGGGTACCGATAGCTTGGTGGCAAGCCCGGCCTACATCGCACGGCGCGGTGTACCGACGATGCTGCAAGACTTGGTGACGCACGATTGCCTAGGCTTCAGCCACCCCAGTGGCAAAGCAAGCTGGCGGGTTACCGGACCTGATGGCGAGGAGTCTGAAGTGCAAGTGACCGGGCACTTCAGTGGCAACACGGCGCAAGCGTTGCGCAAAGCGGCATTGGCCGGACTCGGGATTGCGCTGCTACCGTCAGCCTTGACCAAGCGCGACATGCGTGCGGGCCTGCTGCTGCCCGTGCTGCCCTCTTATCACCGGCTGGGGCATGGTGTGAGCCTGGTCTACCCCAGCAGGCGCTATCTGCCGCTGGCGGTTTCGCGCTTTATTGAACTGGTGGTGCAAAAAATGGGAGCCACTGACGAGCCAGTCGACGACGTTTCGGGGGGTGCAGGGGCTTAGCGCGTGGTCAGTAGATAAACAACTGCAGACACCAACATCGTGAAGCCGCCCGCAGTTAGGTAAGACAGCAGCGCCAATCTGCGGCGATGGAGCTCCACGCGTTGCACCAAGACGGTGTTCTGGTCGGCCAACTGTTTGATCAGCTCGGTGGCAGTGAGCAACTCCTCCCGCACATCTCTGACCGAGGCCTGCAGCACCTGGACATCTGCACGCAGGCGCTGGAGGGAATCGTCCGCCACATCACCCTCCGTAGCGCCGGCCCCGGCTTGGGGTGCCAAGTCAGCGTCGTTCTTCTTCCTTCGGGTGACGGCACCCCACAATTTGGTAGCGCCCTCCGCCACTTTGGGCGCAGCGTCGATCACTTGGCCCCAAGGCACATTGGAAAGCACAGCGATGATGGTTCCTGCGGCCATGAAAATCTCCTTCAGGGGTTAACGGATCCTGCGTGTCACCGTTGATTGTGCGGGAGGGCCCGTTTTCATCGGAAGCGGTAGGGGCACCAAGCCGTCATTTCGCTATTAAAACTATAGCTGGTCGCGCAGTCTTCATAGGGGCTAGTGCCGCATTTGACTTAAAACTACAGACCACACCCCCGCAAAATGAACGACACCGCATGCTCGGTCGCGCGCTCGAAGTCCTTCGGGCCCAGCGCATTCTGATCCAGCACCGCGCAGATTTGCACGTCGAAGTCGGCATAAGTTTGAGTGGCGGCCCAGATGGTGAAGAAGAGGTGCATGCCATCCACCGGGGCGATGCGCCCGGCATCGGCCCAGGCTTGCACTACCGCAGTTTTCTCTAGGGTGAGTTGGCGCAGGTCGGTCGCCAGCAACTCTTTCACCACCGGCGCGCCGTGCAGCAGTTCGTTGGCCCACACTTTGGAGCCGTCGGGCCGCTGGGCGGAGAGCTCCATCTTGGCCCGTATGTATTGCTCCAGCGCGGTGCGCGGGTCGGCGTCGACCGTGATGCCGTGGGTGGGCACCAGCCAGTCGCTCAAAATTTGGGCCAGTACGGCGCGGTACAGCACTTCTTTGCTACCGAAATAGTAGTGCAGATTGGCCTTGGGCAGGCCGCTGGCCTCGGCAATGGCGGCCATGGTGGCGCCGCCAAAACCGGCGCGCGCAAACACTTTTTCGGCGGCAGACAAAATAAGGGCCTCATTCGCGCGGCGAATGAGGCCTTTGGGTACTTCGGCAACGTGGGTCATGTCGCCGAACTATAAACGCCCCCACGCTCCACCGCTGCGCGGGTCGCTGCCCCACTAGGGGCCGCGTTACGCCTTGGGGCGGCCCGGCGGCGAAACGTCATCACTTCTGCGCAGCGTCGTAAATGGCGTGCGAATACGCGGCCTTGCCCGGGTCTTTCTTGATCACCGGGTCGCTGCCACCGGCCAGCAACACCTTGACGGTGCGCTCGTAGGCGGCGGGTTCCAGGTACCCAATCTTGGGTGTGCCGGCATTGGTAATCAGCTTGGCCACGTTCTCCATCTGGCGCTTTTGCACCTTCAGGCTGGCGCTGCCCGATGTGTCGGCTGCCACCACCGCTTTGGCGGCACCTTCTGGGTCTTTAACCGCAGCGTCCCAGCCCTTGAGCGTGGCTTTCAGGAACTTGCCCATCTTGGCCACGAAGGCGGGGTCCTTCAGGTTGCCTTCGAGGACATACAAGCCGTCTTCGAGGGTAGCAACGCCTTCTTTTTCATAGAAGAAGGTGACCAGGTCTTTTTCCTTCACACCCGCGTCCACCACTTGCCAGTACTCGTTGTAAATCATGGTGGAGATACAAGCGGCCTGGTTTTGCAACAGCGGGTCAACGTTGAAGCCTTGCTTCAGGATCTTGATGTCAGAGTCGGTCTTCAAGCCGAGCTTGCCCATCCAGTTCAAGAAGGGGTACTCGTTGCCACCGTACCAGACGCCCAGGGTCTTGCCCTTGAAGTCTTTAGGCGTGGTCACTCCGCTGGCCTTTTTACAGGTGAGCATCAGGCCGGATTGGTTGAACACCTGGGCCACGTTGACCAAGGGCACGCCGGCTTCACGCGCGGCCAGGGCAGAGGGCATCCAGTCCACCACGATGTCGGCTTGCTTGCCGGCAATCACCTGGGTGGGGGCAATGTCGGGGCCACCGGGCTTGATGGTCACGTCCAAGCCGGCGTCTTTGTAGAAGCCCTTGGCCGCGGCCATGTAGTAGCCGGCAAACTGGGCTTGCGGCACCCACTTGAGCTGCACAGTGACCTTGTCAGCAGCAGCGGCACCAAAGCCGGCAGCAGCCATCGCCAAGGCCAGCAGGCCCTTGGTGAACTGGGAAGAACGAATCATGGAAAGCTCCTTCTACGGGTTAATGAAAATGCAACACAGACCAAGCGCGGGCTCACCCTTCGCGCACTGAGGGATGCCAGAACGCCGCGCGGCGCTCCAGCTGTACAAGCAAGGCGTAGGCCACCGATCCGGTTACCGCCGCCACCACAATCGCGCCCCAGACCAGCGGCATGTTCATGCGCGCGGCCTCGGTGCTGATGCGAAAACCCAAGCCCGACGTGGGCGAGCCAAAAAACTCGGCCACGATGGCACCAATGAGGGCCAAGGTGGCATTGACCTTGAGCGCGCCAAAGATGAAAGGCAGCGCCGCCGGCAGGCGCAGCGCCAGCAGCGTGCGCGGGTAGCTGGCGGCGTAGCTGTACATCAGCTCACGCTCCAGCTTGCCCGCAGCCTGCAGGCCCGCCAAGGTAGACACCAGCATGGGGAAGAAGGTCATGAGCACCACCACCGCCGCTTTGGAGGGCCACTCAAACCCGAACCACATCACCGCAATGGGCGCCACACCGACCAGCGGGATAGCGCTGGTGAGCGAGGCCACCGGCAGCAGGCCGCGCTGCAAAAACGGCATGCGGTCAATCGCCACGGCTACTGCAAAGCCCAGGCCGCAACCCAACGCCCAGCCGATGAGCACCGCTTTGCCCACGGTTTGCACAAAGTCACCCCAGAGCTTGGGTGCGTGGTCCATCAGCGAGCCCAGCACCAGGCTGGGCGCGGGCAGTAGCACGCGCGGCACATCGAGCGCGCGCACCAGAATTTCCCAGAACAGCACGACCCAAGCCCCGAACAGGGCTGCCGTAGCCATGCCCACCCAGCGGGCACCCTGCACTGCGGCCATGCGGTAGACGCTGTAGCCCGCCACCAGAGCTAGCAGCAACATGCAGGGCCAGAACCACGGGGCCAGGCCCGTAGCACCCGCGACGGCTTCGATTGCGGCGGAATCACTCATTTCACACCTCGGCTTCGCAACACCCAGCGCTCCACACCGGCCACGATACCGGTGAGCGCCAGACCCAACAGGGCTGACATGACCAAGGCAGACCAAATTTGCGTGGTTTGCCCATAGTAAGAACCAGTGAGCAAGCGGGCACCCAAGCCCGCCTGGGCGCCGGTGGGCAACTCCGCCACCATGGCCCCCACCAGCCCGGCCGCCACACCCACTCGTAGCGCAGGGAACAAGAAAGGCAACGCGGCCGGCAAGCGCAGCAGCCAGAGTGCCTGCCAGCGCGAGGCGGCATAGGTGTACATCATTTCAGTCTCTATCTTTTGGGGCGAGCGCAGCCCTTGCACCATCGCCACCGTGACCGGAAAGAAGCACAGGTACATGGCAATAAAAGCCTTGGGCGCCGTGCCCGAAAAACCCAGGCTGCCCAGCACCACCAGCACGATGGGCGCAATGGCCAGCACCGGCACGGTCTGCGATGCCACGATCCAGGGCAGCAAGGCCTTGTCGAGGGTGCGGCTGTGCACGATAAGTACCGAGAGCAAGAGCCCCAGCGCCGTACCCATGACGAAGCCCAGCAGGGTCGATTGGCCGGTCACGGCTACGTGGTACATCAGGTTGCGGGGCGAGTCTATGGGCCACTCGGTCAGGCTCTCGTAGAAGTCCGCCGCCACCTGGTGCGGTGCGGGCACCAGTGGGCGCTCCATGGTCATGGTGGCTTCAAACAACTCGCGCTGCGTGTAGCCCGCTTCTTCATCGAGCACCCGTTCAATCGCGCCCTGCGCATTCATGCCCCAGGCAGCGCCATACCAGGCCAGTACCACCGCCAGCAGCACGACGGCGACCGGAAACCAGTCGTGGGCGAGGCGTTGTGAAAGTGTTCTAGTGGTGGCCATCAGCGAGAGCTTCCCGGACTTCGTGGGCAAGGGCAACAAACTCGGGCGTGTCGCGCAAGCCCAAGTGGCGCTCGTCAGGCAGCGTGGAGTCAATCACTTTGACGATGCGCCCGGGACGCGGCGACATGACCACAATCTTGGTGGACAGGTACACCGCCTCGGCAATGCTGTGCGTCACAAACACCACGGTGCGCCGCTCGCGCTGCCAGAGCTGCTGCAGCTGCTCGTTGAGCCGGTCGCGGGTGATTTCGTCCAGCGCACCAAAGGGCTCATCCATCATCAAAATCTTGGGCTCAAACGACAGGGCACGTGCAATCGACACGCGCTGTTGCATGCCACCCGAGAGCTGCCAGGGGTACTTGCCCTCAAAGCCTTTCAGGCCCACACGCTCCAGGTGCTCCAGCGCAATGGCCTTGGCCTCGGCCTTGCCTTTGCCCTGTATCTGCAGCGGCAGCGTCACATTTGCCAACACATTGCGCCACGGAAACAGCGCCGGGGCCTGAAACACATAACCATAGGCCCGGGCCAGACGCGCATCGTGCGGACTCACCCCATTGACCAGCACCTCGCCGGCACTGATGTGCTCCAGGTCGGCAATCACCCGCATGAGGGTGGTTTTGCCGCATCCGGACGGGCCGATCAGCGAGACAAACTCGCCCTCACCGATGTCCAGATCAATGTCAGAGAGAGCGTGGACAGGCGTATCGGCCGTCTGATAGACGACGCTCGCACGGCGCACCGCGACCGCGGTACGGCCCGTGGAAACGGGAGTGGCCCGGAGGCCTGATGCTTCGGAATGGTTCATTGGCACACAGTAGCAGGAGTCATGGCTGCACCAAGGAGGGGCACAGCCGCCGATTCAACCGTCACAAGTTAACCAAACGGTCAAGTTACGGACCCATGCTAGCCAGTTCCGTGCCAGTCCCACCACGGGGTTTGTACGGGGCTGCCTTGTCAGGCCTTGTCCGGCGGGGTGCCAATAGGCTGCAGTCGCCCGAGCTTGTGCGCCAGCTCAATGGCGGAGCTCACGCCCATTTTTTCAAAAATGTTGGCGCGGTGAAACTCCACGGTGCGCGGAGTGATGCCCAAGTGATCGGCAATGTTCTTGTTGTAGTGGCCCAAAATGAGCTGGTCCAACACCTCGCGCTCCCGCGGGCTGAGAGAGGCCAGCGCGAAACGCAAACGGTGCGCCTCCTGGTTTGCGTTGCCATCGGCCGCGGCGGCGGCCAGGGCTTGCTCTACGCGGTCGACCAGCACATTGTCTTGAAAGGGTTTTTCCAGAAAATCCCAAGCGCCGTTTTTCACGGCGGCCACCGCCATGCCGACATCGCCATTGCCGGTCAGAAACAGCACTGGCCAAGGGCACGCCAGCGCCTTGAGCTGATCAAAAATTTGCAGCCCGGTCATGGGCACCATGCGGATGTCGAGCAACACCACCGCCTGCTCCCAGACGCCGGCCCGCGACTTCACCGACTCCAGAAACGGCGGCCCGCTGTCCCAGGTGGTGGCCTTGTGGCCGCGCGAGTCAAACAGCCATGCCAGGCCTTCGCGCATGTCGGCATCGTCATCAACTATGTAAATGGCTGCGGTACTCACGGGGGGCCTTTCTGGGGTGCCTATTGTGCCGCCAGAGGCAGACTGACGGTGAAGCGGGCGCCGCCCAGCTCCGGGGCCCGGTCCACCACAATGCGGCCGTGGTGCGCCTCGACGATGGACCGGCAGATCGGCAAGCCCATGCCCATGCCACCTTCTTTGCTGCTGTAAAAGGCATCAAAAATATGCGCCTGGTTTTCTTCCGGCACACCGGGGCCATTGTCCGAAACGCTCAGCAGGGCGCAGGCCCCTTCCACCATCAAAGCCATATGCACTTGGGGCGTATCCGAATGGGCTTGGGCGGCCTCCTGGGCGTTGGTAAGCAGGTTGTTGAGTAAATGCTCGATGAGCAGCTCATCGGCCTTGACCCACACCGGCGACATGTCGGGCATGGTGTGGGGCGCCATGCTCTGGAGCACGGGCACCAGATCAAGCCTCTGCAGCGAAATTTCGCGCCGCCGCGCAATGGCATTCACGCGCTGGATGATTCGCCCTGCGCGCTCCGCCAGGCCGGCAATGCGTTGCACCACGGGGGCCGTTTCCTCGGGGCTGATGCGACCGGCTTTCAGGCGATTCAAGAGACCAGTTGCAAAACTGCTGAGCGCGCCCAGTGGCTGGTTGAGTTCGTGGGCCAGGGTCGATGCCACTTCGCCTACCGCGACCAGGCGACCGGTGGCCTCCAGCCGCTCTTGCTGTTGCAAAGCCACCGCTTGCGCGCGCTTGCGCTCGCTGATGTCCAGCACCGAACTCATCCACCCGATGTGCTCGCCGGTCGCGGTGTGCAAAGGAGCCTCGTGGATCAGCACATCAAGTAGATGGCCATCGCGGTGCTGGAACTGCACCTCTACCCCGTCCACCTGGGTGCCGTGGGCCAGAATGTCCCGGTGCACTTGCTCGATGTGGCTGTCGTTGCCTTGCGGCCAATACGGCATGGGTGCCGACACCCCCAGCAGGGCCTGCGCCGGGTAGCCCACCAGCCGGCAAAAAGCTTCGTTCACATACAACACCCGGCCTGCCATGTCCCACGCCCGCAGGCCGATGGTGACCGAGTTCTCCATGGCGGTGCGCAGCGCGACTTCCGCCTGCAGCCGGGCTTGCACCTGCTGGCGCTTCTTGATGTCGCGCCGCAGCGCCCACAAGCTCACCAGCATGCCGCCCAGAAACACCATCGCCACCAGCAGAAAAATACGCGGGACCATGGCAGCCTGCTCTTGCACGGGCGTGACTTGCAGGTACACGTCCGTACCTGCAAGGTTCATGGCTGCGCGAAATGGCTTGCGCGAGCCGGGCTCCGCGGCCACGGCCCCTTCGTCGAGCACCAGGCGGACGCGGTGCGCGCGGGCAAACCACTCGGGCACCAGGCTCTGGACTGCCGTGTCCAAGGACAGCGCCGCCACATAGTTGCCAACAAAATAGCCTCGCTCAAAATAGGGCACCGCCAACCACACGAGCGGCATGAGGGCACCATCTGCTGTGCGCATGGGGCCGCCATAGGCTGATCGGCGCAGGCCCCGCGCCGTGTCATTCATGGTGGCCAAAGACTGCGCGTTCAGGGGGTGGCGGGACTCGTCCACTTGCCATAAGCCGGGGGCCGCACTCAAGGGCGCACCGACCCAACCTTGCGCCAGCAAGACGCCGGGCTCACGCCACAAGAGGCCGCCCTGCACATCGGCCGACTGCCGCGCGGCGACCCGCAGATCCTCTTCAAGACGGCGAAAGTGAAACTGCACGCTCTGCTCCAGCCACTGTGCATCTGCGGCCTGGCGGCGGGTGTCCTCCTCGGCCTCGAAATGCTGGAGATACAGCACCAACGCAATCACAGACCCCACTACCAGCGCCAAAAAGCCCAGGAGCCAGGCACCGGGCCACAGGCTGCGATGGGCAGCCAATGCGCCGCCTTCGCGCAGGGCAGCAAAATTCTCGGCAGGAGGGGGGTTGCGCTCTGGCATGGGACGAGGGGAGTCGGGGGGCACTCGCATAATAGCGGCCATGCCCCCGCCCTCCACTCCCGCCCCGACACGCCGCCGCTGTTTGCAGCTGGCTGCAGGCGGGCTGGTACCTCTCGCTGCGCGAACATGGGGAGCACCTTCCACCACAGTCCGGCTGTCCCACGTGGTGGCCCGCGACACCCCCAAAGGAATGGCGCTGGAGCGGTTCCGCACACTGACGGAAGAGCGCAGCCAGGGCCGTATCCGGGTGCAGGTGTATCCGCAAGGGCAGCTCTATGGCGATCACGACGAAATGCAAGCCCTGCAACTGGGTGCCGTCGACATGGTGGCTCCGTCTCTGTCGAAGTTCGGCCCTATCGGGTTTCCGGAGTTTGAACTGTTCGACTTGCCGTTTTTGTTTGACAGCCTGGAGGCCGTTCGCCGCCTGACACGCGGTCGCGTGGGCCAGACGCTCCTGCAAAGTCTGCAGCGGCAGCGGCTCACCGGACTGGGGTTTTTTGACAATGGCTTCAAGCACATGAGCGCCAACCGCCCGCTGTTGGAGCCCCGGGATTTTGTCGGCCTGCGGATACGGGTGCAGGCCTCCCGCGTCATTGCACAGCAAATGCGCGCATGGGGCGCCTGGCCGGTGACCCTGCCCTTCAGCGAAACCCGCAGAGCCCTGGAGAGGGGCGTGGTGGACGGAACCGAAAACCCGGTGTCCAACTTCTGGACCCAGGGAATGCAGGCCGTGCAAAGCGACCTGAGTCTCACCGCTCATGGTTACCTGGGCTATGCGGTAGTGACCCACCAGCGCTTTTGGGAGAGCCTGCCCGCTGCGGACCGCCGCCTCCTGCAAGGTGCGCTCGAAGACGCGCTGGTGTTCGGCAACGAAATCGCCGACGCCCAGAACGACAAGGCACTCGCTGCCCTGCACCTTACCGGGGCGGCACACCTGAACAGCCCGACGGCTGCGCAGACACGTCTTCTGAAAAACGCAGCCCTCCCGGTGCATGGCGAACTGGCCGCCCGTATCGGCCACGACTGGCTCCGGACAGTGCACAACGCACTCCAAAAGACCTCCTAGGGTTTTTACCGAAGGGTTTTCCCGAGCTGTTGAAGGCCACAGTTACCGGTGGGAGCGCCTGTCGATAACCTTCGCCCCGCGGAGTCCGGATGCGGGGTTTTCATGCCCCACCGACTCCCTCACGTCGTAACAAAAACGAGGGGCATTTCTTGAAAATCCAAAGTCAAAAAGACTTCTACTCCGGCCTGATGTTCACCATCGTGGGCGGAAGTTTCGCGCTGGGCGCCAGCGACTACGCAGTAGGCACCGGAGCCCGCATGGGCCCGGGCTACTTCCCCCTGGTGCTGGGTGTATTGCTCGCCATCCTGGGCGTTGCCATCACCTTCACCTCGATGGTGGTGGAAACCGAAGATGGCGACAAGATTGGCCGCTTC
>NZ_JAAFIX010000005.1 GCF_013297935.1 Rhodoferax sp. | reverse complement strand
TGGGCTATGCCGCCGTCACGGCGCCGGACCTTCAACATTGCCTGATGGTGCTGGGGCGCTACGGCCCGGTGCGGGAAGACAGTTTCAGCTGGTCCTTCCAGATGCGCCCCGAAGGCGGCACCCTGCAGGTGATTGACCGGCTGGACTGGGGCAACGCGCGCAGCTTTGTGCTCGACACCATGGCGGCGGCCCTGGTGCGGGTGCTGCATGCCGCAGTGGGCTCTCTGCCTGCAGGCCTGCGGCTGGATGTGCCCCTGCCCCGCCCTGCATGGGTGGCGCACTACGAGCGCGCCCTGCCCTTGCCCTTGCAATTCGGGCAGCCCACACTGGCCTTGCATGTGCCGGCCGCCGCCTTGCGCCTGCCGCTGCTGGGCGCGGACGCCCGTGCGCACGCAGCCGCCTGCCATGAATGCGATGCCACCTTGGCTGAGCTGGTGCAAAGCAGCATGGCGCAGCGCGTAGCCAGCTTGCTGGGCCACACCCCGGAAGGCAGCTACCCCCGCCTGCCGGACATCGCGGCCCAGTGTGAAGTGTCCGAGCGCACCCTGATGCGGCGCCTGGCCCTGGAAGGCACCTCGTTCCAGCAACTGCTGGACGCCCACCAACAAAGCCGCACACTCTGGCTCTTGCAACACACCAGCGACAGCGTGGAAGACATCGCCGGCCGCTTGGGCTATACCGACACGTCCAACTTCAGCCGCACCGTCAAGCGCTGGTTCGGCCACACGCCCAGCGCCTTGCGCAAGGGCACGCTCAGTACAGCGCCCGCCTGAACATGCCAATCGCCATCTGGTAGCCCAGCAGCTGCAGCTCCGCGTCATAGCGCTCGCCTTCGTCGCGCATGAAGGCGTGCACGCCGTTGAACTCGTGCCAGGTGAAGTTCACGCCGGCCTTCACCAGGGTGCTATAGACCAGCGCCCGGCCTTCGGGCGGGATGTGGGGGTCTTGCTTGCCCCAGATCATTTGCAGCTCACCTTTGATTTCGGGCGTGCGGGTCAGGCTGTCGTTGCCTGCGCTGGAGGGCACCATGCCGGAGTGGATGTCGGTGGCGTAGAAGCAGGACGTGGCGCTGATGGCCGGATTCATGGCCGCGCGGTACGCCAGCCCGCCCCCTAAGCAAAAGCCCATGGCGCCCACGCGGCCCGAGCAGTACGGCAGGGTGCGCAGGTGGTCGATGATGGCTTGCGCATCGCTGTCGTGCGCCTCCAGGGTCTTGGCCACTTTGTCGGCGTTGCCCTTGTCGCGCCCGGCGTCGTCATAGCCCAGCACGGTGCCTATGGGGTTGAGCTCATGAAACACCTCGGGCACCACCACCACAAAGCCGTGCCCCGCCATGATCTGCGCGCTGCGGCGAATGGGGCCGGTCTGCTGAAAGATTTCGGAATAGAGAATGATGGCCGCGTACTGCTTGGGCGATGCGCCCTCCGCCTCTTTAGGGCGGTACATGGTGCACCGCATCACGCCGGTGGGGGTGAAGAGGTCGACTTCATGAGACTGGATTTGCACAGCAATAACTCCGGTGAAAAACGTGCCCCGAGTATCCGACACGGGCGAGCGACGTTTGCGGTTGCCCGTGCCCTGTCGCGCGGGTTACGCCAGCGGCGGCGTGGCGCTAGGCAGCGGCCTAAGATGCCTTTTTTTGCGGCAAGGGGCATTCCATGGACATTCGGTTTGACAACAAAGTGGTGCTGGTCACCGGCGGTGGCGGTGGCATCGGGCGGGCCAGTGCGCTGGCGTTTGCGCGTGCAGGTGCCAAGGTCGCGGTGACCGACCGCGACGTGGCTGCGGGCGAGGAAACCACCGCGCAGGTCAAAGCCTTGGGGGCCGAGGCGCTGTTCATTGCGGCGGATGTAATGCAGGCCACCCAGGTGCAAGCCATGGTGGCCCAGGTGGTGGCGCATTTCGGGCGGCTGGACTGCGCCTTCAACAACGCCGGCATTGAAGAAGAGCACATGCGCCTGGCCGACTGCGAAGAGGCCACCTTCGACCGCATCATGGGCGTGAACGTCAAGGGCGTGTGGCTGTGCATGAAATACCAGATTGCACACATGCTCACCCAAGGTGGCGGCGCCATCGTCAACACCGCGTCGGTGGCCGGGCTGGTGGGCGCGCCCAAGATGTCGGCCTACAGCGCGAGCAAACATGCGGTGATTGGGCTCACCAAATCCGCGGCGGTGGAATACGGGCGCAAAGGCATTCGCGTGAACGCGGTGTGCCCCGGTGTGATACGCACGGTGATGCTGGAGCGCGCCGTGCAAGCCGACCCCAAGGTGGCTGCCACGGTAGCCGGTGCCCACCCGATTGGCCGCATCGGCGAGCCCGATGAAGTAGCCGCTGTGGTGCTGTGGCTCAGCTCAGAGGCCGCCAGCTTTGTGACCGGCCTGGCCCACACGGTGGATGGCGGGCTGACGTCGGTGTAATCAATTACGGCCGGGCTGTGCGACTGCGCACCCAACCCACAATCGCCGGGCCGTACATGATCATGGCCAGCGCACCGGCAATCAGCGGCAGGGCCAGAAACACCCAGCCGGTGAGCACTTCTTTACCAATAAACACCCCAACCAGCAGCGCCACGGCGGGGTTCACAAACGAGTAGCTGCCGGCCACTGCGGCAGTGGTGTTTTGCAGCAGCCAGAGGTAGGCGTTGAGCGCTACCAGTGTGCCGAACACCAGCAGGTACCACCAGGCCAGCCAGGCCTCGTGCGACACATTGCTCAGCGCCCCTTGTGGCTCGATGAGCGACGCTGCCACCACGCCCATCAACCCGCCGGCCAGCCACTCGGTGGCCGAGGCCATGGCGGGGCCGGGTAAATCTAACTTGCGGGATGCGTAAGAGCCCACGCTCCAGCACAGCGGTGCGCCAAAGGCTGCCAAGGCACCCAGCCAGCTGGCAGAAAAGTCGCCCTCCATAGCCAGCAGCAAAGCACCGGCCACACCCAGCGCCAGCCCGACCCAGCTGGTGAGCGGCACCCGCTCGCCGCCCAGGCGCGTCCACAGCGCCAGCCACATGGGCATGGTGGTGATTACGGTGGCCATGAGCCCGGAGCCGATGCCGTGCTTTTGCGCGAACACCACCAGGTTCATGGACACAAACACCATCAGCCCGCCCACCAGCGCGGCATTTCGCCACTGGCGCCAGCTTGGCAGACTTTCGCCGCGCCACAAAGCCCAGGCCAGCATGATCACACCGGCCAACGTGAATCGGGTGGCATTCATCCACAGCGGAGGAAAGCTCTGCACCGCCACGCCAATGGCAAAGTAGGTGGTGCCCCAGACGATGTACACCAGCCAGAGCGCCACCATCAGGCGCCAGAAGGGGGACAAACGCCAGCCTGACTGAATATTGAGTGCCGAATCCATGATTAGTCCGTAAAATTTACGGCAACCAGCGCCGCATGGCGAGATATTACCGAAAAACACGCCCAATGCAAGCAAATATTCAGACAGATTCCATCGACGCCAAAATTCTTACGGCATTAGGTGAAGACGGCCGACGTTCTTACGCCGAGGTGGGTGCGGATGTGGGCTTGTCTACCGCCGCGGTGCATGAGCGGGTCAAGAAGATGCTGGAGCGCGGTGTGATCCGCCGCTTCTCCATCAGCGTGGACCCGCACAGCGTGGGGCTGAACTTCACTGCGTTTGTGGCCATTCGCAACGATGGCGGCGCCCACTGCCGCGATATAGCGCCCCGCCTGCGCGAGCTGCCCTCGGTGCAAGAGCTGCACAGCGTGGCCGGGGAATACGACCTGCTGGCCAAGGTGCGCACCCCGCATGCCCGCGACCTGGAGGCGGTGCTGCTGCAGATCAAGGCCATTCCCGGTGTGGCGCGCACCACCAGCACCGTGGTGCTGAACACCGAGTTCGAAGACCAGCCCCTGCGCCCGCCGGGCACCTGAGGCACGGCAAGCGCCCCGGCGGTGTCAGGTGGCTTCAGCCGCCTTGGGTTGCTTGATGCCGTGGAATTTGGCCTCCAACTCCTGGCGCAGGGCTTTGCGCATCTGGGCTTCGGCAAAGCGACGTACTTCATCGGGGGTTTGGGGCTGCAACTGGGGGACCGGCGCGGCCTTACGGTTGTCGTCCACCGCCACCATGGTGAAAAAGCAGCTGTTCACATGGCGCACCGCTTGGGTGCGGATGTCCTCGGCAATCACCTTGATGCCCACCTCCATAGACGACTTGCCGGTGTAGTTCACGCTAGCCAGAAACGTCACGAGCTCGCCCACATGAATCGCCTGCAAAAACAGCACCCGGTCCACACTGAGCGTGACCACGTAGCGCGAGGCGTAGCGGCTGGCGCAGGCGTAGGCCACCTGGTCCAGCAGCTTCAAGATAGCGCCGCCGTGCACGTTGCCGGAGAAATTGGCCATGTCGGGCGACATGAGCACGGTCATGGAGAGTTGGTGGGTGGGCAGGTTCATGGATCTAGGGGTAGCGAAAGGCGTGCCAGTGTAAGGGGCGTTATATTGGCCGCATGACATTGCCCGTCGCCACCGACATCGCAGTCCCAGACCACCCGGCGCTTTACACGGCCAGCGTGCCGGTGTTTGCCCGCTATCTCGTTCAACTGCAGGGCTTACTCGCCAAGGCCAGCACACATTGCGCAGACACGGGCAATCCGGAAGCTTCGCTGCTGCAGGCCCGCTTGGCGCCCGACATGCTGCCGCTGGGCGTGCAGGTAGAGATTGCGGTGAACTTTGTGTTCCGGGCCTGTGCACCGCTGGCAGGCCAGCCCGTTCCGCCCTTTGGCGAGCACCATGAAAGTTTGGCCCGCCTGCAGGCGCGGGTGGAGACAGCGCAAGCCTTTCTGCGTACCCTGCAGCCTAAGGACTTTGCGGCAGCTGCCGAGCGCACCATCCACGACCCGGCCGGCCAGGCCACCGTGGCACTGGATGGCAGCACCTTTTTGCAGCAATACGCGCTGCCCAACTTCTTTTTCCACCTCAGCATGGTCTACGCCCTGCTGCGCCAGCAAGGCCTGCTGCTCAGCAAAGGGGACTTTGACGGCTGGCATGTGTACCGGGGCTGAACCTTTCGCTCAGGCAAACAGGCCGTGCAGGAACCACGACAGCGCGCCAGGGTTTGAAGGTCCAGAGGTAGCCTCAGTGTGCGCCGCCAGCCGCTCGCGGTACACCCACACCAGCCCCGCCTGCGGGCTGCGAGCGATGTAGTAATCGCGCAGGGCGGGCTCGCCCTCCAACCAGCCGGTCTCCAAGCGCTGGGGGCCGGCCAGCAGGGTGAGTTCGCCGTGGTAATGGGGAATGCTTTGGCGCACCATCAGCCGCTGCGGCACGGGCAACAGCCAGGTGGGGTACAGGTCGGCTGCGGGGAGCACGGCGCTCTCAACTTCAGAGTCTTTTTGGCCTCTAGCCCTCGTAGAGAAAGCGCCAGTAGCTCCTGATTTCATAGCAATTTTACTTTCTTTGCGCGCCGTATCGGCCCGCCACGGCTGCCAGCGCTGCATGCGCTCGGGCCGGTGGTCGGCCTGCGGGGTGGCGCACTGCACGCTGTGCGCGCCCAGCCGGGCGGCCAGGCGCTCCAGGGTCTGGTGCAGGCTGTCGCCCTTGCGCACGTCTTCAGGCAGCAGGCTGTGGCTCTCGCCGCCCAAGGGTTGGGTCTGCAGGCTGCGCAGGCGCAGGTACAGCACCGGTGCAGGCAAGGTCACGCGGGCCAGCTGCTCACCCAAGATGCGCTGCAGGTGGGCCATGTCTTGCGTGGCCTCGGCGGTGCGCAACTCTAGGCGGCCTTGCTGGCCGCCCTGGTGGTGGGCGTCCACATGGCGGGTGTTGGCACGGCGCGCGTCCAGCTCCCACAGCAGCTCCAGCGCCAGCACCCCGGCCTGGCGGGCGCGCAGCCACACCAGCAGCTGCGTCAGCAGGCGGCGCGCGCCAAACAGCAAGGCCGGTGCCGAGTCCACACTCGCCGCCAGCTCCAGCGGAGCGTCAAACACATCGGGCAGCGCGAGCCAAGGGTAGACCTCGGGGCGCTGGCCGTAGGCGCGGTCCAGCGCGTCCACCACCGGGGCACCAAAGCGCCGCACCACGCCCCCGCGCGGCAGGGCCCGAAGCTGCCCCCAGGTGCGCACGCCCAGGCGGGCCAACGTGGGCAGGTGCTCGTGGGCCGCGGCTAGGGTGTGCACCGGCAGGGCATCGGGCAGCACCGCGCGCAAGGTGTTGGCCCCACCCACCCCGCTCGAAAGGGCTTGCGGGTAGCGGCACGGGTGCACACGGAGTGCTGCAATTGCTATTAAAGATGTAGCGCCTTGCGCATATTCCACCTGGGCTAGCGGCATATTTGACTCAAATATTTGCCCCAGCAGTGCATTGCGCCCGCCAAACAAGCGCTCGCTGGCGGACACCTCCATCACCAGCGCATCGCCCACGCGGGCCACCAGTGGGGTGAAGCGCAGGGCCCACCACGCCAGTGCGGTGGACGCGTCCACCAGCACTGGCTCAGACGGGGCCGCTGCAGCATCAGGCGACGGCCGCAGCGCGATCCAGTGCATGGCCCGCCTCCGCATTCATAGGCCCATAGGCATCGGCCACACCGTGCGCTGCTGCAGCCAGCTCGCCCTGCGCGGGCGGCAGCGGCGGCCACGGGAGTGCCTGGCGCTCCACGCCGCCCAAGGCCTGCTGCTGAAATGCGGCGCGCACGGCCTGCGCATCCAGTGGCGTGTCGGTCCACATGCCCCACGCCGATGCACCTGTCTGCGCCCTCCCCCACCCTGCCTCCTGCGTCATGGCTCGGCTCGCTGCGAGCAACAAGCCCAATTGCGGGCTGCGTGCCTGCAAGTGCAAAGGCTCCGCCAAGGGCGGGCCGCGCCGCTTGAGGATGTCGACCTCCAGCCCGTCCAGCAACAGCCCTTGCAATGGGCTGTGGGGATGCCGTGCATGGGCCAGCGGCTGCACCAGAAGGCGCAGCACGGCGGGTGATGCATCGCTGCGCGCTCGCTCGGGCCGCATCACAAACAGCAGCTTGTGGTGCTCGGCGGCGGCCAGGTGCAGGCGGCGCAGCTGGTCGCCCCGGGCCTGCGGCAGCCAGGCCAGCACGGCGTCCACCTCGGCGCAGCGCAGCAGCTGCTCGGTGGCCCAGAGGCGCGCACTCGCCTCATCGCTCTTCCGAGCGCTCGCTTCATGCTTGCCACCAACCCGGTCTGCCACTGTGGCCGACGGCAGCACCGAGAGCAGCCGCCCCGAGCGCAAGCCCAAGCGGGAGAGTGCCGGCGTAAACGGCAGCTGCGGCGGCCCCACCAACACCACGGGTCCCTTGCCGCACGCCGCCAGCGCGGGCAGCAGCAGGCGCCATTCGCTGTGCGCGCCGGCAGGTTGCAGCAGCTCCACCAAAGCGCCCACCGGCCAACCGCCGCCGGGCAAATGCGCATCCAACACGGCATCCCCCGTGGCCTGCACCGCGTGCACCGAGGTCGCCAGCGTGTGCGCGTGCCAGACACCGGCATGGATGTCCTGCAGGCTCTCCACCTGCGGGGTGGCAGGCGGCGCATTAACGACGGAATGGCGCGCAGCGCTAGTCATGGCAAGGGTCTTGAAGAAATGCTGTATTTATCAACAGTATATGGAAAAGCCCTCTGCTATCAAAATCAAGAACAGGGTTTGCAGGCCTGGCAGGCGCTTGCGGGGTGACCGGTTTTGCTAGAGTACCGGCCATGAACACCGCACCGACTCGGGCCACCCTGGAACCCCTGTTTGCATCCGCTTGGCATGGCGCAGGCGCAAGCGCTGACGGCGCCGCGCTGTGCGAAGCACTGCTGGCGGCCTACGCCGAGCCGCACCGGCAGTACCACAGCACCCAGCATCTGACCGAATGCCTGCAGAGTTTTGAAGCCGTGTGCCACCTAGCGCAGCGGCCTGCCGAGGTGGCGCTCGCACTTTGGTTTCATGACGCGGTGTATGACGTGCAGCGTCACGACAACGAGGCACAAAGCGCCGCTTGGGCCCGAGAGGCGCTCACCACCGCCGGGGTTCAGGCCGATGTGACGGAGCGCGTCTGCGCGCTAGTCATGGCCACCCGCCACACCAGCGCGCCCGCCGCGGGCGATGCGCAGTTGCTGGTGGACATTGACCTCTCCATTCTGGGTGCCGATGCACAGCGCTTTGCGCAATACGAGCAGCAGATCCTCGAGGAATACGCCTTTGTGCCCGAGGCCGTGTTCCGCACCAAGCGCAAAGAAGTGCTGCAGTCGTTTTCTGACCGACCCCGCATCTACGGAACCGAGCACTTTTACGATGCACTGGAGGTCCGTGCGCGGGCGAATCTGGCGCGGGCGGTGGCTTGACCGTTTAGCAGCAGGTTCCGCTCATCCTCACGGCCTGCGAAAACTCACCGGCTGCTTGGCCCAGTAACCGCTTTGCAGACTGTCCAGCCGCACCGTGCCGCCGGTAGACGGCGCGTGCACGAAGCGGCCTTCGCCCACGTAGATGCCCGCATGGGTGGCGCGGCCGTTTTGGGTAAACACGGCCAGGTCCCCGGTGCGCAGGTTCTGTGGCGCAATGCGGGCGCCCCAGTCGATCAGGCCGGCGGTGGTGCGGGGTGACAGCACGGCAGCGCTTTTTTGGT
This sequence comes from Rhodoferax sp., assembly GCF_013297935.1. Lineage (GTDB taxonomy): Bacteria > Pseudomonadota > Gammaproteobacteria > Burkholderiales > Burkholderiaceae_C > Allorhodoferax. The sequence goes on along the minus strand of NZ_JAAFIX010000005.1, from coordinate 268,216 downwards.
AGACATAGGCAATCAGGCCGCTGCAATCAAAGCCACTCTCCGGGGTGTTGCCGCCAAAACGGTACGGCGTGCCCACCAGGCCGATGGCCATGACCGTCACGTCGTTGGCCTGCTCCACCGACAAGCGGCCGGCCGGCTGCGGCGCCACCGCGGGCGCGGGGGGTGCCACGGGTGCACTGGAGCAGCCCGCCAACACCACCAAGAAACAGGAGAGCAGGAGCCCGCAGAGAGAACGCATCATGCCTCGTCCACCTTGCGCCCGATCTCGGGCCAACGCTTGCGGATAAACACCCAGGAGCACAGCCCCAAGCACATCATGAGCACCGAAGCGCTGGCCAGGCCAATGGTGGAGTGCATGACCAGCGGCGAGATCACCCCGGCCACGATGCCGTTGGCCGTTGACCCGACAAACATCTGCAGGCTCGACGCCATGCCCCGGCGATCAGGGTGCAAGTCCAGCACCAGCAAGGTCACGACCGGCACCATGAGCGCCCAGCCAAACGCAAAGATGGCAATGGGAAACAGCGCCCAGCTCACATGCGCCTTGAACAGCACATTGGCCACCAGGTTGATCACGCCAATGGTGAGCATGATCAAAAACCCGTTGCGGATCTGGCGCTTCGGGCTGAGCTTGCCCGCAGCGCGGCCGCTGAACCAGGCGCCCCCCATGATGCCGCCGATGGTGAGCACAAAAAACCAGAAGAACTGCTGCGGTTGCAGCCCCAGGTGCTCGCCCAGAAACACCGGCGCGCTCAACACATACAAAAACATGCCGTTGAACGGAATGCCACTGGCCAGCGCCAGCAACAGAAACCGCGGGTCCGAGCCCAGCTGCCAGTACCCGGCCAGCAGGTTTTTGACATGAAACCGCTGACGCTGGGCCGGTGGCAAGGTCTCAGGCAGCAAAAAGTAGTTAGACGTCCACAACGCAACACCCACTGCGGCCAGAAACCAGAAGATGCCGTGCCAGCTGGCGTGCACCAGGAGCCAGCCCCCCACCATGGGCGCAATGGCAGGCGCCACCCCGAAGAAGATGGTGACCTGGCTCATGACCTTTTGCGCCTGCGAGGGCGGATACACATCGCGAATAACCGCGCGCGAAATCACGATGCCCGCACCGGTGCACAAACCCTGCATGGCCCTGAAGAAAATGAGCTGCCCGATGGTTTGCGACAGCGCACACCCCACCGATGCCACGGTAAACGCCGCCAGCCCCCACAGCACCACGGGACGGCGACCAAAGCTGTCCGAAATGGCGCCATGAAACAGCGCCATGAAGGCAAACCCGAACAGGTAGGCCGACAGGGTTTGCTGCATCTGCACCGGTGTGGCACCCAAGGAGGCGCTGATGCCGGCAAACGCAGGCAGATAGGTGTCGATGGAAAACGGCCCCAACATGCCCAGCAAGGCAAGCAGAATCGAAAACGCCCACTGCGGGGCGCGCCAGAGTTTTTGGGCTTCGGGGGTCATGCGGCTCAAAGGGAGGAAACAGCGCCCTATTGAACCACGGCGCTACCGGCCCTATAGAGAAAACGTTTTCTAAAATCTTGCGTACTCACCGGCGGGCCACTTGGGGCCCCATCCGGCCACCTGCAGACCCACCGCACTGAGAGGTATTTTGAATTTCCGGCTCGTGCTCGCGCTCTGTTTCATGCTGCTGTGCACGCCCGGCGGTGCGACCTCTATTCCGGTTTTCAGCGGCGATGGCTCGCCCCCCAAAATGTTTGTGCACGAGGGCCGGCAGCGTGGTGTGCTGATTGACATCCTGGCGTACGCGGATCAGCACATGCCGGACCACCGCATGGACCTCAAGCTCTACCCCTAGGCCAGAGTCTATATGTCGGCAATGGCCGGTGAAGGCGGCCTGCTCGGCATCTCTTGGACGTGGCGCAGAGATGAAGTCTTTGATTTCTCCGAACCCTTGTTTGTGGATGAGGTGGTCAACGTGGTCCGCAAGGGGCAGGAGTTCAATTTTCAGACCCTGAGCGACCTGCAGGGCAAAACCCTCGGCACGGTGCGGGGCGCCAGCTTTGGCAGCGCCTTTGACCGCGCCCACCACGACGGCGTGTTTTCAATTGAGGGCGACAACGGTGCGCGCAACCGGCTCAGCAAGCTGGCGGCCGGCCGGATCGACTGCGCGCTGTTCAATGTCGGCAAGGCCGGCTTTACCGAAACACTGCGGCTGCATCAAATCCCCAAGAGCCAGTGGAAAGACTTTGTCGTGCTCCCCGTGCCCCTGCGCAAAGACCCGAACTATCTGGCGTTCCCCAAGTCCATGCAAATGGCCCCTTGGCTGCGCAGCTTCAATAGCGTGATTCAGCGCGGCTATGCCCGGGGCGACATTCAAAAAATCATCGCCCGCAACCTGCACGCCAGCCGCTAACCCGGCCTTAAGCGCTACCCCGCACACTGACGGGCGAACCCGCCTCGTATTTGCGCCACACACGGCGCAGGTCCCGGGCGGAGGCAAAGCCGCATAAGCCCGCTACCCGCTCTACCGGCAGACGCTGGCGCGACAGCAGGTCTTTGGCCCGCGCAATCCGCAGTTGCTGCTGGTACACCACCACGCTGATGCCCGTGTGCTGCCCAAACAAGCGGGTCAGGTGGCGGGGGCTGACACAGGCCACCTCGGCCAGATCCGCCAGGCTCCAGTCGCGCTGGGGCTCGCGGGTAATGGCGTCTTGCGCGCGGTGCACGGCGGGGTGCATGTGGTTGCGGTGCGCCAGCCAGGGCGACATTTGCGGGTCGTGGGTGCCACGACGTTGGTACACCACCATGCGGCGCGCCACGCGGGCCGCCAGCTCCGGGCCCGCCACCTGCTCGATCAGGTAGAGCGCCAGGTCAATCCCGGTGGTGATGCCGGCACTGGTGAGCACCCGGCCATCGTCCACAAAAATACGGTCCGCCACCACCTGTGCGCTCGGGGCCAGCGCCTGCAATTCGGCGATCAGGGTGTGGTGGGTGGTGCAGTGCCGCCCGTCGAGGCAACCGGCTTGCGCCAGCAGCAAGGCACCGGAGCAGATGCTGGCCAAGCGCGTATCCGCTTGCGGCGCGGTGCGCAACCAGCGCACGACGGCACGGGCGGACTCGGTGGCGTAGTCTTCCGCCTCGTTGCTATTGCCCACTACCAAGACCAGGCTGTGCGGTGGCAGCTCGGCGGGCAAGGGCTGCAAGCCGGTGAGACCGGTCCCCAGCGAGGTCACGATCTCGGGCTGCGGCCCGCACATGTGCAGCTCCAAGGCGGCCCCCATGTCGCGCGCCATGCGCAGCGCCTCGGCCGGGCCGGCGTAGTCCAGCATCAGCACATTGGGAGTGAGCACCAGGTAGATGTGGAGCGTGGTGGTGCTCATGTGCGCGCCCGGAGCTGCTGCAGCCGCGCCATCCAGCGCGACATCAGGGGCCCGCCGAACACATTGAACAGCAGGCCGGCCATCAACAGTGCGCCACCGGCAAAGTGCACCGGGCGCAGCGCCTCGCCAAACACCAGCCAGCCGGTGGTCAGGCCGACCACGGGCACCAGCAAGGTAAACGGCGCCACGCGGTTGGTCGGGTAGCGCGACATCAGGTGCGTCCACAAGCCATAACCCAGCAAGGTGGCGGCCCACGCCAGGTAGGCAATGGCGGCAAAGGTGCTCCAGCCGATGCCCTGCAGGGCCGTGGTGATCGCGTCAGGTCCTTCTATGAACAGCGAGAGCACTAAAAACGGCAGGGGCGGCACCAGGCTGGCCCACACCACAAAGGCGAGCTGGTTCATGGGCCCGTAGCGACTCACGGTGCGGGTCACGATGTTGCCGCACGCCCACATGACTGCCGCCGCCACCGTGAGCAAAAAGCCCAGCAGCGGCATCGACACACCGCTACCCGCCGGCCCCGCAGCGCTGCCAATTAGCACCAAGCCGCAGGCGGCCAGCAGCAAACCCGCCATCTGGTTCGCCTGCCAACGCTCCTTGAGCCACCACGCTGCCAGCAGCAGAGTGAAAAACGACTGCGACTGCAGCACCAGTGATGCCAGGCCTGAGGGCATGCCGACATGAATGGCGGTGAACAAAAAGGCAAACTGCCCCACCGAGATCGTCATGCCGTAGGCCAGGTACCAGCGCAGAGGCACCTTGGGCGGCTTTAAAAACAACAGGGCGGGAAACGCCGCCAGCAAAAATCGCAGGGCACCCAGCAGCAGCGGCGGCACGCCCACAACGCCCACCTTGATGACCGCGAAGTTCACCCCCCACACCACGATGACGAGCAGCGCCAACGCCAGGTCTTTAGGGCGCATGGGCAAGGTCGCGCTCATGCCAAGGCTCCCGGCTCCACCACCCGAGGCGCACAGCCATGGGGTTGAAGCACCCTCTCGACCGAGGGTGGGTTATTGGCCAGCTTGGCGCTGGGGCGCACCGGGCGGCGCACCAGCTCGCCGCCGCAGTTGGGGCAGGCGCCTTGCAACTTGGCGTCTGCGCAGTCTGCGCAAAAAGTGCATTCAAACGAGCAGATGCGGGCATTCAGGGCAGCGGGCGGCAAATCGGTGTTGCAGCATTCGCAGTTGGGGCGGAGTTGGAGCATGGTGACCTTGTTGTCAATTGGGGCAAAGAATGGCTGCGCATCGAGCTCAACCTGCGCGTGCTACAGGGTAGATACCAAGGACATAAAAAGCCAAATTCTTATCGGGTTTGACCTGATGGTAGCCCACATAAATGTGGGCCTATGCCACATCAAGGCCAATTAGAGGACAAAAAACGCCAATTAATGCGATACAGCATTCACCCGCAAATAGGCGCCTCTCTCTAACCCGAGGGGATATCCCCCGAAAAAGCACTCAACGGCACGCAAAAGCCAAGACAATGCAAAAAACAACCCATAAAACGGAGACAAAATGGCACAAGCCAAACTCATGCTGGACTACGTCTACAGCCACGAAACCACCCACGCAGACGAGGTCTTCATGACCCAGCCGGTTGGCGGCGGTCAGGTGGTGGACTACACCTGGAAACAGACCCTGGACCAGGCGCGCCGCATGGCTGCGCACCTGAAAGCCCAGAACCTGGAGCCCGGTGCCCGCGTCGCCATCCTGTCCAAGAACTGCGCCCACTTCATCATGGCGGAGTTGGCCATCTGGATGGCCGGCTGCACCACGGTCGCCATCTTCCCGACCGAAACGGCCGACACCGTGCGCTATGTGCTGGACCACAGCGAGGCCAGCCTGCTGTTTGTCGGCAAGCTCGACACGTTTGACCAGCAGCAGCCCGGCATTCCTGCCGGCCTGCCGATCATTGCCTTCCCGCTCGCGCCGAAAAACAGCTACGAGTCGTGGGACGCTGTCACCGCGCGCACCAAGCCCCTGACCGGCCAGCCGGCCCGCGCCGGCACGGACATCGGGATCCTGATGTACACCTCCGGCTCCACCGGCCAGCCCAAGGGGGTGATGCACAGCTTCGAACGCATTACGGCCGCCGCCGAGGGCATCAACAACGACACCCAGGCCCGCATCGGCACCCAGACCCGCAACCGCATGCTGTCCTACTTGCCGCTGGCGCACGTGTTTGAGCGTGCGTGGGTCGAGTCGGCCACTCTGGTCAATGGCAATACCCAGCTGTTTTTTGCGGAGTCGCTGGACACCTTCATCCAAGACCTGAACCGCGCCAAGCCGGTGACCTTCATCTCGGTGCCCCGCCTGTGGCTCAAATTCCAGCAAGGCGTGTTTGCCAAAATGCCGCCCAAAAAGCTGGACCGCCTGCTGAGCATTCCTATTCTGGGCAAGATCGTGGGCCGCAAGGTCCTCAAGGGTCTGGGCCTGGACCACGCCTTGCTGGCGGGCAGCGGCTCCGCCCCCATTCCCGCAGAGCTGATTGCCTGGTACCGTCGCTTGGGGCTGAACCTGATTGAGGGTTACGCCATGACCGAGGACTTTGCGTATTCGCACAACTCCACGGCGCAAATCAACGCACCGGGCTGTGTGGGCGTGCCGCTCAAGGGCGTCGAGGTCCGCATCAGCGAGGTCGGCGAAGTGCTCATCAAGTCCCCGGGCCAGTTTGTGGGCTACTACAAGCGCCCCGATCTGGACGCCGAGGTGTTCACCGAAGACGGCTTCTTCCGCACTGGCGACAAGGGCGAGCGCCGTGCCGACGGCCTGCTGAAGCTGACCGGCCGCGTGAAAGAGCTATTCAAGACCTCCAAGGGTAAATATGTGGCCCCGGCCCCTATTGAGAACCGCCTGAACGCCTGCCCTCGTATCGAGACCAGCATGGTCTCCGGCGTGGGCCAGCCATCGGCCTACGCCATTGTGGTGCTAGCGGAAACCATCCGCCCTCAGGTGAAGTCAGACCCTGCCTTCAAAGCCAGCATTCACGCCGAATTGGAGCAACTGTTGGTGGACGTGAACGCCGAGTTGCCCGACTACGAAAAGCTGCAGATGCTGGTCGTGGCCACGGAGCCATGGTCGATTGAAAACGGCATGCTGACCCCCACCATGAAAATCAAGCGGGCCCGCATCGAGTCCGCGGTGGAGCCGCAACTCGCGGGCTGGTACTCCGGCAAAGACAAAGTGCGCTGGGCCTGACACCCCGCTTTTGTGTACATAAAAAGGGCCTTCGGGCCCTTTTTAACGTCCGTACCCCTACATGCCCCATTGGATTGAACTTCTCCATTAGCACTCGACTCTCACGAGTGCTAATATAAAGACCGAAGAGAAGGAGTTACCTATGACCGCACTGATTGCTGCCCCCCGCACCGCCCTGGCCACGGCCAACCCGTGGTCTTTGGTGCCGCCGCTGGGGAATCTGGACGCCTATATTTCTGCCGCGAACCGGCTGCCTTTGCTCACACTCGAAGAAGAGCAGGAATACGCCCGCAAGTTCAAAAACGACAACGACCTTGAGGCTGCCGGTAAGTTAGTGCTTTCTCACTTACGCCTTGTGGTGTCGGTGGCGCGCCAATACCTGGGCTACGGTCTGCCGCATGGTGACCTGATCCAGGAAGGCAATGTGGGCCTGATGAAGGCGGTCAAGCGCTTCGACCCCGAGCAGGGCGTGCGTCTGGTGAGCTACGCGCTGCACTGGATCAAGGCCGAAATTCACGAGTACATCCTCAAAAACTGGCGCATGGTGAAGGTAGCGACCACCAAAGCCCAGCGCAAACTGTTTTTCAACCTGCGCTCCATGAAGCAACGCTTCAAGGGTGAAGATGCTGCGGCCGACCTCGACACCCACCGCGACACCCTGAATCCGGAGCAGGTCCAAACCATGGCCCGGGAACTCAATGTGAAGCCCGAAGAAGTGCTGGAAATGGAAGCGCGCCTGGCCGGTGGCGATGTGCTGCTGGACCCAAGCCCATCTGACGATGGTGAAGACGCATTCGGCCCCATCGCCTACCTCACCGACACCAACCATGAACCGGTCGCCATGATCGAGGCGCGCCAGCGCGACGTGCTGGCAACCGACGGTATTGCCACCGCCTTGGCCAGCCTGGACGAGCGCAGCCGCCGCATCGTCGAGGAGCGCTGGCTCAAGGTGAACGACGACAACTCCGGCGGCATGACCCTGCACGACCTGGCCGCCGAATACGGCGTAAGCGCAGAGCGCATCCGTCAGATCGAAGTGGCCGCCATGAAGAAAATGAAGTCCGCCCTCGCCGCCTACGCCTGACCGTGCGGCGACACACGCCGCCTGACTTCACGCACAATGCCCCTGCCGGCCCCACCAGCAGGGGCTTTTTTTATTGGAAACTCCGCTCATGAACCGTCATCGCCGCCACGCCATTGCTACTGTTTTTATAGCTGCTTGCGCAATATCTACGGGGGCTCAAGCCCAAAATGGCTCAAAATCTGCACCCTGGCCGACCAAGCCGGTGCGCTTGGTAGTGGGGTTTCCCGGCGGATCGTCCCCGGACCTGACAGCCCGTGCCTTTGCCGAGCCCTTGTCCAAGGCACTGGGGCAGCCGGTGATTGTGGAAAACAAGGTGGGTGCGGCCGGCAATATTGCGGCCGACGCGGTGGCCAAAGCCACCGATGACCACACCATCGGGCTGATGATCAACGGCAACATGACGATAGCCAAGCTACTCAACCCCAAGCTGAGCTATGACCCCCTTAAAGACTTGCAGCCTGTGAGTCTGCTGGGCGTGTCGCCCCTGGTGCTCACCGCACCGGCGCAGGCGCCGGGCACGACGGCCGCTGAGTTTTTAGCAGCGGCGCGCGCTGGGGGCGACACCTGGAACTACGGCACACCAGGCGTCGGGACTGTGGGACATATCGGCATGGAGTTGCTCAAGTCCCGGGCCCGCATTGCAGCGGTCCATGTGCCCTATGCCGGGTATCCGCAAGTAGCCACGGCCATGATCAGTGGCGATCTGCAACTGAGTTTGCTTCCACCTGCGCTGGCCGCCGCGCAAATACGGGCGGGCAAGCTCAAGGCGATCGGCATTACCGCCAGTGTGCGCAGCGCTTTGGTGCCGGAGATTCCTAGCCTGTCAGAGGCCGGCGTGCGGGACCTGAACCTTGAAATCTGGAACGCCGTGGCAGCCCCACGCAGCATGCCGGCACCGGTGGTGGCACGCTTGTCGGCCGTGTTCAGCGAGATTGCCCGCAGCACCGACATGCGGCAAAAAATGTTTCAACAAGGCTGGACGGTTCAAGGCACCTCTGCCGAGGGACTGGCCAACCGTGTGAAAGCCGATACGGCTTTGCTGGGTAGCATCATTGCGCAGCAAAACATCAAGCTCGACTGAGCCGAGGTCCCGGCCGCTCTAACTTGGCAGTAGCGCCGCCGGCTGCGCGCGCTGCTGCTCCCGGAGTCAGGATTTCAGCAGTTGCTGAATGTCTGCCGCCAGCACCTTCGCTCCGCTGCCGTAGCGGGTAAACAAGCGCAGTTTGCCTTGGGTGTCGTAGATGTAGCTGCCCGCGGAGTGGTCCATGGTGTAGCTGGTCGGGGTTTGACCGTCGACCCGCTTGTAGTAGACCTTGAAGTCTTTGGCCAGATCGGCCAATTTGTCCGGCGTGGTGTAGAGCGCCAGGAACGTGGGGTCGAAGTTCTCCATGTAACCCTTGAGCACTTCAGGCGTGTCGCGGGCAGGGTCTACCGTCACAAAAATGCCCTGCAGCTTGTCGCCATCGGCGCCCAGTGCTTTCTTCACTTCTGCCAGCTCTGCCATGGAGGTCGGGCAGACGTCGGGGCATTGGGTGTAGCCGAAGAACATGACCACGATCTTGCCCTTGAAGTCCGCGAGGCGGCGGACCTGGCCGTTGTGGTCCGTCAGCTCGAAGTCTTTGGCGTAAGTGGCTCCGGTCACATCGACTGACGAAAAGCTGGGCTTGGCCTCCGAACAGGCACTCAAAAGCCCGCCAGCGCCCGACAATATTGCGCCACCAGCTATTAATCGAATAGCAGAACGTTTCGTAATCATAAGTAATGGTCCAGCAGCAAGGCTGCAAACAACACACTCAAGTGAATGAGTGAAAAGCGGAAGGTAGCGCGCGCCAGCTCGTCAGAGTAGTGCCGCAAGAGGCGCACCGCGTACCAGCAGAAGCCCAGACACAGGCCCACGGCGACCACCAGATACAGCCAGCCACTCATGCCATAAATGAACGGCAGCAAACAGGCCGCCAGGAGCATGAAGGTGTAGAGCAGGATTTGCAGGCGGGTGAATTCACTGCCGTGGGTGACCGGCAACATGGGCAGGCCGGATTTGCGGTAATCCTCCACCCGATACAGGGCCAGGGCCCAGAAGTGGGGTGGCGTCCACAGGAAGATGATCAAAAACAGAATCAGCGCCTCGGGGCCCACATCACCCGTCATGGACGACCAGCCCAGTACCGGGGGCATGGCGCCGGATGCACCGCCGATCACAATGTTCTGGGGCGTGAGCGGCTTGAGGATCACGGTGTAGATCACCGCATAACCGACAAAGGTCGCAAAGGTCAGCCACATGGTGAGTGGGTTGACCCACACATAAAGAATCACAGAACCGGCCCCGCACAGCAGGGCCGAAAACATCAGGGTCTGGGTATCGCTGAGCTCTCCGCGGGCGGTTGGTCGCCAGGCCGTGCGCTTCATTTTGGCGTCGATGCCTTTTTCCACAATGCAATTGAAGGCGGCGGCGGCACCTGCCACCAGGTAGATGCCGAAGCAGGCGATCACAGCTTGCAGCACTTGGGCCATGGTGGGTGCGCCGGGCACGGCCAACACCATGCCGATCAGCGCACAAAAGACAATCAGCTGGATAACGCGGGGTTTGGTCAGGGCGTGGAATTGCGCCAGCACGGAGGGCTTGGGGGCGGCCATTGGTACAGTCATTCGGATTCTCAGTTTCTTGTTCTAGTGGCGGGCTGCGGGCGCATTGCGGCACTGGACCCAAGCCCAGACCAGCACCATGACGAGCGCGCCAGCGCCACCGGTGTGCATCACAGCAGCCAACAATGGCCAACCCAGCACGACATTGCTCAGGCCGGTCGCGAGTTGCAGCAACAACAAGGCAGCGAGCCAGCGTGCGGGTTTCTTTAAAACGGGTTGGCGGTGCCAGTACCACGCCAAGGCCCCCAGCAGCACAAAGGTCAGCAGCGCCATCGTGCGGTGCCCCATGTGCATGGCGGTCAGCGCCTGAAAACTCAAGGTGTCTCCCGATGCGGTGAGCCCGAGCGGTCGCCAGATTTCAGTGGCGGCCGCCCAGTCCATGGCCGGCCAAAGCTCACCCTGGCAGCCGGGGAATTCGGTACAGGCCAACACTGCATAGTTGGTGCTCACCCAGGCTCCAGATGCTGCCTGGAGCACCAGCAGCACGAGACCCGCCATAGTGGCAGTGCGGTACCGCGTTGGCAGTGGCCGGGGCTCCGCAGCACCCAAGGCCCCGCGAGGAACCATGGCAACCTGTGCCACCAACAGCGCCAGCAAGGTATAGCCACCCAGCAAATGCAGGCTGACGATGGCGGGAAACAGCTTCATCGTGACGGTGAGCGCACCGAAGGCACCCTGAATACACACCCAGACCAAGGTAACGGTAGGCCACCACGGGTTGACCCCGGTCGCCGGCGAGCGCCGGTGCATGCGCCAGGCCCACACCGTCATCAGGGTAATCAAGGCGCCCACGCCGGTGGCCATGTAGCGGTGCACCATCTCTATCCAGGCCTTGCCATGGGTGACGGGCCCGTCTGGCAGCGCTAACTGCGCCATGGCGATATCGTGTTTAGCCCCCAAGGGACTTGCATTGCCATAGCAACCCGGCCAGTCAGGGCAACCGAGTCCGCTGTCGGTCAGCCGGGTAAATGCCCCGAAAAGCACCAGATCAAAGGTCACAAACAAGGTGATTGCCGCCAGAGCCCGGTAGCGGCTCGCACCGTCTGCCCTCTGGTTGCGCAGGTAGACCCACAGCGCGGGGGCACTGGCGATCAGCGCGCCGATGGCCAACACCCGCAACAGCGGGCTCAAGTCGTACAGGCTGTTTTCCATATTGCGTTTTAGTCGCGTCCGGCCCGGTCCCAGAACTGGGCGGCCCGCATCAGGCGGTCGAGGTCCCGTTTGACCTTGGGTGCGTTCTCCGCAGTCAAGCCGGAGGGGAAACGCATCATCCAGTTACCCAAAGGGTCTACGAGGTAGAGGTGATCTTCGAGCTGGCGCCCCGGTTCGGCCACCAACCAACGACTGAGCTCTAGGCCAGGCACTCGCAACACCGTGGCGCCTTTGAGCGCTGTCTGCAGCTCGGGGGACACCGCTGCATCATCCTGGACTAACCAAACCCAATCGAGTCGGTCTTTTTCCTTGCCCAGGCCTTCGCGCAGTTGGCGCTGTAGATACAGATTTTGTTGGCAGGCCGCACCGCAGGCGCCCCCGGCAACACTCACAAAGAGCCATTGCCCTTTGAGCGTTGGCAATGCGAGGGCCTCGCCTTGGAGATTGGTGGCGCTGATGGCGGGTAATGGACGCTGGGGCTGAATCAGTTCGCCGAAGTTACGACGGCCTTCGGGCCGGATCACGTAATACGTGAAGTACGAGGCGATGACCGGTGCCGCGCACACCAACATCACCGCGAGCATGCGCCAACGCCCCGCGCGGGTGTTCACAGCGCGCGTCTGCAGTGCCTCTGAAGGCTCCGGCAGCGAGTGCACCGTTAAGCCCAACGGGCGGTCATCATGAATCGGCGGGCTAGACATGGGGGTCAGTATCCTTGGGTAATGGTTTGCGTCGTCGCAGTTGAAACCAGGCGTAGAGTCCAGCGACCAGCGCAGACAGTGCAAACCACTGTGCGGCATAGCCTTGGTGCTTCTCAACACCAGCGTTGACGACCGGCCAATCTCGCAGCAGCCCCTCAGAGGCTGAACCGGTTTGAACCACCGTCAAACCTGTCGCCAGTGCCAGACCGGTTTCCACGCGGAATTGCGCCAAGTCCAGATTTTGCCGTATCGCCCCTGCACTCGCTCCGCCCAGCTCGTAAAGCTTGGACGGCGGCAAGGCAATTCGCCCGGTGATTTCAACTTCACCCGCTGGCGACTCGACGGGTGGCAACTGGGTCCGATCCACAAAATTGCGGGGCGCCCACCCACGCTGCACCATGACTACCTCCCCCGTGCCGCTCATCTGCAGGGGCGTGAGCACATAGAAACCGACTTTCGCATTCATCTGGCGATTGTCGAGAAACACTGTGCGCCCAGCCACCCACGTTCCGAGCAGCCGCACAGGACGGTGCAGGACGGGCATGGCGTTTGGCGCGCGCAACCATTCGCTACCCGCCATCGGAGGCTGAAGTGCAGCGAGTTGCATGGCATCTACATAGGCTTGCTTTTCAGCCGCACGACGGAGTTGCCAAAACCCGAGGGAAAGTGCCAACGCCGCAGCGAGACAGGTGGTTATCGTCACCCACCACCAGCGCAGGCCGGGGTTCACGTAATAATTCTCCGCATGACCTACCTCGTTATTCTGGCCTTTGTGGCAATTCTTGGCAGCCTTGCGACTGCGCTGTATTTCATGTTGCGCGGCGGTAGTTCGCAGCACTCCAAATCCAAGAACATGGCCCGCGCGCTCGGACTGCGCGTCGGGGTTTCCATTTTCTTATTTCTTTGCATTCTTTTGGCGTGGAAGCTGGGATACATCCACCCCACAGGAATTCCAGAAGGACAGTAAAGCCAGCACCAATACAAAAGGCACCCGAGGGTGCCTTTTTTGGCGATGCAGGTGCTCAGAACCAGTAAACCAGGACGTAAAGGCCCAGCCACACCACGTCGACAAAGTGCCAGTACCAGGCGGCACCTTCGAACCCGAAGTGACGCTCCGGGGTGAAGTGACCCTTTTGCAAACGCAGGGTGATGAACAACAACATCAGCATGCCAACCAGCACGTGGAAACCGTGGAAGCCCGTCAACATGTAGAACGTCGAACCGAACACGCCAGAGCTGAGCTTGAGGTTGTAAGCCGTGTAGGCATGGTAATACTCGTAACCCTGCACAAACAGGAAGGTCACGCCAAGCAACACGGTGGCCCACATGAAGGCAATGGTCTTAGAACGGTTTGCGTCAATCAATGCGTGGTGTGCAATGGTGAGCGTCACGCCAGAGGTCAACAGCAGTGCGGTGTTGATAGTGGGCAACCAGAAGGGTCCCATGGTCGTGAAGGGCTCGACGATGCCACCAGGAGAAGCTGTCGCACCGGCCGCGATGCTAGGCCACACGGCTTTGAAGTCCGGCCATAGGAGGGCGTTTTCCAAGCTTCCCAGCGCAGGCACGGAGTGAGATCGCGCCCACCAGAGAGCCGTAAAGAAAGCACCAAAGAACATCACCTCAGAGAAGATGAACCAGCTCATGCTCCAGCGGTAGGAGATGTCAATTTTCCGACCGTACTGGCCGCCTTCGCTTTCAACCACAGCGTCGCGGAACCACTGGTACAAAACGAACAACCACCAGACCATGCCCAGCATCAGGGAATATTTGCCCCAAGCTGAACCATTGATCCATTGGCCTGCTCCAAGAATCACGAAGAACAGACCCGCCGCAGCCATCACAGGGTGACGCGAAGGTCCGGGCACAAAGTAATAAGGCGTTGTGCCGTGTGTCGCTGAGCTCATTTCTTCTCCATTTCTTCTCTAATCCGAATCTTTAGATCCCGGTAATGCGCGCTTAAGCGCTCACCACCCACTTTGCCACACTGATCAGTCCTACCACCAACAGTACCGCAGCCACCAGGCCCACGAGCACGACATGCAAGGGGTTTACCTTGGATAGGTCATCCCGATAACCCTTACTGCTGCGGATACCCAAGAACGACCATGCCACCAGCTTCACACTGGTCAGAAAGGTCGCCTTCTCAGAGGACGTTGCGCGCTCCATCAGGAACCTGCCAAATCACTGGCGGTCGGCTTGACTGCCGCGACCGGGGCGGGGGGCGTTTTTCCCCCCACCTCAAAAAAGGTGTACGACAAGGTAATGGTCGTCACGTCTTTTGACAACTTAGGGTCGATCACAAAAACGACGGGCCACGACTTCTTCTCTCCGGGCTCCAATGTGTACTGATTGAAGCAAAAGCACTCCAGCTTATTGAAGTGTGCCGATGCCTGCATCGGTGCGTAGCTCGGAATAGCCTGCGCGGACATCCGCCGGTTCTGAACGTTTTGGAACTCGTAAACAACCGTTGTCATTTCACCGGGGTGCACAACCATAGAGCGCTGTGCAGGACGGAACTCCCATGGTCCCCGTGAGTTCGCATCAAACTCGACGGTGATGCTCCGGGATGTGTCCACCTGTGAATTCACCGGCTCCGCTTTTTTACCCAGAATGACTTGCTCGCCCAACGCCAAGACATTGATCCCGGTCATCTCGCAAATGGCTTGGTACAAGGGAACCAACGCATATCCGAATGCGAACATGCTGACAGTAATCACTGCCAGTTTGCCCATCATTTTGCGATTAGCGCGGACATTGACCATGGTTACTTACCCAATAACACCATCTTGACCATAAACCCGATGAAGAAGACGGCAGCGACGGAGGCCAATATCAGACCCAACCGTGCATTTGCCTTCTTCTGGTCAGCGGACTTGGACATTAGCCAATCACCTTGGTTGCAGTAGCGTCCAATTTAGGAGGATTCTCAAAGGTGTGGAAAGGTGCTGGCGAGGGGACTTCCCACTCCAAACCTTCAGCGGCTTCCCATGGCTTCTGAGGAGCTTTTTCACCCTTGCCCAACATGGCAGGGAGCACCACACCAAAGAAGAAGTACACCTGAGCCAAGCCGAAGGCGAAGGAACCGATGGATGCAACCATATTGAAATCAGCAAACTGCATGGGGTAGTCAGCGTAGCGACGTGGCATGCCAGCCAGACCCAAGAAGTGCATGGGGAAGAAGGTCACGTTAAAGGCGATCAGCGACCACCAGAAATGCAGACGGCCCTTCCACTCAGGAATCATGACGCCAGTCCACTTGGGGGCCCAGTAATAGAAGCCGGCAAACATGGCATACAAGGAGCCTGCCACCAACACATAGTGGAAGTGAGCAACCACGTAGTAGGTGTCTTGCAACTGGATGTCGATAGGCGCCATTGCGAGGATCAAGCCGGTGAAACCACCCATAGTGAAGACGAAAATGAAACCCACTGCAAAGAGCATGGGCGTTTCAAAAGTCATGGAACCCTGCCACATGGTGGCAATCCAGTTGAAGATCTTCACCGCGGTAGGCACGGCGATCAACATGGTTGCGTACATGAAGAACAGCTGTCCGGTGACCGGCATACCGGTCGTAAACATGTGGTGAGCCCACACGATGAAGGACAAGATGGCAATGGAGGAGGTGGCGTACACCATTGAGGCATAGCCGAAAAGCCTCTTGCGGGCGAACGCGGGAACGATCTGACTCACGATGCCGAAAGCCGGCAAGATCATGATGTACACCTCAGGGTGCCCGAAAAACCAGAAAATGTGTTGGTACATCACCGGGTCGCCGCCACCCGCAGGATTGAAGAAGCTGGTGCCGAAATGACGGTCAGTCAATGTCATGGTGATGGCACCGGCCAACACGGGCATCACAGCGATCAACAAGTAGGCGGTAATCAACCATGTCCAGCAAAACATAGGCATCTTCATCAGGGTCATGCCAGGAGCGCGCATGTTCAAGATGGTGACGATGATGTTGATGGACCCCATGATGGACGAGGCGCCTAGGATGTGCATTGCAAAAATGCCGGCATCCATCGATGGGCCCATTTGCAGGGTCAAAGGAGCGTACAAAGTCCAGCCGGCAGCAGGAGCGCCGCCCGGCATGAAGAAGGAAGACACCAGCATCAGCGCGGCAGGAATCATCAGCCAGAAGCTGAAGTTATTCATACGCGCAAAGGCCATGTCAGATGCACCGATTTGCAGCGGGATCATCCAGTTCGCAAAGCCTACAAAGCCCGGCATGATGGCGCCGAACACCATGATCAAGCCGTGCATTGTCGTCAACGAGTTAAACAACTCGGGGTTGACCAGTTGCAAGCCAGGCTGGAACAACTCAGCGCGAATCAGTAGCGCCAAAATGCCGCCGATGATCAACATCGTGAAACTGAACAAAAGATACAAAGTACCGATGTCTTTGTGGTTGGTCGCAAACACCCAACGCTGCCAACCCGTAGGGGCATGGTGGTGATCGTCGTGGGCGTGATCGTGGTGGTCTAGTACGGCGCTCATGGTGAGGTCCTTCTCAAATTTCTACGTTCTGCCTGAAGACTTTACTTGCGCAAAGCCAGCACTTCGGCGGGCTGCACAAGCTGACCGGTTTTGTTAGACCAGTTGTTCTTCGTGTAGGTAATCACCGCAGCGATGTCTGTATCGCTCAATGTTTTCCATGCCGGCATAGAGCCGTTGTTCTGGCCATTCAGCAAAACCGCAATTTGCTTGCTCTTGTCCGCATCAAGCACCACGGCTGCGCCGTCCAGAGCCTTGATGGGGCCAGCGCCCTTGCCGTTAGCTTGGTGGCAAGCAGCGCAATTTTGCGCATAGACCTTCTCGCCACGCTTAGAGATGTCATCCAATGCCCAGACCTTGGTCGGGTCATCGGCCTTGGCCGCCAGCTTCTTCTTTTCCCCGGCAACCCAAGCAGAATAATCTTCTGCAGACAAAACCTTCACATGGATGGGCATGTAGGCGTGCTCCTTGCCGCACAACTCTGCACACTGCCCGTAAAAGTCGCCCGTCTTCTCTGCACGGAACCAGGTGTCACGCACGAAACCGGGAATCGCGTCTTGCTTGATACCAAAAGCAGGGACCATGAAAGCATGGATCACATCATTTGCAGTTGTGATGATCCGAACCTTCTTGTCGACAGGCACAACCAAAGGGTTGTCCACTTTTAACAGGTAGTTATCGATGGACTCACCCTTTTTAGGGCCACCAGCGTCAGAGAGGGCGCGCTGGTCGCTGTCCAGGGTGGATACGAAACCAATGCCTTCGCCCTCACCTTTCAGGTAGTCGTAACCCCACTTCCACTGCATACCTGTGGCCTTGATGGTCAGGTCCGCATTGGTGGTGTCCTTCATGGCGACCACGACCTTGGTGGCGGGCAATGCCATCAGAATCACAATGACAAAGGGAACAATCGTCCAAATAATTTCAACCGTCACCGACTCATGAAAAGTGGCCGGCTTGTATCCCACCGATTTGCGGTGCTTCCAGATGGAATAAAACATGACGGAGAACACCGCGACAAAGATCACGGAGCAAACGATCAACATAAACCAGTGGAGCCATTGCTGCTCTTCGGCAATTTTGGTGACTGCCGGTGGCAGATTGAGCTGATTTACCGCGGGGCCGCCGGGCAAATCATTGACCGCATGCGCGTGCGTCAACATGGAAGTGCCGGCAAAAGCAGCGGCAGACCACAGCATGGAAGCCAGTTTGTTCGTTGTGTTCTTCATCTCGTTCACTTTTGATGCCCCAAAATAATTCACCGCCCCGGCTTTGCGCACCCCTCAGGCCATGCGCAACGCCGAACGAATCTCTCTAGCCAACTGCGGACGCAACTCCGGGCGGATGTACCGCCCGACTTGAATTGTCCGACCGCGCTCCGATAGCTCAATCAGGGACGTGTCGTCGCTACGCGGCTCCACCCTCACCCAGCCTCTTTGGAATTCAGCCTTCTCTAACTTCCCGGCACACTCCAACTCAACAATGAGCCGGTTATCCAGCAGGGCGATTCGCTCTCCATCCGTCGAGTGCTTGGCGTAAACCAGAAAAGCCACACCGACTGCAATCAACTCCAAAGAAGCAAACGGGATGACCAGCGTTGCCCCTTGAAACCAGAAGAAAAGCCCGATTCCCATGGACACCACGCACAACGCGAAATAAGTCCACACCAATTGCAGGGGCGTTACGGAACAGTTTCGCCGGAGAAGCCAGTGAACCTGTCGCCCATCAACCGTCGCAAAGCGGAAAACCGGATTCGTCATGCGTATCACCCGAAATGGGACGCATCGATGAAAACGCGACCCAAACTGGAGGGGGGAAATGCCGTCACCTCTTTCCTATCATTGTATGACAGTAACGGACTTGACCGGCGTCAGCCTGACGCCACGCAAAGGCGAATCTGTAGGGGTTTTGCCTAGTTTTTTAGCGCTGCGCGCATGTCACCAAGGGAAACTCGCGTCTCTGGCGCTACCTTCAGCCGTGGCTTAGGTTTAAAGGCATGTCCGTAGACCACCTCGAATGTGATCGAAAGCCGGCCATCCGGTGCCGTGAGCTCGCGGGTCAGGCGATCCTGCATCTCCGAATACCAAGCTTTGGATCTCACTCCCCCAAACCGGCTCAGATGCAGATTACGCCCTAAACCGCGCAGTTCGTCCAGCAAGCTCTTGGCAGAGGAGTAGCTCAGGGTGATGCGCTCCATATCCATGACCGGCTCCGCAAAGCCGCCATGGACCAACATATCCCCCCAGTCATGCATATCCGTGAACTGATGGTTGGGTGGTGGCCAGCCTGCAGCCTCAAACACCCGGCGCAACTCCCGCAAAGTGTCCGGGCCAAAACAAGAAAACATCACAAAACCGTCCACCGCGAGCCCCTTGTGCCAAGTCCCGATCATGGCCTCAGGGTCCGCGGCCATGTGCAAAGCCATATTGGCCCACACCATCTGCACCGGAGCTGGCGCGTCTTCGAATCGGGGCGTCGCGCCCGTCCACCGCCCGGGACTCCACCATGCGGGCGTCAGGACTTTTCTGGAGTGCGCTTGCCGTGCAGAGGTGCTCTCGTAGACGTAACTCTGAGCCGAGGGATAGCGCTTTTGCACTCGCAAATGCCCTTCGCAGCCACCTCTGGATGGCTCCCAGTCCAGCCAGGTCTGTGGCTTTTGCACAATCCACTGCAGCCGATCTTCCATACGACGAGCTACCTCTTCGTGCAGCCAAGGAGCGGTCTCCACTGGCGACTGCGCCCAACGGGCTGCTGCGACCGGATCGATGGTAGGGGGCTTGTGTTCTGACATGGGCTGGGAAGACTGTGGAGCGCGAGTATATTGGCCCTATGTTCCGCACCTTACTCCAGGGGTTAAGCCTCCCGGTACCCAGCGCGTGCCGGGTGTGCAGAGCGTGGCCTTCGGTGGCATTGTGCGCAGACTGTGTCGAGGCTTTCGCACAACCGGTGTATCGATGCCCGACTTGCGCCTTAGCCATCCCGGACACCTTGACCTCCTGCAAAACCTGCGCGAAGACCCCCACCGACTGGGATCAAGCCTTCGCAGCGGTGGACTATGGATACCCCTGGGACCGGCTGATCGCAGACTTCAAATTCCGGGGCAACCCCGCTTGGGCGCGGTACTTTGCTGCGGTCATGCGCAGCGCGCCGTGGGTGGAGCCGGCGCTGGAAGCGGCGGATTGGGTTGTTCCCATGCCCTTGTCACGAGAGAGGCTGCGCGACAGGGGTTTCAATCAATCCTCGTTGCTGGCTAAGCAACTTTACCCCGCAAAGGTACAAGAAACCTCTTTGCTGCGGGTGATTCACACCCCGGCCCAAAGCGGACTTCCGCGCCAGCAACGCCTGCACAATTTGCAACATGCTTTTGCCATGGAGCCACTCAACGCAGCGGCCATCGAGGGGAAACGCGTGATCCTGGTCGATGATGTTATGACCAGTGGAGCCACTCTGGGAGCCGCTTCGCAGGTGCTGCGCCGAGCCGGCGCGAAACACATCAGCGCCATGGTGTTCGCCCGGACCGTCACCGGAGATTAACATCCGTAGACAATCGCAGGATGTTTCATATTGTTCTAGTTGAGCCGGAGATACCTCCCAATACCGGCAACGTCATTCGTCTGGCAGCCAACACCGGTTGCCAGCTGCACTTGGTCGAACCGCTCGGTTTTTCGATGGACGACAAACACATGCGGCGCGCCGGACTCGATTACCACGAGTACGCGCAACTCAAACGCCATGCCAGTTGGTCGCAGTTTCTTGAGGACGAGAAGCCCGACCCCGAGCGCCTTTTTACGCTGACCACCCGGGGGACTCGCAGTCCTTTTGAAGTGGCCTTCAGGCCGGGAGACTGGCTGGTGTACGGCTCGGAGACCAAAGGGATTTCCGACTTTGTCCGCACCTCGTTCAGCCCGGAGCGAAGCTTGCGCCTGCCCATGCGACCCGACCAACGCAGCCTCAACCTATCGAATGCCGTGGCGGTGACTGTTTTTGAGGCTTGGCGGCAGAACGGCTTCGGTCACTGATTGCGGCCCAACGCCCGCCCGCACTCAAGGGTATTGCCGCACCAATGCTTCGGCCACGCAGGCGGGCTTGACAGAGCCCTCGCGCTCGATGGTGATTTCCCAGCTTTGCTGCACACCGGCTTGGTCAATTGACTCAGCGGACAACAGCTTTAGGTGGGCACGCAAGCGGCTATTGACGGGCACCGGCGACACGAACCGCACCTTGTTGAGGCCATAGTTCACGCCCATGCGGACCTCCAGGACCGTGAGGCTGGACTCCAGAAACTGCGGGATCAAGGACAAGGTCAAAAAACCGTGGGCAACCGGGGCACCAAAAGGCCCTTGCGCAGCCCGTAACGTGTCGACATGGATCCACTGATGGTCTCCCGTGGCTTGGGCAAACAAGTCAATTTGCGACTGACTGACAGTCACCCAATCACTGACTGCGACCGTGGTGCCGACTTGAGCGGACAACTCCGCGAGTGTGCTGAAAGTTCTCATGCACAAACTCTAGCCAGCGATAGACATTTTGCTTGTAGCCGGCGTGACAAGCTGTCAGCTATTGAGCCATTCGCAAATCGGCACCCACTGCTGCAGGTCGCGCTCCACCTTGCCGGGCGCCACGTCGAATATGGTCAACCCGCGGGCCGTGGTTTGAATGTAATTCTGGGTGTCGCGCACCGAGCCCAGTACCGGCAAGCCGAGACTGCCGACAAACTGTTGAAGTTGCTCAGAAGCCAGCGTGCGCTCGTCCACCCGCATGCCCACAATCCCCACCTTAAACTTGTCGGCCCGCGAACTCGCTGCCAGCTCATCCAAGAAAGGTTTGGTGGCAAAAATATCAAAAATGCTGGGCTGCAGGGGCACCACTACGTGCGTGGCGATTTTCAAAATTTCTTTCAAGCGCTTGCCGTGCAATCCAGCCGGGGTGTCCAGCACGACATGGCTGGTGCCTTTAGGCGGCTTCGCTAAGCCGTCTTCGCCCATGGCCCAACCGGCAATCGGCTTGGCCGCCTGCGGACGCAAGCTCAACCAGAGTTGCGAGGACTGCTGCCGGTCGGCATCTCCGAGCATCACCGCGTGCCCTTGGGAGGCAAAATACCCGGCAATCTGGGTCGACATCGTGGACTTCCCCACCCCGCCTTTGGGATTCGCAACAACAACCACGGGCATACGCAAAATCTCCTCACTGATAACTGCGCTATGTTATCGGCATGGGCCATGAAAACCAACCACCTTCGATCTACGTCATAGCGGCGCACCCGAACTGGCGCAACTCGCGGGTAAACCGTGCGTTACGCACCGCCGCCATTGCCACCCCGGGGGTAGCGCTGTGCGACTTGTACGAGACTTACCCCGACTACGCTATTGCCGTGCAAGAGGAGCAAGCCAAACTCGACGCCGCGCAGCTCGTGGTGTTGATGCATCCGGTCCAGTGGTACTCCATGCCGGCACTCCTCAAGCTGTGGGTGGATGAGGTTTTGAGCTACGGCTGGGCCTACGGACATGGTGCCAGCGCGCTCAAGGGCAAAGACCTCTGGCTCGTGGCCAGCACCGGAGGTGCGGAGTCGTCTTACCACCCCCAAGGCTACAACCGCTACTTTTTCGACGCGTTTTTGCCGCCTTATGAACAAACTGCAGCACTTTGCGGCATGCGCTTTCTCCCCCCCATGGTGCTGCACGGCGCCCACAGCGCGTCGCAGGAGGCCATGACAGAACACGTCAACACCTTCGCCCAACGGCTGAACACCTACCCGAACTGGCCTGAGCTTGACGACTTGGAGGACTGCATCGCCTGCGAAGTCCCGGAACGCGACCGCCCCGCAGAAGAACACTGACATGGAACACGCACCCGCTTGGCTGCTCAACAGCCTGATTTACCTGAGTGCGGCAGTCATTGCTGTGCCCGTCTCCAAGGCACTGGGCCTCGGAGCCATCATTGGCTACCTTGCCGCAGGCATTGCCATCGGCCCCTGGGGCGCCGGCCTCGTAACCAATGTGGAAGACATTCTTCACTTTGCCGAATTCGGCGTCGTACTCATGTTGTTTTTGGTCGGTCTGGAGCTGGAGCCCCGCAGGCTCTGGAGCCTGCGCCGATCCATTTTCGGCTGGGGCGCCTTGCAAGTGCTGGGCTGCACCGCTCTGTTGATGCTGGTGGCCCTGGCCTGTGGCGTGAGTTGGCGCTTGAGCCTGGTGGGCGCTCTCGGTCTGGCGCTCTCCAGCACGGCCATTGCATTGCAGGTCATGGAGGAGCGCAACCTATTGCCCACGCCCAGCGGACAGGCCGCGTTCTCGATCCTGTTGTTCCAAGACGTGGCCGCTATTCCTATTTTGGCGCTGCTCCCCTTACTTGGGACCGTTTCGGGCCAAAATATCGACCCAGCCCCGGTGGAATATGCGCAGTCAGCTATAAAAATAATAGCAGTCATTGCCTGTATCGTGCTCGGTGGTCGACTACTCTTGCGGCCTCTGTTTCGCTGGATTGCCCGCTCCCGTACCCCTGAAATCTTTACCGCAGCGGCCTTGCTGCTGGTCGTCGGCATATCGGCGCTCATGCTGCTGGTCGGCCTGAGCATGGCGCTGGGGGCTTTTTTGGCCGGCGTGCTGTTGGCCGAGAGCGAATACCGGCGCGAGCTGGAAACCGACTTGGAGCCCTTCAAAGGTCTGTTACTCGGCCTGTTTTTTATTGCCGTGGGCATGAGTATTGATTTTGGCGTGCTGCGCGAGTCCCCGGGTGCTATGGCGCTGGTGGTGCTGGGCTTTCTGGTGGTGAAAGCCGGGGTGATCTATTCGCTGGCGCGGCATATTCAACTACCTGCCGCTGAGCGCCCGGTGTTCACCTTGTTGCTCGCCCAAGGGGGCGAGTTTGCTTTTGTCGTGTTTCAAGCGGCCGCGGGCGCACACGTATTTCCCGCCCAGACGGCATCGCTGCTGATTGGCGCTGTCGCCGTGTCCATGCTCCTGAGTCCCTTGGTGCTGGTCGCGGTAGATCGCTTGCTGCTGCCCCGCTATGCAGCCCGGCGTGGCAGCGCGCTGGAAGAAATCGCCGAGCCCCAGGATGCACCGGTCATCATTGCGGGCTTCGGGCGCTACGGGCAGATTGTGGGACGGGTCATGTTGGCCGAAGGCATCTCGTCTACCGTGCTGGACCATGATGCCGATATGGTCGAAGTCGCCCGCAAGCTGGGTTACCGGGTCTTTTATGGGGACGCGACCCGCCTGGACTTACTGCGGATCTCCGGGGCGGATAAAGCCAAGGTTTTGGTCGTGGCCGTCGACGATGTTGAGCAATCCTTGGCCGTCGTAGACCTGGTGCGCGAGCACTTTCCGCAACTCCCGATCGTGGCGCGGGCTCGGGACGTCACCCACTGGAATCAGCTGCGTGAACGCGGCGTCACGCTGGTGGAGCGTGAGTTGTTCGAGTCAAGCCTGCGCAGCGCGCGCAGTGTGCTGGAAACCCTCGGCCAACCGGCCCACGTCGCGCGCCAGACGGCCATGCGCTTTCGCCAGCACAACCTCGCCCTGTTTGAAAAAATGCGCCCCCATTTCAAAGACAGCAGCAAGCTGATTGCCACCATCAAGCAAGGCCGCCAACAACTCGAAGAGCAAATGGCGCAAGAGCGCGCCGACCAGGAGAAGCGAAAGCGCCCGGACTGGCACGATTAGCACTCGTGCCCCAAGCAAAATAACCTGCGCAATAGCAACCAACCCCGGGCCTTGCAGATAGCTTTGACCTGAATGCAAGCGCCATGTTGCAACATGGCGGCTCAGGGTCAGACGCTGACGGCGTGCTAACCTCGACACCATGTTCAATCCATCCCAAGAAGACGTACGTCGATTCTTTTGCTCCGTTTACGCCAAGGCCCGCACAGGCAGTGCGATGGAAGCTATTGAAACCATAGCAGCACAATGGATGGACGAGCACCCCGAGTACGCTGGCGACTTTGCCGACGTCGACCTCGCTGTGGCTACCATGTACGAGGCCACCGAAGGGCGCACCAACCCCTTTCTGCACCTGAGCATGCACCTGTCCATCAGCGAGCAGTGCAGCATCGACCAGCCCCGGGGCATCCGTCAGGCGGTGGAGCTGTTGACCCACAAGCGCAACTCTTTGCACCAGGCCCACCACGAAGCCATGGAGTGCCTGGGCACCATGCTGTGGGAGAGCCAGCGTGCCGGACGGCCGCCGGACGGCGATGCCTACATCGCCTGCGTGCAGCGCCACGCCACCAAAGACTAGGCCTGCGCTTTAACCAAACTGTCACAGGGCTTGTCACGGCTCTGCCATCAAGTCTGGGTAGCATGAATTTTCCGATTCCTGGAGACTTCGTCTATGCAAGACTTTTTCAAACAACTCAAGATCCAGCGCTGGGACGACCACCGCTATTACCACCACAGCCGCATCAACCAGTCGTTGCACTTGTTGAGCGCGATCAGCTTTTTGGTGGCCTACGCGCTGCTGTTCAAAGACCCGGCTCTAGCAGCGCTGGTCGCCTGGCTGGTGTCCATGACATCGCGCCAAGCCGGTCATTTTTTCTTTGAGCCGCTGGGCTATGACCATGTCAACAAGGCCACGCACGAGTACAAAGAAGAGATCAAGGTTGGCTATAACCTCCAGCGCAAAGTGGTGCTCCTGGCTATTTGGGCTGCAGCGCCCGTGATGCTCTGGATTGACCCCACCCTGTTCGGCTACTACGAAGCCACCGCCGGCATTGAAGCCTTCATGCGCCACACCGGTGAACTCTGGTTGGCCGTGGGCGTAGGTGGCTTGCTCTTCCGCACTGTGCACCTCTTCTTTATCAAGGACGTGATGTCCGGTCTGGTGTGGATGACCAAAATCCTGACCGACCCTTTCCACGACATCAAGCTGTACTACAAAGCCCCTCTGGCCCTGTTGCGCGGCGAGCTTATTGAGCCCCGCGGCAATATGGACCACGCTCCCACCTGACCGGAACCCGTCGCCAGGTTCCGGCCCTCTGCGGCTTAGAACTTGGCGGCCAACATCTCCCGCAGGATGCGGCGCTTGATCACCTTGTGTGTTTGGGCGCCATCGGTCCACCACCAGCCATCCTGCTGCATCGCCTGACCTGCCGCCACAAACCGGCGGGTTACCTCTTCAAAATCCGCATCGCTGAAATTCAGGCTGAAGATCATGCGACCGGTTCCCACCCAGCTCAAGGCCAGCCCTTGCGAACGCAAATAGTGCTGAAACAACCAGTGGTAGCAACCGGGCTGCGTGTAGGTCACGGTCCAGATGGTCGACAGGTTGGCCACGCGCACCGGCATGCCTGCGGCCTCCATGGTGATGTTGAGCTGGCTGGCGCGGCGGTTCCAGACACCGTCCAGATCCGCGTAGAAGGCTTGCACCCCGGGTGTTTCGAGCTTGCGCAAGAAGGCATTCATGGCACCCATCACATAAGGGTGCGAGTTGAAGGTGCCGCGGGCAAAGCAGATATCGGCCGGCGCATCTTCGCGGAAGCGGCGCATCCATTCGTGCTTGCCGCACAGCACACCGATGGGCAGCCCGCCGCCCAATGTCTTGCCGTAGGTCACCATGTCAGCACGCACGCCAAAATATTCTTGGGCGCCACCGGGCGCCAGGCGGAAGCCGACAAACACCTCGTCAAAAATCAGCGCAATGCCGCGTTCATCGCAAATCGTACGCAGGGTTTGCAGCCACAAGGTGTAGGCCGCTTTATCGAACCCGGCTTTGCGCGAGCCGTCCAGCAAGGAGCCGTCACTAGGTGCCTGCATGTTGGGGTGCAGAGCCTGCAAGGGGTTGATCAAGATGCAAGCGATGTCTTTGCGCTTGCGCAGTACGCGCAGAGTGCCCTCGCCCATCTCGGACAAAGTGAACGTGTCTTTGGCCGTCATCGGGTTGCCGATGCCGGGCTGCACATCGCCCCACCAGCCATGGTACGAGCCGCAAAAGCGCACCAGTTTTTTGCGGCCGGTGTGGTAGCGGGCCAGGCGCACGGCTTGCATCACGGCTTCGGTGCCGGACATGTGGAAAGACATCTCGTCCATGCCCGAGGCTGTGCGCAGGCGCTGCACGTTGTCCACCATGACCGGGTGGTAAGCCCCCAGCACCGGGCCCAGTTCGCGGGCGATGGCGGTGCCTTCGTCAATGCACTCTTTGTAAAAGTCATTGCCCATCAGGTTCACGCCATAGGAGCCGGTCAGGTCGATGAACACATTCCCGTCCAAGTCGGTCACGGTCACGCCGGACGACGACTGCAAAAACGAACCCATCTTCAAGCCCTGCTTCACCATGGCTTTGAACTGGTAGGGTACGCGGTAGGCACTGACGAACTGCATGTCCGACAAGCCATCGATCACCGAAGCACCCGCCTCCAGGGTCTTGGGGTAGCGCTGCGCAATGCCTTGCACCAGCGCGGTGAACGCCGCTTTGCGTTGCGCCACCACATCGACCGGCGCGCCATCCACAGCGAAGACTTGGTTCTCGTCGTAGCTGTAGTTAGGCAACAAAGAGGCCAACAAGCGCGCATTGCGCGGATGACCTGCCAGCGAGCGGTGCTTGGCCAGCGAAAGCTCGGCACGCGCCTTCAATTTGCGCAAGGCCGCCACTGCCGCAGCCGTGCCCACGCCGGCCAGCAGCAGGGTTTGGAGTTCTAGAGATTCATTCACGACATTCACCTTTCAATCCAACTTCACCATCAACAATCACCATGCAACTACGTGCACAGATTCAAAAAATCCTCAGTCAGGAAGACCTGAACTTCCTGCTGACCAACCGTATTCCGCGCCAGGCACTCACCCGCTTTCTGGGGTGGTTCAGCAAGATCGAGCAGCCGCTGGTGCGGGATGCGTCCATCGGTATCTGGAAGTTCTTTAGCGACCTGGACTTGCGCGAAGCCAAAAAGCAGCGCTTTTCCAGCATGCATGACTGCTTCACCCGCGAACTCAAAGACGGCGCCCGCTCGGTAGCGCAAGACATAGACGCCATGACCAGCCCGGTCGACGCCATCGTGGGCGCGAGCGGCTCTATCGAAGGCACCCGCGTGTTCCAGGCCAAAGGCTTTCCGTACACCCTGGAAGACCTGCTGGGCCCGGACGCAGACGTGAGCGAATGGCGCGACGGCAGCTTTGTGACCTTGCGGCTCACCTCCAGCATGTACCACCGCTTCCACGCCCCCCACCACTGCACTGTGGACGAAGTGCGCTACTTCTCGGGCGACACCTGGAACGTGAACCCGATTGCCCTCAAGCGGGTGGAAAAGCTCTTCTGTAAAAACGAACGCGCGTTCATCGGCACCCGGCTGAACGGCCCCGGCCCGCTGCAGGGGCAACGCGTGGCCTTGGTACCCGTGGCTGCGGTGCTGGTGGCCAGCATCCGGCTGCACTTTCTGGATGTGTTGTTTCACCTGAAGTACACCGGCCCGAAAAAGATAGCTTGCAACGCACGCTTCGAGCGCGGGCAGGAAATGGGCTGGTTTCAGCATGGCTCCACCGTGATCGTGCTGGCGCCCAAAGGCTTTGTGCTCGACGCAGGCCTAGAGCAAGGGTCGCGCGTGCGAATGGGCCAGCCGCTCCTGCGCTGGCAGGCCTGAGGCGCTCGCCTTACTCGCGGGGACGGAAGCAAACGGCCGCCCGTGGCGCTCCAGCACGGAGCGCAAAGTGTGCAAAAACGTGTCCGCCACCGCATCCCAGCTGCGGTCGGCCACGGCCTTGGCAGCCGCCGCACGATAACGTGCGATGCGCTGGGGGTCCACCGCCAGTTGCACAGCGGCATTGACGAAAGACACGTCGTCGCCTGTGGGCACCAGCACCCCGTTATCGCCGCTTTCAATCAGTTCGAGCGCCGCGGCGCAGTCATACGACACCACCGCTAGCCCGCTGGCCAATGCTTCAGGAACCACATTGCCATAGGTCTCGGTCACGCTGGGGAACAAAAACAGGTCCGCCGAGGCGTAGTGCGCCGCCAGATCTCCCCCTTTTTGCACACCGGCAAAATGGGCTTCCGGGCAGGCCTCGGTCAGCGCCTTGCGCAAAGGGCCGTCGCCCACAAACACCAGCTTCACATCCGGCACGCGGGCCTTGATGGCGCGGAATGCGGCCACCACCAGCCCCACGCTTTTTTCTTTGGCCAAGCGCCCCACCAACAGGATGACCAACTCATCGCCCAGCACACCCCACTGGCGGCGCAGCGCCACCGAGCGGTTCTGCGGACCGAACTGCTCCAGCGCCACGCCGCGCGACAGCAAAGTCACGTTCTCGTAGCCGCGTGCGGTCAGGTCTTGGACCAGGCTGCGGGTCGGCACCATGGTGGCCTGGGTGCGGTTGTGCAGCTTGCGCAGGTATGACTCGATCGGCGTCTTCAACAGGCCGATGCCGTAATGCTGCGAATAGCTCTGAAAATTGGTGTGGAACGAACTAGTAATGGGCAACTGCAACTTGCGAGCCGCCGCTACCGCAGACCACCCCAGCGGCCCCTCAGTGACCACATGCACGATGTCGGGTCGGCGCTCCCCCCACAGTTTGATCAGGCGGCTCTTTGAGGGCATGCCAAATCGCAACTCGCCGTAGGCGGGTAAGGGCACGCCTTTGGAGAGCACCTCGTCCAAACCTTCGTGCTGCATGGACGCCTGCTCGCGCGGTTGGCGCGGTCGTACCACCTGCACCGAGTGGCCCTTGTGCAGCAAGCCATTGACGAGCCACCCCAGTGTCATGGCCACGCCATTGACTTCGGGTGGGAAGGTTTCTGTCACGACAGCAATCCGCAAACTGGAGAGCTGCGGCGCGAAGGACTCGATGAGGAGGTCGTCGGAGGTTTTCACAAGCCCGAGACTAGGCACCGCACATAACAGCTTGATGATGCTTTTTTGACAGTTTGACGTCTACCAAGCAGGTCGCGCCGGCACCCACTGCCCGCGATAGGCCGCGCACACCAACACCATGCCCACGGTCACCAAAGCACCGAAACCCCACACCAGCGTGCTGAGTTGCAGCTGCAGGGCGGTAGCCCCGGCATAGACCGCCAGCATGACCAGCATGCCCGCGTTTTCATTGAAACCTTGCACCGCGATAGAGCGGCCGGCTGTGAGCAAGGTGTAGCCGCGGTGCTGCAACAACGCATTCATAGGCACCACAAAAAACCCCGCCATCGCCCCGACAACCACCATCAAGACCGCGGCCATGGCAATGGACTCGACGCACAGCATCAGCGGTATCACCAAGCCCAGCAGCAACCCGAGCGGCAAGAGGTGCACCGCCTTCTCAAGCGCTACATAGCGGCTGGCGGCTATCGCGCCCGCCACCACACCAAATGCCGTCACCCCCTGCAAATACGCAGCCTGGTCGAGCGGCAAGCCCAATGCTTCATTCGCCCAGCGCAGCACCACCAGTTGCAGGGTAGCCCCCACCCCCCACAGCAAGGTGGTCACCGACATGGACATGCCGCCCACGGCATCGCGCCACAAAAGAATGTTTTCACGCCAAAAGCGCACCGCCAGCGCGCGCGGGTGAATGGAATGGGGGTCATACCGCGCACCACTGTCAGGAATGGCAAAGCACACCAGCATGGCCACGCTGTTCAAAGCCAGCAGCACCAACATGCCTGCCAACAACGCGGTGCCAGTCTCGCTAGCCCCACCCCACAGCTGCGGCCCCTGAAGCACCGGCAACAGCGGGCTGATGAGCACACCCCCGAGCACCGTCCCGAAGATCACGGCGCAGACCGTGGCCCCTTCAAAAAAACCATTAGCACGCACCAGATCCGCCGGAGGCAGGAGCTCGGTCATCAGGCCGTATTTGGCGGGCGCGTACAGCGCAGCACCCCACCCCGCCACCACAATAGCCACTAGCGGATCTACGCCATAGAGCAGCAAACCCATGGCCACGACCTTGAACGCATTGGACAGCACCATGACACGCCCCTTGCGGAAGGCGTCGGCAAGCGGCCCCACCAAGGGTGCCAGCAGCACGTAGAACAACGTGAACCCGATCTTGAGGAGCGGAATGCGCCAATCCGCCTCCGCCAGCTCCATCACGCGGGCAATGGCCACGATCAAAAAAGCGTTGTCCGCAAGGGTGGACACAAACTGCACTGCAAGCAGCACATAAAAAGCGCGTGGCATGGTTCGGGGTGTGGCTTGCATGACGGAGCAAAGGTTGAAGCTGCGCATGCTGCCGTTGGCATATGAATGCTCAGTGACACTGCCTATGACCGCGCGGTGTCACGGTTTTGCCGCACAGCCTGCATAGCATTCGGCCAGCACTGTAAGGAGGCGACTTTGCGACAACTCTTGGCACGATGGGCTACCAAAGCACTGATTGTTTGTGCCTACACCAGTGTCCTTGCGGCACCCGCTCTGGCCAGCCTGGTGTTCTGGCGCAAACGCTACCTGCGCGACTACCGGGGCACGATGCGCAACGCGCGCCGCCACATCAAGGCCATGGAGGCTGGCCCCGCCCTGCACTACTTTCAAGATGTGGCCGGACGCGCACCCCAGGTCCCGGAGCATATTAAGGGGGAATGCGTCCAATGCGGCAACTGCTGCATGGACCACCAGTGCATGTTTCTGGAGCCAGTGGGGTCGCAGCAGTTCCAATGCGGCATCTACCACTCGCCTTTGCGAAGGCTGTCGAATTGCGGCTCGTTTCCGCTACACGGGCATGACATTGCCCGCTACCAATGCCCCAGCTACTACGTCGCAGGGTCGGGTAAGCCGGTCATCCCGATCCACCCGGTGCAAGGCTAAGCCCGCCCAGAAATAAAAAAGCCGCTCAAGGAGCGGCTTTTGGGGAACGCGTGGAACCGGAGCTTACTTGAAGCGGCTCTGGGGAACCACTTGCAGGTCAGAGGGCAATGAGCCCACGTAGTTGGCCAGCTCTTTGAGCTCGGCGTTACTAAATTGCTTGGCAATGCCACCCATGATGGCGTTGCCGCGACCAATATTGGCGTTGCCCTCGACCTTATAGGCCTTGAGCGCCACGAAGAGGTAGTCGCTGTGTTGGCCGGCAATCTTGGGGTAGGTGGGGTCAATCGGCTTGCTCAACGACTCGCCGTGGCAAGAAGCGCAGTTACCTTTGGTCAATAGGGCGTTGACTTTTTCTGATGCGGCAGCAGCCTTGCCCAAGGCAGGTGCACCGGCAACAACACCACTGGCTTCGTAGTAAGCCGCCAAGTCAGCAATGTCCTGGTCCGACAGCGAAGCAGCAATACCCTTCATAGAGGGGTGCTTGCGCTCACCTTTTTTGTAGGCATTCAGGGAGGCAGCGATGTACTGGCCGCTTTGCCCGGAGATCTTGGGGACCTTGTGAATTTCGGGGAAGCTGGACTGGTAACCCACGATGCCGTGGCAGCCGATACACATGGCATTCTTTTTAGCACCGGCCTGCACGTCACCCTGTACGCCCTCGGCATGAGCAGCAAAAACGGTCACGGAAGCGACAAGCGCGGCGGACAGCGACAAGAGGAATTTGTTCATTTTGCGATGACAATCACAGAGTGATGACGTGGTGGTTGTGTCAAACCATTATATCGAGAAGGCCCTCCGTAGAACCCCTATGTTTGATCGCCATCAAGCAGCAACTCAGACGCTTTTGCTATGAAATTCACCGGAACAGAAAACTACGTTGCCACCCAGGACCTGATGCTGTCGGTCAATGCAGCCATTACGCTGCAACGCCCCCTGCTGGTCAAAGGTGAGCCGGGCACGGGCAAAACCATGCTGGCCGAGGAAGTGTCACAGGCCTTGGGCATGCCACTGCTGCAGTGGCACATCAAGTCCACCACCAAGGCACAGCAGGGCCTGTATGAATATGACGCAGTGAGCCGCCTGCGCGATTCTCAGCTTTCGGATGTGGATGGCGGAGAGCGCGTCAAAGACATCAACAACTACATCATCAAGGGCGTGCTGTGGCAGGCGTTTACCGCCGATCAGCCGGTTGCGCTGCTGATTGATGAGATCGATAAGGCCGACATCGAGTTCCCCAACGACCTGTTGCGCGAGATCGACCGCATGGAGTTTTACTGCTACGAGACCCGCCAGCTCATCAAGGCCAAACACCGGCCCCTGGTGTTCATTACCTCTAACAACGAAAAAGAGCTGCCCGACGCATTTTTGCGTCGCTGCTTCTTCCACTACATCAAATTCCCCGATGCCACCACCATGCAGAGCATTGTGGATGTGCACTTCCCCGGCCTCAAAAAAGAGCTGGTCAGCGTAGCCATGAAAACCTTCTTCGAAGTGCGCAACCTGCCGGGCCTGAAAAAGAAACCCTCCACCAGCGAGCTGCTGGACTGGCTCAAACTGCTGTTGGCGGAAGACATTCCGGCGGAGGCTCTGCAAACGAAAGACAACAAGGCCGCCGTGCCGCCTTTGGTTGGCGCGCTACTGAAAAATGAACAAGACGTGAGCTTGTTCGAAAAGCTCATGTACATGCAACGCACGAATCGCTAAACACCATGAGCTCCAAACTACTGATTGAAGGCATTTCCGACGCGGTCGGATTTGTGGGCGGCGCGCTGATCGGCTTCTGGGTCGGCCGTTGGTTAGGTCTTGACCTGTTTGCACCAGGCTACGGAAACGCCAGCATTGGCGCCATTGTGTTGGTCAGCATTGGCGGCGGGGTCGGCTTGCAGCTCGCACGCAAATGGCGCAACCGCAACGCAGCCGCACCCAAGGAATAACCATGGCCTTTGTGGACCCGGTAACCCTGAGCGCCCGTGGCGTCACACTCCTACCCCTGGCCTTGGAGCACGAAGACGGTTTACGCGCTGCAGCGGCCGACGGGGAGCTGTGGAACATCCGGGTCACCTCCGTGCCTGAGCCGGAAAACACCCGCAAATACATAGAAGACGCGCTCGCCGCGCGCGAAGCCGGAAACCGCTTTGCCTTCGCTGTCACGGACACGGCCACCGGCAAGGTGCTGGGCTGCAGCAGCTACCACGACATCGTGCCAGCCATCAAGCGGGTTGAAATCGGGTGGACCTGGTATGGCAAAAGCAGCCAGCGCAGCCATGTGAACACCACCGCCAAACTGCTGCTGCTTACCCACGCCTTTGAGACGCTGGGCTGCCACGTGGTGGGCTGGCGCACTGACAATTTCAACTTCGCGTCTCAAGCCGCCATTGAGCGCCTGGGCGCCAAAAAAGACGGTGTGATCCGCGGCCACGGCCTGCGCCGCGACGGCACCATCCGCGACACCGTGATGTACAGCCTGCGCAGCGGCGAATGGCCGGAGGTGAAGGCCCAGCTCCTGTACCTGCTGGACAAGCCACGCTAAACAGAGACCGCCATGCTGCTCGACTTCTTCTACACCCTGCGCGATGCCAAGCTCCCCGTCTCGGTCAAGGAATACCTGACCCTGCTCGAAGCGCTCCAAAAAGGCGTGGTGGGCCCGAACACACCCCAGGTGGAGGGCGCGGAAGAAGCCAACGGCTACAGCATTGACGACTTTTATTACCTCGCCCGCACCACGCTGGTGAAGGACGAGAAGCACTACGACAAGTTCGACCGGGCCTTCGGGGCTTACTTCAAGGGTATTGAGCACGTCAGCGATTTCACCAAAGACATTCCGGCCGAGTGGTTGCGCAAAAACCTAGTGAAGTTTTTGACGCCCGAAGAGCAAGCCAAGCTGCAAGCCATGGGCTGGAACGAGCTGATGGAAACGCTCAAAAAACGCCTCGAAGAGCAAAAGGAACGCCACGAAGGCGGCAACAAGTGGATCGGCACCGGCGGCACCTCACCTTTTGGCGCTTACGGGCAGAACCCGCAGGGCATCCGCATCGGGCAGGACAAGAGCCGCAACCGCAGCGCTGTGAAGGTCTGGGACCAGCGCGCCTACAAAGACTACGACGACACCCAGGAACTCGGCACCCGCAACATCAAGGTGGCGCTGCGCCGTCTGCGCAAGTTTGCCCGTGAAGGCCATGAGGACGAGCTGGACCTGGAGACCACCATCAGCAAGACGGCAGCGAATGCGGGCTTCTTGGACATCAAGATGCGCCCTGAGCGGCACAACAACGTCAAAGTGCTGCTGCTGATGGACGTGGGCGGCACCATGGACGACCACATACAGCGGGTGGAAGAGCTGTTCAGCGCGGCCAAGACCGAGTTCAAGCACCTGGAGTTCTATTACTTCCACAACTGCGTATATGACTTCATGTGGAAGAACAACCGCCGCCGCTTTGCGGAGAAGTTTGATACCTGGGACATCATCCGCAAGTACAACAAGGACTACAAGCTGATCTTCGTGGGCGACGCGACCATGAGCCCCTACGAGATCTTGCAGCCTGGCGGCAGCGTGGAATACAACAACGAGGAGCCCGGCGCCGAGTGGCTGCAGCGGCTCATGAGCGCCTTCCCCAAATTCGCCTGGATCAACCCCGAGCCCCAAGGCGTGTGGCAGTATCGCCAGAGCATCAGCGTCATCCAGCAGATCGTGCAAAACAAGATGTACCCGCTCACCCTGAAAGGCCTCGAAGAGGCCATGCGGCACTTGACCAAGTAACCCGGCACGCCCTGCCCGAGCAAGGGCCGCGCCGCCCGATACAATCCCGCGTCCGGTCTTCGTAGTTCAATGGATAGAACGGTCCCCTCCTAAGGGACAGATACAGGTTCGATTCCTGTCGAGGACACCAGTGATTTTTACGTCAAATCAGCCTCTAGCCCTGACGGCCTCAAAAGTGAAGTGCAACACCTGTGATTGAACTCTAAGGTGTGCCCATGAAATCAGAACCCCACTACAAGCAACTGGACTACCAAGATCGTCAGACGATCGCCATAAGTCTGGAGCAATGCCTGAGCATTCGAGCCATAGCGCGCGTACTCGGGCGAAGTGCCTCGACCATCAGTCGTGAGATAGCCCGCAACGCAGGGGGTAATGGCTACAGTTGCCGCTACGCGCAGCAACGCCAAGTCCGCAGACGTCGCCAAGGCAGGCCAGCGCCCAAGCTGGTGGCGGGCAACGCCCTCTTTGAATCTATCACTGCATTGCTCCGTCAGCGCTGGTCGCCCCAGCAAATAGCGGCCCACTTGGCTAAACTGCATTCGAGCGAGTCCGCCAAACGCACCTCGCATGAAACTATCTACAACGTCATCTATGCCCAACCCCGAGGAGAGCTTCGCAAAGAACTCATTGCCTGCTTGCGCATGGCCCGAGCCAAGCGCTGGCCGCGCTCCAAAGGCGAGGACCGGCGTGGTCACATGGCTGACCTCTTGAGTATTCATGTGCGTCCGCCCGAGATTGAAGATCGCCAGTTCCCGGGACATTGGGAGGGAGATTCGATCAAAGGCACGCTCAATCAAAGCGCAGTGGGAACGCTTGTGGAGCGTACAACCCGCTTGCTGATCCTGGTGAAGCTGCCTCACCCTAATCCCGCTACGGCAGCGAACGTCTTGCAAGCCTTCACTGACAAGCTCAATTCCATAGCCAAACCGATGCGTAAGACCTTGACGTATGACCGAGGTAAGGAGATGACGCATCATCAGCAACTTACTGCCAATACGGGGATTGCGGTGTATTTCTGTGACCCGCACAGTCCCTGGCAACGCGGCACAAATGAGAACACCAATGGACTGATTCGGCAGTTCTTACCCAAGGGTACGGATCTGTCCGGGTACAGCCAGGAGCAGCTCGATGGGATTGCAGACCTGATGAATGGCAGGCCCCGGAAAACTCTGGATTGGTGTTCCCCGCATGAGGTCTACAGTAGCTGGCTGGACAAACTTGAAGAGCCCGCTCAAACCATCTAATAAACTAACCAAGTGTTGCACTTGGATTTGAGTCCGCCCCTTGTAGATAACACGCAAGCAGCTATCAATAAGTGAGCAAATCAGCGCTGGCGCAGCGCGATGATGTCTTCCCGCACCGCGGCCGACCACGTTCTGCGGTCACGCCCGTCGGCAGTTTGCGGGGCACCAAACGTCACCACAGCCTGAATACCGTCGCTGCATAGCGTGCGCCACAGGGAGCCTAGCAACGTGTCGTC
Source organism: Rhodoferax sp. (assembly GCF_013297935.1). Taxonomy (GTDB): domain Bacteria; phylum Pseudomonadota; class Gammaproteobacteria; order Burkholderiales; family Burkholderiaceae_C; genus Allorhodoferax. Next base: position 231,636 of record NZ_JAAFIX010000005.1, on the reverse strand, counting down.
TCCGATGTAGCAGGGGGCAAAGCTTTGCTGGCCTTGCCCATCCACGAACTGCAGAGCCACCGGTTGGATGGGCGCATTCACTGCAATAGCGGCCTGCAACAGGTTGGCGTGGAAGGGCAGCACATGGGTGCCGTCACCGGTGGTGCCCTCGGGGAACACGGCCAGCACTTCGCCCGCGCTCAGGCGCTCGGCCATGTGGTGCACCACGCGCATGGCGTCGCGGCGGGATTCGCGCTCGATGTACAGCGTGCCGGCGCCGGTGGCCAGTGTGCCCACCACAGGCCAATGCTGAATATCCGCCTTGGAGATAAACCGGCAGTGCCGCGCTGCGTGGATAACCACAATGTCCAGCCAGGAGATGTGGTTGGCGGCCAGCAGCACCGGGCCACCTGCCGGCGGCGTGCCGTTTACTACCAATTTGATAGCTAACCGCGCAAGCATGGCGCAGGCCCAAGCCTGAACTTCTGCATTACGCTCCGGTTGCGTCAGCCGGGGGAACACGGTGCGGATACGCCAAGCCCCAGCCAGCACGTGCGACAAAACGCGGGCAATGCGCCACAGGGCTTTGAGTTGGCGCATGGGCTGGTGCCTGTCTCGCCGCTTAGGCCGCGTTATAGGCCACGCGGCCACCGACCAGCGTAGCTTTCACGCGGCCGGGTAGCTCGTAGCCGCCGAACGGTGTGTGCTGCCCTTGGCTCACCAGCGCGGAAGGCTCCACCACCCAGTGGGCAGCGGAGTCAAACACGCAAATGTCGGCCGCGCCGCCTGCTGTGAGGCGGCCTGCGCTGGCGGCAAAGGTGCCCAAGGCACCGCCCAGCACGTGGGCCGAGCGACTGGTAACGGTGGCGATGGCATCGGCCACGCCCAAGCCGCTCTCTTGCGCCCACTTGAGGGCTAGGCTCAGCAGCAGCTCCAGGCCGGTGGCTCCGGGTTCGGCCTCGGCAAAAGGCAGTGTTTTTTCGTCGGCGCTCACCGGGTTGTGGTCGGAGACCAGCGCGTCGATGGTGCCATCGGCCAGGGCGGCGCGCAGGGCATCGCGGTCGCGCTGCTGGCGCAGGGGTGGGTTCAGGCGCATGCGGCTGTCGAAGTAGCCAATGTCCACATCGGTCAGGTGCAGGGAGTTGATGCTCACGTCACAGGTCACCGGCAGGCCTTCGGCCTTGGCCTGGCGCACCAGTTCCACTCCGGCGGCGCTGCTGATGCGGCACAGGTGCACGCGCGCCTTGGTGGAGCGCACCAGCTCAAAAATGGTGTGCAGGGCAATGGTTTCGGCCGCCACCGGCACGCCGGAGAGGCCCATGCGCGTGGCCAGCGGGCCGCTGGCGGCTACGCCCTTGCCGAGGTAAGCCTCTTGCGGGCGCAGCCACACGGTGTAGCCAAAGGTGCTGGCGTATTGCAGGGCGCGCTGGGTGACCTGGGTGTTGAGCAGGGGCACTTCGGCCTGGCTGAAGGCCACGCAGCCGGCTTGGGTGAGCTGCAGCATTTCGGTCAGCACCTCGCCTTGCAGGTTGCGGGTGAGCGCGCCCAGCGGGAACACGCGGGCCTGGTGCAAGCGCTCGGCGCGGTGGCGCAGCATTTCGACCAGACCGGCTTCGTCCAACACCGGGTCGGTATCGGGCGGGCACACTACGCTGGTCACACCGCCAGCGACAGCGGCCGCCATCTCGCTGGCCAACATGCCTTCGTGCTCGTGGCCGGGCTCGCGCAGGCGCACTGACAGGTCCACCAAGCCGGGGGCGACGATGCAGCCTTGGGCGTTGATGGTGGTTTGCGGCGCAAAGCCGGCCGGCGTGTTGCCGATGCCCAGAATGCGCCCGCTGGAGATAGCCACATCGGCCACGGTGTCGGTGCCGCTGGCGGGGTCGATGACGCGGCCGCCTTGAATCAGAATTTGCATAGCTTCAGTCCTTGAATCCGGGGGCTCAGGCTTCGTTGCCCGCGACGATGCTCATGACCGCCATGCGCACGGCGATCCCGAAGGTCACCTGCGGCAGGATCACGGCTTGCTTGCCGTCCACCACCGCAGAGTCGATCTCCACGCCGCGGTTGATGGGGCCGGGGTGCATGACGATAGCGTCGGGCTTGGCGAGTTGCAGCTTTTCGGGGGTGAGGCCGAAGCTCTTGAAGTACTCGTGCATCGAAGGCAACAGCGCGCCACTCATGCGCTCGTTTTGCAGGCGCAGCATGATGATGACGTCGCAGTCCTTAATGCCCTCTTCCAAGGTGTGGCACACGCGCACGCCCATTTGCGCCATGTCGGACGGCACCAGTGTTTTGGGGCCCACCACGCGAACCTCGGCACAGCCCAGCGTAGTCAGCGCATGGATGTCGGAGCGGGCCACGCGGGAGTGCAACACGTCGCCCACGATGGCGACCGTGAGGTTCGAGAAGTCTTTCTTGTAGTGCCGGATGGTGAACATATCCAGCAGCCCCTGCGTGGGGTGGCCATGGCGGCCATCACCGGCGTTGATCACATGCACATGGGGTGCCACATGTTGGGCAATCAGGTAGGGCGCGCCGGACTCGCTGTGGCGCACCACAAACATGTCGGCGGCCATGGCGCTCAGGTTGGCAATGGTGTCCAGCAGCGACTCACCTTTAGAGGCACTGGAGCGCGCAATATCGAGATTGATAACGTCCGCACTCAGGCGGGTGGCGGCAATCTCGAAGGTGGTGCGGGTGCGGGTACTGTTTTCAAAAAACAGGTTGAACACGCTTTTGCCGCGCAGCAGGGGCACCTTTTTAACTTCGCGGTCGTTGAGCGAGACGAAGTTGGTGGCGGTGTCCAGAATGTGGGTCAGGATGCCTTTGGGCAGCCCTTCGGTGGACAGCAGGTGAATGAGCTCTCCGTGTTTGTTGAGTTGCGGATTGCGCTTGTACAACATGCTCAGGCCTCCTGCACATCAAAAGAAAAGACACCCTCGGCGCTGCGCGCCAGAGCCAAAGACTGGTTGACCGCCAGGCTGACCCGCGCCGCCGCAAATTCAGCCTGGATGGGCAGCTGGCGCCCGCCGCGGTCTACCAGCACCGCCAAGCGCACTTGGGCGGGGCGGCCATAGTCAAACAACTCGTTGATCACCGCGCGGATGGTCCGGCCGGTGTAGAGCACATCGTCCAGCACCAGGATGTCTGCGCCATTCACATCAAAAGGCAGCTGCGTCTGGCCACCGGAGGACAGGCCGCGTTTGGCGAAATCGTCGCGGTGCATGGCCGACGAAATGGTGCCGTGCTTGTCTGCTAGCTGGAGGTCCGCCTGAAGGCGCTCAGCCAGCCAGGCGCCGCCGGAGGTGATGCCCACCAGGCGGGTTTCTGCGTTGCACAGCAGCTGCACACCACGAAGCAGTTCGCGGTAGAGCGCCTCGGCGTCCAAGGCCAAAGTGGTCATGGGAGGTTCCTTAAAAATTGTTCCAAAATAATGCAGGCCGACGCGGCGTCCGCGTCTTTGGCGCCGCTGGCAATGGCTTCGGTGGTGCTGTAGCGCTCGTCCACCTCAAACACTTGCAGGCCGAAACGCCCTTGCAACTGCCGACCGAATTTTTTGGCGCGCGCGGTGTTTTCGTGCGGGGCGCCATCGGGGTGGTAAGGCACGCCGATCACGATGGCGTCGGGCTGCCATTCTTTGAGCTTGGCGGCCACGCCGTCAAAACGGGCGTTGCCCTCGGCATGGATGGAGCCTTGTGGCGTTGCGCTACGCATCAGGCGGTTGCCCACGGCAACCCCGGTGCGTTTCATGCCGAAGTCGAATGCAATAAAGGTCGTGAATGCCGCCGGGACGGGCATCGCGGCCTCGCTCATGCGTGCCCCACTTGTGGAGAAATCATCCAGGCCTGCAGGCCCAGCAAGCCCAAGGCGCGGTCGTACCGTTGCTCCACGGGCGTATCAAAAATAATGGTTTGGTCAGCGGGCGTGGTGAGCCAGCTGTTTTCGCCCAACTCGGTTTCAAGCTGCCCCTCGCCCCATGCGGCGTAACCCAGTGTTACCAGCACGCGTTTGGGGCCGGAGCCCATGGACAGGGCTTCGAGCACATCGCGCGAGGTCGTCATCTCCAAACCACCGGGAATGGTCATGGTGGAGGCATACAAAGACTCACCCCCCTCTTGCGTGGCAGCAATAACGGGCTCATGCAGGACAAAACCCCGTTCGGTTTGTACCGGGCCACCTTGAAACACCGTATCGGCCAGCAGGTCGGTGCGCTGCAAAGGCAGGTCGATCTTGTCAAACAGGGCCGTGAGGGGCATGTCGGCGGGCTTGTTGATCACCAAGCCCAAGGCGCCGCGTGTGGAGTGCTCGCACACAAAGACCACGCTTTTGGAGAACATCTCATCGTCCAGCCCGGGCATTGCGATCAGGAAATGGTTGGTGAGATTGAAAGGTGCAGAATCGCCGGACATTCTCTGATTTTAACGGCTGACATGCACTCTCATTTCACCAAAGGGCTGGTTTGGTTCCGTCGCGATCTGCGGGCCACTGACAACGCGGCCTTGGCCCTCGCCACCGCGTCATGCGACAGCGTGTATTGCGTTTTTGTGTTTGACAAGGCCATTCTCGGACACTTACCCCGGGCGGACCGGCGGGTGGAGTTCATCCACGGGGCGGTGTCTGAGCTGCAGTCCCGGCTCCGGGCACTGCAGCCGGATGGCAAAGGCGGGTTGATCGTGCTGCATGCAGACGCAGTCGATGCTATTCCGGAGTTGGCGGCTCAGCTGGAGGTGCAGGCTGTGTTTGCCGCCCGGGACTACGAGCCCGCCGCCGTGGAGCGCGACACGGCTGTGCAGCAGCAACTCCTGCGCGATGGGAAGCAGCTCATGCTGGTCAAAGACCAGGTGGTCTTTGAGGAGCGGGAGGTGCTGACACAGATGGGCAAGCCCTACGGGGTGTTCACGCCCTACCACCGCGCGTGGTTGGCCCGTATCGGCAGCGGCTTGCTCGCTCAGAGCCACCTCCAGGAAGGGGCCGCCGCTACTCTGGCGGCCTTACCGGCAGATGTGCCATCTGCCATGCCCTCGCTCGAATCCCTGGGGTTTGAGCCCACCAACCTGAAGGCGCTGGGCATACACAGCGGAGAGTCTGGCGGTCAGGCGCTACTGGATGACTTTGTGCTGCGGATGGACCGCTATGGCGAGGCGCGCGACTTTCCGGGCCTCAAGGGGCCGAGTTATCTGGGTGTGCATTTGCGCTTCGGCACCGTGTCGATCCGGCACCTGGTCAATCTCGCGCTGGAGCGGGTGCGCGCTGGCAGTGCTGGGGCCTCGGTCTGGCTGGCTGAGTTGGCGTGGCGCGATTTTTACTTTCAAATTCTGGCGAACTTTCCACGGGTTGCCACCCATGCATTCAAACCGGAATACGACCACATTGCCTGGGAGCAGGGCGAACGCGCCCAAACCTTGTACGCGGCGTGGTGCGAGGGCCGCACGGGCTACCCGATCGTCGATGCGGCCATGGCGCAGCTCAACCAGACCGGTTACATGCACAACCGTTTGCGCATGGTGGCGGGTAGCTTTTTGGTGAAGCACCTTGGCCTGGATTGGCGCTGGGGCGAACGCTATTTCGCAGTCCACCTCAATGACTTTGATTTGTCTGCCAATAACGGGGGGTGGCAGTGGGTAGCCTCCAGTGGTTGCGACGCGCAACCGTATTTCCGGATTTTTAACCCTGTGACCCAAAGTGAACGTTTCGATGCCCAGGGCAAGTTCATCCGGCGCTACCTGCCGCAGCTGGCGGGCTTGTCAGACAAAGCCATTCATGCCCCATGGGCTGCCAAGCCCATGGAAATGCTAGCCGCTGGAGTGCAACTGGGAGTGAACTACCCCGCTCCAATTGTTGACCATGCGGGGGCCAGAGAGCGCACACTGGCGCGCTATGGCTTCCTCAAAAAGTCTGTTGATCAGGCTGGCACTGCCGTCGAGCAATAGGCCCGCACCAAGCCAAGCAACTCGTCTTCGGAGTACGGCTTGCCGAGGTAATGGTCGACACCCAGCTCGCGGGCATGCTCGCGGTGCTTTTCCGCAATGCGCGAGGTGATCATGATGATGGGCAGGTCTCGCAACTTGGCGTCGCCACGGATGTTGCGTGCCAAGTCAAAGCCGTCCATCCGGGGCATCTCGATGTCGGACAACACCACCGCGGGAATTTCTTCCTGCAAGCGCTCCAAGGCTTGCAGACCATCGTTGGCCAATGCCACCCGGTAGCCTTCGCGCTTGAGCAAGCGCTGTGTCACGCGGCGCACGGTAATCGAGTCGTCAACCACCAACACCAGCGGCAACTGCGTGCTGGCGGCTACCACCACGGACTCTTGCGGAGTCGTGCTGACAGTGCCATCCACCGGATCGGCAGGCTGCGCGACCAGTGCACGGGCTTGATCGCCATACACCGACGCCAGCGCCACGGGGTTGTAAATCAACACGACAGCACCTGAGGCCAGAACCGACATGCCTGCCAAGCCAGGCAGTCGCGCCAACTGGGGGCCGAGATTCTTGACCACCACTTCGCGGTTACCCAGCACTTCGTCAATGTGTACTGCCAAGCGCTGGCCTGCGCTGCGGAAAACAGCAACTGGAAGCGTCTTACCCGAAGACTCCTCGCTATGACCGGACACCTGCAACAGTGCCCCACCCCAGAAGAACGGAACGGACTCTTCGCCGAATGCAAAGCTCTGCTCTGCGTAGGCTTTTTGCAGCTGGCTATTGGGCACGCGCAAGACGGTTTCCATGATGTTGGCGGGTACGCCAATGGAGAAGTCCCCCATTCGCAGAATCACCACCTGCGTCACTGCAGTCGTCAAAGGCAACACCAATTTGAAAGAGGTTCCGGCGAGGGCCTTGGTCTGGGTTTCAATGCGACCACCGAGCCCGTGCACTTCGGCGCGTACGACATCCATGCCGATACCGCGCCCTGAGAGCTCGGTCACCTCATCAGCGGTGGAGAAGCCCGGCATGAAAATCAAATTCGCCGCATCAACATCGCTCAAGCTTTCGCCCGGAGCAATCAATTGCTTGGCCTCTGCCTTGGTGCGGATGCGTTCCAAGTTCAGGCCCGCGCCGTCGTCACTGAAGCTGACGGTAACGTCGTTGCTTTCCTGGTGAACCTCGATTTGAATCGTCCCCGTAGCAGACTTGCCCGCACGGGTCCGCTCGGCGGGAGTTTCAATTCCGTGGGCTACCGCATTGCGCAACAGGTGCTCAAAGGCCGGGGCCATGCGGTCGAGAACGCCGCGGTCGATTTCGATAGCGCCTCCGGCGATATCCAGCTTGACCTGTTTGCCGGCGTCTTTGGCCGCTTGGCGAACGACACCATACAAGCGATCTGCAATGCCATCAAACTCCACCATCCGGGTACGCAACAAGTCTTTTTGAAGCTCGCGAGCCTGACGACCTTGGGCAATCAAATCATCTTCCGTGCCTTCAACCGAACGCTGCAAATTGCGCTGAACGGTAGCCACGTCGTTCACGGACTCCGCCATCATGCGGGTCAACTCCTGGACGCGCGTGAACCGGTCGAACTCCAAGGGATCGAAGGCCTGTGCAGAGTCTTTGGTTTGCGCAAGGCGGGATTGCATCTGCGATTCAGCCTGCAACTCTACGTCGCGCAGCTGCTGGCGCAAGCGATCCAAGTTGCCGGTGAGCTCACCCAAGGAAGTACGCAACTGGCCGAGCCGCTCATCCATACGCGAGCGGGTAATCATGACCTCACCCGCCTGGTTGACCAAGCGATCCAAGAGCTGGGCCCGCACACGAACAGACTGGTTGCCCTGAGCGCGAGGCGCTGCAGCCGGCGCCTGAGAAATGGCTGGTAGCAGTTTAGGCAGAGGTGCAGTGCTTGCGCTAGCTGCAGGAACCGTTGCGGCGCGTGCCGCGGGCTCTTCAGGTTCAACGTCAACGACAGATGCAGCTTGACCCAAAGCCGCAAAAACCGACTGCAAGGCGTCAAACCGGGACAACAGGGGCTCAAGCTGGATCGTCTGCAGACCTTCGGCCCCCAATACCTCGATCGAAGACTCCATGCGGTGCGCCATCTCTCCGAGGCGCATGGCGCCCGCCAAACGAGCGCTACCCTTGAGTGTGTGCAACAAACGGAGCACTTCGCTGCGCGCACCGGCGTTGTCAGGGCGCGATACCCATTGGCGCAAGGCCGCGCCGAGTTGTGGCATGAGCTCTGTGGCCTCTTCTTCGAAGATGGGCAACAAGTCGGTGTCCAGGCTGTCCTCGGCGGTGAGCTCTTCGTCGTGATCATCCAAAATCACGAGCGGAGCAGCCTCTGCCACGATTGCACTCGCAAGCAGTGGAGCAGGCGCTGAGACCTCCACAGGTGGCGCTTCGCTCTCCACTTCGTCCACGACCTCCGGGGTGTCCGGAAGCAAGGAGTCGAGGTCAGGCTCAGACTCCATGACCGGGGCAGGAAACTCGGTTTCAATGATCTCCTGGAGGCTCCGCAAAATCTGAGGATCCGCCTCTTTCACAAAACCTGCAGCAAACTGGTGCAACAAGCGCCGGATGTCTTCCGCAGCGTCACAAAACACTGCCGCATGACCCGGCTCCATTTGCCGGTGCAGCTGCACATGCTGTAGCGCCTGCTCCAGGAACTTGGCCATTTCCGACAGTGCCACAAAGCCGACTGTCGCAGAACTGCCAAGAAGTGAGTGGGCCAATGAAATGGCGTTGTCGGATACCGGCTCATGGAGCTCCAGCGCCCACTCGCCCAGCTCGGTCTGCAAGCGCCGTGACCACTCGTCAGCCTCATTGAGATAGACGTTATAGAGGGGAATGCTCATGCGCAGGGAGCCGATCACCTTCATGCCTTCATCGGGGTTCACGGCAATGCGCTCCGGGAACTCCAAGACCAAACCGGTTGTCTGAGCAGGCTCCTCTTCCGCAGCGAGCTCATCGATTTCTTCTAGGGGCGTTTCTGCGTAGACATCTGCCAACCGCGTCTCCAGGGGAGCGAGCTCGGTCGTCGAAGGACTATCGAAATCTGCAAAATCGAAATCACCCAAATCCGCATCTGACATTTCCAAGTCTTCGGCAGTGATGCTTTGCAACACATCAGGCTCCGGAACGATTGGAACGGTCTTCTCGAAATCGAACAGCTGGGTCGACACGAACTCAGGCGGCGCCTCATCGAGGATAGCGAAGGGGTCCACCGTCGAAATTTGCGTGGAGGCAAAGTCTGGTGTGTCCACTACCTCCAAGAGCTCGGGCGCGCCCATTTCAGTCGCAGCAAAATCAACCTTTAGATCGTCTGCTTCCAACGGCTCAAGAACCTCCGGCTCCAGCAACTCCACCGGGGGCATCGGTGGCTCTTCGCTCCATTCCGATGCGACAGCATCGACAGCAAGCTCGCCAGCGCCACTAGTTTCCGTAGGAAGGGCGGCATCCGGAACCGCCGCCATTTCGACAGTCGCCTCGAAGGAATCGGCAGGAATATCCAGCGGAAGCCATTGATCATGCAGGCGCAGGGCATCTGCGGTTTTTCTGAAAGCCAGCGCATTCCAACCGGCTGTCTGCCCGTCGGCAATACCCTGGACCCAGCGGGCAAGTCCCGACATGGCCTGCTGGGAGCTTTCGATCAACGCATCACTCGCCGGGCGTTGCTCGGCCAGGGATGTATTGAGAAGTTGCTCAAACGACCAGGCAGCCTCGCCGAACTCATTCAAACCGACCATCCGGGAGCTGCCCTTCAGCGTGTGGAAGGCGCGACGCAGTGTGGTCTGATCAGCGAGATTGGTGGGATCCAAACGCAGGGCCACAAGAGCATCTTGGCCCCGCACAATGACTTCACGGGCTTCTTCGAGAAAAATATCCTGCAGCTCCGCACTATCGTCCTCGTCCACCGCAGGAGCGGGCGCAGCCACAGCGGCCGGAGCATGGGCCGGTGCCAGAGTCGCTGTCAACGCGGACAGTGCCGCGACATCTTCTTGAACCTCACTTGTCGGTGACTGAGGGCCCGCAATGACAGCACGCTCCCGGCCCATCAAGGGCTTGAACTCACCCAAGGCTTCGTCATACACAAACAGGGTTTTGGCCAAAGCACGTTGGAAGCTCAGCATGTCAATGAGAAAGCCCATTGCACCCAAGCTATTACCCAGTTTTTCAAATACGCCGCTGCGCGCGCTGGCTTCATCAATATCGTCCACCAGCATTTGCTCAACCGTGCTGCGCATGCGAAGTGCTGCAATAGAGGGCTGATCCAGACCCAACACCGAAAATACGCCGCGCATTTGCGCCAATTGGCTGGGCACTTCCCGCAGAGGACCTTTGTCGCGGGGATCACGGAAAAACTGGTCCAGCGATTTCTCTATACCCGCCAGCGTGGTCCGCAATTCGTCCACCACGCTACCCATGGTCTGACGGTCGCTGACCCGGCGATACAGCTCTTCCATCCACCCCTCAAGGGCTTCAGGCTCTCCACCACCGGTGACATGTTGCAGCCGTTGCGCCAAACGCGCACTGCGTTCCGCCAACTGGTTGTCTGTCGGGTCCAAGTCTTCGTAGGCTGCCTCAAGGTACAACACCGAGGTCGCCACTTCCATCGCCACAGCGGGCGTAGGCGAAGTGCCGGAGCGTGCCGTCGCCTCAATGGTTTTGGAAAGCGCTTTTGCCAACTCTCCGCTTTCGGCGTGCAACTTGGTGACAGCATCCGACACGGCAGCAAACTGCTCTGCCGCCACCTTCAATCGATTGACATCGCCACCTGCCAGGGCCGACCATGTCTCTGCAGCAGCCGCGATTCGCTTGCGAGCCAGGACCAGCATCGCCGGGTCGAAACGGCCAAACTGCTCACTCACATAGTCCACAGGCTTGGTGCGACTCAGTCCATATGCAGTGCGCACCGCAGTCAGTACCGGCGCATGTTGCGGATCGATCGGTATGGCACGGGAACAAAAGAACACAATGTCCTGCGCCAAACGCTCTGACACCGAATGCTGGCCCTTCGTGAGCGCCACGTACTGTTGCAAGATTCGTGAGGCGGCTCGCTTGGTGTAGATGTCACCGTCAAACAGTTGCAGGGACATCCCCTCGAAATAAGCGGCGCTGACCATCCAGAAGGTGCGCTCTTCCAGTGAGTGGGCGTCTGCCGCCAGCCCTAAGCTCAACTGGAGCAAACGGCGCGCGGCTTCCGTATCGCCATATTTCACGAGGCGAAGCACGGCATGGTCCATCTCGCGACGGACTGCCGGACCGACACCACGCGGCTCAACCCCATCCGGAACCGCAACCGCAAGCCATTGCCATGCCGGCGGCCACAGGTCCGCGGGGTGAACCCGCTCGGCGCCACTCAATTCAAGAAGCGCTTTGTATTGAGGAAACAGCGCGACCGAGGAGGCAGTCTTGCCTTTCAACACACCGTCCAGATACTCCGTCAGGGCAAAGCTCGCGCGCTCCATGACGCTGGCAGCTTCGTCGCTGCACTGCTCCGGCTTTTGAACGTATTTCTGGACCAGTGACTCCATCGCACGGAGGAATTTCGCCGGGGCTTCCAGCCCCACCATTTCCAAGGCACCTACAGCCTGATGCAACTGCTGCCGGGCAATACGCAGGTGACTAGCATCCAACTCCGCCAGCTCCGAGCCCCTTGCAATCTCGGCATCGCGCACAAACCGGCGCATCGCCTTGGTGGCACCGTCTAAAGATTTGCGCAGCTCCTCCAGGACCCAAGCCAATGGCCCAAGGTCGCTGATAGCGAGTTCGTTGTCTCCGGAGTCAACAAGGTTGGACGACATGGGTTCAGGCTCTCCTGGATTTCACGGGGCAAAGGGTGCGAATAAACGCGATCAGGAAATCTTGAATCGGGACACCGACTGGCGCAGTTCTTCGGCCATGCGGGAGAGCTCGCGCACTTGATTCGCTGTAGCGCGTGTGCCCTCTCCAGTCTGCTCGGTCACCGCAAAAATGTGCTGAATGTTGTCGGCAACCACGTTGGCCAAACCGGCCTCGCGGGAGGCTGCATTCGAAATCTGCTCAATCAGGTCAGCCACCTGACGGGACACCCGGTCAATTTCGGTCAGCGCGGTACCCGCGTTGTCGGAGAGTTTGGCTCCCTCCACCACACCCTGTGTGGAGCGCTCCATCGCACCGATAGCATCCTGCGTATCGGTCTGAATAGCCTTCACCAGTGCCGCAATCTGACGCGTCGCATCCGCAGAGCGCTCCGCCAAGCGCTGCACTTCCTCCGCCACCACGGAGAAGCCTCGTCCCGCCTCACCCGCAGAGGCTGCTTGAATAGCCGCATTCAAGGCCAGGACGTTGGTTTGTTCGGTAATGTCTGAAATCAGCTCCGTGATTTCACCAATCTCCTGCGAAGACTCGCCCAGGCGCTTAATCCGCTTCGAGGTTTCTTGAATCTGGTCGCGAATGGAGTTCATACCGCCGATCGCGTTTTGCACCGCTTGCAGGCCGGACTCCGCCGCTTGCAGAGATTGGCGGGCTACGGTCGCAGACTCTTGCGCTTGTGTAGACACCTCGTTAATACGACCCGCCATATCCAGAACCGACTTACCTGTTTCGCGAATTTCGTGCAGTTGCTCGTTGGAGGCTGCCAGCAGCTCCGTGGAGGTCGCATCCACATCCGCCGTTGTCTGGGCCACACGGGCCGCAGTGTTTTGAACGTTCGACACCAGTGAGCGCAACTCCTCTACCGTGTAGTTCACCGAGTCAGCAATAGCTCCAGTGATGTCTTCCGTCACGGTCGCTTCTTGCGTCAAATCGCCTTCAGCAACGGTTTGCAGTTCGTTCATCAAACGCAGAATCGCGGCCTGGTTCGCATCATTGACGCGCTTGGCTTCTTGCTCTTGGCGCTCCGCCTCCAGGCGCTGGTCTTCAGCAACGACCTGGCGCTTACGGCTGTCCTGCAACTGCACATAAGACAAGCCGCCGGCACACACCAACGCGAACAATGCCGCCAGAATCAACAAAGCAAGCGACGCACCGCCAATACCGGCTTGGCCGGACAACTTGGCCTGAAGGTCTTCCAGATTGCGGCGCAAGGGCTCACTGTCCGCAATGATCGCGCCTTGGGCTTCACGCGCAGACACCAAGCCCTGCAAGTTACCCAAAATCGCACCCGCCTGTACACGGGTCTCTTCGTACATTTTGATCAGTGCTTCCAACTGCTCGCGGGTCGCGGGGTCTTTGGTCGCTGTCAGGCGGAGTTCTGCGCTGCCCGACAACAGCGCTTCTGAAATTTCCTTGAAGGTATTCAAATCCTTACCCAGCAAGAACACCGCCTCAGGACTCACGCCTTCGGCAGTCAAAAACTCGTTGGACGATTTGCCGATTCGCTGGGTCAACATCACCAGCTGGCCCACTGCAGAAATTTCTGCTGCCGGTGCGTTTTGTTGCAACTTCAGGGAAGAAACGGTTTCGGCGACTTCCAACAAATCAGAGGATTGGCGATTGATAAGGCGCAGCGCGGATCCGATCTGCGTCAGCATCTTTTGCTGAGCGATCACTGCCTTGGCATTTTTGTCCGCACGCTCAACTAGCGGCAGCACTTTGCCCAGCTCCGGTGCAAAGTCTTCACTCAACGGGTTAATGCGCATCTCATCGTCGCCAGCCTGCAAACCTTTGACTGACTTCGACAAAATACCCGAGCTGTCCGACACATCGGGGAAAGCCTGAGCACTCCCCACCACCGCTTGCGACACCGACTTCGCGAGTCGCTGCGACTGCATGAGCGACTGCCCGGTTGCTCCCAGCTGCTGAGCCACACGGTCCGATTGATTCAAGGCGTAAAACGTAACACCGGCAAGCACCACCAACGCGCCGCCGAGCAGCACAAACAAAGTGCGCTGATGCTCCACCACCGTACGGCGCCCAAGCACCGGAATCGAGACCAGATCGCCTTGCGCGACCAAAGGCTCTTCGGCAGCCGGCGCAACGGGCGCCTGCAAGGGCGCATTCTGCGACTCTTGCACCGTTTCATTGTCCGGTGTGGCGATAGTTACATCCGGCATGGCCAAACTCAAGCGGGAATCCAGCTCAGACTCCTGTTGTTTTTTGGAAAACAGATTTTTCAATTGATCTACAACGGACATGATGGGACCTTACAGGTGAACTAAGCGCTGATGCTCAAAAACTGCTGAGACTGGGATAGGACGCGCAAGTTGATTTCTTGCCAAGCCTCGCCAGAACTGTCGAGAAAAACATTACCCATGTAAGAGGGAGAACCCTCCGCGGGTCCGTGAGACTGAGTGAAAGCATCAGCACCACGCAAACCGGACAACAAGTCGACCTGAAGGGCGCAATTGACATCCAGCGCCGCATTCAAGGTCACAACACTAGGCTCATTGCCGGCTGGCACTTGACGTGAAACGCCTCCATCAAGAGCCAAAAATGCCGCAAGGTCGACAACCCCAAACAGTCCGCCGCGGATATTCACCACCCCCAGAAACCAGTCCACCGAATAGGGGACCGGCTGCACATGGGACACAGGAACGATCTCCCCAGACTGCCCCAGCGGGAATAGGTATTTCCGCCCACCGGCCTGAACCGCTAACCATGCTACCGACATACCTTCCGCTTTCGCGGCTTGCAAGCGACTTGCAAGCCGTGCTTGCAGTTCTCGAAGTGCTTCTCTATTGGCCATAGAGTGCCAGCGTTAACCCAGAGCCTTGATTTTGGCGAGTAGCTCCGCCGCATCGACTGGCTTGGTGATGTAATCTTTGGCGCCCTGGCGCATGCCCCACACACGGTCCGTCTCCAGACTCTTGCTCGTGCACATGATGATTGGGATGTCGGAGTACTCCGGAGTGCGATTGATGGCGCGGGTCAACTGGAACCCATTTTGGCCGGGCATCACCACATCCATCAAGATAAGTTGGGGCCGCTCTTCACCGAGGCGCTTGAAAGCCTCGTCGGCATTCTCTGCAGACCGAACAGTAAACCCGTTCTTCTGCAGAATTTCTGTCAAATAAAGCAACTCGGTTTTGGAGTCGTCAACGATCAGTACTTTATGGATTGGCATCAAGATGCTCCTTGCAAGGCGTTGCCGAATTGCTGCACAGCTTGCAGCAACTGGTCTTTGGTAAACGGTTTGGTGAGATAGTCCTGTGCCCCGACCATGCGGCCACGGGCTTTGTCAAAAACACCGTCTTTAGAAGACAGCATGACCACAGGAACGCTAGAGAATTTTGCGTTGCGCTTGATGATGGCGCACGTCTGATACCCATCCAGGCGGGGCATCAAGATGTCGCAAAAAATAATGTGCGGCTGGTAATCATTCACCTTTGCAAGCGCATCAAAACCGTCTTCAGCCAGCAGCACCTCATGCCCCCCCTGCTTGAGAAAAATTTCAGCACTCCGGCGTATGGTGTTGCTGTCATCGATCACAAGGACTTTGAAGGTGGGAGCAGTCATACGTTAGAAGGTCGGGTTCCGGTTCACTGAAAGGAAATCTGGGTATGCAAATTCCGCACCCAGGGCGCAAATCAGATCTGCACCATTTCGAAGTCTTCTTTGCGGGCGCCGCACTCAGGGCACGTCCAGTTCATTGGCACATCGG
Organism: Rhodoferax sp.; assembly: GCF_013297935.1. Lineage (GTDB taxonomy): Bacteria > Pseudomonadota > Gammaproteobacteria > Burkholderiales > Burkholderiaceae_C > Allorhodoferax. Next base: position 216,141 of record NZ_JAAFIX010000005.1, on the reverse strand, counting down.
CCCACAGTGTTCCGGGGGCAATGCCGTGGTCGGGGGCGCCAGCCGTCTCGTCATAAATCCAACCGCAAATCAAACACATCCAAGTTTTGGTATCAGTCACAGCTTATAGGGCCTTCAAATAGAATGCAACGATTGTATAGAGCAGGTTTTGTCCAAAAGACGACCGTCCGACGAAAGAACGCCATTCTGCACGATGACTTACCCTAATAGAGGCCTCTAGATGTCGGCATTACCCCCCACCGAAGTTGACGACACCATCGACGAAGACGGCCCCTCCGCTTGCGTGATGGCCTTCAACGCCAACGACCCTAGCGGCAGCGCCGGAACCGCCGCTGACCTCACTGCCATTGCCTCCGTAGGTGCCCATGCTTTGCCGGTCATTACCGGCGCGTATGCGCGAGACACCACAGAGATCGTGGACCACTTCCCGTTTGATGACGAGGCGGTCACTGAGCAGGCCCGCATCATCCTGGAAGACGTGCCAGCGCAAGTCTTTAAAGTGGGCTTTGTCGGGACGCCGGAGAACCTTTCTGCGATTGCCGAGTTGGCCTCAGACTATTCGGATGTCCCCTTGGTGGCCTACATGCCGGACCTCTCCTGGTGGGAGGAAGACAAGATCGATTTGTATCAAGACGCTTGCATAGAGTTACTTTTGCCACAGACCACTTTGTTGGTGGGAAACCACAGCACGCTCTCACGCTGGCTGCTACCCGACTGGAATGCGGAAAAAAGCCCTACGGCCCGTGACATTGCCAAGGCCGCGAACGCGTTCGGCGTGCCCTACACCCTGGTCACCGGCATTCCCCTGCCTGACCAGTTCATTGACAACGTACTGGCCTCGCCGACCTCGGTTCTGTGCAGCGAAAAGTTCGAGCGTTTTGAAGCAATCTTCACCGGTGCCGGCGATACGCTGTCCGCTGCCCTGGCGGCATTGATTGCCAGCGGCACTGAACTCAACGAAGCAGTCACCGAAGCCCTCAGCTACCTGGACCGTTGCCTGGAAAACGGCTTTCGCCCCGGCATGGGCCACGTGATTCCAGACCGGCTTTTTTGGGCGCAACCCGAATCTGATGAGGACGAAGAGAGCGCGATCAATACGCTCGAAGCTGACTTCGAAGTCCCCCCCCATTCCACCCGACACTAACTGGCAGAAATTTTGTGACAGACCGTAACTTAGACCTTTTTGAGCGCGCCAAGCGCGTGATTCCCGGTGGCGTGAACTCGCCTGTGCGCGCATTCAAGGCCGTGGGCGGTACGCCCCGCTTCGTGCAACGCGCCCAAGGCGCCTACTTTTGGGACGCTGACGGCAAGCGCTACATCGACTACATCGGCTCCTGGGGGCCCATGATCCTGGGCCACGGGCACCCCGCCGTGCTGGAAGCCGTGCAAAAGGCAGCGCTCGACGGTTTCTCGTTCGGCGCACCCACCGAGCGTGAAGTCGAGCTGGCAGAAGCCATCCTGAAGCTGGTGCCCAGCATGGACATGGTGCGCCTGGTCAGCAGCGGCACCGAGGCCGGCATGAGCGCCATCCGCCTGGCGCGCGGCGCCACCGGCCGGAGCAAGATTTTGAAGTTCGAAGGCTGCTACCACGGCCACGCCGACGCACTCTTGGTCAAGGCCGGCTCCGGCTTGGCCACCTTCGGCAACCCCACCAGCGCCGGTGTGCCGCCCGAAGTGGTGCAGCACACCTTGGTACTGGAGTACAACAACATCCAGCAGCTCGAAGAAGCCTTTGCACTGCACGGCAAAGAGCTGGCCTGCGTGATGATCGAGCCGATTGCCGGCAACATGAACTTCGTGCGCGCCAGTGTGCCGTTCATCAAGCGCTGCCGCGAGCTGTGCACCGAGTACGGCGCCCTGTTCGTGTTTGACGAAGTGATGACCGGCTTTCGCGTCGCACCCGGCAGCGCTCAGCAGGTCTACGCCCGCAACATTCCCGGCTTTGAGCCCGACATGACGGTCATGGGCAAGGTAATCGGCGGCGGCATGCCCTTGGCAGCCTTTGGCGGCAAGCGCGCCGTCATGGAGCAGCTGGCCCCATTGGGCCCGGTGTACCAAGCCGGCACGCTATCCGGCAACCCGGTAGCGACCGCGTGCGGTTTGGCCACTCTCGCAGAAATCAGCAAGCCCGGCTTCTACGAAGACCTGAGCCGCAAAACCCAGTCCCTGATCAGCGGCTTGCAAGCCGAAGCTGACAAAGCAGACATCGATTTCTGCGGCGATAGCGAGGGCGGCATGTTCGGTTTCTTCCTGTTCAAGGAACTGCCGCAGAACTACGCCAAGGTCATGACCACCGACAACGCACGCTTCAACACCCTCTTCCACGGCCTGCTGGACCATGGTGTTTACATCGCCCCGGCGCTCTACGAAGCGGGCTTTATGAGCGCGGCACACACCGATGCAGACATTGCCGAAACCGTCGCAGCGGCGGGCGAGGTGTTTAGCTTGCTATCAAAATAGAAGCTACTAGCGCAATAAAGACGAGGGCTGGATGCCGATTTGGCATCCAGCCTTTGTTTTTGATGCTCCGACCAATCACCTGTCAGGCGCGGCAATGACCATACTTGCCATTGACGCAGCACGAGCGGCTAATCGCTCACAATCTGCAGACGTTCTTGACGCTTGAACCGTTTGCAGCAAACCCGTATCCCATCCCCAAAACCACTCATGGCGCAGCCAGTTTTGGCCAAAGCCTCTTGCCAGAGCGCTCCAAGCGGCGTCCAGCTTTGGATCTGGATTTTTCAAACAGCTCGCTAATCCCAAGCGAAGTTCGTGCAAACCTTTGTGCCAAGCTCCAGGCTGATCGAGCGGTGCAGCCATCTGGCGCGATTCCATGGCAGACATGCCTGCTTGCCGCATGCCAACCAATTCCTGCAACTCCTCAATCATCAGACGTTCGTCGGGGGTAGCGGAGGTGTCGCGGGAAAGGGCCTCCCGCAAATGCATCGATAAGCCGGAAGCTTCTCTCTCCAATTCGGCATCCCACGGCATGCGAGCCAAGAGAGTCAATGCCTGAAATGCTGCCTCGTTTCTCCACTCGCTTTGCGTCATAGGGTCGAGGGATACACGCCTCAGCAATCCTAGCCCCTGCCCTGCTTGGCGCATGGACGACACAAAGTCCTTTGGGCCGAACTGCCGGGACAGTTGAAAAGCTGTAGCAATCACTAGACTGGGGTCAACCCACACTAGCTGCCTCGCAGGCAAGTAAAGCGCGGTTACGCGAACAGAATGCGCGGAACTCAAGCGCCCTTCCTGATACCCGGCCCGTACAACCCGTACCTGCCATTCGGCAAATCCCACGAGCAATAGCAGCGCGCTGACGACAGCGAACGCCAAACGCCGCATGATTTACTCGCCCACGTAGTTCTCAGGAAAGAAGTGGCGCTCGATCAGTTCGATCAGGATGTGCAGCACCTTGATATGCAGCTCCTGCACGCGGTCGGCATAGGTACCGCCGGGGGTGCAGATGTACACGTCGCTCAATGGCTCAAGTTTCTCGCTGCGCTTGCCGCTCAGAATGATGACTTTCATACCCAGCGCTTTTGCAGCCTCGGCGGCTTTGATCACGTTTTTGCTGGTGCCGCTGGTGCTCAGGGCCACCAGGCAATCACCGGGGCGGCCATGGCCTTCGACATAGCGGGCAAACACTTGCTCGTAGCCGTGGTCGTTGCCCACACAGGTCAGGTGCCCGGCGTCGCTGATGGCGGTGGCGCCCAAGGCCTTACGGTCCTTGCGGTAGCGGCCGGTCAGCTCTTCGGCAAAGTGCATGGCATCGCACATGGAGCCGCCATTGCCGCAGGAGTACACGCGGCCTTGTGCCTCAAACGTGGCAATCAGCAATTGCGCCGCCTGCTCCACCGTCGCCAAGGCGGCCGGGTTGGCCAGCAGCTTGGTCAGTGCGGTGTGCGCCTCTTGCAGGCTGGAAGTGATGTGGTTTTGCATAGCGTGCATTTTCGCGCAAACCACCCGACCCCAAGTACATCGGGGGAACACGCATTTGCCCTTACACAAGCACCGGCCAGATCGCTATCAAAATAATAGCTGCACGCGCACATTCCACGAGGGCTAGGCATCGATCTGGCATAGAAAAGCCGCCCGGAGGCGGCCAGTGACTGGCGATGCCGCCAGCTGCTATCAGTGGCGGAAGTGGCGCACGCCGCTGAACACCATGGACACGCCGCGCTCGTTGGCCGCGTCGATCACTTCCTGGTCGCGCATGGAGCCGCCAGGCTGGATGACGCAGGTAGCGCCTTGGTCTACCACCACGTCCAAGCCGTCGCGGAAAGGAAAGAAAGCGTCGCTCGCCACCACAGTGCCTGCCAGTGACAGGTTGGCGTGGCCGGCCTTGATGCTGGCAATGCGGGCAGAGTCCAAACGGCTCATCTGGCCGGCGCCCACACCCATGGTCATGCCGCCCTTGCAGAAGACAATGGCGTTGGACTTGACGTACTTGGCCACAGTCCAGGCGAACAACAGGTCGTTGAGTTCTTCAGCGGTGGGTTGCTTGGTGGTCACCACCTTCAGGTCGCTCAGGGCCAGCTCGTGGTTGTCGGCAGTCTGCAGCAGGATGCCGGAGCCGATGCGCTTCATGTCCATCAGGTTGCGGCCTTGGTCCCATGCCGACGTTCCACCCTTGGGCAAATCAATTTGCAGAATGCGCACGTTGACCTTGCTCTTGAACACTTCCAGCGCTGCTGCTGTGAAGCTCGGCGCCATCAGCACTTCCACAAACTGCTTGGAGATTTGCTGCGCACCGGCTTCGTCCAGCTCGCAGTTCAGGGCAATGATGCCGCCGAAGGCGCTGGTGGGGTCGGTTTGGAAAGCCTTGCTGTAAGCCTCCAGCGCATGGGCACCTACGGCCACGCCGCAAGGGTTGGCGTGCTTGACGATCACGCAGGCGGGGGTGGTGAAGCTCTTCACACATTCCCACGCAGCATCGGCGTCGGCAATGTTGTTGTAGCTCAGCTCTTTACCCTGAAGCTGCTTGGCAGTCACCAGCGAGCCGGGCGCGGGGAACAGGTCACGGTACAGCGCGGCCTGCTGGTGGCTGTTTTCACCGTAGCGCAGGTCTTGTACCTTGACGAAGCGGCCGTTGCTCTGGCCGGGGAACAGGTCCAACACCGGGGCCTTGTCGCCGGCAGGAACATCGTCACCGATCTGGATGGCAGACAGGTAGTCGCTGATAGCGCCGTCGTACTGGCTGATGCGGTTGAACGCCGCAATCGACAAGCCCAGCTTGGTCTTGTCGCTCACCTTGCCTGCGGCCTTCAGTTCGGCAATCACGGTGTCGTACTGGGCGGCGTCGGTCAGCACCGCCACGTCTTTCCAGTTTTTGGCGGCGCTGCGCACCATGGCGGGACCGCCGATGTCGATGTTCTCGATCGCGTCCTCCAGGGTGCAGCCGGCCTTGGCCACGGTGGCTTCAAACGGATACAGGTTCACCACCAGGAAGTCGATGGTGTTGATGTGGTGTTCTGCCAGTGCCGCCATGTGGCTCGGGAAATCGCGACGCGCCAACAAGCCGCCGTGCACGCGCGGGTGCAAGGTCTTCACACGGCCATCCAGCATTTCGGGAAAGCCGGTCATCTCGGCCACTTCGGTCACGGGCAGGCCTTTGTCGGCCAGCAGCTTGGCCGTGCCACCGGTAGACAAGAGCTTCACGCCCTGGGCGTGCAGGGCTTGGGCGAGTTCGACGATGCCGGTCTTGTCGGAGACCGACAGCAATGCGGTTTGGGGTGCGTTCATAGTGCGGGAGTAAAGTGAAACCAGAAAACATGTCACCGGACAACCGCACCAAGGCGGACGCCGGCGGGAGGGTTAGTCAATCAAGTGGTGCTCGACCAATTTTTTGCGCAAGGTGTTGCGATTCAGGCCGAGCCACTGGGCGGCTTTGGATTGGTTGTGGTCGGCCTGGGCCATCACCACTTCTAACAAGGGTTTTTCCACCGCGCGCACCAGCATGTCGTACATCCCGGCCGGCTCGGTCCCGTCAAGGTCTGCAAAGTAAAGCTCCAGACTCGCGCGCACGCAGTCGTCCAAATTGGTGCTGCTCATACTGCCAATTCCGTCATGTCATGTCCCCTTACCTGACCGGTCGCGGATTCCCGGGCAGGAATGCGATCCATTTTTTCATTCAAAGTATCCAAATACGCCTCGACCGCCGCCACTTGGGAGGCGCTGTCTTCCAGCAGGTTCATGCGCTGGCGGAAGTCTTCGCCGCCGGGCAGATCCTGCAAATACCAACCGATGTGCTTACGGGCCGAGCGCACACCGATAAATTCTTCGTACAGGCTGTAGTGGTCATACAAATGCTCCACCAACAGCTTTTTGACCTCACTCACCAGCGGCGGTGCAAGATGGGTGCCAGTCGCCAGGAAATGGGCGATCTCCCGGAATATCCAAGGGTAGCCTTGGGCGGCGCGGCCGATCATGACCGCATCTGCGCCAGTGGCGGCCAGCACATCACGTGCTTTTTCGGGCGTCGTGATGTCGCCATTGGCCACCACAGGAATGCGCAAGGCCGCCTTCACCGCGGCAATCGTGTCGTATTCGGCGTGCCCTTGGTAGCCCTGCTCACGGGTGCGGCCGTGCACCGTGACCATTTGCACCCCTGCGGACTCTGCAGCGCGGGCCAGCACCACGGCGTTTTTTTCCGCCTGGCACCAACCGGTGCGCATTTTGAGGGTGACCGGCACACCGTGGGGCGCACAGGCTTGCACCACGGCGTCCACAATTTCTATTGCCAAACGCTCGTCCTGCATCAGGGCAGAACCCGCCCATTTGTTGCACACTTTTTTGGCAGGGCAGCCCATGTTGATGTCAATGATCTGGGCCCCGCGGTCGATGTTGTAGGCAGCAGCCTCCGCCATCATCTGCGCATCCGTGCCGGCAATCTGCACCGCAATCGGGCCGGGCTCCCCATCGTGGTTGGCACGTCGCGAGGTCTTGAGGCTTTTCCACAAGTCTTTGCGGGAAGTCACCATCTCGCTCACCGCATACCCGGCACCCAGCTTTTTACAAAGCTGCCGGAAGGGCCGATCCGTCACCCCTGCCATAGGGGCAACAAAGAGGTGATTCGCCAAAGCGAACGGACCGATGTGCATGGGTGTGGAGGAAACTGGGGGCGTTAAAAAGCGGGAAGGCCCGCAGTACAGCGGGCCAGGTGCGTATTCTAACTGCTCAAAATTTCAGCAATTGAAATGCGCCGCCACCTCCGCAGCCATGGTGGCGCTCTGCCTATACTGGGCCGCTATGGATGCTTGGATTCCCACTCTTTTGCAATGGCTGGCACTGCCCCAACACGGGCTGGGCACCGTGTTTGCCGTCTCGCTGATGTCGGCCACCTTGTTACCCATGGGGTCGGAACCGGTGGTCTTCGGACTGGTGCAGTTGCATCCGGACTGGTTTTGGTCCGTCATTGCGGTGGCCACTGCGGGCAATACCTTGGGCGGCGCCATCACTTGGTGGATGGGCCATGCAGCCAGTCACATTGCCCACCGGTACGGACATTCTGCCAACCATGTACGGGCATTGGCATGGCTCAATCGCCTCGGCCCCAAGGCCTGTCTGTTGTCGTGGTTACCCGTGGTGGGGGACCCTTTGTGCGCAGTGGCCGGTTGGCTGCGCCTGCCTTTTTGGCCTTGCCTGGCCTACATGGCGCTGGGCAAATGCCTGCGCTACATCACCATGACGGCCCTGCTTACCGGACTGGTCCGCCTTTGGTGAGTTGCGAGCGCAACGCAAGACGGCCTGCCAGCTCCATGAAGCCGGTGTCGGACACATCGTCCGTGCCGAGCACGTAGTCCCGAGCATCGCCGGACTGAAGCTGGCGCATAGATCGGTCGTAGTACCGGTCGTAGTGTTTGACCAGCAAGTCTTCCACCAGCTCCGGGTACCGGGATTCGGCCACCCAGGCTTTCCAGGTGTCGACCTGGACCCTGCCGCAGGTCGCCGCCAGCCGGTCGAGCTGCTCCAGCAAGGTCGTGCTGTGCAAAAAGTAAGCGTAGTCTTGCAACAAAAACTGCACCCGGGCGCGCACAGGCACCTCAAGTCCCCACCACTGGCCTTGCTGAATTCCCTCGTAAATCGAATCCGGCAACCGCAGCAGGCCGATGCGCTTGCTCTCGGCCTCCACGTAAACCGGGCGGGCGGGATCAAACGCCGCCAGGGTGTGCAAAATCTGGGTTTCAAACATTTTTTGCGAGGGCTGCGCCTGATCCGGCAGGCCGCCCAGCACCGAGCCCTTGTGGGCGGCCAGGGCCTCCAGATTCAACACCTGGTGCCCTTGCGCGTGCAAAGCCTCCAGCACCTTGGTTTTACCGGATCCGGTGGGCCCAGCCAGCACTTGAAAACGGAACTGCGCCGGCACCTGCACCAACGCTTCCAGCACATGGTGCCGCCACGATTTGTAGCCCCCGGACAAACGCCGCGCCGTCCAGCCCACCTCATTCAGGATATGGGTGAAGGAGCCGCTGCGCTGGCCACCACGCCAGCAATACACCAACGGTCGCCAGTTCTTAGGGTGCTGGGCAAACAAAGTTTCCATGTGCATGGCGACATTGCGGGCAACCAATACCGCCCCCACTTTGCGGGCTTCAAAAGGTGAGACCTGTTTGTACAGCGTCCCGACGCGGATACGCTCCTCGTCGTTGAGCACCGGGCAATTGATGGCGCCCGGAATGTGGTCCAGGGCGTACTCGCCGGGCGAACGCGCATCGATCACTGCATCAAAGGTAGACAGCTGCTCAATAGTGGCAAACGTGTGATTCACAGAAGTCACGGGCACCCCTCGTTAACGGACCAAAACCAAAACGGTGCCCAACACAGTGAGCCCCGCTCCCAACCAGGCACCCTGCGCCGGCGACCGGCCCACATGCCACCAGAGCAAGGGCAGCACCAGCACCGGCGACACCGAAGACAAGATTCCCACCATACCCACGTTGCCGCGCTGCAGCGCCATCAAGATCAGGCTCATTCCCAGCCCCATGCCAATCATGCCGCTCAGCGCAACCCGGCCCAACACCGGCAAGGACAAAGGGTTTTGGGTGCGGGCCACCGGCGCACCGGCCCATAACAGCACCAGATGGGCTGCGCAAGTTGCCCCTACCCGCAAGACCGTAGCGGCCACCGGGTCCACTCCCGCCGCCATCACCGGCTTGGCGATCAGTGAGCCGGTGGCCTGGCATAAAGCCGCCACCAGGCCCAACGCAATCCCTGCGGGAATATGCCCGCGGAGTTGCTCCAAGGCATGAGACTCCCCCTTGCGGCTCCCCAGCGCAATGGCCGTCATGACGCCACCGACCACCAGAGCCCCGCCAATCATTGCCTGCGGCCCCATGCGCTCGTCCAACACCATAAAACCCAGCAGCGCGCTGAACAAAGCATGGGTGGCAAACAACACGCCGGTGCGTCGTGGCCCCAGGCGGTTCATGGAGGCGAACAAGGCGGTGTCGCCTATAAAGATGCCGATCAAGCCGCTCACGATGAGCAGGCCCGCTTGGGCCGGGTGGATGGTGCTCCACGCCCCGTTGAGCAAGACCACGGGCGCCAGCATCGCGAACACCAGCCCCATGCGCCAGCGTGTAAATGCAAACGCGCCGAGATGGCGCGCTTGGGGAGCTGAAATCAGCCCGGTCACGGCCCAGCACGCCGCAGCGCCCAAGGCCAACCAGTCAAAGGGCAGCGTCACACTGCCACCGGAGAAGACACCATCAGGAGCTGAACAGGAAGTTCATCACGTCGCCGTCTTTGACCACGTATTCCTTGCCTTCGGCGCGCATCTTGCCCGCGTCTTTTGCGCCTTGCTCACCCTTGTGGGCAATGAAGTCGTCAAAAGCAATCGTCTGGGCGCGGATGTAGCCCTTCTCAAAATCGGTGTGGATCACACCCGCGGCCTGTGGGCCGGTGTCACCGACGTGGATGGTCCAGGCGCGCACTTCTTTCACCCCAGCGGTGAAATAGGTCTGCAGACCCAGAAGGCTGTAGGCAGAGCGGATCAAGCGGTTCAGGCCCGGCTCGGACTGTCCCAGTTCCCGCAAAAACTCCAAGCGATCGGCATCGTCCATCTCAGAGAGCTCGGCTTCCATCTTGGCGCAAATAGCCACCACAGGGGCGCCTTGGGCGGTTGCGAATGCGGTCAGGCGGTCCAGCAGGGGGTTGTTCTCGAAGCCGTCTTCAGAGACGTTGGCCACAAACATGGCTGGTTTCGCGGTAATCAGGAAGAACTGCTTGAGTAACGGCAACTCTTCCTTGCTGAAGTCCAGGGTCCGGACCGGCTTGGCTTCATTGAGCGCGGCCTGGCACTTCTCCAAAATCGCTACCAATTTGATGGACTCTTTATCGCCGGAGCGGGCCAGCTTGGTCACCCGGTGCAATGCCTTCTCCACCGCACCCAGGTCAGCCAGGCAGAGCTCGGTCTGGATCACTTCGATATCTGCAATCGGGTCCACCTTGCCGGCAACGTGGATCACGTTGTCGTCTTCAAAGCAGCGCACCACGTTGATGGTGGCGTCTGTTTCGCGGATGTGCGCAAGGAACTTATTGCCCAAGCCTTCACCGGTGCTGGCACCCGCCACCAAGCCTGCAATATCTACAAACTCCACGATAGCGGGAACAATGCGCTCGGGAGTGATGATGGCGGCCAACTGCTGCAGGCGTGGATCAGGCACCTCCACCACGCCTACGTTGGGCTCAATCGTGCAAAACGGATAGTTTTCTGCAGCAATGCCCGCTTTGGTCAGCGCATTAAAAAGGGTACTTTTGCCCACATTGGGCAGGCCTACAATGCCACACTTCAAACTCATAACAAACCTCTAAAAACTGGGTGTCAAGTGTATGTCATACCTGTTCCTGCGCTTGTTGGTTGCGCTGACACTCTGGTCGGGAGCAGGTTGGACCGCTGCTTCTGCCGCCTCATCCGTCGCAGCGGACACCCTTTCGCTGAGTGACAACGGCACGCCCCCAACGCTCCAGGGCCGCACCATGCAATGGTTGGAAAACGGACGCACAGCCACGGCCACTGATGCACTAGCCGCTCCGTTTCAAGCCGTCGAATCCAACCAAGCCATTGCGCTGGACGAACGCAACACACTGTGGATCAAGTTGCGCTTGATCCGTCCAGCGGGTAGTACGGGGCGCTGGATTCTCAACATCCCGCAACCTTATCTTGACCACGCGGTGTTGTTCGAGTTGCAGGATGGAGCTTGGTACCCGCAGACAGCCGGCGACACCTACGCCCAACGCCACTGGACCATGCGCGGCCTATACCCTGAGTTCGAGCTGCGGCTTCCGCCGGGACAAGCGACTGACGTGCTGCTGCAAATCCGCAATTTCAAGCCCCTCCCCCTGCCCTTGCGCCTCGCTCCCACAAACTACCGTGAAGGTCAGCGGATGATGGAGTTCATCACCCTCGGCCTGTTATTCGGCTTGGTACTCACGCTTGCCATCCTTTCGCTCATGCGGTACGCAGAGTTTCGCAATATTCCGGATCTCGGGGCTGCGCTTTACAGCGTGCTAATCGCGCTGACCCTAGCGCAATTCAATGGCATTCTCAACGCCTTGCTCTGGCCGGACTCCCCCATGTGGGCCGACTACGCCAACAGCGTGCTTCCCGCCGTAGCGACAGGCGTGGCATTGCTGTTTGGACGGCATTTGTACTCCTTGCACACCCATTTCCGCTGGTTCGACCGCGTGCTCTACGGGCTGGGCTGGGCGGCTCTTGTTTCAATCACCGGTTATGTAGTCCTCGATCGGGCAATCGCAGACACTGTCTCCGGCAGCATCATCCTGCTGGGCACGGCCAGTGGCCTCCTGGCTACGTGGTTGAACTGGAGAACCGGCTCCACATTGGGACCTTGGCTGTTGTGGACCTACACGCCGCAATTCGCGATGGCATTGTGGATGACGCTGGAGGCAGGCGGTTACCTACCGACGTTCTGGCCCATGCGCTACGTTCTGACCTTGACTGTGGCGGCATCGGTGCCCGCCCTCGTCTATGCACTGGGACGCGCTACCCACGACCGCAACGAAATTGCAGCGCGGGCCGAGCACTTGCCAACCCAAGACGCACTGACCGGGCTACTCACCTCCAATGCGTTCGAAACCCACTTGCGCGACGCCTACGAGCGGGCCATCAGCCACCGAGAACCAGTGGCACTGGTACTGGTGACGGTGGTGAATCATGACCACATCCGGCAAACCATGGGGGATCCTGTTGCGGAGCAATGCTTATTGCGTGCCGTGATCAAACTTCACCGGGTCCTGCGGGATGTGGATCCGGCTGCAAGAGTGGGGAGTGCCCAGTTTGCCTTGCTGCTGGAGGGCATGGGGTCTCGTCAGGTGTTGACGGAGCGCTTGGTGAAACTGGTGGCTTCCGGCCTGATTCCCTTACAAGGATTGCAGCCAGAAGTGACCCTTCAGTTCCAGGCGGCATGTGTGTTGCTGCAAGAAAACCCGATCGCACCGGACAACGCCCTGCGTGAGCTCGCTGAAGTGCTGGCCGGCATATCGCCACGCACCCGTCGCCCCATCCGATTCCTGGAGCCAGTCCCGACCCAGGTTGCCAGTCTTCACTCGGCGCTTTCGACATGACATCTTTCCGGCTCTGCGCTCTCTTCCATGCATGTGTCCGCTGGGGTTGCCTGCTATGGGTGCTCATGGGCGTGGCGTCAGTAGCCCAAGCGCAACAGCCCACGGTGTTGAATGACCATCAAGGCAGCTTCCGGCTCGAAGGCTCCGTCTACTTCCTGAATGACGACGAAGGCCGCCGGTCCATGGATGACATCATCAAATTGCCGCGTGCGCGCTTTACCCCGGCCGCTACAAGCCGGAGCCTTCCGCTACACGATGGGAACGCGATCTGGCTCCGTCTATCGCTGGTGCGTGATGCCGGCTCCTCCGCCCCGTGGACCCTGTCCATTCCCCTGCCCTACCTCGACTACGCCGCGCTGTACCAACCCGATGGGAAAGGGGGCTGGTCCAAGCAGGCTGCGGGCGACACTCTGGCAGTAGACAGCTGGAGCCGCCCATCGTTGTATCCGGAGTTCCAACTGGAGGTCCCCGCCAGCAGCAGCTATGACGTGTACCTTGAGCTGCGCAACTTCAAACCTACGCTGATGCCACTGCTGCTCGCCATAGAGACGCGGCGGGACAGCCAACGGGAGCTGGAGCACCTGCTACTGGGTGGCTTGTTCGGGGCTTTGGTCATGCTGGTGGGCGTGTGTGGCATTCACTATCTGCAAAGCCGGGCCGCGGACGATGGTTGGTACACCGCCTATGCAGCAGGGATGTGTGTCATTGTTAGCTGCATGACAGGACTCTCCGGACTGTGGCTGTGGCCGCAATCGCCTGCGTGGTCCAACTACACCCACCTCAGCATGCCGATTCTGGGCTTGAGCAGCACCCTGCTGTTTGTGCGCCACATCGCATCCTTAGACGCAGGCTTTCCCAAGCTCTCGCAAGCGGTGTACGCCGTGGCGGGCATGGGGGTGCCGCTAGCGCTCTTGGGCATTGCGGCGGACCGGGCACTCACTGATGTATTCAATGCCGTATACCTCGCAGTTTCCCCCGCCTTGCTGCTGATCGCCACCATCCAGACCTGGCGGCGTGGTCACCAAGTGGGCCTCTGGCTTACCATTGCCTACGCGCCACTCGGGCTGGTTTCGGTCTATATCGGCATGCAAATGCTGCAATCGCTTCCGGCCTGGTGGCAGTCACGCTACCTGATGGTGGCCGCAGTGGCCCTGTCGGTGCCACTGCTGCAACAGGCGCTACACATCCGGGCGCGCGAACGGCGCGAAGCCCAGGAGCGCGCCAAGGCACTCCCCACCCAGGATGCACTCACCGGCCTGCTGACCCGCTCCTTGTTTGACGCCCAAGTCGACCTCGCCATCAAGCGCGCCCGCCAACGGAAGGAGCCGTCGGCGATCGTCATGGTCGAAGTGGTCAACTACAGCTACCTGCGGGAATCCTATGGCGATGCTGTGGCCGAACAATGCCTTTTGCGGGCTGCGGTCAAGCTGCACCGTGTGCTGCGGGATGTTGATCCTGCCGGGCGAGTGGACACGGCACGCTTTGGCCTGGTGTTGGACGGGGTCGCCTCCCGCCAGGAGCTCACGGAGCGCATGGTGCGCTTGATTGCCTCGGGCTTGATTCCTTTACCGGCACTGCGACCCGAAGTCACTTTGCAGTTCCACATCAGTTGCGCACTGCTCACCGAGGTCGTGGCCGACAAGCGCACCATCTTGCAGGAACTTGCAGACATGCTCCAGGGAATGTCACCACGCACCCGGCGGCCCATCCGCTTTCTGGAGCCGGCCCCCACCATGCCGACCTCGCTTCAAAGTGCGGAGGGCAGTCCCTCTGAGCGGCCCGGCCTGGCCGCTCAGTCGAAACCGTAAACGGCTGCAACCACCTGCCCCACCCTCAGCAGCTGACCTGCACCCGATTCGACGATGCCATTCATTCCGAAGGTAATGGCACCGTTGAGCCGGGCGTCACGCCGGTAGGCTTGCAGGGCATCGCCCACCCCCGGGTGGCTCTCCCCCGTGGCGGGGTCCACATTGGGAATCGGGCAACGGGCGCACGGCTTCACCAAAGCCAGCTGTGCCGGCGCACTCTCCGGGCCAACCTCGACCTGCAGACGGGCCATATGGTCTTCGTCATGCACCTCAAACCCGCCCAACACGAGGTTGGGCCGGAAGCGGCGCATGTCCACCGGCAGGCAAGCTGCGGCAGACAGCCGGGCATTCAAAGGCACCAAAGAGGCCTCGGTGGTGACCAGCACCGGGTAACCATCCGCAAACTCGGTGCGGCTGGGTACTCCCTGGGTCCAACGGGTGCTGCAGGGGCGGGTCACCTCCGGCGCGAAGCGCACCAGGCGCAAGCCGGGGTGCTGCAACACCTGTTGCAACCAGGTGGCAGCCTCATCGCCCGTGTCCAGAGCCTCCAAAGCGTCGTCCCAGACTTGCACCCGGGTGCGCTCACCGCGCGCCGAGAATGCCACCGACAGCGGGTTCCATCCCGGGCAGTGCAACTCCAGCGCTTGTGGCTGCAAGTGAGGCTGTACCAGAGCCATGCGGGGAATCTCTCGTTGGGTCACAAAGAGGCCTCGGGCGTCCACCACCATCCAGTGCCGGTCCCACTCCAGCCCAGTTTCCAGCAGCCGCGCTTGGGCTAGCGCGATTCCGGCGAGTGATTTCACCGGATACACCATCAAAGCGGCAATGTGACCGGTAGCGTCGGGGGAGAAATTTGCGGGCATGGGGGTTTCCTGATACGTAGACCCAGCATTGTGCACAGCCCTCCTACAATGACCGCATGGCCCAAACCTATGACATTTGTATCCGCGGCGCCGGCATTGTGGGGCGCACTCTGGCCCTGCACCTGGCGAGCAAGCGACTGAAAGTGGCGCTGGTCGACAACAGCAGCCGCACCGACGAAAGCCCGGATGTGCGCGCCTATGCGCTCAACGCCCAGTCCCGCCAGCTGCTGGAGGCCATCCGGTGCTGGCCGGCAGACGCCCATGCCACCCCGGTGCTGCACATGGCCGTGATGGCAGACGCGGAGGCCCAGGTCCACTTTGACGCAGCCCCCCAGGGCGTAGAGGCACTGAACTGGATCGTCGATGTCCCTGTCTTGGAACAGCAACTCTCCCAAGCCGTGCAGTTCCAATCCCTGATTTCGGTGGTGGACACCCCGCAGGCGGCCAGCCTGACCGTGGTGTGCGAGGGGCGCGCAAGTGCCACGCGGGACGAGTTCGGCATTGACTTCGACACCCGGCGCTACGCCCAATGGGCCGTCGCAGCGCGGGTGGAAAGCACACTTCCCCACCAACAAACCGCGCGCCAGTGGTTTCACGACGGTGACATCACCGCTCTGCTGCCGATGCAGGGGCCGGACGGGAACTTCCATGCGCTGGTGTGGTCAGTATCCCCAGACCGGGCCCGAACCTTGATGCATTACACCGACACAGAATTCACCGACGCCTTGCAAACTGCGACCCGCATGACAGTGGGCAACCTGCGGCTGGCCAGCCCGCGGGCGAGCTGGTCTTTGCAGCATGCGGTCGCCAACCGCTGGGTGGGCACGTTTCAAGCGCAGGGCCTCCGACGCGCCTGGGTGTTGGCCGGCGACGCTGCCCACAACGTGCACCCCCTGGCCGGGCAAGGCCTGAACCTGGGCCTGGGCGACGTGGCTGAGCTGGTGCGGGTGTTGGACACCCGGAGCTACTGGCGTCCGGTCGATGACATGCGCCTGCTGCGGCAGTACGAGCGGGCACGCAAAGCCGCCTTCGCGGTAGTGGGCGGCAGCGGCAACTCCTTGCAACAACTCTTTACCCACCCCCATGGGTGGATACAAAACGCCCGCAGTTGGGGCATGCGTGGCTTTGACAGCTGCGCGCCACTGAAACACTGGGTTGCGCGCCAGGCCATGGGCCTGTAACTCACCCGTCCGATCTGACCATCCAGCCCCCTTTTTTCCGAAAACCACTTTTATGCACGTTCCCCGTTTGTTTGCAGTGTGGGGCTTGGCGCTCACCGCCTTGACCACGAGCGCTGTCGCCCAAGAGGCCGCCATCCGCGAAGCGATTGGCAAGCGCGTGCCCCAGCTGAAATCTATCGACGAAGTGCGCCCCGCCGGCATCCCCGGCCTGTATGAAATCCGGGTCAATGGCGTCGAGATTTACTACACCGATGCCAAGGGCAACTACCTGATTCAGGGCAACCTGTACGAGACCAAAGGACTGCGCAACCTGACCGAGGAGCGCGTCAACAAGCTCACTTCCATCAAGTTCAGCAGCCTGCCCCTCAAAGACGCCTTCACCATCGTGCGCGGCAACGGCTCCCGCAAGCTGGCCGTGTTTGAAGACCCGAACTGCGGCTACTGCAAGCGCTTTGAGCGCGACCTGCAAAAGATCGACAACGTCACGATCCACATGTTCCTATACCCCATCCTCGGGCCGGACTCCACCGAAAAATCCAAGGCCATCTGGTGCAGCAAAGACAAGGTCGCCGCTTGGCAGGACTGGATGCTGCGCGACCAGCCAGCACCAGCCGCCGCGGCGATGTGCGACACATCGCCACTCGCCCGCAATGTGGAGTTCGGCAAGACCTACCGCATCCAGGGCACTCCTACGCTGTTGTTTGAAGACGGCAACCGCGTGCCCGGTGCGATCGACGCCCAGCAAATTGAAAAGCACTTGAAAGACGCCAAGGGCTAAAACCCAGTGCGGCCAGCGACGCCCTGCGCACCCACCTTGCTACTAAATTTATAGCTACCCGCTCAATAAATGTGGGGGGCCAACCGGTGTTTAGGCATGAAAACCAGCTCCAAGCCATCCAAATCTCTTGCCGCAGCTGCCGGCACACCGGCGGCGGTGCACTACCGGGTGGAGGTGCCCGATGTGCACAGCCACCTATTCAAGGTGCACATGACCGTTGCCACGCCGGTCGCCAACCAAACGCTGCGCCTGCCCGCGTGGATACCCGGGAGCTACCTGCTGCGCGAGTTTGCCAAGCACCTGCAGCAGCTGGAGTGCCGCCAGGGTGGGAAACGGGTTTCGGTTGCGCAGTTGGACAAAGCCACTTGGCAGGCCAGTTGCCGCACCGACGCCCCCCTGGAGGTGACCTACGAGGTGTACGCCTTCGACGCCTCGGTGCGCACCGCATGGCTGGATGCACAACGCGGCTTCTTCAACGGCACCAGCCTGTGCCTGCAGGTGCCCGAAGCCGCTACCGAGCCCCACACCCTCGACATAGCCCCCGTCGCCGGCACGACCGGCTGGCAATTGGCCACCGGCTTGACCGCTATCAGCATCGACAAGGCGGGCTTCGGCCTGTACCAAGCCCCTGACTACGACACCCTGGTGGACTGCCCGGTCGAAATGGGCCCGTTCTGGAGCGGCAGCTTCGAGGTGTTTGGCGTGCCCCACCGTTTTGTAGTGGCGGGCGCCCCACCCAGCTTCGATGGCGAGCAACTGCTGGCAGACACCCGCGCCATCTGCGAGGCGGAAATGCGCTTCTGGCACGGAAGCGCCCTTGAGCAGTATCAAAAAGATAGCAGCTCGCGCAATAAATCCGCGGGCCAGAGCCCGATTCCGTTTAATCACTATGTGTTCATGCTGGCGGCAGTGCACGATGGCTATGGCGGGCTGGAGCACAAAAACTCCACCGCACTCATCTGCAACCGCAAAGACCTGCCGCGCCTGCCCCGCACCACGCTGGCCCCCTCCACGCACAAGCAGCCCGAGGGCTACACCACCCTGCTGGGCCTGATCAGCCACGAATACTTCCACACCTGGAACGTGAAGCGCCTGCGCCCGGCAGAACTCGCCACCTACGACTACACCCAAGAGAACTACACCGAGCTGCTGTGGTTTTTTGAGGGTTTCACCAGCTACTACGACGACTTGCTGTTGCGCCGGGCCAAGCGCATCGACAACGCCACCTACCTGAAGCTCTTGAGCAAGACCATCAACCAGGTCCAGCAAACCCCGGGACGGCTGGTGCAAAGCGTGGCCCAAAGCAGTTTCGACGCCTGGGTGAAGTACTACCGCCAGGACGAGAACACCGCCAACGCCACCGTGAGCTACTACACCAAGGGTTCGCTGGTGGGCCTGTGCCTGGACCTGACATTGCGCACTGAGGGCAAAACCAACCTCGACGCCGTCATGCGCGGCCTGTGGACGCGTTGCGCCGGCGGCCCCATGTCCGAGGCGGACCTCCTGGCGGTGCTGCAAGAGTTGGGCGGCCGCTCGTTTGCCAAAGACCTGGCCCGCTGGGTCCACAGCACCAAAGAGCTGCCCGTGGCCGAGTTGCTGGAGCAACACGGTGTGCAGGTCAACCACGAGCCCGACCAGGCCGCCCAGCAACTCGGGCTGCGCGTCAAGGAAAGCGGCGGGCTGTTTATCCACCAAGTGCTGCGCGGTGGTGCCGCAGAGAAAGCCGGGTTTGCCGCTGGAGACGAGTGGCTTGCCGTGCAGACCGAGGGCGAGCCTTGGCGTATGCAGGTCCTGGACGACCTGATGCTCTATGCCGGCAAAGCCAAGAAAGTTACGGCGCTCGTGTCGCGCGACAAGCGCCTCCTGTCGCTCCAGCTCACCCTACCCGGCCCGAGCCAGGCAGTGCGCCTCTCGGTGCGTGATGCGGCCGCTGCCAACCGCTGGCTGGACGCCGCCTGAGCCGCATACGCTTGTCAGGGCGGCGCAAAACCGCCCCGCTATAGTGCCCGCACCCTTACCAAACCTAGATACCGAGGAGACTGTTGAATGAGCTACGAATGCATCACCACCCGCGTGGAAGGCGAAAAAGTTGCCGTTATCACCCTGAACCGCCCCAAGCAACTCAACGCCCTGAATGACCAGCTGATGGACGAGCTGGGCGCTGCATTGAAAGCATTTGATGCCGACCCCGCCATCGGCTGCATGGTCATCACCGGCAGCGAGAAGGCCTTTGCGGCCGGTGCCGACATTACGGCCATGGCCAAATTCAGCTTTGCGGACGCCTACAAGGGCGACTTCATCACCCGCAACTGGGAAACCATCCGCACGATCCGCAAACCGGTCATTGCGGCAGTTAGCGGCTTCGCACTGGGCGGCGGCTGTGAGCTGGCCATGATGTGCGACTTCATCATCGCCGCCGACAACGCCAAGTTCGGCCAACCGGAAATCAAGCTGGGCATCATCCCAGGCGCCGGTGGCACCCAGCGCCTGCCCCGTGCGGTGGGCAAAGCCAAGGCCATGGACCTCGCGCTGACCGGCCGCATGATGGACGCCACTGAGGCCGAGCGCGCTGGGCTGGTGAGCCGCGTGGTCGCGCTGGACAAGCTCCAAGAAGAAGCCTTGGGTGCCGCACTGCAGATTTGCGCCTTCTCCCAAGTGGCCAC
Organism: Rhodoferax sp.; assembly: GCF_013297935.1. Classification (GTDB taxonomy): domain Bacteria; phylum Pseudomonadota; class Gammaproteobacteria; order Burkholderiales; family Burkholderiaceae_C; genus Allorhodoferax. The sequence goes on along the minus strand of NZ_JAAFIX010000005.1, from coordinate 196,260 downwards.
CATGGCGGCCAAAGAATCGGTGAACCGCGCCTTTGAAGGCACCCTGGCCGACGGCATTGCCTTCGAGCGCCGCATGTTCCACGCCCTGTTTGCCACCTCCGACCAGAAAGAAGGCATGGACGCTTTTGTGAACAAACGCGCAGCAAACTTTACGCATCAATAAATCTGGCATATAATGCCGGTCTTCGGTCGTATAGCTCAGTTGGTTAGAGCGCAGCATTCATAATGCTGATGTCGGTGGTTCAAGTCCACCTACGACCACCAAATAAGAAACCCGCAGTTGTGTGAACAATTGCGGGTTTTTGCTTTTGGGCTGGCGCCGCCTGCTCAACACGGTCCCCTAGTCGGCACCTACAATTCTTGAAATCGATACCAGTGGCATAACCTGCTTTGCCACACGGTGAACAAGAAAGACTCTATCCCGTGTGGAACCCCGACCCTTTGACCGCTATTGCAACCCGAGTGCTCGTGGAGTATTTGGGCGTTGCAGCCCAGTTCGTGGTGGAAGACGCCATGGACGCCACCACCGCCACAGACCACTCCCCGCTGGTGAGTGACGAAGTGCACCTCCGCTCTTTCTTGATCAATCTGGCGCAGCACCTGCCTTCAGGGCTACCGATAGAGCGCATCCGGCAACAAATCCTCGCGCAATACACCGCGCAAGCGTCTGCACCTCATAACTCCACCAAGAAGTAAATCATGAAGAAAACTACATCCATAAACCGTAAGTTGATGGTGGGCCTGGCCGGCATCATCGTGTTTTTTGTGCTGCAAGCGGTTGGTGTGCTCACGATGGGCCGCTACACCGAACGCGAAGTGGTCGAAGTGGCCCGCAAGAACACGATTGCCCAGGTGGACCTGGCTGAGCTGTCCACCTTGGCGCAGCAGATCCGTCGCTATGAAAAGGAATACTTCATTTACGTGAACCAGCCAGAGAGACGTGCCAATTACCAAAAGGAATGGACCGGCACCATGGACAAGATCACCGCGTTGCTGGGTCGCTTGCGCACCAACGCTAGCAATGCGCTCGATGGCGACGAAGTCACTCGCGTGGGCCAGTGGTCGGCAGCTAGCGATTTCTATGCCTCTGAAATGAACAAAGTGTTTGGCGAGGTGGAAAACCGGGTCAAGAAAATGCAGGAAGAGGCGGCCCTGGCCGCTGAGCAAGCGGCCCTGAACACCAAACCGGGCAAAGCCAAAGAGCCAGCACCCGTGGTCGAGACCACCCGCATGTTGCTGCCGGAAGAGGCCAACGACCAGATCAAGGCAGGCAAAGACCGGTTCTCTGCAGACCTTATCAAGAGCGTCGCAGAAACATTTGCCCGCAAGAGCCAAGCCACTCTGGCACTTACCACGGTGACCAACCAGGGCTTCAACACCATGATTTACGGCGTCATGGCCACCGTGTTGATTGGCATCGGCATCGGCATCTACTTGTTGATCAGCCTTCCCAAGAGCGTGACCACCCCGATCAAGCGCCTGACCGACATCGTGGACGCATTGAGCCGCGGGGAAACCACCGCGCCCGCTGCCAGCATGCGGGTTGCGGAGTTCAAAGACTTGTCTGCGGCCGTGGAGCGCATGCGCGTCGCGCAAGATCTGATGATGCAACGCCTCAAAAAACCTCGCTAAGCGTGGAGCCCGTTAAAATCGGGCGCTTCATTCACAGCCTCTGGATACACACCATGAACCGCTGCCCTCGCGCTTGGCGCACTCACCTTAGCTCCTTGGCCTGCGGCGCCATGCTCATGGCCGCGACTGCTGGGCTGGCGCATGCCCAAAACGGCGTCGTTTCCCGAATGGTCACCGATAGCAATGGCAACTCGGTCACCGTGCGCACTTTTCCGGCCACCGCCTTGCGGGGTACCCTGCAGGTGGTGCAGCCACCTGAAGTGCTGTTTAACAACCTGGCCGGACGCTTGTCCCCCGGCGCCCGCATCCGCGGCGCCAATGGCATGTTGATGATGTCGGCTAGCCTGGTCGGCCAGTCCTTGCCGGTCATGACTGTGCTGGACAGCCAGTCCATGCTGCACGACGTGTGGGTATTGAACGAGACCGAAGTCGCGCTCTACCCCACCAAGCCGTCTTACTCCAAGTAACTCGCCGCCTCGCGCAGTTTGAGGCCATTTTGGCCTGTAGCCCCCGCATTACTTGCGGTAGCAGCTACAAAAATAATAGCAATTCAACGGACCCACCATGTCTAAAAAAGTCTTTATCAAAACCTTCGGCTGCCAGATGAACGAGTACGACTCCGACAAAATGGCCGACGTGCTAGGCGCCGCCCAGGGCTACGAGCCCACCGACGACGTGGAGCAGGCCGACCTGATTTTGTTCAACACCTGCTCGGTGCGCGAAAAGGCGCAGGAGAAGGTGTTTTCCGACCTGGGCCGCATCAAGCACCTGAAAGCCCGGGGCGTGCAGATCGGCGTGGGCGGATGCGTGGCCAGCCAGGAAGGCGCCGAAATCATCAAACGCGCGCCTTATGTGGACGTGGTGTTCGGCCCGCAAACCCTGCACCGCTTGCCGGAGCTGCTGAACGCCCGCAAGGCGCTGGACAAACCGCAGGTGGACATCAGCTTTCCCGAGATTGAGAAGTTCGACCACCTGCCGCCGGCCAAGGTGGACGGCGCGTCGGCGTTTGTGAGCATCATGGAAGGCTGCAACAAGTACTGCAGCTACTGCGTGGTGCCTTACACCCGCGGCACCGAAATCAACCGCCCGTTTGAGGATGTGCTGGTGGAGATTGCCGGCCTGGCCGACCAGGGCGTGAAAGAGGTGAACCTGCTGGGCCAAAACGTGAACGCGTGGCGCAACGCCATGGGCGACTCGGGCGAAATGGCTGACTTTGCCACTTTGCTGGAGTATGTGAGCGACATCCCCGGCATCGAACGCATCCGCTACACCACGAGCCACCCCAACGAATTCACCCCCAGCCTAATTGCCGCCTACGAGAAGTTGCCCAAGCTGGTGAGCCACTTGCACCTGCCCGTGCAGCACGGCAGCGACAAAATTTTGATGGCCATGAAACGCGGCTACACCGCCATGGAATACAAAAGCACCATCCGCAAGCTGCGCGCCATCCGCCCCGACATGAGCATCAGCTCGGACTTCATCGTTGGCTTCCCCGGCGAGACCGATGAAGACCACGCCAAGATGATGAAGCTGATCCACGATGTGGGCTTTGACAACAGCTTCAGCTTCATCTTCAGCCCCCGCCCCGGCACACCGGCCGCCAATCTGCACGACGACACGCCGCACGAAGTGAAGCTGGCCCGCCTGCAGGAGCTGCAAGCCGCCATCAACGCCAACATTGCCACCATCAGCAACCAGCGCCTGGGCACGGTGCAGCGCATCCTGGTGGAAGGCGGCAGCAAGCGCGACAACGGCGAACTCATGGGCCGCACCGAATGCAACCGCGTGGTCAACTTTGCCGGCCACCCGCGCCTGGTGGGCCAGCTCGTGGATGTGACAATTACTGAGACGCGAAGCTACACGCTGCGCGGTGAGGTAATGACCGCAGAGACCGTGGCCTGAAGTCTGCGCACCATCTGCCAAGGGCTCCCTCGGGAGCCCTTTTTGCTTTTGGCTTGCCTTAAGTCAAGAAAAATCCAAGGGTAAACCCGCAAGCTCCACGTAAGATGGCCCGCGCCGCAGCCTTCCATCGGGACCAGCCTCATCACAGCACCGGAGTTTTTTGGACATGCCCTTGCCCCCCCGCATTCAACACCCCGTCTACCAATCCAAAGTCATGTCGGCCGAAGCCGCCGCCGCCCTCATCCCCGCCGGGGCCAATGTGGGCATGAGCGGCTTCACCGGCTCGGGCCACCCCAAGGCCGTGCCGCAGGCGCTGGCCGCGCGCATGGAAGCATTGCATGCCGCTGGGGAAGACTTTCAAATTGGCCTGTGGACCGGCGCCTCCACCGCGCCTGAGCTAGACGGCGCGCTAGCGAAGGCCCACGGCGTGCACATGCGCCTGCCCTACCAGTCGGACCCCACGGTGCGCAAGCAGATCAACGCGGGGCAGATGCAGTACACCGACATCCACCTCTCGCACGTGGCGCAGCTCGCGTGGTTTGGCTTTTTGGGGCCGCTTAAGGTCGCGGTGGTCGAGGTAGCGGGCATCCTGCCCGACGGGCGGCTGATTCCATCGTCTTCGGTGGGCAACAACAAGACATGGCTGGACCTGGCCGACCACATCATTCTGGAAGTGAACAGCTTGCAGCACCCCGGCTTGGAGGGCATGCACGACATTTACTACGGCACCCGCATTCCGCCGCACCGCCAGCCCATTCCGCTGGTGGCGCCGGGCGACCGCATTGGCGACTGCTACCTGCACTGCGACCCGGCCAAAGTGATTGCGGTGGTGGAAACCAGCGAGCACGACCGCAACTCGCCCTTCGCAGCGCCCGATGCCACGTCGGAGCGCATTGCCGGGCACATCATCCAGTTCCTGCAGCAAGAGGTGAGTGCCGGCCGCCTGCCTGCGGACCTGCTACCGCTGCAAAGCGGAGTGGGCAACATCGCCAACGCCGTGCTCATGGGCCTGAACCACGGCCCGTTTGAGAACCTGACCGCCTACACCGAAGTGCTGCAAGACGGCATGCTGGAGATGATCAAGTCTGGCAAGCTGACCATGGCCTCGGCCACGGCGCTGTCTTTCAGCCCGGCAGCATTGGAAGAGTTCAACGCCAACATCGACTTCTACCGCGAACGCATCGTCCTGCGCCCGCAGGAGATGAGCAACCACCCCGAGGTAATCCGCCGCCTGGGCCTGATTGCCATGAACGCAATGATCGAGGCCGACATCTACGGCAACGTGAACTCCACCCACATCATGGGCAGCAGCATCATGAACGGCATCGGCGGCTCGGGCGACTTTGCGCGCAATGCCTACTTGTCGTTTTTTATGACGCCCTCCACCGCCAAGGACGGCGCCATTTCGTGCATCGTGCCCATGGTCTCGCACACCGACCACACCGAGCACGACGTGGAAATCATCGTCACCGAACAAGGCCTGGCCGACCTGCGCGGCAAGTCCCCCACGCAGCGCGCCCAACTCGTCATCGAGCACTGCGCCCACCCAGACTTCCGCCCTGCCCTGCGCGACTACTTTGACCGCGCCCTGCAAACCGCCCCCGGCCGCCACACCCCGCACATCCTGAGCGAGGCCCTGTCGTGGCACGACCGGTTTGTGAAGACGGGGCGAATGCTGTGATTTGCTACTGAATTTGTAGCTTTTCGCGCAGCATCTGCAAGGGCTAGAGGGCAATTTAGCTTAAAAACCTTGCGCGCCTGCGGGTAGGCGGTGGCGAGCAACCCAGCTTGCGGACTCCGGCGCACCTCGCGGGCGGCTGCTATGGGTGTGCCTGTATTTCATCGTCAACCGGGTGACGGGGGCGCCGCCTCTGTGGCAACCGCTAATGGCCCCTGCGCTCGCAAGCTGCGCTCCTCGCCTTGAGGGTGGATGGTCGGCTTGAAGCTGGAAGCTGACGTTTAGTGCGCTTCGCAGCAGTCCTTACGTTGGAGGTCACAGGCACGCAGCAAACGCCTCGCAGCGGCAACCTGCTGCTGTGCGTCCGCATGGGTCGCCCAGTTAGATACGTCGCTCACTTCGCGCCCTCCTGCAATGTGCCGAGCACGCGTTCCTCTTGATCTTTGAGGTCGGCTCGCAGCGTGTTTGCCAACTCGCGAGCCCAGGCTGCGTAACGCGGCAAGTCTGCCTTCCCAACTACCCTCACCCAGCAACCAATTCGCCCTGGGATGTGTGCAACAAATAGAAACTCGCTGTGGCTCACTTCCTCCAGCGCCAGCTCACCGTTTGCCAGTAAGGTGCATTCATAGATCGGCGAATCCACCACAATCACCGGAAAGTAGATCGCGGCTGGCTTGTAAGAAAGAGACTCGCATTCGTGGATGAGGTGCACACAAGCTTTCACCGCGCCCATCGCCGCTGCGTAAGCTTGGTCGACACCATCTAACGCTTGCCTCAGGCCATAGCCGCCATCCGATGGCCTCTCGATGTACTTCATCGATGCGAGGCTGACTGAGTCGAACCCGGGAGCCTTACCAACCAACGCGGCCCGTGCAGACTCCGTCATCGGAGCGAAGGCCGAGAAGCGGTTGTAATTGGCGAATGCATCATCCGAGCGCAAAACCACCCAAGGCCGTGTAGATGACTTGCATTCGAGAACAAAACCGATATCGACCGCTCCAATCCAATCCGGGTCTACGACGACGACATCTATCTCTCGCCCTTTACCGCTTTCAGGATCTACGTACGTGCTCGACTGGCGAACCTCGAACTTGGCATTGCGAAACGCACTTGCAGCAGCCATTTCCAAAGGAAAACCAGTGGACTTCATCCACTTCAGCACCTTCGTTTCGAGATCAGGGTGGTCTGCCATCTAACGTTGGCGTTGTCCGGCGGGCAGCACACGCCGCGTAGCGGCATTCTGCTGCAGCATGTCCGTGACGAACAACCTGTTAAGACTTGGTCGCACGCTCCAGCCTCCCTGAACAAGCAAAACCCCATACAAGACATGCGACGAACCAAAACTTGTTCACCTTTGCCAGTAACGGATGCATGTCTTGCGCAAAGAGTCCCATGAGGCCGACTCCAATGAAAACGATGCTTGCTATTGCGAGCAACACTTCGCCATACTCCCAATTCAATTGGGTGACGAGCACGTCAACAACACCGACTGCCGCACACACCCAGATTGACTTCAATGCGAAGTAGATAAAGAACAGAGATAGTTGCCCCGTCACGGTAAGACTTTCAGGAATACCCCAACGCCATTGATCTTCCCATCCAATGCTCGGGCCAGATTGCATAAAGTACGCAACGGCAATGAGCGGGTACGTCAAAACGTGAGCGAGCTCTTTTAGCGACTTAACGTCGGAAACCTTGAAGATCGAGTCAGTCATTTTGATGAAGTCTCAACTTGATAAATGCCGCAAAAGTACAAAAAAACTTGGCTCAAGTGTCATTGTGCGCGCCTCCCTTGCTCCAGCTAAGTGATTGTTTTCAATCGATTTTTGTCAGTATATGGCCTGCCGTGCCATCTATTTACGAACCGTGAAGCCTTGCAAAACCGCCAATAACAAGGCAGGCAGCATGGCGGCAGTTGCTGTGCCAGTCAGCTAAGCGTTTGATCTATTTGGGTATTTCTCTGCTTGGGCTGGATGGGTCGCAAATAATAATCCTGCAAATCAGGCAAGTTCTTCCACTAGAGGAGTGGTTTGCACGCTGAAGGAAAGGTCCGCTTCCGCTGCAAAGCTGACCCACGACCTTACCCGATCCTGCACGCACACCAGCCATGCCACCCGCAGAGCGGGGAGTTCGGGGTCCCGCCGATTTCTGCGCATTTGGCAGTATGAGGCGGGGGCCCGGACTCCCCGCTCTGCCCCCCAAACCGACGAAAATACACTACAAAATCAGTAGCTACTCGCGCATATATCACGGGGGCTATAGGCCAATTTGGCACTAAAAACGCCACCCATCAATGCTCCGGCGCCTCCGCCGATGCCCTGCTCTCGTGCGCCGTGAGCCAGGCACCGGCGGCTCCGCATACCGCGATCAGGCCCATGCCCACCAGCGTCCAGCGGTCGGGCACGTGCGAAAACATCAGCCAGCCGCCCAGCATGGCGAACGCAATCTGCGCATACATATAGGGCATGAGCACCGCTGCCGGTGCGCGTTTGAAGGCCTGAATAAAGATGAAGTGCCCCAGGCTGCCCAGAAAACCCATCAACAACAGCCCGCCCCATACCGCATGGGACTCAATAGGCGCCCACACAAAGGGCAGCGCCAGCGCGGCAATGGCGGCGCCGGTCCAGCCGGTGTAGAACTGCATGGTCATGGGGTCTTCGGTGCGGGCCATGCGGCTGGTCAGCAACTGAAAGCCCGCATTGGCCAGCACCACGCCGATGGGGAACAACAGAGCCCAGTTCATGTCGGAGCCCTCGGGCCGCACGATCACCAGCGTGCCCGCAAACCCGCCAGCGACCAGCAGCAAGCGCAGGCCGGACACTTTTTCGTGCAGCATGCGGGCAGCCATCAGAGTGACCACGAGCGGGGTGAGCAGCACGATGGCGGTGAACTCGCCCACCGGCATATGTTTCAGGCTCAAAAAAGCCAGCACGCTGGTGGTCAGCAACAACAGTCCACGCAGGAGGTGCAGGCCGAGATGCCGGGTCTGCAGGAGCGCACGCCCTTGGCGCGGCAGCTCAATGGCGGAGGTAGCCACAGCCTGAAACGCATAGCGGAAAAACATGGCCACAATGAGCGGGGCGCTCAGCGACACCCATTTGGTGGTGGTGTCCAGGGTGGCAAAACAGGCCATAGCCAACACGGCCAGGCCTATGCCCTTGAAGATATTTGCCGGTGTGTGGTCTGCCATCAGAACGGCATCTTGGGCATGCCCTTCATGCCGCCCAGGCGCTTCATCATCTTCATCATGCCGCCGCCCTTCATCTTCTTCATCATGTCCTGCATCTGCTCAAACTCTTTGAGCATGCGGTTCACCTCTTGCACATGCACACCGGCACCGGCGGCAATGCGGCGCTTGCGGGTGGCCTTAATCAGGTCGGGCTTGCGGCGCTCCAGCGGCGTCATGCTGTGGATGATGCCTTCCTTGCGCTTGATGTCTTTCTCGGCCTTGTCCATATCCACCTGACCGGCCTTGGCCGCCATGGCGGCGGGCAGCTTGTCCATCAGGCTGGAGAGGCCACCCATTTGCTTCATTTGCTGGATCTGGGCCAAAAAGTCGTTCAGGTCAAAGCCCGCGCCGCTCTTGACCTTCTCGGCCAGCTTCTTGGCGGCTTCGATGTCAACACCTGCAGTGACCTGCTCCACCAGCGCCACGATATCGCCCATGCCCAGAATGCGCCCGGCGTGGCGCTCGGCGTCAAACACCTCCAGGCCATCGAGCTTTTCGCTGGTACCGGCAAACTTGATGGGCGCGCCGGTGACCTGGCGCACCGACAGCGCAGCACCACCGCGCGAATCGCCATCGGTTTTGGTGAGGATGATGCCGGTCAGCGGCAGCGCCTCTTTAAAAGCCTTGGCGGTGTTGACCGCGTCCTGGCCCTGCATGGCGTCCACCACAAACAGGGTTTCGACCGGGTTCAGCGCAGCGTGCAGGTTTTTGATTTCCGCCATCAAGGCTTCGTCAATCGCCAGGCGGCCGGCGGTGTCGACCAGCAGCACATCAAAGAAGTGCTTTTTAGCGTAGTCCAGCGCGGCGCGGCCAATGTCGACCGGGTTCTGGTCCGGGGTGGAGGGGAACCATTCGGCGCCTGCTTGGGCCGTCACGGTTTTGAGCTGTTCGATGGCGGCGGGGCGGTACACGTCACCCGACACGGTCAGCACCTTCTTCTTGCGCTTCTCAATCAGGTGCATGGCCAGCTTGGCAGTGGTGGTGGTTTTACCGGCACCTTGCAGGCCCGCCATCAAAATAACAGCGGGCGGCTGGGCAGCGAGGTTGATGTCGCTCACGCCTTCGCCCATGGTGGCGGCCAGCTCGCGGTTGACGATGCTCACCAGCACCTGGCCCGGCTGCAGCGAGCCCAGCACTTCCTGGCCGAGCGCTTTTTCTTTCACGCGGGCTATGAAGTCGCGCACCACCGGCAGGGCCACGTCGGCCTCCAGCAAGGCCATGCGCACTTCGCGCAGCATGTCGGTCACGTTGGACTCGGTGATGCGGCCCTGGCCTCGCAGGTCTTTAACAAGGCGGGAAAGTTTGTCGGTAAGAGCGGAGGCCATATTGAAGTATTCCGGCAGGTGCAACCTGCGGTGTGCGCCGGACAGTGCCGGCAGGGAGCAAAACGCTAAACTGTGCACATGATTTTAGCCAGTGCGTCTCCCACCAGCTTAGCCTTATCGGTTTTGGCGGCCTGTTCTTATGCGTGGCCGGCCTTGCGGGCGGCACACCAGAGCCCTGCAACCGCCCGCGCGTGGGTGGCGCTGGCCTGGTTTCTGCACGGCGCGGCCTTGGCGTGGGGCCTGCTCTTGCCGCCCACCCACTTCGGTTTCGCCCCCGCACTGTCCATGACGGCCTGGGTCGTGGCGGCGGTGTATGCCATCGAGAGCCAGATTTACCCGCAATTGCAAACCCGTTGGGCCCTGTCCTCCGTCGGCACGGTAGCGGTGCTGCTGGCGTGCCTCTTTCCGGGCACGCCCTTACCCAGCAGCGCCACCCTGTGGTTGCCAACCCACCTGGCTTTCGGGGTCGCCAGCTACGGCTTGTTTGGCACCGCAGTGGTACATGCCTGGCTCATGGGTCGCGCCGAAGCGCGTATCCGCCAGGCTGCCGATCCGCACAGTGGCCTGCCCCTGCTGACGCTGGAGCGACTGACCTACCGCTTTGTTGCCGCAGGCTTTGCGTTGCTGACGGCGACCCTGGGCATGGGCTATTTGTTTGGGGATGTGGTGTACGGCAAGGGCCACGCTTGGCACTGGGATCACAAAACGGTGTTTTCTGTGCTGGCGTGGATCACCTTTGCCGTGCTGCTGATCGGGCGCGCCCGGTTCGGATGGCGGGGCAAGCGCGCCGTGGCCGTGCTCTACACCGGCAGCGTGCTGCTGCTTTTAGGGTATGTGGGCTCGCGATTTGTCATGGAAGTGTTGCTGGGCCGGGCGGCATGAAGAACCTGCTTGTCTTGTTGGTCATCCTCGGGGTGGTCTGGTATGTGCGTAGCAAAACACGGCGTCCGCCGGTGGCGCGACCTCCGGAGCCGCCGGCTGCGAAGGGCAGCATCACCATGGCCGCCTGCGCCCATTGCGGTGTGCACGTGCCGGCCGCTGACCTGGTGAAGGGCCAACACGCGGAGTACTGCAGCGCCGAGCACCTGCGTTTAGCGGAGCCGGGATGACACACGACCCGGGCGAGCACTCCTGGTTCGGAGCTGCAGCGCTAGAGCCCCTCTCGGTGCCGGCCGGTGACCAGAGTGAGTTCAAAAGGCTGTGGCAAGCCTTCATGACCGCACGTTGGGTATTGGGCACGGTGCTCGTGGGGCTGCAGGCTACGCTGTTCTTTACGAGCACCACGCACAGCGTCACGCTGCTGGCCATTACCGGCGTTTATTTCTTGAGCACTCTGGCGGCCCGCCTCTTTTTGCGGCCCCGCCCCCTGGGTGGCGCGTTCAGCCGGTCCTGGGGGGTGCTGATCGGCATTGACGTGCTGGCCTTTTCTGCCCTGCAATGGCTTAACGCCAGCAGCTTGAACTACACCCCCTTGTTTGCGCTGCCCGTGTTGCTGGCCTCGGTCCTGGGCTCTTTGCGGCTGGCCTTGGGCACCGCGGCCGGCGTCACCATGCTGCTGCTGGGTGGCGCCATTTGGAGCCAGATTCAGAGTGATGCAGACAGCACCGCGGCGTTCGCCCAAGCCGGCTTGAGTGGCATTGGCTACTTTGCGGTGGCCTTTCTGGCCAACCAATTGGCCACCCGCCTGGCCAACGAAGGCCGCCGGGCCCGGCAGAACCAACTGGCCGCCTCTATTCAACGCGAAGTGAACGAACTGGTCATTGAAGCCATGCCTGAAGGGGTGGTGATCGTGGACCAAGGTGGCGTGGTGCGCGCGGCCAACCCCGCCGCCCGCGCACTGCTGGGGGACGCGGACCGGCTCCGGTCGGCGGTGTTTGACTTAAAAGCGGATGCTGCTTGGCGCCCTCTGTTGCAGCTCACGCGCTTGAGCCTGGGCAGCGGCCAAAACCAGGAAGCCGAGCTCGAGCTCCAACACGACCTTGGTGGCACGCTCAAGGTGCTGGCCCGCACCCGCCTGGCAGCGCCTCAGGGCATTGGCGAAGACAGCCTCTGCGTGCTGTTCTTACAAGACCAGCGGCACGCCGAGGCGCGACTGCGCAACGAAAAAATGGCCAGCATGGGGCGCATGTCTACCGCGGTTGCCCATGAAATTCGCAACCCCCTGGCGGCCATCGCCCAGGCCAACGCCCTGCTGTCCGAGGAGCTTCAAGACCCGAGGCAACTGCGCCTCACGGACATGGTGAGCCAAAACGCTAAACGGCTGGGCAAAATCGTGGACGATATTTTGAATGTGGCCCGTGCCCGGACCAGTGCAACCGGCGAACACGACGCCCTCTATGGCTTGAGTGACATCGTGCACCGCATGGCGCAGGACTGGGCGCAGCACAAAGGTATTGCCGGGCTGATCGGCCTCGACATTGACCCCCGCCCCCACGCTGTGCGCTTCGACCCCGAGCACCTGCGCCAGGTACTGATCAACCTACTGGACAATGCCCTGCGCTACGCGAGCAGGCAACTAGAGGCCATTCAAATCACCGTGAGTTACACCGACGCTGCAGCGCTCATTTCTGTTTGGAGTGATGGTGCCCGGATGGACCAGACCGTTGAGCGGCATTTGTTTGAACCGTTTTTCTCATCCGAAAGTCGTTCCAGCGGCTTGGGACTCTACATTTCACGCGAACTGTGTGAGCGCCACGGCGCCAACCTGCAATACCAGCGCAGCCCGCGAATCCGTAACGGGCAGCTCCACGACGGCAATGACTTCACCCTGACCCTGAGCCGGCTAAAGAGCCCCTCAACCCACGACGCTGACGGCAACTCCCTATGGCAAGCATCCCTTTATTGAACAATGCCCGGATTCTGGTGGTGGATGATGAGCCGGATCTCCGCACGCTCTACGAGCTCACGCTGCTGCGCGAGGGCCATCAGGTCGATACGGCAGCCTCTGTGCAGGAAGCCCGCGACGCCATGGCAGCCACGACTTACGACCTGGTGATCACCGACATGCGCTTGCCGGACGGCATGGGCGTCGACCTATTGCACGCCTTGCGCGCCCATAAAAGCAAGGCCCGCTCGGTCGTGATCACGGCCTATGGCTCTGCAGAAAACGCCGTGGAGTCTCTGAAGGCCGGGGCGTTTGACTACCTGACCAAGCCGGTGGATTTGAAGCAATTCCGCAGTGCGGTAGCGGCCGCCCTGGGCGGTGCCAGCGCCGGTGCGCCCCCATCGGCCGAGCGCTCCACCCGCGGTGCCACCAACAGTGCCAGCGAGGGCGCCAAAGCCTTGGAGCAACTGGTGGGGCAATCCCAGACCATGGTGGCGCTCAAGGAGCGGATTGCCAAAGTCGCCCGGAGCATGGCGCCGGTGTTGATACGGGGCGAGTCGGGCACCGGCAAGGAACTGGCTGCCCGGGCCTTGCATGCCAACAGTCACCGGGCCAGCGGACCGTGGGTGGCGGTCAATTGCAGCGCCATTCCGGAGTCTCTGCTGGAGGCTGAATTCTTCGGGGCCCGCAAAGGGGCCTACACCGGTGCGACCCAGGACCGGCCGGGCTTTTTTCAAGCCGCCCATGGCGGCACCTTGTTTCTAGATGAGATAGGGGATCTGCCCCTGGCCATGCAGGCCAAGCTCTTGCGAGCGATCCAGGAGCGCAAGATCCGCCCGCTGGGTAGTAACCAGGAAGAGTCGGTGGACATCCGCCTGGTCAGCGCGACCCACAAAGACCTGGTGGCTGAGGTGGCCGCCCAGAACTTCCGCCAGGACTTGTATTACCGCCTGAATGTGATCGACCTCCATCTGCCGCCCCTGCGGGAGCGCAGAGATGACCTGGAGGCCCTGTGCCAAGCACTGGTCACGCGGATTTGTGATGAAACCGGCTCCGACGTTCCCCGCCTGTCGGCGGAGCTACTGCAGCAACTCCAAGCACTGCCCTTGCACGGGAACGTCCGCGAGCTGGAAAACCTGCTGCACCGGGCACTGGCGCTGTCTGAAGGCGATGCGCTGGAGCTGGACTCCCCACAAGAACAGGAAGCCGCCGCGACGGCCCCCGGCCCCTTGAGCATTCCCGCGGACCTGCAGAGTCATTTGGACGCACAGGAGCGCGAAATCCTGATCCACGTACTGCGTGAAACCCGCTTCAACCGGACCGCAGCAGCGCAACGCCTTGGCATCAGCCTGCGCCAGATCCGCTACCGCATGGAGCGCCTGTGTATTGATGTGCCGGAACAAGACGATGGCAAAGCGGACTGAGCCCGTCACGGAGAGCGACGGATGCTGGTCGGAGGGCTGGTGGAGTGAAGCCCGCCACGAAAGCTCCCCCAACTTCGGCCCCCGGCCCCTGGACGCCTGCACGGAGCTGGTAGTACTGCACTCCATCTCCCTACCACCGGGTGAATACGGCGGGGACGGCGTGCGCCAGTTGTTTACCAACGCACTGGATTGGGACGCCCACCCGTATTTTCAAACTATCAGAGGCATGCAGGTCTCCAGCCACTTTTTCGTGACGCGGGCGGGCGTGGTTTGGCAGTTCGTGAGCGGGAACGACAGGGCTTGGCATGCGGGCACCTCGTCCCACCGCGGGAAGGTGAATTGCAATGATTACTCGATCGGCATCGAACTCGAGGGCATGGACGACGACCGGTTTACCGAAGTGCAATACCAAAGCCTGGAGCGACTTTGTGCGGCAATCGCACAAAACTATGGAATCCGTTACGTCGCGGGACACGAGCATATTGCTCCGGGCCGCAAGACGGACCCGGGCCCCGGATTCGAGTGGAGCCGACTAGCGCATTGGCCCGCCATTTCCAACTGGGAGCTTCCCGCCGAATTGCAAGAAAGCGACAAGTCCTGACAGCGGCGCCAGGCACTAAGAAATATTTTCGGGCGCACTTGCCGGGCCTTATTTTCAGCCGCACCCGCACCAATCAAGGCGCGACAGGCCAAACTCAGCTGCAAGCCGCATAAACACTGGTTAGGCGCCAGAAAAGTAACGCCAATCAAGGCTTTTATCCAGGCTGAATGGTCCCGCGCCGGAGTGGGTCAAACCACCGACTCCCCAAAACACCGGCGCCGAGCAGATACACTACCGGTAGTGGGTTGCAAGCACCCCAGACCCCAGATATAGTGTGCCTTGGTTGTCAGGCGAGCTCAAAGCCGCTTCGCTGCGACAGGCCCTACGGCACACAGTCCCCACAAAAATACACTGATTTAGACGAGGAAACTATGCAATCTATTTCTGCTGCCGTACCGACGGCAACCGCCCCCCTGCTCTCCCCCACACCCGGCAACGAGAGCCCCGCAACGCAAGCGTATTCGCACTACCAGATCATTCGCCGCAATGGCGCGGTCGTGCCCTTTGAGCCGAACAAAATTGCCGTGGCCATGATGAAGGCCTTTCTGGCAGTGCATGGCACCCAAGGTGCCGCGTCGGCCAGCGTGCGTGAAACCGTCGATGGTTTGACACAACAAGTCATCCGCGCACTGGTGCGCTCCCGTCCGGGCGGCGGCACGTTCCATATTGAAGACGTGCAGGATCAAGTGGAATTGGGCTTGATGCGCGGTGGTCACCACGAAATCGCTCGCGCCTACGTTCTGTACCGTGAGCGTCGCACCCAGGAGCGCGCCAAGCAAGTTGCGACCGATGCACCGGCAGCGCCTGTTATTCACGTGATCGATAACGGTCAGCGCGTGCCCCTGGACCTGGCCCAATTGCAATCCCGCATCGAAACGGCTTGTAGCGGTTTGGGTGCTGATGTCAAAGCCGCGCCCATCATGGCGGAGACCATGCGTAACCTGTACGACGGCGTTCCTTTGGACGAGGTGTACAAGGCCGCCATTTTGGCTGCGCGTACCTTGATTGAAAAAGACCCTGACTACACCTACGCCACCGCTCGCCTGCTGTTCCACACGATATCCCGCGAAGTACTCGGACGCGACGTGGCGCAAGCCGACATGCAGGAAGCCTACGCGGACTACTTCCCGGGCTTCATCAAGCGTGGTGTTGACGCAGACCTGCTGGACGAGAAGCTGCAGCAGTTTGACCTGAAACGCCTCGGTCAGGCCATCAAGGCCAGCCGCGACCTGCAGTTCGACTACCTGGGTCTGCAAACGCTGTACGACCGCTACTTCCTGCATGAAGGCAAAACCCGCATCGAGCTGCCGCAAGCATTCTTTATGCGTGTTGCCATGGGCCTGTCGCTGAACGAAATCGATCGTGAAGCCCGCGCCATCGAGTTCTATGAAGTCCTCTCCAGCTTTGACTTCATGTCCAGCACGCCGACTTTGTTCAACAGCGGCACTTTGCGCTCCCAGCTGTCGAGCTGCTACTTGACCACGGTGCCTGATGACCTGGACGGCATTTATGAGTCCATCAAAGAAAATGCACTGCTGTCCAAGTTCGCCGGCGGCTTGGGTAACGACTGGACCCGTGTGCGCGCTTTGGGCTCCCACATCAAGGGCACCAACGGCGAGTCGCAAGGTGTTGTGCCTTTCTTGAAGGTGGTGAACGATACCGCCGTGGCCGTTAACCAAGGTGGCAAGCGCAAGGGTGCCGTGTGCACCTACCTTGAAACCTGGCACTTGGACATCGAGGAGTTCCTGGAACTGCGCAAGAACACCGGTGACGACCGCCGCCGCACCCACGACATGAACACGGCCAACTGGATTCCAGACTTGTTCATGCGCCGCGTGATGGAAAAAGGCACTTGGACGCTGTTCTCGCCTTCTAACGTGCCGGACTTGCACGATCTGTTTGGTGCTGAGTTCGAAAAGGCCTATGTGGCCTACGAAGAAAAGGCCGCCCGCGGTGAGATCAAGCCTTCGCGCACACTGCAAGCCAGCGACCTGTGGCGCAAGATGCTGACCATGCTGTTTGAAACCGGTCACCCTTGGATCACATTCAAAGACGCCTGCAATGTCCGCTCGCCCCAGCAACACGCCGGTGTGGTGCACTCGTCTAATTTGTGTACTGAAATCACACTGAATACGTCTGACACAGAAACCGCCGTGTGCAACCTCGGCTCTGTGAACCTGCTGCAGCACTTGAAAGATGGCGCGCTCGACCACGACAAGCTCAAGCGGACCATCTCTACCGCGATGCGCATGCTGGATAACGTGATCGACATTAACTACTACGCAGTCAAGAAGGCGCGTGACTCGAACATGCGCCACCGCCCGGTGGGCTTGGGTCTGATGGCGTTCCAGGACAGCCTGTACGAACTGCGTATTCCTTACGCCAGCGACGCGGCCGTGGCATTTGCGGATCAATCGATGGAGGCCATCAGCTACTACGCTTATTGGGCGTCTACGGACCTGGCCCGCGAACGCGGCAAGTACCACAGCTTCAAGGGCAGCCTGTGGGACAAGGGGATCCTGCCACCCGACACCATCGACATGCTGGCAGCAGCGCGCGGTGGTTATGTAGAGGTCGACCGCTCCTCCACGATGGACTGGAATGCACTGCGCAACAAAATTGCGGCGGATGGCATGCGCAACTCCAATTGCGTGGCGATCGCCCCAACGGCCACTATTTCCAACATCATCGGCGTGGATGCATCCATTGAGCCTTGCTTCGGAAACCTGTCCGTCAAGTCCAACTTATCGGGTGAGTTCACCGTCATCAACAGCTACCTGGTGCGCGACCTCAAGCGCTTGGGACTCTGGGACGATGTGATGGTGATGGACCTGAAACACTTCGACGGCTCGCTGAACCCCATCGACCGCGTGCCCTTGGAAATCAAACAGCTTTACGCGACTGCCTTCGAAGTGGAAACACAGTGGCTCGTTGAAGCGGCAGCGCGTCGCCAGAAATGGATCGACCAGGCCCAGTCCCTAAACATCTACATGGCAGGCGCGTCCGGTAAGAAGCTCGATGAGACCTACAAGCTGGCATGGTTGCGTGGACTCAAGACGACTTACTACCTCCGCACCATGTCTGCCACACACGTGGAAAAGTCCACCGTCAGCGCCGGACGCTTGAATGCCGTCTCTTCCGGAAACGAAGGCACTTCGGGACCCAAGATGTCGAGCGCACTTGAAGCTGCTGCAGCGGCTGCACAAGAGCAAATGATGCTTGCCAGCAATGCCGCAACAGACATCAAGTTCTGTGGCGTGGACGACCCGACCTGCGAGTCCTGCCAATAAGTTCAACAGCATCGTGACCTCATTTGCGATGCTGTTGAACAACACAAATTTTCAGTGAATTGCATGAACACTTTTCAATTCAATTCACTGCTTACATAATCCAACGATTGGAAAAATCTATGTTGTCCTGGGACGAAGAAGTTAAGCCCGCATCGCCGTTAAATACCGCGCGCAATCCGTCTGAAATCAGTCCGGTAGCGCAGGCATCGGTGTCTTCCGTTGCGGGCACTTCAGCCTACAGCGCCACCATGGCGCAGGCTGTTCAAGTCGCCAAAGCCAGTGCCGGCGGCAAGCGTGTGAACGCCTCTGACAAGCGCATCATCAACGGGCAAACGGACGTTAACCAGCTCGTGCCATTCAAGTACAAGTGGGCATGGGAAAAGTACCTCGCTACTTGCGCCAACCACTGGATGCCGCAAGAAGTCAACATGACCCGCGACATTGCGCTCTGGAAAGACCCGAACGGTCTTACCGAAGACGAGCGCCGCATCGTCAAGCGCAACCTCGGCTTCTTTGTTACCGCCGACTCCTTGGCCGCCAACAACATCGTGTTGGGTACCTATCGCCACATCACTGCACCGGAATGCCGGCAGTTCCTGTTGCGTCAGGCTTTCGAAGAAGCGATTCACACCCACGCGTACCAGTACATTGTGGAATCCCTTGGCTTGGACGAGAGCGAGATTTTCAACGCTTACAACGAAGTTCAGTCGATCCGTGACAAAGATGAGTTCCTGATTCCCTTCATTGAAGCGATCATGGACCCGAACTTCCATACCGGCACACCCGCGACCGACCAGACCTTGCTGAAGTCGCTCATTGTTTTCGCGTGCCTGATGGAAGGCCTGTTTTTCTATGTCGGCTTCACCCAAATTCTGGCTCTCGGTCGTCAGAACAAGATGACGGGTGCTGCAGAGCAGTACCAATACATCCTTCGCGATGAGTCCATGCACTGCAACTTCGGCATTGACCTGATCAACCAGCTCAAGTTGGAAAACCCGCACTTGTGGACCCCTGAGTTCAAGGCAGAGATCAAAGCGCTTTTTGAGCGCGCCGTAGAACTGGAATACCGTTACGCAGAAGACACCATGCCGCGTGGCGTGTTGGGCATGAATGCTTCGATGTTCAAAGGCTACCTTCGCTACATTGCGAACCGTCGCGCCACTCAGATCGGCCTCGAGGCCTTGTTCCCGAATGAAGAAAATCCTTTCCCTTGGATGAGTGAAATGATTGACCTCAAAAAGGAACGTAACTTTTTTGAAACGCGTGTTATCGAGTACCAGTCCGGCGGTGCGCTGTCCTGGGATTAAGTTGCTCGTGAAGCCGTTACAGTTTTCGCCACCTCTCTTTGACCGTGCGGTCTGTGGGAGAGACTGGCGTTACCAAGTTCATGCCACTGGGACAGCGCCCAGTGGCATGAATCGCTTTCTGCCAAATACGTAGCAGAGAGTGCTCTTTGCACCTTGAACAAGGAGAACATGATGGCAACTGCAAAAAAACCGGCCGCAAAAAAGGCCGCTCCCGCTAAGAAAGCGACCCCTGCGAAAAAAGCAGCCGTTCCCGCTAAAAAGGCCGTAGTCGCGAAGAAAGCCGCTCCAGCCAAGAAAGCTGCGGCTCCTGCGAAAAAAGCAGCCGCTCCCGCTAAAAAGGCCGTAGTCGCGAAGAAAGCCGCTCCAGCCAAGAAAGCTGCAGCTCCCGCGAAAAAAGCAGCCGCTCCCGCTAAAAAGGCCGTAGTCGCGAAGAAAGCCGCTCCAGCCAAGAAAGCTGCAGCTCCCGCGAAAAAGCCAGCGGCAGCCAAGAAACCTGCCCCTGCGAAAAAGCCTGCTGCGAAGAAGGCAGCCAAGCCTGCCGCTGCAAAGCCTGCCGCTGCGCCTTCAGCACAAACCACACTGAACCCACAAGCAGCGTGGCCGTTCCCTACCTCCAGCAAGCCCTAATTGGACTCACCAAGGTAGAAAAAGCCCGGCACCTTTCGGTCCGGGCTTTTTTTGCGCCTAGTGATTCTGACTACGGATAAAAAGCCAGAAGGCGATAGCCTGAAATACGCTCCATACCGCCCGAGGTTTTAATGGCCAAGGGGAGCGTGCCTGTGAATTCGGCACCGGGCCCTAAGGATGGCGCTGTCCAACCGATCTCCTGCGGCGACAGAATTCTGCGCACCAGACTTTGATCCTGAAGATCCGTCAGCGTTAGCTCCAAAGAAGGCGGCGACACCGGCACGGCGCCCACATTCTTGATGGCTACGTTTAAGCGGTAAAGATCCGTCCGCACTTTGGTGAACGACGAACTATCAATCACCACGGATTCAATCGTTTGCAGCGGTGCAAGTTTGCACCCCGCCCATTCGCACATGAGCTCCAAGGCAGGCACGACCTCCGGCTGGTACGCGGCAATCCGGTCACGCTCGGTATAGGCGTGCTGCGCCACTAGCAGCACCAAAAGCAAACATGCAGCGACGCCTAAAAGCGCCTTGACCCAGGTGCGCTGCCAGAAGCCGTTACCCCTGGCACCCCGCATAAATGAAATTGCTTGCGTCTCTGATGTTTCAGCCTGCACAGCTTGGGTGTAACGCGGAGCCGCTGAGCCCAAGCCATCCAAATCCTGCCCTTGGTTGGATTCCAGGGGCGGTGTTTCGATGTCTGCACCGGGTGATTGCGCTAAAGCCTTTGGGCTGTGGGACAAGAAATCATCTAACAGCTCCCGGTCTACCGACTCGTCCACCAGATTTTCTGTGGAGGGTTGATCCGGCTCGACAGGCACAGAGACTTCACTCGGTGGGGACGTGTCAGCGGGAGGCTGAGGATCGTCTGACGCAAAACGCAAAGACGCAGCCCAATCAGGATCCGGACTGGTCGGCGCCAAGGGAGAAGCAGGATACTCTTCGGCAGCAGGCGCTAAGGCCTCGGTGTGGAGGTTGGCGTTGGCATCAAACACCTCATCGCACTGACCACAGCGGACCCAACCGTCTGAAATACGCAGTTGGTCCGGCACGACTTTGAACATCGTGGAGCATGCCGGGCATTGGGTAATCAGACTCATTGCGTCACATTGTAGTGGTCGCAAACACGGCAGTTACACGACGGCAGTCATCAGGATCCAGCCATCTTCGGAGTCCGCCACCGACAGTGCGCAATACGGTGCGTAGGCTGCTTTGAGTTCATCGGCTTGCCGCTCCAAAATGCCAGCCAGCACCAAGTGACCGCCCGGCTTGACATGGGCACACAGCAGTGGCGCCAGCACCTTCAGAGGGGTCGCCAGAATGTTGGCCAGAACCACATCGAATTCACCCTGGGCCGCTTCGGGCAGACCGGCTGACAGCGCCACCTCGTTGGCCTGCGCATTCAACACGGTGGAGTCAACCGCCGCTTGGTCAATATCCACAGCAATGACGTCGGTGGCTCCAAACTTAGCAGCGCCGATGGCCAAAATGCCGGAGCCGCAACCGTAGTCGAGCACCCGCCCCGCGGCTCCATGGCCTGCAATCCAGCGTAGGCACATGCGTGTCGTGGGGTGCGTACCGGTACCAAAAGCCAGGCCCGGATCAAGGCGAATGACTTCTTTGGCCTGGGCAGGGGGCTCATGCCAGGTCGGCACAATCCAAAACTCAGGCGTGATCTCTACCGGCGCGAACTGAGATTGGGTCAAACGAACCCAATCCTGGTCCTCCAACGCTTCGATACCTAAAACCTTGCAACCCTCAAAGAAATCCTGGGCTTGCAGCAAATTGCAGGCATCGTCAGCTTGCACGCGCTCAGCAAACAAGGCGATCACCCGGGAACGCTGCCACCCGTCTTTGGGCGGCGGCATGCCGGGCTCGCCAAACAGCGCCTGCTCCGCATCGGTCTGGGCATCCGCGTCTTCCACGCTCACACTCAGTGCATCCAGTGCGTCCAACGCATCACTCAGGCTCTCGACCCGGTCTTCGGGACACATCAAACGCAATTCAAACATGCAAAGCCTTATCGCTTGTGTTGCTCAAGCCAGTGCTCAAGGTAATGGATGTTGGTGCCACCGTCCATGAACTTGGCATCCACCATCAACTCGCGGTGTAGCGGGATGTTGGTGTTGATACCCTCCACCACGGTCTCCGCCAGCGCGGTGCGCATGCGCGCCATCGCCTGCTCGCGGGTATCACCGTGAACAATGATCTTGCCGACCATGGAGTCGTAGTTCGGCGGCACAAAGTAGTTGGTGTACACGTGCGAATCAACACGAACGCCGGGGCCGCCAGGCGCGTGCCACATGGTGACGCGACCTGGAGACGGCGTGAACTTGTACGGATCTTCGGCATTCACGCGGCACTCAATTGCATGGCCACGCACTTCAATC
This sequence comes from Rhodoferax sp., assembly GCF_013297935.1. Taxonomy (GTDB): domain Bacteria; phylum Pseudomonadota; class Gammaproteobacteria; order Burkholderiales; family Burkholderiaceae_C; genus Allorhodoferax. The sequence goes on along the minus strand of NZ_JAAFIX010000005.1, from coordinate 174,029 downwards.
TGGCGCTGGGTAAAGGGCAACTTCTCGCCCGCCGCCACCATGATCTGCGTCTTCACGATGTCAATACCGGTGACCATTTCCGTGACCGGGTGCTCCACCTGAACACGGGTGTTCATTTCAATAAAGTAGAACTCTCCGTCTTCGTACAGGAACTCAAAAGTGCCTGCACCGCGGTAACCGATTTTCTTGCACGCATTCACGCAACGCTCGCCGATGCGCTCGATCAGCTTGCGGTTGATACCGGGCGCGGGAGACTCTTCCAGCACCTTCTGGTGGCGACGCTGCATCGAGCAATCGCGCTCACCTAGGTACACCGCGTTCTTGTGCTTGTCCGCCAGAATCTGGATTTCAATGTGCCGCGGATTCTGGAGAAACTTCTCCATGTAAACCGCCGGATTATTAAAGGCAGCGCCGGCTTCAGCCTTGGTCATCGCCACCGCATTCACCAATGCAGCCTCGGTGTGGACCACGCGCATACCGCGCCCGCCACCACCGCCAGCAGCCTTGATGATCACCGGATAGCCCACGGCCTTGGCGATACGCTTCATGGCCACTGGGTCGTCCGGCAACTCGCCTTCAGAGCCGGGCACACAAGGCACACCGGCACGGATCATGGCTTGCTTGGCAGAGACTTTGTCTCCCATGATGCGGATGGATTCTGGAGTGGGGCCGATAAACTGAAAGCCACTCTTCTCGACACGCTCCGCGAAATCTGCGTTTTCACTCAAAAAGCCGTAGCCGGGGTGAATTGCTTCTGCATCGGTCACCTCGGCTGCCGAGATGATGGCGGGCATGTTGAGGTAGCTCAGCCCGGACGGGGCCGGCCCGATGCAGACCGCCTCTTCCGCCAGCTTCACATACTTGGCTTCGCGGTCGGCTTCGGAATACACCATCACCGCTTTGATACCCAACTCGCGACAGGCGCGCTGGATTCGCAACGCAATCTCGCCCCGGTTGGCGACCAGAATTTTTTTGAACATGGGCGCTATGTCTTATTCGATGATGAACAAAGACTGGCCGTATTCCACCGCCTGGCCGTTGTCGCTCAAAATCTTGGTCACGGTGCCGGACTTGTCGGCTTCGATCTCGTTGAGGATCTTCATCGCTTCGATGATGCAGATGGTTTCGCCTGCCTTGATGGAGTCGCCCACCTCGACAAAAGGCTTGGCACCGGGAGCCGAAGAACGGTAGAAAGTGCCCACCATCGGCGACTTCACCATGTGACCGGCCTCGACAACGGGCTCAGTCGCCACGGGAGCCGCGGCGACAGGCGCACCGGCCGGGGCCGCTGCCACGGGCGCTGCGTACAGAGGTGCAGGCGCATAGCCTTGAACCACAGCACCACCACCCTTCACGATGCGGACCTTGCCTTCGGCTTCGGTAATTTCCAGCTCCGAGACATTGGAATCAGACACCAGATCGATCAGGGTTTTGAGTTTGCGTAAATCCATGGAATCTCCAACAACCGACATTTGTAAAACGGCGAATTTACAGCAAAACGCCGCCAAAAAACCATATCTCCACCCATAACAAGGGAAAAGACTGGAAAAACGTCAAAATAAAATTGCCCCGAAGGGGCTTGGGACAGCACTCCAAGCACGTGGAGCGCTAGGTGAGAGACTCTATTTTACCGCAGCCCACGCACTCAGGTCTTCGTCGGTGACCCGCCCCATCTTTCGCTGGGCGACCGCGCCGTCGGAAGCAATCAATACCGTGAACGGCAACCCGCCCGCCAAATTCCCCAAGGCGCGCCCGAGATCGGCACCCGACAAACCCGCCAAGGCCACCGGAAAACGCAAGGGCACCCGCTGCAAAAAGGGAATCACCGCCTCTTTGCGATCGATGGCCAGCCCAAGCACCTGCACACCCTTGTCGCCCTGCGCAGCCGCAAACCGGTCCAGCAGAGGCAGCTCCTCCACACAGGGCGGGCACCACGTCGCCCAAAAATTAATCAACACCGGGCGCCCCTGGAACTGTCGCATGGCCAGCGGGGCATCTTGCGGTGTTTGCCACTGCTGAGCCCAAAATCCGGGCACAGGCTCCGCCACAGAGGGTCCGGACTGGCGCCACCATGACAGGCCTGTGCCCGCCACCACCGCCACCCCGCCGACGGCACCCCACAGCACCGTACGACGACGAGCACCGGACTCGCTGCCCCCGGAATTTTCAGGAAGATCCATCATCAGACTCCAACAAGCGCTGAACCGCTGCCAAATTACCACGGGGAGAACGCCCTCGCCCGTCCGGCTGGAGCGCGCCACGCACAGCATCCAGGTCATTGACCAGCAAATGCACCCCGACATGTTCGCCCAACGGCACGCACATGGCGTGGATGCTCAAGGCATCGACCATTTCCCCTTGCAGGCCGGGGACTGAGCGCACCTCAAAGCGCACGCCTTTGTCAATCAACATGATCTCCGCCGATTTGGGATCATCACAAAACAACTGCAGATAAACATCACTGCGGCGCGTTGCCGTGCCACGCCAAACAGCTCCACCCAAGTGGGGCCGGAACTCCTGGAGTCGCTGCATCCACTGCACCGCCAGCTCACGCAAGGCACGCAATTCGACCGGTTGGGTATCGGCACAAAAAATGGCGATGTACTCCTCCACGGCGGCCTCGACCTGGTCGTTGTCAGGCAGGCCTGAGCGCGCCGGCACACCCAGCTGCTTGACCGCACGGCGCTTGGCAGCGCCGTACTCCAAGCCCTCTTCCACCACCATGCGGGCAGCGGTCGCGGCAATTTCTTCTTTCAAATCATCCATGCCGAGATTGTGCCTGCCCGCAGAAAGCCCTGTGATGCGTTGACTTGCTCTGAAATTAATAGCTGCTCGCGCAGATGTGACGAGGGCTATCGGCATAATTCATACCCAAATGGAGGCTCCGAAACGGCCCGTAGAATACCGGCCATGCATATTCATATCTTGGGCATTTGTGGCACCTTCATGGGTGGCCTGGCCGCACTGGCCCGCGAAGCGGGCCACCAAGTCACCGGCTGCGACGCCGGCGTTTACCCCCCGATGAGCGATCAACTCCGCGCCCTGGGCATTGAGCTGATGGAAGGCTTCGGTGCCGAACAAATGGCCTTGCAGCCCGACATGTTCGTCATCGGCAACGTCGTCAGCCGCGCCCGACTGGCCGACGGCAGCCCCAAATTCCCGCTCATGGAAGCCATTCTGGACGCGGGCGCCCCCTACACCAGCGGCCCGCAATGGCTGGCCGAGCATGTGCTCCAAGGCCGCCATGTGCTGGCCGTCGCCGGCACCCACGGCAAAACCACCACCACCAGCATGCTCGCGTGGGTGTTGGAGTACGCCGGCTTGCAACCCGGTTTCCTGGTAGGCGGCGTGCCGCTGAATTTCGGTATCTCCGCCCGCCTGGGAGGCGGGGAGGCAAAGGGCTCTGCGCAGGTCAGGGAGGAGCCCGCAAAGCGGGCGGGGGACACGGAGCAGAGCGTTTTGCCTGCCCGCCGTACAACGCCAAGCGAGCGCCCGCTATTTGTCATAGAAGCCGACGAATACGACACCGCCTTCTTCGATAAACGCAGCAAGTTCGTGCACTACCGCCCCCGCACCGCCATCCTGAACAACCTCGAATTCGACCACGCCGACATCTTTGACGACCTCGCCGCCATCGAACGGCAATTCCACCACCTCGTGCGCACCGTGCCCGGCACCGGCCGCGTGGTGGTCAACGGGCTCGAAGAAAGCCTCACCCGCGTACTGCACCAAGGCTGCTGGAGCGAACAACGCAGCTTCGGCGCGGCCGTGAGCGACTTCTCGGCGGTCGGCGAGCCGCACGACTTTGCCGTCTTGCACCAAGGGCGCGAAGTCGCAAGTGTGCAATGGAGCCTGAATGGCGTGCACAACCAGCTCAACGCCTTGGCCGCCATCGCCGCAGCCGAGCATGTGGGCGTGTCACCCGCCGTCGCCGCCGAAGCACTGGGCCAATTCGTGAACGTCAAGCGCCGCATGGAAGTGCGCGCCCACGCCCCACTGGCAAGCCGGCCCGACAGCGCGCCGGTCACAATTTACGACGACTTTGCCCACCACCCCACCGCCATCCGCACCACGGTGAACGGCCTGCGCCGGCAGGTGGGGGCGGCGCGCATTCTGGCCGTGTTCGAGCCGCGCTCCAACACCATGAAGCTGGGCGCCATGAAAAGCCAGCTCCCTTGGAGTCTGGAAGAAGCCGACCTCGCCTTCTGCCACAGTGGCGGCCTGGGCTGGGATGCTGTTGAGGCGCTGGCCCCCATGGGCGCCCGAGCGCAAGTCGGTGACAGCATTGACGCCGTGCTCGCACAGGTCGCAGCCGCCCTGCAGCCGGGCGACCATGTGTTGTGCATGAGCAATGGCGGGTTCGGCGGCATTCACGCCAAGCTCATCGAAATGCTACAAAAATCATAGCTATCTGCGCAATATATACGGGGGCTAGAGGCCAATTTCTTACCTAATCGCCATGCAAAACGATCCGAACTTCCAACTCCGTCTGCCCGAGGGCGCCCGATTCACCGACCTGCGCCTGCGCCGCTGCGACAACGAAGCCATCGACATGGACATGGACCTGGTCGAGCGCATCTGCCAACTCAACCAGTGGGACGTGGCCAAGGTCCGCGAGAATCCGGGCCCGGTGATCAGCACCATTTTGAGCGTCTGGTACAAAACCCACTTGGCTGCGGGCGGCACGCCGGACGTGGTGATGGAGTCTCTGCGGGCACCCGCGCCGCTCCAATAAAAAGGCGGACTCTTAGCCCGCCTCTTCTTCTCGGTTTGCAACTGCAAGGCCAACGCTGGATCGCGTTGGCCTTTTTGCTGCCGCCTCAGCCGCCGGATCAGGCTGCGCGGCGCGCCTTCACGGCGGCAGACAGCACCTCCAGCGACTCCACCGAATCGTCCCAACCCAGGCAGGCGTCGGTGATGCTCTTGCCGTATTCCAATGCGGACGCATCGTCTTTGCCGGGCGTGAACTTCTGGGCACCCGCGTTCAGGTGGCTCTCCACCATCACCCCGAACACGCTGCGTGAACCACCGGTGATCTGAGCGGCAATGTCTTTTGCCACATCGAGCTGCTTCTCGTGCTGCTTGCTGCTGTTGGCGTGGCTGCAATCCACCATCAGGGTCTGGGGCAGCTTGGCTTTGGCGAGGTCCGCGCAGGCTGCGGCCACGTTGGCGGCGTCGTAGTTAGGCGCTTTGCCGCCGCGCAGAATGACGTGGCAATCCGGGTTGCCGTTGGTTTGCACAATCGCCACTTGACCATTTTTATGCACCGACAAGAAATGGTGCCCACCAGCCGCTGCCTGAATAGCGTCGGTCGCGATCTTGATGTTGCCGTCGGTGCCGTTCTTGAAGCCGATGGGGGCCGAAATGCCGGAGGCCAACTCGCGGTGCACCTGGCTCTCGGTGGTGCGCGCACCGATGGCGCCCCAGGAGATCAGGTCGCCCAGGTACTGGGGCGAAATCACGTCCAGGAACTCGCTACCTGCGGGCATGCCCAAGCGGTTGATCTCAATCAGCAGCTGGCGTGCGATGCGCAGGCCTTCGTCGATGCGGTAGCTCTCGTCCAGGTAGGGGTCGTTGATCAGGCCCTTCCAGCCCACGGTGGTGCGGGGCTTCTCGAAGTAGACGCGCATCACGATTTCCAGCGTGTCTTTGTATTTCTCGCGCTCCACCTTCAGGCGGCGAGCGTAGTCCAGCGCGGCGGCCGGGTCATGGATGGAGCAGGGTCCGATGATGACCAAGAGACGATCGTCCTTGCCCGCCATGATGTTGTGAATCGTGCTACGGGTGTCAGAAATCAAGGTTTCTGTCGCGCTGCCGCGGATGGGGAAAAAGCGGATGAGGTGTTCTGGAGGGGGCAACACGGTGATGTCCTTGATGCGTTCGTCGTCGGTTTTGCTGGTGCGGTCGGCGGGCTGGGATTGTCCGTACCAGGCGTCGCTAGCAGAGGCTTTTGCATTCATGTCAGGTCTCCAGAGTTCAAGTGAGGAATAAAACAAAGCGAAAAGGCAAAAAAAAACCGCCGGGGGTGCCGGCGGGTTTTGGGAAGATTCAGGACGTTTCTTGTGGGTACGTTCAGATCTCTCGACCGCCGGATGCGCGTGAGAACCAAAAGTAGCTAAAAAAGAAACGTGCGGAATGCATGAGGCTCAATGTAGCACAGGTTTCTGACAGCGGCTTACGCCCGCGCTTAAGCAGTTCCGCCCACGGTCAGGCCATCAATGCGCAACGTGGGCTGGCCCACCCCCACCGGCACGCTCTGGCCCTCTTTGCCGCAGGTGCCCACGCCGGGGTCGAGCTTCATGTCGTTGCCGATCATGGAGACGCGCTTCAGGCACTCGGGGCCACTGCCCACCAGCGTCGCGCCCTTGACGGGGTATTGAATCTTGCCGTTTTCCACCCAATAAGCTTCGCTGGCAGAAAACACAAACTTACCGCTGGTGATGTCCACCTGGCCGCCACCGAAGTTGGGGGCGTAGAGGCCTTTTTTGATGCTGGCAATAATCTCTTCCGGCGCCTTGTCGCCGCCCAACATGTAGGTGTTGGTCATGCGGGGCATGGGCAGGTGGGCATAGCTCTCGCGGCGGCCGTTGCCGGTGGGCTTTACGCCCATCAGGCGGGCGTTCATGCTGTCCTGGATGTAGCCCTTCAGGATGCCGTCTTCGATCAACACATTGCGCTGGCTGGGGTTGCCTTCGTCGTCCACATTGAGCGAGCCGCGGCGGTCGGCAATGGTGCCGTCGTCCAGCACCGTCACGCCCTTGGCAGCCACACGCTGGCCCACCCGGCCGCTGAAGGCGCTGCTGCCCTTGCGGTTGAAGTCGCCCTCGAGCCCGTGGCCGATGGCTTCATGCAACAAAATGCCGGGCCAGCCGGCGCCCAACACCACGGTCATTTCACCGGCGGGTGCGGGGCGGGCATCGAGGTTGGTCAACGCGGCGTGCACGGCCTGGTCCACATAGTCTTCAATCTGCGCATCGGTGAAATACGCCAAACCGAAGCGGCCACCACCGCCACTGGAACCCACCTCGCGGCGGCCCTTTTGCTCGGCAATCACGGTCACGCTCAGGCGCACCAGCGGGCGCACATCGGCGGCCAGCGTGCCGTCGGCCCGGGCGACCAGCACCACGTCGTATTCAGCGGCCAGGCCGGCCATCACTTGGATGATGCGTGGGTCTTTGGCACGAGCCAGCTTCTCCACCTTGCCCAGCAGCTCCACCTTGGCGGTGCTGTCCAGGGTGGCAATCGGGTCGATGCCGGCATACAGCTTACGGCCGCCTGCTATCTTTTGCGTAGCAGTCTTCGCACGTTTGGTCTGGGCTGCAGCCGAAATAGTGCGCACAGTGCGGGCAGCATCCAGCAGGCTGGCTTCAGAAATATCATCGGAATACGCAAAGGCAGTTTTCTCGCCGCTCACCGCACGCACGCCCACGCCCTGGTCAATGCTGAAGGAGCCGGTTTTGACGATGCCCTCTTCCAGGCTCCAGCCCTCGGAGCGGGTGTACTGGAAATACAGGTCCGCCTCGTCCACCTTGTGCGCCTTGATTTCATTCAGCGCGCGGGTGAGATGGCTCTCATCCAAGCCGAAAGGCGTGAGCAACAGGGATTTGGCCGTGGCCAAGCGTTCAATGGTGGGTTCGCGGGAGATCATGCGGGCCATTTTAGGCCTGCGCCCGTGCCGTGCAGCCAAGGTCAGGCAGAGGCAGGGCCGCTTGCAGGGGTTTGGCCGCTCAGCGCTTGAGAAAATCGAGCAGGCTGGCGTCGTCCATGCCTGCCAGGCCTGCCCGCACCGCTTGGGCAAACACGGCACTGGCAGCACCTCCCAAAGGGCCCGTGAAGCCAGCCTCCCGGGCGGCATCAAGGGCAAGGCGGGTGTCTTTGGCCAACAAGGTCATGTGGGCGCGGGGGGCCAGGTCGCCCGCAATCGCGCGGCGCATGCGGTCGCTGCCTATCCAGCTCTGGCCACTGCTCTGGGCAATCACCTCCAAGGTGCGGCCGGCGTCCAGCCCCAAGCGGTCTGCCAGTGCCAAGGCTTCGGCTGCACCCACCAGATTGATGCCGGCCAGCAAGTTGTTGACCAGCTTGGTGCGTGCTCCATCGCCGACCCGGTCGCTGATGCGGAACACCTGGCTGGACAGTGCGGTCAACAAGGTTTCGCACGCGGCCCAGGCGGCGTCGGGGCCCGCCACCATCAGGCTCATGCTGCCCTCCCGTGCACGGACCGGCCCGCCGGACAGGGGTGCGTCCAGCGTCAGCACACCCTGTTGGCCGAGCAAGGCGGCGATGGACTCCACATCCTGCGGTGCGATGGTCGGGCACAGCAGCACCACATGCCCTGCGGGCAAGTGGTGGGCCAACCCCTCCGGTCCGAAGAGCACGTCGCGGGTTTGCGCGGCGTCTACTACGCACACGATAGTTGCTATGCTTTTAGAAGCGGCTTGCGCAATGTCTACGGGGGCCAGAGTACCAAAAGGCACTAAAGCATCGACTTTGGCCGGGTCCAGGTCATGCACCGAGGGCGCCCACCCCAAGCTCGCCAGGCGCTGCGCCATGCCGCCGCCCATGTTGCCCACGCCCACCAGCGTGACGGGAAAGCCCGCCATGCTAGCTTTGCACCAAGCGTTTGGAATTGGAAATCGACATCAGAATCCCCAACGCCAGCCCCAGCGTCACCATGGCGGTGCCGCCGTAGCTGATGAAGGGCAAGGGCACGCCCACCACCGGCAGGATGCCGCTGACCATGCCCATGTTCACAAAGGCGTAGGTAAAGAAAATCATGGTGGCAGCCCCCGCCAGCAAGCGGGAAAAGAGCGTGGGCGCCTCCAGTGCAATGGCCAGACCGCGGAAGATCAGGAAGACGAAGGCGCAAATGAGGAATATGTTTCCGAGCAAGCCGAACTCCTCGGAATACGCAGCAAAAATAAAGTCAGTGGTGCGCTCCGGGATGAACTCCAGGTGTGTCTGCGTCCCCTTCATGAAGCCCATGCCGGTGATGCCGCCGGAGCCGATCGCGATCATCCCCTGAATAATGTGAAAGCCCTTGCCCAATGGGTCTTTGGTCGGGTCCAGCAAGGTGCAGATGCGCTGCTGCTGGTAATCATGCAAGATAGACCAGCGCACCCCGTCGGCGCAGAGCTGGGGCTCTAACACCACCAAGAGCACGATGCCGATAGCCCCGAGCACCACCGGCGGGATCACCAATTTCCAGCTCATGCCGGCGAAAAAGATCACCGCCATGCCCGCGGCCAGCACCAGCAGCGAGGTTCCCAGGTCCGGCTGTTTCATGATCAGCCCGACCGGCACGGCCAACAAGGCACCGGCCACCACAAAGTCCAGGGGGCGCAGCTGCCCTTCCCGCTTCTGAAACCACCAAGCCAGCATCAGCGGCATGGCGATTTTCATGATCTCGCTGGGCTGAATCACCACGCCGATGTTGACCCAGCGCTTAGCCCCCTTTTTGGTGATGCCGAAAACCGCCACCGCAATCAACAAGGCCACCCCCACCGTGTAGAGGGGTACCGCCACCAGCATCAAGCGCTGTGGCGGAACCTGCGCCACCACAAACATGATGGTGGCCGCGATCAGCATATTGCGACCATGGTCCTCAAACCGGGTGCCGTGGTCGAACCCCGACGAATACATGATGAGCAAGCCCGCGCAGGCCAGCATAAACACCGCAAAGGCCAGAGGCCCGTCAAACCCCGAAAACCAAGGCGCAATGCGCTGGCGCAGGGGGACTTTTCCAAATTGGTACGACATGGGACCCGATTATCCCCAAGGCCGGTACATGCGGGCCGCTAATGCGAACGCTTTACCATGCCCCGATGTTTTTAAGCCCCACCACCCACCTCCTCTATCTGCATGGTTTCCGGTCGTCGCCCCGGTCGCACAAGGCGCAGGCCATGGCGGCCTACATGGCGCAACACTACCCGCACGTGCACTGGTGGTGCCCGCAGCTGCCCCCGTCGCCCCGGGAGGCGATGGACATGCTGATGCGCGGCGTGGCCGACTGGCCCCCCGCACACATGGCGGTGGTGGGCTCGTCGCTGGGCGGTTTTTATGCCACCCACATTGCCGAGGCAACGGGTTGCCGGGCCCTGCTGATTAACCCGGCGGTCGACCCCGCGCGCGATCTGGGCCGGTACATCGGTGAAAACCGGCAGTGGCATGCGCCGGAAGAGAGTTTTTACTTTTTACCGGAGTACGTGGAGGAACTGCGCCACCTGGCAGTGGGGCCCCTGGCGCACCCGACACGCTACCGGGCGATTCTTGCCAAGGGGGACGAAGTGCTGGATTGGCGCGAAATGCACGCCCGCTATGCCGGTACCCATCTCACCTTGCTCGAAGGGGGCGACCACGCCTTGACCGGCTTTGAGGCCTTTTTGCCCGACCTCGCCGCCTTCATGGGCCTGAGCGTTGCACCGGGCCCGCTGGCGAAAAACCCCTCATCGCCAGAGGCCTGAGCCCGCGGGTTCGGAACGGCCCGTTTTGCGGGGACAATCCACCCCCTATGTTTGTACTGTTTGAAGAAGCCGGAAAATTCATGGCCGGTCGTGTGCTGTCAGAGGCCGACGCCTCTGCACAGGTGGAGCTGGATTCCGGCAAGCGCGTCAAGGTCAAGAACGCCAATATCCTGATCAAGTTCGAGAAACCCGCTCCGACGGAGTTTGTGGCGGCTGCGCAAGCGCAGGCGGCCGGCATTGAGCTGGATATGGCCTACGAATTCGCGCCCGACGAAGAGTTTGGTTTTGCCGATCTGGCCAAAGACTACTTTTCGGCCCAGGCCAGCCAGTCCGAGCAGGCCGGCATGCTGTTCAAGCTGTTTGACACGCCCCACTACTTCCGCCGGGCCGGCAAAGGCCGCTTCAAGAAAGCACCGGCCGACATCATTGCGCAGGCTTTGGCCGCTATTGAGAAAAAGCGCCTGATTGCCGAGCAAATCGCCCAATGGGCCCACGAGCTGGCCGCCGGCAGCTGCCCACAGGCCATCAAAGACCAGCTCTACAAAATTTTGTTCAAGCCGGACAAAAATGCCGCGGAGTACAAAGCCGTGGTCGAGGCCAGCCGCGCCACCCACATTGCCCCACTGGAGCTGCTGCAAAAGGCCGGTGCGATTGCCTCGCCCTACCAGTTCCACTGGAAGCGCTTTTTGCTGGAGAACTTCCCCAAGGGCACGGGCTTTCCGGCCATGGCCGCACCCGCCATCGTGGATGAGTTGCCCGTGGCCCCGGTGCAGGCGTTCTCGATCGACGACTCCCAAACCACCGAAATTGACGACGCCTTGAGCGTGCAGGGCTTGGGCAGCGGCACCGTGATCGTGGGTGTGCACATTGCAGCCCCCGGCTTGGCGGTGCAGCCAGGCAGCCCGGTCGATGTGCTGGGCCGCGCCCGCCTGTCCACCGTCTACATGCCCGGCTACAAGGTCACCATGCTGCCCGACGAGGTAGTGCAGACCTACACGCTGATGGAGGGGCGGGACTGCCCGTCGGTGTCGCTCTACGTCACCTTCAACGAGGAGACGCTGGAAATCACCAGCAGCGAAACCAAGCTGGAACGCGTGCCGATTGCCCACAACCTGCGCCACGACCAGCTCGACAGCGTGGTCACTGAGCAGTGGCTGACCGATGCGTCGTTTAACTATGAAAAAGACACCCAGCCCTCAGCAGGTCTGCGCGAGCAGCTATCATTTTTGCATCGCCTAGCGCGCGACCTGAAGGCCAAGCGCGAGATCGTGCGCGGCAAACCCGAGACCTTCAACCGCCCGGACTACAACTTCCGCCTGCAGGGAGGTGAAGACGGAGAACCCCAGGGCGACGAGACCGTGCTCATCAGCATCCGCCAGCGCGGTGCGCCGCTGGACCTGATCGTGGCCGAGGCCATGATTCTGGCCAACAGCACTTGGGGCAGCTGGCTCGCCGAGATGGGTGTGCCCGGCATCTACCGCAGCCAAGCCAGCCTGGCCCCCGGCGTCAAGGTGCGCATGGGCACCAAGGCCTTGCCGCATGCCGGTATCGGGGTCAAGGCGTATTCGTGGGCAACTTCTCCCCTGCGTCGTTACACCGACCTGGTGAACCAGTGGCAAATCATTGCCTGCGCGCGCCACGGCAAGACGGCAGCGCTGGTTGCGCCCTTCAAGCCCAAGGACGCGGAGCTGTTCGCCATCATCTCGTCGTTTGACGCGGCTTACAGCGCGTACAACGGCTACCAGGGCGCCATGGAGCGTTTCTGGACCCTGCGTTACGCCCAGCAGCACGGCATCACCGAGCTCACCGCCAGCCTGTTCAAAGATGGCATGGTCCGCGCGGACGACATTCCGCTGGTGCTGCCGGTCCTGGGTGCGCAGGGCCTGCCCCGCCACGCCAAGGTGCGCGTGAAGCTGGGTGAGATGGACCTCATCACGCTGGATGTGCAAGGCACCGTGCTGGAGCGCCTGGATGCGCCGGTAGAAGCCGACCTTCAGGACGAAGAGGACGACAGCGACGACGAGGTCGCCGGCCCGATCGCGATTGCGGTGGATGTGAACGAAGCGCCGGATGCCGGCGGTGATAATCCCACCCCGTGAATCTGCGCAAACTGACCACGCTCCAATGGGCCCTGGGTGTATCCATCGCGATACACGCAGTGCTCTTGACCGTGCGTTTTGTGGACCCCGAAGCCTTCAACCGGGTGTTTGAGGACCAGCCGCTGGAAGTCATTCTGGTCAATGCCAAGAGCAACGAGAAGCCGGACAAGGCGCAGGCGATTGCGCAAACCAATATGGCAGGTGGGGGCAATGTAGAAAAGGGCCGCGCCACCAGCCCGCTGCCCCCCTCGGCACTTACCGATATCGGCGACACGCTGGAAGAAGAGAGCGTGCGCAAGCTGCAAAACCTGCAAGAGCAACAAAACCTGTTGCTCGCCCAGGTCAAAAATCAGCTTGCCGCCCTGCCCCCACCCGACCCGAGCAAGATGGCCGACAAAGCCGAGCAGGCTGACCGCGAAGAAAAGCGTAAGCAACTCATCAAGCTGCTGGCCGAAATTGAGCGCCGTATCAACATGGAGAACGCGCGGCCCAAAAAGCGCTATGTGAGCCCTGCAGTGCGTGAAGAGGTCTACGCCGTCTACTACGACCAACTGCGCCAGCGTATTGAAGAAAAAGGCACCGACAACTTTCCGCAGAGCGGCGGCAAAAAGCTCTACGGTGAACTGACCATGATCGTCACCATCAATTTCGATGGCCGCGTGCTCGACACCGAAGTGGTGCAAAGCTCGGGCAATCCGGTGCTCGACAAGCGGGCGCAGGCGATTGCACGGTCCGCCGGGCCATTCGGGAACTTCAACGCGCCCATGCGCAAACAGGCCGACCAGATTCTGGTGGTATCCCGCTTCAAATTCACCCGCGACGAGACACTGGAAGCCAAGGTCTCATCCTCCAGCCGATGAAAGCCCTGCTGCGCTGGGTGCTGCTGTGTGGTCTGGCGTTCGCCGCACTGCAACTGTTTTTCGTGGGGCGGATTGCACTCATGGCGGTGGTGGACCCCCAGTCCACCGCGTTTGAGCGGTCCGAGGCCTGGCGGGTGGCTGTCGAGCGCGACACCTTCCGGTGGCGCCAGGAGTGGGTGCCCTATGAACGGATTTCCGACAACCTCAAGCGGGCGGTGATTGCGTCGGAAGACGATGGCTTCAGCCAGCACGATGGCGTGGACTGGGAGGCCCTGGAAAAAGCCTGGGCCAAGAATGCCAAAGCCGAACAGCGGGCCGAGCAAAAGAAAACCACCAAGCCCCCCAAGATCGTGGGCGGCTCCACCATCAGCCAGCAATTGGCCAAAAACCTGTTTCTCTCCGGCGAGCGCACCCTGCTGCGCAAAGGGCAGGAGTTTGTGCTGACCCTGTTGCTGGAGCAGCTGCTCAGCAAACAGCGCATTCTGGAGATCTACCTCAACAGTGTGGAGTGGGGGGAAGGCGTGTTTGGCGCCGAAGCCGCCGCCCAGCATTACTACCGCAAACCGGCCAGCAAACTCAGCGCCTACGAGGCGGCCCGTTTAGCCGTGATGTTGCCGCGGCCCAAGTTTTTTGAGAAAACACCCAACTCCGGCTACCTGAGCAGCCGCGCCGGCACCATCGTCGCGCGGATGCCGGACGCGCAACTGCCCTAAGGCACATAGTCTCCGACGCAGCACCGCCGCGTCATGGTGGCTCTGTATCATCCCCGCCATGCTTGCCAAGTTGATGAGTTACTTCCTGTTGGGTCTGATCCGCTTTCTCACCGGCGCGCAGGCCCGCTGGCATGGCTGCCCGCCCAAGGCCGAGCAACGGATCTACTTTGCCAATCACCAGAGCCATGCGGACTTGGTCATGATCTGGGCGGCGCTGCCCAAAGAGTTGCGCCACATCACCCGCGCCATTGCCGCCAAAGACTACTGGACCAAGTCGCCGTTCCGGCAGTGGCTGACCACCGAGGTGTTCCACGTGATTTATGTCTCGCGCGACCGCACCTCAGAGGAAGATCCGCTGGAGCCTCTGATCGAGGCCTTGGGCAATGGAGACTCGATCATTTTGTTCCCCGAGGGCACCCGCGGCCACACCGGCGAACCCCAAGCCTTCAAAGCGGGGCTCTACAACTTAGCCACCCGGTTTCCTGACGTGGTGCTGGTGCCTGCCTGGATCAACAATGTGCAGCACGTACTCCCCAAGGGAGAGGTGGTGCCGGTGCCGGTCTTGTGCTCGGTGACCTTCGGCGCCCCGATGCAGCTTGCGGACGGTGAAGAGCGGCGCGCTTTTCTGGACCGGGCCCGCAGTGCCGTGGTCGCCCTGCGGGACGTGTAGGCAGCCTATGTACTTCTATCTCAAGAACCTGGGGCCCACGCAGCAGATCGGTGCGCTCTTCATCATCGTCTTCGGTTTGCTGCTGCTCTCGAGCATCGTGGCGTTTGTTTTGTCACTGCGGGACTATGGCGATGACGAGGCCGGTGAGCGCCGTCGCGGTGAGCTCAAAAATCTCGATGGCATCATCCGCACCAGTTGGTTCATGGTGTTTGTGTTCTGGATCGGCTGGGTCAGCGGGCCGCTCATTGCGCTGACCTTGTTTGGCGGCGTGTCCTTCTTTGCGCTGCGCGAATTCATGACGCTCTCCCCCACCCGGCGGGGCGACCACCGCAGCCTTGTGTTGGCTTTTTTTGTGGTGCTGCCGCTGCAATACTGGTTAGTGGCGACCGAGCATTTCGACATGTTCGCGGTGTTCATACCGGTCTACGTGTTTCTGGCCCTGCCGGTGGCCAGCGCGCTGGCCAATGACCCGCAACGCTTCCTGGAGCGCAATGCCAAGCTGCAGTGGGGCATCATGGTGTGCATCTACGGCATGAGCCATGTGCCCGCCTTGTTGATGCTCAAATTCCCCGGCTACGACCACAAAAACGCCTTCATGGTGTTCTTCCTCGTGCTGGTGGTGCAGTTCTGCATGGCCGTGCAGCACCTGGTGTCGCGCAAGCTCAAACTGCCGCCGGCAGCGCCCGCCATCAGCCAGAGCTTTAACTGGCCGAGTTGGTGGATCGGGGTGTTTGTGGCCAGCCTCTTCGGTGCGCTGTTGGCCGGCATTACGCCCTGGGTTCCTGGTACGGCGTTTGCGTTTTCGTTTATTGCCTGTGTGGCAGGCTCCATGGGCCATTTCGTGATGAAAGCCTTAAAGCGCGACCGCGGAATTCCGAGCTGGGGTGGCAATGTGCGCGCGGTCACCGGCGCCGGCGGCTTGCTGGACCGTGTCGATGCCCTGTGTTTTGCTGCGCCGGTTTTCTTTCACTCAGCTCGGTGGTATTTTGACCTCTAGCCCTCGCCAATACTGCGCAGGCAGCTACTAATTCAATAGCATGCGAATTCTTGGCATTGACCCCGGCTTGCGCACCACCGGCTTTGGCGTGGTGGATGTGGTGGGCGCGGATGTGCGCTATGTCGCCAGTGGCACCATTCGCACCGAACACCTTGACACCCGCGCCCTGCCGGCACGGCTTAAGGTGCTGTTTGACGGCATCGGGGAGGTCGTGGAGCGCTACCAGCCCACCTGCGCGTCTGTTGAAATTGTGTTTGTCAACGTGAACCCGCAATCCACCTTGCTGCTGGGCCAGGCCCGTGGCGCGCTAGTGACCGCACTGGTGTGCGCGGACCTGCCGGTCGCGGAGTACACCGCACTGCAAATGAAACAGGCCGTGGCGGGCCACGGCCGCGCCCACAAAGACCAGGTGCAGGAAATGGTGAAGCGCCTTCTGCATCTGCCCGGGCTGCCCGGCCCGGATGCCGCCGATGCCCTCGGGCTTGCTATCACCCATGCCCACGCCGGTAAATCCATGGCGTTGTTGGCGGGTAGTAACGGGGTAGGAGGAAACGGAAAAATCCGCTATCGTGACGGCCGTAGTCAATAAAACAAAACGCTTTATGAATGCGATTAAAGGATTCGTTGGATTGCTCGTGGGTTGCTGCGTGGTGGCCGGTGTCGGTGCCCAAACGCTAGCGGCCTACACCGAAGAATGGGCACCCTATAACTTTCAACAAGGGCAACTGGTCAAAGGCATTTCGGCGGACCTGCTGCGGGAGAGCTGCGAAGCCGCGCGCCTGCGCTGCAACCTGCAACTCATGCCCTGGGCCCGCGCCAACAAGCTGGTCCGCGGCACCCCCAACACCGTGCTCTTCACGACCGCCCGCAAGCCCGACCGGGAGAATGATTTTCTGTGGGTCGGCCCCATCCTGCCGCGCACCACTTGGGTCTATGTGCGCCCGGAGATTGCAGCCGCCAACGTTCGCGAACTCAAGACTTTGCGCTTCGGTATCGTGCGCGATGAGGCAGCTCAGCGGGACCTGCTCAAGGCCGGCGTCCCGCCCGGTGCCATGGTGGAAGACAGCTCCAACACGGCCATCTTGCGCCTGATGCTCTCCGGTGTTGTCGACGCTATGGTGGACACCGAGGTGGCCATGGCCTGGTCGGTGCGCAACAGCGGGCTGGACGCAGCGACGGTGGTGAAACACGTCAAACTCACCGATGAGGGCGCTTACTATTTTGCGTTGA
Source organism: Rhodoferax sp. (assembly GCF_013297935.1). Taxonomy (GTDB): domain Bacteria; phylum Pseudomonadota; class Gammaproteobacteria; order Burkholderiales; family Burkholderiaceae_C; genus Allorhodoferax. The sequence continues at coordinate 157,000 of NZ_JAAFIX010000005.1, read as the reverse complement.
ACCTGCAGTCAGACCCTGCGGTGGTGGAGCGCCTGCAAACCGCTCTCGACAAGCTCCGGCGCCAAGGCCGCGTGGAAGCACTGGTGCGACGCTACACCCAGAAATAGGTACCGCGGGCTCAGGCCCGGATGTCGAGCAAGGCGCCGGCCATTTTGTCGGCTGTTTTGAACACCGAGAGGTTGGCAATAAAGCTGTTTTTAGCTTCCAACTGCGTCACCACATCCTGCTCCAAGGCATTGCCGGCCCGTGTACTTTCGCGGACCGATGTGCTCACCCCACCGGCGGCCTGCGCCGTTTGCACCGTCTCCTGGCGCTTGAAATCGTCGGTGGCGAGGTTGGCGACATTGTGCGCGCTGGTGCCCACGCGGGTCTGCGCAGCGTTCATTCCGGACAGGGCGATGGAGGAAATGGAGTTCATGGGTGGTCACGCTCGTAGAGCGGCCCGCACGGGCCAATCCCCCGCATTATCCGCAGCGGTGTCCGGCAGACAAGCGTCAGCCGGACAAGCGGTACTTACCAGGCCCTTGCAGGCTGGGCAAAGCCTTGGGGCGCTTGCTTCACATCTTCAAAGGTGACCACTTCCCACGCCTCAGGGTGGGCTTGGAGCTCGCGCAAGAGCTTGTTGTTCATAGCGTGCCCGGAGCGGCGTGCGCTGTAGGCCGCCAGCAAGGGCTTACCGACGATGTACAAGTCACCGATGGCATCCAGGATTTTGTGTTTCACGAACTCGTCGTCGTAGCGCAAGCCGTCCGCGTTCAGGACCTTGTAGTCGTCCATCACAATGGCATTGTCCAAGCCGCCGCCCAGAGCCAAGCCGTTGGCGCGCATCATCTCCACGTCTTTAGTAAAGCCGAAGGTACGGGCTCTCGCAATATCGCGGGAATAGCTGCCCGTGCTCAGGTCGAACTCCACCTTCTGGCCGGTGGAGTCCACCGCCGGATGGTTGAAGTCGATCTCAAAGCTGAGTTTGTAGCCGTGGTACGGGTCCAGGCGAGCCCATTTCTCTTGGGCCCCCTCGCCTTCACGCACCTCCACCGGCTTGATGAGCCTGATGAAGCGGCGCGGCGCATTCTGCAACTCGATACCGGCGCTTTGCAACAAAAAGACAAACGACGCGGCAGAGCCATCCAGGATCGGGACCTCCTCGGCGGTGATGTCGACAAACAGGTTGTCCACCCCCAAGCCGGCGCAAGCGGACATCAGGTGCTCTACGGTGTGCACTTTGGCATTCCCGCAGGACAAGGTGGACGCCAAGCGCGTGTCGGTGACCGACTCCGCTGACACCACAATGTCCGGGGCGTTCGGCAAATCGACCCTCCGGAACACGATTCCGGTATCGGGGGCCGCCGGGCGCAAGGTGATTTCGACACGTTGGCCGCTATGCAGCCCCACGCCCACGGCGCGGGTCAGGGATTTGAGGGTTCGTTGTTTCAGCACAGGTCTATTGTAAAAGTAGCGCAGATAACCCCCGACGCGAGTGCTTTTGCAGTGGGCAAGCCGGGGGGTGTGCTAAATCAATCAGCCTGTTTGCGCAGGAAGGCCGGGATCTCGTAATCGTCCATGCCGCCGCTGGATAAGGCATCGACCTTGGCCGCCGCCTGGGTGCGGTTGGTGCGCCACACGCTAGGCGTTGCCATGCTGCCGTAGTCCGGCTGGCTCGCAGCAGAGCCGGCATTGCCCATCGACACACTGCCGCTGGCTTGGCCGGCAATGGTGTTCAAGGTGGGCACATGGAAGGGCACATTGTCCGTGCCGGTGCGCAAGACTTGCAGCGGAGGCGCTGTGCGACGGGCGCCTTGGCGGCTCAGGCCGGTGGCGATCACGGTGACGCGGATTTCGTCGCCCAACTTCTCGTCGTTGGCCGTACCGTAGATGACGTGGGCATCGGCAGAAGCGCAAGCGCGGATGGTTTCCATCGCCATCTTGGATTCTTTGAGCTTCAAAGAACCCTTGCAAGCGGAAATCAAGACCAGCACGCCCTTGGCGCCGGACAGGTCCACACCTTCCAACAAGGGGCAGGCCACGGCTTGCTCCGCAGCAATGCGGGCACGGTCCGGGCCGCTCGCAGTGGCGGTTCCCATCATGGCCTTACCGGGCTCGCCCATGACGGTACGCACGTCTTCAAAGTCGGCGTTGATTTCGCCCTTGACGTTGATGATTTCTGCAATACCGCCCACGGCGTTCTTCAGCACGTCGTTGGCATGAGAAAAGGCCTCGTCCTGGGAGACATCGTCGTCCAGCACTTCGAGCAGCTTTTCGTTGAGCACCACGATCAGCGAGTCCACATTGGCTTCGAGCTCAGCGAGGCCGGAGTCAGCATTGCTCATACGGCGACCGCCTTCGAAGTCGAAAGGCTTGGTCACCACACCGACCGTCAAAATGCCCATTTCTTTGGCCACTTTGGCAATCACGGGGGCTGCACCGGTACCTGTTCCACCGCCCATGCCGGCAGTAATGAACAACATGTGCGCGCCTTCGATGGCCTGGCGGATATCAGCCTCGGCCTGTTGCGCGGCTTCGCGGCCCTTGTCGGGCTTGCTGCCGGCGCCCAGGCCGGTGCCGCCGAGCTGGATGGTTTTGTGCGCCGAGCTGCGGCTCAGGGCCTGCGCGTCGGTGTTGGCACAAATGAATTCCACGCCGCCCACCGAGGTCGAAATCATGTGCTCAACAGCGTTGCCGCCGCCACCGCCCACGCCGATAACTTTGATTTGGGTGCCTTGGTTAAAAGCTTCTTCTTCGATCATTTCGATGCTCATGTTGTTACTCCTTGAATTGCAATCTTTAAATGTGGGTGAACCGGGTGACCGTCAGGGCTCAGGCTGCCATTGCAAGCCGGCCTGCCAACAGAATGTCGGCGAGGAGGCGGGTAGCGCTTTCTGCTTCCGGCTTGGGTGCGGGATGGCTGGTGAGGAGGTTCCACACCACGTCATCACTGACTCCAAAGCGGCACAGCAGGATGTCGCTGTCTGCAATGCTGGCTTTCTGGCTTTCTGACAAGGTCTTGATAATTTGTGCTGCGTCCTCAGACATCCCCAGAATCTTCACCGCCGACTTCAAGTCCTGACGGATAAGGCTCTGGGCCATGTTCAAGTAGGCCATGTTTGCTTCGCGAATTTCGGCCTTGATGTGGGCTTTCATATTTGTCATCTCCTTCGATCCAATATTTATTCGACGATGTATTTCCAACGATCTTTTGCAAACATGTCCTGGCGGCTATGAAGGCGGGTCCAGGCCTCGATGAACGACGACCCGGATCAGCCCCCAGCAGCTACGCGGGAGCTGGTTCAACACGGAATAGGTCAGTGGCGTATGAGACATGATTAGAAGTTCCCTACAAACCAGTCCTTGACGGTACTGAACGCTGATTTCATCGAACCTGCTTTTTGGGCGACTTTGTAGCCGCGCATGCGAGCGATGCGCGCCTCTTCGAGCAGGCCCATCACCGTGGCGGCACGGGGCTGCGCCACCATGTCGGCCAAGGCGCTGTTGTATTTGGGGATGCCGCGGCGAACGGGCTTCAAGAAGATGTCTTCCCCCAACTCCACCATGCCGGGCATGATGCAGCTGCCACCGGTGAGCACGATGCCGCTGGACAGCACTTCTTCGTAGCCGGATTCGCGCATGACCTGGTTCACCAGCGAGAAGATTTCTTCCACGCGGGGCTCGATCACACCGGCCAAAGCCTGGCGGCTCAGCATGCGCGGGCCACGGTCACCCAGGCCGGGGACCTCGACCTGCGTTTCGGGGTCTACCAGCAACTGCTTGGCGTGACCGCTCTCGACCTTGATGTCTTCGGCATCCTTGGTGGGTGTGCGCAAAGCCATGGCGATGTCGCTGGTGATCAGGTCACCGGCAATCGGAATCACGGCCGTGTGGCGGATGGCACCGTTGGTGAAGATGGCTACATCCGTCGTGCCGGCACCAATGTCGACGAGCGCGACACCGAGCTCGCGCTCGTCTTCGGTCAGGACGCTCAGGCTGCTGGCCAGCGGGTTGAGCATCAGCTGCTCTACCTCCAGACCACAGCGACGCACGCACTTGATGATGTTTTCGGCCGCGCTCTGCGCACCGGTCACGATGTGTACCTTGGCTTCCAAGCGGATGCCGCTCATACCGATGGGCTCGCGCACATCCTGGCCGTCGATGATGAATTCCTGGGGCTCCACCAGCAGCAGGCGCTGGTCGGTCGAAATGTTAATGGCCTTGGCAGTTTCCACCACACGGGCCACGTCGGCCTGGGTGACTTCGCGGTCTTTCACCGCCACCATGCCGCTGCTGTTGATGCCGCGGATATGGCTGCCGGTGATGCCGGTGTACACGCGGGTGATCTTGCAATCGGCCATCAGCTCCGCCTCTTTCAAGGCTTGCTGGATGCTGGCCACGGTGGCATCAATGTTGACGACCACGCCCCGCTTCAAGCCGTTGCTGGGCGCGACGCCGAATCCGGCCAATTTGAGCTCCCCGCCGGGCATGACTTCAGCCACCACTGCCATGACTTTGGCGGTGCCGATGTCCAGGCCGACGACGAGATCTTTGTATTCTTTTGCCATAGTGTTGCCCTGCTCCGTTTGCGCTATTTCTTACCGCTGGTGGCCGCTTGTAGCGTCGTAACGCCGCGCAGCTTGACCGCGTATCCATTGACGTGCCGCAGATCCGCCGATTCGAGCGAACCCGGGGTCCGTCCGTAACGCGTGGTGACTTGCGTCAGCGTCTTCAAAAACTGCTGGAGACGCTCAGTGACAGCCTCTGTGTCACCGCGTCCCATCTCAATCACCGCTCCGCCATCCAGGCGAACGCGCCAGCTTCCACGTCCCGAGAGGTCCAGTTGTTCGATGGCGAAGTCCATGGCGGCCAAGGTCGGGCGGAGTGCCTGGTACATGCGCAGGACTTCATTGCTCTGACCATCGGGCCCGCTGAGTTTGGGGAGCTCGTCTTGCTCCACCTCGCCGACGTTGGCCTCAAACACTTCGCCGAAGTTGTTGAGCAGTCGCAACTCTGGGTCATCCCCCCAATACGCCACTGCCACATGCTCCTGCAGCTCCACCCGCAATCGGTTGGGGAACTCGCGGCGCACGACGGCATGGCGCACCCAGGGCACGGCCTCAAATGCCGAGCGCACGCGCGCCAGGTCCACGGAAAAGAACGTGCCGTTCAGGCCGGGCGCCACATTCGCGCGCAGGGTCAAGGGGCTGTTGTGGCTCATGTCGCCATGCACCGTGATGCCTTCGATCGCGAAAATTGGCAGACGCCCCAACCATTTGCCGCCGGCAAACACGGCCAGCACGACAAAGCCCACCAACAGGAGCGCAGCGGTCCCGTTCATGAGTTTGACGTCCAGCGGTGTATCGGCGGCTGGGTTCACGCGTCGGCCTTCCCGTCTGTGGCGGTGCTTTCCAGCAAACGCACACACAGCGCTTCGTAGCTGATGCCGGCTGCACTCGCAGACATCGGCACCAGTGAGTGGCTGGTCATGCCGGGCGAGGTGTTGATCTCCAGCAGGTAAGGGGTGCGGGTTGTCGCATCAATCATCACATCCGCCCGGGCCCAACCGCGGCAGCCCAGCACTTGGTAGGCTTTGCACACCAAGGCTTGGATCACCTCTTCCTCCCCCGCCGGCAGGCCGGCAGGCACGAGGTACTGGGTGGTATCGGTGAAGTATTTGTTCTGGTAGTCGTAGTTGCCCTCAGGCGCCACGATGCGAATCACCGGCAGAGCTTCGGGGGCCGATGTCGGGCCCCAGACCGGGCAGGTCACTTCGTCGCCCGCAATGAACTGCTCGCACAGCACATGGCTGTCGTGCTGCGATGCCAGCGCATAGGCCGCGTCGCACTGGTCCGCGGTCATGACCTTGGTAAAGCCGATGCTGGAGCCCTCGCGGGCGGGCTTCACAATCATGGGCGCACCCAGCGCGGCAAAGGCGGCGTGGGTTTCTGCCGCACTTTTGACTTGCTGCCAGGCCGGAGTCGACAGGCCTTCGAAGCGCCAGATGCGCTTGGTCATGACCTTGTCCATCGAGATTGCTGATGCCATCACGCCGGAGCCGGTGTAGGGGATGCCCAGCAATTCGAGTGCGCCCTGCACGGTTCCGTCTTCACCGAAGCGGCCGTGTAAGGCAATAAAGCAGCGGTCAAACCCTTCGCGCTTGAGCTCATCCAGCGACCGCTCTGAGGGGTCAAATGCATGGGCATCTACGCCCTGCGAGAGCAAAGCCTTGAGTACACCGGTGCCGGACATGAGCGACACCTCGCGCTCGGCGGAGGCTCCCCCCATCAAGACCGCGACTTTCCCTAATTTATGACCAATTTGGCTCATAGCCCTCATCCCTGCTGCGCAAGCAGCTCCTGTTTTTGTAGCAAATCAACAATTTTCCCGGGCACCGCACCGATCGAGCCGGCGCCCATGCACAGCAGTACATCGCCATCGCGCGCGTTGTCGATGGCCACTTGCGGCATGTCGGCAACGTCGTCCACAAACAGCGGCTCCACCTTGCCGCCCACCCGCAGCGCGCGGGCTAGCGAACGGCCATCGGCCGCCACAATGGGGGCCTCTCCGGCGGCGTACACCTCGGCCAGCAATACGGCGTCCGCACCGGCACCGATCACCTTGACGAAGTCCTCAAAGCAGTCGCGGGTGCGGGTGTAGCGGTGTGGCTGAAATGCCAGCACCAGCCGCCGGCCGGGGAAAGCACCGCGTGCGGCAGCCAGCGTGGCCGCCATCTCGACGGGGTGGTGGCCATAGTCATCAATCACCGTCACGGTGCCGCCCGACTTGCCGTCGGTGGCGGGCAAAGCCAGATCACCGTAGCGCTGGAAGCGGCGGCCCACGCCTTTGAACTCGGCCAGGGCCTTGACCACCGCGGCATCCGCAATATTGAGCTCCACGGCGACTGCAATGGCAGACAAGGCGTTCAGCACGTTGTGCAAGCCCGGCAGGTTGAGCACCACCTCCATATCGGGCAAGACCACGCCGTTGCGGCGCTGCACGGTGAAGTGCATTTGCCCGCCGACTGCGCGCACATTGACCGCGCGGACCTCGGCACCTTCGTTAAAGCCGTAGCTGGTGATCGGGCAGGTCACCTGTTCGCAGATGTCGCGCACCGCGGCATCGTCGGTACACAGAATCGCGGTGCCATAAAAGGGCATGCGGTGCAGGAAGTCGACAAACGCTTTCTTGAGCTTGCCGAAATCGTGCCCGTAGGTTTCCATGTGGTCGGCATCGATGTTGGTCACCACCGCCATCACAGGCAGCAGGTTCAAGAACGAGGCATCCGACTCGTCGGCCTCCACCACGATATGGTCCCCACTGCCGAGGCGCGCATTGGCGCCGGCACTGTTGAGGCGGCCGCCGATCACAAAGGTCGGGTCCAGGCCGGCTTCGGCCAACACACTGGCGACCAGGCTGGTGGTGGTGGTTTTGCCGTGGGTGCCGGCAATGGCAATGCCTTGCTTCAGGCGCATCAGCTCGGCGAGCATGAGGGCGCGGGGCACGATGGGCATCTTGAGTTCGCGGGCGCGGATGACTTCGGGGTTGTCCGACTGCACCGCAGTCGAGGTCACCACCGCATCGGCCCCGGTCACGTTGGCCGCTGCGTGGCCCACATAGGTTTTGATGCCGAGCCCGGCCAGTCGGCGCGTGGTGGCGTTGTCTGCGAGGTCGGAGCCGGAAATCACATAGCCGAGGTTGCTCAGCACCTCCGCAATACCCGACATGCCGGAGCCCCCAATGCCCACGAAATGGATATGTTTGACAGCGTGCTTCATCGGGCCAACTCCTCGCAAGCGGCGACCACCGCGTCGGTGGCATGTAGTTTTTGCATGTTTTTAGCTCCCAGCGCCCGCTCTATCAGCGCGGGTCGCTCTGTATTTAATAGCAATTTCGCCAGCGATTCCGGGGTGAGCGTGGCCTGTGGCAAGAGCCAGCCACCGCCCTGATCGACCAGGAACCTGGCGTTGAAAGTCTGGTGGTCGTCGACTGCGGCTGGGAACGGCACAAAGGCCGCTGCGGCCCCGACCGCCGCCAATTCGGTCACGGTGCTGGCACCGGCGCGGCAGATCACCAAGTCGGCATCGGCAAATGCCTGGGCCGTGTTGTCGATGAAGGGCGTCAACTGGGCGTCGACACCCGCTGCCGCGTAGTTGGCACGCAGCTCGTCGATTTGCTTTTCGCCGGCCTGGTGGGTCACCACCGGGCGCTGTGCTTCAGGAATCAAGGCCAGCGCTTGCGGAACCACGGTGTTGAGTGCGCGGGCACCCAAGCTGCCGCCCACCACCAGCACGCGGAGCGGGCCTGTGCGGCCGGCAAAGCGCTGCGCTGGTGCGGGCACGTTCAGGAATTCGGCGCGCAAAGGGTTACCCACCCACTCGGCCCGGGCCATCACGCCGGGGAAGGCGGCAAACACGCGGTCGGCCACACCGGCCAGCACCTTGTTGGCCATGCCGGCCACCGAGTTTTGCTCGTGCAGCACCAGGGGCTTGCCGCAGAGCACCCCCATCATGCCGCCGGGAAAGGTGATGTAGCCGCCCAAGCCCACCACCACATCGGGGCGCACGCGACGCACCACCTGCAGGCTTTGCCAGAAGGCGCGCAGCAATTTGAAGGGCAAAAACGCCAGCGTTTTCAGACCTTTGCCGCGGACACCGCCAAACTCCACCAGCTCCAGCGGGATGCCGCGCGCAGGGACGATGCGGCTTTCCATGCTGCCCGGAGCGCCCAGCCAGTGCACTCGCCAGCCTTTGGCAATGAGCGCTTGTGCTACGGCCAGCCCGGGGAAGATGTGACCTCCCGTGCCGCCAGCCATGATCAATGCACACTTTTGCGTCATACACGGCCTCCGTGCATGAGTTGTCTGTTTTCATAGTCCACTCTGAGCACCACCGCGATAGCGACGAGGTTGATCAAAATCGCGGAGCCGCCGTAGCTCATGAGCGGCAGGGTCAGGCCTTTGGTGGGCAGTGCGCCCAGGTTCACGCCCATGTTGATGAAGGCCTGAAAGCCCATCCACACGCCCACCCCTTGCGCGACCAGGCCGGCAAACACACGGTCCAGCGCAATGGCCTGGCGGCCGATGTGCATGATGCGGCGGGTTAGCCACAAAAAGAGGCCGATCACCACGACCACCCCGACCAGTCCGAACTCTTCACCGATCACGGCGAGCAAAAAGTCGGTATGGGCTTCGGGCAGCCAGTGCAGCTTTTCTACGCTACCGCCCAAGCCCACGCCGAAGATTTCGCCGCGGCCAATGGCAATCAGCGAATGGGAGAGCTGGTAGCCCTTGCCCAAGGCGTGCTTTTCAGTCCAGGGGTCCAGGTAGGCAAAAATGCGCTCGCGCCGCCACTCGGAGCTGGCAATGACCACCGCAAACATCAGCACCATCAGGGCGGCAATCAAGAAGAACATGCGGGCATTCACCCCGCCCAGAAACAAAATGCCCATGGCGATCACTGCAATCACCATGAAAGCGCCCATATCAGGCTCGGCCAGTAACAGCAGACCGATGATGGCGACCGCGACCGCCATGGGTGCCACCGCGCGGAAGAAGTGCTCTTTCACTTCCATCTTGCGGACCATATAGTCAGACGCGTAGAGCAGCACCGCGAACTTGGCGAGCTCGGAAGGCTGAAAGTTCATCACGCCCAGAGAAATCCAGCGCTTGGCACCGTTGACGCCACGCCCCACGCCCAGCACCAGAATCAGCAAAATCAAGGACGTGACAAACAGCCATGGCGCCAGTCGCTCCCAAGTTTGCAGCGGGATCTGGAACGCAATGAGGGCCGCCACAAAGGCCACCATCAGCGACACCGCGTGGCGCACCGCGAAATGGGTGTGGCTGTAGAAGGTGAATTTGGGGTTGTCAGGCATCGCAATCGATGCCGAATACACCATCACCAGACCCCACATCAAGAGGGCCACCGTCACCCACACCAGAGGCTGGTCGAAGCCTTTCACCTGTGCGGGCGTGGTGCTGGCGGAAAACGAACCCCGCCCGCCCAGGCGCACCGGCAAAGCACCGGCGGCCTCCGCCTCACGCGGTGCGAACCAGGCGGCGAGAGCGCGGGGCATCAGCTTCATGCGAGCTGCTCCAGATCGGTGCCATTGGCCAAGGCCAGGTCTTTGACGGCATCGCAAAACACCTGCGCACGGTGCTCGTAGTTCTTGAACATGTCAAAGCTGGCGCAGGCCGGTGACATCAGCACGGCATCGCCGGCATGGGCCTTGGCATTGGCCACGTTCACGGCGGCCGCCATAGTGTCTGCGTCGAACAGGGGCACGCCGGTGAGCTCCAGGGCGGCGCGAATCAGCGGCGCATCACGACCGATCAACACGGCAGCGCGGGCAAAGCGCTCCACCGGTCCGGCCAGCGGGGCGAAGTCCTGTCCTTTGCCCTCTCCCCCCAGGATGACCACGATGCGGCGGTCGGCACCTAGCCCCTGCAAGGCCGCTACGGTGGCGCCTACATTGGTGCCCTTGCTGTCGTCAAAGAACTCCACGTCGTTCAGAATGCCGATCGGCTCAACGCGGTGCGGCTCACCGCGGTATTCGCGCAGGCCATAGAGCACCGCCGCCAGTGAGCAGCCGGCCGCGGCGCAGAGGGCCAAGGCGGCCAAGGCGTTGCTCGCGTTGTGCCGACCGCGGATGCGTAAGGCGTCGGCAGGCATAAGGCGCTGGATATGGATTTCCGGCTCTTCGTCCTTGCGACGACGGCGGGTTTCGTCTGCCTCCAGGGCGCGCACCAACCAGACCATGCCATTGACTTCTTCAATACCAAAGTCGCCCGGGCGCTGCGGCATGGTGGTGCCGAAGGTGATGTGAGCGCGCTCTTGCGGGCGCTGCAGGCGCACCTTGACGGGCTCGGGCCGCATGGCCATGACGGCGCTGTCTTCCCGGTTCAGCACCATCATGGCGTGCTGACCAAAGATACGGGCCTTGGCCGCTGCGTAGGCCGGCATGCTGCCGTGCCAGTCGAGATGGTCTTGGCTGATGTTGAGAACCACCGCTGCGGTGGGCTCGAAACTTCCGGCCGCGTCCAGCTGGAAGCTGGAGAGTTCGAGCACCCACACCTCCGGCAGCGTGTCGGCCACCAGATGCTGTGTGAGCGTGTCCAACAACGTAGGGCCGATATTGCCCGCCACGGCGACTGTTTTGCCGGCATGCGCCATCAGCTGACCGGTTAACGAAGTCACGGTTGTTTTGCCGTTGGTGCCGGTGATGGCCAGAACCGCAGGCGCATAGGCGCGCTGGGCGCGCAGCGTCTCCAGGCCTTGAGAATACAAGCTTAATTCACCGCCAACCCAGATCGAATGTGCGCTAGCCGCTCCTAAAACAGGAGCAATATCTGCCGGACTCAGCCCCGGCGACCGGTAGACGGCGTGGAGGTTCTGGCCCTCCACCAGCTGGGCATCGAAGGCACCGGGCACAAATCGCACCTGGGGCAGCTCCTGCTGGAGCACCGCCAACTGTGGCGGTGCGTCGCGGGTATCGGCCACGGTGACCTCAGTGGCTCCCGCCAGAACACACCAGCGCGCCATCGCCAGACCGGAGGCACCGAGGCCCAGGATCAGCACCTGCTGACCCGCCAAAGGCGCAAAGACCACGGGCTCTGCGACTGCGTCGGCCAACGCGCTGTCAGGCTCGGCGCTCTCTGTATCCGAAGGGGCGAGATCCGCTTCAGCCGCTTCTTTTTTCTCGGCCTGGGTTTCGGCAAAAATGCGGGCGACAAACTCGGCAGCGTCTTTGGCTGCGCTGAGCGTTGTGGGCAGGCCAGCAGGAGCAGCCGGAGCCGGCACCTGCGCCTGCACCGGCGGGAGAGCCTCTGAGGGCACTGTTTCAGCGGGCAACTCCACCGCCGCGGTCTCTGGGACCGGGTCGCAGGGCAGCACGCTGGTCGGCTCGACCAGCGTCATTGGGCTGTCCTGTGGGGGGTGCTGCTCAGGGCTGTTCATCGCAATTTCAAGGTGGAGAGGCCCACTAGGCAGAGCAGCATGGTGATGATCCAGAAGCGGACCACGACCTGGGTCTCTTTCCAGCCGGACTTCTCGAAATGGTGGTGCAGCGGCGCCATCTTCAGCAGACGACGGCCTTCGCCGAAGCGGCGCTTGGTGTACTTGAAGTAAGTGACTTGCAACATCACCGACACCGCTTCCGCCACAAAAATGCCGCCCATGATGGCCAAGACAATTTCCTGCCGCACGATCACGGCGATGGTGCCCAAGGCTGCGCCCAGCGCGAGTGCGCCCACATCGCCCATGAAGACTTGTGCCGGGTGGGTGTTGAACCACAAGAAGGCCAGTCCGGCCCCCGCCATGGCGGAACAGAAAATCAACAACTCGCCGGAGCCGGGAATGTAGGGGAACAACAAGTATTTGGAGAACACCGAGCTGCCGGTCACATAGGCAAACACACCCAGTGCGGAGCCCACCATCACCACCGGCATGATGGCCAGGCCGTCTAGACCGTCGGTCAGATTCACCGCATTGCTGGAACCCACAATCACCAGATAGGTCATGACCACAAAGCCCAAAACCCCCAAGGGGTAGCTGACTTCTTTGATAAACGGCAGCAGCAACCCGGCCTTGGGGGGCAGGTTCACATCAAAGCCGGAGGCAACCCAATTGAAGAAGAGCTCCAGCACCCGGAGGTTGGAGCTTTCAGAAATACTGAACACCAGATAGAGCGCCGCCAGCAGGCCGATGAGACTCTGCCAGAAATACTTCTCCCGGGAGCGCATGCCCTCGGGGTCCTTGTGGACCACTTTGCGCCAGTCGTCCGCCCAGCCGATCGCACCGAAGCCGAGGGTCACAATCAATACGATCCAGACAAAGCGGTTGGACAAATCAGCCCACAGCAGCGTGGCGGTGGCAATGCACAGCAGAATCAAAACGCCGCCCATGGTCGGGGTGCCGCTCTTGGCGAGGTGGGTTTCCATGCCGTAGCCGCGGATCGGCTGGCCGATTTTCAGGGCGCGCAGCCGACGGATCACGGCAGGGCCGGCCAACAAGCCGATCAGCAATGCGGTGAGCGCCGACATGACCGCGCGGAAGGTCAGGTACTGAAAGACCCGGAAAAATCCGAACTCGGGGGACAAACCTTGCAGCCATTGGGCCAGGCTCAGGAACATGTAATTTCTCCAAACAAATCATGCAGCATGGGATGCCACCTCCCGTGCGGGGCCGGCAGATAGCGCCTCCACCACACGCTCCATACGCATGAAGCGCGAGCCTTTGACCAACACACTGGCGACGCCGGGCAACACGGCACGGGTGGCCGGCAACAAGGTGTCTAACGAATCAAAATGGCGCGCAGCCGGCATTTCTTGCACGGCAAAAGCGCTCGCCTCGCCGAGGGCCAGCACATGCTCAATGCCGGCTTCCCGGGCGTAGCGGCCGGCTTCCGCATGAAAGGCAGGGCCCTGCTCACCGACTTCACCCATGTCGCCGATCACCAGCAGGCGCGGGCCGGGCAGATCGGCCAGCACATCGATGGCGGCGCGCATGGAGTCGGGGTTGGCGTTGTAGGTGTCGTCTACCAAGGTGAAATTGCATTCCCCGTGGCGAACCTGCACAGCACGGCAACGGCCTTTGACCGGCACAAACGCTTCAAGCCCCCGTACGACCGCACCAGGAGGCACTCCGGCGGACAAGGCGCACGCGGCAGCGGCCAGTGCGTTTTTGACGTTGTGACGCCCTGCAATGGCCAGCCGGAACTGCAGGGGGCCTTGCGGGCTGGCGGCCTGCACGGACCAGGCACCTTCTTGCCAGGAAGCATTCAGCAAACTCACCTCCGCGCCCTCAGCCGCAGCCGTAAAGCCGGTCACGGAACGGCTAGCAGCCAGTGAGCGCCACAGAGGGGCGTAGTCATCATCCGCAGGAAACACGGCCACGCCATCGGCAGGCAAGGCGCTCAACACACTGCCGTTTTCGCGCGCCACGGCTTCAATGGTGTGCATGAACTCCAAGTGCTCACGCTGGGCGTTGTTGACCAGCGCCACCGTCGGGCGGGCCATGGCGGCCAGGCCTGCAATCTCACCGGGGTGATTCATGCCCAGCTCGACGACAGCAATGCGGTGGGTCGGACGCAGGCGCAGCAATGTGAGCGGAACGCCAATGTCGTTGTTGAAATTGCCGACCGTCGCAAGCGCAGCACCGTCCGGTGCGTGGGTGTGCAAGATGCTGGCGACCATTTGGGTGACCGTGGTCTTGCCATTGCTGCCTGTCACGGCGATCAAGGGAATCCGGAACTGCGCGCGCCACGCGGCAGCCAACTCCGCCAATGCCAAGCGGGTGTCTGCCACCTCCAGCCGGGGGAGCCCTGCGGGGTAGGCGGACTCCGGTAGCCCTGCATGGCACATCACCGCAGAGGCGCCCTTGGCCTGCGATTCGTGCAACATGAGGTTGGCATCAAAGCGCTCACCTTGGAGGGCTACGAAGAAATCTCCGGGCTCAATCGTGCGGGTATCCGTGTGCACCCGCGCAAGGCTCACCGCAGAGTCGCCTACCACCCGGGCACCAGGGAGCAGGCGCTGTGCGTCGGCCAAAGTCATCAAGGGGTTCATGCGGCAACTCCGGGAATCGCTTGACGCCGCTGGAGCGCGGCCTTGGCGTGCGCAAGGTCAGAAAACGGGGTTTTGATGCCTGCCACTTCTTGCGTCTCTTCATGGCCTTTGCCGGCCAGGAGCACGACATCTTGCGCAGCAGCTTCGGCAATGGCGCGGGCGATGGCTTCGCCGCGGTCTACTTGCACATCAGCATGCGGGCACTCCACCATGCCCAGAAGAATCTGCGCCACGATGGACTCCGGCTTTTCACTCCGGGGGTTGTCACTGGTAACCACCGCGCGGTCGGCGCGGGAGGCCGCCACCGCACCCATCAGGGGGCGCTTGGTGGCATCACGGTCCCCGCCACAGCCGAAGACGCACCAGAGTCGGCCACCGCGGCTGCGCGCGACCGGCTGCAAAGCACGCAGAGCCTGGTCGAGCGCATCCGGGGTATGGGCGTAATCCACCGCAACCAAAGGCGCACCATCGCCACCCACACACTCCATGCGGCCCGGCACCGGCAAGAGTTCGGCACACGCAGTCACTGCCGCGTGCAGGTCAATGCCTTGCGCACGCATGGTCGCGATCACACCCAACAGGTTGGACACGTTGTAGCTACCGATGACCTGCGACTGCAGGCGCACCGCTTGCGCGCCCTCCACCACCTCAAAAACAAGGCCTTTTGCAGCGTGGGTGATGTCGCGGGCTTGCAGTCGGGCCGCGCGATGAACCCCGACGGTCCAAAGATCCAAGCCCGAAGACTCCAGCTCCGTGGCCAGCTCCATACCTTTGTCGTCGTCCACATTGACAACGGCGGCCTTGAGGCCCTTCCATGCAAACAACGCGCGCTTGGCGGCCCAGTAGGCGGACATGCTGCCGTGGTAATCGAGATGGTCTTGGGTGAAGTTGGTAAAAATGGCGGTGTGAATCTGGGTACCCGCCATGCGCATTTCTTCGATGCCGATGGACGAGGCCTCAATCGCACAGGCGCTGAGCCCTTGCGCCACAAAACTACGCAGGGTTCTCTGCAGCAAGACGGGGTCAGGGGTAGTGAACCCCGTGGTCGTCAATTCTGGTGGACGGCCGACGCCGAGGGTACCTATGACCCCGCACGGCATGGCCTGCGCGCCCTCGACAGACGCCAAGGCCTGCGCCAGCCACCAAGCCGTGCTGGTCTTGCCGTTGGTGCCCGTGACAGCCAACACCGCCAGCTCCTGGGAGGGGGCTCCGTAAAACTCCGCGGCGATCGGGCCTGAGCCCGCTTTCAGGCCTGCAAAGGTGGCCACGCGGGCCGGGTCAAGGCCCAAGGCATCCGCCCCTGCCTGCTCCACCACACAGGCGAGCGCGCCCTGCGCCAAGGCGGCAGGCACAAAGCGGCGCGGATCTGTTGCGGCACCGGGCCACGCGATAAAGGCGTCGCTCATGCCGGCCTCGCGACTGTCCGTCGTCAAAGACTGCACTCCGCGCTCACGCAGCCATGCAACCGCTTGAGGGGCCTGAGTGAACACGGGCATCAGAAACTTTCCTCCACGGTGGAGGCTTGGATATGCGGCTGCACTGCCATATCGGGCTGCACACCCATCATGCGCAAGGTCTGTTGCACGGTTTCGCTAAAAACAGGTGCGGCCACTTCGCCGCCATAGTATTTGCCGGCGCTTGGCTCATCGAGCATGACGCCCACAATGATGCGCGGCTCGTCGATCGGGGCCATGCCGACAAACCAACTGCGGTACTTGCGGTTGCCATCAGAACCGTAGCCTTTGCCGATTTGCTTGTAAGCGGTACCGGACTTTCCGCCCACCGAGTACCCGATGGTCTGGGCTTTCGGGGCCGTACCGCCAGGGCCCGCAGCCATTTTCAACATGTGACGGACCCGGGCAGCTGTTTGCTCCGAAAACACCTGTACGCCCACGGCGGGCGTACTGGTTTTCAGCAGAGTGGCCGGAATGATCTGCCCGCCATGGGAAAACACGGTGTAAGAGCGCACCATCTGGAACAGGGAGGCCGACATGCCGTACCCATAAGAAACCGTGGCTTGCTCAATGGGCCGCCACGACTTGTAGGGACGGAGCCGGCCGGACACGACGCCGGGAAATTCGACCTGTGGCTTCTGCCCGAAACCCGCTTGGGAAAAGGTTTGCCACATCTCGCTCGCAGGCATTTGCATGGCGAGTTTGGTGGTGCCCACGTTGCTGGACACCTGAATCACCTGCTCTACAGTCAAGGCTCCATGGGGATGGGAGTCGCGGATGGTGGCCCCCGTGATCGTGACGGAGCCGGGTGCAGTGTCGATCACGGTGCTGGGCTTGACACGGCCGGTGTCCAAGGCCAAGCCCACCGTGAACGGCTTCATGACCGAGCCGGGCTCAAACGTATCGGTCAGGGCGCGGTTACGCAGTTGCTCGCCGGTCAGATTCTTGCGCTTGTCGGGGGTGTAGCTGGGGTAGTTGGCAAGGGCCAGCACCTCGCCGGTGATGGCATCCAACACCACCACGCTTCCTGCCTTGGCCTTGTTGGTGGTCACCGCTTCGCGCAGCTTCTGGTAGGCAAAGAACTGCACTTTGCTGTCAATGCTGAGCTGCAAATCACGCCCTGGCACCGGCGCAACGGTTTCGCCTACGTTTTCCACGGCGCGCCCCAACCGGTCCTTGATCACGTGGCGCATGCCGGGGCGGCCTAACAACTCCTTGTTGAACATAAGCTCGACGCCCTCTTGGCCGTTGTCCTCCACATTCGTGAAACCGACAATGTGCGCCGCAGCTTCGCCTTCGGGGTATTGCCGCTTGTATTCCTTGCGCTGGTAGATGCCCTTGATATTGAGCTCGGCGATTTTCTTGGCGACATCGGCATCCACCTGCCGCTTGATCCAGACAAATGATTTGTCTTCATCGGCCAGCTTCTTGGAGATGTCAGCCGCCGGCATATCCAACAGCTTGGCCAGCTGCGTGAGCTGGCCTTTTTCGAGAGCCACGTCTTCCGGAATGGCCCAGATGCTGGGCGCCGGAACGCTGGAGCCGAGGATCAGCCCATTGCGATCCAGGATACGGCCCCGGTCCGCAGGAAGATCGATCGTGCGCGCAAAACGCACTTCACCCTGCTTGATAAAAAAGTCATTGGCGTACACCTGAATGTAGGCAGCCCGGGCTACCAGACCGGTAAAGCCCAGCGCAATGGCGCCCACCACGAACTTGCTGCGCCACACCGGTGTGCGGCTGGCCAGCAACGGGCTGGAGGTGTACTGAATGCCGCGGCGTGTCACTCGGCGCCCTTCTTGGCTGGCAGTGTCTCAGGGACACTTTTTGCAGCCGGTGCGGTGTAAGTGACGTAGCTCGTAATCGCCGGGGTAACCTGCCGCATCTGCAACTTTTCGCGGGCAAGCTGCTCGACACGGGCCGAGGTGGCCTGCTCTCTTTTAGCGACCTGCAAGCGCCCGAATTCGGTTTCCAGGCGACGCGAATCGGCGCGCGCTTTGTCCAACTCCGTGAAAAGACGACGCGATTCATACTGCACGCCCACCAGGTAGAGCGCACTGATAACCACCGCCACCATGAGCATGAGGTTGATGCGGATCATGCCGGCATCCTTTGCGCTACGCGCAAAATCGCACTACGCGAACGCGGGTTCGCAGCAACCTCCTCGGCAGACGGCTTGATGCGTCCCAAAGCCTTGAGCTTCATGACTTTCGGCGCGGCAAAAGGTGCGCGGCGGTCGTACTCTTCCTTGGAGTGCTTGGCGATAAATTGCTTCACGATGCGGTCTTCCAATGAATGGAAGCTGATCACAGCAAGCCGACCACCCGGCTCCAGCACATCCAGACTCGCCGCTAACGCCTGTTGCAACTCCTCAAGCTCGGCGTTGATGAAAATCCGAAAAGCCTGAAATGTGCGCGTTGCAGGGTTCTGGCCCGGCTCGCGGGTTTTGACCGTGTCAGCCACGAGTTGGGCCAACTCGGAGGTGGTTGAAATTGGCCCCCGTTCCTGTCGGCGAGCAACAATCGCCTTTGCAATTGCCCCAGCAAACCGTTCTTCACCATATTCACGTATCACCTCCGCGATTTGATTGATCTCGGCTGTTTCCAGCCACTGGGCCACACTCTCACCGCGCGTGGTGTCCATGCGCATGTCCAAAGGACCTTCAAAGCGGAAGCTGAAGCCCCGCTCCGGACTATCGATCTGGGGCGAACTCACCCCCAAATCCATCAGCAAACCGCCGACACTGCCCGGGGCGAGTACCCCGAGATTGGAAAAGCCCTCGTGGCGGATAGAAAACCGGCTGTCATCTACCAACGCCGCCTGGGCTACCGCCTCGGGATCGCGATCAAATGCAATCAGCCGGCCTGCGCTGTCGAGGCGCGACAAAATCAGCCGCGAATGACCGCCGCGACCGAAGGTTGCGTCCACGTAGGTCGCTTGAGCCGCCGAGGCAAAGGGGGTGCCGCCGTCGCTGAACAAGGCATCAACCGCTTCGTTCAACAGCACGGTGGTATGGATCCGAGGAGCTTCCACCGTCAGGCCTTAAAAAGAAAAGTCCTTGAAGACATCGGGCATCTCGCCCTGCATCGCCTTGGCCTCTTGTTCGTCGTAGGTCGCTTTGTCCCACAACTCAAAATGATTCCCCATGCCAAGCAGCATGGTGTCTTTGGCAATTCCGGCAGATTCGCGGAGCTCAGGGGAAATCAGGACACGACCGGTGCCATCCATGTCGACATCCATGGCATTTCCGAGAAATATCCGCTTCCACCACTGCGCCGACATGGGCAGCGCAGCAATACGCTCCCGGAATTTCTCCCACTCGGGGCGCGGAAACACCATCAAGCATCCGTGCGGGTGTTTGGTGATCGTGAGTTGGCCGGCCGCAGTCGCGCTCAAGACGTCACGATGCCGTGTCGGCACCGACAGGCGACCTTTGGCATCAAGACTGAGAGACGAAGCCCCTTGGAACACGGAAGAACCACCTTTTCACTGCGACGGCATTCAAACAGCAATTTCAGGGCACTTTTCACCACTTAATTGCACTTTTTTGCACTGTATCAGCAAAAGGGTTATTCGCAAGATGCCTTGCGCGAATTTTTTCCAATGAAATCAAGGACTTAGACGCGTTTCTAAAGGCTGCGAGACCTCAAAAACCGTTCTAAATTAAGCACTTAGCAGTGGCTCTGAAAGTGATGCTTGAAGCGAATACCGTTTATCCGTTTTTTCACGAATCACAGAATAAATCGGGACAAATCTTCGTCCTGGCTGAGCGCTCCCAGACGTTGCTCAACATAGTCGGCATCGATCTGGACTGTTTGTCCGCCCAGATCATCCGCATTGAAGCTCACGTCATCGAGCAGTCGCTCCATGACCGTGGCCAAACGGCGGGCGCCGATGTTTTCAGTGCGCTCATTGACCTCAAACGCTATCTGGGCCAAACGGGTTATGCCTTGGGGCGTGAATTCCAGCTTCACCCCCTCGGTGGCCAGAAGTGCCTGGTATTGCTTGATCAACGACGCGTGGGTCTGCGTCAAGATAGCTTCAAAGTCCTGAATCGACAGGGATTGCAATTCGACCCGGATGGGAAAGCGCCCTTGCAACTCCGGAATCAAATCACTGGGCTTGCTCAGGTGAAAAGCACCCGATGCAACAAACAAAATGTGGTCCGTTTTCACCATGCCGTATTTGGTGGTAACGGTGGTTCCCTCCACCAACGGAAGCAGGTCGCGCTGCACCCCTTGCCGGGACACCTCGGCGCCACTCCCCTCACTGCGGGAGGTGACCTTATCAATTTCATCGATAAACACAATGCCGCTTTGCTCCAAGTTCTGGATCGCTTGGGTCTTGATGTGCTCTTCGTTGACCAACTTGGCGGCCTCTTCCTCGGCCAGGAGCTTCGCAGCCTCGGCAATTCGCAACTTGCGGGTCTGCTTTTTGCCTTGCCCTATCTGGCCGAACAGCCCGCGAAGTTGCTCTGTCATTTCCTCCATACCCGCTGGCCCCATGACTTCGAGATTGGGCGCAGGCATGGCGAGATCTAACTCAATCTCGCGGTCATCAAGTTGCCCCTCCCGCAGCTTCTTGCGGAAGGTCTGTCGGGTGCTGCTCTCCGGCGAGTCTGTCACAGACGAGCTGCCATCTCCCCGTGGCAGGGGCACCAGGATGTCCAGGATGCGCTCTTCCGCGGCCTCTTCGGCACGACGGGCCACCTTGTGCTTTTCCTGCTCTCTCGTTTGCTTGATGGCTATTTCCGCCAAGTCGCGGATGATGGCATCTACATCTTTTCCCACGTAGCCGACTTCGGTAAATTTGGTCGCTTCCACCTTAATGAAAGGCGCATCCGCCAGCCGGGCGAGTCGCCGGGCGATTTCGGTTTTACCGACACCGGTGGGCCCGATCATCAAGATGTTTTTGGGCGTGATTTCCTGGCGCAAATCCCCTTCCACCATTTGGCGGCGCCAGCGGTTGCGCAAGGCAATCGCGACTGCGCGCTTGGCCTGTGCCTGACCAACAATATGTTTGTCCAACTCGGCAACGATGCCTTGAGGTGTGAGTGTTTGCATAACAGCGAATCAGAAATCAAAAAATTACAAGGTCTCGATCGTGTGGTGCATGTTGGTGTAGATGCACAGTTCGCCGGCAATTTCCAGCGAGCGCTTCACGATCTCTGCAGCGGGCAGATCCGAATGGTTGAGTAGAGCGACCGCTGCCGCCTGGGCATACGCACCACCCGAACCGATGGTGACAATGCCATTCTCCGGCTCCAACACATCTCCATTGCCGGTGATGATCAAGGATGCATCTTTGTCGGCGACTGCCAGCATCGCCTCCAGCTTTCGCAACACGCGGTCGGTGCGCCAATCTTTGGTGAGTTCAATGGCGGCTCGCACCAGATGGCCCTGGTGCTTTTCCAACTTGGCTTCAAAACGCTCAAACAAGGTAAAAGCGTCTGCTGTTGCCCCGGCAAACCCCGCCAAAACCTTGCCATGGTAGAGCTTGCGGACTTTGCGCGCTGTACCTTTGACAACAATATGCCCCAATGTGACTTGCCCATCCCCTCCGATGGCGACCTGCACGCCCTCCGGGGTTTGGCGTCGCACACTGATGATGGTGGTTCCGTGAAATTGTTCCATGGGAGAGAAATAAAGATGAAAGCGGGCAATGCAAGCCCGGGAGGTGCCGCCAACTCGCGACCGAAGTTACAGCGCGCGGGGAATTATCCGGGCGTGTTCGCCGATACCGATCACATTAAAGAAAGCGGCGGCCAGGCGGTGAACGTCTTGAAACTGCACCATACAGCCCTCGGCTTGCCGCAGGGCAACCCAGTTCAAAATGCTTCCTGCCGCCGCGAAGTCCACCCGCACGAGAAACCGGCACGAGATCGACAAGTTGTTGGACGCATCTTTCGCGCTGTCTAAGCCAGCCAGCAGGGCCGCCGCGTCACCCAAGACCTCACCACGCAACTCCTGACTGCTGACCGTAACGGTACCCAGACCCATAGGCACTGTCGCAATGAAATCGGCCGTTGACCCACCCACAGCGCGAGGGCTCCACGTCGCGTAGTCACAGCGCGGCGGCTCCCATGCGGGGGGCGAGACCTCATAGGTAACGCAGTAGTCCAGTGCCACCAGCTCAAACTCATCGAGCAGCTGCATGGTCCGCAAGGCATTCAGGCGCACATTCCACCATGACGACTCTACCGATCTGACGGAAGAGGGTGTCGCCGCTTTCAGTGCCTCGAGAAGCGCATCTGCGCCCACGAATCGCAAGGCAACCGGCTCATCACAAAGACTGGAGAAAAGTCCGCCCAACAAGCCCATGGCCTCAGGGTCGATACGCCGCACGCCACCCCAAGCGAGCGTCCACGGCATCGCTTGGCTTGCCAAGACCGAGCGCAAGGACTCCATCGCAGCCACATCCAGCACAGCAGGACTGGTCCACATGGCGGCCTCCGTGCCGAACTCGCCTGGTACCGACTCTGGCACAAAGGGGGCCGCTGCCGTCGTGTCGGATCCGAATGCGGTATCCAGAATCATGACTTCCCAACCGGGGACGCGACCATTCCAAAGATGGGCGAACTCCACCGTAGCCCAGTCGAACTTGTCGCGATTCTGGGTGGCACGGTACAAATCCATGAGCGCAGCCGCCCAATTGAAAGCAATTTCAGCGTCCGGCGTTCCACGCTGCAAGGCCTCCAGCAGACCGCTTTCAGCGCCTGCATCGTCACCGTTGGCAAAGCGGATAGCGGCCTCTTCGAGCTCCGGGTCGGTGGTCATATCAGCCACATCCATCGCAAACAACTTCGACGAGGAGAAGCTGACCTCCGACACATCGGCAGTAATGTGCGAGACCGTACCCGTCACCACGGGTGCCAGCGGTATGTGCGTAGACACCGGCGGCATGCCGGCCCCCATCACGGTCGGCGCATATTCTGTCTGAGGACCCGATGAAAACGCCGCCGGTACAGGGCGGCGCTGCGGGTGGTGAGTCCCCGTCGCCTCAGCGGGTGAGGGAATGGACATCGGAAACGCTTCAGTTTCCGGGATGGAATCATCGGGTGTCAGGGCGGGTGCCGCCGGCATGGGTACCGGCATACCCGACATCGCGGCAGGCTGGGCACCCGTCATGGCGTCTTGCTTGCCCTTCCACCACTGCTTGGACATCTGGGCTTCGATTTCGTCAATCTTCTTGAGCGTCACAGCCCGACCATCCGGATCCGTGGGAATGCTGCTCTGAAAGAAAGAGGGTCGGGCAAGGTTCGCCGCGGCCGAAGGGTCCCGATTACGCAATTTACGCAGCTGATCAAACTCACGCTTGCGAACAAAATCGTTTTGCCGCTTGCGCTCGATCATCGCCTTCAGGGCTTGTTTGTCATAGGCACTGTCGGGCTCGGTATCGGTCCGTGACAACTCCGACCAGTCCTTGGTCGGATTGCGGACGAACATCGCCACCTTCGAAAGGAGGCCGGGTCGCTCGTCTTTAGTTGCCATATCCGCCGTGAATAGTTGGGAGTGCCGGAGGATTAATCCCCGAACATTTTCTGCTTGAGTTCACGGCGCTGCTGCGCTTCGAGCGACAAGGTCGCGGTGGGGCGTGCCAACAACCGGCCGACGCCGATGGGCTCACCGGTTTCATCGCAGTAGCCATAGTCGCCTGAATCAATGCGGCCGATGGACTGCTCGATTTTCTTCAGCAGCTTGCGCTCGCGGTCCCGTGTACGCAGCTCCAAGGCGTGCTCTTCCTCAATCGTTGCACGATCCGCAGGATCAGGCACCACCGATGTGTCTTCACGCAGGTGCTCGGTCGTCTCTCCGGCACTGGCCAAAATGCCACGCTTGAGCTCAACAAGCTTCAGACGGAAGTAGGCCATCTGCATCTCGTTCATGTATTCAGAATCAGGCATCGCCAACAGTTCAGCATCCGTCATTTCGGTCACCGTTTTGTTTTTCCAATTATTGGCAAGTTTCGCGTCTTTTTTCACAATAGCAGGGATCACGGGGGCAATAACAGGGGACGACATAGACTGGTTATAACTCGCTTTTGCAGCGGTTGACGCCACAGACTGCGCCATGGACGGCACGGTCAGCTGCGCCAAGCGTGAAGAGGGGCGCCCGGCTTTCGCAGGCGCAGCCACGACAGGAGCAGCAACAGGCGCCGCCACGACTTTGGCAGCGACCTTCTCCACTACAGCTTTCGCCTTTGCAGGAGCCGCCGCTTTGACAGTGGACTTGACGGGTGCTTTTTCAGCGACTTTGGTAGAAGTTTTCACAGGGGCAGGAACCGGTTTTTTGACAGCGGCTGGGCTGCTCATGGGGGTAGCGACAGGTGCTTTAGCGGCTGTTTTAGCAACCGGCTTGGCGGTGGATTTGGCAGCGGCCTTGACGGCAACTGGGGCTGCGGCCTTTTTTGCAGGAGGCTTGGCTTTGGTGGGGGCCTCTTTGGCCTTGCTATCTTTCCCGGATTTCGCGTTCACTTCTTGTCTCCTGGCAGGTTCGGCCTGCACATCGTCGCTGGTGGCTGCAGTCGCCTTGGGGTCCTTTAAGGGCCTCTCAGAGCGGGTTTCTTCGGCGCGCGAGTGTACAGGCTTACCCAGAGGAAAACCCATTAGTTGCAAAATCGAGACAAACATAGCACTCCCTGCCCTCGTTTCCTGTTGAACCGGATCACGGGCGGGGCGGTGACAGCGCCCCGGGCCCATGAAGAATGGGTGTTTACACCAGCGACTGCTCCATGCCTTGCAAGAAGATGTCTTTGGGCAAATCGATACCGATGAACACCATCTTGCTCATCCGCACTTCAGCCTCGCCCCAGGCTGGGCCCAAATCGCTGCCCATGAGCTGGTGCACGCCCTGGAAAATCACCTTGCGGTCGGTGCCCTTCATATTCAGCACGCCCTTGTAGCGGAGCATGCGCGGGCCATAAATATTGACAATGGCGCCCAAAAAGTCTTCGAGCTTGGCCGGATCAAACGGGCGCTCCGACTTGAAAACAAAGCTTTTAACGTCGTCATCATGGTGATGGTGGTGGCCATGCCCTTCGTGCCCATGGTCGCGCTGGTGCGAGGGATGGTCGCAATGCTCGCCGTGTTCATGATCATGGTCGTGGTGATCGTCGTCCTTCAGAAAGTCCGGATCGATGTCGAGCTTGGCATTCAGGTTAAAGCCACGCAGATCAAACACCTCGCTGATGGCCACATCCCCGAAATGCACAGCCTTTTGCGGCGCACGCGGGTTCATGTGCTTGATGCGGTGCATCAGCGCGTCAAGCTCGTCTTTGGACACCAGATCAGACTTGCTGATGAAGATCTGATCGGCAAAACCGATCTGGCGGCGCGCCTCCTGCCGGTCGTTGAGCTGCTGCACCGCGTGTTTGGCGTCCACCAGGGTCAGGATGGAGTCCAGCAGGTACGTCTCTGCAATCTCGTCATCCATGAAAAAGGTCTGCGCCACCGGGCCGGGGTCAGCTACGCCAGTGGTTTCGATCACCACACGCTCAAAGTTCAACTCACCCTTGCGCTTTTTCTCGGCAAGGTCCTTGAGCGTCGTGCGCAGGTCTTCGCGGATGGTGCAGCAGACGCAGCCGTTGCTCATCTGGATGATTTGCTCGTTGGTGTCACTCACCAGAATGTCGCTATCGATGTTTTCTTCACCGAACTCGTTTTCAATCACGGCGATCTTCTGGCCGTGGGCCTCGGCCAACACGCGCTTGAGCAAGGTGGTTTTACCGGAACCCAGAAAACCGGTCAGGATGGTGGCAGGAATCAAGCTCATCGTTCAGTCCAAAAATGGTGCAGTGCAAAAGGGGCAATTGGGAGTGTAGTCAGCAAATTCAAGATCAGGCGCGCGCCTGCCTCTCACCGCAAGGTTCAGCGCCGCATGACGACCAGCCCCTTGAGGTACTCCCCCTCAGGGAACGCAATGGTCATCGGGTGGTCGGGTGCGCCGCCCATGCGCTCGGTAATGTAGCCATCTACCCCTGCGTCCGAGCCGGCTCCAGCAATAATTTTGTGGAACAGGTCAGCGCTGATGCCGCCCGAGCAGCTGTAGGTAAACAGCACCCCGCCGGGCTCGAGCAACTTAAAGGCCAAGCGGTTGATGTCCTTGTAGGCGCGCGCAGCCCGCTCGGCGTGGGCCACCGTAGGTGCAAACTTGGGCGGGTCGAGGATGATGGCGTCAAACGTGCGCCCTTCTGCGGCAAAGGCGCGCAAACTCGCATTCACATCGGCATCCATGAACGTGGCGCGGCTGGCATCAAACCCGTTCAACGCCACGTTGGCCGCCGCCTTGGCAATCGCGGGGCCACTGGAGTCAATAGAGGTGACATGCCCGGCGCCGCCCGACAGGGCCGCCACGGTAAAGCCACCGGTGTAGCAGTAGCAGTTCAGCACGCGCTGGAAACCCAAGCGGCGGGTCGTTTCAGCAAAACGCTTTCGGCTATCGCGCTGATCCAGGTAGAAACCGGTCTTGTGGCCTTCTGCGATGCTGAGTGCCAGCTTCCACTCATGCTCTTGCAGCACGAGGTCTGTGGCGCCCTCGCCGCGCAGCCAGCCCGTGGCCTCCGGCAAACCCTCCAGAGCGCGGCTGCTCGCGTCCGACCGCTCGTACAACTTGGTCAGGCCGGTGGCCGCAAGCAGCGCGTCGGCGATCACGTCTTTCCACTTCTCTACGCCGGCCGAGGTGAACTGCGCCACCAGGGTGTCGCCATAGCGGTCGACAATCAAGCCGGGCAAGCCATCCGATTCGCCATGCACCAGCCGGACACCGTCGCTTTTTATGTCAAATCGGGCTCTAGCCCTTACAGATGCTGCGCAAGCAGCTATGAAAAAGCTAGCGTCAATCCGCTGCTTTTCATCAAAACTCCAGATTCGGGCGCGGATTTTGGATTGCGGGCTGAACGCAGCCCATCCCAAAAACTGCCCTTCGGAGGACTCCACGCGCACAGTCTCACCGCTGTCGCCACCGCCTTTGGCAATAGCGGACTCAAAAATCCAAGGATGACGGCGCAACAAGGAGCGCTCTTTGCCAGCGCGCAGACGGATATTTTTCATGGGGTGTATTGTCGCTTGAGGCGCGCCGCAGCCCGCATGCGCGGAATCTGACGCTGAAAACAAAAAAGGCCAGCGGAGGCTGACCTTTTTTGAACCCCGGAGGGTGGATTGGAGCGGGAAAAGAGGTTCGAACTCTCGACCTATACCTTGGCAAGGTATCGCTCTACCAACTGAGCTATTCCCGCGTTGCAAGACCACGATTATATACCGCGTTTTTCACCTTCGCAAGCAAGCGCGCAATTTTTTTGAAAAAAGCAGGGCGCGCCTTTCAGCGCTTGAGCTTCGCCCGCGGATGCGCGGCATCGTAGGCCTTGGCCAAATGCTGAAAATCCAGCCGGGTGTAGACCTGCGTGGTGGTGATATTGGCATGCCCCAGCAACTCCTGCACACCCCGCAAGTCACCGCTGCTCTGCAGAACATGGCTGGCAAAAGAGTGCCGCAACATATGAGGATGCACGGGTACCCCGAGTCCTGCGAGTTGGCTGCGGCGCCGCAGCCGCTGCCAGATGCTCTGGGCCGTAAGTCGGGTGCCATTGCGCCCGGTAAAGAGGGCAGCCGCTGCATCTGCCCCAGAGGCAGGCACAGGCGCAGCGCCGGGAGTGCCTGTTGGACCGCGCAGCGCGAGCCAGCGCTCCAATGCCTGCAAAGCACTGGCCCCCACCGGCACACTGCGCCGCTTGGAGCCCTTCCCCAGCACATGGGCCTCTGCGGCCTGCAGGTCCACCCAGCCCTTGGCGTCCTTGCCGGCCACCACATCCAGGCCTACCAACTCGCCGACCCGCAAGCCACTGCCGTAAAGCAGCTCCACCATGGCGGCATCCCGTGCCTCGAACCACGCGTCGTCATCGCTCTCAAAATCAGCGAACTGCACCGCGTCATCCACGGCCAGCGCTTTGGGCAAGGGCTTGGGGGCTTTGGGCGAGCGCACGTCTTGCACCGGATTGCTGGTGACCAGACCCTCGCGGCCCAGCCACGCATAAAAACCCCGCCAGCCGGACAGAATGAGGGCAATGCCACGGCCGCTGCGGCCGGCACTGTGCATCTGAGCCACCCAGCGGCGGATATGGTGGTTGTGCACCGCCTCCAAAGAGACACCCGCCCGCCCGGCCTGCTCGCAGAGGCGGGCCAGGTCCAGGGTGTAGAGCTCGACGGTGCGCGCTGCCAGACGCTTCTCGAAGCGCACAAACTCCAGGTACTTGTCTACCAGCGCCTGGTCGCCCGGAGTCATGGCAGTTCGCGATTTAGCGCAGGCGCGACAAGGCCGCGCTGGCGATTTCGCCGATGCGGGCCAGGAAATCGGTCCCCATGCCGCTGTTAAAGCGCTGGGCGTCGCTGGAGGCCAGAACCAATATACCGAAGGCGGGTGCCGTGCTGCCGGCCATGCCGCTGCGCAGCGGAATCAAGGCCAACGACGTGATGTTGGCCGGCTCCTCCAGCCAGCTCACGGCCTCAAAGCCGGTGTTGAGCCCGCAAAAAGGCTCGTTCAAGGAGGTGGCAAACACCTTGGCGTCTTCGCTCACCGACTGCGCGGCAGGAATACCGGCAAACGCCTCCGCCACACCCCACACCCGCAAGCCGACCTGCGGCACCGAAAACTGGTCTTTGATTTCCCGGACGATCTCTACCGGCAACTCCGCCGGATTGATGGTGAGGAACAAAGTGCGGGCCCAGCGCAAAATTTTGTCGGAGAGCATGACGTTCTCATTGCCATGGCGGATCATTTCCATGATGCGCTGCTCCAGCAATTTGATCTTCTCGCGCAGCATTTCCGCCTGACGTTCTTGCAGGCTCACCGCGCGGTGGCTGTGCGGACTGGTGAACTGCACCGTGGCTAGCAACTCCGCATGGCGCTGAAAGAAGTCGGGGTTGTTGGCCAGAAAGTTGGCAATGTCGTCTTCGGTGATCGGGTTGGCCAAAGCCTGTTGGTTGGTTGTTGTCATAGCAGTCAGAGTCTGGTTATTCGGGAATGTCGATTTCGCCGCGGAACACAGTGGTGGCCGGGCCGGTCATAAAGACGGAGTGGCCCATGCCGGCCCACGCAATAGTGAGCATGCCGCCGCGGGTCTGGACATCGACCCGCGCGTCCAGCAAGCCCAGCCGGATGCCGGCCACGACGGCGGCACAAGCGCCCGTGCCGCAGGCTAGGGTTTCACCCACGCCGCGCTCGTACACCCGCAGGCGCACGGCGGTGCGGCTGACGACTTGCAGAAACCCCACGTTCACGCCTTGCAGAAAACGGGCATCCGCCTGCACCTGCGGCCCCAACACGCCCACAGCCGCCGTGTCCACATCGGCCACCAGCGTCACGGCATGGGGGTTGCCCATCGAGACAGTTGCTACCAAAAGAGGAGCGCCTTGCGCAGTATCGGCGAGGGCCAGAGGCCAATTCCCCCATGAACCCATGGCCTGCAGGCTCAGGCCGCTGTCGTCAAACGGAATCTCGGCGGGCGCAAACACCGGCGCACCCATGTCTACCGTCACCCGGCCATCCAGCGTGAGCAGGGGCTCGATCACCCCTTTCATGGTCTTGACGCGGATGCGGTCTTTGGTGGTCAGGCCCTGGTCGCGCACAAAACGGGCAAAGCAGCGCGAGCCGTTGCCGCACTGCTCGACCTCGTTGCCGTCCGCGTTGTGGATCACGTATTCGAAGTCAATGCCGTCTGCGGGCGAGGGGCGCACAGTCAGGATCTGATCGGCGCCTATACCGAAATGGCGATCGCCCAGGAAGCGGTAATGCGCGGGAGTCAGGCCGAGTCGGCCACGGGTTTCGTCGAGCACGACGAAGTCGTTGCCCGCGCCCTGCATTTTGGTGAACTGGATTCGCATCGTTTCATTATCCCCGTTTGGCGTCACAATCCGCCGCATGGCCCGACCCACCTCTCTCCTGACCGGCGAACTCTCGCCGGCCGCCGCCTCGCTCGTTGACGCCTGGCAAACCGACCGCCCCACGCCCTTGCTGCGCAATGTGTGGCGCCTCACCGCACCCAACCCCGGCGTCATGACCGGCCCGGGCACCAACAGCTACCTGGTGGGGGAGCCCGCGACAGGGTTCACCGTGATCGACCCGGGCCCTGCCGACCCCGACCACCTTCAGCGCCTCTGGCAAGCCGCCGCATTTGAAGACGGCACCGGCGGCAACATTCTGCGGATTGTGTGCACCCACTCGCACCCCGACCACTCGCCGGGTGCTGCGCCATTGCAGGCGCTGTGCCAAGGCGGACCGCCCATTCTGGGTCTGCCCTCGGCGCCCACCGCACGCGCGGCCAGTGCGTTCACACCGGATCGACCGCTATTAAATCAGGAGCTGCTCGCGCATATGCTGCCTGGGCTGGACGTCGAAAGCGCTCTAAAACCAGCGCATACCCTGCAGGTGATTTACACCCCCGGCCATGCGG
This sequence comes from Rhodoferax sp., assembly GCF_013297935.1. Taxonomy (GTDB): domain Bacteria; phylum Pseudomonadota; class Gammaproteobacteria; order Burkholderiales; family Burkholderiaceae_C; genus Allorhodoferax. The sequence continues at coordinate 126,556 of NZ_JAAFIX010000005.1, read as the reverse complement.
CCAACCACGTGTGCCTGCTGCTGGAAGAAGACGGCCTGCTCTTCAGCGGCGACCATATTCTCAATGGCAGCACCACCGTGATTGACCCGCCCGACGGCAATATGCACGACTACCTGCAGTCGCTGGACGCGCTGAGCGCCGCCTGCGAGGCACACCAGGTGCAGTTCATCCTGCCGGCCCACGGCCATGTGATGGAGAACGCGGGCTTGGCCATTGCCCACCTCAAGACCCACCGGCTCAAGCGCGAAGCCAAAATCGCCGCGGTGATGCAGGCGCACCCTCTGGGCAGCCTGGACGACTGGCTGACCCTGGCCTATGACGACGTAGACCCGCGCATCTGGCCGGTGGCCAAACGCTCGTTGATGGCCCATGTCGAACGCATTTACGCCCTGGACAACCAAAAAGGCCGGCCATGAACCGCAACACCCTGAAACTCAACCCCGCCGCTGCCAAAACCAAGCGCCTGCCTGCGGGCCAGACCCCTGCGCGCCAAGCCACCCCGGCCCCGCGTCCTGCTAGCGCGCCGTCTCTCGCGCCCCGCGCCAGCGCGGCACGACCTCCCAGCGCGGCACGCCCGGCAGGCAACCGCCCACCCCGCAGCAACGACGGCCCGGCCCACCCGCGCCCGGCAGGCAACGCTGCGCGCGATGGAGCGCCTCCTCACCCACTGCGCAGCCGACCTGCGGACGGCCATCCGCGGGCCCCCGAGCGTGCGGGCGCAGCGCGTCCACCCCGGGCAGAGTCTGCAGGCCCCCGCAGCGCAGCCCGCCCGGCTGGCGGCGCTATTCCGCGTCAGCGGCCTGCACCCGCAGCCCTGCCTGACACCGGTGAGCGGCTCTCTAAAAAAGTCATGCAACTCAAGGACTGCTCGCGCAAAGAGGCCGAGCAGTACATTGAAGGCGGCTGGGTCCAGGTCAATGGCAAGGTGGTTGAAGAGCCTCAGCACCGCGTGGACCGTGAAACCATCACCCTGGACCCCAACGCCAGCCTGATGGAGCTCACCCCGGTGACCCTGCTGCTGAACAAACCCTCCGGGCACACCGACGGGCTGGAAGAACTCCCCACACCACCTCGCGCGGGTGGCGCGCCCCGCCCGCCTGCGCGCGGCGCCAAGCTGCCGCCGCCCAACGCCCGCCTCTTGCTCACTCCCGCCCAGCACTGGGAGGGCGATGCCAGTGAGACCCGGGTCTTGAAGCGCCATTTCAACCACCTAGAAGCCGATGTCGAGCTCGAGAACGGGGCCACCGGTCTGGTGGTGTTCACCCAAGACTGGCGTACCACCCGCAAACTCACCGAAGACATGGGCACCATGGAACATGAGTTTCTGGTGGAAGTGCAAGGTGAAGTCGAGCCCGATGCTCTCAAACCCATCGGCTATGCGCTCAAAGACGAGCGCTTGGACCTACCGCAGGTGAAGGTGAGTGTGAGCAGCAGCACGCCGGAGATGAGCCGTATCCGCTTCGCGGTCAAAGGGTCACACCCCGGCTTGATCGCGTTTTTGTGTAAAAAGGCGGGGCTCAACATCCTCGCCATGAAACGCGTCCGCCTCGGCCGCGTGACTTTGGCCGACTTGCCGGTAGGCCAGTGGCGCTACCTGGCGGGGTGGGAGAAGTTTTAAGCGGAGCCGCTCAGCTCGCGATGTAGCTTTGCAGCTGGCTGATGGTCTGTTCGTGGTCCTTGATGATGTCGTCCATCAGGTCACGGATAGAGATCATACCCAGCACCTTGTTGCCGTCGACCACCGGCAAGTGGCGGATCTTCTTCTGGCTCATCAAGGCCATGCACTCCTGCGTGCGCGTCTTGGGGCCGACCACCATGACCTGCGAGGTCATGATGTCTCGCACCTTGGTGTCTTTGGAAGAGCGGCCTGCCAGCGCGATTTTGCGGGTGTAGTCCCGCTCCGAGAAGATGCCGACGAGCTTGTCGCCCTCCATCACCATGAGTGCGCCGACGTTGCAGTCGGCCAGCATTTCAAGCGCCTGGAAGACGCTGTCATCCGGGTTCAAGCTCCAGACAGAGCCCCCGTGTTTCTCCAACAGTTCCAGAATCGGTCGCATAGAGCCTCCGCCAAAAACACTGTGAAGACACAACCATACAACAAATAAAGTGTGAAGCCCACCGATAAGCCGGATTCTGTGCATGGGGTTTCCCCCACGTGACCACCATTACTCTGGGCCGCTGGTCACCCAAACGGCTCGATGCTACCTACCCGCCAACTCCGGGGGCCCCGTCAACGTTGGCCTACTTGGTATTGCTGCGCGTAGAGATTGCCCGTTTCACCCGAACTCAATCGGCTCGTCTCTGTTGCTCTAATCCTCACCTTAGGGCCACTGGCTTGCGCCAACAGCTTGTCGGTGGACAGTCGTTAACTGCTACGCTGCCCTATGCAGTCCGGACGTTCCTCCAGTGCTCGGTTTCCCGAATTGCACCAGCGGTGGTCTGGCGGGCTTCACCCCCCGATTATCGGGCCTGCCGACGCCGGAATATCGATATGCGCAAACTGTCGCTAGCAATTCACGGCTTTGCTACAAAATAATCAGCTGAACACCCCATTACGGAGACACCCCATGGCATTCGATAACGTCCTGCAAACCATTGGCAACACGCCCCACATCCGCATCAACAAATTGTTTGGTACCAGCCACAAGGTCTATGTGAAGAGTGAGCGCACCAATCCGGGTGGCTCCATCAAGGACCGCATCGCCTTGGCCATGATCGAAGACGCAGAGCGCAGCGGCGCGCTGCAACCCGGCGCCACCATCATTGAGCCCACCTCCGGCAACACCGGCGTGGGCTTGGCCTTGGTCGCAGCGGTCAAGGGCTACAAGCTGATTCTGGTCATGCCCGACAGCATGTCCATCGAGCGCCGCCGCCTCATGTTGGCCTACGGTGCCAGTTTCGACCTGACCCCGCGCGAAAAAGGCATGAAGGGCGCTATTGCCCGCGCCGAAGAGCTCAAGGCGCAGACCCCCGGTGCCTGGATTCCCCAGCAGTTTGAAAACCCCGCCAATATCGACGTGCACGTGCGCACCACGGCCCTCGAAATCGCGAATGACTTCCCCCAGGGCGTGGACTACATCATCACCGGCGTGGGCACCGGCGGGCACCTGAGCGGTGTGGCCCAAGTGCTCAAAGCCCAATGGCCGCAACTCAAAGTGTTTGCTGTGGAGCCCACCGCGTCGCCCGTCATCAGCGGTGGCGCACCGGCGCCCCACCCGATTCAGGGCATTGGTGCAGGCTTTATCCCTAAAAATCTGAAGACAGACCTGCTGGATGGCGTGATTCAGGTCGAAGCCGAAGCGGCCCGCGAGTACGGCCGCCGCAGTGCACGTGAGGAAGGTTTGCTGGTCGGCATTTCCAGCGGCGCAACCTTAGCCGCGATTGCGCAGAAACTGCCCGAGATCCCCGCAGGCAGCACCGTGCTGGGCTTCAACTACGACACGGGCGAACGCTACCTGTCGGTCGAAGGCTATTTGCCTGCCTGACACCAGGCCGCGGCTTATTTCAGCAAGAAGTTACCGTGGCCTGCGTTTAAGGTGGTAGCGGCCGTGGCGGTTTCGTCTTTCAAGTCCACGCCGGAGAGCTGGCGCTGGCGGGATTGGGTGAGCAAATAGTGCAGCTTGTAGGCGGCCTCGTCCACCACCAGTCCGGCGGGCCGCACATTGGAAATGCAGTTGCGGCTTGCGTCCGTGAGCCCCACGCGGGGCATCCAGGTCAGGTACAGGCCCATGCTGTCGGGCGAGCTCAAGCCCGGTCGCTCCCCGATCAACACCACCACCGCTTTCGCACCCAGAGCCTGCCCGATCTCATCGCCAACGGCGACACGGGCCTGGCGCACCACACACAGGGGCGCAACCGTCCAGCCCTCCCCCGCCATGCGCCGGTGCAGCGCGGCAAGAAAGGGGGCCGCGTTTTGCTCAATCGCCAAGGCCGACAAACCATCCGCCAGCACGAAGGCCACGTCAAAACCCCGGTCGTCTAATGCGCCGGGTTGCGGTGCGCTAGCGGGCGCCAGCAGTTCGCGCGACGCCAGGTCAAGCCTGCGGCCCAAGTCGGGGCGTTGCAGATACTGGTTGCGGTCGGCCGCAGCGCTGTGCAGCTGAAACAAAGCGCCGGGCAGGCCCGGCCACGCAGCGCTGAGCTGCTCTGCCAAGGCAGGACCGTCTAAACCGCGGTGCACGGCGTCGCGCGCCTGCGCGTGGGCGAGCTGGAACGCAAGGTGCGCGTTGGTGGGCAAGCTCACGCCGGAGCGGCCCAAGGCAATGCGCGCATCGGTGAACTGGCGCAATGCCGCCCAAGGGTTGGCGGTGACGGGAGAGTGTGGGTCAGACATGCATCACCTCAGGCCAAGGGCAACAAAGCCTGCGCGAACGCGGCGGGCAGCGCGGATGGCAACACCAGGTCAGCGCCCTGCCCCTGAAAAATATTCATGCGTTGCAACCAAGCCTCGAACTCGGGTGCCGGCCGCAGGCCCAGTACCTTGCGGGCGTACAAGGCATCGTGAAACGACGTGGTCTGGTAGTTCAGCATGATGTCGTCCGAGCCGGGGATGCCCATCACGAAGTTGCAGCCCGCCGCACCCAGCAGGGTGAGCAGCACATCCATGTCGTTCTGGTCGGCCTCAGCGTGGTTGGTGTAGCAAACATCGCAGCCCATGGGCAGGCCCAGCAACTTGGCACAAAAGTGGTCTTCCAGCCCGGCGCGGATGATCTGCTTGCCGTCAAACAAATACTCCGGGCCGATGAAGCCCACCACCGTGTTTACCAGCAAAGGCTTGAAGGCACGTGCCACTGCATAAGCGCGAGCCTCGCAGGTTTGTTGGTCCATGCCGTGGTGCGCATTAGCGGACAAAGCGCTGCCCTGGCCGGTTTCAAAATACATCACGTTGTCGCCCACCGTGCCACGGTTCAGCGAGAGCGCCGCACTGTGCGCCTCGGCCAACAGTGCCAAATTCAGGCCGAAGCTGCTGTTGGTGGCCTCGGTGCCGCCTATGGACTGGAACACCAGATCCACCGGCGCACCGCGCTCTATGGCCTGAATGGTGTTGGTCACATGGGTGAGCACGCAGCTCTGGGTCGGGATGTCGTAGTGCGCAATCACGTCCGCCATCATGTGCACCAGCTTCATGACTTGCGCCACGTTGTCGGTGGCGGGGTTGATGCCGATCACCGCGTCTCCACTGCCGTAGAGCAGGCCGTCCAGCAAACTCGCAGCGATGCCGGTGACGTCGTCCGTGGGGTGGTTGGGCTGCAAGCGGGTGGCCATGCGGCCGGGCAGGCCGATGGTGTTGCGGAACGCCGTCACCACCTGGCACTTCTTGGCCACCAGAATCAGGTCCTGGTTGCGCATGAGCTTGCTCACGGCAGCCGCCATCTCCGGCGTGATGCCGGGTGCCAAGGCGGTCAGCGCCTCGGTGTTAGCGGCGTCACTGAGCAGCCAATTGCGGAAGTCCCCCACCGTGAGGTGACTCACCGCTGCAAAGGCAGATGCACTATGGGTGTCGAGAATCAGTCGGGTGACTTCATCTGACTCATAGGGCACCAAGGCCTCGGTCAAGAAGGTGCGCAGTGGCAGCGCTGCCAAGGCCATCTGGGCGGCAGCACGCTCCTGCGCGCTGTGCGCCGCCACCCCGGCCAGCAAGTCGCCCGAGCGCATGGGCGTGGCTTTGGCCATCAGGTCTTTGAGATCCCGAAAGCCATAGACATGGCTGGCGACTGTGTGCTGGTAAGGGTGGCTTGGCACGTCAGTGAATCAAAAAAATCACAGTTGGAAAAAGCGCCGTTTTTACTTGGCAATCGGGGCGCTCATGCCTTGGGGCATGGCGTCTGCACGCTGCTGTCCGGTCATCTTAAAGTAGGCGTAACCCAGCGCCAGGAAGCCGACAAACAAACCAAAGATGAGCGGGTTGTAATAGATCATGGTGGCCATACACACCAGCGCGCCGAATAAGGCGAATGCCGGGAAGAACGGGTACAGCGGCGCACGGAAAGGGCGCACCATTGCGGGCTCGGAGCGGCGCAACTTGAACACGCTGAGCATGCTCAAGATGTACATCAGGATGGCGCCGAACACCGACATGGTGACGATGTTCGCGGTCAGGGACTGGCCGCCGATGGTGATGAAGGAGTCGCTATAGATGGCCGCAATACCGACCACGCCACCGGCCAGAATGGCACGGTGCGGTGTCTTGAAGCGCGGATGCACCTTGGCAAAATACGCCGGCAGATAGGCCTCGCGGGCCAGGGCAAAGATCTGGCGGGAGTAACCCAAGATGATGCCGTGGAACGATGCCACCAGACCAAACAAGCCCAGCCACACCAGCATGTGCAACCAACCGCTGTTTTCACCCACGATGAGCTTCATGGCTTGGGGGAGCGGGTCGTTGATGTTGGCCAGCTTGGTCCAGTCGCCGGCACCACCGGCAAACACCATCACGCCGACGGCCAGGAACACCAGCGTCAGAATGCCGGTGATGTAGGCAATCGGAATGGAGCGCTTGGGGTCTTTGGCTTCTTCAGCGGCCATGGCCACGCCTTCAATTGCCAGAAAAAACCAGATCGCAAACGGGATGGCGGCAAACATGCCAGGAATCGCCGCCCAGCTGAAATCATCGCTGCCCGCCCAGCCGCCTTTGGTGAAGTTGGCCATAGAGAAACCGGGGGAGACCACGCCCATGAACACCAGCAACTCAAAGATCGCGATGACGGTAATTACCAACTCAAAGGTCGCAGCAATCTGCACCCCGACGATATTGAGCGTCATGAACACCAGGTAGGCGCCCAGCGCCGCCAGCTTGGGGTCCAGCGATGGGAACTGCACGTTCAGGTAGGCCCCGATCGCCAATGCGATGGCGGGTGGCGCGAACACAAACTCCACCAGCGTGGCCGCACCCGCCAAATAGCCGCCGGTGGGGCCGAAGGCCCGTTTGCTGTAGGCAAAAGGCCCGCCGGCATGGGGAATGGCCGTGGTCAGCTCGGTAAAGCTGAAGATAAACGTGGTGTACATGGCGGCAATGAACAGCGCCGTGACCGTAAAGCCCAGCGTACCGGCCGAGGCCCAGCCGAAACTCCAGCCGAAATATTCACCGGAGATCACCAACCCCACGGCAATGCCCCAGAGTTGCAGGGTGCTGAGCACCGGTTTGAGCGTGTGCACGCCCGAGGAAGCTTGCGCAGATGACATGTGGGTTCTCCAACAAGGTTGAGCCATGGCCCCATGCAACACGGCATAGGGTTTGCTAGCAGTGACTGTAGGCAGTCCCGCCGTAAGCTGGTATCAAAAATCGGCAGACTTGCGGCGTGCACCCCGACGGTGCAATCCCGGACTGCATAACGGGAGCGCCCCTCATGAACCCCACTTTGAACCCCACCAACGGCCTGCGCGTTGTTGAAGCTCGCGATGCAGACGAGCACGCCGCCAACCTCACCAACTGGGAGCAGTGCTACGACCAGACGACCTGCGGCAGCTTTCATGGCTTGCTGGAAGAAATCCAACTTCCGGGCATGCAAGTGTTCCGGGAGAGCACCAGCCAGGGCATGCGACAGTCCTGCTGTGTGTGGCCGGACGCGATGTGGTTCGGCATGCCCTTCTCCGCAGACGTGACCCGCATCAACGGGCGCACCGCAAGCGGCCACAGCGTGCTGGCGCGCCCGGGGCACCGGGAGTTCGAGCTGGTCACCCCGGCGGACTACACCATCTTCGGCATGGTGGTGCGGCATGACACCCTGCACAGCGCCGCCTGCGCCCTGGGCTTTGACATGGACTGGGAGCGCCTGCAAGCCGCCGAGATATTGCAGCCCTCGCCAGCCGCACTGAAGCAGTGCTTGCACACCTTGAGTGCATTGCTCCAGCCCGAAGCCGCAGCGCTGGACCCAAACCAGGCCCGCACCCTGGCACTCGAAGCCCTTCTGCCTTTGCTGGACACCAGCGAGGTGGATGCCGGGGTGCGCGAGAGCTTCAGCCGCCGCCAACGCGTCGTGGCCGCAGCGCGGGACTACCTGCTCGCCCACCACGACCAAAGTGTGACCGTGCCCGACCTGTGCGGACAGCTCCACGTGAGCCGGCGCACCCTGCAATACTGTTTTGAAGACGTGCTGGGCATGACACCGGTGCAGACCCTGCGCATCCTGAGGCTCAATGGCGCCCGGCGCGATTTGCGCCGCAACCCGCAGGCGTCGGTGCGCGATGTCGCGGTGGACTGGAATTTCTGGCACTTCAGCCAGTTCGCCAGCGATTACCGCAAGCTGTTCGGCTACAGCCCCTCGGCCACCCGCCGCGCAGACCTGCATTGACCCGGTCCGCGTAAAATCATGGCCTTGCTTGATAACCACGAGCCTTGCCATGATCCGCATCACCGAACTCAAACTCCCCCTCTCCGCCCTGCCCGTGGAGGCGCGCCGCGCCGCCGACGCACCCTCGGAAACCGACGCCGACCGCGCGCCGGTCGCCCACCCCGTCGACGCCCTGCAGCGCCTGTGCGCGCAGGCCTTGGGCATCGACATGGCGGCCATTGCCACGCTGCACGTGTTCAAACGCAGTTTTGATGCCCGTAAGGTGGACTTGCTCGCGGTGTACATCGTAGACATCACGCTGACCGATCCGCTGCTGGAGAGCCGCCTCTTGGTGCAGCACGCCGCCCACCCGCACATCAGCGCTACCCCCGACATGGCCTACCACCCCGTGGCCCAGGCCCCGGCGGACCTAGGGGCGCGCCCGGTGGTGGTGGGCTTCGGGCCCTGCGGCATGTTTGCCGCGCTGGTGCTGGCGCAAATGGGGTTGAAGCCCATCGTGCTGGAGCGCGGAACCACAGTGCGCCAGCGCACCAAAGACACTTGGGGCCTGTGGCGCAAAAAGACGCTCAAGCCCGAGAGCAATGTGCAGTTCGGCGAAGGCGGCGCCGGCACGTTTTCAGACGGCAAGCTCTACAGCCAGATCAAAGACCCGCGCTTTCTGGGCCGCAAGGTCATGCACGAGTTTGTGGAGCACGGCGCCCCGTCAGAAATTTTGTACGAGGCGCACCCCCACATCGGCACCTTCAAGCTGGTGAAGGTGGTGGAAGGCATTCGCGAGCAAATCATTGCGCTGGGTGGCGAGATCCGTTTTGAGCAGCGGGTCAATAATTTGCTATTAAATCAGGAGCTACCCGCGCAATCAGTACGAGGGCTAGAGGTCGAAAATCTTCAAAACGGCACCGTGTACGAGCTGCCCGCCAGTCACGTGGTCATGGCGCTGGGCCACAGCGCGCGCGACACCTTTGCCATGCTCTATGAGCGGGGCGTGGCCATGCACGCCAAGCCCTTCTCGGTGGGCTTTCGCATCGAGCACCCGCAAAGCGTGATCGACCGCGCTCGCTGGGGTCGCCACGCCGGCCACCCGCTGTTGGGTGCGGCCGACTACAAACTGGTGCACCACGCCGCCAACGGACGCGCGGTGTACAGCTTTTGCATGTGCCCGGGCGGCACGGTGGTGGCCGCCACCAGCGAGCCGGGCCGGGTGGTCACCAACGGCATGAGCCAGTATTCGCGCGCCGAGCGCAATGCCAACGCCGGCATGGTGGTCGGCATTGACCCGCCTGATTACCCGGACGACGAAGCCGCTTTTGTACACGCCTTCGGCGAAGAGAAAGGCAAGCGCTATGCCGCCGAGGCTGCCGCCATGAAGGCCCAAGACCCGAAGGCTGCCCACCCGATGTCGGGCATCGCCCTGCAGCGCCAGCTGGAGAGCGGCGCCTACACCTTGGGCGGCAGCACCTACGAGGCGCCCGGCCAGTTGGTGGGCGACTTTATTGCGGCCAAACCGTCCACCGACTTCGGCAGCGTTACTCCGTCGTACAAACCCGGTGTGAAGCTGGGTGACCTGGCCCCTGCCCTGCCCGCCTACGCGATTGACGCCATGCGCGAAGCCCTGCCGGTGTTCGGCCGCAAGATCAAAGGCTTTGACATGGCAGACGCCGTGCTCACCGGGGTGGAAACGCGCACCTCCAGCCCCATCAAAATCCCGCGTGGCGAGGACCTGCAGTGCACCAATGTGCGCGGCCTCTACCCCGCAGGCGAAGGTGCCTCCTATGCCGGCGGTATTTTGTCGGCGGGGGTGGACGGCATCAAAGTGGCAGAGGCTCTGGCGCTGGACATGCTCAAGCCGCGCTAGTGAAGCACCTGGAAGAAGGTCAGCGCGTCGGGATGTAGCGTCTGCAAAAGCCAGCCTGTAAAGCCGGCTACCATCACAAAAGCTAAGCCCGCAAGCCATGTTTTGCGCATCATCACGACCCAATAGTCGTCCAGGCTGCGCGGCTTCATGACTTGGCGGGCAATGACAGCGCCGATCACGAACTCCAGCACCACCTCCGCCAAGAAACCCGCTAGCGCCTCGGTGGCCAGCAGCGGGAAGTGCCCCAGCGCCAGCAAAGCCAATGCGGCCAACATCACCAACACCAACACCGCCAGAATGGCGCTGAACGGGTCATCCCCACTCCAGCCGCCGCCTAAATCCACGCCATCGCCCCACTGGAAACGCTTGCGGATGCGTTCTTCCTGCTGGGCATAGGCCAGAAAGTCGGCAGCATCCGCATGTTGCAGTTCTGCGCGAGCCGCCTCCTGAGACCGGTTCCACCAGCGGGCATATACCCAGCCCCCCGCCACAAAGCCAAGAAAGTAAATCGCGCCTGCGCCGACCGCATAGCGCACCGCCAAGGAGTGCACGCCCACGCCATGGAGCAAGACCGCTGAGCTTGCCAACCCGACGGCGGCAGCCCATGCCATCAGCAACCAGCCATGCAAACGCAGGACGTCGCGACTCCGGGCGGCTATGTGGGCTATCGACACGGCTTAAGCGGTTCGTTTGAACAACGCGAGCAAGGTACCTGCGGCCACAAACAGACCGCCGAACACGCGGTTCATGGCCTTGAGGTGAGACTCGGATTTGAGCGCACGCAGCACCCGTGCGGCCAATGCGGTGTAGCCGGCCATGACCACCAAGTCGGTAAAGGCGAGCGTGGCGGCAATCACCAGGTACTGGGGCGCAAGCGGCTGCGCCAGGTTCAAAAACTGCGGCACCACGGCCAGCAAAAACACGGTGCCCTTGGGGTTGAGCGCGTTGATGACCCACGCGCGGAAAATCATGGTGCGCGCGGTGACTGCGGGAGTGTCTTCCGCCCGGGTCGCCAAAGGCACTGCGGGTGCGCGCCACTGCTGGATGCCCAGCCACACCAGATAGGCCACCCCTGCCCACTTGATGACCAAAAACGCCGTGCCACTGGCAGCCACCACCGCGCCCAGACCCACGCCCACCACAACAATCTGCGTCCATATGCCCAGCACCAGGCCCAGCGTAGTGATGTAGCCGCGCTGGAAACCATGGTTGAGCCCGGCGCTCATCGCGGCTACTGCGCCCGCCCCGGGAGAAATGCTGATAGCCCAGGAAGCAGCAAAAAAGGCGAGCCAGGTAGAGAGTTCCATGGTGCAACACTGAAAGGTAAAAGGCGTTTGTAGCACGCCCCAAAACCAAAGCCCCTTGGCGCGTCTGCGGCAAGGGGCTTTTTGAGAGGGAGCAGCGCAATCACGCGCTAGCCGTTTTACTGGCTGTTGCGGGCTTGCAGGGCGGCAATGCGCTCTTCAATGGGCGGGTGGGTCGAAAACAGCTGGCCGATGCCGCCGGCAATCCCCATAGCCGCCACGCTCTTGGGCAACTCGCCCGGCGTCATGCCGCCCAAACGGGCCAAGGCGTTCATCATGGGTTGCTTGCGGCCCATCAGCTCAGCGGCGCCAGCGTCAGCACGGAATTCCCGCTGGCGGCTGAACCAGGCCACCACCATGGCAGCGGCAAAGCCGAGCACGATGTCGAGCACGATGGTGGTCACGTAGTAGCCAATGCCGGGGCCGCTGCTTTCGCGGTCGTCGCCCTTGCGCAGAAAGCTGTCCACCGCATAGCCGACCACGCGGCTGATGAACACCACAAAGGTGTTCATCACGCCCTGAATCAGGGTCATGGTGACCATGTCGCCGTTGGCAATGTGGGCCACTTCGTGACCGATAACGGCCTCGATTTCTTCACGCGTCATGCCGCGCAGCAGGCCGGTCGACACCGCCACCAATGCGCTGTTTTTGAACGCACCGGTGGCAAACGCGTTGGGCTCGCCTTCAAAAATACCGACTTCGGGCATGCCGATGCCTGCCTTGTCGGCGAATTTGCGAACGGTGTCCACAATCCAGGCCTCATCCGCGTTGCGGGGCTGCTCGATGATCTGCACGCCCGAGGTCCACTTGGCCATAGGCTTGCTGATCAACAAGGAGATGATGGCGCCGCCAAAACCCATGATCAGGGCGAAGCCGAGCAGGGCGCCCAGGTTCAGTCCATTGGATGTCAAAAACTTGTTCACGCCCAGCACGCTGGCCACGATGCCGAGCACGGCAACCACCAGCACGTTGGTCAAAACAAACAAAAGAATGCGTTTCATATTTCTCTCTTGGAAAAGCGCCCACAGGGGCCGTTGAGGCGAATGGTAGGGGCGCGGAGCCTGAATTCAAGCACCCCGCCGCTTGAGCCCATGAAGTTTATGGCCTTTCAGGGCCCACACGCTGTTACAAGTACGGCAACCTGATTCCCGGTCAATGGCTGGGAGAATGCTGCTTCCCCATAACAACATGAGACATCGTTGATGAAAAAACTGGATCGCCGCCAATGGCTGACCTGCTGGACTGCGGGCGCGCTCGCTGGCATGTCCGGCATCTCTTGGGCCCAAGCCACCAAGGCCGCGGGGGCCAAACCCAAGGCTCCAGCGAAATTGGCCGCCAAGTTGCGAATCGTCATCCCGGCCAACGCCGGGGGTGGCTGGGACCAGACGGGTCGCGCCCTGGGTGCATCCCTCATGTCTGCCGGGGTGGTGGACGACATTGAGTATGAAAACAAGGGTGGCAAAGGCGGCACCATCGGCCTGGCCTATTACGCCGAGAAATATGCGGCGGACCCGAACACGCTCATCATGAGCGGCACCGTCATGGTCGGTGCCGTAGCGCTGCAAAAACCGGCCATCGACTTGGGGTCGCTGGCACCCTTGGCCCGGCTCACCAGCGACTACCTGGTCATGGTGGTGGCAGCCAACTCGCCCATCAAGAGTGCCTCCGACCTCTCGGCCGCCATGAAAGCCAACCTGAAAGCGGTGGCAGTAGCAGGCGGGTCCGCGGGAGGCGTGGATCACATCTTCTCCGGCGTGTTCGCCCGCGCTACCGGCGCGAACCCTGAGGACTTGACCTACCTGCCTTTTGCCGGCGGTGCGGAGGTGGCGTCTGCGGTGCTGAGCGGAAAAGCGGTGGTGGGAATTTCGGGCTACAGCGAATTCAGTGCGCTGCTGGCGGGCGGGCAACTGCGGGCAATCGGCGTGTCATCGCGCAAAGCGTCTTTCGGCATTCCCTCTATCCGTGATCAGGGCATGCAGGTGGAAATGGCCAATTGGCGCGGAGTCTTCACCGGTAAGTCGGTGCCGCTAGAGCGGCAGACTGCCATGGTGGACGCTGTGCGCCAAGCCACCCAGCACGAGAGTTGGAAGGCGGTGCTCAAACAAAACCACTGGGACGCCTCCTGGCTCACCGGCAAAGACTTTCACGAGCAATTGGACTTCGACCAGACGACCGCCCGCGTCATGGTGCATTTGCTCAAGCTCAAGGCTTGAGCAGCGCCGCACTGCAGCCCTCAGCCAAGGCGTGATCTGGGGGCCCGAAAGACGCTGGTATCGGCATAGAAGTCCGCCGCCTCATTCTCCGGCCACCAACCGGGCACCCCCAACACCGGCAAATGGGCGAAGGGCTTGGCCGCCAGCATGGGTGCGTTGAGCGACTCCGCCAGCCAGACGTCCAGGTCCGCTATCGAATTAGTAGCAGCCTGCGCACGGAATACATGGGCGGTAATGGGTTTTCGTGGGTAAACCAGCTTTTCGATCAGCGCATGGCCGAAGAGCACCAAGGTCGACTCCTGCCACAGAGGGCGCAGGGGCCCGAACAGCGCGGTCCAGTCCTTGGCCGCCAAGGCATCCCACACAACATCCGGCGCCATGAGCAGCGCGGCATTTTCATCAAAGACGGTCAAGGCATCCCGGGCCGGGCCGCGCACCGGCTGGATGCCGGTGTGGGCGATTTGCTCGGCCTGTAGTTGGTTGAGCCTTTGCTTGGCGCGCGGGAAGTGGATCCAACACAGGCCATTGAAGAAATCGTGCAGGCCGTCCCGGGTTGGAACACCGCCGGTATCGAAAATGTGCTGCTCGTACGCCGCGCCCTGCGGTAGCTCGGACTGGGGGATAAAGCGCACCGGCGCACCGCCCTGTGCGTTGAGTGCCTGCACCACGGTGTGCCCGGCCTCCACCTGCAAGGCAACACCCTCCCCCACGCTGCGCCAAGGCAGCAGCCAGGGGGCAGCCCAGTCAATGGCCTCTAGACCAAACGCCACTGCAATGCTTCGCCTGCGGCCAGCGGTTTGAGGCTGGTTTCGCCGAAAGCGAAGCTCTCGGGTGGCGTCCAGCTCTCGCGCTTCAAGGTAATGGTGCCGGTGTTGCGCGGCAGGCTGTAGAAGTCTGCGCCGTGGAAACTGGCAAAGCCTTCGAGCTTGTCGAGCGCACCGGCCGCCTCAAAGGCCTGGGCATAGAGCTCCATGGCGGCGTGTGCGGTGTAGCAACCCGCGCAGCCGGATGCATGTTCCTTCAGGTGGGCGGGGTGCGGCGCACTGTCGGTGCCCAGAAAGAACTTGGCCGAGCCGCCTGTGGCCGCCTTCACCAGCGCCTGGCGGTGGGTTTCGCGCTTCAAGACCGGCAGGCAGTAGTAATGCGGGCGAATGCCACCGGTGAAGATGGCGTTGCGGTTATAGAGCAGGTGGTGAGCCGTGATGCTGGCGGCCGTAAATTGGTCGGCCTCGGCCACGTAGTGCGCGGCTTCCAGGGTGGTGATGTGCTCGAACACAATCTTCAGCTCGGGAAAGTCTTTGCGCAACGGGATCAGCTGGGTGTCGATGAAAACGGCTTCGCGGTCGAACAGGTCGATATCGCTGCTGGTGACTTCGCCGTGCACCAAGAGCAACATGCCGGCCTTTTGCATGGCTTCCAGCGTCTTGTAGGTCTTGCGCAGGTCGGTCACGCCGGCGTCGCTGTTGGTGGTGGCACCGGCGGGGTAGAGCTTGGCAGCCACCACGCCCGCATCTTTGGCGCGCGCGATTTCGTCGGCGGGCAGGTTGTCGGTCAGGTACAGCGTCATCAGCGGCTCAAAGCTCACGCCCGCAGGCACCGCGGCCTGAATGCGGGCCTTGTAGGCCAAGGCCTGCTCGGCGGTGGTCACCGGCGGCTTGAGGTTGGGCATGATGATGGCGCGGCCGAATTGGGCGGCGGTGTGCGGCACCACGGTGGCCAGGGCAGCGCCGTCGCGCACATGCAAGTGCCAGTCGTCAGGGCGGGTAATGGTGAGGGATTGGAGAGTGGCGGTGGAGGTCATGCCCCTATTGTCCCAAAACCTGCCGGCCTGTTGCAGAGGCCGTGCTACCGCTCAGAACGGCACGAAGTCGCTGGGGTATTTCCAGAAATCCCGCAGCAAGTAGCTCACCGGCAGGTTCAAGGCCTTATCGTTCGGGGGAATCGGCTTCAGAAACCACTTGTCGTAGACCGGCTGGATCTCTTTGCTCACGATCAGGCGGCGCATTTCCTCGTCTACCAGCTTTTTGAATTCCGGGTCGTTTTTAGACAGCATGATGGCCAGCGGCTCTGTGGTCAGAAACTTACCCACCACTTTCAAGGCATCGGGCTTGGGCCGGTTCGCTGCCAGGCCATAGAGCAGCACGTCGTCCATGACAAAAGCGTCGGCCTCTCCTTTTTCGACCATCTCTATCGCCTTGGCGTGGTCGGGGGCCTCCAGGATCGTGATGCCCAGCAAGCGCTCCCGGTTGGCTTGCTCTGCCGCCTTCAAGGGCGTAGTGCCCTTGGTGGAGACCAGCTTCTTTCCTTCAAGGTCTTCAATCCGGTCTACCCGGGCACTGGTTCGCACCAGCATGCGCGCACCGGTAATGAAGTGCGGGACAGTAAACGCCACCTTCTCTCGGCGCTCGGCATTGTTGGTGGTAGAGCCGCACTCCAGATCAGCTTTTCCCTCGGCCACCATGGCAATCCGGTTGGCTGGAGAGACCTGCACAAACTCGACCGCCATATTTTTGACACCGGTTTTCTTACGCACCGCATCGGCTAATTTCAGGCACAAGTCGACCGCGTAGCCGACCGGCTTTTTGTCGGCATCCATATACGAAAAGGGAATCGATGACTCGCGGTGGGCAATCACCAGCTTGCCACCCGCCGCCACCCGGTCTAAGACACCGGATGCCTGCGACGCGGAGCTCCAGCCGGCGGCTCCCAGCGCGCACGCCAGTAGAAAGGCCGCCTGCATGGCGGATTTGTTTTGTGTTCTGAACATGTCAACTCCAACGACGGGGTGAACCGGAGGGCCCACTCTAGCGAGCCCCCGACAGCGCCGCCAATGCTGATTGCTTGGCGTGCGATGCAAATTCGGTATGCAACTCTTATGCCGGCATGCTGCCCTGGGTGACTAGGTAGTCCCACAGCGCCTGGGCTGAGCCTTTGGGGGTGCGGGTTTGTGCGCGCTGCGCGGCGCTCAAGCCCCGGCCGGCTTCGCGGACGGTCAGGCGTTCGCGGTAGGCCCGCACTTCCATGGTGATTTGCAGGCTCTTCATGTGTGCGGGCAAAGCGCTGACGAGCTTGCGGGCCCGCAGGTCTTTTTTGACCGCACTGTGGGGCAGAAACGCGACGCCGTGCCCCTCCAGGGCCATGGCTTTCAAGCCCTCGGCCATATCGGTTTCGTACACCCGGTCAAAGTGCACCGGCACCTCGGCTTGCTTCAGGATGAGCTCCACCATCTGCCCCAAGTAGGCGCCCGGGGCATAGCCGAGATAGGGCAAGGGCTGCCCCACTTTGCCGGGCAAGGCAAACAGCGGATTGCCATCGGCATCCGGCTTGGCGTACGGGGCGACCACCTCCTCGCCCAGACTGACCATTTCATAGCGGTCAGTGTCGAGCTGGTAGGGCTGGGAGGGGTGGTGGTAGGCGATCAGCAAGTCGCAGCTGCCCTCTACCAGGCGCATCACGGCGTCGTGCACATTGAGTGCAATCAGCCGGCTTTTCATAGGCCCGAACTTCTCACGCAACTCCGACACCCAGGCCGGAAAAAACGTAAACGCCAGGGTGTGCGGCACCGCAAACTCCACCACATCCTGCGCGGCCGTAGTGTGCCCGCGCAGCATGGCGCGGGTGCTTTGCAGCGCCTGCAAGACTTCCAAGGACTGGTCGTACAAGGTCTCGCCGGCCGGTGTTAAGCGGGTGGGGTAGCTGCTGCGGTCCACCAGATCGGTGCCGGCCCAAGCCTCCAGCGACTGGATGCGCCGGGAGAAAGCGGGTTGTGTAACGTGGCGCAATTGCGCAGAACGGCTGAAACTGCGGGTTTCAGCCAAAGACACAAAGTCTTCGAGCCATTTGGTTTCCATGGGCGCGGATTATGCGCGAAACGCATGGATACACACGGCCCCGCCGGAAACCCACGCTTGCAGCAAGGAAAACCGTCAGGCCTGGCGGGCGGCCCAGCGGCTGTAGGCGTCCCGGGTCGCCGGCGACACACTTTGGAGGACTTGCTCGTAGGTTGTTTTGTGCCGCCCCAGCAGGCGCGCTGAGGCCGTGGCCTTGGAGCGGCAATACCAGTGGCAGGTGTGTTGCATCAGGAACAGTTCAGCACTCAGGGTGTAGGCCCGGTCACGCGGGCTGCGCCCGGTCGCGTTGGCCACCACCTCTGCGATACCGCGGGCGTGCAGGGCGAAAGCACTGCGTGCATCTGCACTGGCATGGGGCAGCCAGCGGGTGGCAAACGGCAAGGCCACCGGAAGGGTACTGATGCGGGTCGAGGCGGCATCCTGGGTGGCGAACTCTGCGGCAAACGCAACAAACTGCTCGCTCAGCAGGGTTTCCTGGGTTTCGAGATAGCTCCAGACCTGCTGGCGCCGCTCCGGCTCATCTTCACCTAGCGCGCGCAAATAGCCGTCGGTCAGGCTCTCCATGAGTTTTTCTATGTCAAAGCGCGACAGGACGCTGCCCAGCAGTTGAATGCGATGCTGCTGATCGCGGCGCTTGAGCCAGCTCGTGCCCAGCGCGAAGGCCAGCAAAATGGTGAGTTCCATGGGGTCTATTCTCCGCTTTGTTGTAGCGCCCACATGGAGGCGTAGCGGCCATGGGCCGCGAGCAACTGCGCATGGCTGCCCCGTTCAACAATGCGCCCCGCATCCATCACCAGAATCTCATGGGCATCCACCACCGTGGATAAGCGGTGGGCAATCACCAGTGTGGTCTTGTTGCGTGACACGCCCTGCAACTCGGACTGGATAGCCCGCTCATTGGCGCTGTCGAGGGCACTGGTCGCCTCGTCAAAAATCATGACCGGTGGATTTTTCAGCAAGGTGCGGGCAATGGCCACACGTTGCTTCTCGCCGCCACTGAGTTTGAGGCCGCGCTCACCCACCATCGTGTCGTACCCCCGGGGCGCTGCGGCAATGAAGGCATGGATGTGCGCAGCCTTGGCCGCGGCCTCTACCTCGGTGCGGCTGGCGCCGGGCCGGCCGTAGGCGATGTTGTATTCCACCGTATCGTTAAAAAGAACCGTGTCCTGCGGCACGATGCCGATCGCCTGGCGCACGCTGCTTTGCGTGACCTGTCGGAGGTCTTGCCCCCCGATAGAAATGCGCCCTTGCTGCACGTCGTAGAACCGGAACAGCAGGCGCGCCAGGGTCGACTTGCCCGAACCACTGGGCCCCACCACCGCCACCGTTTTCCCGGCCGGGACCTCAAAGCTGATGTCGTGCAGGATGGTGCGCGCCTCGGTACCGGCCGCCGCAGCGCTGCCGGGCGGGTCGTAACTGAAGGTCACGCCCTCAAAGCGCACCGAGGCATCAGACCCATCGGCCGCGAGCTGGAGCGGACGGGCCGCAGGCGCATCGGCAATCTCGCGCTCACGCTCCATCAGGCTGAACATCTTTTCCAGGTCGGTCAGGCTCTGCTTGATTTCGCGGTAAATGACGCCCAGAAAATTCAGCGGGATGTAGAGCTGAATCATGAATGCGTTCACCATCACCAGGTCACCCAGGGTCATGCGGCCATCGACCACGCCTTGGGTGGCACGCCAGAGCATGGTGACCAAGGCGGTGGCAATAATCAGCTGCTGCCCGGTGTTGAGCACGCTCAAGGTGGTTTGGCTTTTGACCGCCGCGCGCCGGTAGCGCTCCAGGTTCTCGTCGTACCGGCGGGCCTCGAACTCTTCGTTGTTGAAGTATTTGACGGTTTCGTAGTTGAGCAGCGAATCGATAGCGCGGCTGTGGGCCGTGCTGTCCATTTCGTTCATTTTTTTACGGAACTGGGTGCGCCACTCGGTCACCGTGACGGTGAAGCCGATGTACACCACCAAGGCCACGCCGGTGATCCAGGCAAACCACACATCGAACTTGACGGCCAGCAAGGTCAACACCAGCCCCACCTCGATCAGGGTCGGGATGATGCTGTAAAGCGAGTAATTGATCAGCGAATGCACGCCGCGGGTGCCCCGCTCAATGTCGCGGGTCATGCCACCCGTCTGGCGCTCCAGGTGAAAGCGCAGGCTCATGGCATGCAGGTGGCGGAACACCTGCAGGCTGATGGAGCGGGCGGCTCCCTCGGTCGCTTTCGCAAACACCAGCTCCCGCAGTTCGCTCAGGAGAGAAGTGCACAAGCGCAGAGCCCCATAAGCCACCAGCAAGGCGACCGGCACCACCAGCACGGCCGCGGGATCGCCGGGCTTGAGTGTCATGGTGTCGATCAGGTTTTTGAGCAGCAGCGGAACGGACACATTGGCCAATTTGGCGCCCACCATGAAGGTCAATGCCGCGATGACGCGCCATTTGTAAGTCCACAGGTAGGGGAAAAGACGCTGCAAAGTACTCCAGTCGGATGAGGATGGTGTACCCGGTGCGGCAGAAAGAGGCGCTGGGGCAGCAGCGGGAAGACTGGAGGGGCGCATGGCGGACAATTCAGAGAAGTTTCAAGTCAGGATTGTGCCCATGTCTTCTGTTTCAACCGCCCCCCACGTTCAATTACCTACCGATCAGGAGCTGGTGCTCAAAGTCATCCCCATGCCGGGGGACTGCAATGCCAACGGCGACATCTTTGGTGGCTGGGTCATGGCGCAGGTGGATCTGGCTGGCTCCGTGCTGCCCGCCCGCTACACGCAGGGGCGCATGGCCACCGTGGCAGTGAATGAATTCATCTTCAAGCAGCCGGTCCGCGTGGGTGACATTTTGAGTTTCTTCAGCAAAGTGAGTCGCGTCGGGCGGACCTCGATCACCGTCAAGGTCGAGGTCTACGCAGAGCGGTACCGGTCGCAAGGGAACTACACCAAAGTCACCGAGGCGTCACTCACCTATGTCGCCATTGATGATGCAGGACGCCCTCGCCCCATCCCCAAAACAGGGGAATAGCGCTATACTTTTCATAGCTGCTTGCGCATATTCCACAAGGGCCAGAAGGCAAAAAGACCTCCAATTCGCATGTGATGACCCATCAGCCACAGGGGCTTTCTAGGGGACAACGAGATCAGTGGGAACCCTATCGGCGAATGAAGGGCGCCCCGCTATAACCGAACTGCACTTCCAGAGGAGACAACGTGCAGTTCCTTCAATTGCTGATCAGCGGCGTAGCACAAGGGTGCATTTACGGCCTGATTGCACTCGGCTTTGTACTGATCTACAAAGCCACCGAAACCGTAAGCTTTGCCCAGGGCGAGCTGATGATGTTGGGCGCCTTCGGCGGCCTAGTGGGCATGACCATGTTGGGCATGCCGTACTGGATCGCCGTGCCCAGCGCGATTGTGGGCATGGCCGTTTTCGGCATCCTGCTGGAGCGCATGGTCATCCGTCCGATCCTGGGGCAACCCGCGTTTTCCATCGTGATGCTCACCATCGGCATCGGCTATGTGGCGCGCGGGCTGATCACCATGATCCCCGGCATCGGCACCGACACCAATGCGCTGGCGGTGCCCTACAAAGACGAGATTCTCAAGTTCGGCGGCAATGAAATGGGCATAGGCGCCCTGGTGCTCAACGTAGAGCACCTCGTCATCATCGGTGCAACCGGTGTGCTGTGCGCCCTGCTGTTTGCCCTGTTCCGCTACACCAAGCTGGGTATTGCCATGCAAGCAGCCTCCCAGAACCAGCTGGCGGCCTATTACATGGGGATTCCGGTGCAGCGCCTGAACGGCTTGGCCTGGGGCCTGGCAGCCGCGGTGGCCGCCATTGCCGGGGTGCTGCTCGCCCCGATTACCTTTGTGCACGCCAACATGGGCTTTATCGGGCTCAAGGCATTCCCCGCCGCCGTCGTGGGTGGTTTCGGCAGCTTGCCGGGCGCCATCGTGGGCGGGCTGGTCATCGGGCTGGTGGAGTCGTTTGCCGGCTTTTACCTCCCCGACGGATTCAAGGACACCGCACCCTACGTGGTGGTGCTGGTCATGCTGATGGTCAAGCCGAACGGCCTGTTCGGCGAAAAACTGCGGAAGAAAGTCTGATGCGTTTTATTTTCAAAACCGACTATGCGCAGGACATCAAGCTTGCCAAACACGGCGGTCACGTTTTTTGGTACGGCGCGCTCATGGCCTTGCTACTGGCGGCCCCCTGGCTACTCACCGAGTACAGCCTGGCGCAGCTCAACCTGGTCCTGATTTATGCGATTGCCGGCCTCGGCCTGATGTTGCTGGCCGGCTTTACCGGGCAGTTTTCTCTGGGGCATGCCGCCTTTCTCGGGGTGGGTGCGTACACCCAGGCCTATCTGGTCCAGGCGGGCGTGCCCTTTGTGCTCTCACTCGCACTTTCCGGAACGCTGTCTGCCGCCATCGGCATGGTGGTGGGTATTCCCGCCTTGCGGCTCAAAGGCATTTACCTCGGCATGGCGACCTTGTCGTTCGGCTTCATCATCGAGGAAGTGTTTGCCCGCTGGGAGTCGGTAACCGGCGGCAACGCCGGCAAGTCTGTGGCAGCCATCCGAATGCTGGGCTACGACCTGGGCAGCGGCACCGGCTTCTATTTCGTGTGCCTCGTGCTCACCGTGTTGTGCACTTTGGGGATTTTGAACTTGCTGCGCTCACCGACCGGGCGTGCGTTTGTGGCCATCCGTGACTCCGAAATTTCAGCGCAGAGCATGGGCATCCACCTCGCGTATTACAAGACCTTGTCTTTTTCGATTTCCGCCGCACTGGCGGGTATGGCAGGCGCGCTCTACGCCCACAACCTGCGCTTTATCTCGCCGGACCAGTTCAACTTGCTGCAATCGATTGACCTGCTGCTGATGATCGTGATCGGCGGCTTGGGCTCGGTCCACGGCGTGTTTCTGGGGGCCATCTTTTTGATCATCCTGCCGCAAGGCATTTCACTGAGCAAAGAGTTTTTGCCCGAATTCATCGGTCAGGCACCCGGTCTCAAAAGCGTCATTTATGGCAGCGTCTTGATTGCATTCGTGCTGTTTGAGCCCATGGGACTCTATGGCCGCTGGCTCAAGGTCCGCACCTACCTGCAAATGTTCCCCTTCTACCGCAAAGGCATGTTCAAGCGGCAGAAATCCTTCCAAAAGTCTGATCGCCTCAAATGAGCACCGACACCCTACTCTCTGCCCAGAACCTGAGCGTGCGCTTCGGCGGCGTGCTGGCGGTCAACCAAGTCAGCTTTGATGTCAAGCAAGGTGAGGTGTTCACCCTCATCGGGCCCAACGGTGCCGGTAAGACCACCGTGTTCAACCTGATCAGTCGCATTTACACCCCGACCACCGGCAACATCACCTACCAGGGCCCACAAGGCATGCTGGAGCTGACTGCACAGGCCCCGCAGGAGGTGGCATCCCTGGGGATTGCACGCACCTTCCAGAACATTGAGCTGTTTGAGCACGCCAGTGTGTTGCACAACCTGCTGATCGGCCGCCACACGCACCGCAAGACTAGCCTGTGGCAGGACTTGTTCTTTACACCGGCCGTGCGCGAAGCAGAAATCAAGGCACGCGAAAAAGCCGAAGAGGTGATTGAGTTCCTCGACCTGCAGCACTACCGCGACTCGCTGGTGGCAGGCCTGCCCTACGGCGTGCGCAAGGTGGTCGAAATGGCACGCGCGCTGTGCACCGAGCCCAAACTGCTGCTTCTCGACGAGCCTTCAAGTGGCCTGAATGTGGAAGAAACCGACGACATGGCTTTCTGGATCCAGGACATTAAGAATGAATTAGGCATCACGGTGCTGATGGTCGAGCACGACATGAGCCTGGTCTCCAAGGTCTCGGACCGGGTGCTGGCCATGAACCAGGGCGAAGTACTGGCCATGGGAAGCCCCCGCGAGGTGCAGGCCGACCCAGCCGTGGTGGAGGCTTATCTGGGCTCGATTGACGACGTGTCGTCATTACGCCGGCAACCTGCCCGGGAGGCTGCATGAGTACCTTGCCCCCGCCGATCAGCGATCAGCCCGTGCTCAAGCTGCTGAATGTGGAGAGTGCCTACGGGCCCATCAAGGCTATCCGTGGGGTCAGCCTGCAAGTGCGGCGCGGCGAAATCGCCACCGTGCTGGGCTCCAACGGCGCTGGCAAAACCACCATCTTGAAGACCATCTCCGGCATCATCGACCCGCGCAAGGGTTCGATCGAGTTCAAGGGCCAGGACATCACCGCACGGGATCCTGCGCACATCGTGCAAGAGGGGCTCAGCCATGTTCCGGAGGGGCGCGAAGTATTCCCCCTGCTCAGCGTGCACGACAACTTGTTGATGGGCGCCTTCACCCGGTCCGACCGGGATGGTGTGGCCAAAGACCTAGCCACGGTGTATGGCTATTTTCCGATTCTCAAGGAGCGCTCGGCACAGGATGCAGGCTTGCTCTCAGGCGGCCAGCAACAGATGCTGGCCATCAGCCGCGCGCTGATGGCGGACCCCGACCTGATCCTGCTCGACGAGCCCAGCCTCGGCCTGTCGCCAAAGCTGACCAAAGAGATTTTCGAGATTGTGGTGCGCATCAATCGCGAGCGCGGCACCACCATTCTCTTGGTCGAGCAAAACGCCAACATGGCGCTCAACGCCTCCGACTACGGCTATGTGCTGGAGAACGGTCGCATCGTCATGGAAGACACCTGCGCCAACCTGCGCGAGAAAGACGACATCAAAGAGTTTTACCTTGGCATGAAGGAGGACGGAGTGCGCGGGGAACGTCGTTGGAAAAAGAAGAAAACCTGGAGATAGCGGCATGAACGGACTTTGGGATACCAGCGACATCCAGCCGCACAGCGGCATCGCCATGGCCGGGGAGACCATTCCCGCCATGTTCTGGAACGCCGTGGCCGCGCGCGGCCCCGACATCTGGCTGCGCCAGAAACACCTGGGCTTGTGGCGGAGCTGGACATGGAACCAGACTGCCGAGGCGGTGCGTGAGATTGCAGGCGGGCTGATCAGCCTAGGGTTCGAGCAGGGGCATACCGCCTCCATTCTGGCCAACACTGTCGTGGAGTGGGTATGGGCAGACTTGGCCGTGCTGTCGGCTGGCGGCGTGTCCAACGGCATCTACCCCACAGACGCGCCCAGCCAGGTGCAGTACCTGTGTGAAGACTCTACGACCCGCATTTTGTTCGTGGAAGATGACGAGCAACTCGACAAAGCGCTGGAGGTCCGGGCACAGTGCAGCACCTTGCGCAAAATTGTGGTGATGGACATGGAAGGCCTGCGCGGCCTTGATGACCCGGACGTCATCAGCCTCGACGCATTGCGGGCACTGGGGCGCACGTTCAACGCAGCCCACCCGAATGCCGTCACCCTGCGCAGCGCAGCCTGCAAACCCGAAGACCTTGCCATTCTGGTCTACACCTCCGGCACCACCGGCAAGCCCAAAGGGGCCATGCACCTGCACCAGGGCCTGGTCTACGCCATCCGCGGCTACAACACGCTGATTGCACAAAGTGCCGTGGATGAACGGATGTGCTTTCTGCCCCTGTGCCACATTGCAGAGCGCTTGGGCGGGGAGTACTTCTCGCTCTACACCGGTGCCAAACTCAACTTTGTAGAAAACCCGGAAACCATTCCGGAGAACGTGCGCGAGATCGCGCCCACGGTATTCACCGCGGTCCCCCGGGTGTGGGAAAAGTTCTACTCGAGCGTGATGATTGCGCTTAAAGAGTCCGGCAAGATCCAACAATTGGTCTACGGCTGGGGCATCGGCGTGGGTGGCCGTATTGCGGATCTGGTGCTTGCCGGACAACCCGTAGGTGCGGGCCTGAAGCTGCAGTTCAAACTGGCCCAGGTGCTGGCCCTGAACAACGTGCGCAAGTTGATAGGCATTCACCGCTCACGCTTCTTGATTACCGGCGCAGCGCCCATTTCACCGGACCTGGTGCGCTGGTACCTGGCTCTGGGCGTGCCGATGCTGGAGGTCTGGGGCATGACCGAAACCTGCGGCGCGTCCACCGGCGTGCCGGCCGGCAAAATCAAACCCGGCTCGATCGGCCCGGCAGCGCCCTTCAACGAGGTCAAGCTCGACCCCACTACCGGTGAGATTCTGGTGCGTGGCAAAAATGTGTTCGCCGGGTACCTGAATCTTCCGGAGAAGACGGCAGAAACCATCACCCACGACGGCTGGCTGCACACCGGCGACGTGGGCGTGGTGGACGAGGACGGCTACTTCCGCATCACCGACCGGATGAAAGACATCATCATCACGGCAGGCGGCAAAAACATCACGCCGAGCGAGCTGGAAAACGACCTGAAGTTCTCGCCCTACATCACCGATGCGGTGGTGATCGGTGACAAGCGCCCGTTCCTGACGGTGATCGTGATGATCGACCAGGAAAACGTGGAAAAGTTTGCGCAAGATGCCGACGTGCCCTTCAGCAACTACGCGTCGCTCACCCGCGCCCCCGAAGTGCTGGCGCTGATTCAGGCTGAGCTGGACCGGGTGAACAAGAAGTTTGCCCGCGTCGAGCAGATCAAGAAGTTTTTCCTGCTGGAAAACCAGCTCACCGCGGAAGATGAGGAACTCACCCCTACCATGAAGCTCAAACGCAAGCTGGTGGAGAAGAAATACGAAGCCCGGATAGAGGCCATGTACCGATAGCAGCCCCTGCTGCTCCCTTTTTGCAAAGAGAACCAACGAGGAGACACAACCATGAAACTGCGTACCGCTATCGCACTGGGCACCTTGGCCCTGACCGCGACATTTGCCAGCGCCCAACAAGGCGTGAGCAAAGACGAAATCCTGCTGGGCTCCATCCAGGACCTCTCCGGTCCATTGGCCGGCTTCGGCAAACAATCCCGCGCCGGCATGCTGCTGGCCGTGGACGAAATCAATGAGCAAGGTGGCGTCAATGGCCGCAAGCTGAAACTGCTGGTGGAAGACTCCGGCTACGACCCCAAAAAGGCCGTGCTCGCTGCCCAGAAGCTGGTCAACCAGGACAAGATTTTCATGATGGTCGGCCACATCGGCACTGCACAGAACATGGCGGCCATGCCGGTGCAGTTCGAGAAGAACGTGATCAACTTCTTCCCGATCACCGCCGCCCGCGAAATGTATGAGCCCTTCCACAAGCTCAAGTACTCGTTTGCCGCCCCCTACTACGACCAGATGCGCCTGGCCGTACCCAAGCTGGTGAAGGAAAAAGGCGCCAAAAAGGTCTGTACCTTGTACCAGGATGACGACTTCGGCCTCGAAGTGCTCAAGGGTGGTGAAGACGGCCTGAAGACCATCGGCATGGAATTTGCTGAAAAGACTTCTTACAAGCGAGGTGCTACGGACTTCTCGTCCCAAGTGTCAAAGCTGCAAGCTAGCGGTTGCGACTTTGTGGTGTTGGGCACCATCATCCGCGAGACCATCGGCGCCATCGGCACCGCCCGCAAGCTGGGCTACAACCCCACCTTCATCGGCTCCAGCGCTGCCTACACGGACCTGATCCACAAGATCGGCGGCAAAGCCATGGACGGCCTCTACGCCACCATGACCGTGCAGAACCCCTACACCGATGAGCAGACCCCCAGCATCCGCTTCTGGGCCAACAAGTACAAGACCAAGTTCAATGAGGACCCCACCGTCTTCTCGGTCTACGGCTACATGATCATCAACACCTTTGCCTCGGCAGCCAACAAGGCCGGCAAGAACCTGACTACGGATTCGTACATCAAGGTCATGGACAGCATGACCATTCCGGCAGACATGTTCGGTGCACCGGTCCAAACCTTCACGGCCACCAAGCGTCTGGGCAGCGGCGCATCCCGCCTGTCCCAGATTACCGACGGCAAGTGGAAGGTCATGTCTGAGTACGTGAGCGACGCGCCTGCCAAAAAGTAAGCACCGTCAGCTACATGTGAAATGGCCACCCTAGGGTGGCCATTTTCATAACGGATTGGATTTTGCTGAGTTGTTGGTGCGACAAGAACAGAAACCCAACCGTGTTGCTGGCTTCCAGATGGTAGTGGGGCAGTTACAGGCTGTTAGCTGCTTTCCTGCGCCAGCGAGATCTATCAGATAGCTGCATCAGACTGATTGCAGTCGTTATGGTTCACTTAAGAGGCGTCATCAAGCGTTCTCTTGAGGGAACGTCAAACGGCGCAAGACTTGCGACTGCCGACTGGCCTCGAATAGCAATTTCGGCACCGCCTACAAATCGGAATATGAGGATGTCGCTGCTATCTACAGGAGCAGTACGTCCGTTGTAGTCGATATCCCCCAAGGTTTCTGCGGTAAAAAAACCGACCTCATCGAGACTGTCAGATGGCTTTCCTCTGACCTCGTAGTAGTCGACTCCAACGACGGAAATAGTGAAAAACTGTGGCAACGAAGTTGCTACCCAATGCCCTTCCAATCGTCGCCATTTGAACGAAACTTCATCATCTCGACTAACAATTTCAACAAAATCAAAATTGTTATGCAGGTCAATGTACTGGCCTAAAAGCTCTACAGCGATGTTGTCTCCGGCCAGGGTGAAGTTGAATAGATTCATACGATGTTTGAACATCATTGCATACCGGAGTGCGATGCAGGATGACTCGGGTATGTCGCGGGAGGACTTTTTGATACCGATTTCGCTGCAGAACAGCCGTTCACTTCACACAGTCCTTAGATCAAAAAACTGGACCCAAGCTACCTGCGCAAGCAATGAAACAAACAAGCTTCACAGTTGGCGTACTTCTTGGTCATTTGCACCACTAGCCCCCACGGAATATGCGCGAGCAGCTCCTAAAAATATAGCGAATCAAGAGACTATGTAAGCCGCAGACCCGGTGGACAGCAGCTTGCCATCCGCGCCCAGAAACTCCATGCGGGTAGACGCCACGCGTGAGCCCAGGCGCATCACCTCGGCGTGCAGCTCGAACTGCTCGCCGATGCCGGGGCGCAGGTAGTCCACCCGCAAATCGATGGTGCCCAGCTTGGCAAAGCGGTGCAGGCGCTGTGAAGGCGCTTCATCCATGTGGCGTGCGCCTATGGCCGCCATCACCGCCAAGCCACCCATGGCATCCAGCCCTGCGCTGATCACGCCGCCGTGTATGCGGTTGTAGGCGGCATGGCCTACCAGCTCCGGGCGCATGGCAATGCGGGCCTTCACTTTGTCAGGGGTGATGGAGGTGATTTTCAAGCCCAGCATCTGGTTGAAGACAATGCTTACTTCAAAGATGCGGGTCAGCCCTTCAATGAACTCCGGCTCAAACACGATGGGCGCTGCGGCTTGCTCTGCATGGGGGGTTTTAGGCATGCCGCATTCTCACAGGCCGAGCTGACGGCTTGCCAACTCTTTCATGATCTCTTCAGCGCCGCCGCCGATCATCATCACTTTCACTTCGCGGTAAATCCGCTCACAGGCCGTGCCCCGCATAAAGCCCATGCCACCCAAAATCTGCACGCCTTGGTCGGCGCAGAACTGCATGGTCTGGGTCGCATGGTTCTTGAGCAGGCACACCTGCGCCACCCACTCTGCGCCCTTGGCCGACTTGTCGCCGCGATCACCGGCGTCCGCCCGCGCGGCCACCGCATGCAGCCACGCCCGGGTGGACTCGATGCGCATCTTCATGTCCATGAACTTATGGCGGATCACCTGGTGGTCGATCAGCGCGGTGCCAAAGGTTTTGCGCTGCTGGGCCCATCCCAGGGCTTCGTCGTAACAGCACTCCGCAAAGCCCAGTGCCATGGCCGCCATGGACAGGCGCTCGCCGTTGAAGTTGGTCAGGATGATTTTGAAGCCCGCACCCTCCTCGCCCACGAGGTTCGAAGCCGGCACCCGCACGCCGTCAAAGCGCAGCTGGGCCGTGTCAGAGCAATGCCAGCCCATCTTGGCCAGCGGGCTGCGGGTCAGGCCGGGTGCATTGCCCGGCACCATGAGCATCGAAATCCCCATGGGCCCTTTGTTTTTGAGGTCCGTGCGCACGGCCACCGTGATCCAGTCAGCGCGCATGCCGGAGGTGATGAAAGTTTTTTCACCATCCACCACGTACTCGTTGCCCTCCAGACGGGCCGTGGTTTTGAGTGCCGATACATCGGTGCCACCACCGGGCTCGGTAATCGCCAGCGCGGCAATCTTGCGGCCGGCCAGCACATCGGGCACTACTTGCTGCTGCAAGGCCGCAGAGCCATGGCGCAGCACCGGAGGCAAACCGATGTTGAGACTGAACAGGCTGGCCATCAGGCCGCCACTGCCCCCGCTGCGGGCGAGGGCAATCGTGAGCGCGTTGCGCAGCGCCCAGGGTGCGGGTGTGCCGCCAAAGCGTTCCGAGTAACCCAGCCCCAGCCAACCCAGATCGGCAGCGCGCTGGTAAAGGCTGCGGGGGAACTCGCCCGCCTCTTCCCAGTCCGCCAGATGCGGGGCTACCTCGGTCTGGATGAAGCGGCGCGCGGCGTCTTCCACGGCAGCCACATCTTCCGGGCCGAACACCTGCGCCGACTCTGGGAGCGCGCTCATGACTGAAACACCTTGGGCGTGCTGGCGCGGTGAAAGCCGTTGAAAGGCTTGATCGCATCACGCGCCTGCGCCCTTTCGTCTGCCACCCGCATCGGCCAGCCCATGCGCACTTGGGGGCGTGCGCCATCGATGCGCAAAGTCGTCCCGCTGATGAATGCTGCGGCCGGGCTGAGCAAAAACACAATGCCTGCGGCGGTTTCGGCCTCAGTGCCAAAGCGGCCCAAGGGCACGGTTTTGGCCATTTCGCGCAGCATGGGCCCCATTTCTGGGGGGTAGTGGTCCATGCCGCTGGAGGCGATGTAGCCCGGCGCCACCGCGTTCACCCGCACCCCGCGGCCCGCCCATTCGGTGGCAGCTGTCTCGGTCAAATTCACCATGCCCGCCCGGGCCGCGCCACTGTGCGCCATGCCGGGCATGGAGCCCCACATATCGGCCACGATGTTGACGATAGCGCCGCCATGCCTGCTCATGCTTTGGCTAAAGCACTCCCGCGCCATCAGAAAGCCGCCGGTGAGGTTGGTGTTGATCACCGCCTCCCAGCCCTTGGCACTGATGGCTTCCAGCGGCGTCATGTACTGGCCGCCTGCGTTGTTGACCAGGCCATCAATACGGCCGTGCTGCGCCACGATCTCGGCCACACAGGCTTTGACCGCGTCTTCACTACGGATGTCACAGACATGCGGGCTCGACAGCCCCCCGTCCTGCGCGATTTCGGCCCCCACCCGCTCCAGCTTTTCCGGTTTGCGCCCGATCAAGGCCACCGTCGCCCCGAGCGCGGCCAATTCATGGGCGGTGCAGCGGCCTATGCCCGAGCCGCCGCCTGTGACCACCACCACCTTGCCGGCAAACAAGCCGGGGGCAAAAATCGATGCATAGCTCATCACTGCTCCTGAATAAACATGGCTACGGCGTATTCGCCGAGCGCCTCGACCGTGGCCCCCTTGAGGGGGTCGAACCATTGCACTGACCAATTCAGCGCACCCAAAATCAACAAGCGGGCCACGCCCACCGGTGCCTTCAGCTGGCCCGCTGCGTGCAGGGCTTGCAACACCGGCATCCACAGGGCTTCGTAGTCAGCAATCAGCTTGTGCAGCACTTTGCGTTGCGGCCGCTGCAGAGAGCGCCACTCGTAGAGCATGACCGGCACAAAGTCGTTGCCCGGCCCGAGAAGGACCTCAAAGTGGGCTTGCACCAAGCGACGCAGCTTGTCGGCCGGCGGCAGGGCTTCGTAAGCCGCATCGCCCAGCACCCGCTGCTGGTTGCTCAAGGCGGAGTGCATGCCCGCCTCCATGACGGCGAACAAGAGCGCGTCTTTGCTTTTGAAATGGTAGAACGGCGAGCCGCTTTGCATGCCGGCCGCGTTGGCGATGTCGCGGGTGGTAGTGGCGGCGAACCCTTGGCGGCGGAAGAGCTGGGCTGCTGCCTTGAGCAGCTCGTGGCGGCGGTTGCCGTCATCGCGCTCGTCTTCGGTTTTGCGGGGGCGGCCGCGCGGGCGTTTGGCCTCGGGTGGCGCGGCATCTTCAGCAGGTGCGGCAGACAGGGTCTCGGTAGGGGTCATGTGTCGACCATACCAGCCCCATCTATTTTTAGCAAGCGCTTGCTTGGCAAAAATACCAAGGGAAAACGCGAGTATTTTGGTGCTCTGAAGCTGCGGCGTCAAGGCAGCGCCGCACCTCACATTGCTATTGTTTTAGGAGCTGATTGCGCATATAGAACGAGCGCTAGCAGCCTAAAACACTTGAAATTCAGACCTTACTGAAGTCGGGCTAGCGTTTTTAGCGAAAGCGTAAACCACGCTCCGCGGGCAGCCTTCGGCTGTCGACTTTAAACTTTGCTGAAGTCGGGTTTACGCTTTTCCATGAAGGCGGTGAAAGCCTCCTTGGCGGCGGGCTCGCCGAGCATCTTGCCAAAGCTCAGCGCTTCTTCATCGATGCGGGCCAGCACCTGCTCCATCTGGCCTTTTTTCAGCAAGCGCTTGGTTTCAATGAGCGAGGCCAGCGGCTTGGCGGCCAGCTTGCGGGCTTGGGCCTGGGCGACGGCATTGGCTTCAGTGGGCGGCACTACACGGTTGGCCAGCCCCACTTCCAGTGCGGCTTCGGCCATGAAGGGCTCGCCCATCAACAGCGCTTCGGCGGCGCGGTGGTAGCCCATCATTTGGGGCACC
Source organism: Rhodoferax sp. (assembly GCF_013297935.1). Taxonomy (GTDB): domain Bacteria; phylum Pseudomonadota; class Gammaproteobacteria; order Burkholderiales; family Burkholderiaceae_C; genus Allorhodoferax. The sequence goes on along the minus strand of NZ_JAAFIX010000005.1, from coordinate 94,406 downwards.
AGCAGGCTGGAGGCCGCTTCGGGGCACAGGCCAAGGTTCACGAAGGGCATAGAAAACGCTGCGTTGTCGCCTGCATAGACCAGGTCGCAATGGAACAGCATGGTGGTGCCGATACCGACTGCCGGCCCGCACACCGCCGCCACGATAGGCTTGGGGAACGATGCCAGCGCGCGCAGGAAGCGGAACACCGGTGCGTCCTGCTCCTTGGGCGGAGCACCCAAAAAATCACCAATGTCGTTACCGGCGCTGAACACGGTAGCGTCGCCCTGGAACACCACCACGCGCACGGCAGCGTCGTCGCGCGCTGCGCCCAGCGCATCGGCGCAGGCGGCGTACATGGCCTGGGTGAAAGAGTTCTTCTTTGCGACCCGGTTCAGGGTGATGGTGGTGATGCCGGCGTCGGTGTGGATCAGGATGTCTTGCATGGTCGCTCGCTCAAAAATGGATACGTGATTGGATCACTGTTTGTAATAGACGATCTGGTGCGTGGTCACCAGCAGCACACCCGCTTCGTTCCAGAGCTGGCTGCTCTGGTCAAAAAAGCCGTTGCGGAAGGCCTGGGCTTGGGCCTGCCCCAGCAGATAGCCGGTGCCGGTCTCGGCCAGCTGCGTGGCGCTGGCATGGAAGTACACCGTGAGCGACACCGTGCCCACCGGCACATGGGTGGCCCGGCGGATGAACACACGCGGAAAGAAAATATCAGAAATGCACGCCAGCGACGCAAAGTCCAAAGGGCGTGGCAGGTTGTCTCGCACCCAGATTTGCGACAGGCTGCTGTGGCCTGTGCCGTCCCACACCGCCGGCAAGGTACCGGTGACCGCGCGCTGCTCGTAGCGTTTGACAAACTCCATGGGCGCCATGACTTGCGGGAGCGGCACTTCGGCGGGTGGCGGGCACAGGGGCATGGGCTCTTCGTCCACGCCCCAAGTGTCGCGGCGTACCGCTGTTACGGCGGTGCCGGTCATGACAATCGCATCGCCTTGCTGGATCTCGATCGTCCAGTGCTGGGTGGAGCGGTTGGTGCGGGCCGCACGCGCCATGATGCTGAACGGGCCATCGGCCAATGCAGCGCAAAAATTCACCGTCAGCGATACCGGGTCCCCCAAGCGCTCGGGGTGCTGCAACACCGCGTTCAGCGCCTGCGCTGTGGTGATGCCGCCAAAGGGCCCCACCATGTTGGCGTAGGCCGGGTGGGTGTGGCCAGTGTAGCTCCCGTCCGCTTGGGCTTGCAGGGCAATGGCGTCGTCAAAAACATGGGTGCTCATCAGTCGGGGGCCTCTCTGGTAGTCCGGTGCAGGGGCATGGAACGCATACCCCATGCAAAAGGCCACCCGGAGGTGGCCTTCTGGGTGAGCGCTTAGACGCGCTCGAAGATGCCGGCAGCGCCTTGGCCTGTGCCTACGCACATGGTCACCATGCCGTACTTCAGGTTGTTGCGGCGCAGAGCGTGAATCACGGTGGCGGCGCGGATGGCACCGGTAGCTCCCAGCGGGTGACCCAAGGCAATGGCACCGCCCATGGGGTTGACCTTGGAAGGGTCCAGGCCCAGGGTGTTGATCACGGCCAGCGACTGGGCGGCAAAGGCTTCGTTCAGCTCAAACCAGTCGATATCGGAGTGCTGCAAACCAGCGTAGCGCAGGGCTGCAGGAATCGCCTCAATCGGGCCGATACCCATGATTTCAGGCGGCACGCCGCGGGCCGCAAAGCTCACAAAACGGGCCAAGGGGGTCAAGCCAAACTGCTTGACCGCTTTTTCGCTGGCCAGAATCAGGGCGCCCGCGCCATCGCTGGTCTGGGAGCTGTTGCCGGCGGTCACGCTGCCACGGGCCGCAAACACGGGCTTGAGCTTGGCCAGGCCTTCGATAGAGGTATCTGGGCGCGGGCCTTCATCCAAGCTCACGGTGCGGGTGCGGGTAGACACTTCGCCAGTTGCCAGATCAGGAGTCCGCTCGATCACATCGATAGGCGTGATTTCATTGGCGAACTCGCCAGCCTGCTGCGCTTTGATGGCGCGCAGGTGGGATTCGAGGGCGAAGGCGTCTTGCATTTCGCGTGTCACCTTCCACTGCTGGGCGACTTTTTCAGCGGTCAGGCCCATGCCGTAGGCGATGCCGACGTTCTCGTCGCGGGCAAACACTTCGGGGTTGAACGAGGGCTTGCCGCCACCCATGGGCACCATGCTCATGGACTCAGCGCCACCGGCGATCAGCACATCAGCCTCGCCCACACGGATGCGGTCTGCGGCCATCTGAATGGCGGAGATGCCGGAGGCGCAGAAGCGGTTGACGGTGATACCGCCCACGGGGTGGTCAAAAGCCAAGCCTACGGCCACGCGGGCCATGTTCATGCCCTGCTCGCCTTCGGGGAAAGAGCAGCCGATGATGGCGTCTTCAATCGCCTTGGGGTCCAGGGTGGGGACTTGCAACATGGCGCTGCGCAGGGCAGACACCAGCAACTCGTCAGGGCGGGTGTTACGGAAATAGCCGCGGCCGGAACGCCCGATGGGCGTGCGCGTGGCGGCAACGATGTAAGCGTCTTGGACTTGTTTCATGAGGAAACTCCTTTATTTTTTCGGGGTGGGTATCCACGCCCAGATGAATTCACATTGAATGGGCTGTTCGCCCGATTCGTCGCTGACCAGCACCGGCACGCTGACCTCGCCCTTGTCGCTTTGCTGCATGAGCTGGCGCTGCGCATCCGACAAAGTGGCCACTGCGCGCATGGCGCCCTGGGCACGTCGTTTGAAGTCGATGCGCATGCTCTTGGCCAGGGGCAGGCAGTCGTCCCGCACATTCATGCCCACCACCATGCCGGTGGCCGTTTCGGCCAGCAGCGCCATGGCAGCGGCATGCACACCCTGAATGTGGTTTTGCACGCGGCGCACATTGGCCACGGCAATCTCCACACGTTCAGGCGCCATGTGCGCAAAGTCCAGACCTGCGGTGCCGGTGAAAGGCACTGCTCGGCCCATGACCTTGTTGCGCAGCCAGGGGCGCAGGGCCGCAGGTACGCGGTCCAGCTTGGCGACCGAGCGCGCCAAACGGTTGGGCCGGGCAGTCGATGCGTGGGCAGCGAGCGTAGTCATGGCGCCAATCAGTTACGCACCGGCTTGCCGGTGGACATCATGCCCATGATGCGTTCTTGCGTCTTGGGGTGGGTCAGCAGGCTGCAGAAGGCCTTGCGTTCCATGGCCATGAGGTATTCCTCCGTCACCAGGGTGCCGGCATCCACTTGGCCGCCACAGACCACCTCTGCAATCAGCAAGCCGATATGGAAATCGTGCGCGCTGATGAAGCCGCCGTCGCGCATGTTGACCAGCTGGGCGCGGATGGTGGCAATGCCACTGCGACCAGCCACCGGGAAGCTGCGCTTGTGCGGTGCACGGTAGCCGCTGGCGTACATGGCCCGGGCTTCGTTGATGGCGACGAACAACAGCTCATCTTTGTGAGGCACCACCACATCGCTGTCCAGAAGGTAACCCAGCTTGCGGCTTTCCAGCGCGCTGGTGCCCACCTTGGCCATAGCCGCGGCGGTGAAGCCTTCGGTCAGGAAAGGCAGCACATCCTTGGAGGTGGACAGGGCCATGTTTTCTGCCGCACGGCGTGCGATGTAAGTCAAGCCGCCGGCACCGGGCACCAGGCCCACACCGACTTCCACCAGACCGATGTAGCTCTCCATGGCTGCTACGCGCTTGCTGGAGTACACCGCCAGCTCGCAACCGCCGCCCAGTGCCAAACCGCGAATGGCGGACACAACCGGCACGTTGGAGTAACGCAGTTTGAGCATGGCGTTTTGCAGCTCGGCCTCTGCGCCTTCGATGGCTTTAGCGCCACCGATCATGAAGGCAGGCATCATGCCCTGCAGGTCGGCACCGGCCGAGAACATGTCGTCCGGCGACCAGATGACCAGGCCATGGTATTCCTTCTCGGCCAACTCCTGGGCTTGCAGCAGGCCTTCGATCACACCGCCACCGATGGCGTGCATCTTGGTCTTGATGCTGGCAATCAGCACTTGCTCATCCAGGGTCCACAGGCGGATGGATTCGTCTTCAAAAATGGTCTTGCCGGCCGCTTCGGCCTTAGGCGCATTCGAGCCCAACACGCTCTCGGGGAAGTGCTGGCGCTCGTAGACGGGCAGCTTGCGCACCGGCACAAAAGTACCTGTGGTGGGGTTCCAGGAGCCTGCCGCAGTGTGCACGCCACCGGCTTCGGCCACGGGGCCTTTGAACACCCACTCGGGCAGCGGCGCTTTGCACAGCGCCTTGCCTGCATCAATGTCTTCTTGAACCATTTGGGCCACTTCGAGCCAACCAGCTTCCTGCCAGAGCTCGAACGGGCCTTGTTTCATGCCGAAGCCCCAGCGCATGCAGAAGTCCACATCGCGGGCGTTGTCGGCAATGGACGCCAAGTGAATGGCGGCGTAGTGGAAGCTGTTGCGCAGAATGGCCCACAGGAACTGGCCTTGCTTGCCTTCGGCATTGCGCAAGAGCTTTAGGCGCTCGGCGGCCGGCTTCTTGAGCATGCGGGCGTAGACCTCGTCGGCCTTTTCGCCTCCGGCCACGTATTCCTGGCTTTCGCCGTCGAAGCGCAGCACGTCGCGGCCGACCTTCTTGAAGAAGCCGGCTTTGGACTTCTGGCCCAGGTTGCCCATCTCCAGCAGCGTCTTGAGCACGGCGGGGGTGGCAAAGCTTTCGTAGAAGGGGTCTGACTCGATGCTCAGCGTATCTTGCAGTGTCTTGATCACGTGGGCCATAGTGTCTAGGCCGACCACGTCCGCAGTGCGGAAGGTGCCGGAAGACGCGCGACCGAGCTTTTTGCCGGTCAGGTCATCGACCACGTCGTAGGTGAGGCCGAAGTTTTCCACTTCCTTCATGGTGGCCAACATGCCGGCGATACCGACGCGGTTAGCGATGAAGTTGGGGGAGTCTTTGGCACGCACCACACCCTTGCCCAGGGTGCTTGTCACGAAGCCTTCGAGCGCGTCGAGGTAGTGGGCTTCTGTGGTGGGAGTGTTGATCAACTCCACCAGCGCCATGTAGCGGGGCGGGTTGAAGAAGTGAATGCCACAGAAGCGGGGCTTGATTTCTTCCGGCAGCGCTTCAGACAGCTTGGTGATCGACAGACCCGAGGTGTTGGACGCAACAATCGTGTTGGCGCCGATGAAGGGTGCGATCTTCTTGTAGAGGTCCAGCTTCCAGTCCATGCGCTCAGCGATGGCCTCGATGATGAGGTCGCAGTCGCGCAGCTGTTCGAGGTGCTCTTCGTAGTTGGCTTGGCCGATCAGAGTAGCGTCATCCACCACGCCCAGGGGCGCGGGCTTGAGCTTCTTGAGGTTTTCAATGGCGCGGGTGACGATGCCATTTTTAGGGCCTTCTTTGGCGGGGAGATCAAACAGCACCACGGGTACTTTGACGTTGACGAGGTGGGCTGCGATTTGCGCACCCATCACGCCTGCGCCGAGCACGGCGACTTTACGGACTTGGAAACGGGACATAGGTTTTCCTGAATTGGTTTACTGGATGCGGGTCCAGGTTTGCGTGCGGCCGAAGAAGGCGATGGATCCGCGCATCTCCAGTTTTTTGCCGCCCTCGATCGGGGTCAGGCGGGCGTTGTATTCCTTGCCCTCAGCGGGGTCCAGAATCTTGCCGCCGTCCCATACGTCTTTGCCTTCCAGCTTTTTCACGCCACGGATGATTTCAAGCCCGACGATCGGCTTGCCTTTGCGGTCGTCCTTGCATTCATCGCACTTGTCTTCCGGCTTGGCAGCCGGGTCCAGCCGCTTTTCAATGCGCGCTACGACGACACCGTTCTCTTCAACAATGCGGATCTCCGACTTGGCCAGACCGGTTTTGTCGTCGACCTGGCGCCAGAGTCCCACGGGGCTCATTTGCGCCATGGCGGCGGTAGCGGTCAAGCTGAGAGCAATTACGAGCGTGTTGCGAATCATGAAAGTCTCCTGTCGTTAGTAAAGGTGGAAGGGGAAACGCGGTACTTTTTTAAGCCAAGGCTGCGTCGGTGTCCATCAAAACCTTGGAACCTGTGCGGGCAGTGCGCATCAAGGTCGCGGTTTCAGGGAACAACTTGGCGAAGTAGAAGCGTGCGGTCTGCAGCTTGGCGGTGTAGAAAGGATCGGTATTGCCCGCTGCGATTTCGCGCAGAGCCACCTGGGCCATGCGGGCAAAGAAGTAGCCGAACACCAAGTGGCCCGCCACGCGCAGGTAGTCCACGGCAGCGGCGCCCACTTCGTCGGGATTCTGGAAGCCCTTGAAACCGATCTCGGTGGTGAACTTGGTCATCTGCTCGCCCAGGATGGCGATCGGGGTGATGAATTCGGCCATCTTTTCGTTGACGCCTTCTTCGGCCACCAGCACGCCGACCAATTTGCCGAACTTCTTGAGGGTGGCGCCGTTGTTGCCCAACACCTTACGACCCAACAAGTCCAGCGACTGGATGGTGTTGGTGCCTTCATAGATCATGTTGATGCGGTTGTCGCGCACGTATTGCTCCATGCCCCACTCTTTGATGAAGCCATGGCCGCCGAACACTTGCATGCAGGCGTTGGTGGCAATGTGGCCGTTGTCGGTCAAGAAGGCTTTGGCGATCGGGGTCAACAGCGCCAGCATTTCGCCGGCGTCTTTGCGCACCTTTTCGTCGGGGTGGTTGTGCTCTTTTTCCAGCAACATGGAGCAGTAGACCTGCAAGGCGCGGCCGCCATCGGCGTAGGCCCGGGCCGTCATCAGCATCTTGCGCACATCGGGGTGCACGATGATGGGGTCAGCAGGCTTGTCTTTGGCTTTGGTGCCGGAGAGGCTGCGCATCTGGATACGGTCTTTGGCGTAAGCCAGTGCATTCTGGAATGCGACTTCGGTGAGACCCAGAGACTGATTGCCCACGCCCAAGCGTGCGGCATTCATCATCACGAACATGCCTTGCATGCCCTTGTGTGGCTGGCCGACCATGGTGCCCACGGCGCCGTCGAGCACCATCTGGCAGGTGGCGTTGCCATGGATGCCCATTTTGTGCTCCAGACCGCCGCAGTAGATGCCGTTGCGTTCACCCAGAGAACCATCAGCATTCACCAAGACTTTCGGCACGATGAACAAGCTAATGCCTTTGATGCCAGCGGGCGCATCCGGCAAGCGGGCCAACACCAGGTGGATGATGTTGTCGGTCATGTCGTGTTCGCCGGCACTGATGAAAATCTTGTTGCCGGTGATTTTGTAGGTGCCGTCGGCCTGTGGCTCGGCCTTGGTGCGCATGAGGCCCAGGTCGGTTCCGCAATGGGGTTCTGTCAGGCACATGGAGCCGGTCCACTCGCCGCTGGTCATCTTGGGCAGGTAGGTCGCTTTTTGCTCCGGCGTGCCGTGGGTCTCCAGCGCGGCATAGGCGCCGTGCGTGAGGCCGGGGTACATGGTCCAGGCTTGGTTGGCGCTGTTGAGCATTTCGTAGAACATGCCGTTGACCACATAGGGCAGGCCTTGGCCGCCGTACTCGGGGTCGCAGGCCAATGCAGCCCAGCCACCGTCAATGTATTGGCGGTAGGCTTCTTTGAAGCCTTTGGGGGTGGTCACTTTGTGCGTGGCTTGGTCGATGGTGCAGCCTTCTTCATCACCGCTGATGTTCAGGGGGAACGCCACTTCGGCCGCAAATTTGCCACCTTCTTCGAGCACTGCGTTGATGGTGTCCACATCGATGTCGGCGTGCTTGGGGATTTGCTGCAGATCTTGGGCAACATTCAGCACTTCGTGCATCACAAATTGCATGTCGCGCAGGGGGGGGGTGTAAGTAGGCATGGTGCTTTCTCCTGAGTAACTGTGAAGGTATGGGTGGGTTTACTGGGGGGCCGCGTCTACGGCGTAGCGCGCAAGAATGTTGTCAAAGCCCTGGTTGGCGCGCTCTATGGAGCCGGGGTTCTTCAAAAAACGGGCTTCGTAGTGCAGGGCGAGAATCAGGCCGTGGATCTCAAAGGCCATTTGCTGCTCATCGGCATCTGCGCGCAGGTGACCGCATTGCTTGGCCAGGACTACTGCGCGGTACAAGGCGTTCAACCAGGTTTGGACGGAGAAGGCCAGCGCGTCGCGCACGGGGCCCGGGCGGTCATCGAACTCCACTGCGCCGCTGATGAAGATGCAACCCGACTGAATTTCAACGGCCACGCGTTTCATCCAGTTGCCGAACAAGGCCTGCACCCTGGGCAAGCCGCGGTCCGCGTGCAGCGCGGGGTAGAACACTTCCTGCTCGAAACGGCTGAAGTATTCACGGACCACCGAAATCTGCATTTCTTCACGGGAGCCGAAATGGGCGAACACGCCCGATTTACTCATCTGGGTGACCTCAGCCAGCACACCGATGCTCAGACCTTCGAGTCCGATTTGGGTGGCGAGGCCCAGTGCCGCCTCCACGATGGCGGCCTTGGTTTGCTGCCCTTTTTGCATGGCGCGGCGTGCAGGCGCGCGCTTGGCGCCGGCGTCAGCGAGCCCGGGATCTGTGGCGATTTCAGCAGCGAGCGACATAGGCAGAATGCAATCAAAATAGAACGATCGTGCTATTTTGCAGCATTTACCGCGACACTGTGAAGTACCCACCCCCTCTAGAGGGTCACTTCTAAGGAAATCTAGGGTTTACCCGAGGATCAGGCGCAACCCGCCTTCCATGTGCTCGGAGGGCAAACGCTTGAACCCGGAACGGGCGAATCGCTGCAGACGCCCCGCCACCAAGGCCACCGCAGCGGCTGCCTGCACCTGCGGGTCAACGGGCTCTGCTGAGCCGGGGTGGGCCAAGTGAGCATCCCGCAAGCATTGCTTGACGGTGGCCTCCAGCTTGTCAAACAGCGCGTTCATGCGCTGCTGCAGGCGCTCGTGCTCGAGCACCAGTGCATCGCCCACCATGACCCGGGCCATGCCGGGGTTTTTCTCGGCGAACTGCACCACCATGCCCAGTATGCGCTGCCCCTGCCGCGCGCCCACTCCGGGTGAGCTGTCGGCAGCCTCCCGCTCAATGATCTGGTTCGTCAGTGAGAAAACGGTTTGCTCAATGAAGTCGATCAAGCCTTCAAACATTTGCGCCTTGCTGGCGAAATGGCGGTACAGCGCCGCTTCACTCACCTCAAGCCGCGCGGCGAGCGCGGCTGTCGTGATGCGCTCCCCCCCGGGCTGCTCCAGCATGGTGGCCAGCATTTGCAGGATCTGGATCCGGCGCTCGCCCGGCTTGGAGCGCTTGCGGGCAGGCTCTTCGGGAGCGGATGACTCATTGGACGTATCAGGCATCATGAGGGGCAGAGGCAAGAAGTTAGTGGTCACTCAAATTCTCGCACACCCGCCATAGCCGCCCGGCCTCACTCGGCGGGGAAACGCAAGGTGATCCGCAAGCCGTGCCCGTTGCCGGCCGGCGACAGCTCCAGCTGACTGCGATGGACATGCGCGATCTCATTGGCGATGGCTAGCCCCAAGCCATTGCCTTCGACAGCCGTGCCTGCGACGCGGTAAAAACGCTCCAGCACCCGACGGCGCTCAGCCTCAGGGACGCCGGGACCATCGTCCTCGACCTCTAGGAACGCCTGAGGCCCCTGCCCGCAGCGGATGGTGACATGCCCGCCGGTCGGGGTGTATTTGATGGCGTTGTCGACAAGGTTCACCATCAACTCGCGCAGCAGCCACTCCTGCCCGCTGATATGCACCGGGCTGGCGTCCAAGCCTAAGTCGATGTTTTTGTCCATGGCCGCATCCAGCTGGGACTCCAGCACGGCTTCACAGAGTTGCTGCAAGTCCACCCTCTGCAGTGGCTGCATGCTCGCGCTGCGCGCATCGGCACGGGACAAGGCCAACAGCTGGTTGGCCAACTGAGAGGTGCGCCTTGCTGCCTGACGCAGGCGAAGCACTTGGTCTGCTCCTAAAGTAATAGCTGTAGGCGCACTACTCTTCGGGGCTAGGGCGCTATTTCCTCTTAAACCGTGCGGTTCTACCACCTGGGCCCATGCCTCTACCTGGGCCTGAAGGCCAGCGAGCGGGGTGCGAAGCTGATGGGCTGCGTCGGCCACAAAGCGCGCTTGGCTCTGGGCTTGTGCATTGACGAGACCAAACAATCGATTCAGCGACACGACCAAGGGGCGGACTTCGTCGGGCGAGGTGTCCGGGTCGAGCGCCGACAAGTCGCGCGGCGAGCGGCGCTCCAAGGCATCGCGCAAATCGAGCAAGGGCCGCAACGCTGTGCCCACAGCCCATCTAACCGCAAAGAAACCGGCAAACGCCAAGATCAGGTTGGGCAAGAGCACTTTCAGGGCCAGCAAGCGCAGCCACTGCTGCCGGGGGTCGGAGCCATCGGCCAAGCGCACCACCATTTCGCCCGCGACCGTCTGCACCCGCTGACTCACGATGCGGTAGGTCACGCCACCAAACTCTTCACTGGAGAAGGCGGGCTCCCGGGTGGTGGGCGGTACACCAAAGAGCCAGTCGGAGCCGGCACGCACCGAACCGTCGAGCCCGACAACCGCCATCGCCGACAGGCCGGGGCGGGCACTTAAAAACTCGTCTACGGGTGGCGCGGTCAGTAGCAGGAGCACCGAGGCATCCGGATCGCTCTTAGCCACCACGGAGTCGGCCAGCAAAGGCACCAGCCGGAGCAGTTGCCGGTCTTGCTGCAAGGCTGCGCTGTCAGCAGACCGGTAGTCAAACCACGCATTAAGTAGCGCCAACAAAAATAGCGGCAAGAGCAAGAGCAGCAGCAAACGCCTTTGCAGGCCCTTGGACATGCCGGCCGACATCACACAGGCGCTGTAAGGAGCTCTAGCCGGTAACCAAAGCCACGAATGGAGCGCAGCGCAATACCGTGGGGCTCTAACTTGCCACGCAGGCGGGAGATATAGACCTCGACCGCGTTCGGGGTGATCTCTTTGTCCCAACCGGTGAGCGCCTGGAGAAGCTTGTCTTTGTTGGCAGGCTTGGGGGCCTGCAAGAGCAGGTACTCCATGACCGTCCATTCACGCGGGCCGAGTTCCAAGGGATGGGTTATCTGCCCCTCGCCCCGCAGGCATGCCACGCGCTGCGCGGTGTCCAGCTCCAAGGGGCCGAAGCTCAAGATGGAGGAAGTTGCCGCTTGCGAACGCCGCAGCAGGGCCCGCAAGCGCGCCAGCAGCTCGGGCAGCTCGAACGGCTTGACCATGTAGTCGTCAGCCCCCATGTCTAAGCCTTGAACGCGGTCTTGCAACGCATCGCGTGCGGTAAGTATCAGCACCGGCATGACTTGCCCCGCTTTGCGGAGTGCCTGGGTCAATGCCAGGCCATCCATCAAAGGAAGGCCTATATCGACCACTGCCACATCAAAGGATTCAGTGCGGGTGACATCCAGCGCACGCTCTGCGCTGCCAACCCAGTCCACCGCATAGCCCGCGTCAGAAAGCCCCAGCTTGATACCGCTGGCAACCATGACATCGTCTTCCACCAGCAACAAGCGCATTAAATCACCCCCGAGCGCATATTCTGCATGCGCCAGTAGCTATAAAAAACATAGCAATTATTGGGAACGGATCATGGTTCCGAATGCTTCGTCTGTCAAAATTTCCAGCAACAGCACGTGTGGCACCCGGCCGTCGATGATGTGCACGGAGTTCACGCCACTCTTGGCGGCATCCAACGCACCGGCAATTTTGGGCAACATGCCGCCGCTGATGGTGCCATCGGCGAACAGCTCGTCGATCCGCGTTGCTGTCAGATCCGTCATCAAGACGCCCTGTTTGTCGAGCACGCCGCTGATGTTGGTCAACATCATGAGTTTTTCCGCTTGCAGCACGGTTGCGAGTTTGGCCGCGACCACATCGGCGTTGATGTTGTAGCTTTCGTTGTTTTCACCAAAGCCAATCGGGCTGACGACGGGGATAAAGGCATCGTCTTGCAAAGCCTTGACCACGCTCGGGTCCACGCTGACGATGTCTCCGACTTGCCCCACGTCGTGCTCTTTGGTGGGGTCTGCACTGTCGAGCATTTTGAGCTTCTGGGCACGAATCATGGCGCCATCGCGACCGGTGAGCCCCACTGCTTTACCGCCAGCCTGATTGATCAGGCCAACGATGTCCTGCTGGACTTCACCGCCCAAGACCCATTCGACTACTTCCATAGTCTCAGGATCTGTCACTCGCATCCCTTGGATGAATTGGCCCTTCTTGCCTAGCCGCTTGAGCAAGCCTTCAATCTGCGGGCCCCCGCCGTGCACCACCACCGGATTGATGCCCACTAGCTTCAAGAGCACCACATCTTCGGCGAAGGCTTTTTGCAGAGCCGGGTCTGTCATCGCATTACCACCGTATTTGATGACCATGGTTTTGCCATGGAACTTGCGGATGTAAGGCAAGGCACGCGCCAGAATTTGGGCTTGATCGAAAGGGGCGATAGCTGGGGAAGTGGTGGCGTCGGTCATAAGGGGTAACGGTGATGGCAAGTGACGATGAATACTCAAGACCAAATTGTGCCGCATGTGTGCGGGTACTCTTTGTTTTGAGATTCAGGCGGGTTGATAACCTTGAACGTGTTTCAGCATGAACGCTTTAATGACCTTGGCATCGTTGCGCTCTGCCGCGAGATACAAAGCATCCAGCTCGGGTTGCAGCTGCTCCCATGGCAAAAATGGCTCGTGGGCCTTCATGATTCGGGGGTGCTCTGTCGGCTGCGGGTTATCGCCAATCAGCAGCTCTTCATAAAGCTTTTCACCCGTGCGCAGACCAGTCACGGAGATCTCGATATCTCCATCGGGATGTTCCGCATTGCGGATAGACAGCCCGGAGAGTTGGATCATCCTGCGGGCTAGATCCATGATCCTTACGGGCTGCCCCATATCCAATACAAAGACGTCTCCACCCTGCCCCATGGCACCCGCTTGTAACACCAACTGTGCCGCTTCCGGAATAGTCATGAAGTAGCGCGTCACCTCTTCATGGGTCACAGTGAGCGGGCCACCTTCGGCAAGCTGCTTGCGGAACAGAGGCACAACGCTGCCGCTGGAGCCCAGCACATTACCGAAGCGCACCATCGAGAAACAAGTGCTCGAGTTGCTTGCAGCCAAGGCTTGCAAGACTAACTCCGCTACGCGCTTAGTTGCGCCCATCACATTGGTAGGGCGGACCGCCTTGTCGGTACTGATGAGGACAAAACGTTTCACACCAGCCTTTGCAGCAGCACGTGCAAGGTTCAGGGTGCCGAAGATGTTGTTACGCACCCCTTCCCCGGGATTGTCTTCCACCATGGGAACGTGCTTGTACGCGGCGGCGTGATAAACCACTGAGGGCATATGAGTGTTCAGGACGTCGCGCAAGCGCTCCTCATTCGCAACGCTGCCCAAAAGAGGGAGCAACTCCACTGAGGCTCCGCGCTCTGAGCCAATCGTTGAAAGCTCTTGATGAATTGAATACAAGCCAAACTCATTGTGATCCAGCAAGATCAACTTGGTAGGCATTTGCGAACAAATCTGACGCGCAAGTTCCGAGCCGATGCTCCCACCCGCGCCGCTTACCAGAACGACTTTGCCATTCAACTCGCGGTTCAACAGCTCTTCAGACGGAGGAACAGGATCCCTGCCCAACAAATCTTCGATATCGAGTTCCCGGATATCCTGAACCGTCACTCTTCCGCTGGCGAGATCGGACATGCTTGGAAGCGTACGCACATGGACCGGCACCCCGTCAAGCGCTCCGATGATCTGGTTCCGGCGCTCGCGCGGCGCATTCGGCATAGCGAGCAAAATATCTGTAATCGCCTCTGACGAAACCAGTTGAGACAAGGCCTTGGCGGAGTAGACAGGAAGGCCATTCAAACTGCGCCCGGCCATGTTTTCGTCATCATCAACGAAACCGACCAGCTCATATTGGCGCGCCACACCCAATGCCGCTGCAGTTTGCGCGCCTGCATTGCCTGCGCCATAAATCAACAATCGGCCCAATGAGCCACGGGCCTTTGCATCCATTTCAGCCAGCCAGAAACGCGCAAATGCGCGGCTAGCGCCGACCAAAACCAGAAACACCAACGGCTGAAGCAAACCCAAACTGCGCGGCACCATAGGCCACTGGTGCCACATGAGCAGCGCGGACAAGACGAACGCATAGAGAGCGACCGCTTTACCCGTCGCAATCAATGCTGCCTGACCGGTGTACCTGAAGATCGCGCGATACAAGCCGAAACGAATGAAGATGGGAATCCCAAGTACCGGCGCAATGCCGTAGACCCACCACTGAGCTTCAGCGGGTCGGTGGAATCCATCCAATCGCAAGGAGTATGCAATCCACGTCGACAGAATCGCGAGCACCACGTCCAGTGCCATCACGATCAGTCGCTTGGCCGAACGGGGCCAAGCGAGTAACTTACTGTGCATTGATCGCGAAAGATTCCTTGGGCTGGCCTTGTGCGATCAAGGAAGACAACCATTTGGGCGTCAAACCACGCCCCGACCAAGTTTCTCCATTAGGGCCGCGGTATTTGGCAGCCACTGCCACACCTGCCCTTTTGGAGGCCTTCTCAGTTTTGGCAGCGGATACAGGTTTTTTGCCGCGGATCACCTTGGCTCCTTTGGCCGGCTTGGCATTCTGCAGATCTTTCACCGTGATGCCAAATACCTGCATTTTTGCCAAGACATCTTGGACAGTGTTGTTGAATTCCTTGGCTTTGATTTCGTTAGCCTGCTTTTGCAGTTTCTGAATTTGGCTTTGGATTTCGATCAGATTGGACATTGAACCTCCTGTATGAATTTTCAAGTTAATGGGTCACATTTTCTCTTCTTAACACCTTGAGAACTGTAAGAGTGATTATCTTCAAGTCCAAGAGCACTGAGCGGTGCTGTAAGTATTCGAGATCCAGCGCTACTTTGCGAGGTATCGGCACGTCATCGCGCCCGTTGATTTGAGCCCACCCTGTAAGGCCTGGAAGGAGCACCTGCACTCCGGCACGAGTTCGCATATCAATTAAATCCTGCTGATTGAACAGCGCGGGACGAGGCCCGACAAAACTCATGTCACCCTTAACGATACTCCATAGTTGAGGCAACTCATCCAAACTGCTTTTTCGCAAAAAGCCACCAATGGGAGTGAGGTAGCACTCTGGATTCTCCAGAAGATGCGTCGCCAATGCAGGCGTGTCGATTCGCATACTGCGGAATTTGGGCATCTGAAAAACACAGTTGTTTTTGCCCACTCGGGCCGACCAGTACAAAACTGGCCCTCTCGACGTCAGTCCAACCAATATGGCAATTGACACCATCGGAAGCAATAGCAACAAAACAGCAACTGCAGCGAAGATCAAGTCCAAAAATCTTTTCATCCTCTACCCAAAAGCTTTTTTGATCATAAACAAATAAGCCAATTCTCATGCAGAAAGCACACCGCGCAACCCCTCGTCTAAAGAAATCGGCGGACTCCACCCCAACAGTTCTTCGGTTCTTGAAATATCAACCTGCAAGGAACTACACAAGCGCTGCGCCAGAGAAGGTTTATGTATCACGACTGCAGCAAGCTCTAGCAATACTTGCGGCACTTTAAACAAACGTGCGGGCCGGCCCATGACTCCACCTAGGCGCTGCAGCAGCTCAGTAGTGGAGACATCTTCCCCATCCGAGACCATCAGGGTCTGATTCGCCGCGGAGGGATGCTCTAGACAGAGAAGGGTCAAATCCACTAAATTTCCAAGGCTCACTAGACTGCGCTTATTCTGAATCGCGCCCAACGGAAGGGGGATTCCGCACTTCAGCCAATTTACGATGGCAGCAAAGTTGGCCTTTACCCCCGGCCCATAAACCAGAGGTGGCCTGATAATGACGACCTCCATGCCTGTTTGGGCAGCTAATGCGCGCAGACCATTCTCCGCCTCCATTTTCGAAACACCATAGGCGTCTAAAGGAGCTGCTGCATCATCCGCTGCAAAGCGCGCGCCGGCATGGGTTACCTCTCCGTTGACCTTGACGCTACTCATGAAGATAAATCGGCGCACCCCCGACGTAGCGGCCTGGTGAGCCAATTGGAGCGTGCCCTCGACATTGACCCTACGGAACTCGGTTATAGGATCCTTTGCAGCCTCCGCCATTACGTGTACACGCGCAGCGAGATGGATCACCGCCTGGACACCTGTTAAAGCCATGCGCCAGTCTGTATTCGCGGCTAGGTCTGGAACCACAATACAAGCAGGTTGACTCAAATTCGTGCGCCGGAACACTGGCCGCGTCACAATCCCGCGCCGCTCTGCCTCATTCAAGACGCCCCTGCCCACGAAACCACCGCCACCGGTCACGAGCACTGTCATCTCACAGCTCCCAGCGCTCGGTACAAAGCAAGATGCGCTGTAACAACGTTGGTCACGTTAAAGATTTGCTCCGCGCGCTTGCGGCCTGCCTGCCCCATAGCTTCGCACTTCGCACGATTCTCCAGCAGTTGCCGGATCGCCTCGACAAGCCTGTACGCATCCTTAGGGGGCACAAGCAAACCTGTCACACCTGCTTCGATCGCATCACGACACCCGGGGACATCGGTCGTCACCACGGCGCGGCCACAGGCGGCTGCCTCTATCAAGACCTTAGGTAAACCCTCCCGATAGGAGGGGAGCACAACTACTTGCACTTTTGCCATGATTGCAGCGATATCGGTGCTGTGCCCGAGTACCTCGACCACACCTTGCTGCTTCCATGACTCTATTTCGCCCGCCTCGATACTGGCAGGGTTACCGGTATCAATATCGCCAAATAGCCAAAATCGTGCCGCGTAACCTTGCGAACGCAGAATTTGCGCGGCAGCAACAAACTCCCGGACACCTTTAGTACCGAGCAAGCGCGCAGCCATGAGAACTACAGCCTCCCCTTCAGGTAGGGCGCTGTAGCGGTAATGCGTCAAGTCCACCCCTGAGCCCGGGATCAAATTGATTTGGGCATCCCGCAAACGAATCGAAGCTTCGATCACACTCCGGTCATCGGAGTTTTGAAAAATGATGCGCTTGTTGCGGGCACCAAGCGCAAATCGATACCAAATTCCAATACACCATCGGCGAATACAGTAGGACCACCCTTCTTCAACAAAAACATGTCCGAGCCCTGAAATCGCATACACCACTCCCTTCACAGGGGAAAGACGAGCCGCCAAGCCCCCTATCAGCACAGGCTTGATGGTTACCAGATGCAGCACATCCGGCCGCACTAGCCATAACAGACGCATAAAAGCCACGAAAAGCTTCAGCAGGCTCCATGCCCCTGAGCTGCTGCGCTCGATCTGCAGCTCATGCACGATAAAACCGTAGGCCTGTAGTCGTGCACGCCCTTGTGTGAGCAAAGTAGCTACATGCACCTCATAACCTGCTTCCAATGCAGCCAAGGCCACAGGCAGACGATGCGACAGGAAGAACCAGTCCACATTGACTACTATCAGCAAACGCTTGCTTTCAACCATGTGCTTCCAACCACGCTTGAAACATCAGTACGTCCCAAAGGTGGTATTGCCAATTTTTCTTGCCAGCAAGGTGCTCCTCCCACTTCTCGCGCACGGGACCGGGTGCGAAAAAGCCCTCTTGGCGCAAACGCGAGGCATCAAGCAAACTTTCGGCCCAATCCCTCAATGAGCCGCGCAACCACTCTCCTATAGGCACACCGAATCCCATCTTGGGCCGCTCGATTAACGCGGGCGGCACGTGACGATACAAAATCTGACGTAACGGCCACTTTGTCACCCCGTTACGCAATTTGTAGTCCAGCGGCAAAGACCAGGCAAACTCCACTACACGATGATCGAGAAATGGAACCCGTGTTTCCAGACTAACGCCCATCGCAGCACGGTCGACCTTGGCTAGGATGTCGTCTGGAAGATAGCTCAACATGTCCAACGCCATCATGCGTTCTACTCCGCCCAGTCCCTGCAACAAGCCTTCAGACTCTGTGAGCACAGTAAAGGGGTCATGCCCGCCCAAAACTACGGCAGCAGGATCTGCCCAGTGCGAGACCAAACCACGGTAGAGCTCTGACACATTGGCACATGCCATTAGGGCAGCCCCCTTATGTAATTTGTCTCCCGCACGGGACAGCCTTAGGATGTCACCCAAACGGTCCCATGCCCTATAAGGTACTGCAGTTATCAAACAAGCGGCGGCGCGGCGCAGCGGACGCGGAATTCTTACGAGAATGCCCCACAAGCGCGAGGTCATTTGGTAACGAGTGTAGCCACAGAACAGCTCATCGCCAGCATCTCCAGACAATGAAACAGTCACATGCCGGCGCGCGAGCTCGCTTACAAGATAGGTGGGAATCTGCGAGGAGTCGGAGAACGGCTCCGAGTAGATGTAGGGTAGTTTTGGAATCACGGCCATAGCCTGTTCGGCACTCACATATAACTCGGTGTGCTCGGTTCCTAAATGCTGGGCTACCGCCTTGGCATACACTGCCTCGTCATAGCCTTTCTCATGAAAGCCGATGCTGAACGTCCGTACTGGCCTGCTGGACTGCCTCTGCATCAATGAGACCACCGTGGAGGAATCGACCCCCCCCGACAAAAACGCACCCAGGGGCACATCGCCCATCATTTGCTGGCCAATGGCATCACTGAGCAGAGCTTCCAGCGCATCCACCGCATCCTCGGGAGAGCCTTGGAAAGACTTTTCTGATCCCTGTCGAACCACATTCGCAACCGACCACCATGCTCGCACTGCCGGCACAGGGGCTTCTCTAGAGACAGTCAGCAAACAACCTGGGGCCAGCTTGCTGATGCCCGCATAAATGGACGTGGTACCACCGATGTAGTTGTGCCGCATGAACAAAGCTAAGGCATCACGACTGATCTGCGCCGCAAACGCGGGGTGCTGACGTAGGGCGGGGAGCTCTGAGCCAAACAGAAAAGTTGCGTGCCTACCCTGCCCTTGCCAACCGTAATAAAGCGGCTTTTCCCCAAGGCGGTCGCGGGCCAGCGACAGCACCCGTTCAGCTCGGTCCCACAGAGCAAGGGCAAACATGCCGATCGCACGCCGCAATGCATCCTCCAACCCCCAAGCCTCTATTGCTGCCAGCAGTGTTTCAGTATCCGAATGCCCACGCCATGGAGCAGCGAGCGAGCCTTCACGTTCTAGCCGTTCACGCAACCTTAGATGGTTGTATATCTCACCATTGAATGCGACGACAAAACGACCCGACACCGAGACCATGGGCTGCGCGCCAGCGGGGCTCAAGTCCACGATAGCAAGGCGTCGATGCCCCAGACCGATGCCGGCACTTAGATCGCTCCAATATCCCGACGAATCCGGACCACGATGCTGAATCGCATCTGCCATAGCATGCAATGCTGCTTCACCACTGTAGTCAGCGTCCTCATTTCCGAGAAAACCAGTAAACCCGCACATCAGCTCACTCCCGTTTGGCCCACTAGACGCCTGTAGACTTCACTGAATCGCGCGTGGGCGCGCTCGATCCCATATTCCGACCTAACACGCAGACAATTGTCCGCCCCCAGTTGGCGCCAGCCCGCCTCTCCGCGACCAAGCAACCTTCGAATAGCCGCCGCCAGCTCCACCGAATTTTCCTTGACTACCAACTCCCCCCCAGCGCCCAAAATGTCTGCAACGTCACCTACATCGGTGGCCACACAGGGTAGGCCCATGGCCATCGCCTCTATTAATACGTTGGGGAACCCCTCGGAGCGAGATGGGAGACAAAAAACATCCATGGCCGCCAAACATGCCGGAACATCGCTGCGCTCGCCAAGCAACACAAATCTATCTTGCCATCCAGTCTCGGCAATCCATCCGGCCAGTTGTGCATTTCCGCCATCAAGCCCACGCCCTACCATTACGAAGCGTAGGGCTGGAAACTCTGCCCCAAGTAGGCCAGCCGCACGCACAAAGTTGCGTTGATCCTTATCGGAATGGAAACGCCCGACGGTCCCAACAATGATCTCGTCTTCGGCAATTGCGCCTAAAGCCCGGATCTGCTGACGATCGGCGTCCGATGCCTGCAAAAGGGAAAAGTCATAGCCATTCGGTATGACCATCATCTTGGAGGCATCGTATCCAAGATTCCTATGAGCATCCATAGAAGCTCCAGCGGCACACACAATGACTTTGGGTATCCGGCGCGAGAGACGCGCGCACATCCAACGCACCACGCGTGTACTCATCGGTCCGTCGTAAGGAAGCTCTGTGGCGCGGATCCCCCAGATCACATGTCGAACCCCTGCAAAACGCGCCGCAATTCCTCCCAGCAAGTCGGCGTGGTACATCCATGTCTGAACCGCATCCGGTCTAAAAGCGCGGATCCGAGTGCACAAGTTCCAAAGAATGCCGGGCAAATCTAGTGCCGAACGCATTCCCAAAGCCTCCACCTGCACGCCCTGCGCAGCCAGAGCCTTGCCGACCGATCCCAGCGTAGTGAGCGAAATGATTGCATGCCTCTGCTCAACATGGATACGAGAGGCATCGACAAGTCTCTTGAGCATTAGCTCCGCGCCTCCCACATCCATGCCGACGATGACGTGCACGACGTGCATCAAGACCTCGCCAGCAAAATCTGCTCAGTGCGAAGGACCATTTGCTCCAAAGAAAACTCACACTGAATACGTTCCCGCGCGCGCTCACCCAACCTAGGCTCATTCTTGATGCGAATTAGCAATCGTTCCAACGCCCGCGTAAGGGCCGCAGAATCGCGCGGCGCCAGCACCTCGCCGACATCCATCACTATGCGTGCTGAATCGCCAACGTCTGTAACCACACAAGGCACTCCGCAAGCCATGGCCTCGCCGATAGCATTCGAGAACCCCTCTCCGAAGGCGGATGTCGAACACTCCATATCCAACGCGCTATGTACTGCAGGCATGTCTTGTCTGCCACCAGCCCAGATCACACGTTCACCAATACCCAACTGTTGGGCAAATTTTCGAAGCTCATCTTGGTAGGCGGTCGAACCACCACCGACACAGACAAACCGCACATCATCCTGCGTCACCTTAAGCGCAGCACAAGATTGAAAAAAAAGCCGATGATCCTTCATTGGATCCAACCGCGCCACCAACCCTACAAGCACTGTACTGTCATTCACCCCCCACTCTGCCCGCACGCGTGCGCGACCAATGGCATCTGGCCGAAAGCGCACGGTATCGATTCCGTTATGTACCACGCGCAGTCGCTCCCTTGGGAACCGACGACTAATCGCCCAAGCCGCCCCAGCATAGGAATTTGCAATGATTATTCTTGGTCGTCCACTCAACCTAGCCTCAACCCAAGGGACGATACGCATAAGCCAGTCGTAATGAAGCATCTCCATACCTGCGGCACGAACACTCCAGATCAACAGAGGCTTCCCCACGAACCCGCTCAGCAACGACGCGAGGACATTGGGCAGATCAAGGAATGAATAGATCACCTTTGGCTCTAGTTGCCTCAACGTACCGACAAGTCGAAATAGAAAACCGACAACATCCCAACGCCCGCGCTTTTCGACGAAATAAACCGGCACTTGTGCGGCAACTAACTCAGCGTCGAATACCCCGCCACCGTAAAAAAGTACCACGCGGACATCGCATCCACGGTCCTTCAGTCCGCATGCCAACGCTACCAACTGCCGCTCAGCACCTCCTGAAGCAAGTTGGCGTGCCAGTAACACTATGCGTTTGTCAATTGCCTCACAAGATTCAGTCATCACAATCGCGTTCAATCTTGAAAACACGACAACATAAAAATTTCATGATTAAAAAATGTGGTAATTCCATCAAGCATAAGAACAAATCTTGGTTAGCAACATATTGACTTAGTGAACTCGTCCAAATTAGACCGCATCCAACTTCTTTATTGCAACGCAATTTATATAAGGAGAAAACATACTTTTTGCTGGAAGTCGCGACGTCATTCGCTCCAGTATCCAAATACACATAGATGCTCGCACCATAAGTGCCATAACAATTTTCTTCATCCACCAACCAGGCGCCCCGGTTAAAGAAGCGCCAATATTTACGACTCCAAAGTTACTAGAGAGAAAATAGTCGCATTCGAGCACGTTCAAGCCAGCATTTTCGTGAGCATCACGCATATTTTTCGGTGTCAATGGTATGTGTACGTCATAGATAGCTCGATTCATTACCTTCTGGAAGAATCCTGTCGCACCTCGCATATTTGGTATATTAGTGAATATCAAACCACCGGGCTTCAATAATTTTGCCAATGCCCTCACAATCTCATCCGAGTTTGAAAAGTGCTCAATTAATCCGAATGAAATAACAACATCAAAACTGCCAGATAGTTGTTCTGGAATAGAAAAGATGTCACAACAAAAAACATCGCCGCCAACACCCTCGCGCTTCAACATCAAACGTGTTTGCTCACATCCATTCGGCGAGTAATCGACCCCCGCCACCGAGATTTCCATTTTCTTGGCAAGAACTGGCAGCACTTGAGATCGTGCGCACCCCACCTCGACTAGTTTAGTCTCACGTCTGTCGAATCCTCTGTCTTTCAAAGCTTGTGTTAAGTACGAGAAAAAGGCTCTTTCGACGTAATTTTTCAATCGAGGAGAGTCAACATCCCAGACACTAGGCGGTGGCGTATCTCCCCACACCTGATTCCAGTATTCCTGCCCCGCCTTGTCCATTTCATTCCCGTCTATTTTGGTCATTTCATTTCCTAGCAATCAATGTTACTGGCACGAATGCTACTTGCCCATTCAAGGAATCTCAGTAGGTTTGGCTCCCATTGATAATCTCTCCAATAACGCTCGAAGCCGGCTTGGGCAATACGTGCACGCTCATCCTCTTTATGGAGATAGTGCTCAATGATCTCGATGGCTTGCGACGTTGTGTCGTAGTAAACAGCCTCTCGACCTGACTCAAAGATTTTTGTGTGTGCGTCGCCTCCAGCTTTATCGCAGACCATCATCATCCCATGCGCGGGAGCCTCGTACATGCGCATGTTTCCTGTTTCATACGCACGGTCCGACACATGCATATTGAATCCAATCTTTGTCCGCCAGTAGATCTCGGTACGCTCAGTTTGGCTTAAACTCGTCACACGGTGGGGGTAAATTGGCTTACCCAATACACCACGAATGAAACCAATGTATCCCTTAAAGGGCCAGCGGCCATGCACATGTATACGTTCGCGAAAATGGTGCTTTAGTTGAATCAGGCGGTCCACTTTGGTAGCACTTGGATTGCCAACATACACGACATCAACATCCCGATCGCGAAAAAATTGTTCGTCCACTTTTTCCGGCCTCTGGAAGGGAAAGGGAACAAGTGGCCACCAAGTAGCAGGCTTGTTACTCCAGCGAGCAATTGCATCCTGGAACGGAATGTCATCGATGTAGCTTGGAGATATAAAGAATGCCCCGTCAAAAGCCCAAAGAAACGGAACTCCACGCATATAAGTTGAATAAGGATCATCTATGAAGCCAAGTACCTTGATCGGTTTCTTGAGTTCCCTTGCCAGCACTTCTGGATGGATGAAGTTGTAGGTACTCATCACAATGAGGTCAAAGTCGCGAAAACGATCAATGAAATCGCTGATCATACGCATGTAAGCGGGATCCCGCTCTCTGTATAGACGGTCGACACCCGCAGCACCGGCAGTAATCGCCCTACGTTTATCGTAGCCTACGTGCCCCCAATGCAGGAAGTCGTTTAGACCCCACTTTGAGCCTTTAGCGAAATAGGCCAATGGATCAAAACTTTCAAGACGATAGCCGTGAAAATCTTCCATTGGTGGGTAGTTGAAAAGGCACACACGTTTCATATTTCTGCTTTCGCTGATTGGTCACTCAAGAATTTCCCGGCAACCCAGACAAGCAGGCCGCAACCCAACATAGTACCGATCGAGGTTCCCAAGGCCACTCCGGCGGCACCCAACTCCTTGCCCAAGGCATAGGCGCAGGCCGTGCCGACAACAAGCTGCAGCGCATTCACCCAAGTTATCGTCACGGTTTTTCCCATAGCAGCCAATATCCGCATGGCCACCATGGCCACCAGCAGGAAAGGGAGTTGCAGGAGATACATGCGCATTACATCGGCGGCCTGCAGGCTTTGTATATTTGAGAAAGCACCGTGCTCAAACAACAAGACAATCACCAAATTTGCAAAGACCAAGCCACATCCAACTACAAGAATGCCGCCACCAAAGACCAGCCCCCCTAGGTAGAGGTAGAGACGCCAACAGGAATGCCACTCTTTGCGATGCAACATTTGTGCAAAATGAGGAAGCACTACAATGCCTATGGCCGTCACAAGGAGGCTGTTCAGCGCCGCCGGCACTTTGTTTCCGTAGCTGAGCAAGGATACACTTCCCTCCCCTAAACCGTAAGCAATCATCTGCTCCACGACCGGCACCAAAGTACTCATGGCCGCTCCCAGCATGAGCGGCAACGCCAACACGGCCTTGCTCAGAATGCCGGACTCCTTCAGGCTTCCTGCAAATGAAACGCCACCCCGCAGAACCAAGGTAAAGACAGCCACGAACTCCAGGGCACTGCCCAGCACTGTGCCGACCAACAAAGGGCGCAGCGCCATCTCAGGCATGAGCCAAAGGGAGCCCAGCAAGGCCAAAGGAAATACCCCAGGAATTAACGCATTAGGCCAAAAACTTCGACGCGCCTGCAATGCACCATAGAGCAATAGATTACAGCCGTTGAGGAAATAATAGGGAATCAGCCACCAGCACGACTCATAAACGGAAGGCAGATTACGGCCCTCAACCCCCGCTGGAAAAATGGTCTGCAGCACCCATGGAACCGCAGCAATCCAGAATGGGAGTGCCAATGCCAGCGCCAAGAGAGCAAGCTTGAGCCCTCCACCCAATAGCCGATTGGCCGCTACGCTCCCTTCTACTTGAACCAAGGCTGGGATCATTACTGTCTGCAAGGCCACAACCATGATGGAAACGGGCATGCCGATCAGCACAAAAGCCATCAGATAAGAATCCAGCAGGTTGGCCGCACCGAAACGCCCCGCAATCACTACGTCCTTCAACAGCGCCAAAAACTTGGGCAGCAAAGACAGCAAACTGAACACCGCCGCAGATCCTAGGATCGCGCGGATGCGAGAAGAAACCATCAGGCCCCCGTATTGTTCAAGACTAGGGTTTTGTGCATTCCACGTTCAGGCTAATCAGAAGACCATTTTCCTTGTCCATATGCGGGATATATGCTTGTGAATAATCGTCGACATCCGCATGCTCAGTAGTGCGCCAATCGTACTTTCGGACATTGACAAAACCGGTGGCTAATAAATCGCGCGACAGCGAAGCATAGTCGAACACATTGTAATGAATGTTGTAAAGGTAATCTTGGCGACCAAACAATGCGCCAACCACCAAATCGAGCTTCTTTTCTTTTTGGTAGACGCTGCAAAGCGCTTCGAAATCGGGTACCGAAATCCGTAATACACCGCCTGGCTTTAATACTCGCATCCACTCAGCCAATACTTGCCTCACATCACGTCGCTTGAAGTGCTCAAGCACATGACAGTTATATATTAGCTCGACCGAATTATCTGGAAGAAAAGAAAGGTTATCTATTGCTGCCACGTGATCAACATGTGGAAAGTCCACAGCATCGATATGAACGAATCCCTTGATAAACCGCTTTCCACAACCAAGATGTAATTTCATACTACATTCCTTTTCGAAAAAAAATTCTCTTATCAATAAGCACCACAAAAACAATGAGCGCAATCCAGGAAAAGCGAGGTTTCACGATAAGTGAAATCACTCCCTCCCTTATGTACTCGAGAAGAAGCCACATAATCAAAAAATAAATCAACCACTTAACTGACGCCCCATGACTTCTGGGATAGAACTTTTCATCAACCCATCTAACAAGCCATCCAGAAGCGAAGAAAAAAACGATTGCACCAAAAATGCCCAAATTCACCAAAATGTACCCATGAAGCCCGGGGGGCTCTTCACCAGAGAAGCCATGACTTAGTTCTTGCCCTAGCATATACGAAGTGATCTCCCCCATCACTCCTCTGCCACGATCAATACCCAGAAATCTTGTTGGCATAAACTCAAGGGGCAACTCAGTCCAGTCCCGCAAGAAGCCAAATTGCCCCACACCAACATGCTGCATCGCAACAAAATGCATAAATGTGTCACCAACTCCTCTGATAACGTCCAGGAAGACATTTTTTGCGTAATTCCACCCGAAGAAAAAATCAATCGCAGAGGATGACGAGTGTGATGAGTACCTTGCATCCAAATATGCTGATGAACTAATTAGTGTTAGCCCCCACCATGCAATTCCAGCGCCAAACAACACTAGAAAACCTTCGCTCTTCCTGTATCCAGCAGAATATAACATCAGACAGCAGATCATCAATGGATACAGAATATCCCGGCGACCAGCTGTGCTAGCAGCTTGGTATACAAAAACTCCACCGAATAAAAGAAGTGGAATAAAATTACTGCGAACCCCATTCATCTCGTCTTGATAGTGGGCTGCGCAATAAGCCATAAATCCAGTCGCAATGAAATAATTTAACTGACGAAGGAATACTAAATCACCAGTCATCCCACAAACGTTACCACGTACGCAAGACGACATCTCAAGCATACGAATTGCGCCTCCGGCTTGAACCGCCTGATAGGTCAGGCCAATTAGACCTGTACTGACAAAAACATAAGCGATTTTCCGCAAGTAAGCAGATTCCTCCCTTGAATGCAATAATGCCCAAGTCGAGTCTTTCCTCGCAGTGGTCCTGACACGAACAACATAACCGAGCCAAAAAGCAATGAAGGTAAGTGATATCGTTATCAGAGTCCAATAATCACCAACCCCAAAGCGTTGGTAAACGTAACTTTGCCGCGTTGCCTGCTCCCCCAAGAGAATTAGGAGAGTTGGAAACACACAATAAAATAAACCAAAGGCTCCACTAACCAACATCAAACCGCCAGATCCGACTTGGCGAATAGGTGAAACAAAACCCAAACGAAAAACAATTAAAGCCAGAAATACGTAACCCAGCAATAACTTATACATCGACCAGCACTCCCATTAACTTACTCTGATCCTCGAAGTTAAATAAACACATTGCACGTCTGGACAATGATTCATCATCTTTCAAAACAGGTAAGTATTCCACATGCCAATGCGTAGCCAAGTTGCGCATAGCTCTTAGAGAGCAATTCTTCTGAGCTATAAAATAGTGTGCGCCGGAAATGTGCCCTACAGTCGATGAGCGCGCTACTCGATCCTTTGAAGGACCCAAAGGATCGTGCGCCAATTTGTATTTACGCCGAAGTACTACCTTAACGACAATGAATCGACTCAAGTTGCCAGTATGTCGCCGGAGTAAAAATTAGAACGCAAAAGCGAAAGCGCAATGCCAAAGACATCAGCGCTCTTTCCATCGCGAGTCACAATTATTTCTACCCACACAGGTTTTTATCTCTGGTGCTAGGAAAAAACATATTGACCTGTGATTCTGCAGGCGCACGGTTTCTTTCCAGTTCACCTTTATTCTCACGACTTATAATGGTCGCGATACCACTCCACGAATCTCCCCACCCCATCGATTACCGGCGTATTAGGCTTGAACCCCACCCAAGCATTTAGTTCTTCGGTGTTCGCTGCCGTGGCCGGCACATCCCCGGCCTGCATTGGCAAGAAATTCCTCTGAGCTGTCTTGCCCAACGCGGCTTCCAGCGCGGTGATATATTCCATCAACGGGGTCGGCTGGTTGTTGCCAATATTGAAAACACGGTACGGTGCGTTGCTGGTGGCGGGATCTGGATTAGACGGATCAAATGCCAGATTTGGGGTGGCAGGTTTGTCAACAACGCGGATAACGCCCTCAACGATATCGTCAATGTAGGTAAAGTCACGGACCATCTGCCCATGGTTAAAAACATCGATGGGCTTCCCCTCCAAGATGGCTTTGGTAAACAAAAATAGCGCCATGTCTGGCCGCCCCCATGGACCATAAACAGTAAAGAAACGTAGACCCGTCGTAGGCAAGCGAAACAAATGACTGTAAGTGTGTGCCATCAGCTCGTTGGCCTTTTTGGTGGCGGCGTATAGGCTGACGGGGTGATCTATGTTGTCATGCTCGCTGAATGGCAAACCAGTGTTTCCGCCGTATACACTTGAACTGCTGGCATAGGCAATGTGCTTTACACCATTGTGTCGGCAGCCCTCCAACACATTGACGAAACCCTGCAGATTCGCATCAATGTACGCATGCGGGTTACTAAGCGAGTAGCGCACGCCGGCCTGAGCTGCCAAGTGGATGACCCGCTCAGGCTTCTCGCTTGCAAACAGCTCCGCCATACTCGCACGATCCTCGACACTGATTCGGTGAAAGCTGAAATTGGAATAGCCGAATAGGCGCACCAAACGAGCTTCTTTGAGCGAAACGTCGTAATAGTCGTTGAGATTGTCGACACCAATCACTTGGTCACCCCGGGCTAGTAAGCGCAGACAGGTGTGCATGCCGATGAATCCAGCCGCACCAGTTAGAAGGATTTTCATAATTACAAACGTCCGTCCGCAGCCCCCAAAGGCAATACACTTTTTACGTCATACAAAACAGCACCAGACTGACCCAGAGCCTTGATGCCTTGCTCACCCATGGATACAAACTGATGGTGCCCCACAGCCAAAATAATGGCTGCGTACTGCCCCGGTAGCGGCAGCGAACTCAAGCACTGCAATCCATACTCATGCGCGGCTTCTGACACGTTAATCCACGGGTCGTATACGTCAACTTTGGTGTTGTAGCCCTGCAGGGCTTTGACGACATCCACCACTTTTGTATTACGCAAGTCGGGGCAGTTTTCCTTAAATGTAAGACCCATCACCAGCACCTTACTACCGAGCACGGGAAGATTTTTGCGCAACATGAGCTTAATTGTTTCATCCGCTACGTGGCTGGCCATACTGTCATTAATACGGCGCCCGGCCAAAATAACTTCCGGGTGGTAACCAACCTCCTGAGCTTTGTGCGTCAGATAATATGGGTCTACCCCGATGCAGTGCCCCCCCACGAGACCAGGCCGAAATGACAGAAAGTTCCACTTGGTGGCAGCGGCTTGCAGTACCTCCTGTGTGTCAATGCCTAGTTTGCGGAAGATTAAGCTGAGTTCATTCATCAAGGCAATGTTCACATCACGTTGCGTATTCTCGATGACCTTAGCTGCTTCGGCCACTTTGATGCTACTTGCCTTGTGGGTGCCAGCAGTGATAATTTGTTGATAGAGCGCATCAACAGCTTCTGCAATTTCAGGTGTACTACCACTGGTTACCTTCTTGATTGTGGGAAGTCGATGCTCTTTATCACCAGGATTTATTCGTTCAGGACTGTACCCACAAAAAAAGTCTTTGTTGAAGGTGAGTCCAGAGTGTTTTTCCAGTACGGGCACACACACTTCTTCTGTTGCCCCGGGGTAAACCGTGGACTCATAGACAACCACTCCCCCTACAGATAAAATCTTGCCCACCGCCTCACTCGCTTTCACCAAAGGGGTCATATCAGGGCGGTTCGCCGCATCGACGGGGGTAGGTACAGTCACAATAAAGAGCTTGCACTGCTTGAGCAGATCCAAATCGCCAGTGTAAGTTGCGTGGATCGCAGCCTTCAACTCATCGAAAGAAACCTCTAGCGTGCTGTCCCTGCCAGCCTGCAGCTCTGCAATGCGCACAGCATTGATGTCGAAGCCAATTACTTTGCGCTTCTTGGCGAACTCCACCGCTAAGGGGAGGCCGACGTATCCCAGCCCTATGACCGCAATCACACCGTCAAGTTGTTTCATCTCAAATCCATCCCGCTCACAGCTTCAATCTCGAGCTGCAACTGCTCTATTTCCGCACGCAAACGCTCATACTCTGCCATCTTGATCTGCAGAAAATTCAAGGCCATGCTGCTTTTCGCGGCAAAGCCCGACGAGGTCAAAAAATACGCATAGGCGATTTTTTCGGCTACCACGAAAATTCTGTAACTTGATGAAGCACTTAGCCAGCAATGCATGCACGCAGTAGTTGACCTTGCCTAAACTCACACCGAGCTCCATCGCCAATTCACGTTGGGTGAGTTGGGGATTTTTCTCCAGAAGTCGCAAGACCCGCAAACTGGATTCTTCATAAGAGGCAGGCATTTGGCGCGGGCTTGTTCATTTACTGAACAATTCTAATCGCCAAATGCTGCGCCTACCGTAGGCGCCTAGAAATGAATTTCTCTCATTATCTGCCGCATCGCAATCGCCTCCGGTGACAACTTCGCCTTCTCGCCCGGCTTTGCGCCCTTGGCCGCATAGGAATCACGGTGTTGAAGTAGTGGGTCTCATCGTCGTAGTCGGTGGGGGTGATGAAGTAGTCAGCCCCCGAATAGGCCTCCTGTTTGTTGAGTGTGGCCCTGAGGTTCAGAGGCTTGTGGCGCAGGTAGTCTTGCAGTTCTGCATCGTAAATGGGGCTGATGCACTGGTTGATTTGCTCTACCTTGGCAGCAATAAGGTCTGTTACCACTACGTCAGTGGTGCTGCGCCGACAGCACCGCGTTGATCGGGCCTAAGTAGCCGGTTCAGGCCAGGTGATCCTCATGGGGTCTACTCGACGCTCACATTAACGTTGTAACCGTGCTTTTTGAGCAGTGCGTGTTGCTTGGCCTGCGCCAAATCTGCTTCCACCATTTCTTTGCACATGCTTTGGGCGGTGATTTGTGGCACCCAACCGAGCTCTTTCTTGGCCTTGCTCGGGTGGCCCAGCAGGGTTTCCACTTCTGTGGGGCGGAAGTAACGTGGGTCTAACTTGACGATGGTTTGGCCCACCCGGAGTGCGGGAGCGGAATCTCTGCGGATGGCGGTGATGACGGCGTGTTCTTCCACGCCCTGACCTTTAAATTCAATGCTCAGGCCCAAGGCGGCTACGGTCCAAGTGATAAATTCGCGCACACTGCATTGCACGCCAGTGGCGATCACAAAGTCCTGCGGCTTGTCTTGCTGCAGCAGCATCCATTGCATGCGCACGTAGTCTTTGGCGTGGCCCCAGTCTCGCACAGCGTCCATGTTGCCCATGAAAAGGCATTCTTCCAATCCTTGGGTAATGTTGGCCAAGCCGCGGGTGATTTTGCGGGCGACGAAGGTTTCGCCTCGGCGGGGGCTTTCGTGGTTGAAGAGGATGCCGTTGCAGGCGTAGATGCTGCAGGCCTCGCGGTAGTTGACCGTGATCCAGTAGGCGTACATCTTGTCCACCGCATACGGGCTACGGGGGTAGAAGGGGGGGCTATTTGTGGTATTCCCTGCACTAGGGCGTAGAGCTCGCTGGTGGAGGCTTGGTAGAAGCGGGTTTTCTTCTCCAGGCCAAGGATGCGGATGGTGCCCAAGGCGTCTACATCGGCGGCGTATTCGGGACTCTCGAATGAGACAGCTACGTGGCTTCGGGCGCCGAGGTTGTAGCTGTCATCGGGCTGCACTTGCTGGATGAGGCGGGTGAGGTTACTGGTGTCGGTGAGGTCGCCGTAGTGCAGTTTGAAGCTGGCGTTGTCGATGTGGGGGTCTTGGTGAATCGACCCGGATTATGTAGACACCTCTGAGCCTCAAAGGTGAGGCCTAATAGGAGGTGATGTGAGTCAGAAGAGATTTCCCGAAGAATTCAAGTTCGAAGCGGTTAAGCAGATCATGCAGCGCGGCCATCCAGTGGCCGATGTGTCCGCCCGATTGGGTGTCAGTCAGCACAGTCTGTACAAGTGGATCAAAGAGCAGCAATTGCCTTGTGGTCAGCACAAGGAGCAGTTTCCCCAAACAGAGGAACTACGCAGACTCAAGGCCGAGCTCAAGCGGGTGAGCGAGGAGCGCGACATCTTAAAAAAAGCCGCCGCGTACTTTGCCAAGCTATCCCGGTAAGGTACGCGTTTATCCAGCGTCACGAACGTGCCCATAGCATGCGCAGGATGTGCGCGGTAATGGATGTACACCCCAGCGGCTACTACGCATGGAGGCGTGAGCCCATTGGTGGGAAGCGTCGAGATGACCAACGCCTGCTGGGGCTACTCAAGCAGGCTTGGCTGGAGAGCGGCTGCGTTTACGGCTATCGCAAACTCACACTGGATATGCGCGACCTGGGCGAGCAATGCGGCAAGCCCCGGGTCACCCGACTGTTGCGCAGCGAAGGTATCAGGTCGCAAACCGGCTACCGGCGTCGCTCAGGTGGTGGTGGCAAACCTGCAGTGGTTCCACCCAATCACCTGAACCGGCAGTTCACCCGGGATCAGCCCGATAGATCATGGGTCACGGACATCACCTACATCCGTACTCATGAAGGCTGGCTGTACCTGGCCGTGGTGATCGATCTGTTCTCCAGACAGGTCGTTGGCTGGTCCATGGGCAGTCGAATAGATACAGACTTGGTGCTCAATGCACTCTTGATGGCGTTGTGGCGCAGACAACCCCACGAATCAGTACTGGTGCATTCAGATCAAGGGTGCCAGTTCACGAGACATGCCTGGCAAACCTTTTTGCGCGATCACAATTTGGTCAGCAGCATGAGTCGTCGAGGTAACTGCCATGACAACGCCGCGACCGAGAGCTTCTTCCAGTTGCTCAAGCGCGAACGCGTTCGCCGTCAGATATATCTCATCCGGCGAGACGCTAGGGCCGATGTCTTCAATTACATCGAGATGTTTTACAACCCCAAGCGTCGGCACAATACCGCCGGCGACATCTCCCCGGTAGAGTTCGAGAAACGCTATTTCCAACGGCTCGGAAGTGTCTAGTAAACCCGGGGCGATTCAGCGTAAGCTCGCTCGAGACCCACTTCCAAACTTACCCGAGCGCTCCAGCCTAGGGCGTTGAGGCGGCTGCTGTCCATCCATTTGCGGGGGGCGCCGTCGGGTTTGGTGGCGTCGAAGGTGATGCGGCCGGTGTAGCCTACGGCGGCGCCCACGGCGTGGGCCAACTCGGCGATGGTGACATCGCTGCCGAAGCCTACGTTGATGTGGCTGCACATGGGGGTGGTGTTGGCTTGGTAGGTGGTGTCTGCCAGGTTCATGACAAACACGCTGGCGGCGGCCATATCGTCCACATACAAAAATTCGCGTTTGGGGGTGCCAGTGCCCCAGATGGCGACTTCGGCCGCGCCGCTGATCTTAGCTTCGTGGAAGCGGCGGATGAGTGCGGGGATGACGTGGCTGTTTTGGGGATGGTAGTTGTCGCCGGGGCCGTAGAGGTTGGTGGGCATGACACTGCGGTAGTCGCGCCCGTGCTGGCGGCTGTAGCTTTCGCAGAGTTTGATGCCGGCTATTTTGGCAATGGCGTAGGGTTCGTTGGTGGGCTCGAGGGTGCCGGTGAGTAGTGCGCTCTCAGACATGGGCTGGGCTGCCATGCGAGGGTAGATGCAACTGCTACCCAAGAACAGTAGCTTTTGCACGCCGTGGGTGTGGGCCGCGTGGATGACGTTGGCCTGCATCATGAGGTTGTCATAGATGAAGTCGGCCGGGTAAGTGTTGTTGGCGTGGATGCCGCCTACTTTGGCGGCGGCCAAATACACTTGGGTCGGCTTTTGCGCTTCAAAGAAGGCGTGCACGGCAGCTTGGTTGCACAGGTCGAGCTCGGCGTGGGTGCGAGTGATGATGTCTTGCTGCTGCACGCCTTGGGCCAGCAGGGTGCGCACGATGGCGCTGCCGACCATACCGCGGTGGCCGGCAACGTAGGTTTTTGCAGTTGAATACATTCAGGCCTCTTCCCAATGGGGCCCGATTATCCACACTTAAAAATGAATCCCCCGCATCATCTGCTGCATCGCAATGGCCTCCGGTGACAACTTAGCCTTCTCACCGGGCTTGGCACCCTTGGCCGCAGATGAATCCGGGAACATGCGGAAGCTGGTGTTCATAGCAATCTGGGCGATGCGGGGCACGAGCGCATGTAGCACCTGACCGGTGATACCCAAGCGTGTAGCGATGCGCACCGGCTTGCTGATGCAGGCGTCGGCCACCATATCCGCGGCTTGTTCGGGCGACAACGTGGGCACGTTATTGTATATGCCGGTCGGCGCAATCATGGGCGTGCGAACCAAAGGCATATTGATCGTTGTGAAGCTGATGCCTTGGTCTGCAAACTCGCTGGAGGCACAGCGGGTCCAAGCGTCCAGTGCTGCTTTGGAAGCCACATAGGCGCTGAAGCGCGGTGCATTGGTCAAAACGCCGATAGAACTGATATTGACGACATGGCCCTTTTTCTTTGCCACCATGCCGGGTAAGAAGCCCATCGTGACCCGCAAGCAGCCGAAATAGTTGAGCTGCATGGTGCGCTCGTAGTCGTGAAATCGATCGTAACTGGACTCGATAGCGCGGCGAATGGAGCGTCCCGCGTTGTTGATCAGGAAATCCACGCCACCATGGTTTTCAATCAGTAACTGCACAAAGCGGTCGCAATCTGCCATGTCGGCGATGTCGGCCGGGTAGGCCACGAAGCTGTAGCCCTTGGCCTTGGCTTCTTTACATGCCTCTTCCAGCTTATCGACGTCACGCCCGCAAATGATGGTGGTAGCACCCGCTTCGGCAAACTTGTGGGCAGCCGCCAAGCCGATACCTGACGACCCTCCGGTAATCAACACTACCTTGCCCCCAACGGTTCCGCGCAAAGAGCGGTCAATATGCAAGTCGGGATCAAGGTGGCGCTCCCAGTAGTCCCACAAACGCCATGCGTAGTCTTTCAAATTGGGGCACTCGACGCCGCTGCCCTTGAGCATGGCTTGGGCATCGCGGCAGTCAAAGCGGGTGGGGTAGTTCACGAAGGTAAGCATGTCTTCCGGCAGGCTCAAATCCTTCATGATGGCGTTGCGCACTCGGCGCACGGGCGCCAAGGCCATCAGGCTTTTGGTTACACCCCGCGGGATAAAGCCCAACAGGGCCGCATTCACAAACACATTCATCTTCGGTGCGTGAGCCGCCTTGCTGAAAATGTCCAGCACATCGCCTACGCGGTAGCCGACAGGGTCCACCAAGTGATAGCACTTTTTAGCGATCCCGGCCTTGT
The DNA here is from genome assembly GCF_013297935.1 of Rhodoferax sp. Classification (GTDB taxonomy): domain Bacteria; phylum Pseudomonadota; class Gammaproteobacteria; order Burkholderiales; family Burkholderiaceae_C; genus Allorhodoferax. Next base: position 59,473 of record NZ_JAAFIX010000005.1, on the reverse strand, counting down.
GGCTGATGACATTCAGCGCGTCCACCACAAAGTCCACTGGCACGATGTTGATGCGCCCGCCTTCCAGGCCGATGGTCGGCATCCAGGGTGGCAGCAGCTGGCGCATGCGCTGGATCAGCTTGAAGAAGTAGTAAGGGCCATCAATCTTGTCCATCTCGCCGGTCTGGCTATCACCCACCACCATGGCAGGGCGGTACACAGACCACGGCACTTTGCAGTCCTGCCGGACGATTTTTTCGCTCTCATGTTTGGTCATGAAATAGGGGTGATCGTAGTTCTCCGCCTCATCAAACATGTCTTCGCGAAAAACTCCCTCATACAGCCCAGCAGCCGCTATGGAAGACACATGGTGAAAGTGCCCTGCATCGATAGCCTTCGCAAAGTCAATCGTGTTGCGCGTGCCTTCCACATTAACTGCAATTTGCGACTCTTCATCGGCCGCCAGATCGTAGACCGCAGCCAGATGGTAGAGATGGTCCACCTGCCCTTTTAAGCCTTTGACGACATCGGTCGGGACACCCAGTTTTTTTGTCTTGAGATCACCGAACACAGGGATGGCACGCGCCGCCGACTTGGCATCTAATAAACCCCAGTATTCACGCAGCTCGGCTACCTTGCCTTCGCTTTCCTGGCGAATTAAAAAGTGCACTGTGGCACCTTTGCGCTGCAACAGCTTCTTGACAAGCCGCTTGCCGATGAAACCCGTTGCCCCTGTGACGAAATACCGCATACATGCTCCTGTTAATCAATTTATTCTGACGGACTTTGCTCTGACGGATTTCATCGTAAACCCGACAAAGCCTCCCTTAAGGAGAATTTATTGTGCTTTCGAACGGTCGTGCTTCTTAGTGGCATGCATCTACACAGCTCCACATACAAAGCTTAGAGTTGCCTGCGAGCGAGGCTGCCCACGACCTCGTAGCAACGCCACACACTACAAAGGAGCATCCATGGTCAAGAAAATTCAGAAGAACAAATCGGCCGCTGCAGCGAGCAGCCCCCTGTCCGCGTCTGTGAAAGACTCGGCACAGCAAATCTGGCAGGCTGGCCTGGGTGCCTTCACACGGGCTCAAGCCGAAGGCAGCAAAGCTTTCGAAGCCTTGGTCAAAGAAGGCGTCAGCATCCAGCGCAAAACTCAGGCTGTGGCAGAGGACAAGATCAACGAGGCCACCTCCAAAATGTCGACTATGGCCACCGACATCAGCAGCAAAGCCACCGGTCAGTGGGACAAGCTGGAAAACATTTTTGAAGAACGCGTGGCCAAAGCACTCAACAAGCTGGGTGTTCCTTCCGCAAAAGATGTCAACAGCCTCATCGAGCGCATTGACGCTCTGAACGCCGCTGTCCAACAGCTTTCCAAAAAACCGGCTGCAACAACAAGCGCTGGTGCAGCCCCCCCGAAGAAAGCGGTCGCAAAAAAAGCATCCCCCGCCAAGAAGGCCCCGCTCGCCAAGCCTGCGGCCGCTAAAAAAACCGCCGTAAAGCGGAGCACCAAAGCTAAAGCCACAGCTGCTTCCGGCGACGCAGGAACAACGCTGTCTTGAGACTTTTGTAGTCAAAACCCAGGGCGCAACGGCGCCCTTTTTTTCGTCTTAAGACCTGTTGCGTTGCAGCATTTTTGAGCCGATCCAAACACTACACTGCACCGCATGAAGGCACGCCCCTCTCCTCACTCCAAAATTGCCATCGCTTTAGCCGGCGGCGGGCCACTGGGCGCCATTTACGAGATCGGCGCCCTATGCGCACTGGACGAGAGCCTCAGTGGCCTGAACCTCAACCGCTTGGATCACTACGTCGGCGTATCCGCCGGTGGCTTCATCGCTGCAGCACTCGCCAATGGCATGACTCCGCGTCAGTTGTGCGCTTCGTTTATCGAAAACGACCCACGCTCCGGTGATCACTTTGATCCCTCTTGGCTCATGGAACCGGCCTACGGGGAGTTTTTGCGCCGCAGCATCATGGTTCCCGGACTCCTCGCCTCTATCGGCTGGGACATGTTGCGCGGGCGGACCTCCGTCGTGCGTGCCCTGGAGAGAATGGCTCCGGCGCTGCCCACCGGTGTTTTTTCGAACCAACAGATCGACACCCAGCTGAACCGGCTATTTAGCAAACCAGGGCGCACCAACGACTTCCGAACCCTCGGCTGCAAGCTCTCTCTCGTAGCTACCCAGTTGGACAGTGCCCAGGCCATATCCTTCGGAAGCCCCGGCTGGGACCATGTGCCGATTTCCAAGGCGGTTCAGGCCAGCTCGGCGCTACCCGGCCTATTCCCGCCAGTCACCATTGATGACCAGTACTACGTCGACGGTGCCATGAAAAAGACCATGCACGCATCAGTCGCACTGGACGAGGGAGCGGACCTGCTGATCTGCTTGAACCCGCTTGTACCCTTTGATGCGTCATCGCCTCACCCGCCCCGTACGATGCAACGAGGCATACCGGAACAGCAGCGCAAAATCCCGCGCATGGTGGACGGAGGGCTACCGGCGGTCATGAGCCAGACATTTCGCTCCATGATCCATTCGCGCATGGAGCTGGGCATGAAGCACTACGCGAGCGCCTATCCCGACACCGACATCATCCTGATCGAGCCCGATCATCGGGATCCTGAGCTCTACCTTGCCAACACCTTCAGCTATGCGCAACGCCGCCAACTGGCGGAACACGCGTACCAGCAAACACGGCAATTGCTACGCAAACGTCAAACAGGTCTATCTGCGCGCCTGCACCGCCACGGCATCAGTCTGAACCATGCGGCCCTGAACGATACCGATCGCTACCTGTGTGCCCCGAGTAAGTCCTCATCCCGCTGGGTTCAGGCATTGGGTACATTGGAGGACGTTATGGAAGATTTATCACACGTGGTTCGCCACGAGACAAAGCTGAGGCACTGACCCATGGTTAAAAAAGCGCCCAGACGCACCGCCGAGCGAATTTTGGAAACCACACTGGAGTTGTTCAACCGTTTTGGCGAACCCAATGTATCGACCACGCTGATCTCCGCCGAGCTGGGCATCAGCCCAGGCAACCTTTACTACCACTACCCGGCCAAAGACGAGCTCATCAACTCCCTCTTCGACCGTTATGAGCGTGCTCTCAACGAGTTGCTCAATGCGAGCGACAACGTGCGCGATGTCGAGGACGCATGGTTCTTCATGCACACCTTGTTTGAGCTGATCTGGCAGTACCGGTTCCTGTACCGCGACCTGAACGACTTGCTCAGCAAAAACCGTCGCTTAGAAACCCACTTTCAAAGCGTCCTGAAAAACAAGACCCGCTCTATCCGTGCAATGTTGGAATGCATGGCCCGCACCGGCGCATTGCAAATGGACATCCGGGAAATGGAGCCCACCGCCACCAGCATGGTGGTCGTTTTGACTTACTGGTTGAGTTTTGAGTACGTCCGTGATCCGCGCAATGCGCTGGAACCGGCCAGCGCCCAAGCGGCACTGTTGCGCGGCGGTCAGCACGTGCTCAACCTACTGGTGCCTTACCTGCAAAGCCAACAGCGTCAACACCTGCAGCAACTCAGCGGCGCATACCAGGCCCCTTGATGCCCGGCGCACACGACTGGCACCCTTACGCGTTTGTGCATTTGCATGCGCTGAACGCCGCCAATATGCCAGCCCAGTGGGCGCGACTCCACGCGGGTGATGCAGAGCCCCTCCCTTCAGACGCAGAGCTTTTGTCTGCGTGGGCGCTTTACCACCGGGGGGAGTTTGAGGCGGCTTTTCATGCCGGTCGACTTCTGGGCTCCGCAGGGTCCACGGTGATGAACAAAGCTTGCCTGATCCACGCAGACTTTCTGGAGCCCAGCGAGGCCGCACGGCTTCGCATGTACAAAGAAACAGCAGAACGTGCTCTGCGGGCTACGAGGGAAGATCCGGACAACGCCAATGCACATTACTTGTATGGCTATGCCTTGGGCCGCTACAGCCAAGGCACCAGCGTAGCCCGGGCCCTGGCACAGGGCTATGGCGACAAGATCAAAACGGCCTTTGAAACCGCCATTGCACTGGAAGCCCGGCATGCCGACGCCCATCTGGCACTGGGAACCTTTCATGCTGAAGTGATTGACAAAGTCGGCGCAATGATCGGAAACATAACCTACGGTGCCCGGCGCGATGTCGCAATGCAGCACTTTCAGGCGGGACTTGCACTTATCCCCCACGCCGCCCTGGCCCTGTCCGAATATGCGCGCGGCTTACTCATGCTGGACCCAGAGGCCTATGAGACTGAAGCCATGGCGCTCTACGCACGCGCTGCCGAAGTAAGCCCTATCGATGCAATGGAGCACCTAGGCGTGCTCCAAGTTCAAGCCGAACTCGCGGGCTAACTATTCGCCCCAGGGCAGCATCAAGGTCAACATCGACAACTTGGCGAACTCGGGTTCAAACTGATCGATGATTTTTTGAGGCTCGGGGCACAGCGTGGCATCGGTCACCACCCCAAACTGCACGCCGCCTCCGTAGCTCAAAATCGAAACTCCCAAGCCGACAGAACCGCTTTGCGGTACCCAGAACAGGTTCTCCTCGATCGTGGCTCCGCAAATTTTGAGTTTCTCGCGAGGCCCCGGGACATTGGTCATCACAGCCGTTGTTTTTTTCGAGAACAAGCTCAGCAACGCATCCTGGGCCGGTTTGATTAGCAAGCCCGCCACCGCCAACAAGCCGAAAGCCAGCAAGGGCTGCATGCTGCCCTTGAGGCCGCGCATGCGGGCGCGCACTTCATAGACGCGCTCCACCGGGTTGTCGAGCCCGATGGGCAGCACCAAGGGCGCGAGGCCAAACTGGTTACCCAACTTGTAAGCATGCTCCAGCGGACGCAAGTTCACGGGCACCATGGCGCGGATTTCTTTGCCATTCACCACATCGCCTTGTTCGCGCAAATAGGCACCGATTGCCCCCGCAACGCAACTTAGCAACACATCGTTGATCGAGCAGTTCAGCGCCTTGCCCACGGCCTTCACTTCTTCCAAGGGCAAGGGGGCACACCATGCCACGCGCTTGGCGTTCCCGGGTTGCCCCTTGAGACGGGTGGGAGAGTCATCGGGCATCAAGGCCAAGGCAGCCAGATCGCTCACCACTTGGTACGCCATCTTGGCCATATCGACAGAGTTGTGCATGCCGGACTCCACCCCCTTCTGGGGCTCCATCAGCAAGCCCATGGATTTGACCGCGCCGTCCCCCGCCGCCCCCAACGCCTTGACGGCCAGATGGGTAAAAGGCTTGAGCAGCGCGTCGGCCAGCCACTCCTCTGCACCATCCAGTCCTTGGGCACGCTCGGCCTTGGCCCGGCGCTGCGGAGGCGGGCTGCCGCCGTCTACCAACGATTGGGTCACCGAGATCAACGCAATGCCATCTGCAATGCAGTGGTGAATGCGCACCATCAAAGCAGACCCGCCCTTGTAGTTCTCGACCAAATGAAATTGCCACAGCGGTCGCTCGCGGTCCAAGGGCTCCATCGTCAGCGCGGCCAGGCGCTCTTGCAAGGCCTCCTGCTCGCGGCCGCGGGGCTTTTTGGCCAAGGTTTCGGTCACCACATGGCGGTCGAGTTGAAAGTCCGCGTCCTCAACCCAGGTTGCACCCGCGGCATCTTCCACCACCCGCTGTTTGAACCGCGGGTACTTCAGCAAACGATCTTCCACCCGTTGTTTCAAATCCTGGAGCGGCAGGCCCGGCTTGGTGACCCAAACGCCCACGATCATCATCAGGTTGGCGCTGGAGTCCATGCGTAGCCAGGCCGTATCGACCTTGGACATGCGCTCACCCTGCAGACCCAAGGAGCCGATCACCGCATCTGCCACATTTTTCTGAACCACCCCGGCCGCTTTTCGCGCACGGCGTGTCACTGTTTTCGCGACCGGAGCCACTGGAGCCACCGTCTCTGCGACTTTGCGGCGGGCTTGACTCGCTACCTTCTTGGCAATGACTCGGGTGACCATGAATTCTCCAGGCTGAACAGGTGTGGGGGGACCTGCCTATTCTGGGGGCAAATCGCCGCTTAAGATACGGGGCAAGCACCTGCTCGCATCGGGTGTTCCCCCTAGATTTCTGCACCACACCAAACGGAGAAAACCATGGCCGATTTGAAAGCCGCTTTTGAAGCCGCTGTTGCCAATTCCAAAAATCTGAGCGAGCGCCCCGACAACGGCACTCTCTTGAAAATCTACGCGCTCTACAAGCAAGCCACTGCCGGTGACAACACCGAGAAGAAGCCGGGCTTTGCCGACATGGTGGGCCGCGCCAAGTGGGACGCCTGGAACGGCTTCAAGGGCATCTCCAATGATGACGCCATGCAACAGTACATCGACCTGATTGAGTCTTTGAGCTAAATCGGACCTGATCCCCCGCAGAATATGCGGGTGGCGCTATCAAAAAAGTAGCGTTTACGCTACTTTTTTTTCGTCTTGGCAGGTGCCTTTGCGCTCGGCGCCAGCAAGGTGTCGAGGTTTTTGACAATCTCTGCCTCGATTTTGTCTTTGAAGGCACCCAACAAAAACCCGAGCTTGGCCGTGAGCTCGAACCGCGTTTTGGTAACTTGGAGCATGCCGCTCACACCGGAGCGTTTGAAAATCACTTCATCCACCTGGTCGCCTTCGACGTAGGTGCACTCCATATCGAACTCGGTTTCAGCCTGCTCAGCCCATTGGAAGGCAATTTTCCTGGCAGCGGCAAAGCCCAGGCTGTGTTCGCGCAAGATATGTAAATCGGCCATGAGGTCCTCGGATCAGTATGCTGTTAGTCTGCCATTGCAACAGAACGCATCATAAAACTACCGGCAGTCCTCACCATGCTCTACAAGTTCAAATCCAAGATTGCCAGCGACGTCATCATGCTGGAGCCTCAGGGGCGACAAATTCTCACCCTCTGGGGCTACACCACTGAAGAGAGTTTGCGCAAAGGCATTTTGCTGGCGGCAGAGATGCCGGCCGCTATTCAAGCACTCGAAGAGGCTATTGCGCACGAGGAAGCGCGACGCGTGCAAGCAGCGCTTGAAGCCCAAGAACAAGGGAGAGAAGCCACCTACCCGGAGGGTGTGAGTCTGCGACAGCGGGCGATGCCCTTGCTGGACATGGCCCGCCGCAGCCAAGCGGCTGGAAAAGACATTGTGTGGGGCGTTTGACCCTATCCAAAGGGCCAACCCGCCGCCAGTGAAGCATCAGTCCGCGTAAACGCCAGCGGCCTTGATGATCGGTGTCCACTTCGCAATTTCAGCGGCCACAAACTTCTTGTGCTCAGCGGGTTCGACACGCTTGTCAGTCACCACCACCGCACCCAGAGCTTCTTGCTTCTTGATGAATTCGGGGTCTTTCAACGCAGCCTTCAACGCCGTGTTCAGCTTGGTCTGCACTTCAGCAGGGGTGCCTTTGGGTGCGTACAGGCCGTGCCAGATGGTCACTTCAAAGTTGCTCAGGCCTTGGCTTTGCAAGGTGGGCAAGGACTTGAGTGCCGGCGTCGTCAGCGTTTTGGAGGTAGTCACCGCGTAAGCGGTGACTTTCTTACCTTCAATTTGCGCCGAGGTGTTGGTGGTCTGGTCACACATCAAGTCGATCTGGCCGCCGATCAAGTCGGTCATTGCGGGCGCGGTACCTTTGTACGGCACGGTGGTCATATCCACCTTGACGGCGTTCTGGAACAGCAGACCGCACAAATGCGATGCAGAACCCACACCAGCGTTGCCCAAGTTGATCTTGCCAACGTTCTGGCCGATCCAGGTGGTCAACTCTTTGTAGGTTTTGGCCGGCATATCGGGCTTGCCGATCAGTGTCATCGGAACATCGTTGATCATGCCGAGGTACTCGAAGTCAGACTCCACTTTGAAAGGCATGTTGCGTAGCAGGCCGGGCATAGTCCCCATGGCAATGTGGTTCAACAGCAAGGTGTAACCATCCGGTGCTGCCTTGGCCACTTTGCTGGTGCCGATGGAGCTGCCGGCGCCTGCCGAGTTGTCGATGATGATGCTGACGTCACCCAGCTGTTTACGCAGCGATTCGCTCAGGTCACGGGCCACGCGGTCGGTAGGACCACCCGCTGCGAACGGCACCACGATGGTGATGGGTTTGGAAGGATAGGCCTGCGCAAATGCAGAAACGGACAGCGCAGCAGCGCTTGCAACGAGCAATTTTTTCATCGGTTTGTCTCCTGTTATGGACTTACAGTTTAGCGCGCACCATCGCGCTTTGTCTTACGGAAAGCCCCTCATAGGAGGGGCTTTTGACGGTGCTTTTTTCTTCGCTGGAGACAATTTAGCCGGACTGGGAAGACCTTGTAACTGTGGTGTTCAACAGCTCGGGAAAACCCTTACCAGCATCAACTTCAAACGGACTCATTGGTAGGTGCGTGCATCTTCAATGACTTTGCCGTCATTGGCCAGACTTCCGGGCAGCACCAGACGGACTTCGCTCCGCAACTTGGTGACCTCGCGTACCACATCGGCCACCCGCAGCGCCAAGCCTTCCTGTGGCCCGTCAACCTCCAGCACCATGGTCATCTGGTCATTGGCCATTTCGCCGCTGACCACCAAGCGGGCCTTGCGCACCTCGGGGAAACGCTTGGCCACTTCATCCACCTGCTTCGGGTGCACAAACATGCCGCGCACCTTGGTGGTCTGGTCTGCGCGCCCCATCCAACCTTTGATGCGGGTGTTGGTCCGTCCGGTCGGGCACTGCCCGGCAAGCACAGCCGACAGGTCCCCGGTGCCGAAACGGATCAAGGGGTAGTCCGGGTTCAGGCTGGTGACCGCCAACTCGCCCACCTCGCCTTCGGGTACGGGGTCGCCGGTGCCGGGCCGCACGATTTCCACAATCACCTGTTCATCCAGCACCAGGCCTTCGCGGGCGCTGGTCTCATAGGCAATCAGCCCCAAGTCGGCCGTGGCGTAGCACTGGTAGCCGTCCACCCCGTGCGCGGAAAACCAGTCACGCAAAGAGGGCGGATACGCCTCACCACCAAACATGGCTTTGGTCACGCTGGGGAGCGCCACTCCCATCTCTAAGGCTTTCTCCAGAATAATTTTCAAAAAGCTGGGGGTGCCGATGTAGCCCGCAGGCTGCAACTCCGCCATGGCTTGCACTTGCTGCTCGGTCTGACCGGTGCCCCCCGGGAACACGGTGCAGCCCAGCGCGTGGGCTCCGGTTTCCATCATGGAGCCCGCCGGCACAAAGTGGTAGCTGAAGCTGTTGTGGATCAATTCGCCGGGGCGAAAGCCGGCGGCATAAATGGCGCGCGCCATCCTCCAGTAGTCCGGTGCGGTGCCTTCAGGCTCGTAAATCGGACCGGGGCTCGCAAACACCCTGCGCATAGAACTGCCAAAGCCCACCGCGCTGAAGCCGCCAAATGCGTTTGAGCCCTGCTGGCGGGATTGCTGCTGCAGCGCTTGCAGCTCCGACTTCCGGGTCACCGGCAAGCGCGCTAACGCGGTGCGGTCCACGATGGCGCTCGCGTCCACACCCGCAAGAATGCCGGCCCACGCCGGGCTGTGCGCTTGCGCATGGGCCACTTGCCGGGGCAGCGCTGCCATGTGAGCAGCATGGCGGTCAGCCTGCGAGCGGATTTCGAGGGCGTCGTAGGTGGATGTCATCAGGACTCCATGAGCAATTTGCTATGTTTTTAAGAGCGGCTCACGCACGTTCTACGTGGGCTAGAGGCATGTTTCATATGTTTCTTAAGCCAGCCACCGCTTGCGGCGCTTGTAGCTCTTCACATCTTTGAAGCTCTTGCGCTCGCCGCCACCCACGCCCAGGTAGAACTCCTTGACGTCTTCATTGCTGCGCAAGTCGGCCGCTGCGCCGTCCATCACCACGCGGCCGCTTTCCATGATGTAGCCGTAGTCGGCGTATTTCAGCGCCATATTGGTGTTCTGCTCGGCCAGCAGAAAGGTGACCTTTTCTTTGGCGTTGAGGTCTTTGACGATCTCGAACACCTCTTCCACGATCTGCGGCGCCAGGCCCATGGAGGGCTCGTCGAGCAGCACCATGCTGGGGTTGGCCATGAGCGCACGGCCGATAGCGCACATCTGCTGCTCCCCCCCCGATGTGTAGGCCGCCTGGCTGGTGCGGCGGGTCTTGAGGCGGGGGAAATAGTTGTAAACCTTCTCTAGGTTGGCCGCGACCTCGGCCTTGCTCTTGCGGGTGTAACCGCCGGTGAGCAGGTTTTCCTCGATGGTCAGGTGGGCAAAGCAGTGCCGCCCTTCCATGACTTGCACCACGCCGCGCTGCACCAGATCGGCAGGGCTCAGGTTTTCGATGCGCTCGCCGCGCAGCTCGATACTGCCTTTGGTCACCGCCCCGCGCTCGCCTGCAAGCAGGTTAGACACCGCCCGCAACGTCGTGGTTTTGCCCGCGCCGTTGCCCCCGAGGATGGCCACAATGCCGCCTTCGGGCACTTGCAGCGACACCCCCTTGAGCACCAGGATGACGTGGTTGTAAATGACCTCGATGCCATTCACGTTGAGAACGATGTTTTTCGGTTCCATAACTCAGCCTTGTTGACCAGATGAAAGCCCCGATGCACGACGCTTTCATCTGGAGAGTGGCAAACAGAGCAAGCCACCCTTCCAGAAACACCGCGGAACCGGCTACGCCGGGCCGCTGATGTTGCCCCCTGAAGGAGAAGGACCGCTACACGCAGTGAGCGGTCAACGGGGGTGCTCTCAAGACTGGCAGTCGCTACCCGCGCGGCGTGTGAGCTTTTTCTCAGCGGCGTACTTGTCCGCGGCGGCCTTCACCATCGGCTTGATGATCTGGTCGTCGGCCTGCATCCAATCGGAGGTCCAGTCAAAAGACTTACCGTTCCAGGTGTGAACACGGGCCCACGCCGCGCCCATGTGGTCCTGGCAGCTGGTGGAGATGGGGCGCATCACACCCTTGAAGCCCAAAGCATCTAACTTGGGTTGCGTCAGGTTCAGGTTCTCATAACCCCAGCGTGCTTGCTCTCCGGTCATGACCTTTCCCTTGCCGAAACGGTCCTGGGCAGCGCGAACGCCTTCCACTGCCAGCATGGCGCTCATCATTCCGCGCATGTAGAGCACTTGGCCGACCTCTTCTTTCGGTCCGGTGCCTTGGCCCTTGCCATGGAGCTTGTCCAAGACCTCTTTGATGACAGGCGCGCCGGTTTCGGCACCGTGCTGCATCATCACGGCGTTGTAGCCCTTAGCACCTTCTCCGACGTCTTTCACGTCAGGCTCTGCGCCGGCCCACCAGACGCCGTACATCTTTTCACGCGGATAGCCTGTAGCTTGTGCTTCCTTCAACGCGGTGGAGTTCATGACGCCCCAGCCCCAGTTCAGCACGTAGTCCGGCCGGTTCTGGCGGATTTGGAGCCAGGTCGCCTTCTGCTCGACACCGGGGTGGGTCACGGGCAGCAGGCTCAGGGTAAAGCCGTGCGCTGCAGCGCGCTCTTGCAGCAAAGGAATCGGCTCTTTGCCGAATGGGCTGTCGTGATAGACCAAGGCAATCTTCTTGCCCTTGAGCTTGTCATAGCCGCCTTCTTTCTTGGCGATGTGCTGAATCAACACGTCAGCGGCCACCCAATAGGTGCCGGCCAAAGGAAAGTTCCACTTGAAAACGCCTCCATCTGCCGATTCACTGCGACCGTAGCCTGCCGTGATCAAGGGGATCTTGTCTGCGGGAGCTTTCTCGGTCAGGGCAAAAGTAATGCCGGTTGACAGCGGCTGGAACACCGTGGCGCCCTTGCCTTTCAAACGCTCGTAGCACTCAACCCCCCGGTCAGTGGCATAGCCGGTTTCGCACTCTTCAAACGAGAGCTGAACCCCGTTGAGGCCTCCGCGGGCATTGACCAGCTTGAGGTAATCCACATAACCATTGGCAAAGGGAACGCCATTGGGTGCATAGGCACCTGTCCGATACACAAGCACAGGGAAAAACTGCTCCTTGGCTTGGGCGAACGCGGACGAGGTACCCACCAGAGCGGACACCCCGGCGGCAGCCACACTGGCGGCGATTGCGAGTTGACGAAGCTTCATGTTGTGTCTCCTAAGTTGGTTGAAGCGAGAGAGGAAAGCAGGACTTTCAAGAAGCGGAGATGTCTGAACACCTCAATGCGGGAAAGGCCAAAGACGCATTTTTTGTTTACCGATAGACCAGAGTTTGGCCAGCCCGTGCGGCTCCACAATCAGGAACCAGACGATCAAGGCTCCGAACACCATGTACTCGGTGTGCGAGACCAGCGCAGTCGAAATACTGACGCCAAAGAGGGCGCCCACCCCCGGCAGGAACTGGTTCAAAAAGATGGGCAGGATCACAATGAAAGCAGCCCCGAAGAAGCTCCCCATGATGGACCCCATGCCGCCGATGATCACCATGAACAACAACTGGAAAGAGCGATCAATCGAGAAGGCCGCGGGCTCCCACGAACCCAGGTGAATGAAACCCCACAAGGCACCTGCCACCCCCACGATGAAGGAGCTCACGGCAAATGCGCTGAGCTTGGCGTACACCGGGCGAATGCCAATCACCGCAGCTGCCACGTCCATGTCGCGGATGGCCATCCACTCACGGCCGATCGCAGAACGCACCAGATTCTTGGTCATCAGGGCAAACAACACCACGAAGGCCAGACACAGCAAATATTTGTCGACCGGTGAGTCAATCGTCCAGCCCAGGATGGACAAGTTCGATACCGACACAGAACCCGATGCGTTGTTGTTGGTAAACCAGCTGATCCGCAAGAAGGCCCAATCGCAGAAGAACTGCGCCGCCAAAGTCGCCACCGCCAGATACAGCCCCTTCACCCGCAAGCTCGGTATTCCAAAAAACATACCGACCAAGGTCGCAAAAAAGCCACCGCTGAGCAGGGCCACGATCAAGGGAATGCCTTCAATGCGGACATAGGTGTTGTAAGCCATGTAGGCGCCCACCGCCATAAAGGCACCGGAACCCAGCGAGATTTGCCCGCAATAGCCGACCAGCACATTCACGCCCAACGCTGCCAGAGACAGAATAAGGAATGGAATCAAGATGGCACGAAACATGTACTCGTCGACCACCATCGGCACCGCAAATACGGCGATGGCTAACAACACCAAGAGGCCCCAGCGGTCTTGCACGATGGGAAAAATCTGCTGGTCAGCGCGGTAGCTGGTTTTGAACTGACCGTTCTCTCTGTAAAACATGAAGTCGCTCCTTAGACGCGGTCAATGATTTTTTCGCCGAACAAGCCCTGCGGCCGGAACAACAGGAATACCAGCGCCAGCACATAGGCAAACCAGATTTCGATGCCGCCGCCCACCATCGGGCCGAGATAGACCTCGGACAACTTCTCGCCGACGCCAATAATCAGGCCACCAATAATCGCGCCGGGTACCGAGGTGAGCCCGCCCAAAATAATCACCGGGAGGGCACGCAAGGCGACAGTCGTCAGGGAAAACTGAACCCCTAGTTTGGAGCCCCAAATGATTCCCGCCACCAGCGCTGTTATGCCTGCGACGCACCACACAATCACCCAGATACGGTTCAGCGGAATGCCGATACTCTGGGCAGCCTGGTGGTCATCTGCCACAGCACGCAGCGCACGGCCGGTGCTGGTTTTCTGGAAGAACAGCGACAGTGCAGCCACGAGCACTGCAGCCACCACAGCAGCAATCACGTCCTCTTGATTGACGAGCACGCCCCCCTCGAACACCGACTCAAACAAAAAGATCGGGTCTTTGGGCATGCCTACGTCGATTTTGTAAATGTCGCTGCCAAAAATGGTCTGCCCCGCGCCGTCGATGAAATAGGTAATACCCAAAGTCGCCATCAGCAGGGTCACACCCTCCTGGTTCACCAGATGCCGCAGAACCAAGCGTTCGATGAGCCAAGCCAAAACGAACATCAACATTGCAGACACGAGGAACGCCAGCAGATTGCCTAGGAACTTGCTCTCCAGACCGAGCCATTGCGGAATCCAAACCGAGAGGCGCGCCATGGCCAGCGCCGCAAACAGCACCATGGCTCCTTGCGCAAAGTTAAAGACGCCGGACGCTTTGAAAATCAGCACAAAGCCCAGCGCCACCAAGGCATACAACATGCCGGCCATAAGGCCGCCAAACAGTGTTTCAAGAAAAAATCCCATGATTCACATTCCCTTCAGTGGCTGGTGCCGAGGTAGGCGCTGATCACGTCTGCGTTGTTGCGCACTTCGTCGGGGGTGCCGTCGCCGATCTTCTTGCCGTAGTCGAGCACCACCACGCGGTCACTGATGTCCATGACCACCCCCATGTCGTGTTCGATCAACACCACCGTGGTGCCGAACTCGTCATTCACATCGAGCACAAAGCGGCACATGTCCTGCTTTTCTTCCACGTTCATGCCGGCCATGGGTTCGTCGAGCAGCAGCACCTGGGGCTCCATTGCCAAAGCGCGGCCCAAGTCCACCCGCTTTTGCAAGCCGTAAGGCAGCTGGCCCACAGGCGTCTTGCGGTAGGCCTGGATTTCCAGGAAATCGATGATGCGCTCCACCGCTTCGCGGTGCTGAATCTCTTCCCGCTCGGCCGGGCCGATGCGCAAGGCCTGCAACAGGATGTTGCTTTTGATCTTGAGGTTGCGGCCCGACATGATGTTGTCCAGAACGCTCATGCCCTTGAACAGGGCCAGATTCTGAAAAGTGCGGCCTATGCCCATGGTGGCCACTTGGTGGCTGTCCATGTGCTTGAACTGCTGACCGCGGAAGGTAATGGCACCTTCCTGCGGGGCATAGACCCCGTTGATGCAGTTCAGCATCGAACTCTTGCCCGCGCCGTTGGGCCCAATGATGGCGCGGATCTCGTGCTCACGCACATCAAAGCTAATGTCAGTCAGCGCCTTCACGCCCCCGAAACGCAGGGAAATGTTTTTGACGTCAAGGATGACGTCGCCTATCTTTTTATCGCTCATGCTGCAGCCTTCACAGGGGCAAAGGTTTTGGTGTCTTCAATGCGCAGCGTGGCGCTGACGCTGCCGGTGCGGCCGTCCTCAAACTTCACCACTGTCTCGATGAACTGGCTGGTCTTGCCTTCATACAGCGCATCGACCAAGACTTGGTATTTGTCAGCAATAAAGCCGCGGCGAACCTTGTTGGTGCGGGTCAACTCGCCGTCATCCGCGTCCAGCTCTTTGTGCAGCACCAGGAAGCGGCTGATCTGGCTGCCAGCGAGCAGCGCATCCGCACTCAGGTCGGCGTTGACCTTTTCCACGCACTCTTTGATCAGCTCATACACCTGCGGCTTCTGGGCCAGATCGGTATAGCCGGCATAAGGCAGGTTGCGGCGCTCCGCCCAGTTGCCCACCGCGTCAAAGTCGATATTGATGAGCACACACACCTTCTCGCGGCCATCGCCATAAGCGACCACTTCTTTGATGTGCTGGAAGAACTTGAGCTTGTTCTCCACGTACTTGGGGGCAAACATCGCATCGTTGAACGCACCACCCTTGAGGCGGCCCACGTCTTTGACGCGGTCGATGATCTTGAGGTGGCCATGCGCATCAATAAAGCCGGCGTCGCTGGTGTGGTACCAGCCGTCTGCCGTCAATACCTCGGCAGTCGCCGCAGGGTTTTTGTAGTACTCCTTGAGCAGGCCGGGCGACTTGACCAGAATCTCGCCGTTCTCGGCCACTTTGATCTCCACGCCTTCGCAGGGAATGCCCACCGTGTCGGCGCGGGCCTGGTTGTCCGGCTGCAGGCACACAAATACCGCCGTCTCCGTAGAGCCGTAGAGCTGCTTGAGGTTGATGCCAATCGAGCGGTAGAAGGTAAACAAATCCGGGCCGATCGCCTCACCGGCGGTGTAGGCCACGCGCACACGGCTCAAGCCCAGGGTGTTGCGCAAGGGTCCATACACAAACACATTGCCAAGGGCATACAAGGCACGGTCTGCACCCGACACTTCCAGCCCGTCCATCAACGCGGGGCCCACGCGCTTGGCCACGTTCATGAAGTAATGGAACATGTTGCGCTTGATGCTGCCCGCGTCTTCCATGCGGATCATCACGCTGGTGAGCATGCCTTCAAACACGCGGGGCGGCGCAAAGTAATAGGTCGGGCCAATCTCTTTCAGGTCGATCGTGGCGGTGGCACTGCTCTCAGGGCAATTCACCACATAGCCGCAGGACAACCACTGGGCATAGCTAAAGATGTTCTGACCGATCCACGCGGGAGGCATGTAGGCCAGCACCTCTTCGGCGCTGGTGAGCTTGTCGAATTCAGCGCCTGCACGTGCCCGGTTGAGCAGGGAGTCGTGGGTGTGCACCACGCCCTTGGGGTTGCCGGTAGTGCCCGAGGTGAAGAACATGGCCGCCACGTCGGTGTGGGTGATTTTGGCGACTTCATCGCGGAAGAAGGCGGGGTGAATCGCTGCGAAGGCTTTGCCGGCGGCTTGCAATTCGTCCATGCCCGCCAGCCCCGGTTGGTCGTAATTCCGCAAGCCGCGAGGGTCGTCAAAGTAGATGTGCTGGAGCTGCGGGCACTGCTCGCGCACCTCCAGCAGCTTGTCGACCTGCTCCTGGTCTTCGGCAAAGGCAAAGCGCACTTCGGCGTTGTTGATGGGGAACACGCACTCGGGAGCCGCCGCGTCCTGGTAGAGCGGAATAGGCACCGCGCCCAGGCTTTGAACGGCCAGCATGGTGGCGTACAAGCGGGGGCGGTTGGCGCCCACCACCACCATGTGCTCACCGCGCTGCAAGCCTGCCTGGTGCAGGCCTGCGGCCAGCTGCTCCACCATCACCGCCAGGTCACCCCAGCTCAGCGATTGCCAGATGCCGTATTCCTTTTCACGCATGGCAGCGGCCTGCGGGCGCTGACTGGCGTGTTGCAGCAGGAGCTGCGGAAAAGTTGTGTGCGTAGCCATTGCGTGTCACCTCGTTATGGTCCGCGGCATGTCGATTGCGGACTTTGGTATGGGTCGAATAGTAGAACTGCATTTGACGCCGAGTTGTCATTTGGACGACAATTTGCGCCTTTCTCGGTAGGTGTTTTCCCTTCGCTGAACCGCAACTTACAAGCGAGTTACACGGTGCTTTGCCTATGCCCTCCACCCGTTCACCTGTTGCCCTAGACGCCAGCCTGCACCAGCGCCGCCGCCCCCTGAATGAGGCGGAGTTGGACGCGATTCCGTGGCTCCATTTACTGGCCCCTTCCGACCGCGAGCGCGCCGTGGACGACCTGCGTATTGCCGAAGCCGAGGCCGGCGAATACCTGTGCCGCATGGGACGCCCGGTGACCTACTGGTTCGGAGTGATTGACGGCCTGCTGAAGATGAGTAGCGACAACGCCGAGGGCCAGACCATGACCTTCACCGGCGTGCCACCCGGCGGCTGGTTCGGGGAAGGCACCGCTCTCAAGCGCGAGGCCTACCGCTACAACATCCAAGCCCTGCGCAAGAGCATGGTGGCCGGGCTGCATGTGGACACCTTCCATTGGCTGCTGGACCACTCGATTGCCTTCAACCGCTTTGTCATGAACCAGCTCAACGAACGCTTGGGTCAGTTCATTGCCGCCCGCGAAATCGACCGCATGACCAACCCCGACATCCGGGTGGCGCGCAGCTTGGCTTCGCTATTCAACCCCGTGCTGTACCCCGGCGTGGGTGAGGTGCTGCGCATTACCCAACAGGAGCTGGCCTACCTGGCCGGCTTGTCCCGCCAGCGGGTGAACGAGGCGCTGAACGCGCTGGAGGCGCAGGGCTTCATCAAGGTGGAATACGGCGGACTGCGTGTCTTGGATTTACAAGCCCTGCGCTCTAAAGTATTCACCCGCCACGTGCCCTGATGCCCCTCCTCTAAGATACGAGCCAACGACAAGGAACCACTATGCTGACAAGCGAAGAGCTGGAGGCACGCAGGCAGCACTTCCGCTTACTGGAGCGCATCAGCCTGCCCATCTGGGTGTTTGACATCGACAAAAGCAGGGTGCACTGGGCCAACGATGCCGCACTCACCCTCTGGCGCGCGCAGGGACTGCCGGAGCTTTGCAGCCGCGATATGGGGGCAGACATGTCGGCCTCCGTCGCCAAGCGGCTCAAGCAATACCAGAGCGACTTTGAGCAGCACAGCGCCTGCTTCAGCGAGCAGTGGACCCTCTACCCTGCTGGAGTGCCCGTGCCCATGAACATGCAGCTCAGCGGAATACGCCTGTCCGACGGACGCACGGCCATGCTGTGCGAAAGCCGCATCATTGAACCAGACCGCCCCGAGGCGCTGCGATCAGTCGAGGCACTGTTGCACACCGCTGTGATGATCACCCTCTACGACCGGGAAGGTGGCGCGCTCTACCGCAACCCGGCTGCACGCGAATCGGTGCCCAACCTCAACATGCGCATGGCCGAGCGCTTTCAGGACATCGAAGCGCTGGAGCGCATGCTGGCCATGCTCGAGCTGAACGGCGAAGCCACGCTGACACTGCCCACACTCACCACCCGCAACCTGCGCTGGCACGAGGTGTCTGTGCGCCTGTGCCGCGATGCTGTGACCGGGCACGACGCAGTGCTCATGAGCGAAGTCGATGTCACCGCCATCAAGCATGCGCAAGACCATTCTCAGTACCTGGCACGGCACGACTCCTTGACCGGCCTACCCAACCGCAGCCATGTGATGCAGCGCTTTGCCGACACCTTGCGTGACATGGGAGAAGGCGCTACCGAGGCTGCACTGATCTACATCGACCTCGATCACTTCAAGGACATCAACGACACCCTGGGCCACGCGGCGGGCGACGCTCTGCTGGTGCAGGTGGCCGAGCGTCTGCGGGCCATCACCCGAGGCAGCGACCTGGTGGCCCGTCTGGGCGGAGATGAGTTCCTCATCCTGATGGTGGCGGACAACATTCGCGACGAGGTCGAGCGCGTGCGCCAGCGCCTCAGTAGCACCGTGGCGCAGCCCATTCAGCTCCATGGCATCGAGGTCATCGTGACCCCCAGTGTAGGTGTGAGCTTCTACCCTGAACACGGCCAAGAATTGGACACGCTGCTGCGCAATGCCGACCTCGCCATGTACAGCGCCAAAGAGAGCGGCCGCAACGCCCTCAACATCTTCGAATCGACCATGGCGCAGCGCGTGCAACAGCGGCTGGAGCTGGAAACCGAACTGCGCCATGCCCTGACTCGGCAAGAGTTTGAGCTGTACTACCAGCCACGCGTGGACGTAGCCACGGGCCAGGTGCGCGGGGCAGAAGCGCTGATCCGCTGGAACCACCCGCAGCGCGGGCTGGTAGGGCCGGACGCCTTTATTCCGACTTGCGAGAGCACCGGCATGATCAGTGCCTTGGGGGACTGGGTGTTTGAGCAAGCTGCGCGGCAGCAAGTGCAGTGGGCCCATGAAGGGCTGGACTTGAAGATTTCAATCAACCTATCGCCCCGCCAGTTCCGGGACCCGGAGTTGCTGAACCGCCTGGCTCGCATCGTCACAGCCACGGCGGCGCAACCTGCGCGCCTCGAATTGGAACTCACCGAATCCATGTTGCTCGGTGTGGCGCCCCACACCCACGAAACGCTAGACGATTTGCGGCGCATGGGCTTCTCTATCAGCGTGGACGACTTCGGCACAGGCTACTCCAACCTAGCCTATCTGAACCGTTTTCCGATCCAAGTACTGAAAGTCGACAAAACTTTTGTGCAAGACATCATGGCCAACCGCCCGGTAGCCGAGCTCATTGTCTCCATGTGCCGGCTGATGCAACTGCAGATCGTGGCCGAGGGGGTAGAAACTGCAGCCCAATTGGATTGGGTGCAGGCCCAAGGCATTGAGCAATACCAGGGCTATTGGTTTGCCAAACCCATGCCGGCTGCTGCTTTTGTTGCCAGAGTTCGGGCCTAGCGTCTCGCAAGCTCCCGAGAATGAGAAAATACGCTCTATGACAAATCCTATCGAACGCCCCGCCCTGCCCGACCACCTCTGCGCCGACCCGCGCAGCCCACACCATGTCGCTGCCGTGTTTGAGCACGACATCGGCATCCTCTTCAACGACAAAGAGCGTCACGATGTCGAGGAATACTGCATCAGCGAAGGCTGGATCAAAGTCCCCGCCGGCAAAACCGTAGACCGCAAGGGCAAGCCTTTGCTCATCAAGCTCAAGGGCAAGGTCGAAGCCTTTTACAACTGATCTTCCGCCCCTCGACCGCCATGCGAGGCAGCTCCCCGCGTCAGACCGGCCTGATTCCGCTCATTCTGTTCTGGTGCGCCGTCATGGGGCTGCTTTACGCCGGCATGACCTATTACCTGCGGCCCAAGCAGGTTCAGGTGCAAGCCAGCGGCGATCTGGTCATCCAGCGCGCGCTCGACGGGCATTTTTATGCGCCGGGTCGCATCCAGGGGCAGGACGTGATGTTCCTGGTGGACACTGGCGCCTCGCTGGTGACCGTGAGTGAGGCATTGGCACGCCAAGCCGGGCTCTCTGGCGGCACCCCCACCACATTCCGCACCGCCAATGGCGACCGGCCCGGGCGCGTTGTGGAGGGTGTTGCTGTTCACTTAGGACCTGTGGAGTTCAACCGGGTCCGGGTCGGGGTGGGTTTGTCGGTTGGCGACGACAATCAAGCCCTGCTCGGCCAGACTTTCCTGTCCAAGTTCGACATCACGCTCAGCAAAGACCAGATGGTCCTGAAACCCCGCTAACACTGGCACACCCTGCCAATTAGTAGCAGAATCTGCCTCTAGCCCTCGCAGAATAAGCGCAAGTAGCTCTCAAAATAATAGCAATCGCACCATGACTGACCAGACTCCTCCCCGCCCCGTCCTGCGCCGCGCGCCACCGCCCGCCCAAGACGCGGCAGCCCCCACCGGCGCGCGCCGGGCACCGCCCCCCGCAGCATCCCGCGCACCGGGCAACCGCGCCATCCCGCAGGGGCAAAGCAACACGGCCGCCCATGGCGCAGGCGGCACCGTGCGCCTCAACAAGCGCATGGCCGACCTCGGCATGGCGTCCCGCCGGGAAGCCGATGAATGGATAGCCAAGGGCTGGGTCAAAGTCAACGGCAAGGTGGCCGAAATGGGCATGCAAGTGCTGCCCGATGTGCGTATTGAGATCGACAAACAGGCCCAGGGCCAGCAGGCCAACCAGGTCACCATCTTGTTGAACAAGCCATTGGGCATTGTGAGCGGCCAGGCCGAAGACGGGCACGAGCCCGCCATCAAACTCATTCAGCCCCAGAACCGCTGGCATGATGACAACGCCCGCTTCTTCTTCCACGGCAGCCAGCTCAAGAGCCTGGTGCCCGCCGGCCGGCTGGACATTGACTCCACCGGCCTGCTCGTGCTCACCCAAGACGGCCGCGTGGCGCGCCAGCTGATCGGCGAGGACTCGGTGATGGAAAAAGAATACCTGGTGCGCGTGGCCTACACCGGTGTGGCCAACCCCAGCGCCGCGAATTCGCCCGCCGCCACCTACCCCGGTTTGCCGGGCCGTGGTCAGCCCCAGCAACTGATTCGCCTGGACGATGACGACCCGGTCACCAGCGATGTGCAAAGCGTGTTCCCTGCTGACAAGCTGCAGCTTTTGCGACATGGCTTGAGCCTGGACGACCAGCGCCTGAAGCCCGCCAAGGTGGAATGGCAAAACCCCGAGCAGCTGCGCTTTGTGCTGACCGAAGGCAAGAAGCGCCAGATCCGTCGCATGTGCGAGCTGGTGGGCCTGAAGGTGGTGGGCCTTAAACGGGTGCGCGTGGGCAAGGTCATGCTGGGCAACCTGCCGGTGGGCCAGTGGCGCTACCTGCAGCCACACGAAAAGTTTTAAAAACAAGGCGCTTATGCCCACACCGCCCCGCACCAAAGTCTCTGCCAAAGCCATCGCCACAGACCTGCGGGGCGCAGCCCAGCTGGCTACCCAAGCCACTCTGGGTGTGGCCCGCATGGCAGAGGGCGTGCACCAGTCGGTACTCGGCACCTTGGGCGCCAAAGGCAGCAACAGCAGCCCCCACACCGGCAGCCACCCGCAGGCCACCGGCCTCACCGGCTTGGTCTACAGCGCAGTACGCGGCATCACCAGTTTGGTCGGGAAAACGGCCGACACTGCGCTACGTGCCCTCACCCCTATGCTGGAGAGTACCGAGGCGCAGCCCCCCGAATCCCCCCAACGCGCGGCCGTAGTGGCCGCCCTCAACGGCGTGCTGGGTGACCACTTGGCCGCCACCGGCAACCCGCTGGCCACGCCAATGAGCTTGCGCTTCAAGGGTGCTGTGCTGGAGCCTGGCCATATGCCGGCCCCGAAGGCCGTGAACGGCAAGCTGCTGATCGTGCTGCACGGCCTGTGCATGAACGACCTGCAGTGGGAACATGCAGCGCCCGACGGCACATCCACCAGCCACCCAGCCGCACTGGCAGCGGCCCATGGCTACACGCCTCTTTTTGTGCGCTACAACTCCGGTCTGCATGTGTCTGTTAATGGCGCGGTGTTGTCAGAGACATTGAGCCAGCTGGTGGCCCAGTTGCCCGTGCCGGTAGAGAGCATCACCGTGCTGGTGCACAGCATGGGCGGGCTGGTGGCGCGCAGTGCGTGTGCCCACGCAGATGCGGGCGCGGCCCCTTGGCGTGCCTTGCTCAAAGCCATGGTGTTTCTGGGCACACCCCACCACGGCGCGCCGCTGGAGCGGGCGGGCAATTGGGTCGATGTGGTGCTAGGCAGCACGCCGTATTCGCGCCCGCTGGCCAAGCTGGGGCAGCTGCGCAGTGCCGGCATCACCGACCTGCGCTACGGTTTGGTGCATGAGTCTGACTGGCAAGGCCACGACCGCTTCCGCCGACAACCCGACCGACGCACCCACTTGCCGCTGCCCGAAGGCGTGGCCTGCTACACCGTGGCCGCCACCGTGGCCAAACCGCGCAGCCTGCTGGCCGAGCGCCTGGTGGGCGACGGTTTAGTACCCCTGCACAGCGCCCTGGGCCGGCACGACGATGCCGCACGGTCGCTGCACTTCCCCAAAAACCGGCAAGCCGTGGTGTACCGCCTCAACCACATGGAATTGCTCAGCAGCCCCGTGGTCCGCGAGTTGTTGGTCAATTGGCTGGCCTAAGCCTGTCACAACGACCTCTCAAGCACAGCGCTCTGCGTCTTCGAGGGCCAGCAACAGGCTGGTGCGGTGCTCGCGGGCGACTTCCTGCCAATGCAGGCCGCTGATCGCACCCTCCAGAGCCCACAGCAAATTCAGGCTGGCTTTACCGCTTTGGCGATTAACCTTCACATAGGCTGCCACAGAGCCCAGCCGTTGCAGGTCCGCCAGGGAGTTGATACCTGCGGCGATCAGCATCGACCGGGATTTGGGGCCCAAGTTAGGCAGGCGCGCGAGATCTTCTTTATGGGAGGCTGGCTTGGGCATAGCTCGATGCTAGCGAATCTATCTTGCTCTTGAAACCCACCCCGTCGCCCATAATTGAGGGTTGTCCGCGCCGCAAGCGGCATGGCTTGCGGTGCACATCGCTTTTTTGAGACTGAGGGACTGACCAATGACCAAGCAAACCATGAATTTCCAGGCCGAAGTGGCGCAGTTGCTGCACCTGGTGACGCACTCGCTTTACTCCAACAAAGAGATTTTTTTGCGCGAGTTGATCTCCAACGCATCTGATGCTTGCGACAAGCTGCGCTTTGAGGCCATCAACAATAGCGGCTTGTACGAGGCCGACCCTGAGTTGAAGGTGAAAGTCACTTTTGACAAAGACGCCAAGACCCTGACCATCACCGACAACGGCATTGGCCTGTCGATGCAAGAAGCCATCGACAACCTGGGCACGATTGCCAAGAGCGGTACCAAAGACTTTGTGAGCAAGCTCAGTGGCGACCAGAAGGCCGACAGCAACCTCATCGGCCAGTTCGGTGTGGGCTTTTACTCCGGCTTCATCGTGGCCGACAAAATCACCGTGGAATCCCGCCGTGCCGGCCTGAAGGCCGATGAAGCGGTGCGCTGGGTGAGCGACGGCGGTGCCAGCGGTGGCGGCGCCTTTGAGGTAGAAGCCATTTCGCGCGAAGCCCGCGGCACCAGCGTCATCCTGCACCTGCGCGAAGACGCTACTGACTACGCCCAGGCTTGGAAGGTCAAGGGCATCATCAACAAGTACTCCGACCACATCAGCCTGCCCATTCAGATGGAAAAGGAAGAGTGGAAAGACGGCGAGCTGATCAACCCGTCCGACGAAAACGGCGGCCGCCAGCCCGGTGGCATGGTCAAAACCGGCGAGTGGGAAACCGTCAACAAGGCCAACGCCATCTGGAGCCGCGCCAAAAAAGACGTGACCCAAGAGCAGTACGACGACTTCTACAAGCAGATCAGCCACGACTTTGAAGCGCCCCTGGCCCACACGCACAACCGCGTGGAAGGCAGCACCGAATACACCCAGCTGCTGTACATCCCCGGCAAAGCGCCCATGGACTTGTACAACCGCGAGCACAAGGGCGGCCTGAAGCTGTATGTGAAGCGTGTGTTCATCATGGACGACGCGGAAGCCCTGCTGCCGAGCTACCTGCGCTTTGTGAAGGGCGTGGTGGACTCTGCCGACCTGCCCCTGAACGTGAGCCGCGAGCTGCTGCAGGAAAGCCGCGACGTGAAAGCCATCCGCGAGGGCAACACCAAGCGCGTGCTGTCCATGCTCGAAACCCTGGCCAAGAACGACAAGCCGGCTGAGGCCGCGGATGGCGTCACCGACGTGCTCAGCGCGGAAGAAAAAGCCGAGCAAGAAGCCAACCTGGGCAAGTACACCAAGTTTTATGCCGAGTTCGGCGCGGTGCTCAAAGAAGGCTTGGGCGAAGACTTTGGCAACAAGGAGCGCCTGGCCAAGTTGCTGCGTTTTGCCTCCAGCACCACCGACAGCGTGAGCGTCTCGCTGGCGGACTACAAGGCGCGCATGAAGGAAGGCCAAGAGGCCATTTACTACATCACCGGCGAGAACGCAGCTGCAGCCAAAAACAGCCCGCAGCTGGAAGTGTTCAAGAAAAAGGGCATTGAAGTGCTCTTGATGACCGACCGCGTGGACGAGTGGGCACTCAACTACCTGCACGACTTCGACGGCACACCGTTGCAGTCCGTTGCCAAAGGCGCCGTAGACCTGGGCAAGCTGCAAGACGAGGCGGAAAAGAAGGCCACTGAAGAAGCTGCAGAGGCTTTCAAACCGGTGCTGGCCAAGCTCAAAGAAGCCCTCAAAGACAAAGCGCAAGATGTGCGCGTCACCAGCCGTCTGGTCGACAGCCCTGCCTGCCTGGTGGTGCAAGACGACGGCATGAGCACCCAGCTGGCCCGCATGCTCAAACAAGCCGGCCAAGCTGCGCCCGATGTGAAGCCGGTGCTGGAAGTCAACGCCGAGCACTCGTTGGTGAAAAAGCTGGACGGCTCCGTGCACTTCCATGACCTGGCCCACATTCTGTTCGACCAGGCCTTGCTGGCCGAAGGCGGATTGCCTGCGGACCCTGCGGCCTATGTGAAGCGGGTGAATGCACTGCTGGTGTAAGGCCTGAGTGATTTGAGGTCAAATTGGCCTCCCGCCGATATGCAACATGGGCTAATTGCTACTAATTTTGTAGCACATCAAAAGAAAAAGCCCCGCAACCTGTAGGTTGCGGGGCTTTTTAGTTGTAGCTCGAAGGCGTTAGTTAGTGCGCAGCACTGCCTTGCGAGGTGGTGCCATCAAAGCTGGGGAAGCGTACGTGCTCCACCAAGTCTTGCACTTCTTTATCAGGCGCTTTGGTGAGGAGCGACACCACAATAATCACCGCAAAGCCCAGGGGAACACCAAAGATACCGGCAGAAATGGGGGCAATATCCCACCAGGTGTTGGCCTTCAGAATCTCTGGGGTGATTGCATGATCATGGAACAGGCCGTACATCCATGGATGGGTTTGCACCATGTAGTAGAACGAGATGCCCAAGCCTGCCAACATGCCCAGCGACGCACCCCACTTGTTGGCGCGCTTCCAGAAAATACCCAGTGTCAAGGCTGGGAAGAACGCTGCCGCCGCAAACGAGAACGCTGCAGACACGAGGAACAAAATGTCGGCCATGCGCAAAGACGCTACATACGCCGCCGCCAACGCCACGACCACCAGGATGGACTTGGAGATGGCAACCCGGCGGGTTGCGGATGCGTTAGGGTCCACCACTTTGTAGTACACGTCGTGGGACAAGGCGTTCGCAATAGTCAGCAACAAGCCATCGGCCGTGGACAACGCTGCAGCCAAGCCACCGGCGGCGACCAGACCCGAGATCACGAAGGGCAAGCCTCCGATTTCCGGCGTGGCCAACACCACAATGTCACCCCCCAGGCGGATTTCCGCGAGTTGCAGAATGCCGTCTTTGTTAATGTCTGACACCGCCATCAGCGTCGGATCCACCACATTCCATCGTGCAATCCAACTTGGAAGTTGGTCCATCGGTGTGCCCACCAGCAAGGTGTAGATGTCAAACTTCACCAACACGGCCAAGGCCGGCGCCGTGAAGTAAAGCAAGGAAATGAAGAACAAGGACCAGGCCACCGACTCACGCGCCTCCCGCACCGAAGGCACGGTGTAGAAGCGCATGAGGATGTGTGGCAAGGCCGCGGTACCGATCATCAAGCAGAACACCAGGGCCAGGAAGTTCTTGCGGGCGACATCCCGCGCAGCATCATCCTTACCCGGGAAAGGCTCCGCATGGCGCAACGGAGGCGCAGCACGGGCCGCATTGGACGTGCGGGCCGCAGTGTAGGCTGCCTTGGCGGCAGTTTCATCCTTGGGCAGCGCGGCCAAGGCTTTTTCCGCAGCCTTGATGTCAGCCTCCGGCGCATTCGCGGCCTTCAGGTCATCCAGCTTTTTAGTGGCCGCTGCTTTGTCTGCCGCCATGGCAGCGGGTACATCTTTCAGCTTTTCGATCGCCTCGTCGGAGCGGGCTTTGAAAATTCCACGTACTTCGAGTTCCTTGGGGTCTTTCAAGAGCTGCTCTTCTTTGGCGGTTACCTTTTCCAGCAAGTAGCCATACGACACTTGCGGCACGGGCATGTTGGTGTGTTTCACCGACAACCAGACCACCGGAATCATGTAGGCCACGATGAGAATGAGGTACTGCGCTACTTGGGTCCAGGTCACTGCACGCATTCCACCCAGGAATGAGCACACCAAAATCCCCGCCAGCCCGACGTACACACCCACATCGAATGACAAGCCGGTGAGACGGGCGGTGATCAGGCCCACACCAAAGATTTGGGCCACCACGTACACGAACGACACCAGAATGGCCGCAAACACGCCAATCAGGCGCGCCATGTTGCCGCCGTAGCGGGCACCCAAAAAGTCAGGAATAGTGAACTGACCAAACTTGCGCAGGTAGGGCGCAAGGAACAGTGCCACCAAGCAGTAGCCGCCTGTCCAACCCAGAATAAATGCCAAGCCACCGTAGCCGGTCAGGTACAGGGTACCGGCCATGCCGATGAACGATGCCGCAGACATCCAGTCGGAACCGGTCGCCATGCCGTTGTAGATAGCAGGCACACGTCGACCGGCCACGTAGTACTCCGCGGCATCGTTGGTACGGCTCATGACGCCGATGCCGCCATAGAGCAACACCGTGGCGGCCAGGAAGGCGTAGCCGATGTACTCCTTGGGCATGCCCATTTGCTCCAGGAAAGCCAGCACCAGTACGAAGGCCGCGAAGCCGCCGCCGTACCAGACAAAGACTTTGTTCAGAGACTTTTGAAACTGGCTTTGGCTTTGGCCAGCACCCGCAAAAATACTCATGTGGACTCTCCTTCGGCGACTCCGTACTCTTTGTCGAGGTTGTTCATGTAACGGGCGTAGAACCAAATAATCAGGCAATACACCACCAGCGCGCCCTGGGCCGCGACCCAAAAGGAAAACGGCCAGCCGAAAAAGCTGAACGTTAAATCCCGCGCGAAGTACCCCAACACAAACGTGACAAAGAACCACAGGGCCAGCAAGAGCCCCGTGATCCTTAAGTTTTTGCCCCAGTATTCCCGGTGCTTCTCAGTGAGTTGCATCCTTGTCTCCTTCTCATTGAAATTAGATGAACCTTCTTTCGCTCCTTCGCTTGGAGCAGCAATAACTCAGCCTCACGGCTAATCCATTGCGCCCAGGCTCAACCCGGTCTCCCTCTCCAGCTGCGCGGCCACTTTCGGCTCAAAACCATTCAGGTGCCGCATCACCGTCAAGGCCTCTTCGGGTTGTTTCATTTCCATGTACACCCTCGCCATCTGGTACCAGGCAAAGGGACTCATGGACTGCAGTTGCGTGTTGCGTTTAAAGGCTTCTATCGCTTCTGGAAATCGGCGCTGTCGTACCAAGGCAAGACCCAGCCCGTACCAGGCCCGGTCCATTTTTTCGTCAATGCGCACGGCATGCCGGAATGCATGTTCTGCCCGCTCACTGAAGCCCAGGGCCTCCAGCACAAAGCCATGGTTGAAGTGCGCGTGAGTGCTGGCTGGCGTCAAATGCACTGCTTTCTCAAAGTAACGCAGCGCCGTCGGGAGGTCATCCGCATTGAGCGCGTCGTAGCCCAAACTGTTGATGGCCAGAACGTCCTGCGGGTAGATCGTCGCGATCTCTTCAAACACCGCCCGAGCGGGGCCGCGCAATCCCAACACCAACAGCGCCTTGGCCTTCAGGCGCAAGAGCAAAAGCGTCGTGCGGGTAGGGGTGCGCGGTGCCACCGCGCTGGCATCGTGATTTACTGGCATACGTTGACTCCGAGGGAGAGACACATATCAACCTTCAATTGCACAAGCGCCACCCATGCAATCAGCAACCAACTGCCGGCGGCCAGCGGAATATGCTGATCCAAAATCAATTTCGGGCTGACCTTGCGCGTTAGCCATAGCGCAGGCTTGGAGGCCACATCCAGCAGCTGCCAAAAAACGTTATGGTCCCGCTTGGGGCCCGCCAAAAGCCCCAATACGAATCTGCCGATGATGAACATCAGCGATAACTCCACCAGGCTCTTTGCAATGACGACGGTTAACAACATAGCTTCCGATTCCTTGGGCAAGTGAATTCGGCGGATTCTATGAAGCAGCTCACAAAGTCGGTAAGCCCTAAATCTGTCGGGGGCAAACTTCTACTTTGACGAAAAAAGTGACATAAACAAGCCAAGGGACAGCTACCCTCCCTCGCAATTCAGAGCAAACTGACGAGAGCCTGACATGCAAAAAAGTCTGTATTTCGGAAACTTTTGCGCTCGTTTCCTAGGGAAAGTCCTAGGCCCGGCAGCGGCCACTGAAGACGCTGGACGGGTCATTGGAGTCATGCACAGACTGTCGCTCAGTGATAACCCTCACGCAGGTGCAATACGGCTTAAGGTTATGCTGAGTCTCGTCGTTGCCTACCAGAAACACACGAGTTCCCATGAACAAAAGAGCCCCCGCTATCGCCTGCTGCATCAGTGCGTCGCTACTCGGGGGGGCGGCTTATGCCGAGGAGATCACTTGGCTGAGTGCCGATTTCCCGCCCCTGGCGATGTTCGACAAAGACACCAAGGACCCCGGCTACATGAATACCTTGCTGAAGCAAGTGCAGCAGGCTTTACCCCAGCATCGCATTCAAGAGGAGGTGCTACCTTGGCCAAGGGTCCTTTTTCTTGCCCAAAATGGTGGCGCCTATTGCTCGGCGATGGCAGCCCAAACGCCGGAGCGGGAGGCCTACTTACGGTTTACTGCGCCCTACGGCTATGTGTACCCCGTGGGCGTGGTTGCCATGGCCAAAAACCGATCCCTGTTCAAACGCTTTCTCAACAAGTCGGGCGAAATCCGCTTGCGAGACCTTCTGGACTACAACGAACTGCGGGTGGGGGTCGCCGGTAACAGGGCCTACGGCGCCAAGATTGATGACATGCTCAAACCGCTGTTGCAATCCAACGCGGCCCAAGTAATGAGGGTCAGTCAGGACAACTCGACCAAATCACTCATCGGCATGCTGCAAAAAAGTCGGTTTGACTACACGATGGCCTACCCCAACGAGGCTGTCTTCTACGACAACGCCCTCAACGACTTGCATTTCTATCCCATTGCAGAAAACACTGCGTTGATTGCCGGGCGGTTTAGCTGCACCAAGGGTCCGCACACCGACCAGACTTTTGCCGACCTCAGCCGATTGACGAGCACATTGCAGACGGACACTGCACTAGCCGCCTCGTATGAACGTTGGCTACCGCCCTATCTGATCAAACCCTACCGACAACGCCTGGCGAGCCAGATCAACAGCTCAACACGTTGAAAGCCCCAACACAGGTGCGGGTAGCGCCTGATTGCGGCCTTAGCTGCATAACACCTTCATAGAGGACCCGTGTGGACACACCACTCTTGAACGCAACTGAGATTCGCCAGCGCATCTGGCAAGAACTCCAGCGGGCCGTGCAAGACCGGCACCATGAGTGGCGCACACCCGTGCTGGCCACGGTGGACGCACATGGTGCGCCGCAAGCCCGCACCGTGGTCCTGCGGCAGGCCGACGCGCGGCAGACCGAGTTGCAGTTTTTCACCGACAAGCGCAGTCCCAAGGTTGCGGAATTGGAGGCGCCCCCCTCTGTGGCGCTGGTGTTTTGGAGCAAGCGGCTGAGCTGGCAATTGAGGATCCAAGCCACGGCAACTGTGCAGGGTAGCGGTCCCGAGGTGGATGGGGTGTGGGCTCGCGTCAGCCAATCCCCTGCTGCAGGAGACTATCTGTCGGCCAACGCGCCGGGCGCTGCGTGGAACCCTGACGCTACAGACCCGGCACCCGACCACTCGCAGCACCACCTTGCCATCGTCACCCTGCGGGTGCAAAACATAGACTGGCTGGAACTGGCGCGCACCGGTCACCGGCGGGCTGTATTCACCGCCGACCAGTGGGAGTGGCGGGTACCCTGAGGCCACCATTTGCCCGCGTTGGCGAAAGGGCTGGTCCTGATGCGCTACAAACGGGCGTCAGCATCTTCTGACTGCCTGTTGGGGCTGTGCCCATGTCTGTACCCGTTGACAAAAACGCTTCGCCTGCGTCCTGCGATGCTTTAACCGTGATGTTTGACGGCGCATGCCCTTTGTGCCGCCGAGAGATCGGGATGTACCAATCCTTGGAATCTTTGCAACCCGTGCAATGGCAGGATGTGAGCGGGACACAAGCCGGCCTGAGCCCCGAGGAACAGGCGCGCTTGATGGCCCGCTTTCACGTGCGACTGCCGGATGGGCGCTTGCTCAGCGGAGCCGCAGCATTTGTGGAGTTGTGGCTCACTATGCCGGGCTGGCGCTGGTTGGGGCGCATTGGCAGACTCCCCGGTGTGACGCCACTGCTGGAACTCAGCTACCGGGGCTTTCTGCATCTGCGGCCGCAACTTCAAAAGGTCATGCGCGCCGCGGAAACTCGCCGTTAGTTCGCTTTGGCGACCTGGGTCATCCAGACAAAGAGTTGCTCCAGATCGTAGTCGCCTGCGTGGCCCTGATCCCAAGGCATGGCGAAATCGACGGCATAGCCCTGGTTTTGCAGGGCGGTTGCCAGAATGACAGGAATCGCCAGCGAGGTATCACGGTCTATCGTGCCGTGGCGGATGCGCCAGCGCTTGGCATTGCGCGCGTCCTGACTGCCGATGTAGCGCATGGCATTCATCATCTTCACCAGCTTGTCTTCCGCTCGCCCTGCGCCACCGGCGGTGCTGTGCTGCACAGAGAAATCGGTGAAATGCCGGTTATCCGTTGATGCGGTACCGAACAGGTTGTTTTCGCCACTGGAGGCGTCCAGCGCGTCGAATGCTGGGGGTAGCTTCATGCGGCCGGCGTAGCGCACAAAAGCGTCCAGGTCGAGGCTGCGCACCTTGCCACCTTGGACAGTGAGCCAGCTGTGTTGATTCAGGTCTTTGCCGGCATCCAATTGGCCTTGCGCCGAGGCTTGCACATAAGTCGCAACCCAGTCTTTGAAGCTGCCGTTGCCATGGGCGTCCAGCGCCAAAACCTGCCCTTGCGGCGTGCGCAGTTGCAGGCTGTTGACATAGGCCGGAAACAACGGTTTGAGCGCGTTAGAAACCTGCATTTGCGCGGGTGTCAGAGTTCCGGCCACCTCTTTGCGCACCATGTTGAAATCCAGCATGCTCACTTGAATGGCGCGGTAATCGTTCACCCCGTTGAACAGCCACTCGTGCGCGGCGTCGGCACGCTCAAGGTTGGTTATAGGGCAGTAGGCGGACACCGCAAAAATGTCGTCCCGCCCCGGGGCTGCGCCAATAGTTTGCAGATAGGACTCGTAGTCCGGCGAATTGCCACTGGCACCTAACAAGGCAGACAAAGCACCTCCTGCACTGGTGCCACTAGAGATGATTTTCTCCATGTCGCCAGGCAGCACACCCGCATTCCAGCGCAGGTAGCGCACGGCGGCTTTCAAGTCCACGATAGCAGCCGGCGCCTTGCCGGTGTAGGTGCCACCGGCATCCTTCAAGGTGCGCCCCCGTG
The DNA here is from genome assembly GCF_013297935.1 of Rhodoferax sp. Taxonomy (GTDB): domain Bacteria; phylum Pseudomonadota; class Gammaproteobacteria; order Burkholderiales; family Burkholderiaceae_C; genus Allorhodoferax. The sequence goes on along the minus strand of NZ_JAAFIX010000005.1, from coordinate 27,129 downwards.
CGCCGGGCGACGCGACCACAAACCCCTTGAGCAAAGCTGTACCAATAGTGCTAGGCTTACCTGCTCCGGGGCCCTGGGTTGCCGCTTGGGCCGTGCCGGGTTTGGCGGGCATGTAGCCGCCCACCTGGTTCGGGAAAAACACCGGCGCCGTGCGGGCGTCAAAGCCCGCCACCTTGGCTCCCTGAAAGTAAGCCTCCGGCACATAGATGTTCATCACCTGATAGGCAGCGTCCACCGGCTTGGAGATGTACAGCACCCCAAGGTAGGCGCGCACTGCGATGCTTTGCCCGCCCACCGATACCGCTTGCGGCTCAAAGCGAGTGGGGTCCAGATGCAGGGAATCCGCTGCAGTATTAGCAGCTGAAGGTTGGCGGGCAGTCGAGCAAGCGGTGCCCATCAGCACGGCAGTACCGGCAAGGCACGAGAGTGCTGCGCGGCGGGACAATTGAGAACTCATGTGCAAACTCCTTTGCGGAGATGCTAGTCAAGGCATGTAAAGCGACGATGAACCGCGCAGCTTTCGATGCACAACCATGCCATGCCCGGCTCAAAGGCCGCGTTTTCAGGGTGTGAGCCTGCCCGACACCACCCAGGCGCCATCGCGCAACCGGAGCACCACCGCTTCTCCCGACGCGGGCACCACACCCGCAATCGCAGTGATGTTGACCTGGTGGGTCACCACCACCAACAAGCCATTGCCATTCCATGCATTTAACAAACGCTTGGCCGCCAGCGTTTGTGCAGGGGCTGCGTCGGGCTCTCCGAAAAACGAGTTGAACGCAGCCTTGTCCTCACGCATTCCAGGAAACGCCAGATCCGCTGTTTCGCGAGTTCTGCACCATTGGGATGACCAGACCGCCGTCACAGGCACGGTGAGCTGCCGGAAGTACGCGCCGATCCGCATTGCTTGTTTGCGCCCCTCGTCATTCAGGTTGCGTTGGGTCCGGCAGTCATTCAGAGCAAAGTGCTCCGGGTCCCCCACACCGGTTGCAAGAGCGTGGCGAATCAGCACCATACTGCCTGGCTGGAGCTCGCTTCTTTCATCTGCCGCATGAACTGCCAAAACCGGCATCCACATCACCGCTACCCACAAGAGGCCACGAAGGCTAGACAATAGGATTTTCATTGCGTCATTTTTTCAGATACCTGCAGCATCTGTGCACGTGCAACCCAAAGTCCCTCGCTACGAAATGCGGGAAAGGATAATGTTCCGGTACGCAGCTCAGCGAGTCCTGCTACCTTGTAGTTCCGCTGATTTCTTTCACACGATCTCGACAAGCCATTATGAAAATCAAACTCCGAATTTCCTGCATCGCTCTGGCTTTGTGTGCACAGGGTGCCTTTGCACAAAACGCCATCACCGCGGCAGCCGCCAAAGAAGACGGTGCAGTGGTGACCGCCAGTGGCTTGGTCTACCGCAGCCTCAAAGACGGCACAGGCACCAGCCCCAAGGCCACCGACAAAGTCACGGTGCATTACAAAGGCATGTTTCCGGATGGCCGTGAGTTCGACAGCTCCTACAAGCGCGGCCAGCCAGCCGACTTGCCGCTCAATGGTGTGATCTCGTGCTGGACTGAAGGCGTGCAGCGCATGAAAACCGGTGGCAAAGCCAAACTTACCTGCCCGTCTGAAATTGCCTATGGCGCACGAGGCGCCGGTGGTGTGATTCCGCCGAACGCCACCCTGGTTTTCGAAGTGGAGTTGCTCGGGGTGAACGGCAAGTAAACAGAGGAAACTGCAAATCTACACCGACCACTCCAGCAAAGGCTGCAGCACACTCGCGCCCAGCTTTTTGGAGCGCTGGCCGCTCCAGCCCACGGCGGGGTCGGGTAGGTTGACGTTGTCCTTGAAGGGCATCTCGATGGTCAAAGCCATACAGCCGAAGCGCTGGGCGATCCAGTTGGTGGCCAGGGTCATATTGGCTTGGCCGGGGGCGACCCGGCCGTAATTCAAGGTATCTTGAAAATCGGGGCAGGCGCGCATCCAGGCGGTTTTGAAATCGTCCTCCAGCTCGGCAATGCGCGGTGTGTAGCCCGGGGTGCCTTCGGAGCCCACCACAAAGTTGCAGGGCAGTGCCTCGTCGCCATGAACATCGAGGCACAAGTCCACGCCCACGGATTCCATGGCTTGACGCACCAGCAGCACTTCCGGCGAGCGCTCCATGCTGGGAGCGGCCCACTCGCGGTTGAGGTTGGCGCCAGCGGCATTGGTGCGCAGGTTGCCCAGCACCGCGCCGTCGGGGTTCATATGGGGCACCACATAGAAATTGCAGCGCTGCAAAAGGGTTCGGCTGACTGAGTCGTCCGCATCCAGCAAACGCTCCAGAAAGCCCTCGACAAACCACTCCGCCATGGTTTCGCCAGGGTGCTGGCGGGCAATGACCCAAATATTCTTTTTGTCCTCCTCGGGCATTTGGGTGTGCGGCTCAGCCACCCGCACCAGGCACATGTCCCGCCCCTGCACCGTGCCGCCCAAGCGTTGCAACTTCACCAAGGGGGACGCCGCCGCAGAGGCCAACAGGTCGAGGTGTTGCTCCAGCGAATAGGGCTCAAAGTAGGCGAAATAAATGGCATTGCCCTGGGGGGTCAAACGGGCAGTCATGACGCTGCCGTCGTAGTGGGTGTCGATGCGGCTCCAGTGCTGGCGGTCCTCGCTGGCGAGCACTTGGTAGCCCTCCCAACCTTTGGGGTAGGCGCACTCCGCAGCATTGATAAACCGCAGGGTCACCGCCTGCCCCGCCGCACCATGCAAACAAAAATGGAACCACTGGGCAAACCCGGCAGCACTGTCAGGGCGGATGCGCAGCTGAATGTCGTGCGCAACCTCGGCCCGCACAACGTCGATAGCACCGGCATCAAACTGGGAAGATATGTAGAGCTGATTCATAATAAAAATGGCAGTTAGCCCTCGCCGATACTGCGCAAGTAGCTCCTAAAAATATAGCAAATTACTTCATGACCACGACTTTAACTGGCTGCCCGACTGCTGGCTCGCCGCCGCCGTAGTAACCGTTGATCAAGCGCAGCTGCTGCTCGGGCCGCGCAATCGGTGAGTTTTTGGCCAGCTCGGCAAATCCACCCTTGGGGTACGGCGCTGTCTTGATGACCCAGGGCCGGGCCGCAGCGCGGTCTTGGGTTGTCAATGCGCGAAAGCTGCCTTCAGCCTCGCGCAGGCCTGCGCGGGCACGGGCCAGGGCGTTGGCGTCTTTGGCAGTCGACTGCAACAAGTACACCCGGTCACCGGGGCCGGTAATGACCGTCGCCTCCAAAGCAACGCTGCTGCCATTGGCACCGGCCCGTGCACCGGTGAAGCGAGAGGCCTGCAGCCCGTTGATAGTAGTGGGCTCCAAGCGGCCCTGGGTCGGCTTGAGCAGGTTGCGCACGACATCGGCCGGTGTCTTGCCGGCGGCGGCAGGTACCGTGCGCACCAGAAGCGCGGCATCGCGAGCGGTGTTGATAAAGGCCAGTTGCTCGGTGTCGTTTTGCACATACCAACCTGCAGGCGCCGTGAGGGCCAGGCCGAGGGACTCATGGTAAAAATTGCGCCCCCGCACCAGGCCCTGCTCCGGGCTGTCGCCAAAGTTCATGCTCTGGATGGCCTGCAGGTAGCGGGCGCGGCCCTCGTCGTCATAGCGCTCTTGGGTTTTGTATTGCGCGGCCAAGCGGCTGATGGTTTCAAGGCGCTGGTCGTTGCTGGGGTGCGATGAAAGCCAATCCCCCTTGGCGGGTGCAGGGCGCCCTTCGGCCTTGGCCTGGTCTGCCGCAAAGAGCTCCTGGTTTTTGAGGACCTTGATCACGTCAATCATGTTGCGCGGGTCGTAGCGGGTGCGAAACAGGTACTCGGCGCCCAAGCCATCGGCCTGCAGCTCCTGTTCGCGGCCATAGGAGGCGATGTAACCCGCCGCCACGTTTTGCGACACCTGTCCCGCAAGCTGCCCCGCGCCTGCCACGCCATAGGCTTCAGCCACCGCACCCAGCACGCTGGCGGCAAACACACCCAAGCCTGCGTTCTGCTGGCTCGTGGCGCGCTGTGCGCCGTGGCGGGCGGTGACGTGACCAATTTCGTGGCCGATGACGCCGGCCAGATCAGCCTCGCTATCCATGTAGGCCATGATGCCGCGGGTGACATAAACATAGCCACCGGGCAAGGCAAAGGCGTTGATCTCGGGGCTGTCCAGCACCGTAAAGTGCCACTGCAGCTGACTGCGGTGACTCTGCCCCGCCAAGCGCTGCCCCAGCGCGTTGACATAGGACTGCAGTGCCGGGTTGTTGACCACCCCGTACTCCTGCAACACCTGTTGGTGGCCTTTGGCCCCTTCGGCGATCTCGGCGTCCTCGCTCATGGCGGAGCGCTCGGTTTGCCCGGTGACCGGGTTGACCACATTGGTGCCGCAAGCTACCAACAACGCGCTGCTGACCAGCGCCATACCCATCCAGGAACGCATGCACGACCTCTTTTGAACGCGCCTGAGCGCAATCCTCAAATTTTAGGAGAGTCCAAGAGCACCGGTGTGCCATTCGGTGCGATTGCGCCCTGCCGCTTTGGCCCGGTAGAGCGCAAGGTCCGCCTGTTGGAGCATGCGACTCAGAAACACCATATCTTGTTCCTTGTGCAGCGTGTGCTGTGCGCAGACGACACCAATGCTCACCGAGATGGGCCGGTCACCCACCCGCACCTGCGCAATCAGGGCATGGGTACGCGCGGCAACGGCACGTGCGCCGTCCGGCGTGGCACCCGGCAACCACATCGCAAACTCCTCTCCACCATAGCGCACCACCAGATCACTCCCTCGGCCACTGGCTTGGAGTTGTTGGCCCAACTCCTGCAACACTCGGTCGCCCTCATCGTGACCATAGGTGTCGTTCACTTTCTTGAAATGATCTGCATCGACCATCATCAAGGCTGCGGGTGTGCCTTGAGGGGTCTGCTTTTGCCATTGCTCCACCGCGCGCTCCAAGGCGCGGCGGTTCCCCAATTGCGTCAGGGGATCGGTCAGGCTTAGCGCAGAAAGCTCTCGGTTTTCTGACTCCACATGTTGTGCATGTTCAGACATCTGCTGATGAAGTGCGTTCAACTCGGCATTCGCCTGTGACAACTCAGCCGCCAAGCGTTGGGCACGGCCCCGGGCGTCCAAGAGCTCAGCCTCGAAACGGCTGCGCTCTTGCGCTACAAAGAAAACCCAAAAAATACACTCCGTCTCATCCCAGCGGCCCTGGCGGGCATTCACCATTACCGGGACCGACTCACCGCTGGCTGTGCTGAGGTGAAGATAAATCTCCTGGATTGCGCCATAGCGCATCACCATAGGCCAGACGTGGGTCTGCATGAAAATGCGACTCGCAGCCGGCATCAAAACATCCAGAGTTCGGCCCGCACACGCCCCCCCATCTGTGCCCACCAGTGCCAACAAATCCCGATTCGCTGTCAGGATGCTCCCCCGCAAATCGGTAGCCAACACAGGACTAGGTAGCAAATCAAGGTGCTTCATGACACGCGGGCGGTCACCATGACTACAGCGAAGTCGCTAAATAAGCTTTCATTTCATCGACGACCAACGCCGGATGGGACATGTGGCTGCAATGCCCCACCACATCCAGTACCCGCAGCGTGCTGCCGCGCAGGTGCTGGTGCAAGTACTCCCCCACCTCGACCGGTGCAAGAGCGTCATACCGGTGTTGCAGAATCAAACTGGGGCAGGTGACCAGAGGCAGGTCCGCCCGGTTGTCCGCGTAAAAAGTAGCCTCGGCAAAAATGCGTGCAATCAGCGGATCCGTCGAGCAAAAACTCTCCTCCAGATTTTTTGCGACCGGTCCGCCGCCTTGCTCGCCGGAGATCACCGGGGTGAGGTAGTTGGCCCAGCCGATGTAGTTCTGGTCCATCAGCGCCAACAAACCTTCGAGGTCGGTACGCTCAAAGCCGCCCGCGTAGTCCGGAGCGTGGTTAACAAAACAAGGAGACGGGCCCACCATGATCATGCGATCAAAAAGGCTTGGGCGGGCAATGGAGGCCAACATGCCGATGGAACTGCTCACTGAGTGCCCCACAAAAGTGACTCCGGAGCTCAAGCCGAGGGCATCGCAAACATCGAGCACATCCTGAGCGTAACCGTTCAGGGTGCTGTAGCGGCGAGGGTCAAACGCGCTCGCATCGGAGGCGCCACAGCCCACATAGTCGAACAAAATCTGTCGATGGCTTGCCTCAAACGCAGGGGTCACCTGAGACCACATGTGCTGGTTACAGCCGAAGCCGTGGGCGTAGAGCAATGTTTGGGTGCCTTCACCGCTCACGTTAACGTGGTTTCGCTTCAAGATATCCATTGGTAGTTCTCCGGAGTTCAGCGCTTGTAGGAGCCGCAAGTCTAGGCTAGTTTTCGGTCAAGTAGTAACAACTTGCAGTGCAAGAGCGTGCCTGCATTCGGGGAGCAGAAAAGAACAAAGAAGCGGCGGGATGCGCCCTAGCAAAAAGAAAAACACCCCCAAAGCCCTCGTAAAAACAAGACATCTAGCTATTAAATAAGTAGCAGCCCGCAATTCACTGGATCAGCCCTCAGGCCCACCCCCGATAATCGGGGGATGACAGCTTTCTCTACTCTCCCCCTCGCACCTGCCACGCTGGCCAATCTGCAACAGCTGGGCTTTGATGCCATGACGCCCATTCAGGCCGCCAGCCTGCCGGTGGCGCTGGCCGGCCAAGACCTGATTGCCCAGGCCCAGACCGGTAGTGGCAAGACCGCCGCGTTTGCCTTGCCCCTGCTGGCTAAGCTCAATCCGCGCTGGTTTGCGGTGCAGGCCATGGTGCTGTGCCCTACGCGCGAGCTGGCCGACCAGGTGACGGTGGAAATTCGCCGCTTGGCGCGCGCGCAAGACAACATCAAGGTCGTCACCCTGTGTGGCGGTGTCGCGACCCGCGGCCAGCGGGCCTCGCTGGAGAACGGCGCGCACATTGTGGTGGGCACGCCCGGGCGCATCATGGACCTGCTGGAGCGCGAATACCTCACCCTGGAGGGCCTGAACACCCTGGTGCTGGACGAGGCCGACCGCATGCTCGACATGGGGTTTCTGGACGACATCACCACCGTGGTGCGCCAGTGCCCACCCAACCGCCAGACCCTGCTGTTTTCAGCCACCTACCCCGAAGGCATTGAGAAGCTGGCCAAGCAGTTCATGCAGAACCCGCAGCAGATCAAGGTGGAGGCCGCCAGGGCCGACAACACCATCGAGCAGCGCTTTTTTGAGGTGAACCGCGAGTCCCGTTTCACGGCAGTCAGCAGCATCCTGAACCATTTCCGTCCGGTGAGCACCATTGCGTTTTGCAACACCAAGCAACAGTGCAACGAGCTGGTGGACAAGCTGGTCGAAGACGGATTTATCGCCCAGGCCCTGCATGGCGACCTGGACCAGCGCGAGCGCGACCAGGTGCTGGCCCAGTTTGCCAACCGCAGCTGCTCGGTGCTGGTGGCTACCGACGTGGCCTCGCGCGGGCTGGATGTGAAAGAGTTGGATATCGTGATCAACGTGGACATTACCCCCGACCCCGAGGTGCATGTGCACCGCATCGGCCGCACCGGTCGCGCGGGCGAGAAAGGCCTGGCCCTGAGCCTGGTCAGCTTGCGCGAGATGGGTGCGGTCGGCAAGATCGAGCAGTACCAAAACGCGCCCTCGGTGTGGCACAAGCTCGACGAACTCACCCCGTCAGGCTCCGGGCGTTTGCTTCCCCCAATGGTGACCGTGCAAATTGCCGGCGGCCGCAAAGAAAAAATCCGCGCTGGCGATGTGCTGGGTGCCTTGACCAACGCCGAGGGCGGCCCCGCCTTCACCCGTGAGCAGATCGGCAAGATCCAGGTCACCGAGTACTGCACCTTTGTGGGTGTGGCCCGCAATGTGGCGCAGTCGGCCTGCAACAAGCTCAACGCCGGTAAGGTCAAGGGCAAGAGCGTGCGGGCACGCTTGTTGTAAGGGAAATTCCTACACGACTTACAGCCTGTGCCTGACTCCAGTTTCGGGCCGGGCTGACTACAGTTCTCCTAAGCGCCAAAGTCTGATGACCGGCGCAACCACTCACCGGAGAACTGCCATGAAAACCACTGCCACCGACCTCAACCCCTTCAGCTTGATGATGGAGCCCGAGCTGGTACTGCAAACCATGGAACGCTCGCAGCAGCTGCGCGGCCTGCGCCGCCACAAACTGCGCCCCCTGGACAAGCCCCTGATCCCCTACACCAAAGAAGCGCTGGCTGCCCGCGCCGCCTATGACGCGGCAATCGATGCGGAAGACTTTGAAGCCAACGCTGACAGCTACCTGCTGAACTGAGCGCGGTACTGCTTTCTGCGCCGGTGCCGCAGAAAGTAGGGAGGGTTGGGCCGATAATGATCCGGTCCATCCCCCTCAAGGAAAGTTTGCAATGCACCTGCCCCGTTTTGCCCCCTCCCGCCTGGTTTTGACCGCAGCTTTGGTTGCCGCAACAGCAGGTACCTGGGCCCAGACCCCGGAACCCGTTCGTGTCGGTTTGCTCAGCACCTTGTCCGGCCCCGGCGCTGGTTTGGGCGTGGACATCCGTGACGGCTTTCAGCTCGCCGTGAAACTTAACGGTGGCAAGCTCGGCGGCCGCCCTGCCGAAGTCATCGTGGCCGATGACCAGGCCAACCCCGAAGTGGGCCGCCAAACCGCAGACCGGCTGATCAAGCGCGACAAGGTCGACTTCATGACCGGCATCGTGTTCTCCAACGTCATGCTGGCCGTGGGCACTCCCACCTTCCAGTCCAAGACTTTCTATATCAGCGCCAACGCCGGCCCCTCGCAATACGCGGGTGAGCAGTGCAACCCCTACTTCTTCAGTGCCTCGTACCAAAACGACAACATGCATGAGGCGGTGGGCAAGACCGTCACCGACAAAGGCTTCAAGCGCGTGGCGCTGATCGCCCCCAACTACCCCGCAGGCAAAGACGCCCTCACCGGCTTCAAGCGTTTCTACAAAGGCGAGATTGCTTCCGAGACCTACACCGCCCTCAACCAGCTCGACTACGGCGCCGAGCTCTCCAAGCTGCGCGCCACCAAGCCGGACGCGGTCTACATCTTCCTGCCCGGCGGCCTGGGCATTAACTTCATCAAGCAGTTTGTGGGCGCTGGCTTGTCCAAGGACATCACGCTGTTCGGCCCCGGATTCTCGGGCGATGAGGACGTGATCAAAGCCGTGGGCGAGCCCATGCTGGGCATGTTCAACACCAGCCAGTGGGGCCACGACATGGACAACGCGGCCAACAAGAAATTTGTGGCGGAGTTTGAAAAAGAATACGGCCGCCTGCCCACCCTGTACGCGGCCCAAGGCTACGACGCTGCCCGCCTGATGGACGCCGGCGTGCGCGACAGCAAGGGCAAGCTGGACGACAAAGCCGCCGTCAAGAAGGCACTGGAAGCCGCCAAGTTTGACTCGGTGCGGGGCGCCTTCAAGTTCAACAGCAACCACTTCCCCATCCAGGACTACTACCTGCGCGTCATTACCCGCGACGCCAAGGGCCGCGTCACCAACCGCACTCTGGGCACCGTGTTCAAAAACCACGCCGACGCCTACGCCGCCAACTGCAAGATGCCCGGCCTCTAAGGCCTGACGCACGCGCATGAGCGGAATTCTGCTGCTGGAGCAGGCCCTGAACGGCCTGCAGCTCGGCCTGATGCTGTTTTTGCTGGCCGCCGGGTTGACCCTGGTGTTCGGCATCATGGACATGGTGAACCTGGCCCACGGATCCCTCTATATGGTGGGCGCCTACCTGATCGCCACAGCCACCCAGGCCAGCGGCTCGTTCTGGTGGGGGTTGGTGGCGGGGGTGGCGGGCACTGCCATTTTCGGGGTGCTGCTCGAAGTGAGCGTGTTGCGCCGGCTCTACCGGCGGGACCACGTCACCCAAGTGCTGGGCACCTTTGCCATATTGCTCATGTGTAACGAGTCGGTGCGCATGATCTGGGGCTCACAGCCCCTGTCGCTGAACCCGCCGGCCGCACTCTCGGGCCCGGTGGAGTTGTTGCCCGGCTTTTTTTACCCGGCTTTTCGCCTACTCATCATCGGTGTGGGCCTGACCACCGCCTTGCTGCTCTACCTGCTGGTGACCCGCACCCGGCTGGGCATGCAAGTCCGTGCCGGCGCCTCCAACCGCGACATGGCCCTGGCCATGGGCACCAATGTGCAGCGCCTTTTCACTGCGGTGTTCGGGCTGGGCGCCGCTTTATGCGCGCTGGCCGGCGGCATGCTCGGGCCCCTGCTGGCGGTGCAGGTGGGCATGGGGGAGAGCATTCTGATTCTGGCCTTTGTGGTCATCGTGATCGGCGGTATCGGCTCCATTCGCGGCGCGCTGGTGGGCGCGCTGCTGGTGGGCATGGTGGACTCCGGCGGGCGCACTCTGCTGCCCATGGTGTTCGAGTCGCTCTTCGGCGCAGCGCTGGCAGCCGATGCGGCGCCGGCGGTGGCCTCTATCTTGATTTATGTGTTGATGGCTGCGGTTCTGTTCTTCAAGCCGCGCGGCCTGTTCCCTGCCCATGGTTGATTCCGACAACGCCCGCACCTCGCTGCACCACACCCTGCACCTGCGGGCTGCACTCCCGGTGTTTCTGGTGATGCTGGCCCTGCCGCAGATCACGGCAGCTTTGCACGCCGAGTTCTACGTCACGCTGGCCACCCGCATTGCGATTTTTGCCCTTGCGGCCAGCAGCCTGAACCTGATTCTGGGCTTCGGCGGCTTGGTGAGCTTCGGGCATGCGGCCTTTGTGGGCGCGGGTGCCTACACCGTGGGCATTCTCATGCAACACGGCACCGTGCCTGCTGCCATTGCCTGGCCCGCTGCCATGCTAGTGAGCGCGGGCCTGGCCTGCCTGATCGGTTTTATCAGCCTGCGTACCCAGGGCGTGTACTTCATCATGATCACGCTGGCCTTTGCGCAAATGCTGTATTACCTGGCCGTTTCCCTCAAAACCTACGGCGGGGACGACGGCCTGCCCCTGGCCGGGCGCAACACCTGGGCCGGCATCGCCCCTGACGACACGGCACTCTATTACCTGGCCCTCGGTGCGCTCACCCTGTGCCTGCTGTTCACCCAGCGCCTGCTCAACGCGCGCTTCGGCCAGGTGCTGCAAGGCCTGCGCGAGAACCCGGTGCGCATGCAGGCGCTAGGTTTTCCGGTGCTGCGCACGCAGCTCACGGCCTTCACCTTGGCGGGCGCCATGGCCGGTCTGGCCGGCACCTTGCTGGCCAACCAGGGAGGGTTTGTCAGCCCGTCCATGATGCAGTGGAGCCAGAGCGGCATGCTGATGGTGATGGTGATTCTGGGTGGCGTGGGCCACCTGTATGGCGGCGTGCTGGGTGCTGCCGCTTTCCTGCTGCTTGAAGAAGTGCTGGGCCACACCACCGAACACTGGCAGCTGGGCTTGGGCGCCATGTTGCTGGCTGTGGTGCTGCTGGCACCGCGCGGCCTGGCCAGCCTGCGCAGCGTGTGGACGCGGGGCCAGCCATGAGCACCGGCGCCCCCCCCTTGCTACAGATCGACACGCTGGTCAAGCGCTTCGGCGCGCTCACCGCCACCGACCACGCCAGCCTGCAGGTACACCAAGGCGAAGTCCATGCCTTGATTGGCCCGAATGGCGCAGGAAAAACCACGCTTATCCACCAGATTTCGGGCGCGCTGCAGCCGGATTCCGGGCGCCTGTTACTCAACGGGGCAGACATCACCCGCCTGCCCATGCACGCACGTGTGAAGCGCGGTTTGGCTCGCTCGTACCAGATTACCAACGTGTTTTTGCGCCTGAGCGTGCAAGACAACCTGGCCCTCGCCCTGCAGGCGGTGGCGGGCAGCAGCATGCGCTTTTGGCGCCCGGTACACACCGAGACCCAACGCATGCAGGCCGCAGCAGACGTGGCAGCGCGCGTAGGTTTGCAGGCTCAGTTGCAACGTACGGCAGGCGCCTTGTCGCATGCCGAGCAACGGCAGTTAGAGGTGGGCTTGGCGCTGGCCAGCCGCCCGCAGTTGCTGGTGCTGGACGAACCCTTGGCCGGCATGGGGCCGGACGAATCCCAGCGCATGGTGGCGTTGCTGCAATCGCTGCGCGCGGAGACCACGCTGCTGCTGGTGGAGCACGACATGGACGCCGTGTTCCAACTGGCCGACACCATCTCGGTGCTCGTAGCCGGCCGCGTGATTGCCAGCGGGCAGCCGGATGCCATTCGCCAAAGTGACGACGTGAAACGCGCCTACCTGGGCGACGAAGCCTTGCCGGAGGTGCGCGCATGAGCACCGAGACCCTGCTCGACATCCAGGGCCTGGAGACGGCGTACGGCAACAGCCAGGTGCTGTTCGGGCTGGACATGCAGCTCCCGGCCGGCACCACCTGCACCCTGCTGGGCCGCAACGGCATGGGCAAGACCACCACGGTGCGCAGCATTCTGGGGCTGACGCCAGCGCGCAACGGCAGCATCCGCTTCCGGGGCGAGCGCATTGAGGGCTTGAGCCCCGACCGCATTGCCCGCATGGGCGTGGCACTGGTGCCCGAGGGGCGGCAGATTTTCCCCAACCTCACGGTGCAAGAAAACCTGATTGCCTTTGCCGCGCGGCGCAATGCCAGTGCCCAGCCATGGACGCTGGAGCGGATTTACCACCTCTTCCCGGTGCTTGAGCAACGGGCACGCAACATGGGGAACCAGCTCTCGGGTGGCGAGCAGCAGATGCTGGCCATCGGCCGCGCGCTCATGACCAACCCGCACCTGCTGATCCTGGACGAAGCCACCGAAGGCCTGGCCCCGCTCATCCGGGAAGACATCTGGCGCTGCCTGGACACCCTGCGCTCCCAAGGCCAGAGTGTGCTGGTCATCGACAAATATGTGCAGCGCCTGATTGCGCTGGCCGGCCACCACACCATCATGGAGCGCGGCCGCGCGGTCTGGAGTGGCGACTCAGCCACCTTGGCCACACAACCCGAACTCTGGCACCGCTACGTCGGCATTTGATTCATCAAGGACACTTCAGCCCCATGCTCTACCGCGACTTTGACACCCAGGCGCAAATTGACGCGCAGTACAACCCCTCCATCGCACTGTCCGACCCGACCGCGCCCGGCAAGCACTTTGCCGCGCAGGCCGACAAGGCCCGTAGCACCCTCAAGCACCATGCCGGCATCCCCTTCGGCCCCACCGTGCATGAGACGCTGGACATCTTTCCGGCAGACCAGCCCAACGCGCCCGTTTTTGTGTTCATCCACGGCGGCTACTGGCGCGCCTTCCAGAGCAAAGACTTTCATGGCGTCGCGCTGGGCCTGCACGCCAGCGGTATCACCACCGTGGTGGTGAACTACGCGCTGGCGCCGTTTGTCACGATTGACGAGATCACGCGACAGGTGCGCTCGGCCGTGGCCTGGACGCTGCGCAATATCCAACACTACGGTGGCGACCCGACCCGCGTGGGCGTGGGCGGTCACTCGGCCGGCGGCCACCTGGGTGCCATGTGCTTGCAAACCGCCTGGGACACCGACTACGGCCTGCCGCGCGACCCGCTCAAGGCGGGCTTGCTGTTCAGCGGCCTCTATGAGTTGGAGCCGCTGCGCTACAGCTACCTGCAACCCATGATCCAGCTGGATGCCGGCATCATCCGCCGCCAGTCCCCCACGCCCAATCTGCGCGCATGCCCTACGCCCACTTGGGTGGTCTGGGGTGGCCAAGAGTCCGGCGAATTCGCCCGCCAGTCCACCACCTACCGCAACACGGCAGTGGCCCTGGGCAACCCGGTAGAGCTGAGCGCCATCGAAGGCGCCGACCACTTCACCGTGATCCACGGGCTGGAAGACGCCTCCAGCCCGGTGTGCCGCTGGCTGCAGCGGCAACTGACGGCTTAAGGCAATTTTCAAGCAAAAACAGCCTCTAGCCCATACAGAATATGCGCGAGTAGCTATTAAAAATATAGCATCCACTTCGCGCTAAACGGGGGAAATCGGCGGGCGTCGCCGGTCTTCCCGCTGGGCGTGGCTTTGCAGGTAGCTCACCCACTCGGGCAGCGGCACCGGGCGGCTGAAGCAATAGCCTTGCAGCTCATCGCAGCCGAGTGCGGTGAGGGTCTGGGCAGTGGGCAGGTTCTCCACCCCCTCCGCCACGACCTTGAGGCCCAGCGTGTGGCCGAGCGCAATGACAGCGTGCACGATGGCCGCATCGGCACTGTCTTCCAGCATGCCGAGCACGAAAGACTGGTCCACTTTGAGTTTGTCGATCGCAAAGCGCTTGAGGTAGGCCAGGCTGGAGTAGCCGGTGCCGAAATCGTCAATAGCCACCTGCACCCCCAGCGCCTTGAGGGCGGCCACCTGCTGCTGGGCGGCGAGCGGGTTGTCCATCAGGTGCGACTCGGTGAGCTCCAACTCCAGCTGCGCGGGCGGCATGCGGGTTTCGCGCAATATGGCACTGAGCTGATCGACCAACTCCGGGTCGGCCAGTTGGGCCACCGACAAATTCACCGAGAGCTCCAGCCCCTTGCTCACCCCTTGGGCTTCCAGCGCCATCCAGCTCCGGCAGGCCTCGGCCAACACCCACGCGCCTATGGGTTTGATCAGGCCGCTCTCTTCGGCCACCTGGATGAACTCGCCCGGCGGCACATGCCCGAGCATCGGGTTTTTCCAGCGCAGCAGGGCTTCAGCGCCTTGCACCTTGCGGGTGCGGGCATTGAGCCGGGGCTGAAAGTGCAGACTGAACTCGTTGTTCGCCAGCGCCTGGCGCAGCTGGCTCTCCATGGTCTGGCGGGCCAGAACCCGCTGATCGGTCTCGGGAGAAAAGAAGCGGGCGGTGTCCCGCCCTGCGGACTTGGCCTCGTACATGGCGGCATCGGCGCGGCGCATCAGCTCGTCCTGGTCCAGCGCATCATCGGGGAACAGGGCGACGCCCACACTGCAGGACACCGTGAGCACATGCCCGTCGACCGTCGCGGTCTGGCGGATCGCCGGAATCAGGCGGTCGTTGACCATGGCGTTGAGCTCCGCCAAATCGCCCACATGCCGCAGCACGATCACAAACTCATCGCCCCCGAGGCGGCTCACCGTATCGTCGGCTCGCACTGCACTGCTGAGGCGGCGCGCCACGGTGCGCAGCAGCCCGTCGCCAATGTGGTGGCCCACGGTGTCGTTGATGAGCTTGAACCGGTCCAGGTCAATAAACAGCACCGCCACTTTTTCGCCACTGTGGCGCGCACTCTCCATGGCCTCGCCCAGCCGCTGCTGGCACAGGGCTCGGTTGGGCAGCTCCGTAAGCACATCGTGCTGGGCCAGGAAGCGGATGCGCTCCTCTTTGGCCTTGCGGTCGGTAATGTCGATGGAGATGCCGATGTAGTTCACCACCTCGCCGCTGGTAGCGCTTTTGTGCACCGTAGAGACCATCAGCCAGGCGGGATAGCTGTCGCCGTTCTGTTTGCAGAACCGCACTTCACCTTGCCAGTCGTTGTGGTCTTCTAGATGCGTCCACACCGCGTCCTGCGGCGTTTCCATCACAAAACTGAGGTCCTGGCCCAGTGCCTCGTACAAATCGTGCCCGGTGCTGCGGCAGAAGGCCTGGTTCACGCTGATGATGTTGCGGGCACCGTCCATGATGATGATGCTTTCGCTGGACGCTTCAAACACCTTGGCCCACAGCTCCAGCCGCTGCTCCATCACTTTGAGCTTGTTGATGGGCGTGAAGGCGGTGAGCACGGCGTCGCGCCCCTGGTAGTTGAGCCGGCGCGCCGACAACACCGCCCACGAGGGCGTGGCGCCGCCATGCCAGCGCACCTCGAACTCATCGACCGCATCAAAATCCGCCAGTCGCTGAAAGAACCGCCCCCGCACGCCCGGCTCCAGGCCGTGGCGCCACGGGTCATCGGTGCGGCCGCTCAGCCAGGGGCGCGCCGGGGTGTTGACGTGCAACACCTCGTGGTCGGGCACCGAGGTCACCACCATGGGAATCGGAAACGCCTCCACCAGCTCCCGCTGCGCTTCGGCGGCGCGGGCACTGGCGGCTAGCTCCTGCTGCACCAGGCGGTCACGGTCCAGCTGCGCCAACATGCCGTTGAAAGCGGCAAACAGTTGGCCGATTTCATCGCGACTGTGCCACTCGGCACGCAAACTGTAGTCCGCCTTGAGGCGCACATCGTTGGCCACGCGGGCCAGGCTTTGCAGAGGTTTCGCGATCTGGCTGGCCACCAGATACACCAGACTCAAAATGCAGCCCAACAGCGCCAGCGCAGTCCCCAAGTGCAGCCACATGCGATGGAAGAGTTGTTCCACCCGCTGGTCTAACAAGACTGCAAGTTGGGTAAGGCCGGTCTGCCAGCTGCCGGAGAGGTCTTGCAGTGCAATGCGGAAGCTGGCGTCCAGCCGTGCGGTCTGTTCCGGGGTAATACTGCCGGTGTTGATATCGCGGACCGCCCGCGTGAATTCGGTCAGAGACCGGCGCATAGCATCGCGGCCCGGGCGCAGGGCCGCCTGTAAAGCCGGCGTGCCTGCCAACCAGGTTTGCTCGTAGTCTGACTCCAGGCCCTGTTGCACGGCGTCCAGCCGGCCCAGGAGAGTCAACAACTGGGCATTGGGGTTGAAGCCGGGGACCCGCGTTCCCCAGTGGCTCATAAAGTGATGGGTGTCCAGCATGACCTGCAGCAGCTCCGGCAAGCGCAGCAGGGTCAGCGACATCACGTAGTAGCTGTCCAGGTCCGGGTCCAGAATCAAATTGGACTGGTTGCCCACGATCGTGAGCAGGTCCCGCGCCTGCGACACGAGGACGCCATGCTCAGACGCCGCGGCTGCGTCCGCCAACGTGGCGTGCAGCCGGGAGGACGCACCACCGGTGCGGAGTTCACCGTCAAACGCCGCCTTCGCTTGCTCCAGCCCCTGAAGCGCCCCGGCGCGGGCTGCGGGCACCGTGCCAGCCGGTGCCAGGATGTTGTCCATCACACTGCGGCGCACCGCCTCGGTGTACTGGACGCCCACAATCTCTTTGCGGGCAAAGTCAATCGCGAGGTATTTTTCGTGGATGAGGATGCCCGACACGTAAATGACGGCCGTCAAGTCCAGCAGGTAGATGAGCGTGAGTTTGCGCCCGACGCTTAAACGCCCCAACCAAAGCGGTATTTTTGACAACATGTGCAGGCCCGATCTCCAGAGCCACCCGCCCAAGCGGGTTCCAACGGCTTGCACAGTCACTAGCAATAAACGCACCATAAGCGCCCCATGCAGGTGCATCCGGTGTGGGCTGAGCTTTTTGCCATCGTCCGACGCAGCTACATATTGCGCCGGTACTGCCCGCCCACCTCAAACAGCGCACTGGTGATCTGGCCCAGCGAACACACGCGGACCGCGTCCATCAGCACGTCAAACACATTGGCGTTGTCGATCACGGCCTGCTGCAGTTTCTTGAGCATGGCGGGCGACTGAGTTGCGTGCAAGGTGTGGAAGTCGGCCAGGCGTTTGAGCTGGTTTTGCTTTTCATCGTCGGTGCTTCGGGCCAGCTCCAGCTTGTCCATCACGGCGTCGCCATGCGGGTTACGGAAGGTGTTCACCCCGATGATGGGCAGCTCGCCGGTGTGCTTGAGCATTTCGTAGTGCATGGACTCGTCCTGAATCTTGCCGCGCTGGTAGCCGGTTTCCATGGCGCCCAGCACGCCGCCGCGCTCGGCAATGCTCTCAAACTCTTTGAGAACCGCCTCTTCCACCAGCTCGGTGAGCTCTTCGATGATGAAGGCGCCCTGCGAAGGGTTCTCGTTCTTGGCCAGGCCCCACTCGCGGTTAATGATGAGTTGGATGGCCATAGCGCGGCGCACCGAATCTTCAGTGGGCGTGGTAATGGCCTCGTCAAACGCGTTGGTGTGCAGGCTGTTGCAGTTGTCGTAAATGGCGATGAGCGCCTGCAGCGTGGTGCGGATGTCGTTGAACTGAATCTCTTGGGCGTGCAGGCTGCGGCCGCTGGTTTGGATGTGGTACTTCAGCTTTTGGCTGCGCTCGTTGGCGCCGTATTTCTCTTTCATGGCCACAGCCCAGATGCGGCGCGCCACGCGGCCCATCACCGTGTATTCCGGGTCCATGCCATTGCTGAAGAAAAAGCTCAGGTTGGGCGCAAAGTCGTCAACGTGCATGCCGCGCGCCAGATAGGCTTCGACAAACGTAAAGCCGTTGGACAGCGTGAACGCCAGCTGGCTGATGGGGTTGGCACCGGCCTCGGCAATGTGGTAGCCGCTGATGGACACGCTGTAGAAGTTGCGCACGTTGTGGTGCACAAAGTAGCTGGCAATATCGCCCATGACCTTGAGTGAAAACTCGGTGCTGAAGATGCAGGTGTTCTGACCCTGGTCTTCTTTCAGGATGTCGGCCTGCACGGTGCCGCGCACATTGGCCAGCACCCACTCCTTGATCTTGGCGACTTCGGTATCGGTGGGCTCGCGGCCGTTGTCGGTTTTGAATTTGTCGATGTTCTGGTCGATGGCTGTGTTCATAAACATGGCCAATATGGACGGTGCCGGGCCGTTGATGGTCATGGACACACTGGTGGACGGATTGCACAAATCAAACCCGTCGTAGAGCACCTTCATGTCGTCCAACGTAGCAATACTCACGCCGCTGTTGCCCACCTTGCCGTAAATATCGGGGCGCGGGTCAGGGTCGTTGCCGTAGAGCGTGACAGAGTCAAACGCGGTACTCAGGCGCTTGGCCGCCATGCCGCTGCTGAGCAGCTTGAAGCGGGTGTTGGTGCGGAAGGCATCGCCCTCGCCCGCGAACATGCGGGTCGGGTCCTCGCCCTCGCGCTTGAAAGCAAAGGTACCTGCGGTGTAGGGGTAGCTTCCGGGCACGTTGTCGAGCATCAGCCACTTGAGAATCTCGCCGTGGTCTTCGTACTGCGGCAAAGCCACTTTGCGGATGGTGGTGCCGCTCAAGCTCTTGGTGGTGAGTGCGGTGCGGATTTCCTTGTCACGAATCTTCACCACGTACTCGTCGCCGGCGTAGGCCTTTTGCATTTCGGGCCACTGGGTCAGCAGCTTGCGCTCGGCGGCGCCCATGCGCTCTTCGCGCTCTACCGCCAACTCCCGGACTGCGGTGACGGCGTTGACCTTGTCGGGGTTAGCCTCTTGCAACATGCGGCCGGACTCCCGCAGTTGCTGGATTTCGCGCGCCAGGCGGGCCTGCGCTTGGGCGCGCTTTTTGTAGCCGCGCACGGTGTCGCTGATTTCGGCCAGGTAGCGGGTGCGCGCTGCGGGCACCACCGGCGTCTGGTTAGAGCTGTGGCGCACGCTCACGCGCGGCAAGCTACCTTCCTGCAAAGGTACGCCTAGCGCCTTGAGGCGCGGCAGCATGGCCTGGTACAGCGCGGTAACGCCATCGTCATTGAAGCGCGCGGCCATGGTGCCGAACACCGGCATCTGCTCAGTAGGCGTGGTCCAGGCTTCTTTGTTGCGCTGTACCTGTTTGGCCACATCACGCAGCGCGTCGCTGGCACCTTTGCGGTCGAACTTGTTGATGGCCACGAACTCGGCAAAGTCCAGCATGTCGATTTTCTCGAGCTGGCTGGCGGCGCCGAACTCGGGCGTCATTACATACACCGGCACGTCGACCAGCGGTGCAATCGCCGCATCGCCCTGGCCGATGCCCGAGGTCTCCACCACCACCAAATCAAAGCCCGCCACCTTGCAGGCAGCAATCACGTCCGGCAGCGCGGCGCTGATTTCGGAACCGAAGTCCCGGGTAGCCAGCGAGCGCATGAACACGCGAGAACCTTGTTGCCATGGAGAGATGGCATTCATGCGGATACGGTCGCCCAGCAGCGCCCCCCCGCTCTTACGGCGACTGGGGTCAATGGAGATGACCGCGACGCGCAAGGCGTCGTTCTGGTCCAGCCGCAAGCGGCGGATCAGCTCATCCGTCAGGCTGGACTTGCCCGCACCACCGGTGCCGGTGATGCCGATAGTCGCTATCTTTTTAGTAGCTGCTTGCGCACGTATCTCTTGGGCTAGGGCCGGATTTAGCTTAGAAGCCTCAATGGCGGTCAGCAACTGGGCGAGAGCGCGCCAACTGGCCTCGGTGTGGCCTTGAATCGCGTTGAGGTCTGTCGGGGCCAGCGCGGTGATGTCTTGGTCGCAGCGCATCACCATCTCGCCGATCATGCCCTGCAGCCCCATGCGCTGCCCGTCTTCGGGGCTGTAGATACGGGTAACGCCGTAGGCATGCAGTTCGCGGATTTCGGGCGGCACGATCACCCCGCCACCGCCGCCAAAGACTTGAATATGTGCCCCACCCCGCGCCTTGAGCAGGTCCACCATGTACTTGAAGTACTCCACATGCCCGCCCTGGTAAGAGCTGATGGCAATGCCCTGCACATCTTCCTGCAAGGCGGCCGTCACCACCTCGTCCACACTGCGGTTGTGGCCCAGGTGAATGACCTCGGCACCCATGCCCTGCAGGATGCGCCGCATGATGTTGATGGCCGCATCGTGCCCGTCAAACAGGCTCGCCGCGGTGACGAAGCGCACTTTGTGCGTGGGGCGGTAGTTGGCCAGGGCTTTGAAGTCAGCAGACAGGTCGGTCATAAGGCACTCACAAGCAGTGGCTGCGCAATGCAGCACGATTGACGTTTACGTAAACGTCAACTGTAAACCAATCACCCTGACAGCGGCTTACACCGCTCATGGGGGTAAGTACCTAGGCACAACCTGCGCCGTACGCGGGACAGGCCGCCGAATCCGGTAGAGTGCGCTCTATCAAGACACTGCTTGCGGCACCATGACATTTCTCGCGCTGGACATCGGCAACACACGCCTCAAGTGGGCCCACTACGCTTCCCCCCGGCCGGGCGCTGCCCTTCTGGCGCAGGGGGCTGAATTTTTGGAAAACATCGACAAGCTCGCAGATGGCGCCTGGAGCGCGCTAACGCCACCAGACCAGGTGCTGGGCTGCGTGGTGGCGGGCGACGCCGTCAAGCGCCGGGTGCAAGAGCAAATGGATTTGTGGGATGTCGTGCCCCAGTGGGTCGTCTCCAGCGAGGGCGAAGCCGGCCTGCGCAATGGCTACGACCACCCCACCCGGCTCGGCGCGGACCGCTGGGTGGCCATGATCGGTGCCTATCACCACATGCTGAGTCAGGGCCCGGCACGGCCCATGGTGTTGGTGATGGTGGGGACCGCCGTGACGGTGGAGGCGGTCGATGCCCAGGGCAAGTTTTTGGGTGGCTTGATTTTGCCCGGCCACGGCATCATGCTCCGCGCGCTGGAGTCCGGCACAGCGGGCTTGCATGTGCCCACCGGCGATGTGCGCGAGTTCCCCACCAACACCAGCGATGCACTCACCAGTGGCGGCACTTTTGCGATTGCAGGTGCTGTCGAGCGCATGGTGCAACACGTCAAAGCGCACTGCGGCGCAGAGCCCGCCTGCATCATGACGGGCGGAGCCGGTTGGAAAATGGCGCCCAGCATGACACGGCCTTTCGAACTGGTGGACAACCTGATCTTTGACGGCCTGTTGCAGATGGCGAAAGTCCGCTTTCCGGCCCCACAGGCTGCCTGACAAGGCCCCGCAGCCCGCTGCGGCTACATGTCCAGCAGCTGAGAAAAGTTGGTATCTGAGGAGCCCGGCGTATCGGACGACACCACCGACGCCGAGTCAAACGCATGCTCCAACACCCGCACACCGTCCCCCTGCGAAGCTTGGGCGGCCAGCACGGCGCGATCTACCAGGCGGATCAGCTCGGCGCGTGCTGCTTCTTGCGACAAGCCATTGAGGTCAACCGTTGCCGTCAAGGTAAGCCGGATGGTCGCCAGCTCGGGAACCGGCTGCGCAGGACGCCCCGCACCCCCTGTGTCTTGGAGCAAAGCACCGTCCGGCGCAATAAACAGCACCCGCGCCGCCATTTTGGGTGACAGCACGTGGGATCGGGCTTCGGCGTTCACCACCAGCATGGTCCCGTTGGAGAAGTCGCGGGCCCAGGCGGTGCGGCCCTCCTCGAAGCCACGAATCACAAAGCCGTAGTCCCGTGGCGACACGAAAAAACGTCCATTCGTATCGAGCGAGGGATCGTCAATCTCCAACTCGTCGTGCACAAAGGTGTACCGGTACTCGCCCGGCCGTGTCTGCCGGCGGACAGCCGCTTGAAGACTCACAGCGCGTTCCCGCGGATTGCCATCGCTCGAACCGGTCATAGCGTCCCCTGTTATCACTGACATTTCATGATAGTGACTTCAGATGTCAGACGCTAGCCACTCTTCCGCCAAACGCACC
Source organism: Rhodoferax sp. (assembly GCF_013297935.1). GTDB lineage: Bacteria > Pseudomonadota > Gammaproteobacteria > Burkholderiales > Burkholderiaceae_C > Allorhodoferax. The sequence continues at coordinate 4,893 of NZ_JAAFIX010000005.1, read as the reverse complement.
CAAAAGGTTGCCCCTAGGGGCAGCAATTCGTCATTGAAATCGTAGCTCGGGTTGTGCAAGGTGCAAGGCCCGGCTCCATGGCCCATGGTGCGGTGGTCGCCATCGCCGTTGCCGATAAAGGCGTAGCAGCCCGGCTTGGCCTGCAGCATGAACGAAAAATCTTCCGCGCCCATGGTGGGCTCCTGGGTGTACACCTTATCGGCGCCTACGATGCTTTCCATGACTTGGCGAGCAAACGCAGCTTCGCGGGCGGAGTTGATGGTGGGCGGGTAATTGCGCACAAACTCAAATTCCACGCGGGTGTTGAACGCGGCGCATAGGCTCTCGCTCATCTCGCGCATGCGGCGCTCAATCAGGTCCAGCACTTCGATGGAGAACGTACGCACCGTACCCTGCAACTCGCAGCGGTCAGGAATCACGTTGGTGGCCTCGCCGGCGTTGATCATGGTGACCGAGATCACGCCCGCATCAATAGGCTTCACATTGCGGCTGATGATGGTCTGGAAACCCTGCACCAGCTGGCAAGCCACCACCACGGGGTCAATGGCGTTGTGGGGAATGGCCGCATGGCCGCCCTTGCCGCGGATGGTGATTTTGAACTCGTTGCTGGAGGCCATCACCGGGCCTGCGCTGGCGGCGAAGGTGCCTGCTGCCATGCCCGGCCAGTTATGCATGCCGAACACGGCTTCCACCGGGAACTGCTCAAACAGACCGTCTTTGATCATCTCCCGCGCGCCCCCCCCGCCCTCTTCGGCGGGCTGGAACACCAGGTACACGGTGCCATCAAAGTTGCGATGTCGGGCAAAGTGCTGGGCGGCGGCCAGCAGCATGGCGGTGTGACCGTCGTGCCCGCAGGCGTGCATCTTGCCGGCGTGTTGGCTAGCGTGGGCGAAGGTATTGAACTCCTGCATGGGCAGGGCGTCCATATCGGCGCGGAGAGCCAGGGCGCGGCTGGAGGTGCCGGCCTTCACAATGCCCACCACCCCGGTGGTGCCCATGCCGCGGTGGACGGGAATGCCCCACTCCGTTAGCTTGGCGGCCACCACATCCGCAGTGCGCACCTCCTGGAAACACAGCTCCGGGTGGGCATGAATGTCTTTGCGCAGGGCCGCAATTTCGGGGGTGTTCGCCACGATGGGCTCTATCAGTTTCATAGCAAGTGTCCTCTGCAGGGAAAGAAATGTCCGCTTCCTGTCATCGCAAGAGCATACGCAATTCGGTAAAGTCCGCACCATGCACTCAGACACTCCCGCCACCTCCCACACCGCCCCCGACGCGCCCGCCATGACCCGGGTCACCGGCGCCTGCCCCCACGACTGCCCCGATACTTGTTCCATGCTGGTGACCGTGCAAGACGGAGTGGCCATCAAGGTCCAGGGCAACCCGGACCACCCGGCGACCGGTGGCGCTCTTTGCACCAAGGTCTCGCGCTACACCGAGCGCACCTACCACCCCGAGCGCCTGCTGCACCCGCTCAAACGTGTGGGACCTAAAGGGTCGGGGCAGTTTGAGCCCGTGAGCTGGGACGCGGCTTTGGACGACATTGCCCAGCGCCTCACTGCCATTGCCGCCCGCGACCCGCAGGCCATCCAGCCCTACAGCTACGCCGGCACCATGGGCCGGGTGCAAGGCGAGGGCCTGGCCGCACGCTTTTTCAACCAACTGGGCGCCGCCCGTCTGGACCGCACCATTTGCGCCTCGGCCGGGGCCGAAGCGCTCACCCTCACCCTGGGCAACAAGGTCGGCATGCGGGTGGAGCATTTTGCAGAGTCCAAACTCATTCTGATCTGGGGTAGCAATGCCATCGCCAGTAGCGTGCACTTCTGGCGCCATGTGCAAACAGCCAAGCGCAACGGCGCGCGCATCGTCTGCATCGACCCACGCAAATCGGAAACCGCCGACAAATGCCACCAGCACATTGCCCTGCTCCCCGGCACCGATGCCGCGCTGGCGCTGGGCCTGATGCACGAGCTGATCACCCACGACTGGCTGGACCACGATTACATTGCCCGCCACACCTTGGGCTGGGAAGGCCTGCGCGAACGCGCCCTGCTCTGGACGCCCGAGCGCACCGCAGAGGTGTGTGGCATCACCGCGGACGAGGTGCGCGAACTGGCCCGCGAATACGGCCAGGCAGCACGCGCTGGCGAGCCGGTGGCCATTCGCATGAACTACGGGCTGCAGCGGGTGCGGGGCGGCGGCAACGCGGTGCGCGCCATCGCCTGCCTGCCCGCACTGGTGGGCGCCTGGCGGCACCGGGCCGGTGGCGTGTTGCTGTCCAGCTCGGGTTATGTGCCCACACAAACTGCAGCGCTGGAGCGCCCCGAGTTGCTGGCGGGCCGCACCCCGCGCACCATCAACATGAGCACCATTGGCGACGATTTGCTGCGCCCTGCCAGCCCCGAGTTCGGCCCGGCGATTGAGGCGCTCATCGTCTACAACAGCAACCCCGTGGCGGTGGCCCCCGACTCTGGCAAGGTCGTGCAGGGCTTTGCCCGTGAAGACCTGTTTACGGTAGTGCTGGAGCACTTCAAGACCGACACCGCCGACTATGCCGACTATGTGTTGCCCGCCACCACGCAACTGGAGCACTGGGACGTGCACAGCAGCTACGGCCACACCGACATCCTGCTCAACCGCCCTGCCATCGCCCCGCTGGGCGAGGCGCGCACCAACACCCAGTTTTTCCGTGAGCTGGCGCAGCGCATGGACTACACAGACGCGCTGTTCTACGAGTCTGACGAAAGCCTGTGCCGCACGGCGTTTGGCGACAAGGTGGACTTTGGCTTGTTGCTCAGCCAGGGCTACGCCCCCTTGCCGGTGCCCGATGCCCCGTTTGCCGAGGGCGGCTTCCCCACCCCGAGCGGCAAGTGCGAGTTTTACAGCGCACGCTTAGCCGCCCGTGGCGACGATGGCCTGCCCGACCATGTGCCCAACTACGAACTCGCCGGCGCGGACCCCGCCTACCCGCTGGCCATGATTTCGCCACCGGCGCGCAACTTCCTGAACTCGACCTTCGTGAATGTGAAAAGCCTGCGCGACATCGAAGGCGAGCCGCTGGTGGAACTGCATGAGGCCGATGCGGCCCAGCGCGGCATTGCGGATGGGGATGAGGTGACGGTGTTCAATGCCCGTGGCACCCACCGTTGTGTAGCCCGTGTGTCCGCCCGCGCACGCCCGGGTGTGGTCAACGGCTTGGGCATCTGGTGGCGCAAGCTGGGCCGCGATGGCACCAATGTGAACGAGCTGACCAGCCAGCGCCTGACCGACATGGGCCGGGCCCCTACGTTTTACGACTGCGCGGTTGACGTGAAGAAGTCTTGAAGAAGCGCAGGGTCAGTGTTTTTTGCGTCCGAAGTTGAGCAGGCGGGCGGCGATGAAGGTCTCGACCATGAAGCAGATCAGCGCACTCAAAAAGCACACCACCCCGCCCAGAAAACTGAAGATGGAAATGCGCAGGCCGGGGAAGTCGATCGTCTCGCCAAGGAACAACACCACGATAGTGAGGCCGATCAAAAATGCGCACGAGGTGAGCAGCGCAATGCTGGTATTGGCCAACAAACCGCGGGTGCGCAGTTCGGCCAACTCTGCATAGCCATCGGCATCTTCAGCGGGGTGGGTGCACTGCTTGATACGGGTTTCCACATTGCGTGCGCGGTCGATGATGCGCGCCAAGCGCTGCGCTACGGCCCCGATCATGCCGGACACGGCGGTCAGCAAAAACACCGGCGCCACGGCTAGTTGAATACCGTGGGACACCGTATCGGGATCCATGGGAAAAACCATAAAAAATACCTCTGTTTGATCGGAGATTCTAGGACCACCAACCATTTTATTTTAGGTGTCCATCACCTGGAAAGTGGGATGTGTTTGACCACTGATGGTTCACATTTCGCCGGATCAAATTCGAAGTAAACCACATGCCGTGGCTTATCAAATCCAGCTGCGAGAGACTTCACGCCAAAGCGCCCATCCGGCGACAGACTGGCCCCATCACTCCAACCCGCAACACCATCGATGCTGCAGATTTCGCGCTTAAACAATACTTTGGTGTTGTACAGGAACAAGACTGGCGAAGTTTCTTCTGTGAAGGCATGCAGACATCGCGCCCCGCTGTAGTCACACGCAACACTATCCAAGCGATGATCTATCGCTGGAACCTTTGGTTGAAATACACCACCTTCATCGAAAGAGAAGGCCAGAACGTCTGGCCCGAATTCTGGGGTGTTTTCTTGTTTGTAAGTCAGCCAATAGAAACCCTTTCCACGAACCACCACAGGTTGCCCGTACTGCAGGCTGTACTGCACCCGATCGCTGGATACAACTTCGCGCTCCAATTTGCCGTCGCGAATCAGGTTCCAGGGGCAAACTACGAGCGTGAATTTGCAATGCCGAACCAAGATCCGTCCTTCTTCGACCTCGATCGGATAGGCGAGTACATCCCCTTTAAACAGGATCTTTCTGGGGATCGGGCCTGCGCTTATCACACCTAGATCGATGGTTGACAGTTCGGAAAAATAAGCCTCCTGGTCCAAATGGGTGAGCAATAACTGGTGCGCCAGCAATCCGAACCGAATGCTCGTCGTTCTCGGTGGAGTCGGAAGATCAAACCACTTGTCCGAGCGATCCAGATACATGATCTGAACACGAGACTGTTTCTCGCCAGCGTTGTTCAGTACAGCAATTCGTTTCCCATCTGAACTGATGCTGACCTCGATGGTCTTGGGCACTGAATCAGGGTCCGAGCTACTGCATCCCAGCAATGGAAAAAATATCAGCGCATAGACGCTAAGGACCGAAATGCGCCAAACACCTGTAAGCAACGTTCCCACTTTCTCAGCTCCTGATCCGCAACTGTTACATGCTCGCTTGGTAGGATACATCCGCTCACGA
>NZ_JAAFIX010000004.1 GCF_013297935.1 Rhodoferax sp. | reverse complement strand
CACTATGCATTACGTTATGCTCGGCCACTACCATCCGCCACGGTCCATTCGATTTACCCGACACCGGAGAACACAACATGTCCCTCGAATCCGCAACCCAAGCCATCCGCGCCAAAGTGGGCGACGATAGCGGCCTCAACGCCACCCTGAAATTCGACATGGGCGCTGACGGCGTCATCGTTATCGACGGTGCCAGCACCCCCAACACCGTGAGCAACACCAACACCGATTCCGACTGCACTGTGGGCATCACCCTCGACAACCTGCAAGCCATGTTGGACGGCGACCTGGAGCCCGCCACCGGCTTCATGGCCGGCAAGCTCAAGGTCAGCGGCGACATGGGTGTCGCCATGCGCCTGCAGCGCGTAATCTGACCCTGCACATGGCCAAAAGCGCCCCTGTGCCCGACGCACTGACCGACGCGCAAGCGTTTGTCGACTCTCACCGCGACGAGGGCACCACCGAACTCTTCGGCATCACCGAGCTGTGCCGGGAGTTCGGCATCACCCTGCGGGCGCTGCGCTTTTACGAAGACAAGGGTCTGCTCGCCCCCCGCCGGGTGAACGGCGCCCGCGTCTACACCCGGCGCGACCGGGCACGGCTGGCCCTGATCCTGCGGGCCAAGGCCATCGGCTCGCCGCTCTCTGAAATCAAAACCTATCTAGATTTGTATGGCGACCACGGCGAAGGCCGTGCGCAGCAGCTGCAATACGTGATCACGCGCACCGACAACGAGATCACCGAGCTGGAGAAAAAGCGCGCCCAGATCGACGCCACCCTGGCCGAGCTGCGCGTCATCAACGGCAGCTGCCGCGCACTGCTGATAGAGCGCCAGCGCAAACACAAGGTCAAAGCTTGATTGCTCAGGGTTTAGTGCCAAATTGGCACCTAGCCAACGTGGAATATGCGCAAGCAGCTCCTAAATCAGGAGCAGTTCACAGGCCTCTATCCCGTACTGAGAGCCTGTCTCGGTATTTCTTTCGGACTACGTAAACCTGACTAGGTCGACTCCTACCGGCATTTCGCAGCAGACCTGGGACAGGCTCCAAGAGATCCAAGTCAACCAACTTGCGTCGGAAATTCGCCATATTGATGCTCTCCCCTAGGACAAGCTCGTAAGCAGCGTGCAACTCGGGAATCGTGAACTCCTCGGGACACAAGTGCACCGGCAGCGAGGAATAGCTTGCTTTGCTTCGAACCCGCGCCACAACTGCAGAAACTATCTGTCCATGGTCAAAGGGAAGGTTGGGCAGGCGATTTACAGGAAACAGTGTGATGCGGGCCGACACTACCGGGACAAGCGCATAGTAGACCAAGGTTAGCGACCAGCCACGAGAGTCACGCACCGGGCCAGAGAAGCTACCGAACTCTTCGAGATAGGGGCTCTCCACATCGACCTTGTCGCGCAAAACCCGGGCTGCAGCTGCCTTGGCCGAATCATCTTCTTGAGTATGTATAAAGCCCCCTGGCAATGCCCAGTGTCCAGCAAAGGGCTCCGCCTCCCGCTTATGCAAAGCAACGCACAGCTCATTGTTTGCAATGGTAAGCAGTACCGCATCGACAGTGAGAATAGGAGAGTTCATGAAAGCAGCTTGCATATAAAACCATTAGACAACTAAATCACCAAATTTCCAATTGAAATATTTAGTTGCAATTTGAATTTATATTGAGTACATTTAAGCCAAGCCACGAGGTTTCATCTCTCTCAAGGAGCACCGTCATGAAGAAGCTACTCGTCATTGATCCACAAAACGACTTTTGCGATATCGCTGGCGCAGCCCTGCCCGTGGCGGGGGCCAGCGCCGATTTACAGCGCCTAACATCCTTTGTTGCACGAGTTCCACTGGACGACATTACCGTCACATTGGACTCTCACCCCAGCGTCGCGGTGGAGCGCACAACCTTCTGGAAGACAGCAGATGGCAACTCGCCCGCGCCATTCAGCTTCGTTACCCGCGCCGATGTGATTAATGGCAAATTTACTCCCCGGGACGCATCCCTTACTGCGCAGGTGCTGATCATGCTGGACCAACTGGCGAGCACAGGCCGGCCAGGATTGATGATCTGGCCGGTGCACTGCGTGACTGGTACCTGGGGTCACAACATATTCACTCCATTGGCCAAACAACTGAACCAATGGGAATTCACCCGACAACGCGCAGTGCGCAAGGTTTTGAAGGGCGAGTACCCCCTGACCGAGCACTTTGGCGTCTTTGAAGCGGATGCGCCAGACGAAGCCGTTCCTTCTACCCAGTTCAACAACACCCTTGCGGCAGAACTGACCCAAAATGTGGATGTACTTTTTGTTGCCGGCGAAGCAGGTAGCCACTGCGTAGCGTCCAGCATTGACCAACTCATGCGCTACCTAAACGGGGTCGCAGAACAACGCCCTCGCATCATCTTGCTGACTGACTGCATGAGCCCCGTCACCGACTTCGAAGCGGACCAGAACGCCTTCGTGCAGCGTGCCACGGCCTGGGGTGCCGAAACAATGACCAGCGCCCAAGCAAGCGCAATGTTCAACTAGGAGAAACTTGTGAGCCAGACAAGAAACAACACCCCCGTCATCCGCAGCTTGCTGGAAACAGACCTGTACAAATTCACCATGCAGCAACCGATGCTGCACTCCATGCCGACCAACCAGGCGGAATACCGCTTCGTGTGTCGAAACACGCCAGAGTTTCCGCTGGCCGAACTGGCTGCCGAAGTGAATGAACAACTGGATGCCTTGTGCACCCTGCGATTCAAGGAAGACGAACTGGCATACCTGGCCGGGCTCCGCTACATCCGGTCTGACTACATCGACTTCTTGCGCCTGTTCCAGTTTCAACGCCGTTTCATCACCGTGTCCACGCAAGGCGATTCATTGTGCATCACGGCCAAAGGACCACAAGTCCATGTGATGGGATTTGAAATCTTTGTGTTGGCTATCGTCAATGAGTTGTACTTCCGCCGGCTGACGCAGGAGCGCGGCGGCAAGGAAGTCTTTATGGAGGAAGGCCGCCATCGCCTGCAAGCCAAGATCGTTCAACTGCGCGACTATGCGCCGAGCTTTCCACAACGGCACCCGTTTGAATTCTTTGACTTCGGAGTACGCCGGCGATTCTCGGGAGAGTGGCAGACAGAGATGGTGCAAACACTGGCACGCGAAGTTCCGCAGTACTTCAAAGGCACATCCAATGTTCTGTTAGCCAAGGAGTGCGACTTGGTCCCCATTGGCACGATGGCACATGAGTACCTGCAAACCTTCCAGGCTACCGGAGTTCAGCTCAAAGGCTTTCAAAAGGCGGCGCTGGAGACATGGGTTCAGGAGTACCGCGGCGACCTGGGCACTGCCCTCACCGACGTGGTGGGTATGGATGCGTTTCTCGCCGATTTCGACCTCTACTTTGCCAAGTTGTTTGATGGCTTGCGGCACGACAGTGGAGATCCGGTCGAGTGGGGCGAAAAGGCATTGGCGCACTACGCCAAACTCAAAATTGATGGAAATACCAAACGTCTCGTCTTCTCGGATGGCCTCGATGTTCCCACTGCGTTGCATCTGCACCAGCACTTTGCCAATCGCGTGCAGACTGGCTTTGGCATTGGCACCAACCTGAGCAATGACACCGGCTTGAAACCCCTGAACATCGTGATGAAGCTCGTCAGCTGCAATGGCCAACCGACGGCCAAGCTCTCGGACACGCAGGGAAAAACTTTGTGTGAAGACGCCACCTTCCTAGCGTACTTACGACAGATCTTCCAGAAACCCGAATTGGACTCTTAGCCATGGACATAGGCTCAATCCTTAGCGATACATTTCAGATCGGCACAGTGAACTTAGCAATCGGCGATGTACTAGGCTTTGTTACCGGGCTGTTATGTGTCTGGCTCACCGCCAAAGCCAGTATCTGGAATTTCGCGTGGGGCATTGTCAACAGCCTGATATTGGGTTTGGTTTTTCTAGACCAGAGACTCTTTGCCGACTCCGCGCTACAGGTGGTTTTTGTCGCGCTTTCAATTCAGGGCTGGTGGCAATGGAAAGTACGAGGCAACCCTTTGGCGAATGGCTTCGGATGGACTACCTGGCGTGAACAGGCAATACTGCTTGCGATTGCAATCGTGATGGCGTGGTCGATGTGGTTGATCTTGGTAGAGCTGCGTGGTAGCGCGCCACCCTTGGACGCACTCATCACCACGCTCAGCATATGCGCACAGTGGCAACTCAACCGGCGTCAAGTTTCCAGCTGGTACTGGTGGATCGCGGTGGACTTGATTTCTGTGCCTCTCTACTGGAGCCGCGGCCTCTATCTGATTGCGTGTCTCTATGTCGTCTTCTTGGCACTGTGTGTATATGGCTTGCGCAATTGGCAACAGACCCGTCGTGCGCAATCACCTTTGGCCTTGGCATGAGTAGACGAAATTTCCGGCATGGCCTCGTGATTGGCAAGTTTTACCCGCCACACTTGGGACACGAATACCTGATTCGTACTGCGGCCGCGCACAGTCAATCGGTGACCGTAGTTGTGATGGGCGCAAGCACTGAAAAGCTAACCATCGTACAGCGTGTGCAATGGTTACGCACTGCCTTTTCGGATCACCCCAACGTACGAATCGTGGGCGAACTTGATGACGTACCGGTGGACTACCAGGACGAAGAAATCTGGCACGCACATGTGGACATCATGCGTAAAGGCGTTCACCAAGCTGACGAAAGCTGGAACCCAAAGCCCCCGGTGGACGCCGTCTTCACTTCTGAACCCTATGGCGAACGCCTCGCCAAATACTTTGATTGTCCTCATGTCTGTTTGGACAGAGCAAGGAGTCTCTACCCCACTTCAGGCACTGCGGTGCGCGCAGATGTGGCGGGCCAATGGCACATGTTGTCGCCCGCAGTGCAGGCTGGCATGGCGCTGCGTGTGGTCGTATTGGGCGCAGAGTCCACTGGAACAACCACGCTGAGCAAGGAATTGACAGACGCACTCCATCAGCGCGGCGGAGTTTGGACACGAACACAGTGGGTGGCCGAATACGGCCGCGAATACAGCGCCAACCTGCTGGCTTTGGCAAGATCAAACGATCCGCAAGCTACTTCAGGTGACATTGCTTGGATATCTCCAGACTTTGTTCAAGTCGCCCAAATGCAATGCCGCCTCGAGAACGCTGCAGTAGCGCGCGGTGGTCCAGTATTGATATGCGACACCGATGCCTTTGCCACCCGCATTTGGCACGAGCGATACATGGGCGCAGGCAACGCTACGGTAGATGGTATTGCCGCCAATATGCCGCCACGCGCACTTTATATTCTTACCAGTGACCGGGATGTTCCCTTCGAAGATGATGGACTGCGCGACGGAGAGCATCTTCGAAGTTGGATGACCCAACGATTCCGCACAGCACTTGCATCTCAAAACGTACCTTGGATCGAAGTTCACGGCTCGCCGAAGTCGCGTTGCAGCGATGCACTGCTAGCCTTTGACAACCTGTTTTCCCAGCAATGGGCCTTCTGACTTTCACGATAGTTCTCAAACCTGCGTAAGCAATGACATGTTGAAAATTACCAGCGCACAAATCAACCCCACCATCGGAGACATCCAAGGCAACATTGCCCTGATGCTGCACGCCGCACGACAGGCGCGAGATGAACATGCCCACATGGTTGTCTTTCCTGAACTGAGCCTCACAGGCTACTACCCTGCCGACCTGCTCGACGACACACATTTCCAGACCCGATTGGACGTGGGACTTGAGCATCTAAAACTCGCCAATCGCGAGACTCCGAACCTCCTGTGGGTAGTAGGTACCCCCATACGCCGTCAAGGCCCCGGCAAAACATTCCACAACGCCCTGTTGGTGCTGAAAAACGGCGAGATAGTGGTGGAGTACTTCAAGCAGCTCCTTCCCACTTACAACATCTTCGACGAGCGTCGTCATTTTGAGCCCGGACCCGATGTGGCGCGCGTTCTTCGAATTGCCGACCAGCAGGTGGGCCTCATGATTTGCGAAGATGGCTGGAACGACGATGGCAATGACTACACCGTCAATCCATTCCAACGCCTGGCTGACGCATCGCCCGACCTCGTGGTGTCCATAAACGCCAGCCCAAGCAACGTGGGCAAACGAGAGCAACGGCACATTGTTTTCGGCAAAGCTTGCATGCGCCACAAACTTCCCTTGCTGTATGTGAATCAGATCGGAGGGCATGACCAACTGGTCTATGACGGAGCCTCCTTCGCCATGGATGCCGAGGGACATGTTGTCTTTGAAGCAAGACGTTTTGCCGAAGACGTGACCACTCTGACCTTTCACAGCCACAGCCAAAGCTTCACGGATGCACACGGCGAAGCGCTAGCGCCTGTCGATAGCGCGGGCCTGTCCACCATGGAGTTCTACCGCCAGCAAATTGTGCTGGGGCTCAAAGACTATGCACGTCGCTGCGGCTTCAGGACGGCCGTCGTCGGTTGCTCGGGTGGAATCGATTCAGCCCTGACATTGGCATTGGCAGCCGAAGCACTAGGGCCCGGGAATGTAGTCGGCATCACCATGCCCTCCAAGTTTTCGAGCGAGGGCAGCGTATCGGATTCAGCGACCTTGTGCAAAAACCTGGGCATCCAACTGCTAGAGCATCCCATTCGCAGCATCGTCGCCGAGTTTGAATCAGGATTTGTAAGCGCATTTGGCACACCATTGCAAGGCCTGCCGCTGGAGAACCTGCAGGCGCGTGTACGTGGCACCACGCTCATGGAATATTCAAATGCCTTTGGGCATCTGCTACTCACCACCGGCAACAAATCCGAAGTCAGCGTGGGCTACTGCACTCTGTACGGCGACACCAATGGTGGACTGGGGCTGATTGGTGATCTGTACAAGACGGAAATTTTTGAACTCTGCCGGCATGTCAACGCTACGGCCGGGCGCGAAATCATTCCCGCAGCAATCATCGAGAAGCCGCCTTCAGCCGAACTGGCACCGGGACAGAAAGACACCGATAGTCTTCCACCCTATGAGGTTTTGGATGAAATCCTCAAGTGCCTCATTGAAGGCGAGCGCCTGCCAGAATGGGAACGCCAACGCTCAGAATCAAAAGTGGCAGAGTTGCGCACTGAAGCGACCGGCAGAGCCCTGATTGAACGGGTTAAAAAAATGATTGCTCGCAACGAATACAAACGCCGTCAAGCGCCTCCCATTCTGCGCGTTCGCGGACGTGCATTTGGCAGCGGTCGCCAAGTCCCGATTGCAGCAGTGCAATACGCCTGACAAATTTTTTCCCTGGGTACCTGTATGACTCCAAACACTTCCCCCCAGTTGGGCACCGCACTCATCGTCGGGCGCTGGCAAATCTTCCACAAGGGGCACGAAACCCTTTTGCGCACCGCGCTCAGCATGGCGCATCAGGTGATCGTGGTTATCGGCTCTGCTTACCGGTCGCGCAATCCGCAGAATCCGTTCACTTGGCAGGAGCGCCAGAGCATGATTCTGTCCACCCTGTCGGAGTACGACAGGACGCGCGTGCAATTTTTACCTGTACGAGACTACTACGACGACACGCGCTGGAACGCAGCCGTACGCGAAGGTGTGAAGAAGCTGGTACCGGGTGCACCTTCCAATGGGATCACTCTCGTCGGCTTCAAGAAAGACCACACCAGCTACTACCTGAACAACTTCCACCCCTGGGCCTGGAAAGAAGTCACGCAAGACATCGAAATTGATGCAACAGCATTGCGCAACGTCTTCTTTGAAGGCGCCGACCCTGATGCACGCCTCGAAGTCATGCGCCCCTATGTCAGCGCCCCGGTACTGGCTTACCTGCAAGCTTGGGCGCGCTTGGCGGTGTATGCCGAAAGGGTGAAGGAGCATGCCGCGGTGATGACCTATCGCAAGCGTTGGGCGGCCCCTTTCCACTTGACTGCAGATGCTATCGTTCAAGCCAGCGGACACGTCTTGCTCGTGAGACGCGGTGGAGACATCGGCCACGGCCTGTGGGCCCTCCCCGGAGGGTTTGTTGACCCGGGCGAACGCATGTACACCGCAGCCTTGCGCGAACTACATGAAGAGACAGGCTTGAACTCGCTAGCATCCACCATGCAAGCCGCCTTCAAATGCAGCGTGGTGTTTGATCACCCCGGTCGCAGCCCGCGCGGGCGCATCATCACCCACGCCTGCCATTTCGATTTGGGCAACATTGGTCTGCCTGAGGTCAAAGGCGCCGACGACGCACAGGAAGCCCGGTGGATCCCACTAGAGCGCCTCGCCGGCATGGAAGACCATCTGTTTGACGATCACGCTGCGGTACTGGACCATTTTTTTGATTCGTATCGCTAGATTTCGACCAACACTGATCAAGCACCAGCGCAAACCCAAGGCCAAAGCCTGATGACGCGGGGTTGAGTGCCGAATTGGCACCTAGCCACCGCAGAATATGCGCAAGCAGCTCCTAATTCAATAGCAACTTAGCGCGCCACTCAGGCCAGCATCTGGTCTTTGGCTACAAAGTATTTGCGGGCGTAGGCCACCAGCTGGGCGTCGGTGGGGTGGTCAATGCTTTCCACACCCACTACCTTGCTGCCCACCTGCGGGTCGTGGCTGTGCAGGTGCTTGATGAGCTGCAGCTTGGCCTGCGCGGGGCCCACCACCAAGATTTCTTCAGCGCCCTTGAGCGCGTCGGCAATAGCGTGCAGGTACTGCTTGTCTTCGGCTGCTTTGCCCGAACCCACCACGCCGCCTTTGGCGTGCAGGTGCGAATGCGGGTGCTTGGGGCGCACGATGGAGGCCTCTACATCGCCCGATGCAATGTGCATAACATGGGCTTCGGAGTGATCTAACCAAACGACTGCGTGGTAATGCGACATGGAACTTCTCTCTGTGGGTTGAACAACACCTCCAGCGTAGGCGTCTGGCTGCGGCGGGTGTTGCGTTGGGTCAAGGGCATCGCACGCATTTGCGAAGTTGCTATTTGCACTACTTGCTAATAAGTAATGCAATTAATAAACTCCGCACCATGAACCAGTCAGACCACATCCTCGCGCTCGCAGCGCAAAAGCACCTGCTGCGTGCGGCTGATGTGCGGGGCATTGGTTGCTCGCCCCAGCTTCTGATCCGCCTGCACCAAGCCGGCAAACTGCAACGGGTAGCGCGGGGCCTGTACCGCCTGTCCGATGCAGACTTGACCGAGCACCACACCCTCATCGAGGTCTGCCAGCGCCTCCCCAAAGCCGTGCTGTGCCTGCTGAGCGCCCTGCAATTCCACAACATTAGCACCCAAATACCGCACGAGGTGTGGGTCGCGCTGCCAGAGGCCAGCCCGACCCCCTCTTTGGGTTACCCCAGCCTTCGGGTGACTCGCCTGCGCGGCGACGCGTACACAGCAGGCATTGAAGAATTCACCGAGCAAGGCGCCGCCCTGCGGGTCTACAGCGCGGCCAAAACCGTGACCGACTGCTTCAAATTCCGCAACAAAATCGGCCTGGATGTCGCGCTGGAGGCACTGAAAGACGCCTGGCGCAGCCGCAAAGTCACCATGCCCGAGCTGCAGCACTTCGCCAAAATCAACCGGGTGGAGCGGGTCATGCAACCTTACCTTGAGGCCGTCGCCGCATGAGCACGCATGCGCCGGCCTCCATCCTCGCGCGGCTGCTCTCGCTGGCCAAGCAGCGGGGCGACGACTACAGCCTGCTGCTCAACCGCTTTGCCCTGGAGCGCTTGCTGTTGCGCTTGAGCGCATCGCCCCACGCAGACCGCTTTTTGCTCAAAGGCGCACTCTTGTTCGCGCTTTGGTACGACACCCCCCACCGCCCCACGCGCGACGCCGACCTGCTGGGCTTTGGCCCCGACGACGAAGCCAACCTGGTCGCCACCTTTGCCGACTTTGCCACCATGGACATGGGAGACGGCATTCTGTTCGACCCCGCCTCCATCAAAGCCAGCCCCATTCGCGAAGACAACACCTATGGCGGCACCCGCATCACGCTGGCAGCACGCATAGGCACCGCTCGCTGCGCATTGCAAGTCGATGTGGGCTTTGGCGATGCAGTAACACCTCAGCCGCTCACTCTGGCTTACCCCACGCTGTTGCCAGGCTTTCAGGCGCCCCGCCTGAGGGTGTATCCGGTGTACACCGTCTTGGCCGAGAAATACCACGCCATGGTCATGCTGGGCCAAGCCAACAGCCGTATGAAAGACTTTTACGACCTCGCCGTCATCGCGCAACGCAGCCCCCTAGACGGCGCCACACTGGCTGCTGCCATCAGCGCCACATTTGCGCGGCGGCAGACGCCACTACCCGCAGAGCGACCACTCGCACTCACCCCGGCATTCGGTAACGACACCGCCAAACAGCGCCAGTGGCAAGCCTTTTTAAACAAAAACCGCATCACCGCCGCCGGGCTGCCCGACACCGTGGCGCTGCTCGATACGCTACTGTGGCCCGCCACCCTTGTGGCAATGAGCCAAAGCAATGCCACTGCCACGTGGCAACCGGTATCTGCCCGCTGGGTGTGAGGCCTGCAAACGGCAAAAACATGCTTTACATACAGTACATTTTGAGGATTGCGCCGGCGTGGCCCGTGCAAGCGGTGGCAACACCATCCCGTGACCCGTTATTACGAGAAAGCAGCAGCTCCATGTCTTCTGTGCACCACTTGCCCTTGCCCTCTAACTCCCTGCGCGCCGCCCGCGCTGTGCTGGCCGCCGGTGTGGTGGCAGGCGCCCTATCGGGCTGCGCTATCTGGCCCAAGGCACTCACCTGGGGGGGCAACGATGCGCCCGCGCCTGCACCCGCTGCTGCAGAGCCCTTGGCACCCCCACCCGCTCCGCCGGTAGTGATGGAAGAAGCCCCCAAACCCAGCCCGGCGCCCGTGCCCTCCAGCGTGGCCGAAACCATCACCATCGAGCCTCAGCCGGTCATGAAGAGCACACCGGTCATGGCCCCGCCAGAGGCCCCCTCCGCCAAGGCCGCCGCCAAAAGCAAGGCCAAGGGTAAAGACATGGCCGCGCACGACGCTGGACACAAAGCCAGCGCCAAGTCCGCCGCCCCCAAAGGCAACGGCGGCGAGCTGGTGCCCGGCTTCTATATCAACGTAGGCTTGTTTGCCGTGCCCACCAACGGCACCAACGCCTTCCGCACCCTAGAGAAGGCCGAGCTGCCCGTGTTCACCGATGTGGTGAAAAGCAAAAAAGGCCCCCTCACCCGCGTGCGCGTGGGCCCTTACCTGAGCAAAGACCTGGCCGATGCTGCGGCTGAGAAGATCAAGGGGATGAAGCTGGAAGCGGTGGTGTTTCAGCGTTGAGGGGCTCTTGCGCTGATGCCTTCAGCGCGGAATGAGAAAAGCCTGTGGGTCGTGAGACGCACAGGCTTTTCAATTTGGAGAGTCGGCTAAGTGGACAACAGCGCTAGTCGAACACTCGGCTCGCTCTGGATGTCAGGCAACCTTAGACTTCCGGCGCGCAAAGCGACCTACGACCAACAAACCGGCCAGCATCAAGGCATAGCTTTCTGGCTCCGGAACGGCAGCAGTGATGCGGGTGCCGCCCGTTCCAGAAATCTGCAGGGGATCCGCGATATTGACAGATACCCCACCGCATTCGTAGGCACATCCATCAGGATCTTCCCAGCGCGCAAAACTCGAAAGGGTGTAAGTGACATCGACGGCCTGACCCGCCGCAAACGAACCCAAGTTCACCGCGCCTGCGAAACCCTCTATGGAGTAATTGGCTCGTTGCTGCTCATAGTCAGCAGCAGGCTGGTACCAGACATCACTATGCGCCACAGGAACACCGGTTTGAGCCAAGCTTGCTCCGGCTCCATTCAGGGTCAAGGTCTGACTTGCTGACCAAACAGACTGACCATTCACCGAGATGTCAGCAACAAAGCCACCCTGCATGTTGCGCGTGGCCACATTAGCGGTCCAGCCTCCCAAACGCACATACCCGCCAGTGATGTCGATATTCATGCTGTAGCTCATCGGCACCAAGCCATTCACAAAGCTCGTGTGCCACACCGATGAAGCTAACGCGGTACCACCAACGTTCAGGCCAATGGAACTAGACATATCACCCAGCACGCTTGTGTAGGCGTTTAGATACATATAGGTTGAATGACCGGCGGCGTCAGGATCGTCCGTTCGAACGAAGTCGTCGGAAGTGGCCGACACATCGGGGCTCCCCACGTTGGCAATAGAAGCCCCATTCAGGGTGTCGAGATAGGTCCCTGCATTCAGTCCGATCGGGTCATAGGACACGATGGCTTTCACATCCTGAGCGTGGGCAGAGCCCAGAACAGACATGATTACTGCAACACTGGAAGCCCAAACTTTTAAATTGCTCATATTCCTACTTTGGTTTTAACTCATCGAAATGAGCGACTGCAATGACAGCCCCTCCCCCGGGATCAAGTTTAAAGACCACTTAGGACACAAGGGATAGTTCTTTCAGACTATTCGCTGAAAGCGGCAGGAAACAAAAAAACCCGCTGCGAGAGTCGCAACGGGTTTGAAAGAGATGTGTGAGTGGTAGGCCGTGACAGACTTGAACTGTCGACCAAAGGATTATGAGTCGAAATGAGCCAGTCTTCATGAGTGTTCATCGCAAGTCACTCTTGCCCCGTTTTCTCTTATAAATCAACAGCTTAGCGCGCTGGCGGGCTACTCTCCTTTTCATCGCCCGCTAAGCCACATCACTACTGTTGGTTGTAATACGGTTGCAGCGACTCCCAGATTGCAACCACAGTAGCTCAAAAAATATTTTTGAGTAGCGGGTTCACAGGTCTTCTCCCGAAACTGGAACCAGCACATGCCATCAAATTCGACAACGCAACCCTACACTCCACGCCACAAATCCGAGATTAGTCGCGTCGTCTTCACCAAAAAATTTCTGGATGCACTGTCACCGGCTTCCAGCGCAAGTGCCCAATGGACCTGGCACTATGACATTCAAGTACCCGGACTCGCCATCGGTGTCGGTCCATCTGGAATCAAAAGCTTCTATTTGATACGCAAGTTCAAACGCCAGTCACGTCGCTTCTTGCTGGGTAAGTACCCTACGGTTGAGTTGAACACTGCAAGAACGATGGCACGGGACTTCAACGCCAAATTAGCACAAGGTATTGATCCCAAAGCCGCAGTCACAAGCGGGATGACATTCGCAATGCTCTTCAAAAAGTTTATGACCGACTACTCATATCGGCGCAATCGAACGGCTGAGATGAGCGTCAAAGCCTACGCTCGGTACCTTGCGACTGACCGATACGGAGTGAATTTGGGGAACAAATTGGTCGATGACATCACCGATACACACATCCAAGCCATCTTCAACGGCGTATCCAATCACGCCCCCATTCACGCAAATCGCGTACTGGCATTGATGCGCTGCATCTTCAATCGTGCTATCACCTGGAAGATCAGAACTGGCGATAACCCATGTAAGGGAATCGAAAGAAACAAAGAGAAGTCCCGCGAACGGCGCGTTAGCCGCTTCGAAATACCGTATCTCTTTCGGTCACTTGAATACGAACTCAATGACACCCTGCGGGACTTCATCTATGTGGCGCTGTTTACTGGGGCACGGCGTGGCAATGTGCTTCCAATGCGCTGGGATGAAATTGACTTTGATGCGTGCTACTGGCAAATTGATTTGACAAAAAACGGTACCTCACAGACTGTTCCATTGGTACCCACTCTCGTGGAAATTTTGAAAGTGCGGCGAACAAAGATCGCATCAGAATGGGTCTTTCCGGCCAACAGCAAGTCTGGGCACTACATGGAACCCAAAAAGGCTTGGAAAACTCTGCTGGAACGAGCAACAGCACTCCGACTGATTGATCGCCTCGCAGAGCACTACAAATGGTCCGACAGTGAAAAACTGATTGCAATTGGCAATGTGGTCGCCGCTCCATTGACTGGATTCACCACCTATTCTGAAATGGCAGAAGAAGCCAGAATTTCATTGAAGCCATTGGATATGCGGGATATACGTGTCCATGACCTCCGTAGAACAATGGGGTCATGGCAAGCGGACCTCAATACCAGTCTGGCAATCATCGGCAGAACGTTAAACCATCAGTCGCCACAATCGACAAAGGTCTATGCACGATTGTCACTTGACCCTGTTCGTCAGGCAATGGAAGCCGCAACCGCAGCGATGCTCGCTCACAAAACAGTCCGTCAGGATAGCCTGCAAATGGGCATGGAGATTACTAAATGAAAAGCAACAGCAAGAAGAATCGAGTCGCCGACTTGGAAGCACAACACGATCCAGAGGGAATCTACCGCTCTGTAGAAGCAAAGCATGCGGCCGAAATTGGACGAGTCCGTCTTGATTCGTTGACAAAGGGAACACAAGAATTGGCGTTACTACGGGGTGCAACAGAACCTAACGATCCATTTGAACTATTGGACCACCTGAAGAACCACCCGCCATCGGTTGAGTCGATTTGGATTCTGTTGATGGGAACTCAACTAGATTCCAGTTTTTTCAAAAAAATCGCCAACAAGCGACACAAGTTATCAAAAGCACTGAAGGAATCGGCACTAGCTGACTTTCATGGTTCAACACTCTCAAAGAACAATGTAGCCATACGCTTCCATGAAGCATTGCCACCTTTGTCACCGGAAAGTCCAAAAACCAAGATCGTCTCAAAGAAGACCGTCCGCAATTGGCTGGCTGGGGTTGAACGGCTGAAGCGTTAGAAAAAATGCTCCCGCTGCGCGCAGCGGGAACTGCACAGCAACGACATTGACAGGTTCAATAGAGACCTCTGTAACCAATCACCAAAAGGAGGTGAACATGTCTCGAAATCTTGTCCAGTTCTCTCGGCGCTTTGCCGACCACAAACCCAATCCACAGCCGACCCGTTTGCGAATCTTATGGATCGTGCATTTGGATACCCTGAGGAGCACACATTGAGCACCCTACTTGAACGTGTTCTGCCTGATGATGAATTGCTGGTGCCAGATAAAGTGGCCGCATCCATCTTAGGTTTGGACAACCCAAAAACACTTGCAAACTGGCGCTCACAAAGACGCAATACCGACCTCGAATTCATTCGTATTGGTCGCAACGTCCGATACCGCCTCGGTACTCTGAGAGCATTTCTCAAGAGCAAGACTATCAAAGGTTGAGCGCACATGCGCATTAGGAATCAATATGGAACCTACTCAATTAGTGAATCATGAAAGTGAGATTGCTCCGCCCGTCACTGTCGACGGGCATAACGGCAACACTGGCGAGTCTTTACCTACGCAAGATGTGTTGAATGACTACTGCTGCTTCAACAAAGGCGATCTAGCAATCGTAGTGTTGGGCAAAGATGTCAGCCCCATTATTGCAATGGTAGGTATTGAGGAAGTGGTACTGAACGGCAAGATGATTGCCGGAATGTCGAACTCCAAAACAGCGCATGTTCAGTCCCTTGTTTGCGGGTCAGATCGGAATCTGAAACTGGCCACGGACGTGAGGGCACGGATTCAAAGCGCAAACAAGCGCAGCACCACGCTGGTTGATGGTAAGCCGAGCTTTCAGCATCTTTCCGTTGAGGGTGCCAGAGCGACCATTAATTCGACTGATGCGGTTGCAGGCAACTGCGTGTCTATTTACCAAGGTTGCGCCGCGCTTGATGGAGCCGACAGTTTGCCCGCGATTCAAACGTGGAAGGACTTTGCTGCTAAGAAGAAGCTAAAGGTGCTTATGTTTGTAGGCGAGAAGAATTTTGACAAAGGTGGCATCGCAGCACAATTTGCAGACCACATCATCAAGGTTGAAAACTGCGAATCTGATGCTGGATGGGAATCCGCCATGTCACTGGAGTCGAAAGTCTTGGTAGACCTCTTGGGCTCCAGCAATGCAGACAAGACGTTTCTACAGGCAAAGGGGCTCCGCGATCAATTGAAGTTTTCCATCGAGGCCTTTCTATCAGCAGATGCGTTCAGTCGATCCATATGGAAGTTAGCAGAGTCAGGCATGGCGCAATCAACGATTGCAGAGAAGGTCGGGAAGAACAAATCCACCATTTCCCGAATTTTGGAAAAGTTGCCGAAGATCGACAAGCGACAGCGCAATGCCTCAGTACCGCAGCATGTTGCAGAAGTTGCATGAATTAGAGGACCAGTACTTAATCAACGCAACCAGCGCAACCACTCCCAATACCGGACAACTCGAAGACTTCAACCTCAAACGGAATTTATTCCAGAAGGTCGATGCTCTTGGTAGATGTCCAACTCGATCGAAAACCCAACTGCAAAGTCGCAGTCGATCAGCCCCTGATTTAAGCGCCAGCACTCTGGCTTGACGATCAGGACTCGGGTGACCTTCGAGTAGGTCAAAACACCCTTTAGCTAAACCAATCGCTGATGTTTTACATCAGCCTGGGCGTAGCGTTGTCTCAACGCTTCAACCCAGACCAAATCGAAAGTAAATTATGAACCTAGCATTTTCAGCCCCAGGTACCGTGACCATCTGTGGAGCTTCCTTTCTCGGGCCACACAAAGACGGGCAAGAACGCATAAAGAGCGGGCTCAGCAGGGTACTAACCAGCGGGAATCTCTATGAAGTCAAATGGAATGACTTTGGCACTCCGTCTGCGAAGAAGGTCAGAACAACGCCTGGCTTCTCACAAAAGACAAAGGTCACGCACCGCATTTTTGGAATTGATCGTTCGACAGGCCAGGAGTTCTTTATGGAGGGGGTACTCACTTGCTATGTCCCAGCTCGCTACAAAAAAGCTGCGAAAGACCGCGCCATCTTCAACCGAGTCTTTGGAGACAATGAAGAAGCAGAACTGTGCTGCAACTGTGAGATATGCCGCGAGGTAGAGCGACTTAAACCAAGCCTTGCCCGACAGCTACTTGGTTAAAAGTGCCAACGCCGGTCTGCCCATCGCGCCGAGTGACTGCAAAACAGTGCCTTTGACACTACGTCAAAGCGGTTTTCGTGAACGTCACGCTGTAAATGACTGTTGGCATGTCAAAAGCGTCAACGCCGGTTACGCCAAAAACACATGACAAGCAACTTCGTGCAGTTGATGCCTTCCCCAATGGTATTGAGCGCATCAACTGCCCTATTCAATGGAAAACATGATGATGAAGACCTCGCAGAAACACACCAATAAGAACACTATACGTAGTGGTAAGACTATCAACAGTAGTAACTTTGGTATTGATGATTACCTTAGTGATTTGAATGAACCTGATGAACCAGTCAGCAAGACCAGTAGCTCAAAGCACGATGGCACCATCACACCCAAGAGCATTAAGGTCATTACACCAACCAGTACAGGCAAGTCGCTGCATGTGCTGAACCAAGATGGACAACGCGCCAACAAGGCACAGCGCCTTACTAAAGCGGTAGCAGCCAAGCCATCGACCAACAGCACACAGCAGCGCAAGCCTGACCAGCAGATCATGGGCACCACCAAGCCCACGCAGATGAGTTGCGACAAGATCGAACTCAACGCCTATGTAAGTTCGCATGAACTCGAAGGGGCGGTGCAGCGTGCTTTGGAAATGGTGCGGGAGAAGGAGCTGGTCAAGAGCACCAGCAAACAACGGCATTACAAAAACGTGTTCAAGCTGCCGTTTGAAAGCGGGGCCTACGCGATGTTCATGATGACCCCGAACAAAGCAAACATCAAAGCACAGATGCAGCTAGTGTTCAACCCAAATCCCAGTCATATGAACTTGGACGATGCGCGCATGATGAGAAAAACATTTCGCAAGTTGTTTGGTTTGAATGCTCAGGCCATTGCAAGTGCCATGTTGTTCCACCGTGTTGACATTTGCGCCGATTTTGACCACCTCATTGACGACCTGATCATTGATCTTGATGGCGTAAAAGTTGGAACACGGTTTGGTTTGACGACGGCTAACGGCGGCACCATCAAGTCGATTTACATGGGCGGAGTCGAATCCCAGCATCACGGTGTAGCCTACGATCAAGTCGCAAGCGATAACTACAAGGCGAATGTGGGTGAAGTCACCAGTCGCCGCCGCTCCTTGCGTGAGGATGCAGAAATAGCTTTTGATGCCACCGTACAGGGTCTGCGCATTGAAAGCCGCCGACTATTTAAGCAGCCTATAGGTATTGCGGAGTTGAGCAAGCAAACCGATATTTTCGGCGGCTACAAAGTTTGGGAGGTCAAACCGCGTCCTGGCATCCGAATGTCACCCGAGTTCGTTCACTACATTGATTGTGTTCGCCTGCGTGGGTTCAACGGTGCACGAAGTTGGTCACTTGCCAATGCCGCTGACAAGCAGGCAACTATCTCGCTGATCGCAGGCCATGAAAAGACCCTGCGCCATATGGTTGCCGACTGGTGGCGACCAGAAGACTTCAATGCCAGCTTGCTTGATGTCTTACGACAGTCACCGGCATGGCTCTTTTTGTCGGTGCTGGACAAGCGCTGACAGTTGGTCAAATCGGCGTTTTGGCGGTCTTTTTAGTCACAGCCAGCGGTGGCTGCATCCGATACCAGAAAAGTCGCTCAAACGTCGTTTTAAGCCGGTTCTGGCCACCATCGCCAACCAGCCAAGTTCAGCAGCGGTGCCACCGGACTCAAATTCGGTCGGTAAGTGATGGACGGCGCATGCTTGTTTCAAGCATGTAACTGATGCTACTGTTACCGATACACACTGAACGTGCCCTATCAGCTTCCACCAACTGGACATAAATCAAGACCCACATCAGCATAGTCCCCAGTGTGCCCCGTAGCATTCCTATTGCGGCGGCAAGATGAAGCGGACTTGATTGGGCTTACCTGCTGGCATCAACTCGAAATGGTGAGGGAACTTCTTGAACAGCTTCGTGGAGGTCGCACTCTTTGCAAGTAACTTTTCGTCATGCAAGACCTTAGCCACATCACCCAATGGTTGCCATTGCCCAGCCTTCAAATTTGGCACCGCCGCTAGGATTCTTGGAACTGTGACGGCATCGCTTGCCGCGCCTGTGGACTTCTTGGCAGGGACCTTCTTTGCCACCGCTTTTTTTGCCGCTGCTGGTTTGGGACTTGCAGTCTTAACGACAGGCAATTTTGTTGCTGCCTTCTTTGTGACGGCACGTACTGGTGCGGTCGCTATTGGCTTGGGTTCTACGACTTTGGGCCCGTCAACTTGATCGCCACCCACATAGATCACTTGATCGTAGGCTGGCACAGCATCCTGCGCCATCTTGCTCCGTTCGGTAACGCAAACGACCTTGATACCCCGCTCCCGAAGTCGCACAACCAGCGGCACAAAGTCAAGATCACCCGAACCGATAACCATAAGCTTTGGTCTTGGAGTCATGCAGGCCAACTCCATAGCGTCCACACCCAGCGACATATCAGTGGTGTTTTTGGGGAGAGGCAGATTGACGAACAGACGAACAGCCCAAGTGCGCAACGTATCTGCCAACCCTTTCAAGTTTTCAGCACTGCCATAGGCGCGTCGAATTGAAATTGAGCCCTCTGTTCGCTCAAGCGTCTGGAATGCCTCATCTATCCATGCCGGTGATGAGAAATTGTCGGCGTCAATCAAAAATGCAATCACTGTCGGTCTCCCCTGTTTACTGACATTAGAACAGCGATATTAATTTTCATACCCTGCCATAATGGAACCGGCTTTGGGCAGAAGCCATCCACCCGTCAAAGAAAAGCTGTTGACAGCACTGCCGACATCCACTTCCCACCTCTTCATTTCATGTTCAGGTCCGAGAAGCGGCAGACGGGTGACGTTTTGCGTGGGCCAGGAGAACTGTTATGTCGAGTGAGAACATTCGTCCGTCAACTTTGGACGGCATTAAGCGCCTAGCCAAGTCAATCAAAACCGAACGTGCAATTCAGCACGCAGTGGCCCTTGATGAAAGTGCTCGATTGGCTGGGTTTGAGAATTTCCGTCATGCGCGCAACAAGCTGCAATTTGACCAGCCCAAAACACACAAGTTGCGCAACCTCCATCGCGTCTTTCTTACTGTGTACTGGCGCGACAAAAAGACTGACATCCGAGGACGCGAAACGCTAGAGCTTCACCTCTCCACTTTGTGGAGTGATTTGGTCCAGCCAGTCCATTTTCAGAACCACCGGGCGATAGCGAACTTTCGCCGTGAGGGGCCAGATCATCTAGCTAAACCAGAACTTGCTGACTCGCAGTCACGTGCAAGGTATTACGCCTGCGCGGCGGCGCGCGCTCTACAGTTTATGGATGCGACAAAGCTACGGCCTTCAAAAAGCCACAGCCGAGCCTATCCGGGTGGACGCTCCAGCAATGCCGTGCCTGCTCACGATCATGAGAGTGTTTGGTACGACCCGGAAACGAAACGGTATCTGTACGTTGACGAGCCCTATGAGGAAGCAGTCGAACGGGCGATGAAAGAGCGGGAGGCTTGGGCAATGAGCCATGGTTTCACAATCATGAAGCCATCATGGCCCGGAATGTACTTTCCCGATGGTGGCACCCGCCTCTACCTTATCGCGGATTCACAGAAGGGAATTCCACTGGCACCTGTGGTCGCTGCACTTGAGCGGCTGCCTGCTCCGATAGTCGAGGCAAATTGGAATGGGGAGTCTGCACCTTCCCTGCCGTACTTTGTCAGTCCTGGCACTATCGAGCATGCGAAAGCAATCAAATTGCCACCTCAGAAGCCCCGCAAACCGACAACGGGCAAGCGCAATACTGTTGGCTATGTTCAGACTTTTGTTGGTGCACAGCGGAGGCCCAACGGCACGATGCCAGTGGAGATGCATGCCAAGGTAGGCGAACTCTTGAAGTCAGTGCTGGTTGCCAGCTATCACCGCAAGGGTGTTTACAACCGAGTCGACGGAATTCGCAGCGAGCTTGATGAATGGACTATGCGTGAATACAACCGCGCAGAGCTACCCAGCGAAGTGTTCTTTGACCTCTACTATCACGAGTCTCGCAACACCTATGAACGCTCACTTTCGGAAAATGACCGACTGAAACATGCCCACAGCTTGGAAGAAGTGAAGAGAATTTTGGCTGCGCATTACCCAGACAGTAAACCTCTGCGCTCTGTCTTGAACAAAGTCGATGGAGCAATCAAGTCAATGCAGACTTGGGGAGCTTAGATGTGTGGTGACAAGTTCCCCCTGAATTGATGGAACCTGTCACCATTTCTGCGACTGTCTCGAAAGACATAAATGGAACACATAAACCACCGTCCTGCAATTGTTCAACCGAACTCGCCGCTTAGAAGAATACCCGCATCATTTAACGTCAGGCAGCGGGCCTACTTTGATGGAATCGTCTATTCCATTGAAATCGCTGACATGGCATACCGGCGACTGAGGGAAACGCTTTGGAGCATATCGAAGAGGATTGATGAGGACGATGACATTCAAGAGTATGTCCATGCTGTCGCTGATGCTTGGCTGGTTATCGACTCTCTCAACCGTTTGAGAGCACTTTGTATATCAGCACCATTGATTGCTGGAAATGAATACTGCCGAGGCTTTGTCCAGAGCTTGTATCCGGTCAAAGGTATGCGAAACAACGTACAACACCTAGATGGTCGAATTGACAACATGGTCAGAACGAAGCAGCCGGTATGGGGCTCGCTTAGCTGGGCCGTAGTTACTGACCATCCCCCTACAAAAGCCAGACTTCACACATTGGTTGCTGGGTCATTCAGGCCGGGCGAACATGAGATGGTCGATATCGGCGGGCGCAGTTTTTTGATGCCCGTGGACGCGATAACTCTAACCGCAGGTGGCGAGTCGTTAGAACTCAGCGGTTTGATGGTTTCCACAGCGGATTTCACTGCGCTGGCCGAGGCTGATTTGAGCCAGCTAATTGAGCCAGGTGAGCCGTACACCAGAGACTTGCATCTCATGACAGAGGTAACCTTCAACGATAGCGAAGTGCCTTCTGGAAAACTAAAGATCACGTTTTCCTGATTCAGGTTTGCTGCCGATTCGCATCAGAAAGTCCGCAGTACCAAATTTCACAGTAGGCTAGGCGTCTTGTTTGAGAGTGGTCTGACATAAGTCGCAAGGTGCACATCATTGACATGACGAGTCACCGCCCTTATCTGCCAGTTTGCAAGGCCAGCGATTGACCCTTCAGTACAAAAGCCAGCCCTAAGCGAGTGTCCACTGAAATCATTAGCGTTTGCCCCTATGCGTGCAGCCGCTCGTTTGACAATCAACGCCACGCTCTGCGGTGATAACTTACCCGGTAGTACACGGTCGCTGCGTGACACTGCCCGAAACACTGAACCCTCAACAATCTGCGCCAAAGCAAGCCACTCTTGAACTGCGGCAACTGCACACCGTGAGCCGTTCGCCTTCGGCACAAAAATCGTCTGTCCATGACCCTCGCCATCAGTCTTACTGCGACGGACCAGCACATCCATTCCCCCATCCAAAAACGTCAAGTCAGCTACCTCAAGCGCACACGCTTCGCTGCGTCTCAACGCACCACAAAAAGAAAGCATGAGGACTGCTTTGTCGCGGGCAAAAGCTATTTTTTTCTGGCTCTGCTCTCCCACGATCATCATTTCAATCAAAGTGCTTTTAACAACGGGGGTTACACGTCGGGGGCGAACGCCATGTGTTCGCCGGATACCTGCCAAAGCTTGCTGCACGAGTAAAGATTTAACGGGAGATGGCAGGTTTTTCCGCATCGCGGCCTTGTGCAGCGAAACCATGCGCCGTTCCAGCGTGCCAACTTTGTGGTTCCCAGCATATTTCGCCAGATATTCAAGAACAGCAGCGGGAGGGCTTTCTGCAAAAATTTCATTGATAGCCAGGTGGCGCATGTCACTGTCAAAGTTTCGGCGTGTGGATTCAGCGGTTGCAGCTTGAATGTAGCCATCTGCAATGGCCGAAAAATCGCCGGAAACGACCTTTGGCGGCTTCTTTGGAGCTTGTCTGTTTGTGTGTGGCTTGCTGGTCTTGGCATCGCTCAAAGCGGCTGTATTTTGGTCAGGGAATTTGGACATTTTTTGCCTTTCTGGAGGGGTAAAAAGACGTGCAAAACCATACTCCGAAGCTATTGCTTTGGAAACGGAAGCACTACATTCGATGGGTTGAACGACGAATTAAATTTCGTCGCGCTCTCAGGCGTAAAGACGTGCGGAATTAGCACGCGCCGAGGGCATTGCAAGAAGAAAATTAAGCGGGAAAACTTAGAAGAAAAACTAAACTGACACAGGGCGCGACAGTCGATACCCCTCGCCATTTCGAGCAAGAAGTATTTTCAATTTTGCCAGGCTATCTACAACCAGGCAAGCGGTGGACATTTCTCAAGTTAGCCTAGTTGCCGAATACCTCGACAAGTAGGAAATTTTGAGCAGCCCCAGAATTCACCGCCAGCATTGCCACCTTTGCGAGCCGTACGTTTGACCATGCCAGAACCACACTGCGGGCATGCTGGTTCACTTGAGGCGGCTTGTTTTACCATCTGAGGACGGCTGGCAGGCTGTTGCGCTGCAGCCGTTAACGATTGCTTCGCCTGCTTGATCATGGCGAAAAGCTTTGGACCATCCACTAACTGAACATTGCGACCATCAGCAAACGCTTTCGCATCATCGGTAAAGCGCCCGGAAGTAACCACAAAACCACCAGTTGCGCCCTTAGCGGCCATCACGCCATACAACTCGCGCACTACGTCTACGCCAACTTTGTAGGCTTTCCACTGCTTGCACTGAACAAGAAATTTCTCACTGCCCTTGGTCAGGGCCAAGTCAATGCCGCCGTCAGGCCCACCACCACCAGTTTCGGTAACACGGTAGCCCTGCAATCTGTACGCTTCGCCCACCAACATTTCAAACTCACGCCATGACATGCCATCCAACGCATTGGCACTCTGCGCCTGAGCAACGTCCGCTACTAAGGTCGTGCGCTGTTTGCGTCGAACCAATGACATAGCGGCACCAACCAAGCCGACAAGCGGAACCAGATACTGCCCAATTGAAGCAAAGCTTGCGAAGACCGTCTGCGTGATGAGATTACCGACTTGCCCCGGCTGGACAGCCGTTACCTGAACCGGCGCGGCCATACGGTGCAAAACCACATAGCCAACTGCGGCAATTGCAACACCAGCCCACCACGGCATCAATGACACTAAATCAAGCATGTCCTCTAAGGGGCTCGTCTTACGTTTTCTCGCCATCAAAATCTCCCTGTGTTTCGCTTTTTACTAGGCCTTCAACGCTTGGACAGGCCATACGTGAAAGAATATGAGCTTTACCAGTTATTCCAAAGATTGATGGCGGCATTGATAAATGCATCACCGTCAGCCTTTGGCCAGCATGTGTGGGTCGAATCTCTAAGTAAGTAATACTGCTCGTTTGCACACACCAACTTTTCTTTTTCAGCCTCTTCCTGAAGCCAGTTGAATGCATTGATAAAGCAGGTTTGATAGCTTGTAGAGAATAGATTTGAAGGCACGTTGTATAGCAACCCTTCGAGATAGTAAGAGGGTGCAACGCCTGCTTTGAGTAGTCCATCATCGACACACCGGCTGCGCATATTCTTCAGAATCCTCACCATCGGCTTCAACCAACTATTAGTTGCCTGATGCTTTGCGGTCAGGTTCACAGAGTGCTGCTTTGGGTAGTTGGCAATTCGTTCACCTGCAGAGTTCCAAAAACAAATGCCTTCCGTATAGGAGCTTTCGCTTTCATTTTTGAATTTGTAATAGCGCCGGAATTGGGCTGCCACTATCACGTCAGCCTTGCGTCGATTCCCGTTGGGAGATATAGCTATCGCCTTACCGCCTTCTTTCACGTCTTTGCCGTACTGTGCAGTCAGCGTCTTTAGTACATCCCGTTTGAAATCATCATGCGTGTAGGCAGCATCAGAATAGGCTTGCTTGTGCGCAGCTTTCTCGCCTTCGTTCAATTCGGAAAAATCGCTGTAAAAGCAATCGTCAAGCCTGATTACAAGGTCCACATCACTTTCGGCATAGATGTTGGTGTCATTGCCGTATGAACCCTGCAAAAATACCTTGTAGTTCTTGCTCGCGTATGGCGTTCCAGCAGCCTCAAGAGTGTTCTTGATCGAGTTGTAGGTATTGCTGGACTGCTGAATGGAGCCCTGATGCGACCACGTATCCAGTTGTGATTCACTAATTGCCATGCCTCACCTCACATTAGGAATTCTTTTAGTTGATCTTCTCGGGGTGCAAAGGACTCTCGCCCCCGCTGCCGAAGAACATTGAGCTTGTCTAAGTTGTGTTCCATCAGATCGGTGGCCATCTCAGGTCGCTCAAACGTGTCGCTTACTCGGATTGTTGGCACGTCCCGAAACAATATTGTCCGCAACTGGTCCATTGATTGAGTATTGATTTCAAGCGTCTTTTGCAGAAGTTCAATACTGTTAAATGGAATTCTTTTGACGATCTTCATGTACCACTTGTTGGGATCGGGATAGACCCCAACTCCGACACTTACAACACGAAGGTCCGAACGATCTTTTTTGAGGGCAGCCACAGCATCCGCAATGGCATATAGCGTTGGATTATTCGCACAATAACCACCGTCCAATAGCTCAACCTTGTCCCCCGCCGAGGTTGTAACTGTCGTACGTTCAAAGAAAGGGAAAGCTGAGCAGGACGCCTGCACGGCATCAGCGATTAAGACTCCAAAGCCTGGCGCAAATGTTCCTACCGACCCATGTGCTTGCTTCACATTTCCCTTGAAGATCATGGGTCGTTCGCTCATCCACTTAGTAGTGACAACACCAATCCCGGTTTTTACATCAGCGAACGTCTTTTCCTTAAACACTTCATGCGCCAGCGATTTAAGAGCAGCAGTACGCCCACTTCTTGTGCGACATGACATGACCTTTGGCACGTGTTCTTTGTAGAGGGAATGAATTTCATCGACCTCGTATCCAAGGGCAATCAATGTCGCAATGATCGCGCCTGTACTCGTACCGAAAATAATGTCAAACCGTTTATAGAGCGGGCAATTCAACATTGCCTCAATCTCTTTCAAGACGCCAAGGGTATAGAACCCCTTGGCACCACCTCCATCCAGTGACAGGATTCGACAGCGAGAGTCACTCGGATATTCAGTCGTCAAGGTCGATATTTTTTGTATTTCTTGCACTTGTTCTTCCTCCCTATTTGGCGCTCAGGCGCGTTGTTCAGATGAGCCGGGCCTTTGCCTGAAGTCGTCAAACTTTTGCCAACCCGGTACATGCGCCGTCAGCACAGCTTTGAATACTTTTCCGTGCATTGCATACCGCATGTGCAAAAGTTCATGCACGATCACATAGTCTTGAAAAGACGCATCCATGTCTGCAAGGTCTGTGGCGAGCGTTACCGTTCCTGCGGATGAACAGGAGCCCCATTTGTGCCGCATATCTTGCACTCGTATCACTCGCGGATTCACACGCAGTTTGATTGCCCACGCATGTGTTTTACGCCGCAGTTCTTGTACCGGATAGAGGGTGGATTTCATGAGTCGCCCTCTGCCAATAGCGTTTTGATAATGAGGTCAACGACTCGGGCGCGTTCGACTTGCGATAGCGCCAGAAGGGGCTTGTACAGTGTGCCGCGCAACCTGCGTTGTTCGTCAGGGTTTACTTGGGCGTTGGGGAACTTGGTCAGCAATTCTTCAGCCTCTTTGGCAAGCTGCATGGGATCAACGCCTGCCGTCTTCAGTGAAGCGTCGTCTCGAAGCGTCCATGAAACTGCAAACGCCTTGGCAGATAAGCCGCTGGCTTTGGCGGCTTGCATGGCTTTATCTTTTTCTGCCGCAAGGGCTGCCAACTCGTCCATTGCCGCAAGCCCAGTAGTTTTGCGTTCTTCCAAGTCTTTGAGAATACGTTCTGCTCT
This sequence comes from Rhodoferax sp., assembly GCF_013297935.1. Classification (GTDB taxonomy): domain Bacteria; phylum Pseudomonadota; class Gammaproteobacteria; order Burkholderiales; family Burkholderiaceae_C; genus Allorhodoferax. The sequence goes on along the minus strand of NZ_JAAFIX010000004.1, from coordinate 253,029 downwards.
GTCCTTCAGGGGTTGGAGAACGGGAGCAGCGGCAGGGTTCTCATCTATCTCATGCTGCAATCCGCGCACGAGGTTGAACACCTTTCCTTCATCAGTTCCATCCTCACCACGCAACGACTGGAGCGTTTTAACGTCAAAGGTCACGGTCTTGGTTAACCTGCCAAGCCCATGCTGCTCTGCGTTTTCTTCAATAAGGCGACGCGTCTTGTAGGCCAGATCAGCCACAAAACCCACCTTTTCGGCGTAGGCGTTGCGGACTGCGGCATAGAGTTGGGTGAGTTGTTTGTACGTGCTGATGTGGTCACGCAGTTCAGGTGAGGGTGAGAGAATTTCCCAAAGTGCTTCGACTTCTTTGTACGCCTCAAAGAATGTCTTGCGTGCTTCCGGCACAAGAAAGCGGCCAAACACCAGACGTTCAAGCTTTTCGTCAGGGCCACCGCCCTCGGGCATTTGCAGATACTCTTTCTCTGCCTGCTCGATTTTCTTCAGGAAATCAGCCAACAAGACATCGAGGTCTTCAATGACTCCACTTACGTCTGAAGAGTCAAATTTCAGCGCCTTCTTCAACTCGCGCAGCACGCCCACAAAGTCCACAACCAAACCTACTCGCTTTTGCACGCCATTGGCATCCACATACGGGCGGTTAACACGGGCGATTGATTGCAACAGCACGTGGTCACGCATCGGCTTGTCGAGATACAGGCAATACAAAGGTGGCGCGTCGTACCCCGTCAGCAGTTTGTCTGTGACGATCAGAATCTTTGGGTTCTCGGCGGGCTTCTTGAACAGTAGACGAACATCTTCCTCGCGCTCACTGGATAGCTGCAACTGCGCTACCAATGGGCGATCAATCACATCTGCCGCGCTTTCGGTATAGACCGCTTCAGTCCACTCGGGCGGAAGCAGTTTGTCTAGCTCCTTCTTATACTTTGCGCACGCCTCGCGATTGACAGCAACGACGAAAGCCTTGTAGCCCAGCGGCAGCACGCTTTCCTTGAAGTGGTTAGCCACAAAAGCCGCCACCTTTTCAATCCGATCATCAGCGGTAAGGAAGGTGCGCAAGCCAACGGCGCGGTCAAGCACTTTGTTCAACTCTTCAACGTCAGTTACCCCCTCGCTGCCAGCCAGAGCAAAGAACTCTTTGTCCAATCGCTCAATGGGCACCGTCATTTCCGACGGTGCCATGACGTGCTTAATTGGGAGCGTGGTTTCATCGGCGATGGATTCAGCAATGGAATACTTGTCCAAGTACCCCAGATCATCCTGCGTGCCAAAAATCTTGAACGTGCCTTCGCCTTGCGCGGTTCGGGAAATGGGCGTACCAGTGAAGCCAATGATGGTGGCGTTGGGGACCGCAGCCATCAGGTACGTTCCCAAGTCCTTGGCAACCGAACGGTGTGCCTCATCAATAAATACATACACGTTGTCACGCAGGCAACTGTCTTTGCGAATCGCTTCAAACTTGTGAATCATCGAGATAACAAGGCCGCGATAGTCCGCGTCTAACAAGGCTTGAAGTTCATTCTTGTTTTTGGCACGAGTCACCGCAATGTCTTGTTGCTGCATTTCACCCAGCAGACGCTCAACCCATCCCTTTAACTGCCCCTCAAGTTCGGTTCGGTCAACCACCAAGATGACGGTCGCATTGGCAAATTTGGCCTTGTCTTCAAGGATTTGCCGTGCAGCGGTCAGAAGTGTGAATGTTTTGCCAGAACCTTGTGTGTGCCAAACCAAGCCGCGTGTCTTGGTCGGGTCAGCGCATCGGGTCAAAATGGCATCAATGGCGCGGCGTTGATGCTGGCGCAGGATGGATTTTCGGGTCTCACCATCCTGCACATAAAACAAAATCCAATGTTGCAGTGTGCGCAGGAAGTCATTTCGCTCAAAGAAAGCCTGCACAGCAAAGCGGTAGCTTTCTTCTGGTGCTTGCTTCCAACGTGCCATGTCTCGGCGGTTTGCATTCCAGGTCACGCCATACCAGTAGTCCAGCAGGTGCGTTACGTTAAACAGTTGGGGCGCTGCCAAAAGTTCCGGGGTCTCGAACTCATATCGGCGAAGTTGCTTAATTGCACGCTCTATGGCGTCCCCATCCTTGGGGTTCTTGTGCTCCACAATGGCAACGGGAATGCCGTTGACCACAAACATTACATCGGCACGATTGCCTTTGCGAGCGGGGGGTTTGATCTTCCATTCCCACGTGACATGGAATGCGTTGGCCTCGATATTGTCAAAGGCAATCAACGTGATGGGGCGGTGGCGCTTTTCTGCTTCGTCATACCATTGACGTTCACCACGTAGCCACGCCAGCATTTCACGGTTGCCTTCAATCGTGGCAGGGAGTGCGTCTAAGGTTTCAACCACTGAGCGCACAGCATCCACCGTCAACCACGAATTGAAGGCGCCGATCTTTTCTTCCAGCAGCAGGCGAAAGAATGCACCCGATTCGCCGCCTCGGTAACCCCGTGCATCGTCAGGTGAAATGGCCGTCCAACCAATTTCTACGGCGTGCTTCACCATGGGGAACTGAACTGTTCCTGCTTCGCTGATCTTTAGTCCTGAACTTTTGCCGCTGGGGTTTGGTTGTCCGCTGGTCATCGTGTGCCTCTTGACTACTTCGTACTGAGTTACTTGTTGCCGGACTTTTTGCTGGACTTACCAAGCAAGCGGGTGGTCTGCGCAGGCAGCTTCTTTTCTTCAGACTTCAGGCGGCGCTCCAACTTCTTCACGTCTTCCGCAACAGGCAATTCTTCGGGCACGATTTGCCTGTCTGTCAGCAGCTTGCGCACATCGCGGTTGTTCTTGACGTGTTCTTGGGTGATGTTGGCTTCACCCAGCAAGTTTTGCTGCTTGACTTGGGTGTTGGTGATTTCGTTGACGAAATCTTTCGCCTTAATAGTGATGGTAGGCAAAAAATCAGCCAGCGGTCGGCCATCAGGCACTGCGAGGCGGTTCTTCATCCCTTGAGTGGTGACCCCGCCGAAGAGGGCTGCATCTCCCTTGCTCAAGATGCGACCGAAGCCCTGTCCATCAATGCCGCGCTCGTAGAGCACGCCGGAAAGCTCTTTTTGTGACAGCGTGAGCTTCTCACGCGCCTGCACGCGCTCCCACTCTGCCATGCGGGTTTCGATGATTTCTTGCTTACGGGTCTGCACCGCAAAGTAGGTCATGGCGAAAGCGATCGCATCCTTGCGAGGGTCGCCGTTCTGCGCCACAAGGTAGCAGGCGTAGCGAGTCAACGCCAGATCGTCCACTTCGCGCTGGGCACCCTTGGCCAGGTCGATCATTTTGCTGACGTCAGCAAAATGATCTGACACCGCTTGGCCCGCCTTCTCGCAAGCCATCTTGGCCTTGTCGATCACCGCTTCAAAGTTGCGCCACTGCGTGTAGCCCAACAGTTCTTGAAGCTCACGCGCCAGCCAGTACTCAACGCCCTCGTTTTGGTGGGCACAATCCTCAAAGCTTTTGTGCAGCCGTTGAATGATTTCTTTTTTCACGATTGCTCCCTTATTCCAATTTTGGGTCGTGGTTCTCTAGGCGCAACCACGGACGTGTCTATTTCCTCGGCAGTAACCTCACCCGTCATCAGCTTGTTTAGCAACGACCGAAAAAGCTCATCTAGCACCGATTCCCTTTGCTGATGCAGCGAAATCTTGCGATCAATAGAATCAAGGATCGTGACGATCTCCTGCTGCTCCGCAAGATCAGGAAGCGGTATGTGCAAACTTTTCAGAAATGCACAAGTCAATGCCCCCTTTGTGCTGCCGCCCCCAGATGCAACTTGCCGAAGGTATTCATACTGAGTTTCCAGGTATCCCCGGACGAAGCTGGGGTTAGCTTTGCTTGTATCTGTTTGGAGATATGCAACGTGCTGGCTAACCGTTGCTTCAATAGTAAGTACCGCACAATGCCCCAGCGTCTTTCCCTGCCCGGTAATTGCCATTAACACAGCGCCAGGCTTAACTCTTGGCAAGTGACATTTGGCTAAGGCAGTGTCGGTTACGAACTGATCCGCTGACGTAATCTCACGGTCATAGACTTTGGCACTTGTCAACCAAGGATAGAAACCGCCAACCCAATACTCCGGCTGTGTTTTCTTGGGGGTTGACCCGTTTCCAATTTTTCCAAGCGTTCCAAGTTGAACAATTTCCCAACTTCCAGGAGCCAAGCCAATTTCAGTTTCTTTCTGCAACTCACCTCTCATGCCGCGCGTGAATAGATTTCTCATCGTTGCGGTTTTTAGCTTGCGCGCCAATTCATGCTGGCTCGCTTCAGTTCGCCTGGCTACCTGTACATGGCTCAGTAGCTGTCCAATGCTCTTTTGTTCATCCGCTCTCGGCCAAGGTACTTCAATTTCTCTGAATCGCGCACCTATGATGCTGGCTTGTGCAACATGTGAACGAGCAAGCATCTCGGACTTCCCTATCATCCAATGATGGAATATTGCGAAACTGAGATAGGCTGGGTCTATTGAATTCTCCAGCAGTCGAATTCTGGTCATATGGTTTGAAAAGACCAACTCCTCGTCGCTTGTCCAAAGCGCGCATTTCCCCGCAAGTTCTTTTGTATTTGTGTTGTTGAATACGATGTCACCCTTTTGAAGGCGTGGCTTTTCAGATGCAGCGTGAAAGGGGATTGACTTGATCTGATCCAGATGAATGGAACCGTCCGTTCCCACATTGAACGGCCGAATATGAACTTCTCCATCTCCATTTGAGTTATGACCTCCGAAGGGGAAACCAGTGGTGACTTGGATTTCATTTGCATCAATAAGATCACCAAGAGTTCGATGGCTAAAACTTGATTCGTACATTTTTCAGCCCCCAACAACTTTCGCGAGCATGGCAAAAAGCTTTTCATCTACCTGCCTGCCCATTTCAGCAAGGCTCCTAGATTTATCAATCAAGTCAACCAAACTGTCTCCGCTTGCCGACTCAGATTGCCCTACCCATCGACTCGGACTAAGGTTGTAGTCCGTTTTTTCAGCTTCCTCGCTGCCAATGATGACTAACTCACCGTCTACCGCTGCGCCCCTCTGGTACAACGCAGCGATGGCTCGAATCTGGTCTTCTGGTAAATAGTTTTTCGGCTTGCCCTTGAGGTAGCGTTTGCTCGCATTCAACAAGATGATTTTGTCTTTGCGCGCAGCAGGCTTGCGTTTAGACAAGACAACAATCACGCCAGCAGCGGTGGTGTTGTAAAACAAATTTTCGGGTAACAAAATTACGCCGTCGATCAAGTCTCTGTCCACAAACCATTTGCGGATGTTGCGTTCCTTGTCTTCATTTTTGGAACCTGATCCGCGTGTCACTGCTCCCGTATCCAGTACGACAGCAGCACGGCCATGATCACTTAGGCAACTTAATGTGTGCTGCAACCACGCCCAATCGCCTTTGCCGCTTGTAATGCCGCCAGTAGTACGAAACCTATCAAATGGGTCATTCGCGAATAGATCTGGTGCAAACGGCTGATTCCACATCGGGTTTGCAACCACGATGTCATGGGTGCGAATCTTGCCATTGGCTTCACGGAACTTAGGGTTAATCATGGTGTCGCCCCGCGCAAGCTCCACTTCCATGTCGTGAATGATGGCGTTCATCTGTGCAACGGCATAGCTTTCAGCCTGCAACTCTTGCCCAGACAGTTTCAGCGGTACGCGGCTGGTGGGGTCAAGCTCACGCGCCACAAGCTGCAATTTGATGAGCAATCCAGCAGAGCCACAGGCGTAATCAAGGCATGTCTCGCCTGGTCTAGGCCGCATGATGTGCGCCATCAAAAAGCCGACTTCGGTTGGCGTGAAGAACTCGCCCGCACTTTGCCCCGAACCTTCGGCAAATTTGCGAAGCAGGTACTCATATGCACGACCCAAAAAGTCCGGCTGTACGTCGGCAAGCCCCAAGCGATAGCGAGGGTCAGAAAAGGTCTCGACCACCAAGCGCAATTTTGCTGGGTTGATGTCTCGTTCACCATTGCGTTCGGCTGCAAAGTCCACAATGTCGATTACCCCAGTCAGTGACGGGTTGTGCTTGACCACGGCACGCACTGCTTTGGTTAAGTGTTCGCCAATGTCTTTTGGTGAAGTCGGGCGGCCTTTTTCATCCAGCGGCCACTCAAATGGCTTTTCATCTTTGTCGTAACGGCCACTGATGACTTTCCAGCGTGCTTCCGCAGGCAGGTAAAACCGGAGCAGAGAATGGTCAGATTCGGCAATTTCCAATGCAGTGGCGCGGTCGCCATAGTCTTCTGCCAAGCGGCCAATCTCATCATCAAACACGTCCGACAACCGCTTTACGAACAGCAGTGGCAGCAAGTAATCTTTGAATTTGGCGGCGTCTTTTTCACCCCGAATTGAACAAGCTGCATCCCACAGCATTTGCTCCATCGGCTTAGTAGTTGGAGCCGCGTTGCTGTCTTTCATGCGACGGCGACCAACTTTTGTGCTTTCAGGTGCGTTGGTATCCGCGTCGGACTCCATGCCAGCCTCTTGCTTCATTCGCTCAAGCATTTCAAGCGCGGCACGTTGAGGCTTGGAGTCGCCACCTTCCCAGCGGTTTACAGTGGTAAAGGCGACACCAAGACGTTCAGCAAACTGTTCTTGTGTCAGACCGAGATGGTTGCGCAGTGCGCGGATGTCGTTGGGAGAAGGGAGAATTTTTGCCATGTTTGCAATATATGCGATATTGCAAAGCCGTGCAAGTTTTTTCTCAAATCGCGAAAATATGCTCAAAAATTAAGCAATTTCGCCACTTCAGTAGTCTGGCCAGTACTTGTCCATGAAGCACTTTTTTTACCGTTTTGAGGCCGTTAAAGTGGCTGTTTAGGGGGCAAAAACACCACTTTCAGATGGTCAACCGGCTACTTCTGATGGCTTTTACATCGAAAATCGTCTAAAATACAATTATTGGTTGCCAATTCCATGAAATAGCGGTTTTTGATCGAATTTTCAAGATCGGCAGCCGATGCTAAGCAAGCTCTGTTCGCCAAGAATTTTGGCTTGCTTGACCCGCCCCAAGCACACTGTTTGAGGCCGTCGCCCAACTTCACCGGGCGGCACTGAAATCCCACGTATTCGAGCACCTTCAGACCGTGTTCCTGAGCCTTCAACGCATCAGGGCGCTTCGTCGTGCTCGTTTGCATCCCTGAAACCCTGACCGATCCTGCGCCGTCGCCAGCCCATGACGGGCGCAGCGATGTCCGGAGTCTTGGAGAAAAACATGTGCCTCGATAAATCCCTGAAAGAAGCCTTCGACACTATCCGTAAGGCCGCCTGCTTTGACAGCCATAGTCTTGTTCCACACCCTGAGAACCTAAATTTTCAGGCCAGTGAAGAACGCCGTGCCATGCACCGATTGGGCACTCAATTGGCCGAGATTGTAGGCACCCCTGCTGGCGAAGATTTGCAGCATTGCGCTCACACTGTGCGACGCTATTTTTGGAACGAGCTGGGACTGTCCCAGCCGCCCGAATTGCCCACCGATGTGCCGCGTTTCTTGCTCAAGCCAGATCACGCCATAGAGCGCAGAATCGGCGCACAGGAGCTGGCTGACCAACTGGCGGCGGTAACACTGAGCGATACGCCCGCGCTGTGCATCGTGGCATCCAAGTTGTCGTTGTTGTCGAAGCTGTTGAATTTGGGCGACACGGCCATCAAATATCTAGGGCTGGCCTACGCACATTGCAGCATCCACAGCCTGACCAATGACGAGTCCAGTACCCTCAAAGTCGCACTGTCTCATATTGGCTTGGCAGACGATGCCCACCTCAATCGTGCAGTAGCCGCTTTATTGAATGTGCCACTGGATGATGTTCAGGCCCTGTTTGCACCATCGTCAATACTCGTTTCTTTGAGATTCGTTGATGCTGCCCCCTTCAATCGAAGGCGCACTTTACGGGATGTATTTGTACTTACCGATGAGTTTGTGACGTTGCTGGAAACACCGTACCGATCACACCAAGCACTACTGGCAGGCATTCTGGAACCGGAGCATGACTTCGATTTGTTGGACGATGGCACCACGCCTATTGGCTATCTCTATGAGATTTTGCCCAAGGACATAGCCGAAGCTTATGAGTGTGCGGTGCTAGGTCGGCCATTGAAATCCATTCACCTTCAAGCATTGGTCAGTTGGTACACCGCAGGGTTTCGCATGCTTCCGTCGTTTTACTCGCCATTGGCTGGTCACATCACGGTAGAAGCTCTGCGCGATGCGATCAAACGAGCGGCACTGGAATGCGCACAAGCCAACAAACCGTTGACTTCTCATGCACTGGTCAAGGCACTCTACGCCGCATCGACGTAAGCGCATGACCACGTCAAGCGGTTTACAGGACAAAAAAAATGCAGCAATCAAGCCACGGAATACTTGACCCGGATGATGCCCCGGCTGGCTTTTTAGCGGTCCTCAAAAGTGAAGTTGCTACTGCCGATCTTGGAAACATCTGTCGAGCTTGCGATTGGCGCAGTGGGTGCAATGGCCTTGAGCACCGCTGCATGACCTACACGGTCATTAGTCGAATCGACGGGCGCGAACTCAAACGTCAAGACGGTTGCAGCGTCGTATTCAAACGTCGCGCTACTCCCGACGAAGTGCCCAGCGGCTGACGCAGTTCACGCAGCACTGACACCCTGATTTTTCAGAAAAACGAAGTATCGGATAGCTCATGCCGAGGCTTTGATACGACCAATTTTTTAACAACACGGAAAAGATCATGACCACCAACAAAGACATCCAAACCGACACGGAGCAGGTAAAGCCGCCAGTGACCATCATCACCAACGCTGCCAAGTTCCAACTGGGGCAGTGCGTAGCCACACCGGGCGCGCTGGCACTGCTGGAGAAAACTGGATTCAGCGTAGCGTTTCTCATCAACCGACACCTTCATGGTGACTGGGGTGACGTATGCAAAGAGGATGCCGAAATGAATGAGTTGGCGCTGATTGATGGCAGCCGCATCATGTCGGTGTACCGCCTGGTTTCGCCCGAAAAGCTCAAAGCAACGTCACGTTCAAAGCGTTCGGAACTGCCAACTGTATGGAGCATTACGGAAGCAGTTGGTGACTATGGCCGACGTGCCAGTAGCTGCCTGCTTTTGCCGGAGGAGTACTGAAATGACGGCGCAGAAATCGCAACAAAGTGCTGTCGTTTCGTATCGGTTTCAACGGTACTTTCACATGCTGCAAACCTCGCACTACCTAGCCGTGCAAACAAGTCAAAGACAACTTGCGACACCTCTGACGTTTTTTCAAGGGAAAACCGATGGTTGCTGCGGCCTGATGGTGTTCCTGTCCCTGCTTGTAATTTTTGATCTAGCGAAAAGTTCGGCGCTTGAAAATCTATCAAGAAGGAAGCACGGAATCCCTGCGCTTGTCTGGTCAGCGTTTCAACACACATACTTTTCTGGCGTTCACGCAGATGAATTCGTCGCTCTGGTTGACTCGCTCAAGTTGCCGCTGAACTTGACCCTGCGCGAAAGCAAAGAAGGCGGTTTAGACCGCTGGGTGGTGGACTGCTTGATGCGCGGCGAACTACTCGCCATCGTGACGGCCAACGCGAAGAACTCCAAGTTCAAGCATTGGACACTGGCCCTCGGAATTGAGGGCTTGGTAGCAGGGCGTGAAAGCAGACCAGACACGATTTTGCTGCTTTGCCCATCGGCCAGTGAGCCAAGCTACAGGCCGCACAACGCAAGGCTCCGTGTGCCGACCACTGGCCCCGGTAGTCGCGCCGGAAAGTCTGCCGAAGAACTAATCCAGTCGCCCAAAAGTAAGGTAACGAGCAAGCCCCTCCACTGGCTTTACGAGTCCGGTGACTTCGCCACAGAGCAAGTGCGCTTGGTGTCAGCGGTTCGGTTCAGGTACGCCGACTGGAATTAACGGAGTTGGATGAAACAGCGGCTTTTGCTGCTCGCCTTGCCAACTTCTGCGCTGGTTTGTCTAGTGTGGCTTGGTTTGCACGGCGCTTGTCGCCGCCCTCAGCCACTGGCTTCATCGTGGCAGTGATGCCCTCAAACAACGTCGGAAGTGTGATGCCCAGTGAGTAACAGAGGGTAGCCAGCGTCAGCAGAGATGGATTTATCCGACCTGTCTCCATTTTGCTGATGCGCGACCGCTCCACTTCCGCGTCATACGCTAAATCGACCTGCGTCTTATTTGCTGCTTCGCGGTGCCGCTTGAGGTTCTGTCCCAGTGCAAGCGTCACCGGATTTGGCAATGGACTCGTCGAACTGTTGGCACCCCGGCTGCTTTTCGGGGCTGAAGTTTTCATACTCCAAGGTTCGGCCAATGTGCTTTTCAGGGAAACGTCTTAAACGACACAGTACATTCAGATATGTGTCGTTCGCAGCACATTACTTTTACAACGTAATCAAGGAGAAACAAAAAATGAAACACCAATTGAAATGCCTGCTAGCGGCAGCCGCCCTAGGTTTGAGTGGCATGGTTGCTAATGCAGCCCCACTCTCCGATCTGTCCTCTGGTCAGAATGGACGCATCGAGTTCAACTCCATTACGCCCCAAAGCATCTGGAGCTATGCCCGGAAGAACATGACCGATACCAAATCCGTGACCGTTTGGGGCGATTTGCTGATGCCCAAGAACACCAGTGGCAAAGTACCTGCAGTGATCTACTCACATGGCAGCACCGGAGCAAGCGCGGCAGCGTTTGATGTTTGGGCGAAAGAGCTGAACAACGCAGGCATCGCGCTGTTTGTGGTGGATAGCTACAAGCCGCGAGGCATATCGGAGACACAGACCAACCAAGACCAACTTAGTCCTGGCGCTCAAATCGCCGACTCCCTGAATGCTCTTAGGCTCCTTGCGACGCATCGAAGTATCGACTCAAGCCGCATCTACAACATGGGCTTCTCGCGTGGCGGCAGCATTGCGTACTACACGGCATGGCCTATGTACCAGCGACCTGTAGACACCGCTGGTGCGAAATTCGCAGGACACATTGCGGTGTATCCAGGCGTTTGTGAAATCCGATACCGCGCCGATGCCAACGACAAGGCAACAGCACCGATCTTCATGGCGCTCGGAACCAAGGACGACATCATCAATGAGTCCACTTGTAAGCAGTACATGGCGGAGGTTGCAGCTAACGGGAACAACGTCACCGTCAAGAGCTACCAAGGCGCATATCACGGCTGGGACACACTGAACCGCTTCGGCTATCTCCAGAACTCTCACGGTGCGTACGACTGCAACATGGAGCTACAGATGACCGATAAACCGGGTGGTGGTGTCGGCATGAACGCCAAGGATATCAAGAATGGAAAAGCACTCACCAGCTACGACGACTGGAATGCTGCTGTCAAAGGCTGCATGCAGCACAAACCAATGAGCTACGGCGGTGATGACAAGCAGCGTGCGTCGCTGATTGTTGATGTCCTCGAATTCATCAAGAAGTAAGACACAAAAACAAAAGCCACCCGAAGGTGGCTTCTGAAAGTTTTGGTAGGCCGTGACAGACTTGAACTGTCGACCAAAGGATTATGCGTACCACTTCGACTTTCGCCGCCCGTTTCCGGTTTGTGGTCTGGACTCTATCTTGCCTTTCGGCCTTCCCGTCGAGTCTCTACACGTTCTCCTTACGGAGCTTCGCTCGGTATTGGCATGGCGCTATCAGCGCCAAAGCTTTCACCGAATTTGAGAAGTTCTACATCCAGGCAGAGTTAACTTACCCAGTGCAACCCATTTTGAAAAAACCATGCGCTTTCGCGTTTAGGTTTCTTCACTTTAAGTCCTCTGCTCTAACCAACTGAGCTAACGGCCCAAAACTTTTTCCAGCACTGAGAATCGGAATTCATCGCCGATCACCACTGCTGGTTGCAATACGGTTGCAATGTCCACCTCAGTGGAGTTTTTGCAACTGCAACAATTTCAAAGGAGTCAACTAACTTAAGTCAACAAACCATTACAAATCAAACACTTACAACGCCAGCCCGCTAGAGCCATGCCTGTCCGGAAATTCTAGTCCCCGAACAGAGCAATTGATTATGAGTCCTCTGCTCTAACCAACTGAGCTAACGGCCCAACCGAACCGCAGATTGTAGCCGCCTGCAGAGGGCTATTTGTGGTGGCTCAGCGCGTTGCTCACCAGCTTGGAGGTGATGTCCACGATTTGAATCATGCGGTCATAGGCCATGCGGGTGGGGCCGATCACGCCTAGCGTGCCGACCACTTTGCCGTCCACCTCGTAGGGGCTGCTGACGATAGACAGGTCTTCAAACGGCACCACCTGGCTCTCGCCCCCGATGAAGATGCGCACGCCTTCGGCCTGGCCGGTTACGTCCAGCAGGCGCATGAGCTGGGCCTTTTGCTCAAACAGCTCAAACGCGCGGCGCAGGTGGCCCATGTCGCTCGAAAAGTCAGACACCGACAGCAGGTTGCGCTCGCCCGATATCACCACTTCGTCTTGCGTCTCCGAGATCACCTCCGAGCTGGCGTTCACTGCGGCCTGCATGAGGGCGGCAATTTCGCCGCGCAGGCTTTCCACCTCGCTTTGCAGGCGCTGGCGCACTTGCTCGATTTCCAGCCCCATGTATTGGCTGTTGAGGTAGTTGGCCGCCTCGGCCAGCTGGCTCTGGGTGTAGTCCACCTCGGTGTAGATAACGCGGTTTTGCACATCGCCATCAGGCGCCACGATGATGACCAGCAGCCGCTTTTCAGACAAGCGCAAAAACTCAATATGGCGGAAGGCCGAAGTGCGGCGCGGCGCAATCACCACTCCCACAAACTGCGACAGGTTGGACAGCAGGTTGGCGGCGTTAGAAATCACGCGCTGCGGCTGGTCGGGCAGCAGGCTGTGGGTGGGGAGCTGACCGTGCTGCACGGTGAGCATGGTGTCCACAAACAGGCGGTAGCCCCGGGCAGTGGGCACCCGCCCTGCCGAGGTGTGGGGGCTGACGATGAGGCCCAGGTCCTCCAGGTCCGCCATGACGTTGCGGATGGTGGCGGGCGAGAGTTCCAGGCCGGATTCCTTGGACAAGGTGCGGCTGCCAACGGGCTGTCCATCGGCGATATAGCGCTCTACGAGCGCCTTCATCAACATCTTGGAACGTTCATCGAGCATGGCGGTCATTTTAGTAACCTATTTAGTGTCTAATTTGCCCATGTTGTCCCAATTTAGGCATGTCGCTCTGATCGGCAAGTACCAAACCACCGGCACCAGCGCTGCCGGGGCCTCGTCCCGCAAATCGCTGGACGAGATTGCCCATTATTTGATGGACCAAGGCTGCGAAGTGGTGGTGGAGGCCGACACCGCCGCCAACACGGAGCTCACCGACTACACCACCCTGGATGTGGCCGGTATCGGCACCCACTGCGACCTGGCCCTGGTGGTCGGCGGAGACGGCACCATGCTGGGCATAGGCCGCCAGTTGGCCCGCTACGGGGTGCCGCTCATTGGCATTAACTCGGGGCGGCTGGGGTTTATTACCGACATCCGCTTCGACCAGTACAAAACCACCCTCGCGCCCATGCTGGCCGGTCACTACGAGGTAGACGACCGCAGCCTGATGCGGGCCCGCGTCATGCGCGACGGCCACTGCGTGTTTGAGGCCGAGGCCATGAACGATGTGGTGGTGAACCGCGGCGCCACCTCGGGCATGGTGGAGCTGCGGGTGGAGGTAGACGGGCACTTTGTGGCCAACCAGCGGGCGGATGGCCTGATCATTGCCACCCCCACCGGCTCTACCGCCTACGCCATGTCGGCCGGGGGGCCGCTGCTGCACCCCTCCATCCCCGCGTGGGTGATGGTGCCGATTGCACCGCATACATTGTCAAATAGGCCGATAGCCCTTTCAAACACTGCGCGAATAGCTATCGAAATAGTAGCAGGGCGCGATGCCAGCGCCAACTTTGACATGCAGAGCCTGGCCAGCCTGATGCACGGCGACCGCATTGAGGTTACCCGCTCCGAGCACGCCGCCCGCTTTTTGCACCCCGTGGGCTGGACCTACTTTGACACCCTGCGCCAGAAAATGCATTGGAATGAAGGGGTGGCCTAAGCGCCACCAACACTGAACACATGGCACTCAAGCGAATTGTTCTCAGAGACTTTGTGATCGTCAGCGAGCTGGAGCTAGACTTGGAGTCCGGCTTTTCGGTGCTGACAGGCGAAACCGGCGCAGGCAAATCGATATTGATTGATGCACTGCAGCTCGTCACCGGCGCGCGCGCCGACACCGGCGTGATCCGCGAAGGCGCGGCCCGCACCGATGTGAGCGCCGAGTTTGACAACGCGCCGGGCCTGCAAGCCGTGCTCGACGACGCTGGTTTTGAGCGTGGCGACACCCTGCTGCTGCGCCGCACGGTGGACACGCAAGGCAAAAGCCGCGCCTGGGTAAATGGAAGTCCGGCGACCGCCCAGCAATTGCGAACCATCGGTGAGCAGCTGCTCGACATTCACGGCCAGCACGCTTGGCAGAGCCTTACCCGGCCCGACGCGGTGCGCGGCCTGCTGGATGCGTATGCCAAGGTAGACACCAGCGCCCTCACCGGCCTGTGGGCCACCTGGCGCCAGACCCAGCAAGCCCTTACCCAAGCCCAAGCCGCGCAAGACAGCCTGCAGCGCGAGCGAGAGCGCCTGGCCTGGCAAATTGGTGAGGTCGACAAGCTCAACCCCGCCCCGAATGAGTGGCCTGAGCTCAACGCCAGCCACAGCCGCCTGGCCAATGGGCAGGCGCTGATTGACGCCGCCCAAGGCGCCGTGAACCTGCTGGAAGACGACGACACCAATGCGCTGGCTCCGCTGCACGCTGCCTTGCAGCTGCTGCAAGCCCAGTCGCACCTGGAAGCCGAATTCAAAGACGCCATCGAGGCGCTCAACTCTAGCGTCGCGCAGATTGAAGACACGGTGCACAGCCTGCGCTCTTATGCCCGCCGCGCCGAGCTGGACCCGGAGCGCCTGGCCGAGCTGGACGAACGCATGTCGCTCTGGGTGAGCCTGGCGCGCCGCTACAAGCGACCGCCCGAGGAGCTGGCAGAGCTGTGGGCGAGCTGGAAGACCGAGCTGGCCCAGCTGGACGCCGCCGCCGACCTGGACGGCCTGCAAGCCAAGGAGCGCAAAGCCCAGGCCGCCTTCATGGCCGAGGCCAAAGCCCTATCCAAGCAACGCGCCAAGGCCGCGCCCCTGCTGGCCCAAAGCATCACCCAAGCCATGCAAGGGCTGGGCATGCAAGGCGGCCGGTTTGAGGTGGCGCTGGAGCCACTGGCCCAGCCCCAAGCCAGCGGCTTGGAAGACGTGCAGTTTCTGGCCGCTGGCCACGCCGGCAGCACGCCGCGCCCGGTAGGCAAGGTGGCCTCGGGTGGTGAACTGTCGCGCATGGCGCTGGCTATTGCGGTGACCACCAGCCGCTTGGGCACCGCCCAAACATTAATTTTTGACGAGGTGGACTCGGGTGTGGGCGGCGCAGTCGCCGAGACCGTGGGCCGCCTCATGCAGCAGCTGGGCAGCGACCGCCAGGTGCTAGCCGTGACCCACCTGCCCCAAGTGGCTGCCTGCGCGCACCATCATTTAGTGGTGTCCAAGCAGCTGCAAGGCAAGGCCACGCTGAGCACCGTGGCCCCCGTGGGCGGCGAGCAGCGCGTGGCCGAAATTGCCCGCATGCTGGGTGGGGAAAAGCTCTCAGGCACTACGCTGGCCCATGCGAAAGAAATGTTGCAGTCTGGCCTATAAAAAAACAATGAGCTCTCTACATACGTCGATGGAAATTGTGCTGATCACCGGCATGTCGGGCTCCGGCAAATCGGTGGCGCTTCACGCCTTGGAAGACGCAGGCTTTTACTGCGTCGACAACCTGCCCCCCGAACTGCTGCTGCCCTTTGTAGAGCTGGAGCGACAGCACAATGCGCAGCGCGTTGCCATTGCCATGGATGTGCGCAGCGCCACCTCTCTGCCACTGGTGCCGCAGCAACTGGCGGCCGTGCGGGCGCTGGGCGTGGTGGTCAAACCTTTGTTTCTGGACGCCACCACCGACACGCTGGTGCGCCGCTACTCCGAGACCCGGCGCAAGCACCCGCTGTCGCAAGGCAGCTCCGACCATGGCGAGCGCGACGAACGCCGTGCGCTGGTCGACGCCATTGAGCTGGAGCGCGAGCTGCTGGCCGACCTGCGCGAGCAGGCGCATGTGATTGACTCCAGCATCATCCGCCCCTCGCAGCTACAGGGCTACGTGAAAGCGCTGATTGCTTCGCCCGGCGGGCAGCTCACGCTCGTGTTTGAGTCGTTTGCGTTCAAGCGCGGAGTGCCCACCGATGCGGACTATGTGTTCGATGTGCGCATGTTGCCCAACCCGCACTACAACCCCGAGCTCAAGCACTTGACCGGGCGGGACCAGCCGGTGATCGACTTCCTGAAAGCCGAGGAAGCCGTGGAGCTGATGCAGCACCATATTTCGCACTTCCTGGAGAGCTGGCTCGACGCCCTGGCCCGCGACCACCGCAGCTACGTGACCGTGGCTATTGGCTGCACCGGCGGGCAGCACCGCTCGGTGTATTTGGTGGAGCAGCTGGCCAAGCGCTTCAGCGGCGAGTGGGTCACGCTCAAGCGCCACCGCGAGATGGATGCACGCTAGGCGCTAGCCTTCCAACAGCTTGCGCACCGGCGCCGGTAAACCCGCGGCGGCCCACTCGGCGGAGGTGAACCAGGCACCATCGCCAACACTTTTTGCTATCAAATTAGTAGCTACCTGCGCACATTCCACCTGGGCTGGATGCATAAAAAGGTCTTTATGCGTGAGCACATGGGTCACTGCAGGCATAGACCGCACGCCGGCAGCAAGCCCCGGCGGCAGCACAGCCCGCAGGGCGTCTTCGCTCTCAAACAGCGGGAAGCACTGCAAGCCCGCCCACACCCCCGGCGTGGGGCGCTTGCTGAGCCACACCGCACCATCCTCCCGCTGCAGCCACAGCAGCCACAGGCTTTGGCTGCTGCGCTTAAGCTTGCGGGTGCGCACCGGGTAGCGCTCAGCGTCGCCCGCCTTGGCGGCGGCGCATTGGCTGTTGACCGGGCAGAGCAGGCAGCGGGGCTTTTTGGGGCTGCAGATAGTGGCGCCCACGTCCATCATGCCTTGGGTGTAACGCGGCATCACACGCGGGCCCTCGGCGGCCACTTCAGCCTCGGTGGGTAGCAAGGCGGTGGCGTGGTCCCATAGGGCGCGTTCGTTGGCGGCTGATGCCAGGTCGGAATCAAAGCCCAGCGCGCGGGTGAGCACGCGCTTCACGTTGGCGTCCATGATGGCCACGCGCTCGCCAAAGCACAGCGAGGCAATGGCTGCCGCAGTCGACCGGCCTATGCCGGGCAGGGTAGTCAGGGTGGCCGCATCGCGCGGGAAGGCGCCGCCATGCAGCTCCATGACCAGCTGGGCGCAGCGGTGCAGGTTGCGGGCGCGGCTGTAGTAGCCCAGGCCGCTCCACAGGCCCATGACCTCGTCGCTGCTGGCGGCCGCCAGGTCTGCCACTGTGGGGCAGCGGGCCAGGAAGCGGTCGAAGTAGCCGATGACGGTAGCCACCTGCGTTTGCTGCAGCATGATTTCCGACAGCCACACCCGGTAAGGGTCTTGGGTGTTTTGCCAAGGCAGGTAGTTGCGGCCGTGTTGGGCCTGCCAGCGCACGATGGCGGTGGCGAAACGGGGCTGCACCACCCTTAGACCAGTTCCACGTCTAATTTGGTGGCCGGCTTGGCGCTTTGCTGTGCAGCCACCAGGTAGGCGGTGAGCTCCAGTAGCTTGGCATCGAGCTCATTGAGGGCGGTGCTTTGCAGGTTGATCTCGCCGATACGGTCGTCCAGACCACCGGCTGCCTGCGAAATACGGTCAATCGCTTCAATGCGGCGGGCGAAGTTACGGCGGCGCTCGCGCAGCTGCGCATCCAGCTGGGCCGCAGACGACTTGCTCCAAAGCTCCACCTCGCCCAGCGCAGTTTCGTGCACCGTGCGCAGCCGGGTCGAGAGGGCTCGCACCAGGCGGTCGGCAAACTCGGGCTGTGCCAGCTTGAACGCATTGCCCAAGCCCATGTATTGCAGGTGGTTGCGTTCGATGGTGTCGAGGTCGGCGGTAAACCGGGCCATGTCGGGCTCGACCGGTGGCTGCAGCGAAAAGCCGTATTCGGCATTCAGGGCCGTAAAGCTCGCCTCCAGCATGCTCTGGATCTCGGCGCACAAGCCTTGCACCCGCTGCAAGTTGGCGCGCAGGCGGTCAAAGGTTTCGCCGTAAGCCCGCTTGACGCCGAGCTTGAGGCCTTTTTGCAGCAAGGTGTCGCTGAGTGCGGCCATTTCCTTTTTGAGCATGGCGGCGCCCAGGGTGTTGAACACATCCCGCAGCAAACGCAGGTGGACCGAGCGCACCGCATGGATTTTGGCGCCACCCTGGTCAAACTCCGCCTGCTCTTGCGAGATGCGGTTGCGCATGTGCTTGATGACGTTGGCGTTTTTGCCCTGCAGGCCTTGCAGCTCCATCATCTGCTCGGTCAGGTCGCGCTTGCGGATGTTGATGACGCGGCCCGTCTCTGCGCGCAGGTCGGTAATGCCACTCTTCATGGCTGACGCCAAAATTTGCTGGCGCTTACCCATCATGCCGTGGCCGAGCACATCTTCGAGCACCGGCAGGCAGCTCTGGCGCAGCAGCGCCTCGTCTTCGGTGACTTTGGCAACCAGCCCTTTTTGCGCGGAAACGGCAATCACCCGCTCTTTGCGAATGCCCAGAATATCGGCCGTGCTAGCGCGCTGGCGGTCGATCTGGCTCTGAATCTGGGCCGGGGTGCTGAGGGCGTCCCACAGCGTGTCGATCTTGTTGAGCACCACCAGGCGCGCATCGGGGTCGGTGGACTCGGTAATCAGGTGCTCACGCCAAATCGACAAGTCGGACTTGGTCACCCCGGTGTCGGCCCCCAGCATGAACACCACCGCATGGGCCTGCGGAATCAGGCTAACGGTCAGCTCCGGCTCGGCGCCTATGGCGTTCAAGCCCGGGGTGTCCAGAATCACCAGGCCCTGCTTGAGCAAGGGGTGAGCGATGTTGATGAGGGCATGGCGCCAGCGCGGCACCTCGACCATGCCTTGGGCGTCCACCATGGGGTTGTCTTCGGGGGCTTGGGCGTGCCAGAAGCCGAGGGCGCGGGCTTCGTCTTGTGTAACTTTGCGGGTTTCGGCCACTTTTTCCAAGGCCTTGGCCAACTGCATGGGGTTGTTCACATCAAGGTCGATGCGTGCCCATTTCTCAGGGGCCATGCGCCACTCCATGAGGGCCTGGGGTTGCAGGCGGGTCTCGATGGGGAGCAGGCGCAGGCAGGGTGGCACATCGGCGTCGTAACCCATTTCGGTCGGGCACATGGTGGTGCGGCCGGCGCTGGCCGGCATGATACGCCGACCGTACCCTGCGAAAAACAGGGCGTTGATCATCTCGGACTTGCCGCGTGAGAACTCGGCCACAAAAGCCACCATCACTTTGTCGGAGCGCAGCTGGGTTTCCAGGCGCAACAAACGCTCTTCCACACCGGCATCCAGCAACTCGTGGTCTTTCAGCCATTCGGCCAGCAGCTTCAAGCGCAGCGCGAACTCACGCCGCCAGGTGCCGTGTTGGTCAAATTGATCGTTGAATGAAGTAGCCACGTAGTCCCCCGAGGAATCGGCCAATATAGCACCTCACCCCTCGTTAGCGCTTCTGGCAAACCATGCAGAAATAGGTGGAGCGCTGACCCTGCCGGATCGCGCGCACCGGTGTGGCGCACACACGACAAGGCGCGCCTTCTCGGCCGTAGACATTGGCTTCCAACTGAAAGTACCCGCTCTCGCCATTGGCATTGGAAAAATCCCGCAGGGTGCTGCCGCCCTTCTCCACCGCGCGGCTCAGCACATCTTTCACGGCCGCATGCAACTTGGCCACCCGGGGCTTGCTGATGCTGTTGGCGGCAGTGGTCGGGCGGATGCCCGCCAGAAACAGCGCCTCGGACGCATAAATATTGCCCACCCCCACCACCACCTCGCCGGCCAGCAGCACTTGTTTAATGGGCGCCTTTCGCTGACGCAGGCCCGCCAAGAAGGCGGGTAACTCAAATCCGTCACCGAGCGGCTCTACCCCGAGGTGGCCCAAGAGCTTTTGCGCCACCGGGTCAGCCTCGCCTGCCGCAAACACCACCGCGCCGAACCGGCGGGGGTCGTGCAGCCGCAGCGTGCCTAGGTCGGTGACCAGATCAAAGTGATCATGCACCCCGGCCGGAGGCAGCTGCCGGTCGAACACCACCGACCCCGACATGCCCAGGTGCACCAGCAGCAAACCCTCACTCAAGTCGACGAGTAAATACTTGCCGCGCCGCCGCACACCCCGCACCCGCATGCCCGCCAGAGACGCCGGGGCACACTGCAGCGGCCAGCGCAAGGGCTTGCCCATGTGCACCGCCGAGATCGTGGCCCCGGTGATGCGGTCTGCAAAACTGCGACGGGTGACTTCGACTTCGGGCAATTCAGGCATGGGCTCTCTCGGGTACAGGGGTTGGATTATTATGGTCCGATGCACCGCACCCAACGCTTCATCGCCATCGCTGCCGTCGTGGCCGGACTCACCCATTTCGCGCCCGCCCGGGCTGCGGCAGCTGAGCCTGTCACGAATTCAGACCTCAATGCAGGGCTGATGTACCAGATCCTGATTGCGGAGATGAGCGCATTCAATGGCGACGACACCAATGCCTTTTCGCTTACGCTGGATGCAGCCCGCCGGGCCAATTCACCCCGGCTCTACGAGCGCGCCGTGGAGCTGGCGCTGCGGGCTCGCAGCGCTGACTTTGCGCTCGACGCAGCTCGCGCCTGGTTGCGCGGGTATCCGGCCTCGAAAGAAGCCAACCGCTACGTATTGCAAATTTTGATCGGCACGAACCGCCTGGCGGAACTCGCCGAGCCGCTCAGGCGCGAGCTTCAGGGTTTGACAGGCAAAGACCGGGTCGGCAGCATCAATGTGCTGCCGCGCTACTTTCCCCGGGTCACCGACAAGGCCTTGGCGGCAACAGTCGTAGAGCAGGCCCTGGCGCCGGATTTGCCAACCACCGCGTATGGCCCTGCCGCCTGGAGCACCGTCGGGGTCATGCGCTTCGGCGCTGGCAACCTGCCCGGCGCGCTGGAGGCCGCCCAGCGCGGTGCCGCACTGGACCCCAGTGCCGAAGAGCCCGCCGTGCTGGCGCTGAATTTGATGGAAACCAAAACCCCGGCAGCCGAGGCCATCGTCCGCAAGTACCTGGACGGCAAGGCACTGCCCGAGATCCGCATGGGCTACGGTCGCGCCCTGATCGGCGGCCAGCGCTACGCAGAAGCGCTGGCGCAGATGCAGCTGATCAACCAGCAAAAGCCTGATTTTGTAGATGCCTGGCTGGTTCGGGGTTCTCTGGAGATTCAGGCCACGGGCGCGGCAGCGGCTGAAAAGTCACTCAGAAAATACCTGAGCCTGCTGCCCGCGGAACAGGACCCCAACGACGAAACCGAAACCGGCCGCGGCGCAGTGCAGGCCTATTTGTTGTTGGCACAGATTGCCGAAATCAACGGCCAGCCGGACGAAGCCAATGCCTTGCTCCAGCGGATCAAGAGCCCCCAAGACGCCTTGCGGGTGACCACCCGCCGCGCCACCCTGCTGGCCCGCCAAGGCAAGCTCGACGAGGCCCGCGCCGCCATTCGCAGTGCGCCCGAGCTCCTGCCTGACGATGCCCGCACCAAGCTGGCCACCGAGATCCAGCTGCTGCGCGACTACAAGCAAATGGCCGAGGCCTACACCTTGCTATCCCGCGCGGTGAAGGCCTATCCGGAGGACAACACGTTTGCCTACGACCTGGCCACCGCAGCCGAGAAGCTCGGACGCCCCGACGAAATGGAAACCCTGCTTCGACAGCTGATCGCCAGGGCCCCCGACTACCACCACGCGTACAACGCGCTGGGCTACTCGCTGGCCGATCGGGGCGTGCGCCTCACTGAAGCGCGGCAGCTGATTCAAAAAGCCTTGGAGTTCGCTCCGGGCGACCCGTTCATTGTGGACAGCTTGGCTTGGGTGGAATTCCGCAGCGGCAACCTGCCGGAGGCTCAGCGCTTGCTCCAGCAGGCTTTTACCGCCCGGCAGGATGCTGAAATAGCGGCCCACTTGGGCGAAGTGCTCTGGGTTTCCGGTCAGCGCGAGGCGGCCACCAAAATCTGGCGCCAGGGTCTGGAGCTGCAGAAAGACAATGACACCTTGCAGGAAACCATCCAACGGTTGAACCCGTCGTTATGAGCCGGCTCTCCCGAGTCTGCGCGCATCTCGCGCTGAGTTTTGCTATTGTTTTTATAGCAGGTTGCGCAATAAATACGAGGGCTACAGGCACTTTTCCTGCTGATTCCCAGTGGAGCGGGCGCCTGGCGCTCAAGGTGCAGAGTACGCCGCCCCAGGCATTCAGCGCAGACTTTGAACTGGGCGGCTCCCCCACAGCGGGTCTGCTGGCTTTCTACTCCCCGCTAGGCACAACGGCGGCGCGCCTGCAGTGGGCGCCCGGAGCAGCGACCTTGGTTGCTGACGGTGCCACCCGGCAATTCGACTCGCTGGAGGCCTTGGTGCTGCAAGCCACAGGCGCAGAACTTCCCGTATCGGCGCTTTTTGACTGGCTTCAGGGCTCTGCCACCGCCGCGCCGGGATGGACCGTCGATCTGAGTGGCTTAAAGCAAGGCCGCCTGAGCGCGGTGCGGGAGGCTGCGGAGCTCCCGCGAGTCGAGCTGGGCATCGTGCTGCACAGATAATCACTGCCATGCAGTCGCTCTACGACATCCCCGCCCCCGCCAAGCTCAACCTATTCCTTCACATCGTGGGTCGCCGCGACGATGGTTACCACCTGTTGCAGTCCCCGTTCATGCTCATTGACTGGAGCGATACGCTGCACTTTGACATCCGCAGCGATGGGCGCATCAGCCGCGAAGACCTGAGCTGGCCCCTGCCCGGCGACGATCTGGTACTGCGCGCCGCCCGTGCCTTGCAAGAAGCGTCCGGCTGCACCCTCGGTGCTCATATCGGTATCTACAAATCCATCCCCGCGCAGGCGGGCATGGGTGGCGGCTCTTCAGATGCGGCCTCCACGCTGCTAGCGCTGAATCGCTTGTGGCAATTGAACCTGCCCTTGAGCGTGTTGCTCGAACTGGGGGTCCGTCTCGGCGCTGACGTGCCATTCTTCCTCGGAGGACGCAACGCCTGGGTCGAGGGAATCGGTGAAAAGCTCACCCCCATCGACATCCCTGTTTCAAGCTGGTTGGTGGTCAAGCCGGATGCCGGTTTAGAAACGAAAAGAATTTTTTCTGATCCAAACTTGAAACGCGACTCAGAGTGCGCTACAATCTATGGCTTCGCTGCACACACTTTCGAAAATGTCTTAAAGACAACAAGAAATGATTTGCAGGCCATAGCCCAGACGCTGTGCCCCGAAATGAACCAAGCCCTTCAGTGGCTGAATTCAAAAGGACTCAGTGGTCGAATGACTGGTTCAGGAAGCGCGGTTTTCGCGCACTGCACTCAAGACATTGAAACAGGCGATGCGCCTACTCAGTGTCAAGCCAGGTTGTGCAGCAGTTTGGATGTTCACCCCCTTCAGGGATGGGCACCCAGCGATGGTTTATCGGTGGGTAGCATTTAGCTACCAACCCGTGTAGGGGAGTCGCCAAGTTGGTTAAGGCACTGGATTTTGATTCCAGCATGCGAAGGTTCGAATCCTTCTTCCCCTGCCAAATTGCTGTTCGGGCCGGTCCCGATTCAGCATGCGATCTGTGAAAAAATAAACCCACTCTCTTCGCTGGACCTTCCCACATGCAGGCATTCACACCCCCTGATTTCATGGTTTTCACCGGCAATGCCAATCCTGGCATGGCGGAAGACATTTCCAAGCACCTCGGCATTTCGCTGGGCGCTGCCACCGTAGGCCGCTTCTCGGACGGTGAGGTCACTGTCGAGATCAACCAGAACGTTCGCGCACGCGATGTGTTTGTGGTTCAGAGCACCTGCGCTCCCACCAACGAAAACCTGATGGAATTGCTGATTATGGTGGACGCGCTCAAGCGCGCTTCTGCCGAACGCATCAGCGCGGTGATTCCTTACTTCGGTTACGCCCGCCAGGACCGTCGCCCCCGCTCTGCCCGTGTGCCTATCACGGCCAAAGTGGTGGCCAACATGCTGCAAGCCGTGGGCGTGGACCGCGTGCTGACCATGGATTTGCACGCTGACCAGATCCAAGGCTTCTTTGACATTCCGGTGGACAACATTTATGCGTCCCCTGTTTTGTTGGGCGATTTGCGCCAAAAGAACTACAGCGATTTGATCGTGGTGTCCCCCGATGTGGGCGGCGTGGTGCGCGCCCGTGCGTTGGCCAAGCAGCTGAACTGCGACATGGCCATCATCGACAAGCGTCGCCCCAAGGCTAACGTGTCGGAAGTCATGCACGTGATCGGTGAGATCGAAGGCCGTAACTGCGTGATCATGGACGACATGATCGACACCGCAGGCACCTTGGTCAAAGCCGCTGAAGTGTTGAAGGCGCGCGGCGCCAAGAAGGTGTACGCGTATTGCACACACCCCATTTTCTCCGGCCCGGCCATTGAGCGTATCGCCGGTGGCGATGCCTTGGACGAAGTCGTCGTGACCAACACCATTCCGCTGAGCGCTGCAGCTGCGCAGTGCAGCAAGATCCGCCAACTCACCGTGGCTCCGCTGATCGCCGACACGATCCAGCGTATTGCCAAGGGCGATTCGGTCATGAGTTTGTTCACCGAGTAACACTACTCGGTGCAAAAAGCAGATGCTGCCGACGTCGTGTCGGCGGTGTCTTTTTAAAGTCGGAGCCACACTGGTCGCGGTGGGCTCTTTTAGGAGTTAGATATGAAATTTGTCGCTTTTGAGCGCGCTAAGCAGGGCACGGGTGCGAGCCGCCGTCTCCGCGTTACCGGTCGTACACCTGGCATCGTTTACGGTGGCACTGGCGAACCCCTCTTGGTTGAGCTGGACCACAATGCTTTGTGGCACGCCATCAAGAAAGAAGCTTTCCACTCCACGATCCTGGACATGGAATTCAACGGCAAGGAAAGCAAAGTTCTGTTGCGCGACGTGCAAATGCACCCCTACAAGCAACTGATCTTGCACATCGACTTCCAACGCGTGGAAGCCAACACCAAGTTGAGCATGCGCGTGCCTTTGCACTTCAGCGGTCAGGAAAACAGCCCCGCTGTGAAGACTGACGCTTGCTTGATCAACCACGTCATCACTGAGCTGGAAGTGGCTTGCTTGCCAGCCGACCTGCCTGAGTTCATTGCTGTGGACCTGAGCGGCCTGGAAAAGGGTAAGTCCCTGCACGTGAACGACTTGGCTCTGCCTAAGGGTACTGCTGCTGTGACCCACGGCAAGCCAAACCCCGTGGTGGTATCCGTTGTGGCTCCTGTGGAAGAAGTGGTTGCACCTGTTGCCGCTCCTGCAGCTGATGCCAAAGGCAAAAAAGGTAAGAAGTAATTAACGCCTCGCGTTAAGCACTTGAAAACGGCCCACCTCGGTGGGCCGTTTGCTTTGGGGCCTACCGCAAAGCCCCCGGTTGTAAGCCATAATTTTCAGCATGATCAAACTGTTTGTCGGCCTGGGCAACCCCGGCCCTGAGTATGACGGCACACGCCACAACGCCGGTTTCTGGTGGGTTGATGCCCTGGCACGCGAGCTCAAGCTCACACTCACCATGGACCGTGGCTACCACGGCTTGTTGGCGCGCACGACCCTGCAAGGCCAAACCGTTTGGTTGCTTGAGCCGCAAACTTTTATGAACCTCTCCGGTAAATCCGTAGGCGCACTGGCACGCTTCTTCAAAATAGCGCCGCAAGAAATTCTGGTGGTTCACGACGAGCTGGATGTCGTGCCCGGAGAAGCCAAACTCAAATTCGGCGGAAGCCATGC
Organism: Rhodoferax sp.; assembly: GCF_013297935.1. GTDB lineage: Bacteria > Pseudomonadota > Gammaproteobacteria > Burkholderiales > Burkholderiaceae_C > Allorhodoferax. The sequence goes on along the minus strand of NZ_JAAFIX010000004.1, from coordinate 227,112 downwards.
CGGACACAACGGCCTGCGGGACATCCACGCCCAACTGGGAACGGGAGATTACTGGCGCTTGAGGCTGGGTGTCGGCCACCCGGGCGTTAAGTCTGAAGTCGTGCACTGGGTGCTCAAAAAACCCTCTCTAGACCACCGTATTGCCATTGACCAAAGCATTGACCGCTCCCTGAAGGCCCTGCCCCATCTGCTCGCGGGGGAGATGGACAAAGCCACCATGCTCATTCACACCAGCAAGCCGCCACGACCCAAGCCACCCCGGCCCACGGTCGCGCCCGACGCGCCCCCGGCGCCCGCCGACCACTAAGCCACCCACCACCGGAGCCACGTATGCGCCAGACCACCATATTTGCTATGCTTTTTGTAGCTTTAGGGGCAATATCGACGGGGGCTAGTGCCCAAAAGGTTTACCGGTGCGGCAATACCTACAGCCAAACGCCCTGCGGCGATGGCAAAACGCTGGACACCTCCACACCAGGCGCGAGCAGAGACATCGCTCGCAAACAAAGCGTAGACAAAGAAAACAAGCGCCAGGTAGCAGCCGCCAAGGCCTTAGAAAAAGAGCGCTTGGCCACCGAGGCAGAAGTCAAGAAGCGCCACGATGCAGAGCTCAAGGCACTAGAGCAAGAAAAGACCCGACAAGCCAAGGACCAAAGCAAGGGTCAGGGCGGAGACACTGCCAAGAAGAAAAGTGGACCGGAGTTCTTTACCGCCAAGCAGATGCCTGCCACCAAACCTTGACCACCCACGCGGCCGCAGAGGCGGCGTCGCTCAGGCGGGTTTAGGCGTTAAGGCCTGCAGACGCAGATACTTCTGCATCAGGGTTTCTTTGCTTTCGGTGAACTCCGGATTCACCGGGATACAGGAGACGGGACAAACCTGCACACACTGGGGCTCGTCGAAATGCCCCACACACTCGGTGCACTTGTGCGGGTCGATTTCATAAATCTGCTCGCCCAGATAAATTGCCTCATTCGGGCACTCGGGCTCACACACATCGCAATTGATGCATTCGTCGGTAATTAACAGTGCCACAGCAGTTCACGCTCCATGGCGAGATTATCGCCTCAGGGGCTCAATCCCTCGTCGTCGGGGGGGAGTTTGACAATCAACACCGGCACGGCACTGGTCCGCAAAACCTCATTGGCGACAGATCCCAGCAGCCCGCTGCGCAGCGCGCCTGCTCCTTGGGCACCCATCACCACCAGGTCCACGCCATGCCGCTCGCCCACTTCGGTCGCCGTATGCGCAGGGTCTCCGGTCTCGACCTCGCAAACACAATCCACCCCGGCAGCTTCCAGCAAGTTGCGCGCAGGCTCCAGACAATGCATGCCCGCCTCGGTGCTCACACGGCTGATGACTTCGGGGTCGTGCGCCACCACCAGTTCGTACAAATTGGCGGGCTCTTGCACATTGACCAACACCACGCTGACAGACAAGCCATCCGCCCGGGCTCGAAGCACCCAGCGCACCGCCTCCATCGATAACTCCGAACCATCTACCGGCAGCAGAACTTTCATGGCAACCTCCTTGAGGTATCAGGGTGTCAGGCGGTCCATCAGACGTGCATGAACCACCGGCGCCACGAAGGCGGCGACGTCGCCCTTGAGCGTGGCAATCTCCCGCACCAGCGTACTCGAGATGAACTGAAAACGCGAGTCCGGCGTGAGGAAAACCGTTTCTACGTCAGGGGCGAGCGACTTGTTCATGCCGGCGAGCTGCGCCTCATAGTCGAAGTCCGTGACCGATCGTACGCCGCGCACCATGGCACGAGCACCATGGGCTACTGCGAAGTCCCTGACCAAGCCACTGAAGCTCTCAACCTGCACATTGTCGAGCGGCTGAAAAACCTCGCGCGCCATTTCCAGGCGCTCTTCAAGGCTGAACATGGTTTTTTTATGGTGCGCGACCGCGACCGCCACAATCACCGTGCCGAACAGGCGCGAAGAGCGACGGATCAAGTCCTGGTGACCCAGCGTGATGGGGTCAAAGGTCCCGGGGAACACAGCAATCGTGGCGTGGGGCATGGTGAGCCTTGGGTGAAACCGTCAGGGGGCCGACAGTGCTTGCAACAAATGGGCGTGGACCGCGCCCGCCTTCAGGTGCCGGTAGACCTGCAGGCCATAAGCACTCAAAGTCTCATCGGTATAGGCCGTGGGCGCCTCCAGGTACACCCAGCCGCCGGCTGCCAGTGCATGGGCGCAGGCACTGAGGGCAGGCTCAAACAGGGGCGCATCAAACGGTGGATCGATAAAAATCACATCCAGACTCGCCGGCGCGGCTTGCCGGATGGCGGCAATGCCGTCACCCCGCTGCACCATTACCATGCCCGCATCGAGCTGGGACTGGGTTTTCTTGAGCTGGTCAATCAGCGCCGTGTCTTGCTCAATCAGCGTCACCTGCCGCGCGCCACGCGACGCGGCCTCAAAGCCCAGTGCGCCGGTACCGGCAAAGGCGTCCAGGCAGCGCAGGCCACTCATGTCCTGACCCAGCCAGTTGAACACGGTCTCGCGCACCCGGTCGGGCGTGGGACGCAGGCCGGGCTTGTCGGCAACTTTGAGTTTGGTGCGCTTCCAGAGCCCGCCGATGATGCGGATTTCATGGCTCTGGGCTGCGCGAGGGCGCTGCGGTCGCTTGGCAGCGCCCGCAGCGCCACGGGAAGATGTTGTTTTGGAAGAAGCTTTGGCGTTCATGCGGTGAGCTTACCGCACCGGCTACGGGGCACCCAACACCACGGCAGCCATGCGCTCGGGTTGCAGCACCCTGGCCATGGCCGTGCGCACTTGTTCGGTGGTGAGCTTGTCGACTTGTTGTGTCCAGGTATCCAGGTAGTCCAGCGGCAAGCCGTTCCACGCGATGTTGGCTACGTTGTCGAGCAGCTTTTTGTTGCTGTCGATCCGCAGCGCAAACCCGCCGATCAGGTTGTTTTTGGCGGCCTGCAACTCCTGCTCAGTCGGGCCCTGTGCCACAAACTTCGCCAGCACCTCGCGCACCAAAGTCAGTGCTTGCTCTGCCTGGTCGGGCCGTGTCTGCAAACCGATGGTGAATGCACCTGCGTGCAGGCCGGGCGAGAAGTAGCTGTAAACACTGTAGGTGAGCCCCCGCTTTTCGCGCACTTCTTCGGTCAGCCGGGCGGTGAATCCGCCACCCCCCAAGATGTGGTTGCCGACCGTCAGGGCAAAGAAATCAGGGTCATTGCGCCGGTAGCCGGGCTGCCCCAACAGCACATGGGCCTGCGCCGAAGGGAAAGCCAAGCGCTGCTCGCTGGCCGCCGCCAGGGGCTGCACCTCGGGCACAGGCGGCAGCTTGGCGCAGCCGCTCTGGGGCAAGCGGGCCAGCAGCTTGGTCACCAGCACGTCGGCCTGCGCGCGGTTGAGGGCGCCCACGATGCTGACCTGCACCGCACACGCCCGCAGCACACGGGCGTGCAAGTCGCGCAGCTGCTGCACATTCGTGCGGAGCAGGCTCGCCTCATTCGGCTCATAGCCATAGGGGTGGCTGCCATACACCGCGCTGCTGAAGGCACGGGCCGCCAGGGTTGCAGGGCGGGTATTGGCTTCCTTGAGGCTGGCGATCAACTTCGGCCGGTCGCGTAACCACAAGGCCTCAGGAAACGCAGGCTCGCCCAACTGGCGGGCGGCCAAGGAGAGCGCCTTGTCCAGCAGGTCCGGGTAGGTCAGAGAGCGCAAGCCGAAGCTCATGCGGTCGGCGCTGGCACTGCCGCCAAATGACGCGCCCAGGTCGGCCCACGCCTCACTGAGCTGGTTTTCGTCCAGCGCCGGGCCTGCATCGCTGGCGCGCACACCCTGTGCGGTGCTGCCGGCCATGAGGTTCGCCAGACCGGGCTGGGCGGCCGGATCGCGGCGGCCACCGGCATCAAGGTCGATCTGCACATCCACCATCGGAATAGCAGGGCTCTCCACCAGATAGACGCGGGCCCCGTTGGGCTGAGTCCAGTGCTGGACCGGAATGCCTGCCCACGCCAAATTTATGAAAAAAAGGCCGCTAGCCCATACAAATAATGCGCGAGCAGCTATCAATTTAGGAGTATTCATGAGTTCAGTATCTGCTCAATGCCGCAAGCCTGCCGCCGGGGAACGGGGCTTGCGGGCGGTATCCAGCGGCTGGGGGAGAAGGGTCGCCACCGTCAAGGCGTCGTCCCCGAAGTAGCGGGCGGCCACGGCCTGCACCTGTGCTGCGCTGACCTGGCGCAGGCGTTGGAGCAAGACGGTATCGCTCCCGAGGGCGAAACCGTTGATCCAGCTCACGCCCAGCAAGCGGGCCTGATTGAACACACTGTCTTGCTTGTAGATTTCGCCGGCCACCCAGCGGTTTTTCACCCGGGCCAACTCGGCCTCGGTCACGCCGCCCTGGGCTACCAGCGCGATCTGGGCGCGCAGTGCAGCCTCCACGTCGGCAGCGCTTTTGCCCGCGGCGGGTACACCGTAAAGCGAAAACAATTGCGGGCCCCGGGCCGTCAGGCCGTAATACGCACCTGCACTATCCGCCACCGAAGGCTCGGTAAGGGTCAGCGCCCGGGGAATGCGGGCACCGTCATAACCTGACAGCACCGCAGAGAGCACGGTCAAGGCCAGGGCGTCTGCGCTGGCCGGGTCCATGGGCGCATCTGCCCGGCCCGGCAAACCCTCCGGCTTGAGGCCGGGCACCTTAAAAGAGAGCGCCACATAGGCCTGCTCTGCCGGGGCTTTGAAGTCGAGCCGCCGCAAACCGGTCTGCTCCGGCTCGGTGCGGGGTTTGCGCTGCGGCAAGGCGCGCACCGGCAGGCTGCCGTAGTATTTTTCGGCCAGGGCGCGCACAGTGTCGACCTCCACATCGCCAGCCACCACGACGGCAGCATTGGCGGGCGTGTACCAGCGGCGGTAGAAATCGCGCGCATCCTCAGGCTGCAAGCTTTCGAGGTCACTCATCCAGCCCACAATGGGGCGGCGGTAGGGGTCGGCCTGGTAGGTCACCCCTTCCATGGCTTCATGCAAGCGAGCGTGGGGCTTGTCTTCGGTGCGCAGGCGGCGCTCTTCTTTCACCACCTCCAGCTCTTTGCGGAAGTCTTCGTCAGACCAGGTGTTGTGGGCAAAGCGGTCGGCCTCCAGGCGCATGACATCTTCCAGCCGCTGGGAGGGGATTTGTTGAAAGTAGCCGGTGTAGTCCTTGCTAGTGAAGGCATTTTCGCGCCCGCCCAGTGCGGCCACCTTGCGGGAAAAGTCCCCGGCTTTCACCGTGGGCGTTCCCTTGAACATCATGTGCTCCAGCACATGCGCCACCCCGCTGCTGCCGTCTACCTCGTCCATCGAGCCCACGCGCACCCACAGCATATGCACCGCCGTGGGAGCGCGCCGATCGGGTTTGACGATCAGGGTCATGCCATTCTTCAAGCTGAACTGCTGTGCCAGCGCGGCGGCTGGAGCAGTCGGCACCTCCGTGGCGGAGGCGGGCATGGACAGAATGAGAGTGGGAATGGCAAAAGCAATGGCCAAGGCCAGCGCAGAAACCGGGGCCGCCCTGCGGGCGCCCGTCAGGTGAAATGGGTGTTTCATAGAATGCTGTGATTCTAGAAACGCACTCATGTTCAGTTTTTTCAAAAAGAAATTCTTTTCCTCGACGACTCCGGCCCCTGAAGCGGTAGCGCCCGACGTGCCTTTGGCCGCCGAATTGCCATCGCCCGCAGCCCAAGCCGCGCCCGCAGTGACCCCGCCCGCGCTGCCTGACGCACCCCGGGCAGCCCCCTCACCCGCAGCAGCCCACACGGTGGAGACCAGCCCCGCGGCACCCGAAATACAGGTAGCTGCGCCGGCGCAAACAGCGCCAGCAGCACCCGCCGTGCAAGAGCCCAGCTGGGGCAGCGGCTCACTGATCGGCAGTGCCTTGGTCGCACCTATCGACATTCCCGAACCCCCGGCAACGCCGCCTGAGCGCCAGAAGTGGCTGGACAAGCTCAAGGCAGGCTTGGGCAAGACCGCGAGCAACATCTCCGGCGTGTTTGGCGGCAGCCAGATCGACGAGGCGCTCTACGAAGACCTCGAAAGCGCCCTGCTCATGGCCGACGCGGGCGTGGCCGCCACCGAGCACCTGACGACAGCACTGCGTAAAAAGGTCAAGGCCACCGGCGTGACCCACCCGATTGCCCTCAAAAACATCCTCATCGCCGAGCTGACCGAGCTGCTGCAACCCCTGCAAAAACCGCTGGTGATCGGCGAGCACACACCCACCGTCATCATGGTGGCGGGCGTGAACGGCGCGGGCAAAACCACCAGCATCGGCAAGCTGACCAAGCACCTCGCAGACAGCAACGCCAGCGTGCTGCTGGCCGCAGCCGACACCTTCCGCGCCGCTGCGCGCGAGCAGCTCACCGTGTGGGCCGATCGCAATACCGTGGAAATCGTGAGCCAGGAGGGTGGCGACCCTGCAGCCGTGAGCTATGACGCGGTCACCGCCGGCAAAGCGCGCGGCAAAGATGTGGTGCTCGTGGACACGGCAGGCCGCCTGCCCACCCAGCTGCACCTCATGGAAGAGCTGAAAAAAATCAAACGCGTGATTGCCAAAGCCGACGGCACCGCACCGCACGAGGTGCTGCTGGTGATTGACGGCAACACCGGCCAGAACGCGGTGCAGCAGGTCAAAGCGTTCGACGATGCACTGGGCCTCACCGGCCTGATCGTCACCAAGCTCGACGGCACTGCCAAGGGCGGCGTGTTGGCAGCCATTGCGCGCGAGCGGCCTATTCCGGTGTATTTCATCGGCGTGGGCGAAAAGCTCGACGAGCTGGAGACTTTCAACGCGCGGGAATTTGCGCAGGCCTTGCTGGCCTAAGCCTTGTACCCCGCAAGGTGTAAGAAACGGGCCTAAGGTCCGACCTATCGTTTTCACCAGACTAGCGGACCTATGAGCATTCACCTTCAACGTCGCCACCTCCTCGCCCTCACCGGCACGGCCATTGCAGCCCCCGCCTTCGCCCAAAGCACCCCCGCATGGTCGGCCATTGAGGCCAAGGCCAAAGGGCAGACGGTGTATTTCAACGCCTGGGGCGGCTCGGAGACCATCAACGCCTACATCCAGTGGGCCGCGGGCGAGGCACAAAAGCGCTTTGGCGTGACGGTGCAGCACGTCAAGATTGCTGATGCGCCCGACATGATCAAGCGGGTGCGCAACGAAAAAGCCGCCGGCAAAACCAATGGCAGCGTGGACATGGTGTGGATCAATGGTGAAAACTTTTTGACCATGAAGCGCGAAGGTTTGCTCTTCGGGCCCTTTGCCGAGAGCCTGCCCTCGTACGCCAAGGTGGACGTACAAGGCAAGCCCACCACGCGCCTAGACTTTGCAGAGCCCACTGATGGTCTAGAAGCCCCCTGGGGCATGGCGCAGCTGACCTTTATGGTCGACAGCAAGCGCACGCCCAAGCCACCGCAAAACCTGGCCGAACTGCAAGCGTTTGCCAAAGCCAACCCTGGCCGCGTGACCTACCCGCGCCCGCCCAACTTCCACGGCACCACCTTTTTGAAGCAAATGCTGATGGACGTGAACACTAACCGCGATGCGCTCTACAAGCCCGTCACGCCCGACGCTTTTGCCAAAACCACGGCCCCCCTGTGGGCTGCGCTGGACCAAATGCACCCGCACCTGTGGCGCGGCGGCAAGCAGTTCCCCAACAACGCAGAAGCCATCCGCCAGATGCTGGCCGATGGAGAGGTGGCCATTGCACTCACCTTCAACCCGAACGATGCTGCGAACGAAATAGCCGCCAAGCGCCTCCCTGCTAGCGTGACCAGCTATCAATTCAGTAGCGGCACCATCGGCAACACCCACTTTGTGGCCATTCCGGTCAACGCCACCGCCAAAGAGGGTGCGCAAGTGTTTGCCAACTTCTTGCTTAGCGCCGAGGCGCAAGCCCGCAAGGCCGACATTGCCGTGTGGGGCGACCCCACCGTGTTGGCGCTGGACAAGCTCAGCGCTACCGAGCGCGCCGCCTTCTCCGCCAAGCCTCTGCCAGGCCAGGTGGAAAAGCCCGCACCCGCTATTCCAGAGCCCAACGGCAGCTGGGTCGATGCGCTCGAAAAAGAGTGGACCAAGCGCTACGGCACCTGAGAACTAGTGTGCAGAATGGTGGACTATTTGAAGTACCGGTGTTGAAACGGTAGACAGACCTGAGGCCTGCCGTTTCAATACCGTCTGGCCGGTTGGCGGCCATTCACCTGGAACTGTTTGCATGTCTACTACCACCCGTTTCACACAACCTTTGCTGCGAGTCAGCGCAAACGCTGTCGCATTTGTCTTGGCCGGCGCCTTGCTGAGCGCCTGCCAACAAGCCCCTGTCGCACCTGCGGCCCCTGCTTACAGCGGCCCCACCTTGCCCATTGCCCAGTCTGAGCGTGGCGTACAAATTTTTCTGCCCAGTGCTGCCCTGTTCGAATCCGGCAAGGCCAGTCTGAAAGCTACCGAGTCTGAGGCCTACCTGCAGCGGGTTGCCCAGCTGATCAACACCAAAACCGACAAAAATGTGGTCCTCGAAGGCCACACCGACAACCTCGGCAACGAAGCCCTGAACCATGAGCTCTCCGAAGCCCGCGCCCGCAGCGTGCGCGAAGCGTTGCTCGCACAGGGTGTAGACGCCAAGCGCCTGAGCACCACCGGCTACTCGTTCAACCGCCCTATTGCCTCCAACGCGACCGACGACGGGCGCAAGCTCAACCGGCGGGTGGAAGTGGTCATTCTGGAAGAAAAAGTCGAAAACATCACCCGCGGAGAAGCCCCCAACGCCTTTGAAAACGCGTGGGACCGTCTCAAGGCCATGATGGACAAGGGTCTGATTCAAGGGGTGAAAACACCATGACCGCAGGCTCCCTCGTGCCGCGCCGCGCGTTCACCCGGCAACTGATGGGCGGCCTGGCGCTGGCCTCTGCCGCAGGCATTACCCGCCCGGCGTGGGCGCAAGCCAGCCCCAAGCGCCCCGGCAAACTGGGTGTGGTGCTGGGCGGAGGCTCTGCCCGTGGTTTCGCCCACATCGGGGTGCTCAAAGCCTTGGAAGAAAGCGGCTACAAGCCAGACGTGGTGGTAGGCACCAGCGCGGGCTCTTTGGTCGGCGCGTTTTATGCCGCCGGCTTCAGCCCGTGGCAAATGGAAGAGGTAGCACTCAAGGTGCGCGATATTGATGTCGCAGACCTCAACTCCGCCAACAAACGCGGAATGTTTGCCGGCGAGGCACTGCAAAAACTTGTGAATGAGTACGTGCGCAACCAGCCCATCGAAAAGCTCAAGCTCACGTTTGGCGCGGTTGCCACCAACCTGCAGAGCGGCGAAGCGGTGCTTTTGCGCTCCGGTGACACCGGGCAGGCCGTTCGGGCCTCCAGCGCTATTCCGGGAGTTTTTGTGCCTGCCTTGGTCGGCGGCATGGAGCTGGTGGATGGCGGCTTGGTCAGCCCCTTGCCGGTGCGCTTTGCGCGCACCTTGGGCGCCACCCAGGTGATTGCCATCGACGTCGGCACCAAACCCCAGAACAATGTGGGCAATGGCTTGTACGAAGTCATTTTGCAATCGTTTGAAATCATGGGCCGCGCACTCACCGCTTTGGAGTCCAAAGAGGCCGACATGGTGATCCGGCCGGACACTTCGCGCTTCAGCAGCACCGACTTTGCCGCCCGCAAAGACTTGATTCAGGCCGGCTACGTGGCAGGGCGCTCCGCTCTGGCAGAGCTGAAGCTCAAGATCCCACTCGCCGCCAAGGGCAAGTAAACCGGCTGGCGCGCCACCGCCGCCGCTTGCGAAAGCAACTGGCGGCAGGCGCGCTTGCGGGGCCACAATAGCGCTATGCCGCTCACCGCCCCACCTTCCCCCTCTCCTTCATCCTCCGCGCCGCCCGCCGGTGCCACCACGCTGTTGCGCGCACAGCGCACCAGCCTCGCGCTGGTCCTGGGCGGGCTGACGCTTGCCCTGCTGCTGGGCGGGTGGAGTGTCTACAGCCGCCAAAAATCTGCGCTGCAATGGGCCTTGAGTGCACAGGGTGAGCAATTGCAGATTGCCCTCAACACCCCGCTGGACGCCGCCCGGCAGCACGTCATGGGCATGCGCCAGAGCGCAGAGCGCAACCTGCGCCAACCCGCCTTCAACGACGCAGGCCTTGCCGAGCGCCTGGAGCGCCGCAACCTGGCACCGCTGCGCGACGCCCCCTGGGACCGCATACCCCAGGACCTGGCCAAAGACATGGGCTCGGTGCATGTGAACCCGGCCTCCGGCGGCGACTACCGCCGGGAGCTCAATGCCCCTCTGGGCGCTCTGGGCCAGGCCGTAGCGGCCCACACCCAGCAACAGCGTTTGGTGTGGAGCTATTTTTACGACGCATCCCAGCGCTGGCGCTGGGTATATCCCGCGCAAGCCCGCGACGAGCTGCTGGCAGCAACCGGCAAGGGCGACATGGGCGCCGCACTGGCCACTTTGTGGGACAGCGCAGGAACCACCCCGCTGCTGGCCGCCGGTCCCCAGCGCAACCTCCAGAAAGAGCCGGTGTGGACGGCCATGCATGCGGATCCGGTCAAAAAGACGCCTGTGGTGTCCGTGTTGGTGCCGGTGTACCTGTCAGACACCTATGTGGGGGTGATGGGGGCCGACCTGGCCCTGGACGCATTGACCGCAGTGATGCAGCAACACCCGCTCCCTTTGGGGCAAGCCTGGGTGGTCGACACCGAGGGCCGCGCCCTGGCCGCGAGCGACAGCCGGGCCACCCTACCGGCCGGGCCCTACACCACCGAGAACGGGTGGATGCGCTATGCCTTGCGGGGCTCGCCGTTCAGCCTGGTCATTTATGCACCTGCCAGCGTGGTGGGCACCCGGGCTGTGACCCAAGCCTTGCCGGTACTGCTGACCGGATTGATCGGCTTGCTGGCCACCGCCGGCACAGCACTCTGGGTAACCCGGCGCTTTGCCTTGCCCGCGCTGCAACTGGCCGACTATGTGCAAAACGCCGAGGGCCCCAATATCAAACGCCCGCCCAAGGCGCCGGCACTCTGGCAACCCTGGTTTGACCGAGCGGCCCGCGCCGCCATCGACCGGCGAGACCAGGTCATGCACCACCACCAACGCAGCAACCAGCTCGAAAAGCGCGTGGCCCAACTCGAAGCGCAGGCTCGCGCAAGTGATAGCAAGACCTGAAAACGCCGCGTACCCTCAGCGGGTGCGGCCCCTTCACCCCCACATGCTTTAAGCCGGGGTGCTGGTGGCTAGCGCTGCGGGCTCACGGCGGGCGGTAGCCGCGCTGCCCGCGGCGGCACCCATGATGCACACAATCGCCCACCATTGCGGCACTGTGAGCTGCTCATGGAGAAACAACAAGCCCAGCAAGGCCGCCACCGCTGGCTCCATGCTGGTCATGATGCCGAAGGCCTCTTGCGGCAGGCGCTTCAAAGCCACCATCTCCAGCGAGATAGGAATGGCGCTGGAGATCGCAGCCACCACCAGCCCGATCAGCAAAGTGTGTGGCTCCAGCAGGGCAGCGCCCGCGTGCCAGACGCCAAAGGGCACCACCGTCATGGCCGCCACGGTGAGACCCAGCGCCACCGAGTGGCCCGCATGCAAGTGCCCCACCCGCTTGCCGAACACGATGTAAGCCCCCCAGAATGCGGCGGCAGCCAGTGCATAGAGCACACCGGTCACGTCGAGCGACTGCACATCGCCACCGAAAGGCAGCAGCAAACCCAGCCCCGCAATCGCCAATGCCAGCCACACAAAGTCCACCGGCTTTCGCGACGAGTACAGCGCTACCGCCAAGGGCCCGGAAAACTCAATCGCCACCGCAATACCAAACGGAATGGTGCGCAGCGACATGTAGAACAATAAGTTCATGAGCCCCAGCGCCACGCCATAGCGCAGCAGCGACATGCGGTCAGCAGGCGAGAGTGCCCAGCGCCAGGGCCGCCACAGCAACAGCAATATCACCGCCGAAAACCCCACCCGCAAGGCCGTGGTGCCCAGGGAGCCCACCACTGGAAACAACTGTTTGGCCAATGACGTGCCCAGCCCCAAGGCAGTGACAGAGCCCAAAACTGCCAGCAACGGCAGCACATGATGAAAACGATGTGACGACATGCCTTGACGATAACCGCTCCAACTCAGGTATAAACCCGTCTCCCAAATTGAAAACCAAGGCCCGCGCCATGACTGCCCTGCTCGACTGCATCGAACTCGAATCCGCCCCCCACCCTACCGCCGCCGTCATCTGGATGCACGGGCTGGGCGCTACCAGCGATGACTTTGCAGGCCTGGTGCCCGAGCTGGACCTGGAGGGCTGCCAGCCCATTCGCTTTGTGTTTCCGCAGGCACCCAGCATCCCGATCAGCATCAACGGCGGCTACGTCATGCCCGGCTGGTACGACCTGTACGGCATGGACCTGGTGAGCAAGCAGGATGCAGCGGGCATTCAGCGCTCTGAGGCCGCCATTGCGGCGCTGGTGGAGCGCGAAGTGGCGCGTGGCATTGCGGCGGAGCGCATTGTGCTGGCGGGCTTCAGCCAGGGCTGCGCTATGGCCCTGCACACCGGGCTGCGCCTGCCGCACAAGATTGCCGGCGTCATGGCCTTGTCGGGTTACCTGCCGCTGGCAGACCGCTTTGCCGCCGAGCGCCACACCGCCAACGCCACCACCCCCATCTTCATGGCCCACGGCACCCAGGACCCGGTGGTGATCTTGAAGCGCGGTGAAGACTCGCGCGATGCGCTGGCCGCCCTGGGCCACCCCGTGCAGTGGCACACCTACCCCATGCCACACAGCGTGCACCCGCGTGAGGTGGCCGACATTGCGGCGTTTCTGAAACAAGTGTTGCCCGCGTGATGGAGACTGCTCACCCTCTGGTGCTCGGCATTGACTTCGGCACCTCGAATTCCGCCTGCGCACTGATTGACGCGCAAGGCGCGTTGCAAGTAATCCCGCTGGACGGTGCCAAGTCAGAAATGCCGACCGCACTGTTTTTTGCCAGCGAAACCCACACCGTGCTCTATGGCGCAGAGGCCATGCAGGCTTACCTGAATGGCACCGAAGGCCGGCTGCTGCGCTCGCTCAAAAGCCTGCTGGGCAGTGGCCTGATGGACGAGTACACCGCGGTGGGCGACAAGAGCATCCGCTTCTTTGACATCGTGGTGCTGTTCTTTAAAGAGCTCAAGCGCCGCTGCGAAGCCCATGTGGGCCAGCCCCTGACCCACGCCATGTTGGGCCGCCCGGTGCACTTTGTGGACGACAACGCTGAGCGCGACCTGCTGGCCCAAGAGACGCTGGGCCGTGCCGCCACAGAGGCCGGCTTCACCCACATCGCTTACCAGCTCGAACCCATTGCCGCCGCGCTGGACTACGAGCAGCGCGTGGCCACCGAAACCACCGCACTCGTGGTGGACATTGGCGGCGGCACCTCGGACTTTACGGTCATCCGCCTGAACCCCGAGCGCAGCGCGCAGGGCGACCGCACGGCAGACATTCTGGCCACCACCGGCGTGCACATTGGCGGCACCGACTTTGACCGCTTGCTGGACCTTGCCACCGTGATGCCCTACTTGGGCTACAAGCACGTGGGCACCGGCGGGCGCATTGTGCCCAACAGCGTGTTTTTTGACCTGAGCACCTGGCACCTGATTCATCAGGCGTACACCCGCAAGTCCATGCACTTTGCCAAAGAGCTGTGGACGGACTACACCGACCAGGCCCTGCACCGCCGCCTGATGGACGCGCTGGAAGAGCAGCACGGCCACCGCATGCTCGCCAGTGTGGAGGCGGCCAAGATTGCCTGCTCCATCAGCGGTGACAGTGCGTTGGTGGACCTCGACTTTCTGGACCGCCGCCTGGCCCCCACCGTGGACGCGGTGAACATGGAAAGCGCCTTGCACTCCTCGCTGGCGCAGGTGGTGCAGTGCGCCCAGGACTGCGTGGCCGCAGCCGGGCTGCAAGCGGTGGACGCGGTGTACCTCACCGGCGGTTCGTCCGCACTGCGCACCCTGATCGAGGCGCTGCGCCAAGCCATGCCCGAAGCCACGCTGGTAGAAGGCAACCGTTTTGGCGGTGTAGCCGCCGGGCTGGCGTGGGCGGGGGCAGTACACCCGTATTGATTTGCTACTGACTTGCTACTGATCTGCTTTTGATTTAGTAGCTACTCGCGGACACTCCACAAGGGCTGGGTGCACTTTTGATGCTCATTGGGCCGACTCCCCCAAAGCCGCCTGTAGCATCTCAATAAACACCCGCGTCTTGGGCGGCATGAGCTTGCGACCGGGGAAGACGGCGGATACGGGCATGCGGGGAAAACACCAGTCGGGCAGGATGCGCACCAAGGCATGGCGGCGCACATCGGGCTGGGCAAACACGTCGGGGACTGCGCCTATGCCAGCGCCCGCCAACACCATGCGCAGCAGCAGGTCGGGTGCGTTGGCGGCAAACCGGCCGGGCGGTAGCGCAGTCCACTCTTGATCGCCATTTACCAAGCGCCAGGGCACGGGCTCCCCGTTGCCGCCCAGCAAGCGCACCACCTGGTGCTGCAGTAGGTCTTGCGGCGCTTGCGGTGTGCCGTGTTCCGCCAGGTACCGGGGCGAGGCATACAACCCGGTGGACATCAGGCGCAAGCGCCGTGCAGCGAGCAGGCTGTCGTCCGGCAAAGCGCCGATGCGCAAGGCCACGTCAAAACCTTCGCCCAACAGGTCTACGCGTCGGGCCGACAGGTCCAGCTCCAGCGAAATGTCGGGGTACATGGCCACAAATGCCCCCAGCATGTCGGCCAGCAACAAGTTGGCAATGTCTGAGGGCATGGAGACGCGCAGTCGCCCGGTGGGCGTGGCCTGGCGGCGCTCGCTCAGGGCGGCTACGGCCTCGACCTCCAGCACCACTTGCCGTGCGTGCTCCAACAGTTGCTGGCCGAACTCGGTGAGGGTCTGGCGGCGGGTGGTGCGCAGCAGCAAGCGCTCGCCCAAGCGCTGCTCCAGCGCCGCAAGCCGGCGCGACACGCTGGACTTGGGCAAGCCCACCTTGTCGGCCGCGCGGCTAAAGCTGCCCAGCTCGGCCACACGGGCAAAGATGAGCAAGTCATTCGGATCTATAGCCGTAGTGTGGAGCGCGCTAGATTGTTCCATAGGGACAACAATCATATCCATTCCAAGGGATTCTCCGGCCGATTGATGAGGAATACAGTTCACCCATCGCAAACAACTTCTCCCTTGAAAGGAAACCCTCATGTCCTCCAGCCACACTTCCAATACCGCCCAAAACGCAATCAACCTCGCAGGTCGCGTACTCCTGGCCGCCCTGTTTCTGCCCGCCGGCATCAGTAAGCTGACCGGCTTTGAAGGCACCGTGGGCTACATCGCCTCCGTCGGTTTGCCACTGCCTGCGGTGGGCGCTGTGCTGGCACTGCTGGTTGAAATTGTCGGCAGCGTGGCGCTGATTGCAGGCTTCGGCACCCGCATCGCCGCTGTGGTGTTGGCGGCGTTCACGCTGGTGGCCAGCTTCTTCTTTCACGCGTTTTGGGCGGTGCCTGCTGACCAAGTGATGGTGGTGCAGTTGCTGTTCTTCAAGAACGTGGCTGTGGTCGGTGGCTTGTTGGCCCTGGCTGCCAACGGTGCTGGTGGCTGGAGCTTGGACGCTCGCCGCGCTTAAGGAGCTCCCATGACCGTTCAACACTCTCGCACCATCGAGCGCCTAGTGGCCGGTCAGGCCACCTCGGATGGCGCGGGCGTCAAGCTCACCCGGGTGTTGACGCAAAACTTGCAGCACCGCCTCGACCCCTTCCTGATGCTGGATGCATTCGGCAGCGACAACCCGGACGACTACCTTGCAGGCTTCCCCGAGCATCCGCACCGCGGATTTGAGACCGTGTCTTACATGCTCAGTGGGCGCATGCGCCACCGCGACAGCGCCGGCCACGAAGGCCTGGTGACCGACGGCGGCGTGCAGTGGATGACCGCTGGGCGCGGCGTGATCCACTCCGAGATCCCGCAGCAGACCGAAGGCCGCATGGAAGGCTTTCAGCTTTGGCTGAACCTGCACAGCAGCGAAAAGATGGGCGCGCCGTGGTACCGCGACATCCAGGCCACCGACCTACCCACGGTAACTAGCGACCAAGGCGTGCAAGTGACCGTGATCGCCGGCGAAAGCCAGGGCACCGCAGGTGCCGTGCAGCGCGAAAAAACCCAGCCGCTGTACCTCGATGTGCACATGCCCGCGGGCAGCAGTTTCAGCCAGGCGCTAGCCGCCACGCACAACGCGTTCATCTATGTGTACCGTGGCGAGGTGCAGGTGGGCGAAAAGACTGTGCCCACCCAACGCATGGCGATCTTCACGAACGATGCCGCCAGCGACGGCGTGACCATCACTACCAGCGCGGATGCCAAGTTGCTATTGATTGCTGGCAAGCCCCTGAAAGAGCCCATCGTGCAATACGGCCCCTTCGTCATGAACTCGCAGCAGGAGATTTACCAGGCGCTGAGTGATTTCCGGGATGGGGTTTTGGGCACCCCGTCAGCCGCCTGAATGACTCTTTGCCCTAAGCTTGGGCCATGACTGACGCCAAACGCTCCGCTACGACGCCCCCCATCGTCAACCTCGCCCTCCAAGGCGGGGGCTCGCATGGGGCGTTCACCTGGGGCGTGCTGGACGCTTTGCTGGAAGATGGTCGCTTGGACTTTGAGGGCATCAGCGGCACCAGTGCCGGCGCCATGAATGCGGTGGCACTGGCCCATGGCTTTGCGCAAGCTGAAGGCGCACCGCCTGCGGCGGCCCGGGACAGCGCCCGGCAGTCGCTGGCCGACTTTTGGGAGGGCGTGGTCAGCATGGGCGCGCTCAGCAACACACTGGCCGGGGCGCACAAGGTGCCGTTCGATTTGCTGTTCGGCGGGCTCTCCGCCCTGACCGGCTCGGCATCGCCCAGCCAGATTCTCTCGGACGCGGTCACCAGTTTCTGGACGCAGGCAGTGTCCCCCTACCAAAGCAACCCGCTGGACATCAACCCCCTACGCACCTTCCTGGAGCGGCAAATAGACTTTGAGCGCCTGGCCGCCTACCAGCCGCTCAAGGTGTTTGTGGTGGCCACCCAAGTGCGCAGTGGCAAAGCCGAGATTTTTTCGGGCAAGCGACTTACTGCCGATGCAGTCATGGCCTCGGCCTGCCTGCCCACGGTGTTTCAGGCGGTAGAGATCGAAGGCGAGCACTACTGGGATGGTGGCTACGCCGGTAACCCCGCCATTCACCCGCTGATTTACGAATGCACCAGCCCCGATGTGCTGCTGGTGCAGATCAACCCCATCCACCGCAACGCATTGCCCACCACGGCGGCGGGCATTCTGGACCGGCTCAATGAAATCACTTTCAACTCGGCGCTCATGGCAGAGATGCGCGCCATCGACTTTGTGAAGCGCCTGCTGGTCGAAGGCAAGTTGGACCCGGCTCGCTACAAAAATGTGTTGATGCACCGTATCGATGGCGGCGGCGCGCTGGAGGAGTACCCCGCCTCCAGCAAATCGGACACCGACTCCAAATTGATACACACGCTGCGGGACCTCGGGCGAACATGTGCAAAGCGCTGGCTGCGCAAGCACATTGCATCGATAGGTGTGGAGTGCAGCATCAACATCGCCGCCGACTACCTGGATGACTTGCGGGTACCGCCTGCTGCTTAGGCCTCAGATCTCAAAACTGATGTCAGCACTGGGTTGAAACTCAGTTAACCACACGTCTAACGCTTCAGAGTCCATAGGACGGGCCAAATGGAAGCCCTGAACGGCATCACAGCCCATGGCCCGCAAACGCAGCAACTGCTCTGCCGTTTCGACACCTTCAGCGGTTACGTACATGTTTAACGCTTGGCCCAACTCGACCACGGTTTTGACAACTCGCTCCGCCGTTTCGCTCGAATCGATATCCGTGACAAAAGACCGGTCAATCTTCAATTCTTGAATCGGAAACTTGCGCAAGTACCCGAGCGAAGAGTAGCCCGTGCCGAAGTCATCTAATGCGATACCCACGCCAATACCCAGTAGATCGGCAAACAAAAAATCACTTCGATCAGCGTCGTTCATCAACAGGGACTCAGTGAGTTCAATCTGCAACCATTTCGCTGGCAAGGAAGCTGCATCCAACATTCCTGCAATGTCCGCCACCAGCCCGGATTGGCGCAATTGATAAGCCGACACGTTGACCGAGACCACCTTGGGGCAACCTGCATCCAACCAATGCTTTGCTTGTTGAATAGCGGTCTTCAGCACCCAGAGGCCCACTTGTACGATGCGGCCCGTTTCTTCGAGGCGGTCGATAAAGTCCCCGGGCATCACGATTCCTCGCTCCGGACTCACCCATCGCAACAAAGCCTCAACGCCCAGAATCTTTCCCGTTGTCAGGTCCAACTTGGGCTGATAGACCAGCGCATATTCATTGTTTTCGAGCGCGGTATGCAGCGCGTACTCCAATTGCAACTTCTCCGTGGCCCGGGTATTCAAGTCCGGTGTGTAGAACTGAACGTTGTTGCGTCCTGAATCTTTGGCCTGGTACATCGCACTATCTGCGAGTTTCAGCAGGTCCTCCAGATTGTCTGCATCCTGCGGGAACAGTGAAACGCCGATGCTCGTGGAAATACGCAGATGTTGGCCTTCGATGTGAAACGGATTCGCCAAAGATGCCAACATCTTTTCGCCAATCAAGCGGACGTTGTCCACGGAATGTATGCCGCCCAGGACAGCGGTGAATTCGTCACCCCCCATTCGTGCGACGGTGTCGGACTCGCGTACACACTGACGCAGGCGTTTCGCCACCAAAATCAGTAACTCATCGCCCACACTGTGCCCTAAGCTGTCGTTAATACCCTTGAAGCGATCCAGATCCAGGAACAGAACAGCAGTGATCGTCCCGTCTGCGCGCGAAGCCTCAGTGGCCGTCAATATCCGATTGCGAAACAGCTGGCGATTGGGTAGCCCTGTGAGGGTGTCGTGAAAGGCGGTGTGCTTCAGCTGTTGCTGAGAAGCTTTGCGCTCGGTGACGTCATGAAAAACCATCACTGCGCCGATGGCCCGACCGTCAGAGTGGAGGATAGGCGCTGCAGAATCTTCAATGTGGAACTCTTGACCATCGCCACGGCGAACCAACACCGTATGGTTTTCCATTTCCACGATCTGAAGGCTTTGTAAGCACTCCTTGATGGGATTCACTGCGGGAGCCCGACTTTCCTCCTGGACGATGAAAAAAACCTCGTCCATCAAGAGGCCTTGCGCCTCTTCCGTGGTCCATCCCGTCAAAGACTCAGCGACCGGATTGAGATACTGCACGCGCATCTCTGAATCTGTGGTGATGACAGCATCGCCGATAGACCGGAGCGTTATCAGAGCCCGCTCTTTCTCTTCTTGCAGCTTCTCGATGGCCTGACGCAAAGCACTCAGCAATACGCCACGCATAAACCACAAAAGCAAACCAGAAAACACCAGACTTCCCACCGCTACCGAAGCCGATTCCAACCAAACATGCCGCACAGAACGAGTGACCGCAACGCTTCCGATGGGACTTTCCGGGTCTCCAATTAGAACGAGCTCAGTCAATCTTGGAGCATCCAGTTCTTGTGCGCTTTGCTCCAAAAGCAATTGACCGCTAGCCGAGAACACCGAGCGCCGCTCCTCGTCATCGTCCACATCGTTTTCAGAAGAAAAAAGTTCTTGGAGCAAGCTGAGGTCGGTGCTCCAACTGTCCGGCTGCTGGGTCGATAAGGCCAACACCGACTGCGCATTGAGGAGCGCTTCAGTCCGCAGAGTCCGCGCATCAACATCCATCGCCCATTCGAAATACAAGGCAGGCGGAAGAACAAACACCACGCCACAGATCACCAAAGACGCAGTGGACAACAAGCGTAACGATGTGGCCAGACTGAGTTGTTTAGCACCGAGCCAATTTTCATTATTCATGCTGAGGGCGGTTCCATGCGTTTCAAGATAGAAGTGGAGTTGCGCATCAACGCATAGTAGCGCGTGCTCCGCCAGTTCCGGACGCTTTTGACGAAGCAGTTACCGTCCTTCCCCCAACAAAAAGGCCCCGCTCCGCGCTGGGGGACAGCGCCGGGCAGGGCCGAAAGCTCCGGCAGTCACGCCGGGGCCATCACCTAGTCATGATCACGCAAGGTCGAAGCGGTCCAGGCTCATCACCTTGGTCCAGGCGGCCACAAAGTCACGCACAAACTTTTCCTGCGCGTCGTGGGTGGCATACACCTCGGCCAATGCCCGCAACTGCGAGTTAGAGCCAAAGACCAGGTCGACCACCGTGCCGGTCCATTTCACGGCGCCTGTGGTGCGGTCGCGGCCCTCCAACACACCCTCGGTGGCGGACTTGCTCCATGCGGTGCGCATGTCGAGCAGGTTCACAAAGAAGTCGTTACTCAAGGTACCGGGGCGCCCGGTGAACACGCCATGCTGCGCCTGGCCCACGTTGGCATTCAGGGCGCGCAGGCCACCGAGCAGCACCGTCATCTCGGGTGCGCTCAGGGTGAGCAGTTGCGCCTTGTCGAGCAACAACTCGGCGGCCACGCCTTCGAGCCCTTGGTGGGTGTAGTTGCGGAAGCCATCGGCCACCGGCTCCAGCACCTGGTAGGCGTCCACATCGGTTTGTGCCTGGGTGGCATCCATGCGGCCGGGGTTGAAAGGCACGGTCACCACTTGACCCGCTTGCTGCGCGGCGGCTTCCACCGCCGCGCTACCGGCCAACACAATCAAGTCCGCCAGCGAGATCTTCTTGCCGCCGGTTTGCGCGGCGTTAAAGGCTTGCTGAATGGCTTCGAGCTTGCCCAACACCTTGGCCAGCTGCGCGGGCTGGTTGGCCGCCCAGTCTTTGGCGGGGGCCAGGCGGATGCGGGCACCATTCGCACCACCGCGCTTGTCGCTGCCCCGGAAAGTAGACGCTGACGCCCACGCGGTGCCCACCAACTCCGGGGTGCTCAGGCCAGAAGCCAGCACCTGCGCTTTGAGGGCGGCCACGTCGGCCGCATCCACCAGTGCGTGGTCCAACGCCGGAATCGGGTCTTGCCAACCCAGCACTTCGGCAGGTACCAGCTTGCCGAGGTAGCGGGCACGGGGGCCCATGTCGCGGTGGGTCAGCTTGAACCAGGCACGGGCAAAGGCGTCCGCAAACTCGGCCGGATTCTGGTGGAAGCGGCGCGAGATTTTTTCGTACGCCGGGTCCATGCGCAGCGACATGTCGGCGGTGGTCATCATGGGCGCGTGCTTTTTGGACGGGTCATGCGCGTCCGGAATCATGTGCTCAGGTCTAACGTTCTGGGCCACCCACTGGTGCGCTCCGGACGGGCTCTTGGTGAGGGCCCACTCGTAGCCGAACAACATGTCGAAGTAGCCGTTGTCCCAAGTTGTGGGGTTGGGCTTCCAGGCGCCTTCAATTCCGCTGGTCGTGGTATCCACACCTTTGCCGCTGCCCAACTTATTGATCCAGCCAAAGCCTTGCGCTTCAATGCCTGCCGCCTCCGGCTCAGGGCCCACCAAGGTGGGGTCGCCTGCGCCGTGCGCCTTGCCGAAGGTGTGGCCGCCGGCTACCAGGGCTACGGTTTCCTCGTCGTTCATGGCCATGCGGGCAAAGGTTTCGCGCACATCGCGGCCACTGGCCACGGGGTCGGGCTTGCCGTCCGGGCCTTCCGGGTTCACATAGATCAGCCCCATTTGCACGGCAGCCAGAGGGCTCTCTAACTTGCGGTCCCCGGTGTAGCGGCTGTTTTCCTTGTCGCTGGTCGCCAGCCACGCTTTTTCAGCACCCCAGTAAATGTCTTGCTCAGGTTCCCAGATGTCCTCGCGGCCACCGGCAAAGCCAAAGGTCTTGAAGCCCATGGATTCGAGCGCCACGTTGCCCGCCAGAATGAACAAGTCTGCCCACGACAGCTTGCGGCCGTATTTCTGCTTGATAGGCCAAAGCAGGCGGCGCGCTTTGTCGAGGTTGCCGTTGTCAGGCCAGCTGTTGAGCGGGGCAAAGCGCTGGTTGCCGGTGCCGGCACCGCCGCGACCGTCGGTCGTTCGGTAGGTGCCTGCAGCGTGCCAGGCCATGCGCACCATCAGGCCGCCGTAGTGGCCCCAGTCGGCAGGCCACCAGTCTTGGGAGTCTGTCATCAGTGCCGTCAGGTCTTGCACCACAGCGTCGAGATCGAGCGACTTGAATTCTTCGGCGTAGTTGAAGTCTTCGCCCATCGGGTTGGAGGCGGGAGCATGCTGGTGCAGGATGCCCAACTTGAGTTGGTTAGGCCACCAGTCAGCGTTCGACGGAGCCGCCGCGCGGGTATTGGTGCTGCGCGCAGCATGGGGAAAGGGGCATTTGGATTCAGTGGTCATGCAAGTCTCCTGGGACAGGTTGGGAATCAATCTGTGTTGCAGTTTAGTTTTTGCCTATCAAAAGTACCAATTGGATTGCCCAATATCACCGATAGGGATTTTTATTGCCGGCGCGCTGCATACACTCCCCACATCCTCTACTGACTGAGTCCACCTTGCAAGCCTTGCTTTCCACCATCGCCACGATGGAACTCCCCCCCGATGCCTGCCGCCTGTTCCATGGCCGGGGCGGTCTACACCCCGGTTGCGAGCAGTGGTCGCTGGACTGGTATGCCCCCGTGCTGGTGCTCACCAGTTTCAAGCCCGTGGAAGAAGACACCCTGGCCACACTGGGCGCCGCTTTGGCCGCCCGCTATGAGGTGCTGGCGCCCGGCGAAGCCCTGAACTGGGTGTACCAATGCCGCGCCGAGGGCCAGGCCGACACCCGCCTGATGGCGGGCGCGGTACCCGACTCCCATGTCGTCACCGAAGCGGGGGCGAAGTACAAGGTCCACGTGCTGCGGGGGCAGAACCACGGCTTGTTTCTGGACATGGCCCAGGGCCGGCGCTGGGTGCGCGACTACGTGGCGGCACACCCCAAGACCTATGCATTCCGGGTGCTGAACCTGTTTGCCTACACCTGCTCGTTTTCGGTCGTGGCGCTGCAGGCGGGCGCGCGGCATGTGGTGAATGTGGACATGAGCCAGGGCGCGCTGGCCACCGGGCAGCAAAACCACCGGCTCAACGGCATCGAGAGCGGTGTGAGTTTTCTGGGGCACG
The DNA here is from genome assembly GCF_013297935.1 of Rhodoferax sp. Lineage (GTDB taxonomy): Bacteria > Pseudomonadota > Gammaproteobacteria > Burkholderiales > Burkholderiaceae_C > Allorhodoferax. The sequence goes on along the minus strand of NZ_JAAFIX010000004.1, from coordinate 204,029 downwards.
ATATTTTCAAAACCTGGGGCAAGATCACCCGCGGCGGCCCCTATGACCTGGTGGTGCTGGACCCGCCCAGCTACCAAAAGGGCAGCTTTGTCGCCACCAAAGACTACGCCCGTCTGGTGCGCCGCCTGCCGGAGCTGCTGGCCCCCGGTGGTCACGCACTGGTGTGCCTGAACGCACCGGAGCTCGACACCGCGTTTCTGAAAAACCATGTGCAAGAGCAGGCACCGGCGCTGGAGTTTGTCCAGCGCCTGCCCAACCCCGCGGCCTTTGCAGACAGTGCGCCGGAGCGGGCACTCAAAGTGCTCGTGTACCGCTTACCGGAACACAGCGACAAAGGGGCTGGCGAGCCCTAATCAAAGATCTCGTGCAGCCACGACTTTTTGCGCCCCTGCGGGTAGCGCTTGTGCTCGTGGTAGTCCGAGTCCTCGAAATCGCGGTGCCGTGGAGGCGGCGCCGCACGTGAGGCCGGCATCGCACTCGCTGCGGGCGAGCCGGCGGCTTTGTCGAGCAGCTTGTCGAGCTCGCCACGGTCAAGCCAGATGCCGCGGCAAGTCGGGCAATAGTCAATCTCCACTCCTTGGCGGTCGGTCATGACCAGGGTGCTATCGGGGCAATGGGGGCATTTCATAGGAGGCTCCTGCGTTAGAGAGCAGCGTCAGGCTGCGAGAAGGCCACGGCCTGGCGCCTGCGCACTGGCTTGCTCTGGCGCTGCAAGGTGCGTGTGAGCGCACGAACCAGGCGGTCCAGGCCTTCGTCCAAGGCGGAGCGCCAGTCGCTGGCCAGGGTCGAAATCACCAGCACGCCGGATTTGTCGGTTTTCACCTCCAGCAGGCAGTGCTTGTCCACACCGCCGCGGGGGCCGTTGATGTCGGTAAACATGACCCGCGCGCGGGGAATCGCCGCGCCCAGTCGGCGCAAGGCAAAGCGCACCCGGGCGTGCGCTTCTTCGCGCAAAGTGGTCTCCGTAGCCTGGCGGGATTCAACGATAACGTGCATAGAAATTTCTCCGTGCTGTGAATGAGCCTCCACCTTAGGGCCGCAGACATTCTGTAAAAAGCAGATAATTTCTGATCCAAATTCCTGTAAATACAGAACATGAGCACCACTTTCAATTACAAGCACCTCTACTACTTCTGGGTGGTCGCTAAAGAAGGCGGCATGTCGCGGGCCGCGGACAAGCTCGACATGGCGGTGCAAACCGTGAGCGCGCAAGTGCGCGAGCTGGAGCGCTCACTGGGCTACGCCTTGCTCAAACCCGCAGGCCGCGGGCTGGTGCTCACCGATGCCGGCCTGACGGCCATGCAGCTGGCAGACCAGATTTTCCAAATCGGTGAAAACCTGCCGGAGCGGGTGCGCGAGTCGGCCAGCGCGCCTTCCATGCGCTTGGCGGTGGGCATATCTGATGGATTGCCCAAATTGGTGGCGCGGCGGCTTTTGCAACCCGTGATCAGCGAACCTACGCTGCGCTTGATTTGCCACGAGGGTGAGCTCGACGACTTGCTGGGCGACCTGGCCCTGCACCGCCTGGATGTGGTGTTTTCGGATCGACCGGCCCCGGCCAACCCCAACATCAAGCTCTACAGCCACGCCATGGGGCAGTCGCCCATGGCCTGGTACGGCACGCCGGCCCTGGTGCGGGGCGCTGCCCGCCAGTTCCCGCAGTGCCTGGCCAGCACCCCCGTGTTGCTACCCACCGCCCACACAGCCGTGCGCGCCCGCCTGGACCACTGGTTTGAACAGCAGGGCATCCGGCCGCGCATCGTGGGGGAGTTTGAAGACAGTGCGCTGCTCAACACCTTTGGCGCCAGCGGCATGGGGATTTTTCCGGCGGCCGAATGGGCTGAAGAAGACCTGCTGGCCCACTACGGCGTGAAACGACTCGCGGCCTGCGAGGGGGTGGCGGAGCATTTCTTCGCCGTGGGCACTGAAAAGAGGGTGCAACACCCGCTGGTACAACGCGTGTTGCAGGGAATTGCGTGAAACCTTCAGTTTTTTACAGAATGTTCTTCTCATAAGCACTGGTTTTTAATGGTTCTTTTTCCCCGTAATCTCCGCTTGTCATTCATTTTTCAGGAGATCGACATGAAAAGACTTCTTTCCGTCCTTGCGGTAGTGTTCTCGCTGGGCATTGCCAGCGTTTCTGTGGACGCCGAAGCGGCCAAGCGGCTGGGCGGCGGCAAGTCCATGGGCACCCAGCGGCAAGCCACCCAAGACAAAGCGCCTGCAGCCCCCACCGCACAAAACGCGGCACCGGCCGCCGGTGCAGGCGCAGCTGCAGCTTCCAAACCCTCTTGGATGGGGCCAGTCGCTGGTATCGCAGCGGGCCTGGGTATCGCCGCATTGGCATCGCACTTCGGTTTTGGCGATGAGCTGGCGTCCATGATGACCATGGCCCTGGTGGCATTTGCCGTCATGGCGGTCATCGGCTTCATTTTGCGCAAGCGGGCCATGGCACGCCAAGGCGGTATGGCCGGTGCAGGTGGCTTGATGCCAGCCGGCGCGTCGGCTGGCCAAGGTGGTGCAGGAATGCCCCAACAGGCCTACAAAATGGCGACACCAGCAGCGTCCGGCATGGGCGGTTCGTCCTCCGGCTCGTTGATCGGTGCCGACATTGGTGGCCAGCCCGTAGCGGCTGCCATTCCAGCTGACTTTGACCGTGCTGCCTTCGAGCGCAATGCCAAAGTGAACTTCATCCGTTTGCAAGCTGCCTACGACGCTGGCAACCTCGATGACATCCGTGAGTTCACCACGCCAGAAATGTTCGCGGAAATCAAGCTCGACTTTGCAGAGCGCGAAACCTCGGCACAGCCTGGCGAAGTGGTCCGCATCGACACCACCGTGCTTGAAGTGGCGGAAGAAGCCCAGCGCTATGTAGTGAGCGTCAAGTTCACCGGCTTCATCCGCTTCGGCGCAGGTTCCGACGACGAAACCTTCGACGAAATCTGGCACCTCACTAAGTCCCGCCAAGGCCAAGGCGGTTGGGTGTTGGCTGGTATCCAGCAAGCCTGATGAACCTGGAGCATTACCTGCCGGTCCTGCTGTTTATTGCAGTGGGAATTGCAGTGGGGGTGCTCCCCCAGCTGGCGGGGTACCTTCTGGGTCCCAACCGGCCGGACCCCGCCAAGGGCTCAGCCTACGAATGTGGGTTTGAGCCCTTTGGCGATGCGCGCATGCAATTCAACGTGCGCTTCTATCTGGTTGCCATCCTCTTCATTATTTTTGACCTGGAAATTGCCTTCCTGTTTCCTTGGGCGCTGGCTCTCAAGGACATCGGGTTTCCCGGCTTCATGGCCGGCATGGTGTTCCTCGGCATTCTGTGTATCGGTTTTGCCTATGAGTGGGCCAAAGGAGCGATGGACTGGGAAGATTAACGGCCGGCAAAGTGATTAACATCCGCGCATGCCTGCCGCTCCTGCACCCCGTTTCCCCGTCGGCGCGACCCTTCTCCTGCTCCTAGCGGGCACACCACTGCTCTGGGCCTTGGGCAGCACCTTCACCGATTGGGCGCAGACCGCCGCCTGGGCCGCACTCTGGCAGCACCCGCAAACCCTGCCCGCACTGGGCATGACGCTCTGGACCGGGCTTTGTGCCACCTTGATCTCGACCGGAATCACGGCTTTCATGCTGGGGCGCTGGCTTGCCGCACCCGGGACCGGGCATCTGTCTGGCGATTGGGCCCGTTGGCTCTCACCCTTGCTCTCTGTGCCCCATGCAGCATTTGCCATCGGCATGGTGGCGTTGATCGCACCCGGCGGCTGGCTGTTGCGCCTGGTGTCTCCTTGGCCCAGCGGGCTGGAGTTGCCCCCCGCATGGTCAACCACCCAGGACCCGTGGGGCTTGGGGCTGATCGCCGCGCTGGTGCTCAAAGAAATACCGTTTCTGCTCTGGGCCGCCTGGGCCCATGTGCAGCAACCCGGTGTGCAGGCGCAATTGCGGCAATCCCTGCGCCTTGCCGCCCTCTGGGGCTACACCGATGCGCAGGCTTGGTGGCGCATCGGCTGGCCGCAGCTGGTGCGCGCCCTCCGGGCCCCCTTGTTGGCGGTGCTGGCCTACAGCCTCACGGTGGTAGATATGGCGCTCATCATCGGCCCCACCACCCCGCCTACCTTGGCCATGTTGACGTGGCAATGGCTGCAAGACGCCGACCCGGCGACCAACGCCGTGGGCGCAAGTGCCGCTTGGCTGCTCACCTTGCTCCTGCTGGTGACGGCGGCTGGCTGGGCCGGGTGGCGGGCCTGGCCGCTATGGCGTCAACGCCAGGTGCGCGGAGTCCGCTTCTCTCCCGGGGTCAGCAAGGCGGCCAAGCCTTCGGCATCACGCCGCCCCTTGTCGGTGTTGCTGGGCATTTACGCCGCGGTGCTCGGCGCGCTGGCACTGGGTAGCGTTTCGGGGCCGTGGCCGTTTCCGAAGCTGCTGCCTGAGGTGTGGACCCTGCAGGCCTGGACCGGTGTGTTGCAGAGCAGCGGCACGGTCTGGACGACCTTGGGCCTCGGGCTGTGCAGTGCGGCGGCCGCGCTGGTCTGGGTGGTCGCCTGGCTGGAATGGGTGCCACCCCGCTGGCAGCAGCGCCTGCGCCCTCTTTGGATGTTGCCTTTGGTGCTGCCAGCTGTGCTCTGGGTGGTGGGCCTGCACCGGCTCAGCATCGCCTGGGGTCTGGACGGCCGGGCCATAGGCCTCTGGTTAGCCCACACCTTGAGTGCACTGCCCTATGTGCTGATCGCACTGCAAGGCCCCTATGGCGCGGTCGATGGGCGACTGGCCCGGGTAAGTGCCACCCTCGGGCGCAGCCGCGCCGCCTTTTTGTGGCACGTGAAGTGGCCTTTGCTGCGCAGCGCGCTGGCTGCAGCGCTTGCCGTGGGCTTTGCGGTGAGCGTGGCGCAGTATTTGCCCACCTTGTACGTGGGCGCCGGGCGGTTTCAGACAGTCACCACCGAGGCAGTAACACTAGCCTCCGGCGGCCAGCGCGCCCTGACCGCCGCCTTCGCCTGGTTGCAGTGGCTGTTGCCGATGCTGATGTTCGGCCTGGCCGCCTGGTGGGGCCGCCCGCGGCGCTGGCCTGCGGCGGCACAATAAAGCCATGACTTCGCCCCCCTCTCTGCCCCTGCCCCAAGACCCGGCCGAGCCCCGACACTGGCACCAGATCGCCCATGCTCCGGCGCCCGGGGCGGTGCTGGGCCAGCGCAACACCCTGCCCGACGGCAGTGCCACGCTGCATGAGCTGGCTTCCGGCAGTGACACGGCCTCGGCCCCCGGGGCTGTGTTCCGCTACCTCTTGCTGCGCAGCGGCAGCGGGGTCCTGGCGTTTGTGAACCGTTGCGCCCATTTCGGCGTGCCGCTGGCCGCGCGCCAGGACTTGCTGCAATTCGTACCCCATAAGCGCATCACTTGCAATGTGCACTACGCCCACTACCGCTGGAGCGATGGCCTGTGCACCTCCGGCGATTGCGAGGGGGAGTCGCTGCTGCCCATCCCGGTGGTGGTGGAGGCCGACGGCACGGTGCGGGTCGCCTCATGAGCCTCGATATTCACATAGACCGCCTCGCCAGCCCCGCGGGTCTGCTGGTGCAAAAGCTCCACCTGCACCTGCCGGCAGGCACCGTGCACACCCTGATGGGCCCCAGCGGCTGCGGCAAAAGCAGTGTGCTGGCCGCCGTGTGCGGCACCCTGGAGGCCGGCATGCAATGGGAAGGCCGCATCAACCTGAACAGTGAGCGCATCGACACGCTCCCGGTACGCGCCCGCCGCGTCGGTCTGCTGTTTCAGGACGACCTGCTGTTCGCCCACATGACCGTCCGCGAAAACCTGCTATTTGCCGTGCCCGCCGGCGCGCGCGCTGAGCGCGAAGACGCAGTGCAAGCCGCCCTGCGCGATGTAGAAATGCAAGACCACCTGCACGCCGACCCCGCCCGCCTTTCCGGCGGACAGCGGGCCCGTGTGGCCCTGGCCCGCGCGCTCCTGGCGCAACCCAGAGCCCTGCTGCTCGACGAGCCCTTCTCCAAACTCGACGCGGCGCTGCGCGGGCGCATGCGTGCGCTGGTCTTCGGCCTGGTGGCCCGGCGCGCCATACCTGCCCTGCTGGTCACCCACGATGCGGCAGATATCGCGGACACCGCGCACCTCACCCTGCTCGGCTCAGAGCCTGCTGTGTAAGAAACAGTGCACGTGAGCGACCAAGGGAAAAGCCAAGCCCCCTTAGACTCGCCCCATGCACAACCCACTCCCACACCTCTGGCAACGCGCTTCCTGGTGCGGCTTGCTGACCCTCGCCCTGACGGCGGGCCTGGCAGGCGGCGCCGCAGCGCAGTCGGCCACCGCAACCGCGGAGGACACCGGCACGGCGCTGGGCAAGGGCAACCGCCTGCAGCTGCCTGCCACCTACGCCAACGGGCAGCGCTTCGCGGCCAGCGCCCTCGACGGCAATGTGACCGTGGCATTTTTCTGGAACAGCAACTGCGCCGTCTGCCGCGACAGCCTGCCTGAGCTGCGCGCCAACCTGGCCGGTTGGAAAACCAAGCCCTTCAGCCTGCTGCTGGTGAACCTGGACCGCAAAGCCAGCGACTGGCAGACCTACGAAAAGCTAGTCAACCAGACTCAGATGAACGCCAAAGGCCTGCTCTCGGTGCGCCTGGACGGTGAGCTGCCCGCCGGCACCCGCCTCCCGCTGACCCTGCTGATCGACACCAGGGGCCAGATAGTGCAGCGCTTTGAAGGCCGCCTCGCCCCCGAGGTGTGGGACAGCGTGGCCGACCTGCTGCCCTGACCCGCCATGCTCGACCGATTCGCGACCCCCTTGTTGCGCCCGCCCCTGCGGGCCGTGGCACGCGTGCTGGTGCGCGCCGGCGTCGGAGCCAACACCGTCACCTTGACGGGCTTTGGCGTCGGCATGTTTGCTGCAATTTTGATAGCTACCGGCGCATATTTTGCGGGGGCTATAGCCCTTTTAGGCTCTAGATTGCTCGATGGACTGGACGGCGCCGTCGCCCGCGAAACACAGCCCACAGACGCAGGCGGATTCCTCGACATTTCGCTGGACTTTGTGTTTTACGCCAGCATTCCATTGGCGTTTGCAGTGGCCAACCCGGCCGGGCACGCGCTACCTGCCGCCGCCTTGCTGGCCGCATTTATTGGCACTGGCAGCAGCTTTCTGGCTTTTGCCGCCCTCGCGGCCAAGCGCGGCATGGACAACCTGGCCTACCCCGACAAATCGTTTTATTTTTTGGGCGGGCTGACCGAGGCCACCGAGACGCTGGCCTTCTTTGTGGCCATGTGCCTGTGGCCTGCGCATTTCGCGCCACTGGCCTACACCTTTGCGGCGCTCTGTGCCGTGACCACCGCCACCCGCATTTGGTGGGGATGGCGCGCATTTTCTTGAAAGGGTTGCCATGAAGGCTTCCAAATGGTTGGTAGTGGGCGTGGTGGCATTGGCCATTGCCGCGTTTGTGGCGCTGGACCTGGGGCGCTTTTTGAGCCTGGACGCTTTACGCCAAAGCCAGGCCGCTTTGGCTCAGTACTACGCCGAGAACCCGTGGACCCTGCGTGCGGCGTTTTTCGGGGTGTATGTGGCGGTGGCCTCCCTCTCCTTGCCCGGCGCGGCAATTCTGACTTTGGCCGGTGGTGGCGTCTTCGGGCTGGGCTGGGGGCTGCTGCTGGTGTCGTTTGCGTCCAGCATCGGCGCCACACTGTCGTTTCTGACCGCCCGTTTTGTGCTGCGCGATGTGGTGCAGGCCCGCTTCGGCGCCCGCCTGGCAGACATCAATGCCGGCGTGGCCCGCGACGGCGCGCTCTACCTCTTCAGCCTGCGCTTGATTCCGGTGGTGCCGTTTTTCGTGATCAACCTGCTCATGGGCCTGACTACCATGCGCACCCGCACGTTTTATTGGGTGAGCCAGCTCGGCATGTTGGCCGGCACGGCGGTGTATGTGAACGCCGGCACCCGGCTGGCAGAGCTGCAGTCGCTCAAAGACGTCGCCAGCCCCCAGCTGCTGGGTGCGTTTGTGCTGCTAGGCGTGTTTCCCTTGATCGCGAAGGCGCTGATGAATTTCATCCAACAACGCAAGGTGTACGCCCGCTGGAACACCGTGCGCCCCAAGACTTTTGACCGCAACCTGGTTGTCATCGGCGGTGGTGCGGGCGGGCTGGTGTCGGCCTATATTGCGGCCGCGGTCAAGGCCAAGGTCACGCTGGTGGAGGCCCACAAAATGGGCGGCGACTGCCTGAACTACGGCTGCGTGCCCAGCAAAGCCTTGATCAAAAGCGCCAAGCTCGCTCACCAGATGCAACATGCAGAGCGCTATGGTTTACATAGCGCATCGCGCATATCCGGCGAGGGCCAGAGCCTGTTTTCGTTCAAAACGGTGATGCAGCGCATTCACGAGGTGATTGCTGCCATCGAGCCGCACGACAGCGTGGAGCGCTACACCGGCCTCGGTGTTGAGGTGCTGCAGGGCTACGCCAAGATCATCAACCCCTGGACAGTAGAGATCGCGCTCAACGGCGGCGGCACACAGACGCTGACCACGCGCAGCATCGTCATCGCCGCCGGTGCGCGCCCCTTTGTGCCGCCCCTGCCCGGGCTGGACGCGGTGGGCTATGTCACCAGCGACACGCTGTGGGATGAATTTGCCAAGCTCGACGAAGTGCCAAAGCGCCTCGTGGTGCTGGGCGGCGGGCCGATTGGTTGCGAGCTGGCGCAGAGCTTTGCGCGGCTGGGCTCCGCCGTCACTCAGGTGGAAATGGCGCCGCGCATCATGGCGCGGGAAGACATGGAGGTGTCGGAACTTGCCGCGGCATCCCTGCGCGCCGATGGCGTGGACCTGCTCACCAGCCACAAGGCCTTGCGCTGCGAGTTGGTGGATGGCGAAAAGGTGCTGGTGGTGGAACACGCAGGCGTGGAGAAGCGCATTGCCTTCGACCAGCTGCTGTGTGCCGTGGGCCGCACGGCGCGGCTCACGGGCTATGGCCTCGAAGACTTGGGCATTCCCACCCACAAAACGGTGCACACCAATGAGTACCTGCAGACCATCTACCCCAACATTTTTGCGGCGGGCGATGTGGCCGGGCCCTACCAGTTCACCCATGTGGCGGCGCACCAGGCCTGGTATGCGGCAGTGAATGCGCTGTTCGGTGACTTCAAAAAGTTCAAGGCCGACTACTCGGTCATCCCGTGGGCCACCTTCATCGACCCCGAGGTGGCGCGCGTAGGCCTGAACGAGCAGGACGCCAAAGACCAAGGCATTGCTTACGAGGTCACCAAGTACGGCATTGACGACCTGGACCGCGCGATTGCGGACAGCGAGGCCCACGGCTTTGTGAAGGTGCTGACCGTGCCGGGCAAAGACAAGATTCTGGGCGTGACCATCGTCGGCACCCACGCGGGCGACCTACTGGCTGAGTACGTGCTGGCCATGAAACACGGGCTGGGCCTGAACAAGATTTTGGGCACCATCCACACCTACCCCACGCTAGCTGAAGCGAACAAATACGCGGCAGGTGAATGGAAGCGCGCGCACCAGCCCCACAAACTATTGGAGTGGGTGCGCAAGTTCCACGACTGGAAACGCGGCTGAAATAGTGCCCCCACGCTCCGCCGCTTTGCGGGTCGCAGCACAATTCACGCCTATGCAAACAAAAGCCACGCCCATCGTCAGAGACATCGTGTTGGTGGGCGGCGGCCACAGCCATGTGGTGGCGCTGCGCTACTTCGCCATGCACCCGCTGCCGGGTGTGCGCATCACCCTGATCTGCACCGACGCGCACACGCCCTACTCAGGCATGCTGCCGGGCTATGTGGCGGGGCACTACACGTATGACGAGGTGCACATTGACCTGTGCCGTTTGTGCGCAGCCACCGGCGCCCGGTTCATCCAGGCTGAAGTCATCGGCCTCGACCGCGAAGCCCGCACAGTGCAACTGCGCGGCCGGCCGGACATTGACTACGACGTGGTCTCCATCAACACCGGCTCCACCCCGCAAATGCGCGCGGTGGGGGCCCCGGAACACGCCGTGCCGGTCAAACCCATCACCGGCTTCAATCAGCGCTGGCTGCAGTTGCTGGACAAGGCAGCGCACGCCACGCGGCCGCTGTCGATTGCCATCGTGGGCGGTGGCGCGGGCGGGGTAGAACTGTGCCTGGCCATGCAGCACCGGCTGATGGCCGAGGCCCGCGCGGCAGGGCGCGGGGACTTGGCACCCCGGTTCCACCTGTTCACCTCCGACGGCCTGCTGCCCACCCACAACCCCGGCGTGCAGGCTCGTTTTGCCCAGGTGCTGGCGGCACGCGGCGTGCAAGTGCACTTGCAAACGCCGGTCGCAGAAGTGCAACCGGACCGCTTGCGCAGCGCGCAGGGCACGTGGTTTGAGGCCGACGAGGTGCTCTGGGTCACCCAAGCCGGTGGCGGTACTTGGCTGCAAACCATGGGCTTGGCGCTCACAGACAACCGTTGCATCCGCCTGCACGACACCCTGCAAAGCATCACCGACCCGCGCGTGTTTGCGGCGGGCGATGTGGCGGCCATGGAGAACTTTGCGCTGGAGAAGGCCGGTGTGTTTGCGGTGCGCATGGGCATGCCGCTGGCCATCAATTTGCAGCGCGCGGTGCAGGGCCTGCCCTTGCAGCCCTACCACCCGCAGCGCCGCTGGCTCGCGCTCATCAGCACCGGCGACCAATACGCCGTAGCCTCACGCGGCGCACTCGGCTTTGCAGGTGCTTGGGTCTGGCGCTGGAAGGACTGGATAGACCGCCGCTTTATGCAACGCTTCAGCGTGCAGGGCGCGAATGGGCTCGCCGGCCTCTCAAATATGACTCCGGCCAGGACATCCGCCAATGCATCCATTCAACTAAACGCTGATGAAGCCCAACAGGCGCAAGCCGCAGTCGCCATGCGCTGTGGCGGCTGTGGTGCCAAGGTGGGGGCCAGCGTGCTCTCGCGTGCCCTGCAAACCCTGTGGGTGCAACCCAACCCCGATGTGCTGCTGGGCCTGGACAGCCCGGACGACGCCGCCGTGGTGCGGGTGCCGCCAGGCAAAGCGCTGGTGCACAGCGTCGATTTTTTCCGGGCCTTCGTGGACGACCCCTATGTGTTCGGCCGCATAGCCGCCAACCACGCACTGGGCGACTTGTTTGCCATGGGCGCCCGGCCCCACACAGCCACTGCCATTGCCACCGTGCCGCCGGGCGTGGACCGGCAGGTAGAAGCCACCCTGCGCCAGATGATGCAGGGTGCCGTCGAGGTGCTCAACGCGGCGGGTTGCACGCTGGTCGGTGGGCACAGCGGCGAAGGCGCCGAGCTTGCGTTGGGCTTTGCAGTCAACGGCCTGGTAGATGTGGACGCCCACGGCCACCTGACCGGCGTGCTGCGCAAAAGCGGCATGCAGCCCGGCGATGTGCTGCTGCTCACCAAGCCGCTGGGCACCGGCGCCCTGTTTGCCGCCCACGGCCGCGCTGCCGCGACCGGCCGCTGGGTGCAGGCAGCACTGCGCAGCATGCAGCACAGCAACCAGGCCGCCGCCGCCGTGCTGCAGCAGCATGGCGCCACCGCCTGCACCGACGTAACCGGCTTCGGGCTGATTGGCCACACGGTAGAAATGGCCCGCCCCAGCGCTGTACAGGTGGTGCTGCAAGCTGACCAGCTGCCCCTGCTGGACGGCGCGCTGGAGTGTGTGCAGCAGGGCCTGCTCAGCTCCTTGCACAGCGCCAATGCGCGCCAACAACATGGCGTACACAACGCCGCCGAGGCCATGGCCCAGCCGCTATGGCCGCTGCTGGTAGACCCGCAAACAGCCGGTGGGCTGCTGGCCAGCGTGCCCGCCGACCAGGCCGCCGCGTGTCTGGCGGCACTGCACGCACAGGGCTACGACGCCGCGTGCGCCATCGGTCACGTACGCGCGGCGCACACTGGAGACGCGCCGGTTTATATAGAGGTGAAGCATGAGAAACGCTCCTGAATTGATAGCTGGTCGCGCATATTCTGTGTGGGCTACAGGCACTTTTTGCTTGCTTTTCATGCTCCTGGCCTGCGGGAGTGCCCGGGCGCAGACCAGCGGCTCCGAGCCGGCCGGTGTGCTGCAAAGCTGGGCCCACGCGGCAGACGGCACACCCCCGGCACCTTGGCGGGTGATCGGGCTGCCCGGCGGCAAAGTGCCTCTGCTCGCACCGGACATAGCTGCGCTGGACGGCCAGCAAGTGCTGCGCCTGCGCAGCGACAAGAGCTACGGCGCCCTCAGCCACGCGGTACCCGGCGGGAGCGAGGCGCGCTTTTTGCAATGGCAGTGGCGCCTGGACCAGCCGCTGGCGGGCGCCGATCTGCGCCGCAAAACTGGGGACGATGCGGCCCTGAAGGTCTGCGCTCTGTTTGACATGCCGCTGGAGAACATCCCTTTTGTGGAGCGCAACCTCTTGCGTCTGGCCCGCCGGGTGAGTGGCGAGGCGCTGCCCGGCGCCACCCTGTGCTACCTGTGGGACAGTGTTTTGCCGAGCGGCACGGCGCTCAACAACGCCTACACCGCTAGGGTGCGCTTGCGTGTGCTACGCGGCAGCGGCGAACCGCTAGGCCGCTGGGTGGCCCAGAAGCGGGACCTGCAGGCCGACTTCCTGGAAGCCTTCGGCAACGAAACCACCACCGTGCCGCCGCTGCTGGCCATCGTGGTGGGTGCGGATTCGGACAACTCGGGCGGCAGTAGCCTCGGATTTGTCAACGCCCTGCAGCTCATGAAACAATAGCACCATGAACGCTCTGGCCGCGCATCTCCAAGACTCTGTGGACTCCACCCATGGCACCGATGCGCGGGGTTACCAACCCCGCCAACTGGTGTTGCTGGGTGCCGGCATGGCCAACCTCAACGTGCTCAGCGCGCTGGCCGCCAAGCCGCTGGCCGAGATGCGCGTCACCCTGGTGGCCCCTTTCCCGCGGACCATCTACCCCGGCATGCTGCCCGGTCTGGTAGCGGGCCGCTACAGCCTGGAAGAGTGCGCCATTCCCCTGGAGCCGCTGGTGCGCCGCGCCGGCATCCGCTGGCTGCAGCGCCATGTCAAGGCGCTCGACGCCACCCAGCAAACCCTGCAGCTCGACGACGGCAGCAGCCAGCATTACGACTGGTTGTCGGTGAACACCGGGCCCGTGCAAAACCGCGAGCAGTTGGAGCGCGACATTCCCGGTGCGCGCGAGTTCGGTTTGTTTGCGCACCCGCTGGAAACCTTTGCCCAGCTGTGGCCCAGGGTCTGCGAACTGGCGCACAGCAAATCGCTGCGGATTACCGTGATCGGCGACCACACGGCCGCGCTGGAGCTGGCCTTGGCGGTGCGCCAGCGGCTTGCGCACAGTGCCGTCACGCTAGTGATCCAACCCGGCGAGGGCGGCGTGCAACTCGACCACCCGGTGAACGCCCGTCTGGTCGCCGCCATGAAAGCGCAGCGCATCACGGTCCTGCAAGATGTGGCGGTCGCGATCCGTGCCGACGCGGTGCACCTGGGCTGTGGCGCGCAGCTCGCCTGCGACGTGCCCTTGATTGCCTTGCAATCCCAGTCTCCGGTCTGGTTGGAAAACAGTGGCCTGGCCCTCGATGCCCACGGCCGCATTGCCACCGATGCCTACCAGCGCAGCACCAATCACCCCCAGGTGTTTGCGGTGGCAGATGGCAACCCTATGCTGGCGCGCAACCTGCCCGCGGCGGCAGCCGGCGACAGCCTCCATGCGGCACCGGCCGGCGGGCAAGCCCTGCACCTGCTTTACAGCGGCCAGCAAGCGGTGGCGGGCTGGGGCAGCTACTGCGCCACCGGCCGGCCTTGGCGCTGGCTCAAAGACTGGAGCGACCGGCGGCATATCGCCCGTTACACCCAACACAATGCCTGAGGCGGGCGCCGCGCGTTAGCCCCTGCGCTGAGTGGGTATAGTGGGCAGGACTCTGTCCTAATGCCCCCATGAAATTCTTTTTGGCTCTTTGGCTTGTGCTGTCGGTGTGGACCGGGAGCGCAACTGCGCAACCCACCGAGACGACGCTACCCCCTGCCGCGCTGGCGGCAGCCGCAGCGGCCCCGGTGCCTGCCGCTGCTACCCTCTCGTTTTACAACCGGCCGGTCATCACTTTCCGCGGCGATTTGGGCGGGGTTTCTGCCGCCGACCGGGCGCAACGCGCCCGCACCCGCCTGCACGCCCAGCTCGACCAGAGCGGCCCGCACCGCGTCAGCCGCAAGCCTGATGCCATGGGCATGCTGATCCAGATAGACGGTGCCACCACCTTTGTAGTGACTGCCGCTGAAGTCGATGCCAGCGCCCAGGACACCCTGGACGCCACAGCAGCCCAAGTGCAGTCGGCCCTGGAGATGGCCATTGCCGAAAGCCGCGAGAGCCGCGACCTGGATGCCATCGCCAAAGCGCTGGCTTGGGTGGCCGGTGCCACGGTGGTGGCGCTGGGCGTGTGGATGGCTTTGCAGCGCATGCACAGTGCCTTGGGCAAACGCCTGTTGCAGTTCTCCGCAGAACAAGCCGCCCGGCTGCAACTCGGCGGCATCAGCCTGCTCAACCGCAACCGGGCCGTGAGCTTGGTGCGCCGCGGGATCAACACCGTGCTCAGGCTGCTGCAGGCCCTGCTGGTATACGAGTGGCTGAGCTTTGTGTTGAGCCGCTTTCCGTACACCCGCGCCTGGGGCGAGGCGCTCAACGGCTACTTGCTCAACTTTGCAGCGCAGGCGGGCAGCGCCATCGCAGGGGCTGTGCCGGGCCTGTTTACTGCGGGCGTGATCTTCTACTTAGCGCGCCTGCTCAGCCGCAGCATGGACCGGTTTTTTGAGCGGGTACTGGAAGACGAGCACACCCTCGCCTGGCTGGATGCCGATGTCGCCGTGCCCACCCGCCGCATCGCCAAAGTGCTGATCTGGCTTTTTGCTCTGGCCATGGCCTACCCCTATTTGCCGGGTGCCGGCACCGAGGCCTTTAAAGGCTTGTCGGTGCTGGTGGGTTTGATGATTTCGCTCGGGGCCTCCAACCTGGTGGGGCAAGCCGCCAGTGGTCTGATACTGACCTACGGCCGGGTCTACCGCAAAGGAGAATACGTGCGCATTGCCGACCAGGAAGGCACGGTGACCGAGATCGGCATGTTCGCCACCCGCATCCGCACCGGGCTGGGTGAAGAGCTCACCATCTCCAACAGCAGTGTGCTGGCCAGCACCACCAAAAACTACTCCCGCACGGTGAACGGCCCGGGCTATGTGGTCGACACCACCGTCACCATCGGTTACGACACACCTTGGCGCCAGGTCCACGCCATGCTGATCGATGCGGCGCTGCGCACCGAGGGCATTCAGGCCCACCCCGCGCCTCAAGTCTTCCAGACGGCACTTTCCGACTGGTACCCGGTGTACCGCCTGGTGTGTCAGGCCATTCCGCACGAACCGCGTCCGCGGGCTGAGGTGTTGAGCGCTTTGCACGCCAATATTCAAGACGTGTTCAACACCTTCGGGGTACAGATCATGTCGCCCCAATACATTGCCGACCCGGCCGTGGCGAAGACGGTGCCGCCCGCGCAATGGGCTCCACCGCCGGCGCGCCCGCATTCACCGGAGCAGCCATGAGAAATTTCGCCAACCAGGTGCGCTATGTCGCACGGCATGAGGTGCAAATCCTGCTGCGCTACCCCAAGATGCTGCTCGCCGTGGTGGTGGTGGCCTTGCTGCCATCGGTCTACGCCGCCATTTACCTCACCAGCGTGTGGGACCCGGGCTCGCACAGCCAGGCCTTGACGGTGGCCCTAGTGAACCTGGATGAAGGCGTGCAGTACCGCGACCATGTGTTCAACGTGGGGTCGCAGGTTGTTTTTAATTTGAACCGCAGTGCGCGCTTC
The DNA here is from genome assembly GCF_013297935.1 of Rhodoferax sp. Classification (GTDB taxonomy): domain Bacteria; phylum Pseudomonadota; class Gammaproteobacteria; order Burkholderiales; family Burkholderiaceae_C; genus Allorhodoferax. The sequence goes on along the minus strand of NZ_JAAFIX010000004.1, from coordinate 188,195 downwards.
GGTTATGTGCAATACGACGACTCCGAGCAGGCCCGCCAGGACGTGCGCATGGGCAAACGCGCCTTTGCGCTGATCATTCCCAAAGATTTCAGCTCCAACGCCATCCCCGGCGCGCAACCCGGAGGCGGCAAGCTCGTGGTGTACGCCTCGGAGGGCAACAACTTCCAGACAGCAGCACTTGCCAAGCAGTTTGCCAACGAGCTGGGCCACGAAGTCAACGAAAGCCTCAACGAGCGGCGATGGTCCATGGTGCTGACCGATGCAGCAGGCTCCCAACGCAGTGTCGACGCCTTGCGCGCGGGCGTCGCCTCGTTGCGCTCAGGCGCTGAAGAGCTCCACACCGGCACCACCAAAGCGGCCAATGCCGGGCGGGCCTTGTCCAGCGGATCCGTCAAACTGCAAACCGGTGTAGGCCAGGCCACAGACGGTTTCAAGCAACTCGGCAACGGCCTGCGCACCCTGGATTCCAAACGCGCCCCCAACTCCGAGCTCAACCGGCTCAACGCGGGTGCCGCCGCCTTAGTCAGCGGCCACACCGACCTCATCAAAGGCATGGACGAGCTCCAAGCCGGAAGCCGCAAACTACTGGAAGGCGCCACCGGCTTCAAAGCCGAGGCCGACGACAGCCTGCTGCTGCCAGGTCGCGTCAAAGACGGCGTGGGCCAGCTGGCCGGTGGCATCAACCAGCTGGACGACGCTCTGCACATCGCAGCCGATGGGCAGAAAAAGCTGGCCGACGGTGCCACGCGGCTGAGCGCCGGGGTCAACACCCTGACCAGCGGCATGCGCACCATGAATGGCGCGGTGCGCCAGGCCGTGAGCAAGTTGCCCGAAGACAGCCAACTCGATGAGCTGGCCAGCGGCAGCACACAGCTCAGCCACGGGGCCGGTGAACTCGCAGACGGGCTGCAAAAGCTCAAGGCTGGCAGCCAGTCTTTGTCAGCCGGGTTGGACCTGTTGGCCAACTCCTTGCCGGCGTCTATTGACACCCCGGAAGGCAGCCCGGAGGGCCTGGCCAACTCGGTCAAGCCCATCATGGAAATCGACGCTGTTGTCGGCAACAGCGGCAGCGGGTTTGCCCCCAACGTGATTCCCGCCGCACTCTGGCTGGGTGCCGGTGTGGCGGCATTTTTGATTCATTTGCGCGTGTTGCCGCGGCATGCCAAGCGCTTCTCGTCGCCCGCCAAACTGTTGGGCAAAATTACGGTGCCGGTGATCGTGGTGGCCCTGCAGGCCGCCCTGTTGGGTGCCATGGTGACCTGGGGCCTGAAGGTGCCGGTGCACGATGCAGCGGCCTTTGCCACCTGCCTCGGCGTGGCGGGCATGGCGTTTTTGATGATCGTGCTTTTCCTCTCCCGTGCCATGGGGGATGCTGGCAAGGTGTTTGCCATGGTGTTTCTGGCGGTGCAACTGTCTGCCTCCGGCGGTGTGCTGCCGGTGGAGCTGAGTGGTGGCCTGTACGAGGCCATCAGCCCGTGGATGCCCATGACCTGGACCGTGCGCGCCGTGCGGGCTGCCATGTTCGGCGCCTACGGTGGTGAGTGGATACAACCACTGACTTTGGTCGCTGCAGCCGGTGCCGTGGCCTTGATGCTGGCCACGCTGGTCAAGCGCTGGCGCTACCTGCCCCCTTCGCAAATGCAACCCACCGTCGGGTTCTGAGCACAAGCGGGCCGGTACACCGGCCCTAGCGGCGCGGAAGACTTAAATATCCGCGCTGCACCTTCCACTCGGTACACATGAAATGGCCGTTGTTGAGCAGGCGGTCGACGATGCTGTAGTCGGGGTACACCATCTTGCCGTCTTTGCAGACCATGACGGTCTCGTCGGTGGTGACCTGCTGCAGCCAGTTGGCCAGCAGCATGCTGTCGCGCAGCATCACATAGGCGCTCAGCAGCGCGGCGACCGTGGCCGCCAACACGCACCACTCCCGCAGCTTCTGCTGCCACAGGGGCGCTGGCGCCTGGTCTTGGGCCGGCAGCGCCGCCCCATGGAGGGAGAAAAGATCACCCAGCTGCGAGCTGGCCGTTGCCGCCAGGGCTGCTGGAATGGTCGTGGGAGAAGGCGCTGCGGCAGAGTCTGCTGCAGTGAGGTAGGCGCGCCCGAAAGGTTTGGTTTGCTTCATCGCGTGGAGTCCGGTCGTTGCACACAAGGGCAAGACGCGTTTCTCCAGAGACTCTGGTAGAAGCAACCCCGCTATCCGCCTGCTGCGCAGGGAGGACCGGAGGCTTTGCGTCCCTGCCTCTCGGCAGGTTTGCCCGCGCACCGGTTTCGGGGCGCGCGCCCGAACTATAAAGGAGCGGCGCGCACTGCGCCAGTGCCGGTGGTCAGCCCGCTGCCGGAGCAGCGTCCGCGCCCGAGCCTCGCAACATGCGGCCCACGGCACGGGGGTCCAGGCCATACATGTCGGCAAACGCCTCGACCGTGGCACCGCTGGACTGGAAGGCCGCCCGCAGGGCCTCGGCCTTGGCAGCACGGGCATCGGCCTCGGACATGGCGTCGTCCAACACCGCGTTGGCGGCGGCATCGCGGCTGGTCACCAGCTCGCGGTAGGCTTGGGGCGTGAGGCCCGAGGCCTCCCAGGCGGCCACTACCCGCTGCACCAGCTTCGGACGCAAGTCTTCTTTTGTGCGGAACTGCCGGCGGCGGAACACCTCCAGCAGCGCGTGAAACACATGCTCAGGCGCCATCGGCTCCACCGGCTGGCCTTGCAAATCATGGCGCTGCTCACCCGACGCCACGGCGGTCAGGTAGCGCAGGGAGCGCGCATGCATGGACAGCGCAGCCTTCAGACTCACTGGCTCGAACTCGGTGGGGTGCGCGTCCAACAATTCTTGAAAAATACCCCGCTTCATGGGCCGGAAAACCGCGCCGAACAGGTGGGGATACAGCGCCGCCATTTTGTCGAGCACCGGCAAAACATCTGGCTTGGGCGCACGCGCCTTAGGGGCCGCCGCCGTGTCAGCAACAGGCGCTTCCGGTGGCAAAGGCAAGGTTTCGGTCATATCAGTAGTCAGGAATTCGTGCAAAAAAGCCCCCGATCATGCCGCATCTGAGGGGCCGTAGACTTCTGATAGCCCTTTCCGGTTCAAGGCCAGCCCTTGAAACCTGGCCAAAACCCCTTATCATTAGCACTCGTCGGACTTGAGTGCTAACAGCACCGGCCGCGTTAGTTCTCGGGAGTCGGCCCTGGTGGGCGGCTTCTGGTGTTTCTTGTTTCCCTATTTAGGAGATTTCTCATGAACCTGCGTCCTCTGGCAGATCGCGTGATTGTTAAGCGCGTTGAAACTGAAACTAAGACTGCCTCCGGCATCTACATTCCTGACAACGCTGCTGAGAAGCCTGACCAAGGTGAAGTGTTGGCTGTCGGCCCCGGCAAGACCAACGACAAGGGCGAAACCAAGGCCTTGACCGTGAAGGTTGGCGACCGCGTTTTGTTCGGCAAGTACTCCGGCCAGACCGTCAAGGTCAATGGCGACGAGCTGCTGGTCATGAAAGAAGACGACCTGTTCGCAGTCGTCGAGAAGTAATCCACTTCGCTATCAAATAAATAGCTAGTCGCGCACATTTTGTGCGGGCTAGCGGCATATTTCACTTAAATTTGGAGTCATCACATGGCAGCAAAAGACGTAATTTTCGGCGGCGAAGCCCGCGCACGCATGGTTGAAGGCGTGAATGTTTTGGCCAACGCGGTCAAAGTGACACTGGGCCCTAAGGGTCGCAACGTGGTGTTGGAGCGCTCTTTCGGCGCCCCTACCGTGACCAAGGACGGTGTGTCCGTGGCCAAGGAAATCGAACTCAAAGACAAGCTGCAAAACATGGGCGCGCAGATGGTCAAGGAAGTGGCTTCCAAGACTTCTGACAACGCTGGCGACGGCACCACCACCGCTACTGTGTTGGCTCAAGCTATCGTGCGCGAAGGCATGAAGTACGTGGCCGCCGGCATGAACCCGATGGACCTGAAGCGCGGTATCGACAAGGCAGTGACTGCCCTAATCGAAGAGCTGAAGAAGGCATCCAAGCCCACCACCACTTCCAAGGAAATCGCCCAAGTGGGTTCCATTTCCGCCAACTCTGACGCCTCCATTGGCGACATCATCGCCAACGCGATGGACAAAGTGGGCAAAGAAGGCGTGATCACTGTGGAAGACGGCAAGTCCCTGCAGAACGAACTCGACGTGGTTGAAGGCATGCAGTTCGACCGCGGTTACCTGTCCCCTTACTTCATCAACAACCCCGAAAAGCAAGCTGCTTTGCTGGACAACCCGTTTGTTCTGTTGTTTGACAAGAAGATCAGCAACATCCGTGACCTGCTGCCTACCCTGGAACAAGTCGCTAAGGCTGGCCGTCCTTTGTTGATCATTGCTGAAGATGTCGATGGCGAAGCCCTGGCAACTTTGGTGGTGAACACCATCCGCGGCATCTTGAAGGTAGTGGCTGTGAAGGCTCCTGGCTTCGGTGACCGTCGCAAGGCTATGTTGGAAGACATCGCCATCCTGACCGGCGGCAAGGTGATCGCTGAAGAAGTGGGCCTGACCCTGGAAAAAGTGACTTTGGCCGACCTCGGTTCCGCCAAGCGCGTGGAAGTGGGCAAGGAAAACACCATCATCATCGACGGCGCCGGCGCTGCTGCTGACATCGAAGCCCGCGTGAAGCAAGTTCGCGTGCAAATCGAAGAAGCCACTTCCGACTACGACCGCGAAAAGCTGCAAGAGCGCGTGGCCAAGTTGGCTGGCGGTGTGGCCGTGATCAAGGTGGGCGCTGCTACCGAAGTCGAAATGAAGGAAAAGAAGGCCCGCGTGGAAGACGCCCTGCACGCTACCCGCGCTGCAGTGGAAGAAGGCATTGTGGCTGGTGGCGGCGTGGCCCTGCTGCGCGCTAAGCAGTCCGCTGGCACCATCAAGGGTGACAACGCTGACCAGGACGCCGGTATCAAGCTGGTGTTGAAGGCCATCGAAGCGCCTCTGCGCGAGATCGTGTACAACGCAGGCGGCGAAGCCTCTGTGGTGGTGAACGCTGTGTTGGCCGGTAAGGGCAACTACGGCTTCAACGCAGCCAACGACACCTACGGCGACATGATCGAAATGGGTATTCTGGACCCCACCAAGGTGACACGTACTGCTCTGCAGAACGCAGCATCTGTGGCTTCTTTGATGTTGACTACCGAGTGCATGGTGTCTGAAGCTCCTAAGGAAGAAGCTGCTGGCGGCGGTATGCCTGATATGGGTGGTATGGGCGGCATGGGCGGCATGGGCATGTAATTTCGACGGCTACTGCGCAGGCGCCATGCGTCGTTGTGCGGTGCTCGCAATCCTCACGTACCGCAAGTACGTTCCGGTTGCTGTGCTCCGTGCGCCTAGCCTGGCACCTGCTCGCTACGCCGCTTGAAGTTCGCTCACCCGAACAAAAACCCAATTGAAAGCCCCGCAAGGTTTTGCCTTGCGGGGCTTTTTTACGTCTGCGTTACTATGCTTTTGATAGCTTCTTACGCAATATCGGCAGGGGCTAGAGGTCGATTTCTTTCAAACCCAGGGCTTGCAACTCTTGCGTGGCCTGCTGGGCGGTGTGGAAGTGGATGCCGTGCCAGCCTTCGGCTTGGGCGGCTGCGATGTTGGGGAGCAGGTCGTCCAGAAAGACCGTCTTGGCCGGGTCCAGGGCGTAGCGGGTTTGCAGGCGTTGGTAGATGGCGGGCTCGGGCTTGATGAGCAGTTCGTCGCCCGAGAAGATGCCGCCGTCGAACTCGCTCAGAAAGGCATTCATGCGCTCCAAGTCGCGGGCGTAAGGCACGGGCATGTTGGAGAGGTAGTAGAGCCGCAGGGGCTCAGCGCCCTCGGCCACGCGCTGCGCACGCAGGGCAACTAAGCGCTTGAACAGGGCTACCGACTCCGGCATGGGCGTCAGGCGCTCGCCAATGCTTTCCACCAGCGCGCCCAGAGTGCTTGCGTCCACCCCTACCCGATCCGCGACCTGCGCAATAACGTCTTGCATGGCGATCGTGCCGCGGTCAAAGGCCTGCCATTCGGCGTGCCCGAACACCTCATGGGCCAAATGCCCGGCCTCTGCACGGGTCGCAGCGCGCTGCGGAAAGCACTCCATCATCAAATCCACCGGGCGCCAGGTGAACAGCACCGCGCCAAAGTCAAACACCACATTCATATTTCAGATTTCCAAGAGAAAAAGCCCCGCCAGCATAGCGCCGGCGGGGCTTGGTGCGACTCCAGTGAGCCGCTGTTGCAGCAATCCAGGGTCGATCAGACTATCAAGCCACCGGCTTGAATTCAAAACCGTTGCCCAGCTTCTCGACCCGGCCGAACGCCGGGAACGGGAAGTGGAAGCCACCGGCCATGACTTTGTCGTTGACGATCATGTCAAACACCTTGCGGCGGGCCACGCGGGCCTCTTCGGCATTCATGTCGAATTGCACCGCCCAGTCAGGGTTGCGCGCAAACAGCTGGGGCACGTTGGTGATGTCGGCCACATAGGCAAACTTTTCTCCCTTGCTCTCCACCATAAACAGCGTGTGGCCCGGGGTGTGGCCGTAGGCTGCCACGCTCTTGATGCCGGGCACGATTTCGGTACCGGCCTCAAACTTGACCATCTGGCTGTCGTTCAGGCCACCCAGCATGCGGCGCACGGTTTGGAAAGCGCCCTTCATGGCATCCGGGGCGGCGGCCATGCGGGCATCGTCCATCCAGAACGCGTGCTCCACCGAGGGCACCATGATTTTGGCGTTGGGGTACACCAGCTGGCCCGCCTTGTTGCGCACGCCCAAAATGTGGTCGCCATGGAAGTGGCTCAGGATGACGGTGTCAATGTCTTCTACCTTGTAGCCCGCAGCATTCAAATTGGCGACGAGGCGGCCGGTGGTGGGGCCGCCGTTGTCTGAGAAACCGGTGTCGAGCAGCACTTTGCGGTTGCCGGCAATCACCAGAAACGCGGTGTAAGGCACATCGAGGTACTCGGTGGGCAGGTTTTGCGATTTCAGCAGCTCTTGCACTTCGCCCAAGGGGGCGTTGCGCACAAACTCGGCGGCCAAGGGGCGGCGGGTCACGCCATCGTTCAGGGCGATGACTTCAAAGTCCCCAACCTTTTGCTTGCGAAAGCCCACTTGCACCACGCTGGGGGCGCCAAAGTTAGGGGCCGACTGGGCACCCAGTGGCAAAAAAGAGCCTGCTGCGTACGCGGCCACCGCTGCACCGCCACCCACAAAGAAATCGCGACGAGTCACCATAAAAGCCTCCGGAGTTTGAATAAAAACCAGATAGTCGCAATTACTACCCATTGGTGCAACTGCGAGGCGGTTTGTCCGCTATGGAAAGAGGGTTATCGATAGCGATTGCCCCGTAGCAGCGCTAAGCCTGTCGCAGGGCGCGGCGAAGGGCGGCTGCCAGTGTGGCCGGGCGGGTGCGGCTGATCTGCACTTTGGGCGTGCCATGCCAAGCGGCGGTGGCGCGAAGCGTGGCCGCCACAGCGTGCAGCTGCTGCTCGGTCCAGCGGGTGCCGGGCTGGGTGTAGAGCGCTTTGACTTCAAACACCCCCTCGGCACGGTGCGCCTTCGCATCCAAGCGGCCTATGAGCTCGCCGCAACACAAAATGGGCAACACGAAGTAGCCGTACACCCGCTTTTCTTCGGGGGTGTAGCACTCCAGCCGGTAGTCAAAGCCAAAAAACGTGGAGGCCCGCTCGCGGTCCCACACCACGGGGTCAAACGGGGACAGCAATGCAGTGTGCGTGGCTACCAGTGTGCCGGCCAGCGCCTGCTGCAAGCTATCCGCATGGCAGGCATGCACATAGCCCGGCGCGTCCCAGCCCTGCACCGCCACGCGCGAAACCCTGCCCTGCGCCAGCAAGGCGTCTAAATCGGCGTCTTTGAGGCGGGGCTTGGTGCGAAAGTAATCGTTCACCCAGCGCGCCTGCGTCAGGCCCAGGGCGGCAATCGCTTTTTCGATCAAAGCCGCGTCAAGCGTAGCTGGGTCCAGCTCGGGCGCGGGGTGCAAGAGCTGCGGTGCCACGCGCTCGCTCAGGTCGTACACACGGTGAAAATTCTCGCGCCGCGCAATCATGAGCTCGCCCAGGGCAAACAGCGCCTCCAGCCAGCGCTTCTCGTCCTTCCAGCCCCACCAGGCACCGCCAGTGCCTTCGGGTCGCTCAAAGTCGGACGACTTCACCGGCCCGTGGGTGCGGATGTGGTCCAACAGCTTGTCGAGATGGGGGCGCTGCGCAGCGGCCGTCTTCTCACCCTTGGCCAAGCCCCAATGGCGTCGCGCATGGCGGTTGTAGGCGCGGTGCAGATGCAAGTCGGCCGCAGGTGCAAAGCACGCCTCGTGGGCCCATGTCTCGAACATGGCGCCGCCGGCCAGCGTGTCCTCCAGCCATTCGCGCGGGTAGTCCCCCAGACGCGAATGCAACACGAGATAAGGGCTGCGCGACACCACATGGATGGTGTCAATCTGCAGCAGCGCCATGCGCTCGATGCAGGCGGCGACATCGCCGAACTGCGCCACCCGCGTGGGTGCTTGCAGCAAGCCCTGCGCAGCCAAGTGCAGGTTACGGGCTTGCTGCAGCGTGATCATTGGAAATGCTTCGGAAGCAAGGCGGCGCAGTGGGACGTTGCGCCGCCCACCACGAAGTCAGTCCCGCAAGCGCGCCAACAAACCGGCTGTGGACCCATCCAACCCAGCAACGTCCCCAGAAGCCAGCCGCGGCTCAATGTCTTTGGCCAACACCTTGCCCAACTCCACGCCCCATTGGTCAAAGCTGTTGATGCCCCACAACGAACCACTCACAAACACACGGTGCTCCTGCAACGCAATCAGCGCGCCCAGCGAAGCGGGCGTCAAATCGTCTAGCAACAAGAAGGTGCTGGGGCGGTTGCCAGTGAAATGCTTGTGGCCGCCCGCATCCACTTTGCCCTGCATGAGTGCCTGCGCCTGCGCCAGCACATTGGCCAGCAGCATGGGGTGGTGGCCGGGCAGCGCGTGACGCGCCTTTTTGACGGCGATGAACTCCACCGGCACTACATCGGTCCCCTGGTGCAGCATCTGGAAATACGCATGCTGGCCATTGGTGCCAGGCTCGCCCCAGAGCACCGGGCAGGTGTCAAAGGGCAGCGCTTCGCCAGCGGCATCGACCCGCTTGCCGTTGCTTTCCATTTCCAACTGCTGCAAGTAGGCAGGCACGCGGCGCAAGGCGCTGTGGTACGGCGCAATGCTGCGGCTGATGTAGCCATGGAAGTTGCGGTACCACACGTCCAACAGACCTAAGCGCACCGGCAAATTGCTCTCCAGCGGCGCGGTGCGGAAGTGCTCGTCCATGGCGTGGGCACCCGCGAGAAACTCGCGGAAACCTGCTGCGCCAATGGCAATGGCAATCGGCAAGCCAATGGCCGACCACATGGAGTAGCGCCCGCCCACCCAGTCCCAAAAACCGAAGGTGGTGGTGATGCCAAAGGCGTTGGCCGCAGCCACGTTGGTGGTCAGCGCCGCGAAGTGGCGGCCGATGTCGGTGCCGCCCTGCGCCAGAAACCAGGCCTTGGCGGAGGCCGCGTTGGTCATGGTCTCAATGGTGGTGAAAGTCTTGCTGGCAATCAGGAAGACCGTGGTCTCAGCCTTCAGGTGCGGCAGCTTGGCGGCGAGTTCGTGGCCGTCCACATTGCTCACAAAGTGCAGGCGCTTTCCCGTGGTGGCAAAGGCGTCCAGCGCCAGCACCGCCATCTGCGGGCCGAGGTCGGAGCCGCCGATGCCGATGTTCACCACATCGGTAATCCTGCTGTCAGCCCGCAGCTGCTCGGCATAGGTCAGCATCGCGTCCAGGGTGGCGTGCACCTTGGTTTGCTCTGCCGCTACGATTTCAGGAGCTGCTCCCGCATATTCCACGGGGGCTAGAGGCGGATTTCGCAACAAAACATGCCACACCTCGCGCTGCTCGGTGTGGTTGATCTTTTGGCCGGCGAACATGCCATCGCGGTGCTCCTGCACGCCGCTCTGGCGGGCCAGGTCCAGCAACAGCGCTTCGGTGGCGGCGTCGATGCGGTTTTTGGACAAGTCCGCAAACACATAGGGCGCCTCCTGGCTGAAGCGGGCAAAACGCTGGGCGTCGGCCTCAAAGGCCTCGCGCACATCGAATGCCTGGCCGGATGCGGCATAGGCCGCCTGCAGGGCGCCCCAAGCGGGCGTGCGGTCACAACGGGTACGTGCCATGGTCGCGGGCTCCTTTTCCGGTCAGGCTGCCAGCAGCAACTGTTCGAGCTTGACGGCGTCCACACAGAAAGCGCGGATGCCTTCGGCCAGCTTCTCGGTGGCCATGGCGTCGTTGTTGAGTGCCAGGCGGAAGCCGGCTTCGTCGTAGCTCACGTGTTCAATGGCTGCCGTCTTGGCCGTGTTTGCATTCAGGGCCTGGCTGATGGGGGTTTCGGAGGCTGCCATCAGGGCCAGCAGATCGGGGCTGATGGTCAGCAGGTCGCAGCCGGCGAGTGCGGTGATCTGGCCCACGTTGCGGAAGCTCGCGCCCATGACTTCAGTGGCGATGCCGAACTTCTTGTAGTAGTTGTAGATCTGGGCCACGGACTTGACGCCCGGGTCGTTCAGCTCAGCGTTGTCCGCTTCGACCCAGGCAGCGCCTGCATTCTTCTTGTACCAGTCGTAAATGCGACCGACGAAGGGAGAAATCAGCTGCACCTTGGCCTGCCCGCACGCCACGGCCTGGCAGAACGCGAACAACAGGGTCAGGTTGGTGTGAATGCCTTTGCGCTCTAACTGCTCGGCCGCTTTGATGCCTTCCCAGGTAGAGGCCACCTTGATCAACACACGGTCGGAGTGAATGCCTTGGGCCTGGTACAGCTCAATGAGGCGCTCGCCACGGGCCACGGTGGCGGCGGTGTCAAAGCTCAGGCGGGCGTCCACTTCAGTCGACACGCGGCCGGGAATGATGGACAGGATTTCGCAACCGAAACGCACCAGCAAACGATCCACAATTTCGTCCATGGTGCGGCCACGGAACTGGTTCACCGTGTCTTTGACCAAGGGCGCGTATTCGGCCTTTTGCACGGCCTTGAGGATGAGCGAGGGGTTGGTAGTCGCATCCTGAGGCTTGAAAGCGTCGAGCTGCTTGAAGTCGCCAGTGTCGGCCACCACGGTGGTGAATTGTTTGAGTGCGTCGAGTTGGTTCATGGGGCGCAGGCCGCGAGGCCGGAGGGTTAAAACTAAGGGTAAACGCGCAGAGAGTTGCGCTTTGTCCCCTTGAATTATCAATGAAACAAAGTTACATTACAACGTCAGCTTTCATGTAACTCTTAAACGTACCACCAGTCTTATGAGCTTTGATTTAGTCATGTTCGGCGGCACAGGCGATTTGGCCTGGCGCAAACTCATGCCCGCCCTGTTTCAGGCCTTCCGCCATGGCACTTTGCCGGAGGGCGGCCGCATCATCGGCGTGGGCCGTGATGACCTGAGCCATGACCAGTACCGCGCACTCATCCAGTCCCGCTTTGAAAAAGTGGAGCTGGCCAAGCGCCCCAGTGCCGAAGAATTTGCCCGCTTTGCCGCCATCCTTGAATTCGTGCGCATGGACTTGTCCAAGGCCGAAGACTATGCCCGCTTGGCCGAGACCCTGAACGCCCGCAACGCCGACAGCGTGGTCATGTATGTAGCGACAGCGCCCAGCTTGTTTACCAATGTGTGCGAGCAGCTGGCCGCCAGCGGCCTGAACACCGCCAAAACTCGCGTGGTGCTCGAAAAGCCGCTGGGCCATGACCTTGCCTCCAACCGCGCCATCAACGCCACCGTGCGCCGCTTCTTTGCCGAAGATCAGGTCTACCGCATCGACCATTACCTCGGCAAACCTTCGGTGCAAAACCTGTTTGCCATGCGCTTTGGCAATGCCTTGTTTGAGCCGCTCTGGCGCCGTGAGCACATCGCCAATATCCAAATCACCATCGCCGAAGATCTGGGCGTGGAGAGCCGTGGCGCGTTTTACGAAACCACCGGCGCCCTGCGCGATATGGTGCAGAACCACGCCTTGCAGCTGCTCTGCGCAATTGCCATGGAGCCGCCTATCAACGCCGGCGCGGACGCCATCCGCGACGAAAAGCTCAAGGTACTGCGCTCCCTGAAGCCTTGGACCGCCGAAACCCTGAAGCAAGACGTGGTGCGCGGTCAGTATTCTGCCGGCACCAGCGGCGGCGCCAAGGTGCCCGGTTACCGCGAAGAAACCGGTGTCAGCCCCCAGAGCAACACCGAAACCTTTGTGGCCCTGCGCACCGAAATCGCCAACTGGCGTTGGGCCGGCGTACCTTTCTACATCCGCACCGGCAAACGTCTCTCGGGCCGCGATGCACGCATCGTCATCAACTTCCGCCCGACGCCACACGCCATCTACAACTCCAACGTGGGTGTGGGCAACCGCCTAGTCATCAACCTGCAGCCCAAAGACGGCCTGGAACTCCACCTGCTGGCTCAGGGCCAGGACAACCGCCAGAGCCGCGCATCGGCCTCCCAAACGCTGGCACCGGTGCAGCTGGACCTTGATTTCGACAAGCGCTTCGGCTCCGAGCGTGTAGGCGCTTACGAGCGCCTGCTGCTCGATGTGATCGACGGCCGCCTCAACCTCTTTGTGCGCAGCGATGAGCAAGAAGAAGCCTGGAGCTGGGTCGAACCCATGCTGGAACACTGGGCCGCCGACGCGTCGGGCCCGCGCCTGTATGCCGCCGGTACCTGGGGGCCGAGCGCCTCCAGCGCCATGATTGCCCGCGACGGCTTCTGCTGGTCAGAAGAATCTTGATGTGCTGACGACGCAGGGGCCGCCTCAGAGCTGCCACTGCGTCCACCTGGAAGTACCGACCATGTTGGATCGAATCAAAGCCTCCCTGCCCTCTTTGGCCCCGGCAGAACAGCGCGTGGGCAAGCTCTGCCTGGCGGACCCGCGCGCATTTGCCAAATTGCCGGTGAGTGAGCTGGCAGACCGTGCGCACGTCAGCAAACCCACCGTGGTGCGGTTTTGCCGCAGTGTGGGCTACGACGGCCTGTCGGATTTCAAGCTTAAGCTGGCAGGCACGGTCAATGAAGGCGTGCCCTTTATCCACCGCAGCGTGGACGCAGACGACAAGACCGGTGATGTGATGGTCAAGGTGATCGACAACACCGTGGCGGCCTTCTTGCGCTACCGTAACGACGCCTCCACCATGGCCATTGAAAAAGCCGTGGTGGCGCTGGTAGAGGCCTATGGTGCAGGCCGTCAGATCCAGTTCTTCGGAGTGGGTAACTCTGGCATCGTGGCGCAAGACGCGCAACACAAGTTCTTCCGTTTGGGCATCAACACCACAGCCTACAGCGACGGGCATATGCAAGTCATGAGCGCCTCGATTCTGGGTGCCGGCGACTGTGTAGTGGTGATCAGCAACTCGGGCCGCACCCGTGACCTGATGGACGCCTGCGACATTGCCCGCAAAAACGGCGCGACCACCATCGTCATCACCGCCAGCGGCTCACCCTTGGCCAGCGCCGGTCACATCCACCTGAGCGCAGACCACCCCGAAGGCTTCGACCGCTACAGCCCCATGGTGTCCCGCTTGCTGCATTTGATGATCATCGACATCCTGGCCACCTGCGTGGCCTTGCGCATCGGTGGCGGCAAGTTGCAACCTTTGCTCAGCGAGATGAAGCACAACCTAAGGAACAAGCGCTACGCATGAGAACGCGGCACAAGTTGCAGTGACCGCCTTTTTTCGGCCTCACCCCTGCTGGGGTAAGGCCACAACACCCGCCTTCAGTCATCGTCAGTCGATCATTGGATCGTAAAAAAGCCCGCCGAAGCGGGCTTTTTATTCACTAAGCTAATCTAATCAGATTAGAAAGCGTAGTTGATGCGAGCGCGCAGGGCAGTCACAGAAGCAACACCGGCAACATCAGTAGTGGAGTTGCTGATAGCAGGAGTCAGAGTTGCACCCTTCACACCCAACAAAGGCATTGCGTAAGATGCGTAGAAGGTAGTGGTGGAGTTGGTGTTGTTCTTGTCTTGAATGACGCCCAAGCCCAAGCCGCCGAAGGTAGCGTTAGCACCCACAGAAGAGTTCTTGCTGTCGGTGTTGCTAGCGTAGTTCACGTTCACATTGCTGCTGGAAGACAGAGCGTAACCCACGGACAAGCCGTAACCGTTTTGGTCAGCTGCGTTTGTTGCCTTGATGTTTTCGAAACCACCGCGCAGAGTCAACGCGCCAGCGGTGTATACCAATGTGGGGCGCAGACCGTAAGTTTGGGTAGTATTCGCAGCGCCAGTAGCAGCAAACAAGCCCAATTCAGCGCGCAGAGCGCCAGCATTTACACCCACCACAGCATGCAATGGGTTTGTGCCGTTGTTAGCAGTAGTACGGCCACGCAAGGCGCTAGCTGTATATCCGGCAACAGCGTCACTTCCGCCATTTTGGGCCTTAGATACCAGAGTGTCTTGGCCCGTGGGGAACAAGTCAGCAGCTTCGAAGCGGCCGAGTGTGACGTCCACTGCAGAAGTACCAGCTTTGATCCAAGCATCTTCAATGCTATTGGTTCCGTCTTGCTTCAGACGAATAGTGCCCTTGGCGGAAACAAAATTGCTGCCATTCTTGGCCATAGCAGTAGCGTTCAATTCCGCGCGGCCTTCGTTAGTGGTCGTAGCGGGCTTAGCGTCAGTGTAAGTGGTGTCATTTTCGTAGTTTGCATCGAAAGCCACTTGAGCGGAAGCAGCAGTTGCCACCAAGCAAGCACCGGCAATCAGAGCCAATTTGAATTGTGAACGCATAGATTACTCCAATAGAAAAAAATAAAAATTCCGCTGTTACAGGACAAATGTCACGTGCTCAACCGGAACCTGAATAGCCAACAAGGCAAACTTGATTGTAGGGAAACACTTGAAAAAGATAGGCAGATGTCTTTATTACATTCGGATTACATGCTGCTCTGAGGCCAATAAACAACACTTCGGCAAGGGCATTTAAGCCGGTCCCCGTTGTGTTTCGCCTGCTTTTAAAGCTAAAAGATATAGACCAAAAAAAACCCGCCACAGCGTGGCGGGTTTTTAATCTTTACGAGAGAAAGCGCGCTAGGCGCTCATCCGATCAGAAGTTGTGAGCCAAAGAAATGCGGAACTGGTCCGCTGTGCGCGTTGCAGTTTCTTTAGCGGTTTGACGGCCGTAGCTGGCGTTGAACACAGTGCGCTTGCTCAGGGAGTAGGCAGCAGCGAACTCAGTAGTGTTGTTCACATCACGAGTAGCGTAGTTGGCACCCAGTGTCAGAGCGGAAGTCACAGGAACAGCAACACCGAAGGCCAGTGCATTCGCATCTGCGTTTGCGCTAGAGGCAGCAGCCATGGCGCCGTCCCAGCCCAGACCCACACGAGCCACACCGAAGTCATAAGTTACAAATGCTTCGTTGTTGATAGTGCGAGCGAAATTAGTGGTACCGGCACCCGCAGAGCTCTTGATGGAGAAGCCAGCGGCCAAGGGGCCATTAGCGTAACCCAGGTTCAAGACAGTCACGTTGACGTTAGGAGTAGAAACGCCATCAGCGCCGGTTTCAACGTACTGCAAGCTAGCGGTCACAGGGCCAAAAGCCATACCGTAAGTCAATGCATCAATGCCAGCACGGGCAACAATGTTAGAACCGTCGTAAATGCCTTGGTCCAGGTTAGAAGGAGCAACCCAAGCGCGTGTGATCAGATCGCCGGAGCGAGTTTGGTCAAAACGAACCAAGCCGAAGTCACCTTGCACTTGAACGAAAGTATTACGACGATTGATAGAACCAGTGCTAGCGCGGCTTCCGTTGGTGTTCAACGCAGCGGCGGTGCCAGCAGGTGCAGAACCTGCGGGGAAAGCGGAGCTGTTCTGGTCCAAAGTGATGCCAGCGCTGGCCTTCATGCCGCTGCCGAGGTCTTCGGTAGCTGCAACGCCGATGGTGGCGTCGGTCAAAGCCAAGCCGGATTGATTTTCAGTGAAATCAGAGGAGTTGGTTTTTTGGTAAGCAGCGCGAACAGTACCAGTGAGTGTCACTTGGGCAAATGCGCTGGTTGCAGACAAAACTGCCAATGCAATGAGGGTTTTTTTCATGAGGGGTGGCTCCAAAGTTAAACAAGAATCTGGCACCGTTTGGTTACCTGATTAATGACCTCCTCGGTCAAGGAGATGTCGAGATTACATCAGAGGTACCGCACACCAATGTGTCAACGGGTTATTACTGATCCGTTTTACAATGAACTGTTGTCAAGACGCAACGTTAGATTTTTTATCCCACTTGTATGGATTCCCTATTAAACGCTGCCGATACCGCCTTGCGCACCTTGTTTGCCACCCCGCGCGCCTCTCAGGCATGCCCCACACTGCCCGATAGAGCCACCGTGCTGAGCGATGCAGACAAAAAGAGAGCTGCTGGCCTGATGCGTGTGAATCATGTGGGAGAAGTCTGTGCTCAGGCTTTATACACAGCGCAGGCGTTGGCGACTCCCAACAAGGCTCTGCGCGCGCACTTCACACAAGCGTGTGCCGAAGAAACGGACCATTTGGCCTGGACAGCCCAAAGGCTGGAGGCCTTGGGCTCCCGCCCCTCTTTATTGAACCCGCTGTGGTACGCAGGCGCTTTCGGGCTGGGCCTACTGGCCGGACGGTTGGGCGACGCTGCCAGCCTGGGCTTTGTGGTGGAAACCGAACGCCAGGTGGGCGCCCATCTGGAGAGTCACCTCAGCCTGCTACCCGACACGGATCACGAGTCGCGCGCCATTGTTTCGCAAATGCGCACTGACGAGTTGCGACACGCCGATGAGGCAACAGCGGCCGGCGCTGTTGATTTACCGGCTCCGGTCAAGTCGCTGATGCGTGCAGCCGCCAAGGTCATGACGACGGTGGCCGCGCGCATTTAGGCAGGCAAACCCAGCGGCAACCGGCGTCGCCGCGAAAGGCCGACACTGCGCGGACTTCAGACCTCTATCAGGTCAAATCCTGTGGTGATCTCCGCTGTTTTTCCCAGCATGATGCTGGCGGAGCAGTATTTGTCGTGGCTCATGGCAATAGCCCGCTCCACCGCTCCGGCAGGTATGCCTTTGCCGGTCACGGTGAATTGCATATGGATCTTGGTGAACACCTTGGGATCCACCTCGGCACGCTCAGCGGTGAGCTTGACGGTGCAGCCCTGCACATCGTGGCGACCGCGCTTCAAAATCAGCACCACGTCATAGGCCGTGCAGCCACCGGTACCGGCCAAGACAGTTTCCAGGGGGCGGGGTGCCAGGTTTTGGCCGCCGTTTTCCGGCTTGGCTGCGTCGGGCGCGCCGTCCATCATCAAGGTGTGACCACTGCCGGTTTCAGCCACAAAACCCATACCGGAGCGGGTGTTGAGGCCGCCGGTCCAACTGACTGTGCATTCCATGGTGTTTCCTTCTCAAGCCCCGCGCGGGGCAACTCTCTAAATCGATACAATGCCAGGCAATGCTCCGCGCGGAGCTACCTGACTGCCTTTTTCACCTACCGGAGTGTAGCCCTGTGAGCACCAAGCCCTCTTCCTCCTCCGAATTCCCTGCAGCCCCGACTGCCACCCCGCTCACTCCTGCGGATTACCTGAAAAAAATCTTGACCGCCCGTGTGTACGACGTGGCGATTGAGACCGCGCTCGAACCTGCTCGCACCCTGAGCCGGCGCCTCCACAACACCGTGCTGTTCAAGCGGGAAGACCAGCAGCCGGTGCGCAGTTTCAAGCTGCGTGGCGCCTATAACAAAATGGCCCAAATGCCCGCCGAGCAAATCGCCAAGGGCGTCATTTGCGCATCTGCCGGCAACCATGCCCAAGGCGTCGCTTTGTCCGCCAGCCGCATGGGCGTGCGCGCCGTGATCGTGATGCCCACCACCACCCCTCAGCTCAAGGTGGACGCTGTGCGCGGATTCGGCGGCGAGGTCGTGTTGGCAGGAGAAAGCTATTCAGACGCCTATGACCACGCGGTCGCCCTGCAAAAGAAAGAAGGGCTGACCTTTGTGCACCCGTTTGACGACCCGGACGTGATAGCGGGCCAAGGCACCGTGGCCATGGAAATCATGCGCCAGGTGCAGACACTGGGTGCCGACAAGGCGGCCAAGTCCGGCCACAAAACCGGGAGCAAAACCGGACCCGGCATTGATGCGGTGTTTGTGGCCATTGGCGGAGGCGGGCTGATTTCGGGTGTGGCCAACTACATCAAGGCAGTGGCGCCGGGCGTCAAGGTCATTGGTGTGCAAATGAACGACTCCAACGCCATGATTCAGTCGGTTGAGGCGGAGGAGCGTGTCACCTTGGGCGACGTGGGCTTGTTCTCTGACGGCACTGCCGTGAAACTGGTAGGCGCAGAGACCTTCCGCGTGGCCAGCGAGCTGGTCGACAGCTATGTGACGGTCGACACCGATGCGGTGTGCGCCGCCATCAAAGATATTTTTGTGGACACCCGCTGCATCGTCGAGCCGGCTGGCGCTCTGGCGGTGGCTGCCATCAAACAATACGTGGCCGAACACAAAACCAAGGGCGAAACCTATGCCGCCATTTTGTGCGGTGCCAATATGAACTTCGACCGCCTGCGCTTTGTGGCCGAGCGGGCCGAAGTGGGCGAGGAGCGAGAAGCCTTGTTTGCCGTCACCATTCCTGAAGAGCGAGGCAGCTTCAAGCGCTTTTGCGAGCTGATCGGCGAGCTACCCGGCGGCACGCGCAACGTGACCGAGTTCAACTACCGCATCAGCGACGCAGCCAAAGCCCACGTGTTTGTGGGCCTGACCACCCAGAGCAAGGGCGAATCGACCAAGGTAGCCAAGAATTTTGAGAAAAACGGCTTCAAGACACTGGACTTGACGCATGACGAACTGGCCAAAGAGCACATCCGCCACATGGTGGGCGGCATCTCCAGCCTGGCGCAAGACGAGCGGCTGCTGCGGTTTGTGTTCCCCGAGCGGCCGGGCGCGCTAATGAAGTTCTTAAGCCTCATGCGCCCGGGCTGGAACATCAGCCTCTTCCACTACCGCAACCAAGGCGCCGACTACGGCCGCATTCTGGTCGGGCTGCAGGTTCCCGCAGCGGATGACAAAGCGTTTGCAACGTTTTTGCAGACACTGGCCTACCCGTATGTGGAAGAAACCCACAACCCGGTCTACCGCATGTTTTTGCAAAAATGATAGCTAGTCGCCCTTTATTTATAAGGGTTGGAGCGTCTTTTTACCTGTAGCCGCTTGGGGCAAAGGTGGCAAGGCCAGTTCCAGCTCGGTGCCTTGGCGGCCCAGCACCGCCGTGCGACCTGCCACCCGGAGCAGGCTCCAGCCCTCTACCAGTTCCGCCCCTAAGGCATAGGGCTTGGCGGCCTTGCCGTCGATGGCAATCAGGGCGGTCCCCG
Source organism: Rhodoferax sp. (assembly GCF_013297935.1). Taxonomy (GTDB): domain Bacteria; phylum Pseudomonadota; class Gammaproteobacteria; order Burkholderiales; family Burkholderiaceae_C; genus Allorhodoferax. Next base: position 168,836 of record NZ_JAAFIX010000004.1, on the reverse strand, counting down.
CTTGGGCCCCACCCAATACTCCTTGCAACGCAAAACGGGCAGCATCTGCACCCGGCGCTGCCAATGCAAGCGTGGGACTTGCGACATTGCCAGGTACCGCACCCAATGCCCGGGCTACGGACGCAACATCGACCGCGGGCCCGCTGTCTGCCACCACACCCGCACGGGCAACCTGCACCGGCAAACGCCAGTGCAAAACCCAGTACACACCACTGACTGCCGCCAGGGCAGACAACAGCAAGGCAGCAAGTCGCGGGGGCCAAAGGGAAGCTGTGCTCAACATGGGCCGCATTATGATGGACACAAGCTCCGGCACACCCCCCGTACAACCACCTGCACCACCCGCACCATGAAACTCATCAACCGCATGCAACGTAGCGCCCAGCGCGGCTTCACCCTGATTGAACTGATGGTGGTGCTGGTCATCATTGGCGTGCTCGCTGCATTGATCGTGCCCAACGTGCTCGACCGTGCCGATGACGCGCGGGTCACCGCAGCCAAAACCGATATTGCCAACCTGACACAGGCGCTCAAACTCTACAAACTCGACAACCAGCGCTTCCCCTCGGGCGAACAGGGCCTGCAGGCACTGGTCACCAAGCCGACCACCGGCACCGTCCCGCCCAACTGGCGCCCCTACATCGACAAGCTGCCCACGGACCCCTGGAACCGCGCCTATCTCTACATCAACCCCGGTATCAAAGGAGAGGTCGATGTGATGTCGTTCGGCGCAGACGGCCAAGCCGGTGGCGAAGGTAAAGATGCCGACTTCGGCAACTGGTAACGCAGGCCCGGCCCCCTGTCCGCGCAGGCCCGCGCGTGGGTTTACCTTGCTGGAGCTGATGGTCGTGCTTGCCATCGTGGGCATGGCATCGGCCACCGTCGTGCTGGCACTGCGCGACAGCGCCCAGACGCAGATAGACCGCGAAGCTCAGCGCCTGGTGGCAGTACTGGAAGCCGCCCGTGCCGAATCGCGCGCAACCGGTGTGCGACTGGAGTGGCGCGCCACGCCCACGGGCTTTGAAATCCGGCAAGGCAGCCTGGTGCGCGCGCAGCGCTGGGAAACCCCGGAGCTGCAAGCCGCGAGCGAGGCACCGGTTCCCCTCGGGCCGGAGCCGGTCATCGGGCCCCAAACCATTCGGCTGAGCAACCGCGAAAACGCCGATAGCAGGCGATGGATCACCAGCGACGGACTCCGGGCCTTTCAGGTTACCAACAGCCCGCCCCAAGGACCCACGCCGTGAGCGCGCCACTGCACGCAGGCCGCCAGCCCCGCGGATTCACCCTGATCGAAGTTCTGGTGGCGCTGGCCATCGTTGCCGTCACCTTGATCGCCGGGCTGCGCGCCAGCGCCACCATGACACGCAGTACCGAGCGCCAGAGCAACCGCGTGTTGGCACAGCTGTGCGCTGAAAATGCCCTCGTCCAATACCGCTTGGGCCGGCAGTTGCCCGACGTGGGCGACACGGCCGAGGAATGCACGCAAGCCGGGCAAGTGTTCGAGCTGCGGCTGCTAGTGCAGCCAACCCCTAACCCCAATTTCCGGCGGATCGAAGCCCGGGTCGCGCTTGGCGGGAGCCCCCTGCTACTGCTCAGTACCGTCATGGGGCGGTATTGATGGCGACGCGCATAACGAGCCGCCGGGCGGGCGGATTCACTCTGATTGAGCTTCTGGTGGCCTTGGCCATCATGGCCTTGATGGCCACCGTCGGGTGGCAAGCGCTGGCAGGCATGCAGACCGCCATGGAGGTCAACCAGCGTCACAACGATGCCGTGCTCACCACCGAAGCGGGCTTGAACCAATGGGCCGCCGACCTGGACGCAGTGCAAGACATTCCGCAGACCCGCAGCCTGGAGTGGGATGGCCGGGCTTTGCGGCTGACCCGCCGCGCCCCCGAGGCGGGTGCCGGTGCACGCGTGGTGGCGTGGACGCGCGCCGAGCGGGATGGCATTGCCTACTGGCTGCGATGGCAGTCGGGCCCGGTCACCACGCGGGAAGGCTGGCAGGCAGCCTGGGCCACTGCTGCCGCGTGGACACAAGGTGCCCCCACCAGCGCCACCCGCGGCACCGAGGTGCGCATCGTCGCGCTCACGGGCTGGCAACTGTTTTTCAACCGCGGGGGTGCCTGGAGTAACCCGCTCTCCAGTGCCGGCGCCAGCGCGGGAACCCCCGAGACTTCGGCGCAACCCGACGGCATCCGGCTGATCTTGACCCTGCCGCCTGTGCACCCGCTAGGCGGCACCCTGGTGCGGGACTGGGCTCGCCCGACCCTGACCGGAGATGCGCCATGAGGCCGCAACGCGGCGCAGCCATCCTGACAGCGCTCCTGCTGATGGCGCTGGTCGCCACCCTCAGCACCGCCGCGCTGTGGCAACAGGCGCGCGCCCTGGACCTTGAAGCCAGTGAGCGGGCCCGGGTTCAGGCCCAGTGGATCTTGCAAGGCGCGACCGACTGGGCACGCCTGATCCTGCGGGAAGATGCGCGCACTGCCGCCGTCGACCACCTGGGCGAACCCTGGGCGATCACGCTGCAAGAAGCCAAGCTCAGCTCTTTTTTAGCCAACGGCGCTGCCATCGACGACACGCTACCTGCCGATGTGCTGCAAAGCGCCTTCCTGTCCGGCGGCATCAGCGACCTGCAAGCCCGGCTGAACACCACCAACCTGGTGCTGGACGCCGACATTCACGCCCCGACGCTGCAGGCCTTTAACCGTCTGTTCGACTTGCTGCAGCTGCCTCCGGCGGAACTGCAGCTCCTGGTCAGCAACTTACGCGCGGGCTTGCAAGCCCCGTCCGCCAAGCCTGCGGCGCAGCAGACCGCTACCGGCACACCCCTGCTGCCGCGCAGTCGGGAGCAGCTGCTCTGGCTGGGCTTGTCCGAGCGCACGCTCGCCCGGCTCAGCCCCCACATCGTGGTGCTGCCCGACCGCAGCACCGTCAACGTCAACACCGCGTCGGCGCTGGTGCTACAAGCCAGCATACCGGGCATGGACAGTGCCACGGCTCAGCGCCTGCTGGAGCGCCGCGCCCAGAGCCCCCTGCGCAGCATGGCTGAAGTGCAGACCGCCACCGGGCTGCCCGAGACGGCACTGCCACAGACCCAGCTGAGCGTGAACTCCCGTTTTTTTGAGGTGCGCACGCGACTGCGGCTGGGCGGCTTTGCCACCCAGGAGCGCACCACCCTGCAGCGCGAAGGTCTACTGGTGAAACCCCTCTGGAAAGAACGCGAAGCGCCTGTGGATGCCTTCGTACAATGACCCGGCCATGCCCCACCACCTTGTGATGCCCCCCGCCCCCCATGCCACGGACTCCGCCGCATGGGAGTGGGTTCACGGCGACGCCGCGCAGACTAGCCAACGCACGCCGGGGGTTCCGCCCGCTACGGCCAGCCAGACCAGCGTGGTCCTGATCGTGCCGGCCTCGGCACTGTCATGGCACCGGGTCACTTTGCCACCGGGCCTGCTAGGGCGGGACGGGCAGGCGCGGCAAGCCGTGCGGCTGCGCGCCGTGCTAGAGAGCCTGCTGGAAGACCAGCTCCTCGACGACCCCGCCCAGCTCCACTTCGCACTCCAAGCGCGCAGCGCAGACGCCGGCCCCTGTTGGGTCGCCGTGTGCCAGCGCGCATGGCTGCAAGGCGCGGTAGACGCGGTCCGGCAGGCGGGGCATGGGCTGGACGGCATCGTCCCCGAGTGGGCCCCCGCGGATTCGGCCACCCCCGACACACTCTGGATGACCGGTGAGCCTGAAGACGCTGTCTGGACGTGGTTCGATGCCGACGGTGTGCACCAGCGACACCGCAGCAACCCGCCACCGGCCCCCATCCGCAACGTGTTCGCCGAGCCGGCCTGTGCCGAGCTGGCGGAGCAACTGCTGCACCGTGAGGTCGTGGTGCAACACCGGGCAGACCGCTTGCGCGCAGCAGCCAGCGCCCCGTGGAGCCTCGCCCAAGGCGAGTTCACCAGCCGCAGCCACTGGACAGCGCGGGCCACCGACGCCGCAAAGGCACTCTGGCAAGCCCCTGCCTGGCGGCCGGCACGGTGGGCCTTAGGCCTCTTAGCCGTCGTGCAGTTGGTCGGACTGAATGCCCAAGCCTGGCAAGCCCGGCAGGCCCTGAAAGAACAACGCAGCGCCCTCCAAGACATCTTGCTGCGCACCTTCCCGGCCACCACCGTGGTGGTGGACGCGCCACTGCAAATGCAACGCGCGGTCGACGCCCTGGGCCAGACCGGTGGCCAGTCCCAGGCCCGCGACCTGGAGCGACTTTTGGAATCATTTGGGGCCTTAGCCCCCGCAAATACTGCGCCACAAGCTATTGAATTCATAGCAGGCGAGTTGCGTATTACCCCCCCAAGCGGCCAAGAGACACCACCCGAAACGGTGCGCGACAGCCTGCAGTCGCGTGGCTACCGCTTGCGCACCGAAGGCACCGTGTGGGTGCTCAGTCCATGAACACGTCCAAACGCCCCCTGTCTGCGTGGGCCGCATGGTGGGCTCGCCGCCCTGCGCGCGAACAAGGTTTGCTGACTGCGGCCGCGCTGTTGGTGGCCGGTGCCTTGCTCTGGAGCTTGGCTCTGGCGCCGGCTTGGCGCACCGTCAAAGCCTACCCGGTGCAGCGGGCCGCGCTGGACACCCAACTCACCAGTATGTTGACCCTGGAGGCCCGGGCACGGGCTCTGCAGAGCCGTCCGGCCTTGACGGCGCAGGCCATGCGGGCCGGCTTGCAAGCCGCCGTGGCAGGCCTGGGCCCGAAAGCCAGCCTGCAGGTCATCAACCAACAAGCCACCGTGACCCTGCAAGGTCTGGATGGCGCTGCCCTGGCCGGCTGGCTGGCTCTGGTGCGCACCGAAGCCCGCTTGCTCCCCAGCCAGGCGCAGTGGAAGCGCACCGGCAACACCTGGAGCGGCACGGTGCAATTCACCCTGCCTGCGGAATGATGGCTGCGCGCCGCAGTCCATGGGCTTGGGCGTCTGCCGGACTGCTAGTGGGCGCACTGGCCGGTGGCCTGGTCTACGCGCCTGCGCGCTGGTTGGCAGGCGCTCTGGTCTGGGCCGATGCGCCAGTGCAGCTTCTCAACCCCTCCGGCACCGTCTGGCAGGGCGACGCCCAACTCGTGCTGCGCAGCCAGGCCCAGGAGCAGACCGCCCTGCCCGGTCGGGTTCGGTGGAATATCCGCCCCGCATGGCAGGACCGCTCACCCGGTTTGCGCATGGCGTGGCAGGCCGACTGCTGCCTCGATGCCCCTTGGATCTGGCATGCCACCGGTGGCCTGCAGTCGGTGGAATTGCGCCTCAGCGACCTGCCGGCCGGGCGGGGGCTGCGCTTACCCGCGGCCTTGCTGGTGGGCCTGGGCACCCCTTGGAACACCTTGCAGCTCGACGGGCAGCTCGTCCTGGAGACCCGCAGCCTGCAGCTCCTGGCCAGCGCCGGGAGCGCACGGCTGGAAGGCGAAGTAGTGCTGGACGCGCTGCGCCTGAGCACCAGCCTGTCCACCCTGAAGCCGCTGGGCAGTTACCGTGTGGCCTTGCGCGGGGGCACGTCGACCCGGCTCACACTGACCACGCAGGAAGGCGCTTTACAACTCAGCGGGACGGGCGAACTAAGTCCCGGACGCCTTGTTTTTGACGGGGAAGCCCGCGCCGCAGAAGGCCGCGAGGAGGCGCTTTCCAATTTGCTGAATATCATTGGGCAGCGCCAAGGCGCAAGGTCTCTGATTCACCTGGGTTAAGGAATGCCACATCCACATCACCGCCAACGTCGCACCAAAACAATTGCTATGCAATTCATAGCTGCTGGCGCAATGTTTGCGGGCGCCAACGGCCCTTTTGGCATGAATGCCTGGGCGCAGGCTCCGGTAGCCGCTTCCGCCGCCAAGCGGGGAGAGCCGATCACCCTGAACTTCAGCAACGCCGAGATCGAGGCCGTGGCCCGCACCATGGCCACCCTGACCGGGCGCAATGTAGTGGTCGACCCCCGGGTCAAAGGCACCATGACGCTGGTGTCCGACAGCCCCATGTCTCCCGCCCGCGCTTACAACCACTTTCTGGCCGTGTTGCGCACTATGGGCTACGCCGTGGTGCAATCCGACGGCCTGGACAAAGTGGTGCCCGAGGCTGATGCCAAACTGATAGGCGGCAGTGTTGCCTCCAGCGACAACGGCATGGCCAACGCGCCCGGCAACCAGCTGGTGACGCAGATCATCAAGCTCCAGTTTGAGAACGCCAACAACCTGGTGGCGGTGCTGCGACCGCTGATCAACCCCAACAACCCCATCAACGTGAATCCGGCCACCAACTCACTGGTGATCACCGATTACGCCGACAACCTGCGGCGCCTGGCCCGCATCGTGACGGCGCTGGATGTTCCTAACGCCACAGATGTGGAAATCATCGCGCTGAAAAATGCCAGCGCCAGCGACCTCGCGCCCTTGGTGTTGCGCTTGTTGGAAAACTCTGCGGCCGGTGCTGCCGGCGGGGTGGACAGCAGCTTCAAAACCACTGTGGTGGCCGAGCCCCGCAGCAACACCTTGATCGTGCGGGCGGCCAATCAGGCGCGGCTGGCCCTGGCGCGCAACCTGATCGACAAGCTCGACCAGCCCACACCGGGCGGCAATGGTGCGGCCGGCAACATTTATGTGGTGTACCTGAAGAATGCCAACGCGACCCAGCTTGCAACCACCCTGCGGGCGGCGATGAGTGCGTCCGGTAGCGGGGCAGCCAGCGCGGCCCCCAGCGCGGCAGCGCCCGCAGCCGCCGGTGGCTCGACCTTGGGTGCTGCGGCCGCTCCGAGCACGGGTGGACAAATTCAGGCCGACCCGACCACCAACTCGCTCATCATTACCGCCAGCGAGCCCCAATACCGCCAGCTGCGCGCCGTCATTGACAAGCTCGATGCCCGCCGTGCACAGGTCTTTGTAGAAAGCCTGATTGCCGAAGTGAGCGCCGACAAGGCGGCCGAATTCGGTATTCAGTGGCAAGGCGCGCTGGGCAATGCCGGAGACAGCGCCGTGGGCCTGCTGGGCACCAACTTCGGCAGCGGGGGCAACAACATCATCAGCCTTGCCACGGCCGGCGCCTCGGGCACGGCCACACCGGGTAAGGGCTTGAACCTGGGCGTGGCCAACAAGACCAACGGCGTCTATGTGCTCGGATTTCTGGCCCGCTTTTTAGAAGCCACCGGCGCCGGCAATGTGCTGTCCACGCCCAACCTTCTCACGCTGGACAACGAAGAGGCCAAGATCGTGATCGGCCAGAACGTGCCTTTTGTCACCGGCCAGTTCACCAATACCGGCGCGAGCACCGGCAGCGTGAACCCGTTCCAGACCATAGAGCGCAAAGACGTGGGGTTGACGCTCAAGGTCAAGCCCCAGATCAGCGAAAACGGCACGGTCAAGCTGGCCATCTTCCAGGAGGTCTCCAGCGTGCTGGCCTCTACCGTCAATGCGGCCAACGGGCCGACCACCAACAAGCGCACCATTGAATCCAACGTGCTGGTGGAAGACGGTGCGGTCGTCGTGCTGGGCGGACTGCTGCAGGACGAATATGGCGGCAATCAGGAAAAAGTGCCCGGCCTTTCCGATGTGCCCTTCTTCGGCAACCTGTTCAAGAGCGAGGCGCGCAGCCGCAAAAAGACCAACCTCATGGTGTTCTTGCGGCCGGTGGTGGTGCGCGATGCCACCGCCACCCAAGCCCTGTCGAACGAGCGCTACGAACTCATGCGCGGCACCCAGCAAAATGGCCAGCCCGAGGTGAGCACCGTGGTGCCGATCAATGAAGCGCCGGTGTTGCCTGCCCTGTCGCCCAAGCCACCGTCTGCGCCTGCGCCGTCCACGCCCTGAACCGGCTCATGCGCTACCCGCTGCCCTACGCTTTTGCGCGCACCCAGCAGTTGCTGCTGGAAGACGACGCCGGTCGCCTCTGCCTGTGGGTTCACAGCCGCACGCCGGCCTCCGCCATTTCGGAGGTCATGCGCAAGCACCGCATCGACAACCTGCAAACGCAGGAAGCCGGGTCGCTGGAGCAGCGCATCAGCGCCGCCTATGCCCAGGGCGAGTCCAGCGCCGCCACGGTGATGAACGAGGTGCAGGGCGAAGCGGACCTGAGCCGCATGATGCAAGAGCTGCCCGCCGTGGAGGACTTGCTGGAAACGGCGGACGATGCGCCCATCATCCGCATGCTCAACGCCCTGCTGACCCAGGCCGCGCGCGATGGCGCCAGCGACATCCACATCGAGCCCTATGAGCGCAATTCGTCGGTGCGTTTCCGGGTGGACGGCACCTTGCGCGAAGTGGTGCAGGCCCACCGCGCACTGCATGCGGCGCTGATTTCGCGGCTCAAGATCATGGCCGACCTCGACATTTCAGAAAAGCGCCTGCCACAGGACGGCCGCATCAGCCTGCGCATTGGCACCCGCGCGGTGGATGTGCGGGTCAGCACCCTGCCCAGCGCCCACGGCGAGCGCGCGGTGCTGCGCTTGCTCGACAAGAGCCAGGACCAGCGCAGCCTGGAAGCGGTGGGTATGCAGGGTGATGTGTTGCGGCGCTTTGAGGGCCTGATAGGCCAGCCGCACGGCATTATTCTGGTGACCGGCCCCACGGGTTCGGGTAAATCGACCACGCTGTATGCGTCTCTGGGCCGGCTGGATGCTGCGCGCCAGAACATCATGACGGTGGAGGACCCCATTGAATACGAGCTGCCCGGCGTGGGGCAAACCCAGGTCAACCCGAAAATTGAACTCACCTTTGCGAAAGCCTTGCGCGCCATCCTGCGCCAGGACCCGGACGTGATCATGATCGGCGAGATCCGCGACTTTGAGACGGCGCAGATCGCCATCCAGGCCTCGCTCACCGGTCACTTGGTGCTGGCCACCCTGCACACCAACGACTCGGCCAGCGCCGTAACGCGCTTGATCGACATGGGCGTGGAGCCGTTTTTGCTGAGCTCCTCATTGCGCGGTGTGCTGGCACAACGCCTCGTGCGAAAAACCTGCAAGACCTGCGCGGGCAAGGGTTGTGAGGCGTGCGGGCACACAGGTTACCTGGGCCGCACCGGGGTGTTTGAACTGCTGGTGGCCGACGATGCAATTGCCGAGCTGATTCACCACAACGCCTCGGAGGCCGACATCCGCGCGGCTGCCACGCAGCAAGGCATGGTGCCGCTGCGTGAGGATGGGGAACGACTGGTCAGCAGCGGCTTGACCAGCCGCGAAGAGCTTTTGCGCGTCGTGCGCGACTGAGCGGCTATCGCCTGCTCAGCAGCGGGTGCCACCCGCGTGAACTAAGCACCAGGTGTCCTGCTTAAGCCCTCCGCCCTCCCGGGCCGGAGGGCTTTTTTTATGGCTCGTAGGCTGCCAGTCGCTTGCGCTCCAGTTCGCTGAAGTTCTCGGTTTGGAGTGCAGCCAGCGCGGTGGTTTTTTCTGACTCGGGCGCGTTGTCTAGGCGCGCCAGCAGTCGGGCGCGCTCGGCCAGATAGGCATCCATGCGTGAGCGCCATGCACGCTCTTCCTGATCGACCGCCGCCAATCGAGATGCCGCGGCCGTGTCCAGCGCTTTGGCGCGGGTGCGGAATATCTCGTCATCCCCGGCGCCTTGCCCACGCAGTGCCGCCACCCGCTCTTCCAACAGCATCACGCCGCGCGGAGCATCTCGCTCTTCGCGCAGGGTCTTCGGCATCTGCTGGTCTATGGCTTGCAATCGCGACTGGCGCTCAGCGGCGCTCAAGCTCGCGTCGTTGGCAACATCCAGGCGCGCCAGCGCATCGAGGTCTTGTGCGTCCTCCAGACCGAACATGGCCTGTGCCTCTTCTGCACTGAAATGGCGCGCCCGAATTTCCAGCATGGCTTGAAAGCGTGCGCGCAAAGTGCGGTCTGCACTCGCTTTGGCCGCGAACCCCTGTTCCAGACGCAAAATATCTTGCTTGAAGGCGATGTAGCGGTCCAACAGGCGCAGTGCCTGCGGCAGCTGCCCGGCACTCAGGTTGCGGGTCAAGACTTGCTGAATTTCAGCCGTAATAGCCGCAATACTTTGCTCCCCCACGGTGCTGAGGTAGTAGTCAAACAGGCGCTTGAGCTCACCATAGGCCAAGGTGCCGCAACCGGTCTCCCGGCAGCCGGTGGGAAGGGCATTCAGTGCACCGGCCTGGAGTGCGGCGAGCCCGTCGGGCACCGTGCCCTCCAGAGACCGTGCACCGAGGCCGGTGCCCGGTACCTGCCCTGACTGCGGCGGCTCGGAGGCCTCCGGCCCGGGCACCACGAACCACACCGCGGCCACACTGAGCGCCAGTGCCATGCCGGCCAGGCCGGTACGCACATTTCTGCGCAAAGGCATTACAGACCTGCGTTACGCAGGCGGTTGGCCTGCTGGCGGAAGATCGTGACCGGGTTGGTCTCAAAAATATTGGTCAGCCCCACGGTCTGGTTCACTTCATCCAAATGGTTGAAGGCGTAGTCGTCGCGGATGACGCGGCCTAGGCGTGACGAGCAGCTGCTGACCAAGCCGTCGTTCTTAGCGCCGGCAAATGCCAGCGAGGTCAGCGCCAACGCCGGGTCCACGATATCCAAGACGTTGGTATAGGGCTGCGCTCCGCTCCATGAGTAATAGGCCACACCATTCACGCTGTAAGCGCCTTCACCACAGGCACTGGTGGGCACACCTTGCGGATGCTTGGCATTGAACTTCAGGGTGCCTGCCGTGCTCAGGGACTGGGCGGCGGCGAGTGCATTCTGCGAGTTACCCCCGCCACCCGAGAGAAAGTTGATGATGGTGGCCAGGCCATTGGTCACCGACACCAGGGCCGAGTTCTGCACGCTTCCCGGAGGGGCTACCCCGAGCAACACGTCCGCCACGGCGGAGCCCTTGTTCACACCGCCTACGCTGCTGACCGATGCCACCAGGTCCGGCCGCACCGATGCCACATAGCGCGCGGTAGGGCCGCCATGGCTGTGGCCAATCAGGTTGACCTTGGCCGCGCCGGTCGCTGCCAGAATCTGGCGCACCTGGGTCAGCAGTTGCTCACCGCGCACCTCGGTGCTGTTGGCGGCAGACACTTGGACCACATAGACACGCGCACCGTCTGCACGCAACGCGCTGGGTATGCCATAGAAATATTCCACGGGGCCGATATTGTCAAAGCCAAACAGGCCGTGCACCAACACAATGGGGTACTTGGTCTGGGTGTAGCCCGCTGCGTGGGCCGACACCGGAAAGAGGCCGATGGACAGCGCGCACGCCGCCAGCCAGCCCACCACGATTCGCTTCATCTTCATAGTTGTCTCCTCGGGACCTCTGAGGGTCGATGGTGTTGAAAGGATGCCAATAAAAAGAACCGGTGCGACCTCTCGGGTGGGGGCGCTGTCGCGGGTGATGGTCTGCCTGCTGCTTGTGTCGTCGGGAGAACATCAAAATAGCACGGTCGTGCTTTTATTGAAGTATGACGGCGAGCGCTTTTTTTGTCATGGTGGAAAACCCGTGTGAACCGGTGCACCGCTACCATTGGGTCATGCCCGCCTTCTCTTACCAAGCTCTCGATGCCGATGGAAAAACCCGCACCGGGGTGGTGGAGGCAGACGCGGCCAAGTCCGCTCGCGGTCTCTTGCGGGCCCAGCAACTCGTGCCGTTAAAGGTGCAGGCGCTGAGCGGAGAAGCGGCAACCGATGCCCCACGCAGCGCTTGGAGCGCACGCGCGTTCAGTCCCACGCAACGCGCGGTCTGGACCCGCCAATTGGCCGGCTTGGTCAGTGCGGGCCTGCCCCTGGAGCGGGCGCTGAGCTCGTTGGCCGATGAGGCAGAAACCCCGGCTCAGCGCGATGTAGTCGCCACCATTCGTGCCGAGGTCAACGGGGGAAAGCCCTTGGGCAGCTCGCTGGCCCAGCACCCCAAAGAGTTTTCTGCCATCTATGTCGCGGTGGTCAGCGCCGGAGAACAAAGCGGCCAACTCGGGCTGGTGCTGGAGCGCTTGGCGGACGACCTCGAAGAGCAGCAGAACCTGTCTGCCAAACTGCTGGGCGCGGCGCTTTACCCGGCCATCGTGAGCCTGGTGGCTTTGGCCATTGTGTTGTTTCTGCTGGCTTATGTGGTGCCGCAGATTGCCAACGTGTTTGCCGGTTCCAAACAGGCGCTGCCCCTGCTCACCAGGATCATGTTGGCACTGAGCGAGGCTGTGCGGTCCTATGGCTGGCTGGTGCTGATTGCTATTGTTTTAGGAGCTATAGGCGCACGTATTGCCTGGGCTAACGCCGCTTTTCGCTCTAAAGCGGATGCTGCTTGGCTGCGCCTGCCGGTGCTGGGCCGCATGTCCCGCAGCTACAACGCTGCCCGGTTTGCCAGCACCCTGGCCATGTTGGCTGCGGCCGGTGTTCCTATTCTCAAAGCGCTGCAGGCCGCCGCTGAAACCTTGAGCAACCATGCGATGCGGGACGACGCCCTCGAAGCCCTGACCCTGGTGCGCGAAGGTGCGCCGCTGGCCAGCGCGTTGGCGCGCAACCAGCGCTTTCCCGCGCTCTTGAGCATGTTTGCCCGACTGGGCGAACAAACCGGCCGCCTGCCCCACATGCTGGACCGCGCTGCGGTGCAGCTGCGCACCGAGGTGCAGCGCCGCGCACTGCAATTGGCCACCCTGCTGGAGCCTTTGCTGATTGTGGCCATGGGCCTAGTCGTCATGCTGATCGTGCTGGCCGTGCTCATGCCTATCATTCAACTCAACCAGCTCGTCAAATAACCCCCTGGAGGCACTGTGTCTTTACGAACTCTCTCCTTACCCCTGTTGCTGGCCGCCGGCACCCTGACCTTGAGCCTGACCGCGTGCACCCGGATTGAAACCGGCGAAGTGGGCCTGCGCGTGAATTTCGACAAGACCGTCGACCCCACCGAGCGGCTGCCCGGCTCGTTCAACCAGACGGTGGTGGGCGAAATACTCACCTTCAAGATTCAGGATGTGGCGGTCGGCGTGGACAACATGACGCCCCTGGCCTCTGACAACTCCACCGTCAAAGACTTCGACATGACCGTGGTCTACAACGTCAACCCCTCTGCCGTGTCGGAACTGTGGACCACCAAAAACCGCACCTTCCACGGGCTCTCTGACAAGGGTGGTGACATTTTGTTGATGCAGAACTATGTGGCACTCAGTGCCCGCAATGCCGCCTACAAAGTGGCACGCGGCTACGAGTCGCTCAAGATGGCAGACAACCGCCCGCTCATGGAGCAGCAGATCCGCGAAAACATCATCAGAACCCTGACCGAAGAAAAGCTGGGCGACAAAATCACCGTGTCCCAGGTGCAGGTGCGCGCTATCACCCCGGCGGACGTGATTGTGCAAAGCGCCAACGAACTGGTGCGCGCCCAAAACGAACTCAAGACCAAAGAAGTGGAAGTGCAAACCGCCAAGAAAGAGGCCGAGCGCATTGCTGCGCTGAACGCCAATGCCGGCGCCATCGGCTACATGAACGCCATGGCCAACCTCAAAATTGCTGAAGGCGTGGCCAACGGCAAAGTGCAAACCATTGTGGTGCCCTATGACTTCAAGGGCATCGTGAATGCGAAATAAGGATCTCTCATGGGACTGACCCTCGACGGCAAGCTGGTGGTGGCCATTTCCAGCCGTGCTCTGTTTGATTTTGAAGAAGAAAACCAGGTCTTCGAGCAAAACGACGACCACGCCTATATGCAGCTGCAACGCCAGCGGCTCGATGTGCCGGCCAAGCCCGGCGTGGCGTTCTCGCTCGTCAAAAAACTGCTGGCCTTTAACGAACCCGACAACCAACGGGTGGAGGTCGTCATCCTGTCGCGCAACGACCCGGTGTCGGGCATGCGGGTGTTCCGCTCGGCGCAGCACTACGGCCTGGCCATACAGCGCGGCAATTTCACCCGCGGGGAGGCGCCCTGGCGCTACCTGAAACCCTTGCACGCCAACTTGTTTCTCAGCACCCACCTGAGCGATGTGCGTGCCGCACTGGCCGCCGGTGTGCCGGCCGCGCAGGTTTACCCCCACAGCGCCCACGCCAGCGCCGAGCACCCCAACGAAGTGCGTATTGCCTTCGACGGTGACGCGGTACTCTTCAGCGATGAAGCCGAGCAGGTCTACCAGACCAGCGGGCTGACCGCATTCCAACAGCACGAGATGGACAAGGTCGCGCAGCCCCTGCCGGACGGCCCGTTTAAGCCTTTGCTGGTGGCCTTGCACCGCCTGCAGCAGGCGCGTATCCCGCACATCCGCATCCGCACGGCGCTGGTCACCGCACGTAGCGCCCCGGCCCACGAGCGCGCGATCCTGACGCTCATGAACTGGAACATCGATGTCGACCAGGCCATGTTTCTGGGCGGGCTGGACAAGGGCGAGTTCTTGCGCGAGTTCGAGCCGGACTTCTTTTTTGATGACCAGACCGGTCATATTGAGTCCGCAGCCCGCCATGTCCCGAGCGGGCACGTGGCCAGCGGCGTGCGCAACTAAACATATTTCCAACATGTAAACGCCGGAACCAGTCTGGTAAAGCAATGTAAAACCGGCTGACATCCACTGCGGGCAGGTCTATTCTGAGGCCCATGTCCTACGCATCCAATGCAATTCCCCACCAGCAGCCGCGACAAGGTGATGGCGCAAGCGCGACCAGCGCCGCAGACGCGCCTCTGTCTGCCAACGCCCAAGCGTGGCGGCGATGGGCTTTTGCAGGCTACCGACGCACGGCCGACATCGTTCGTACAGCTCAGCCGGACACGACCAGCACCGACGAAGCACCAGGTCTATCTGACAACGCTCACCAGAGTGGATTTCAAAGCCTGTAGCAAGCGGCCCGGCGCACTTCGACGCTAACATCCCCCGTGGGCTCCCTGCATTGCATCGCGCAGTGCCGGGTTTGCTTCTCCAACTGAGATTGATTGCATGGCACTCGTGGCATCTGTGTCCGCCAAATGGGCGGGCTTCAAAGCATTTATTGCGCGGGCGGTGGCCTTGTCCACCCCCTACTTCTCGTCGGAAGACAAATGGAAAGCCCGCGGCATGTTGGCGGCCATCATTGCCCTGAACTTGGCCCTGGTCTACATGGCCGTGGTGTTCAACGACTGGAACCGCCTGTTTTACGACTCGCTGCAAGACAAAGATGCCGCAGTGTTCTGGGAGCAACTCGGCCGTTTTACTTACCTGGCCTTCGGCTTCATCGTGATTGCGGTCTACAAGTTCTACCTGACCCAGCTCCTGGAGATGCGCTGGCGCGCCTGGATGACCGACCACTACCTGCACAAATGGATGTCGCACCAGGCCTTTTACCGACTGGAGCTGGCGCGCTTCACGCCGCAGGCCCATGCCCACGGCGCCAACCCCGACAACCCGGACCAACGCATTCAGGAAGACATCAACCAGTTCACCAGTTACACCATCTCCCTGAGCATGGGCTTGCTGAATGCCGTGGTCACCTTGGCCAGCTTTGTGGGCATTTTGTGGACACTCTCGGGCGGCTTTGCCTTCACCTTGGCGGGGCAGGAGTACAACATTCCGGGCTTTATGGTGTGGATGGCGGTGCTCTACAGCATGGTGGGCAGCGTGATTACCCACTACATAGGCCGCAAGCAGATTCCACTCAACTTCGAGCAGCAGCGCGTGGAGGCGGACTTCCGTCACCACATGGTGCGAGCCCGGGAGTACAGCGAATCCATCGCTTTTGACCGGGGCGAGCAGGTGGTGCGTGAACAAATGGCCCAGCGATTCAGCCGCGTACTGGCCAACAACCTCGCGCTCATCAAGGCGCAAAAGGGGCTGATCTGGTTCACCAGCTTTTTCGGCCAGGCGGCGGTGGTGTTTCCCTTTGTGGTGGCGGCACCCCGGTTTTTCAGTGGCGCGATCCAGCTGGGGCAACTCACCCAGATTTCAGGCGCTTTCGGCCAGGTTCAGGGCTCTCTGAGCTGGTTTGTGGACACCTACAGCAGCTTGGCCAGCTGGCGCGCCACGACGGATCGCCTGACCAGCTTTGAAGAGTCTTTTAAGGATCTAGCCCTGGTAAAGACTGCGCAAGCAGCTCCTAAAACAATAGCAAATACTGATGCTTTGGACACCGCGCCCTTGCGCATTGCGCTCCCCGACGGCACCACGCTGCTGGAGCACACCCGCTTGCACGCGCAGCCGGGGGACCGCATTTTGTTGCAAGGCCCCTCCGGGAGCGGCAAGTCGACCCTGTTCCGCACACTGGCCGGCATTTGGCCTTTTGCAGACGGGGCGGTGACCTTGCCGGCAGACAGCATGTTCCTGCCACAGCGTGCTTACTTCCCCAACGGCACGCTGCGCGACGCGCTGGCCTACCCGTCCCACGCAACGCAGTACCCGGACACCGCCTTGCAGCAAGCTCTGCGGGACGCACTGCTCCCGCATTTGGCGGACTCTCTGGATATGGTGGATGCCTGGAGTCAAAAGCTCTCCGGCGGCGAACAGCAGCGCCTGGCGATTGCCCGTGTGTTGCTCAAACAGCCACAGTGGTTGTTTGCCGATGAGGCCACCAGTGCCCTGGACGAAGCGGCCGAGGCCGCCCTGTACCAACGCTTGTGCACGCTGGTGACCGAAAAAGGCGGGGCTTTAGTGTCGATCGCCCACCGGCCGGGGGTCGCCGCCTTTCACAACCAACGCTGGGTGCTAGAGCCCCGGGCCGAAGCTACGGCCACACCGGCAGCAGGCGCTCAGGCAGAGGCGCTTTTCATCTTGTCGGTAAAACCGGCGTAACCCTTGGCCCGCAGCTCGCAGGCGGGGCAGCTGCCGCAGCCGTAGCCCCACGCTTGGCGGTGGGTCCGGTCGCCCAGGTAGCAGGTGTGGGTGTGCTCGACCACGAGATCGACCAGGGCATCGCCGCCCCCGGCCTCGCCGGAGCGCTCGCCCAGCGCATGGGCCAGCTCCCAGGTTTGGGCCTTGTCGATCCACATGAGCGGCGTCTCGATCAGGAAACGCTGGTCCATGCCGAGCGACAGCGCGAGTTGAAGCGCTTTCATGGTGTCGTCCCGGCAATCGGGATAACCGGAGAAATCGGTCTCGCAAACGCCGGTCACGATCACCTGCAAACCACGGCGGTAGGCCAGCGCCGCAGCCAAGGTCATGAACAGCAGATTGCGCCCGGGCACAAAGGTGTTGGGCAGGCCGTTGGCTTCCATTTTGAAGGCGGTGTCCCGGGTCAAAGAGGTTTCGCTCACCTCACCGAGTACGGCCAAGTCCAGCAAATGGTCCTCGCCCAATTTGCTCCCCCACTGCGGAAAACGGGCTTTGAGCTCACGCAACACGTTCAAGCGGGCCTCTAGCTCCACGCTATGGCGTTGGCGGTAGTCGAAGGCAATGGTTTCAACGCGCTCGTAGCGCTCTAAGGCATAGGCTAGGCAGGTGGTGGAGTCCTGGCCGCCGGAAAAAAGGACAAGTGCGGATGTATGCATGCCCGCCATGTTAGAGCACCTGTTGCGCACTCGGACGCAAAGCCCGGGCACACAGAGCTCACATGCTCTCGGTTTTTTTGATTTTGCTGGGGCTGTAAACCAGTGCCTGCTTGGCTAATTGCCCCGGAGCTTCAGACGGGGACACCGGCTGCGGCGTAGTGAGCTGGTTTTTGACCTGTTCAATCTGCACCGCACTGGCGCTGGCGGTCCACATGGTTTTCAGGTGATCCATCAGCACCTGAGAGATAGGCTTGGGCGGAGGATCCTCCACTTTTTCCTTGGCTGGCCGATGAATAGTCCAATCCTTCTCCACCACTGCGTCCGAGCCTTTGCGCATTGGGTCAGCTACGCTTTGGTAGGGCGCCTCGCCGGTGTTTTGGGGTTTGAGGGCGGGGTTCACCTTATCGATCACATCCGGCGTGGACTCGATCACACTGGTGGCCCCTACAGACGGGTTGACCGGAGCAATTGGGATAACCCTATTTGCCCCAGACGACACCGCGTCTGCGCCGGCGGGGCGCATATTCGGGGTTCGTTCAATGGTTGGCAATTGCATTTTGGGTAGACCTTTCGGCCCCTCCGGTTGCTTTTAGGAGTTGACGTACATTTCTTAACGGCAGATTTAGGGGGTTATTTAGGCCTTTTTCTAAAAAAGTTGAGAAAAAATGCTGCCGGGAACCTAAAACGCCAGATCGCACCACTTTGGTGCATTCTGGCGTTTTTTTTCCGGCCTGGCGCCGGGGCAGCGAATTGGGGTCGCTATGCGGCGTGCGGCAACAGCGTCATGGTGTGGGGTCCGGTGCCGGCACCCGGCAAAGTGAAGCGACCCACCAGCTGGTCCAACAGCGCCGCTTGCTCCCGGAGCGAGGCGGCAGCGGCCGCGCTCTGCTCGACCAAGGCTGCGTTTTGTTGCGTCATTTGCTCCAACTCACCCACCGCGGCATTCACTTCTTGCATATCCTGACTCTGCTCCGCACTGGAAGCTGTGATTTCCGCAATGATTCCACTGACTCGCTGCACCGCACTGACCACTTCTTGCATGGTCTGGCCCGCACCATCTACCAAGCGGGAGCCATGTTCTACATTAGCCACAGAGCCGCCGATCAAGGACTTGATCTCCTTGGCCGCCTCAGCACTGCGGCCAGCCAAGGCCCGCACCTCGCTGGCCACGACAGCAAAGCCGCGCCCTTGTTCGCCCGCACGCGCGGCCTCGACCGCAGCATTCAGCGCCAGAATATTGGTCTGGAATGCTATGCCGTCAATCACGCCGATGATGTCCACAATTTTGCGGGACGACCCATGAATCTCATGCATGGTGCTCACCACTTGCGACACCGAAGTCCCGCCACTCTCCGCTACTGTGTAGGCAGAACCGGCCATGGCATTGGCCTGGCGCGCTGCTTCGGCCGACTGCTGCACTGAACCGTTCAGCCGCGACATAGACGATGCCGCGCGCTGCAGGTTGTAGGCCGTGGTTTCCGTGCGGTTGGAGAGGTCCTGGTTGCCATGCGCAATTTCCGAACTGGCCACCGTGATGCTGCCCGTGGATTTGTGCACCTGCCCCACCAGCTCGGCCAGCGACCGGGTCATGTGGGCCAGTGCACGCAATACATCGCCCATTTCGTCTTTGCGCTCGGTGTGGATACGGACATCGAGGTTCCCGTTGCCGATGGCGGTGGCCACGCGGACCACTTCGTCCAGCGGGTCGCACACATTGCGCTGCAACAAACGGGTGCCCAGAGAGATCAGCACCACAATCAAGGCCATTATGCCCGCCACCGACCAGACCGTGCGCATGCGCTCAGCACCGGCCTTGTCGCGCAAGGCAGTGGCTCCCTCTTCGGTGAGTTTGACCATGGCCTGCTGAGCCGCCAGAAAAGCCATCAACTCAGGCTGGGTGACATTTTGAATATGTGCCAGCACCGCCTGCATATCCCCGGCCGCCTTGAGCGCGTCGGCTTTGGCAAGAGCGGCTTTCAAGGTCTGGGCTTTGGCTTGCACCGCCTCCAGTGCGGCGCGCTCAGGGGCACTTTGCATCAGCCGCCCGAGCTCACTTTCCAGGCGGTTTTCTTCCTGGGTGGCGGCATCCCGCCCTGAGAGCAGAAATTGCGCGGCCGCCGCGTCCGAGGTCAGTGCGGCCCCGATGCCCCGCAGGGCCTGCGCCTGGGCCACACCGTACCAGCGGGCACTCATCTCCAGCTTGCTTTGCTGCTCGGATTGCTCGGCCACCGTCATGGCCTGCGACCGGATGGTCCGGACCGCGGAGCCACCCGCCATAGCTACCAACGCAATGCTGACGGAGATAGCGGGCAGCCACAGTTTGAGGGCGATGCTGAAAGACTTCATAAGCGGTGTCCCGGAAATGGAAGCCGCAGTATCCCGACAAACCTCTGCTGGGGTCAATACCGGACCAAAGCCTTGTAAGTCAAAACAGCTTTGCCTTCCGCAGGAACTGTCACCTGCCAGACAGCCATGCTGGAGGAGGCCTTGGTGTGCGGCATGCTGGAGCTGAGCATTTGCCAATCGCCGGGAATGGGTTCTTTGACCGTGACGGTGACAGCCTCTTTTTTGGCATTGCGCAGCACGATTTCGTAGGCGCTTTCCGACACAAAGCCGAACTTGCCGGTGTTCGGGAGCCGTTTGAAGTCGGTCTGCTTTTTGTCCGCCGTGACATCGAACGCATTGCCCAGCTTCAGGCGAATTTTTTCATTGCGGGCAGTGTGGTCAATGCGATCTTCACCGATGAACTGCGCATTGCCACTGCGGTCCTTTTTGTAAACACGCACCACCCCCTTGGGCATGGGCATGCCCAGGCGGGAAGCCTCTTTGTTGTCGAACTCCAGAAACGCCGCCACTTTGAGTTGGCGCCCGAGGTCGCCCGATGGGCCCTGGTAATAGAAGTCACCGCCTTCCAACACCAGCTCTTTGCGGGCCGGCACCCCGGCGGCCGAGAGCAAAGCCACTTGCTTGGTTTGGTTTTCGGCAATCGTGGTGGGGCGGTCCAGGCTGTAGAGGTGGTATTCGAACAGCGCCTCCTCAACCATGCCAGTGTCGGCCTTTGCCACGGCCTGCGCCGCCATGAGCACAGGGCGACCGCGTGGTGCCATTTCCGGCGCAACCTGGTTCACATCGCCCGCCACCAGTTGCAATTTCGCGTTGCGGTAGGTTGCTCCGCTGGTATTGGTCAGGGTGACCCAACCGGAGACGTCGAGCGCGTCGTCCGCGGCGTTGAGTTCCACCACATAGTCGGCCCGCCAGGCGAGTCCGCCGGTCAGGTAGCTCAACTCCACATCCTGCTGCGCAGGACCGGCGTTTTGCAGGTTCATGACCAGTGTGGGGCGGTCCCGCAAATTGGGGGGCACATCATCGAACACCAGTCGCCCGGGCACACCGGTTTCGATCCGCTGTCCGATTTGCAGCACGATCCCGTTGTTTGCGGACAGGACGGTCGCCACCTCCACCGTTTCTGCACCGGTGGTGGGATGGGTGCGCACCACCTTGACTTGCCGACCGACATATTTCTCCAGCATTTTTTGCGGCGTGAGCAAGTCAAAATCAAAGTTCTGCTCCTGCACGCGCAGCGTTCCGGGCGCTGTCAGACTGCGCAGCAGTGCGGTTTCAGGCCGCATGCGGGCACTGACATCGCGAAACGCCAAGGCCAAGGCACCGGGCCGCAAAGGTGTTTTGCGGACATCTTTCACCAAAGCGAGGTTGTCGTTGTAGATGGTGACGGCCACCTCCTGCTGGTCAGCAAGCTGGCTGCGCACCTCCTGGGGTTGGGGTTGGGGTTGGGGTTGGGGTTGGGCTTGGGCTTGGGCAGAAGGCCAGAGTGCCACTGCCAGCAAAATGACGCCACTGGCAAAGGGGAAAGGTGCTCGCATGAAATTCCTTGAGTAGAGAAACAATAAACGCTCAACGCCAGAGTCCATCTTGCGGCTGACGTATTTGCATTGTGTTGCCGAAATGTGGCGGTCTGTCAGCGCGGGTTAGCATCGGGCATGGACCTGATACCCGATTGGATACGCAACTACCCACGCCACCACTTGCGCGATGACCTGCTAGCAGGTGTGGTGGTCACCATCATGGTCATCCCGCAGAGCCTGGCCTATGCGCTGCTGGCCGGCTTGCCGCCCCAAGCAGGCTTGTTTGTCAGCATATTGCCCGCCATCGCGTATGCCCTGTTGGGGAGCAGCATGGTGCAGGCGGTCGGGCCGGTGGCCATTACCGCCATCATGACATTCAGCGTGCTCAGCCCCTTGGCTGCACCGGGCAGCGCCCTCTACCTGCAACTCGCTATGTGGCTGAGCCTGGGCTCGGGCTTGCTCATTGCCGCATGCGGTCTCGCACGACTCGGCTTTCTGTCGCAATTGCTCAGCCGGCCTGTGGTGAGTGGCTTTGTGTCCGGGTCGGCCGTGTTGATCATGTTGAGCCAGCTTCGCTTTGTCACGGGCCTGGAGACGCAAGGGCGCTCCAGTTGGCAATTCTTTGAAAGCCTGTGGACCAACGGGTCGAGTATCAATGGGGCAACGCTTGCGCTCGGGCTGTCTTCTGTGCTGGCGCTAGCCCTTGCCCGCACCAGTCTTCAGCGTTGGCCGGTGTGGCAAAGGCTGTTTCCCTTGCTGGTACTCATGCTGGGCACCTTGGCCGTTACGGGCCTGGCGCTAGACACCCGCAACGGTGTGGCGGTGGTTGGCGCGATTCCTTTGGATGCAGCGCTCCAGTCGTTTGCGCTGCCGGACACCGCGACCCTGCAGGCGCTGGCGGGTCCGACGCTACTGATTTCTCTCATCGGCATGGTTCAGTGCATCACGATGGCGCAGGCACTGGCCGTCAAGCGCAGAGAGCATATCGACCCCAACCGCGAGTTGCTGGGTTTGGGTGCTGCCAATGTGGCCGCTGCTTTCAGCGGCGGAATGCCGGTCGGCGGCGGGCTCAGCCGCTCTGCTATCAATGTCAGCGCCGGTGCGCAGACGCCGCTGGCCGGTGTGGTTTCCGGGCTCAGCATGGTGCTGGTGCTCCTAGCAGGCACGCAATGGCTGTCTCGGCTGCCGCTGGCCGTTTTGGCCGCCAGCATCATGGTGGCTGCATGGGGCATGATGGATTTCAAGGCCCTGCGGCAAGCGTGGACCTATGACCGCGCAGACGCCGTGGCCTGGCTGGGCACGGCACTCGGCGTTCTGGTGTTGGGCCTAGAGGTCGGTATTGCCGTGGGAATCGGCCTGTCGCTGGTCACCCTGCTGTGGCGCACCACCAAGCCCCACATTGCCGTGGTGGGGCGCTTACCCGGAAGCCAGTCGTTTCGGAATGTGGAGCGCTACACCACCGAAACCCTGCCCCATGTGCTGATGCTACGCATTGACGAAAGCTTGTTTTTCGGAAACCTGCAGGCTATTGAAACGCGCTTGAGTCTGGAGCTCAGCCGTGCGCCGGACACGCGGGACGTGGTCTGGATCATGACGGCCGTGAACCGGGTGGACACCTCCGCCATGGAGGTTTTGACCGCCACCAACCGCGATCTGCAGGATCGCGGCATCCGGATGCACTTTGCCGAAATCAAAGGTCCGGTGCAGGACAGGCTGATTCACACCCCCTTGTGGACCCAGCTCACGGGACAGGTTTTCCTCTCCGTGCCCGAGGCCTACCGCGCCTTGCAGTCCGAAACACAAGGTTCTACGGACGCGGCATTGTCTATCTAGGACGCGAACACCGGCACAGGCTTGCGCAGGGCCGCGTGCTCGACCACAAAGTCGGCAATGCGCGGCACATCTTGCAGGTCCAGAACCGTGACACCCTGCAAGCCGGGCCGCGAGTCGCTGGCAATGGCGGCAATCCCCGGCCATTGGGGCCAGAGCGTGGGTTTGCCTTCGCTGCTGCGCCACACCTCCAGTTTAGGAAAGTCGCCCTCTTTAAACCCTTCCACCAGCACCAGGTCGCAGTCTTGCAGGCGGTCCAGCAAGTAATCGAGTGAGGGCTCGGGGCGCCGCCGCAGCTCATGCATCAGCGCCCAACGATCGCGCCCCAGCAAAAGCACCTCGGTGCAGCCGGCCTCACGCAGCCGGAAAGAGTCTTTGCCGGGCCGGTCGATCTCAATAGCTTTGTGGCTGTGTTTGATCAACGAAACCCGCAACCCCCGACCGGTGAGCTCTGGAATCAGGCGCTCCAAGAGCGTGGTCTTGCCCATCCCCGAGTAACCGGCAATGCCAAAAAAGCGCATCTCGGCTTACTCGACCGTCACGCTCTTGGCCAGGTTGCGTGGCTTGTCGACGTCGGTCCCCTTGGCGCAGGCCGTGTGGTACGACAGCAATTGCAAAGGCACCACATGCAGCAAAGGCGACAGTTCACCGTAATGCTCAGGCATGCGGATCACGTGCAGGCCTTCTCCGCTCTCGATCTTGGTATCGGCATCAGCCAGCACATACAAGACTCCGCCACGGGCGCGCACTTCGTGCATATTGCTCTTGAGCTTTTCAAGCAGGGTGTCGTTTGGCGCCACGGTGACGACCGGCATCTCGCTGGTCACCAGGGCCAAGGGCCCGTGTTTGAGTTCGCCGGCAGCGTAGGCCTCGGCATGGATGTAGGTGATTTCCTTGAGCTTGAGCGCCCCCTCCAGGGCGATCGGGTAGTGCAGACCGCGCCCTAAAAAGAGGGCATTTTCCTTTTTGGCAAAGTCGTCCGCCCACGCCATGATTTGCGGCTCCAGCGCCAGCACCGCTTGCAGCGCTGCAGGTAGGTGGCGCATGGCCTTGAGGTGGCGCGCCTCGTCGGCATCACTCAGGCGGCCCTTGGCTTGCGCCAGGCACAAAGTCAGCAAAAACAAGCCCGCCAGCTGGGTCGTAAACGCTTTGGTGGACGCCACACCGATTTCCACCCCCGCGCGTGTCACATAGGCCAGGCTGCACTCCCGCACCATGGCGCTGGTGGCGACGTTGCAAATGGTCAGGGTGTGCACCATGCCCAGGCTTTGCGCATGGCGCAGGGCGGCCAAGGTATCTGCGGTTTCACCACTCTGGGTAATGGTGACCACCAGGGTGTTAGGGTTGGGGACCGACTCCCGGTAGCGATACTCGCTGGCAACCTCAACATTGCAGGGGATCTTGGCAATGCTCTCGATCCAGTACTTGGCAGCGCAGCCACTGTAGTAGCTGGTGCCGCAGGCCAAGATCAAAACATTGTCGATCTGCTGAAACACACGGGCAGCATTGGCACCGGGCGCGTGATTGGCTTGTTGGTCAAACAGCTCCGGCACGATGCCTTCCACACCTTCCAGCGTGTCCGCAATGGCGCGGGGCTGCTCGAAAATTTCCTTTTGCATGTAATGGCGGTAGGGCCCCAGCTCTGCAGCGCCACTGTGGGCCACGACTGTTTTGACCGGCCGCTGTGCCGCCGACACGGCTTTGTGCGCCTTGTCGACCAGCCAGTATTTGCCAAGCTGCATGTCGACCACGTCACCCTCTTCGAGATAGACAATCTGGTCCGTCACGCCGGCCAATGCCATGGCATCGCTGGCAAGAAAATGCTCCTGACCGTCTTTCCCCACTCCCAAGATCAAGGGAGAGCCCGCGCGGGCACCGATCAAGCGCTGCGGCTCATCTTTGCAAAACACGGCAATCGCGTAGGCGCCATGCAGTTGCAGCACCGCCGCCTTGACCGCTTCAAACAGATCGCCGTCGTACAGGCTGTCAATCAAATGGGCAATGACTTCGGTATCGGTCTGGCTGTGGAACACATAGCCCTTGGCCTTGAGCGAGGCGCGGAGTTCGTCATGGTTTTCAATAATTCCGTTGTGAACCAATGCAACGCGCCCGGGCTTGCTGTCGGCGTCCACGCCGGTTCCGTGGCTGAAATGCGGGTGCGCGTTTTGCACGACGGGAGCTCCGTGGGTTGCCCACCGGGTGTGCGCGATGCCCAAGTGGCCTTGCACATCACCCGCGGCCACCTGCTCCATGAGCTCTGAAACGCGCGATGTACTGCGCGCCCGGCGCAAACCACCCTCTGCGCCCTGGCCGTAGACCGCCACACCGCAGGAGTCATAACCCCGGTATTCGAGGCGCTCCAAGCCTTGGACCAACACTGGAACGATGTTGCGGGTAGAAACCGCGCCGACGATGCCGCACATAAGAAACCTCCAAATGAATCAATGGGAGCGATCGTAGAGTTTTGATGAGAAATTAGCGATTGAATTTCAGTCACTTATGAAAGAAAATTCCACCATGCGCTGCATGTATATTTTTATTTCACCAATGATGTATTTATGAAAGAAATAGATATTGATGCTGTTGATCTTTGGATTCTGGATCAACTACAAAAAGATGCCTCACTCAGCAACCAGGCGCTGGCCGACAAGGTTCACACCTCGGCGCCGACCTGTCTGCGCCGTGTGAAGCGTCTGCGCGATAGCGGGTTGATTGAAAGACAAATCGCCGTCCTGAACCCGCAAAAAGTCGCGGCGCACTTGGGGCATGGACTCACCGCGATTGTGGAAGTGAGCCTGGACAAGCAAGACAGCGGATCGCTCGAAGCCTTTGAACGCAAAGTGCAGCAGGAAGCTGCTGTTCAACAGTGCTACCGGGTCTCACCGGGTCCGGACTTTTGCCTGATCGTGCACGCAGTAGACATGCCCGACTACCACGCCATGACCCAGCGCCTATTTACCAGCGATGCCAATGTGCGGAACGTGAAGGCATTTTTCAGCGTACTACGGAGCAAATTCGGGGCGGAACTCCCCCTTCCGCACACCCGCTAACGCTTGTTCGGCTTACAGACACTGGCCGCCACAGGCATCCTGTGCGCCGGCGAGCATCAAGGCTGTTTGTTCCGATAAATAGTCCAGGAACACGCGGGTACGCCGGGGCAAATACTGCCGGCTGGGCAATGCCGCATACAAATGCAGCTGACCGGCAACCCAGGGCGCCAGTACCCGGACCAAGTCCCCGCTAGCCAAAAACGGGGCCACCAACTCCACCGTGCAGGCCGTAATTCCGGCGCCGTCCAGCGTAGCGGCGATGAGCGTTTCAATGTGGTTGGAGCTGATAACCGGCGTGAGATTGAGGTCCACCGACTCCGACAGGTCACGCTCATTGAGTAAATGCCATCGCCGGTGCCGGGCAATGCCACCTTTGAGCTCCAGGCAATGGTGGTTGACCAGATCAGCCGGACTGACAGGCACCCCCTTGCGGCCCAGGTAGCCCGGGGTCGCCACCAGAATGCCCCGGGTGGAGGCGATCCGGCGCGCAACGATCGTCCCGTCAAACGCTTCGTCGGCGGTGAACAAGGTCACGTCGTGGGCTTCTACCGGGGGCTCTTCGAATGACTCCACCTGCACGTGCAGATTGATCTTGGGGTACTGCGCCCTGAAGCCGGCCAGCAAAGGCGCCAGCACATAGGTGGCCAACACCGGGGTGGACAAAATATTGAGCTCGCCCGACAGCTCCTGGGTGTGGAGGTGGGCAATCGCATCGGCCTCGTCAATGTCTTGCAAGATGGCGCGCACCCGGGCCAGATAGGCCTCACCCGCCTCGCTTAAAGAGACCCGCCGTGTGGAGCGGTGCAGCAACCGGGTCCCCAGATGCTCTTCGAGGTCAGCGACCAGACGGGTCACCACCGCCGGCGACATTTCCAGCGCGCGCGCCGCTGCGGCAAAGCCACCTTCGTCGATGACTTTTTGAAACACACGCATTGATTGCAAACGATCCATGGGGGCACTTTAGCGGTTTGACACCGGTAGATTGCTTCTATTTCAGCAACGCAGCAATGCTATTTTGATTGTTCATCTTTGGTTTCAGAAATTTTACAGTTCATCCCATCGACGAGACGCAAGCATTCAACGCCCCCTCGATGCTGTTCAGACGGACTGAAACCCGCCGCAGCGGAATCTTCAACTTTGGAAAGGAACTTCATCATGAACAAGACCACTATCGCCACCATCGCCTTCACATTGGCCACCGCTTTCGCGGGTCACGCCATGGCCCAGGAAACTGCCGCCGTGACCAAGACCAGCGAGAAGCCCGCAGCAACTGCCAAGGCCACCGAATCCAAGAGCAGCAACACTGCCGATGCATTCGAAGCGCTGGACAAGATCAAAAAGTGGTAATTCCACGTCCGGCCGCCCTGCGGTGGCCCGGCTAGAAACCCACCCGGCTCAGGCCGGGTTTTTTGTTGCCCGGGGGAATTTGATTTCGGCCACGGCCCCGCTCGGCGGCGTGGCATCCAGCGTCAACCGGGCACCGGTCTTGGCCAGCAGACGGCGGGCCGTGAGCAAACCCACGCCAAGGCCGGGAAACTGCCGCGTCGTGTGCAATCGCCCGAACACCTTGAACAGCTTGCTGTGCATCGCCGGGTTGAACCCAGCACCGTTGTCGGCAATGCGGCAAACGATGTCGTCACCGGGCTCGGCCGACACCGTGACCTGAATCCGGGCGGGCTGCGCCAGCGCGCTGAATTTAAGCGCATTGCCCAGCAGCTCTTGCGCAGCCTGGCGCAACAAGTGGCGGTCGGTCGATACGGTCAAGGCCTCCGGAACCTGCCACTCCAGCTGCACCTCCCCCAGCGGCTCCGTGGCTTGCACGCCGGCCCAACACTCGCGCAGCAAGGGCTCCAGTGCGACCGGCTCCATGTGCACAGGCAACGCTTCAATCCGCGAAAGTCCCGTGAGCGCGTCCAGCAACTCGCCCATGTGCCGGGCCGATGTGCGGATAGTGCGCACAAACTCTGCACTATCGCCCTGTAGCTGCGCCCCGGCCTCTTCTTCCAGCAACTGCGAAAAAGACACCAGATGCCGCAGAGGCGCGCGCAAGTCATGGGAAACCGCGTAGGTGAATTCCTGCAAAGCGGCACGGCTGGCCGCCAACTCGGCTTCCAGCGCAAGCACGCGCTGCTGCAAGGCAAGATCGGGCGTTGGCTCGGCCATGGTCAGGCTTTCGGCTTTTTGACCGGGCGGCTCCAGTTGGCGATGCTGGCCTGTTTGCCACGCGCCACGCTGAGTGCACCGGCCTCGGTACTCTTGGTGATGGTCGATCCGCCACCCACCGTGCCACCGGCGCCGATCGTGACCGGCGCGATCAAAACGCAGTTGCTGCCAATGTGCACATCGGCCTCAATAACCGTGCGGTGCTTGTTGGCACCATCGTAGTTGGCCGTGATGCTACCGGCCCCATAGTTCACGCGCTCCCCGACCGTAGCATCGCCCAGATACGCCAAATGGTTGGCCTTGGCCCCTGCGGCCAGGGTGGAGTTTTTCACCTCCACGAAATTGCCGATGTGCACCTCCGGCCCCAACTGGGCGCCAGGGCGCAAACGGGCAAAAGGGCCAATCAAGGCGCCTTTACCCACGCGCACACCCAACTTCTCCCCATCAATATGCGTGAAGGGGTGAATCACGGCGTCCGCCTCGATCACGGCGTTAGAAATGACACAGTTCGCACCGATAGACACCCCTTCACCCAAGCTGACCTGCCCGGCGAAAACGCAATTCACATCGATGCTGACATCATGGGCGCAGAGTAAATCGCCCCGCACGTCGATGCGGGCCGGGTCCGCCAGTCGCACCCCCTCCTCCATCAACCGGTGGGCTTGTTGCAATTGGTACGCCCGCTCCAACTCAGCCAGTTGCACCGGGCTGTTGACTCCGGCCACCTGCACGGCATCGGCAATTTTGTGGCCCACCACACCCACGCCGTCGGCCACAGCGAACTTCACCACATCGGTCAGGTAGTACTCCTGCTGTGCATTGCGGTTGTCAAGGCGGGCCAGCCAGGCCTTCAACTGGCGGGCCGGCACCGCCATGATGCCGCTGTAGATTTCGGTGATGGCGCGTTGCGCCTCGGTGGCGTCTTTGTGCTCCACGATGGCCTGCACGGCACCGCCCGCATCGCGCACGATCCGCCCGTAGCCCGCAGGGTTGCTTTGCTCCAGCGTCAGCAGGGCCAGCTTGTCGCCCCCACTGGCCTGAATCAGGTGAAACAGCGTGTCTGACTGGGTCAGGGGCACATCGCCCGACAAGACAACCACCACGCCGTCGTCCGGCAGCACGGGGGTGGCCTGCTGCACGGCATGCCCGGTACCCAGCTGAGGCTCCTGGCGCACAAAATTTAAAGAAAAACCGGCGCTAGCCCCCGTAAATTCTGCGCACGCTGCTTCAACTTCGATAGCACCGTGCCCGGTAATGACCACCACATTGCGGGCCTGCAGATCGGCTGCCGTCTCCACCACATGCTGCAACAGCGGCCGCCCTGCCAAACGCTGCAACACCTTCGGGATTTTGCTGCGCATACGCGTGCCTTTGCCCGCCGCCATAATGACCACATCCACCGGAGCCGACACCGGCGCACCGCTTGAAAGAAAGGAATCGGAAGTCAATGCCATGCCTTTTATAACCCCAGAAAAATTGCTGCGCCCATGGGCTTTTGCCCGGCGCTGGTGCGCCATTATCGGCCTGCTAGTCGCAGCAACCGCGCTTAGCGGCTGTGGCGCCGTGCGATTGGCTTACAACAACGCGCCAGACCTGGCCTATTGGTGGATCGACGGCTACTTGGACCTCGACAGCCCCCAAAGCCTCAAACTGCGCAAAGATCTCCAGTCTTTGCAAAGCTGGCACCGGCAAGAAGAACTGCCCCTGGCTGCCGACATGCTCAAGAACTTGCAGGCGGCATCGCAAGGCCCCGTGAGTGCAGACCAGGTGTGTCAACTCTCCCGCTACCTCGAAACCCGCTTTCAAGCGGTCATAGACCGCGCCGCGCCCACGGCTTTCAGTCTGGCGCCCACTCTGACAGTGGCGCAGCTCGACCACCTCGTCCGCGCTTGGGACAAGCGCAACCAGGAGTGGCGGGAGGAGTGGCTGGACGGCAGCCCGCAAGAGCGACTGAACCGCCGCCTGAAATCGACCGTGGAGCGCGCGGAAGGCTTTTACGGGCGCCTGAGCGATAGCCAAAAGCAACTGCTGCGCACCCAACTCGCCGCCTCGCAGTTTGACCCCGCCCTGCAATACCAGGAAACCCAGCGCCGCCAAAAAGATATTGTGCGAACGCTGCGCGAACTCAAGGCCAGCCCTGCCACCGAGCTGCACCAGCAAGCAGAGGTCCGGGCCCTCTTTGTACGCAGCACGCAGTCACCCGACCCTGCGTTCCAGCAGTACACCGAGCGGGTCCGCACAGGTTTTTGTGAGGCGGCGGCCGAGCTGCACAACGCCACGACGCCCGGACAGCGCCTGAAACTGCAGCAAACCTTGCAAGGTTACGAGTCCGATGTGCGCGCCCTGATGCAGCGCTGACCGCCATGGCCCAGATATCCACGGACTTTGCCGACTACTGCTGTGAATTGCTGACCAGCCTGGGGCCCTGCCGTGCCAAACGCATGTTCGGCGGCTGGGGCATCAGCTGCGACGGGCTCACGGTGGCCATACTCGCGGACCTGGGGGAGGGAGACACGCTGTGGCTCAAAGCCTCCGACGAGAGCCGCACCCTCTATGAGCAAGCCGGTTGTCAACGATTCAGCTACACCGCCAAGGGGATGGCGCGCGGGCTGAACTACTACAGCGCCCCGACCGAAGCCATGGAATCCCCCGCCCTGATGCGGGACTGGGCCCGACTCGCCTGGCAGGCGGCGGTGCAAGCCCACGGCAAAGCATCCACCCCCAAAACACACCGTAAAAGCGCACGCAAACCACCCGAATAGGGCCTACGGGCGCCCTTGCTCACACCGGCCAGACCACCCCATGGTCATTCAGGATGGCATCCAAGGGTATGTCATGAGCCTCGGGTTCAAAATCATCCACAAAACCGGAGCCGAAGCCCAGGCCCACCGTAAAAGGGCGTGGGCTCAGGCTGGCCAGCATGCGGTCATAAAAGCCACCGCCGTAGCCGAGTCGGTAGCCGCCGGGCCCGTAACCCACACAGGGCACGAACAGCAGCGTGGGCACGATCAACTCGGTGTCTTTGGGTTTGGGAATGCCATAGGCATCTTCTTCCATCGGGCAGCCGGGGTACCAGGCATGAAAGGTCATGGTCTTGTGCTCCCGGTTCACCACCGGCAAGCCGATGCGACGCCGCTGGGGTTGGTCAATCAGCTCGCCGTCTTCTTTCCAGCGGTGCAGCGCAGGCAGGGGGTCGAACTCCCCCTTGATGGGCCAATAGGTGCCAATGACCGCATCCGGCCGGCCCACCAGCCAAATGCGCATCACGCGTTGCAATAAATCGGCGCGCTGTAGGCGATCCGGCATGGCCAGACGTTGATCCAGTAGCGCCTTGCGAAGGGCTTTCTTTTGTGCAGCTTTGCTGTCGTCCGAGTTGTCCATAATCCCCACATGCAGTTTTCAGCCATTCTGACATCAGTCGCCCTGTGCGGCGCCCTGATGTCCACCACTACACCGTCAGCATACGCCCAAGGGCGTGACATTTCCCGCCTTGACGAGACCATTCTCGACTTATCACAGGCCTACAAAAACCGGGACAAAAAGCGCCTCGCCGCCGCCCTGCCAACCCTGCGGGGCCATACCCTTGAACCCTGGGCCGCTTACTGGGACATGTCTGCGCGGCTGGACGATGCCAGCAAATCAGACATTCAGGACTACTTAAACCGCTACACCGGCACCTACCAGGAAGACCGCTTGCGTGCGGAATGGCTCCTGCAACTGGGCCGCGCCCGGGACTGGGACACCTTCAGCCGCGAATACCCGCTCTACCGCATGAACGACGACCGGTCCGTGCGCTGCTACGCGCTCTGGGCCGACTACAGCACCCGCGGCACCGATGTCACCGCCGCCCTGGAGTCGGTGTGGTGGGGCCTGAAGGAAGCTGACGACGCCTGTGGCGGACTCGCCACCCAGCTGGCCAAGGACAAAAAACTCAGCGCGCACAGTGCTTGGATACGCGCACGCCTCGGCATGGAAAACGACCGCCTGCGCGTGGCTACCCAAGCCGCAGCCGCGCTGGACCCTGACTATGTCAAAACCATCAACACCATTTACAACACGCCGGCCAAGTACCTGAACGACAAGGTCACCGCCCTGCGCCCGCAGACCCGGGAGTTTGTGTCGCTGGCCATCATCCGGCTCGCCGATCTGAACGCGCAAGATGCCGCAGAAGAAGTCGACAAACTCCGCTGGAAAGCCCAGCTCACCCAGGAAGAGCGCAGCTGGATCTGGGGCGTGATCGGCAAGCGAGCAGCCCAGAAACTCTCGGACGACGCACCGGGCTACTTTGCCAAGGGCCAGTTCAGCCAGATGCACGAAGACCATCTTGCCTGGGCGGCCCGCGCCGCCCTGCGCGCCGGTCGCTGGAGCCAAGTGGCAGATGCCATTGCCGCCATGCCCGAGGCACTGCGCAATGACCCCACTTGGGTCTACTGGCGTGCCCGTGCCCTGGCGCGCCGCACCAACGTAGAGTCGGCCAAGATGGAAAGCCAGGCACTCCTGGAATCGATAGCCGGTACCAAAGGGTTTTACGAAATGCTGGCCCTCGAAGACCTGGGTCAAAAGATCGTGACCCCACCCAAACCAGCCCCGCTCACCGCGGAAGAAAAAGACCAGGCCAAAAAGAACCCCGGCTTGGTGCGCGCGCTCTATGCCATCAACATCGGCCTGCGCAGCGACGGCGTGCGCGAATGGAACTACACCACCAACCTGCACAACCGGGGCGGGCTGGACGACCGCTCGCTCCTGGCAGCCGCTGATCTGGCGTGCAGAGCCGAGGTGTGGGACCGCTGCATCAACACCAGTGAGCGCACCAAAGGCATGGTCGACATGGACCAACGCTACCCCATGCCCCACAAAGCAGCGGTGCTGGCACGCACTCAACTCATCGGCTTGGAGCCCGCCTATGTGTACGGGCTCATCCGCCAGGAGAGCCGGTTCATTACCGATGCCAAATCAGTCGTCGGCGCTGCGGGCCTCATGCAGGTGATGCCGGCCACCGCGAAATGGACCGCCAAAAAAATCGGCCTCAACGATTTCCAGGGCCACCAGATCACCGACCGGGACACCAACATCGCCATCGGCACCGGCTACCTCAAACTGGTGCTCGATAGCTTCAATGGCTCCATGCCCATGGCCGCAGCGGCCTACAACGCCGGGCCCGGGCGCCCCCGCGCTTGGCGCGGGCAAGCCGGTGGCCCGACATGGGAGGCCGCCATTTGGGCCGAAAACGTGCCGTTCACTGAGACGCGTGACTATGTGAAAAAAGTGCTGGCCAACACCACCCTGTATGCCGCGCTCATCACCGGGCAGCCCCAGTCCCTCAAGGCCCGCTTGGGCGTAGTGGGCCCGCGGGACGCCGGCGCATCAGAAACCGGCCTGGACCTGCCCTAGGTCGCTGGCCGGCAAAACTCGCAGCGGTTTCGGCCGCTGCGCTTGGCGGTGTACATGGCCTGATCGGCATGGGTGAGCAGGGTTTGCAAATCAGCACCATCCGCCGGATACACCGCCACCCCCAGACTGCCGGAAACCTGAACCTCCGGGGCGTCTGCGGCAGTGCCCAGGCGCAAGGGGCCCGCCAGCGTGTCCATCACCTTGTCCATGAGGGGCGGTAGCTCCTCCGCATGGGTTACCCCGCCCAGCAGCAGCACAAACTCGTCCCCCCCCAGCCGGCACACGGTGTCCTCGGCCCGCAAAGCGGTTTGCAGCCGGCGGGCTACCTCTCTGAGCAGGGCGTCGCCCGCGTCGTGGCCGTATTGATCGTTGATGTCTTTAAAGTGGTCCAGGTCCATAAAGCCCACGGCAAACAAGCCACCGTGCCGGGCATGGTGAGCGCAGAGCATGCGCAAACGGTCGTGCAACAACACCCGGTTGGGCAGGCCGGTCAGGGCATCATGCTCGGCAAAGTGGCTGCGGGCTTGCAGCCGCTTTTTCTCGGTCACGTCCTGCAGCACCGCCAGGCTGCGCAGGGGTTGGTGCTCAGCGTCGAACTCCCACACGGCAGACAGCAGTACATCGCAAGCGGTACCGTCGCGCTTGCGAAACTGGTAATCGATGTTGTTGCAACGCCCGTCGTGAATCGCCTGCGGAATCACGACCTCCCGGGCATAGCGGGCCGAATCCGGCGTCATGAAATCGGCAATGTGCCGCCCCAGCACCTCGGACTCCTGATAGCCCAGGGTGTCGAGCCACAGGCGGTTCACTTGCACGATTCGGCCGCCGCCGTCGATGGAGTGCAACATTGCCGGTGTCGCCTGGTAAAGGCTTCGAGCCCGGGCCTCACTCTGTGCCAACACCCGGGTTGCACGCCGCTGCCCCTCGGACATAACCGCCAGAAACAAGCCCGGCAACAGCGTGGCCAACACGGAGAGAAAGTAAAGCGCATCGCCCCACCAGGTCGATGAGGGTGGCGGCAGCAACACCCCCACGCGAATCAGGGCGGTCATGACCAGTGCAATGGCCGCATTCACCACCATGCTGTTGAACAGGCTGCTGCGCGCGGCCACCCACACCATGGGCGCCAGCATGATCACAAAAGGCTTGGGCAAGCTGGTAGCCGCCCAGAGCACCACCGCCACACTCAGGATGGCCATGCCGATATGACTTGGCGACACCCAGCGCTGCACCGAAGCGGCCAGCCCCCGGGTGGCCAGCATCAGCACCAGCGGCAACATGGCGACCGACCCGATGGTGCTGCCCACCACCCAGTTCAGGGTGGCAGCCTGCCACTCGGTGTCCCAGGCCATGGCCAACACCGCCCCGCCGAGCGGAGCACTCACGGCGGCTGGCAGCAAGGCGCCGCGGAGCAGCACCTGCGCCTGAGCGGTGGCGCTCTCACCCGCTTGGCTCAGGCTGGGCAGACGCGTCAGCCACAGGGCCGCAAGCACCATTTCAAATACATGGGCCCCCACTTTGACCAAGGAAGCCCCTGCCGCATACAACCCGCTCTCGCCGGCCAGCAGCCGGGCGGCCGGCGTGAGCGCAAAGGCGGCATGCACCGCCCACATGCCCAACAACACCAGCGCTAGATAGGCAGGCCATTGCCGCCGGGGGAGCTGCATGAGCGCCACGGCACCAAAAGCGTTGGCAAACCACACCAGCACCTGCCCCGGGCGGGCGTCGGAGAGGACTAACGACACAGCGGCGGCCAGCGCGCACAAAAGCGCCCATTGCAGCATCCACCCCACCGGGCGTGGCGCGCAGACCGGGTTTATGGCGGCGGCCTCATTCGGCACGCGACGTTCCTTCCTCTCCGGCTGGACGACGTGCGCGCCAGACCACTGCCACCACGACGGCGAGTGCGGCCAAGCCGAACGCCGCTCTGCGCAGCCACTGCTGCAAAGGGTCCTCGTAGGTCAGGGTGTCGATGTCGATCCATCGACGCAAAAGCGCTTGGCGTGTCGCGGGGGATATGTCGTGCAGGCCTGCGTTGAGTGCCGCGCCCAGTGCCGTCAGGTCTTTGCGGTAGGCAAAACTCAACTCGTATTCAAAAGGCAGCGTCTCGCCCACCTGTACCCCGCGCACGCCACTGTGGCGCTTGGCATCGCTGATGCTGGCCACATCGGCCACCACCCCGTCCACCTCGCTGCGCATGAGCTGCTGAAAACCGGTGAGGTCGTCGCTCACTGCCACCCAGCGGATTTGCGGATACTGGCTGCGCACAAAAGCTTCTACCGCGTAGCCCTTGCCCACGGCCACCGACCGGCCTTCGAGGTCTTTGAGCGCCGGGGCCGCAGGCCCCTGCCGGACCACCAGGACGGCGGGCACTTTGACATAGGGCTCGGTAAAGGCCAGAAACTCTGCGCGCTCAGGAGTCGGGCGCAGTGAAGAAATCAGGTCCACCTCGCCACGGCGCGCTGCCTGGAGAATATTGGCCAGGTTGTCCGGGGGCAGCATCTCCACCCCGGCCGGTAAGCGAGGTCGCACAATGTCCAGCACATCTACCGACAAGCCTTGCACCTGCCCACCGGGGCCGGCACTCACAAACGGGGGGTAGTCTTTTTCAGGCGCGAAGCGTATGGGCTGCGCCCCTGCCAAGCCACACAGCAACAGGGCCCATCCCCCGAACCACCACCGGCTGTTGCGCCAGTAACGACCGTCGAAGCGAACTGCTTGAAACGACATGGGGTCTCCTCCCGGTGTTGGCGGCGCTTGCTAGCGCTGAACTTGTGGTTTCAGTATAGGACCGCCTCCCTCGGGCCGCCAGCCCCCGCGGGCCCGACTATCATGCCGTTTTGACCAAGGATTGCGCATGATCAAACTCTATATCGGCAATAAAAACTATTCCTCGTGGTCCATGCGCCCGTGGGTGCTCCTGAAGCAAGCCGGCATCGACTTTGAAGAGGTCATGGTGCGGTTTGACTCGTTTGAGAGCCAGTCGCAGTTCAAGACCACCCTCGCCAGCCTCAGCCCGACCGGCAAGGTGCCTTTGCTGGTCGATGGTGACCTCGCCGTGTGGGACACGCTGGCCATTGCCGAATACGTGGCAGAGCAATTCCCCAACCTGCAACTCTGGCCCGCCGACACAGCCGCCCGGGCCCGGGCGCGCAGCGTGTGCGCCGAAATGCACTCCGGCTTCACCGGCCTGCGCAGCAACTGCCCGATGAACATCGAGGCCACCCTGCTGGAAAC
This sequence comes from Rhodoferax sp., assembly GCF_013297935.1. Lineage (GTDB taxonomy): Bacteria > Pseudomonadota > Gammaproteobacteria > Burkholderiales > Burkholderiaceae_C > Allorhodoferax. The sequence goes on along the minus strand of NZ_JAAFIX010000004.1, from coordinate 131,913 downwards.
CGGCGCCCTCATCTGGCGCGACAAGCCCGCCGTGCGCGCCGATGTGGCCCGCCTCAGCGCCATGTGGGAAGAACTGCTGGCCCAATATGGCGGACCCATGTTGTTTGGCCAGTTCTCAGTAGCCGATGCCTACTTTGCCCCCGTGTGCGCCCGCCTCAAAACCTACGGCCTGCCGGTCAGCCCGGTGGTGGGGGCCTATGTGTCCCGCGTGCTGGCACTGCCCGGCGTGCAAGACTGGATCAACGGCGCCTTGGCCGAAAAAGACTTTCTGGACTTTGAAGAGCCCTACCGCCTGCAACGCTGATGCCCCACCCCACGCCTGACGCTACCCGCCCTACCGGCACCTTTCTGGTGGGCGGCGCCGTGCGCGACGCGCTCTTGGGCCTGGAGGTGAAAGACCGCGACTGGGTGGTGGTGGGCAGCAGCCCGCAGCAGATGCTGGATGCGGGCTTTATCGCAGTAGGCAAAGACTTTCCGGTGTTTTTGCACCCCCGCACCCAAGAGGAATACGCCCTGGCCCGCACCGAGCGCAAAACCGCGCCCGGCTACCACGGCTTTGCCGTGCACGCCGCGCCGGATGTGACGCTGGAGCAAGACCTGGCCCGGCGCGACCTTACTATCAATTCCATAGCTGCTCGCGCAGACGATACGGGGGCTAGAGGCCTATTTGATACCAAAACGCTAGTAGACCCCTATGGCGGCCAGGCCGACCTGCAAAAGCGGGTGCTGCGCCATGTGACGCCGGCTTTTCGCGAGGACCCGGTGCGCATCCTGCGCGTGGCCCGCTTTGCCGCGCGGTTTACCGACTTCACCGTGGCCACTGAGACCACCGCGCTCATGCAGACCATGGTGGACGACGGCGAGGTAAATCACCTGGTGCCCGAGCGCGTGTGGCAAGAGCTGGCCAAGGGCCTGATGGAGGCCCGGCCTTCCCGCATGTTTGAAGTGCTGCGCAGCTGCGGCGCGCTGGCGCGCCTGCTGCCTGAGCTGGACCGGCTCTGGGGCGTGCCCCAAAGCCCCGAGCACCACCCCGAGGTGGACACCGGCGTGCACGTCATGCTGGTGCTGGACCGCGCGGCCCAGTTGGGCGCGCCGCTGGAGGTGCGCTTTGCCTGCCTGGGCCACGACCTCGGCAAAGGCACCACGCCCGCCGATGTGCTGCCCCGCCACATCGGCCATGAAGAGCGCAGCGCCCGCCTGCTCAAGGGCGTGTGCCAGCGCCTGCGCGTGCCCAACGACAGCGCCGAGCTGGCCGACGTGGTGGCCCGCGAGCACGGCAACATCCACCGCAGCGGCTCGCTCAACGCGGCTGCCCTGCTGCGCCTGCTGGAGCGCTGCGACGCCATCCGCAAACCCGCACGCTTTCGCGCGGCCCTGCTCGCCTGCCAGTGCGATGCCCAAGGCCGCCTGGGCCTGCACGAGGCGCCCTACCCCCAAGCCCAAAGGCTGGGGCAGGCCCTCGACCTGGCGCTGGAAGTTGCTACAGATTTAATAGCTGCTCGCGCAATATTGGCGGGGGCTAAGGGGCCAAAGATAGGTCAATTCATCCATACAGCACGCGCTGAGGCGATTGCGGCGGGGCTGCCACCCGCGCCGCCTGCCTGAGGGTAGATCCGCTCAGGGCAGAGCGCCCTGCCTTGGTATGCTCAGGCCATGGCCCATTTACTGATTGTTGAAGACGATGAATTGCTGCGCGACGGCCTCTGTGCACAGCTGGTGCACGCCGGTCACAGCGTGAGCAGCGCCAGCGACGGCGCGCAAGCCCAAAGCCTGCTGGAGGCCACCCGCTTTGACGGCGTGGTGCTCGACCTGGGCTTACCGGTGGTTGATGGCATTGCCGTGCTCACCTGGATACGCCAGCGCCTGGCTGCCCTGCCCGTGCTCATTCTCACCGCACGTGATGGCGTGGACGACCGGGTGCAAGGCCTGAACGCCGGGGCCGACGACTACCTCACCAAACCTTTCAACATGGCCGAACTGCTGGCCCGCCTGCAAAGTATGTTGCGCCGCTCGCGACTACCGGCGTTTGGCGGGTCGCTAGAAGTGCAAAGCAGCACCAGCCAAAGCCTTCGCCTCGACCCCGTGCTGCCGCTGGGCTGGCTGGGCGAAGAACCCATGGAGCTCACCCACCGCGAATGGTCGCTACTCTCGCTGCTGGTCAACAACATGGGGCAAGTCGTGGGCCGCGAAGACGTGCTGGCCGTGTGGCAAACCGCCCCGCAAGAAGGTGGCGCTGCCGGCTCCAACGCGCTGGAGGTGTATGTGCACCGCCTGCGCCGCAAGCTCAACGACAGCGGCCTGAGCATCCGCAATGTGCGCGGCTTGGGCTACATGCTCGAATCCGACAGCCCATGAGCCGCCCGGCCCGCTTCTCGCTCAAACGCCAACTACTCATCTGGCTGCTGCTGCCCCAGCTGGTGCTGTGGCTCATGGGCGGGGTGCTGGCCTTCCGGGTGGCCCTGGCCTATGCCGAAAAAACCATCGACCAGTCGCTCACCCAATCGGTGCGCTCGCTGGCACGGCAGGTCAAGCCCATGGGCTCGGGCCTGCTGGTCGACTTTCCGAGGGCGGCACGCGACATCATTGAGCAAGACCCGAACGACCGCGTGGCCTACATGGTGTCGTCGCCCCCCGGCAGCTTTTTGCTGGGCAACACCAAAATCCCCGGCCAAACGCCCGACCTGTACTCCCCCGCCAACGAACCGGTGCTCTACGAAGTGGTGATGGAGGGCAAACCCATGCGGGTGGCGTCCATCGACCTCAGTTTTGGCGATGGCTTTACCGACCAGCGCATGCGGGTGCAGGTGGCCAAAAGCCTGGTCGCGCAGCAGCGCATTGCCCGCGAGCTGGTGCGCGATGTGCTGTTCCCGCTGCTGATTCTGGGCGCGGTGCTCAGCGTGCTGGTGTACGAAGGTGTGCGCCGTGGCCTCGCGCCGCTGGAGCGGCTGGAGGCCCAGTTGGCCAACCGCAACATGGCGTCGCTCTCGCCTATTGAGATGACGCAAGCGCCCGAGGAAGTGCACTCGCTGGCCAACACCCTGAACCAACTGCTCACCACCCTGCGCCGCAGCCTGAGTCAGGAAAAGCGCTTTTTGAACGACGCCGCTCACCAGCTGCGCACCCCGCTGGCCGGGCTGATCAGCCAGACCGAGCTGGCCATGCAAGAAAAAGACCCCGAGGCCTTGCAACAGCGCCTGACCAAAGTGCACACCGGCGCCCAGCGCAGCGCCCACCTGGTGCACCAGCTGCTGTCATTGGCCCGCACCGAGGCGGAGGTGAGCCTGGTGCCGGTGGATGCCGCATCGCTGGCACGCGAAGTAGCCCGCGAATGGACGCGCCGCGCCCTGGCGGCTGGCGTGGACCTGGGTTATGAAGGTGAAGACAGCGTCATGGTGCCCGCCGACAAACTGCTGCTGCGCGAAGTGCTGAGCAACCTCATCGACAACGTCCTGCGCTACGCAGGCAAAGGTGCCGTGGTCACCCTGCGTACCACGGTGCGCGACGGCGTGTGCTGGCTGGACGTGGAAGACACCGGCCCGGGCCTCTCGACCGAACACCTGGAGCGCGTGTTTGAACGCTTCTGGCGCGCCAGCGAACTGCCCGGCGGCTGCGGCTTGGGCTTGTCCATCGTGGCGGAAATTGCACGTCGGCATAACGGCACGGCGACAGCGCAGACGACGTTGCCGCATGGGTTGACGATCCGGCTGGAGTTGCCGGTGTTGGGATAACTATATGAAATGCCCCCATTGTGGAAATCAAGTACCTTGGCCGCACATTCGCGACGGAGACTACCAGGGTAGCGTCAGTGTTTGGGGACGATGTCCGAGCTGCAACGAGAAAATAACCTACTCGTTCTCTGGCGAAAGAATGGCCGCCTGCGCTATTCCCGCGGCGCTGATATGTTGGGTGACATCAATGGTAATCGGCGATGTTTCCTACGTACTTTTCCCATTTATGCTCTTGTTCTACGCTATGAGACTAGATAAGTACTAGCGGGCCAACTACCGGCAAAAAAAGCCGGGCTACCCCACAAGGGCAGCCCGGCTTTTTCGTTAAGGTCTTGAAATCTTAAACGCCCAAACGCACACCCGTCGCGGTGTTGAACCAGCTCACGTTCGCAGGGTTCACGCGCAGACCAACCTGGTCGCCGGCTTTCCACGATGCGCTTGGGGCGGTGCGCACGGTCACTTCGCCGGCAGAGGTTTTCACCACCACGTAGGTGTCGGCGCCGGTGGGCTCGACCACGGACACTTCGCCGCGCCAGGCGGTGTCGCCAGTGATCATCTCAATGTGTTCGGGGCGCACGCCCATGGTGGCGTCGCCTGCCGCAGGGGTTGCCAGCTCCAGGGTGCTGCCGTTGAAGGCAAAGCGGCCTTGCGCGCCGGGCACTTCCACATGGCCTTTGATCAGGTTCATGGTGGGCGAGCCGATAAAGGTAGCCACGTAGGTGTTGGCGGGGCGGTTGTAGATGTCGTCGGGTGTGCCGATTTGTTGCAAGATGCCGTCTTTCATGACCGCGATACGGCTGCCCAGGGTCATGGCCTCAATCTGGTCGTGCGTCACGTACACGCTGGTGATGCCGCTCACCTGGTGCAGGCGCTTGATTTCGGCGCGCATTTCCACACGGAGCTTGGCGTCCAGATTCGAGAGTGGCTCGTCAAACAAGAAAAGCTGGGGGTCGCGGGCCAAAGCACGGCCCATGGCCACGCGCTGGCGCTGACCGCCGGACAGCTGCGCGGGGCGGCGGTCCAACAGGTGCTCGATTTGCAGCATGGCGGCTACTTCAGCAATGCGCTTTTTGCGCTGCTCTACGGGCACCTTGCGCATTTCGAGGGCGAAGCCGATGTTGTCGGCCACGCTCATGGTGGGGTAGAGCGCGTAGCTCTGGAACACCATCGCAATGTCGCGCTGCGCGGGGGCCACGCCCACCACGTTTTTGCCGGCAATGCGTAGCTCGCCTTCGGACGGTTCTTCGAGGCCCGCAATGATGTTGAGCAAGGTGGACTTGCCGCAACCTGAGGGGCCAACCAAGATCAAAAACTCGCCGGGGGCGACGTCGATTTCGATTTTCTTGAGGACTTCAACGGCTTTGTCGCCCTTGCCGAATACTTTGCGGATGCCTGCGATTTGGAGAGAAGCTGCCATTTTTTTATCCTTTCACCGCGCCAGCGGTGAGACCTTTCACAAAATATTGACCTGCCAGCACATAGACCAGCATGGTGGGGAGACCGGCGATCACGGCGGCAGCCATGTCGACGTTGTAGCTTTTGACACTGCTGGAGGTGTTGGCCATGTTATTCAGGCCCACGGTGATGGGCTTGCTGTCTGCACCGCTGAAGGCCACGCCGAACAGGAAGTCGTTCCAGATGTTGGTGAATTGCCAGATGAGCGTCACCATCAAAATCGGGGTCGACATGGGCACCACGATGCGGAAGAAAATGCGCCAGAAGCCGGCACCGTCAATGCGCGCTGCATTCACCAGCTCACGGGGAATGGCGGTGTAGTAGTTGCGGAAAAACAGCGTGGTGCCTGCCAAACCTGCAATGCAGTGCACCAGAATCAGGCCACCCAGCGAACTGGACAAGCCCAAAAAGCCGAGTACTTGACTCATGGGCAACAACACTACCTGGAAGGGCATGAACACGCCAAACAGCATGAAGCCGAACAGCACTTCGCTGCCCTTGAACTTCCACATGCTGAGCACGTAGCCGTTGATCGCGCCCCAGGCGGTAGAGATCAACACCGCAGGCACGGCCATGATGATGGAGTTGGTGAAGAAGGGTTGCAGACCGCGGCAGTCCACACCTGTGCAGGCGGTGGACCAGGCGGCAGACCAGGCGTCAAAGTTGAGCGAGGTGGGCAGGCTCAGCAAGTTGCCGGAGCGGATTTGCTCGGCGTCTTTGAACGAGGTGGCCAACATCACGTACAGCGGCGCCAAAAAGAAGAAGGCGGCCAGCAGCAGCGTGGCGTAGATCAGGATGCGGGGTAGGTTTTTGGTCAGCATAAGGTGCGATCGTGGAGGACGGTCGTGGGTAACGGTCGTGGATTAACGGTCGTGGGGTTTGGTGCGCAGTTCGCTGTACAGGTAGGGCACCACCAGCGCGGCCACAAACACCAGCATCATGGTGGCGCTGGCGGCGCCCAGGCCGATCTGGCCACGGGTAAAGCTCATCACGTACATGAAGGTGGCAGGCACGTCCGACGCGTAGCCGGGGCCGCCGGAGGTAAGCGCCATGACCAAGTCAAAGCTCTTGATAGACAGGTGCGACAACACCAGCACGGTAGAAAACACCACGGGGCGCAAGATAGGAAGAATGATGCGCCAGTAGATGCGGGGCAGCGATGCGCCGTCGATCTGGGCGGCTTTGATGATGCTGTCGTCAATGCCGCGCAGACCGGCCAGCGACAAGGCCATGGCAAAGCCTGCGGACTGCCAGATGCCGGCAATCACCACGCAATAAATGGCGGTGTCGGACTGCACCAGCCAGTCGAAGCTGAAGCTGGTCCAGCCAAAGTCGTGCATGAGTTTTTCCAGGCCGAGGCTGGGGTTCAAAATCCATTTCCACGCGGTGCCGGTCACGATGAACGACAAGGCCATGGGGTACAGGTAGATGGTGCGCAACACGCCTTCAGCGCGAATTTTTTGGTCCAAAAAAATGGCCAAGCCCATGCCCAGCGCCATGGAGCCACCCACGTACAACACGCTGAAGATGCCCAGGTTTTTCAAGGCCACGTACCAGCGGTCCATTTCCCAGAGGCGCACATACTGCTCCAGGCCCACGAACTCGTCGTAGTTGGGCAGCATGCGCGAGCCGGTGACCGACAGGATGCCGTTCCAGATCATGAATCCGTAAATGAAGGCAAAGCCGAGCACGAAGCCCGGGGCAATCACCAGCTTGGGGAGGATGTTTTCTATGGTTTTCATAAGTCTTACTTTTGCTTCGGTGCGCTGACAGCGACCAATTTGGCGACCGCTTCGCTCACGCTCAGCTTGTCGTTGTTCCAGAACTCGCTCACCGCAGCGCGCATGGCGGCTTGCTGCGACGATGGCAGCGCCATGCCGTGCGCCACAGACGGGACCAGTGAGCCGGCCGCGGAGGTGGCTACAAAGTCTTTGCTGGAGGTCTTGGCGCAGTCGTCAAACTTGTCCATGTTCATGCCCAAGCGGACCGGAATAGAGCCCTTGCGCAGGTTGAACTTTTCCTGGAACTCTTTGCCCATGAGCAGGTAGGCCAGGTAGCCCTGGGCTTTTTGCGCCTCCCAGCTCTTGAGCTGGAACATGGCGAAAGAGTCCACATTGAAGGTGTAGGCGTTAGCAGTGCCTGGTGCGGCCGAGCAGCTGAACTCTTTGCCCGGTGTTTGGCCCGCCGCCAGAAACTCGCCTTTGGCCCAGTCGCCCATGAACTGAAAGCCGGCTTTGCCTTGGATGACCAGGTCGGTGGTGACATTCCAGTCCCGGCCGCTGGAGGCGGGGTCGGTGTAGCTCTTGAGGCGGCGGAAGATTTCCAGCGCCTTTTTCATTTCTTCGCTGTTGATGGCGGCGCGGTCCAGCTTCACCAGCGCTTTGTCATACAGGGCAGCACCGCCCACGCCCAAAACGACGGACTCAAACACCGTAAAGTCCTGCCAGTCCTGGCCACCGTGGGCCAAGGGAATCAGGCCGGCGGCCTTGATTTTGTCGGCAGCGGCAAAAAACTCGTCATAGGTTTTGGGTAACGTTGCAACGCCTGCTTTTTTAAGCACGGCGGAGTTGGCCCACAACCAGTTCACCCGGTGCACATTCACCGGGACGGCCACGTAGCGGCCCTTGTATTTCATTTGGTCTGCAACGACCTTGGGGAGGGTGTCATCCCACTTCTCAAAGGACGCCATCGCGTCTAGGCTGGTCAAAGCCCCGAGTTCCGCCCACTCTTGAATGGCCGGGCCTTTGATATTGGCAGCCGCGGGGGCATTGCCCGCCAGCACACGCTGCTTTAGCACGGCCATGGCGTTCTGGCCACCACCACCGCTCACGGTGAAGTCCCGCCAGGTGTGGCCACGTTTGCCCATCATGTCTTTCAGCTCAGCAACCGATTTGGCTTCGCCACCGGACGTCCAGTAGTGCAGCACTTCCACTTCTCCGGCGTACGTGCTCGCGCCTGCGCACAGTGCACATACAGCGGCTACCCGTCGGGCGAAAGTTGTGAGTGACATGGGAAGAAACCTGAAGAACACGTGATTTGAAATAGCCCTACCCCTGCGGGCAGGGATAGGGCTATTGAAGGTGCACGGTGCCTGCTGGCACCGGCCAGGGCTTACTTGGTAGCAGCGGCCTTGGCGATGTTCTTCACGCCGTCAGCAACGGAGATCTTGTCGTCGTTCCAGAACTGGGACACGGCATCCTTGATCGCGCCTTCAGCAGCTGGCTTGATGGCCATGCCGTGAGCAACGGAAGGAACCAAGCCACCGGTTTTGGCGGTGTCCACAAAGTCCTTGGCGGAAGTCTTGGCGCAGTCGTCAAACTTGTCCATCTTCATGTTCAAACGAACAGGGATAGAGCCCTTGTTCAGGTTGAACACTTCCTGGAACTCGGTGCCCATGATGGAAGCAGCCAGATCAGCCTGGGCCTTTTGGGCGCCGGCGTCTTTCAGCTTGTACATAGCAAACGAGTCCACGTTGAAGGTGTACGCATTGCCGGTGCCGGGAGCAGCCGCGCAAACGTAGTCTTTGCCGGGCACCTTGCCAGCAGCAGAGAACTCGCCCTTGGCCCAGTCACCCATGAACTGGAAAGCGGCCTTCTCTTGGATCACCATGGCAGTGGCCAGGTTCCAGTCGCGGCCAGGAGCGGCTGCGTCGGTGTAGCCCTTGACCTTGCGGAATGTTTCCAGGACCTTGGTCATGGTGGCGCTGGTCAAAGCCTTTTCGTCGAGCTTGATCAAAGCGTCGTTGTAGAACTTGGTACCGCCCACGCCCAGAGCCACGGACTCAAAGGTGGTGAAGTCTTGCCAGTTCTGGCCACCGTGTGCCACGGGAATCAGGCCAGCCTTTTTAACTTTTTCAGCAGCAGCAAAGAACTCGTCCCATGTCTTGGGAGTGGAGGTCACGCCAGCTTTTTTCAGCACAGCGGCGTTAGCCCACATCCAGTTCACGCGGTGCACGTTCACGGGAGCAGCAACGTAGTTGCCTTTGTACTTCATGACGTCAGCCACCACCTTAGGCAGCAGCTCGTCCCACTTTTCGGCCTTGGCAGTTGCGTCGAGGTTAGCCAACACGCCTTCAGAAGCCCATTCCTGGATAGCTGGACCCTTGATCTGGGCAGCTGCAGGAGGGTTGCCGCTCACGACACGGCTCTTCAGCACGGTAGCTGCGTTATCGCCGCCGCCGCCAGCGACTGCGAAGTCTTTCCATGTGTGGCCCTTGCCTTGCATGATCTTCTTCAGTTCAGCCACAGACTTGGCTTCGCCGCCGGATGTCCAGTAGTGCAGGACTTCCACTTCACCAGCCACAGCGGCCGAACCAGCAACCACGAGTGCCACTGCGGTGGCGAGTTTAGAAAGCTTCAACATCTTGTCTCCAAATAAAGTTTGTCTGTCCGACCCCGTGTGCCCGGGACCGAAAGCAACGTTGAATTCAAACGAACACCATGTCCACTTGAATTAATTAATTTTTAATTAATTTTTAACGCCAAACTACTAGGAGTTTCCCTAACCGCGACTAGATAAGTTGTGTTGATTTAGTTCTCAGCCCACCACCAACGCCAAAGCAGCGTAGTCGCCCACCTTTTCGCCCAGGCCTGCGGGCACGATTTCCACGCCATCGGTCAGCGCCGGCAGCTTGCCCTTGAGGGCGGCTTGCAACTTGGGCAGCAGGTAGTCGCGGTTGTGCCAGAACACACTGCCGCCGATGCTGATGCGCTGCAAATCGAGCGTGGCCACCATGTTGTAGAGCGTGCGCCCCATCACGTGACATAAGTCATCAATAATGGCCTCAGCCCCCGCGTTCCCTGCGCGAGCAGCTATAAAAAGAGTAGCAGCATCGGCAAAACCCTGCGCTCCGAAGCGGCGCGGAATTGCGTTGCCCGCAACCAGCCCCTCCACATCGCCCACATTGCCGCAGCCGCACAAGGCGTCGTCGTTGCTGGTCACAAAGGTGTGGCCGGCGTGCCCTGCATTGCCGTTTTTGCCGCGCAAAATGTGGCCATCCACGCACAAGCCCATGCCGATGCCGGTGCTCCAGGTCACGTAGGCGCAGTTAGCCACGCCCTGCAGCGCACCCCAGCGGCGCTCGGCCTCCAGCGCGCCCACGCCATCGTTTTCGACGCGCACATTGGGAAATGCGGCTTTAAGCGGCGCTTCCAGCAGCGCGGTGACCCAGTCGTTGGGCAAACCACGGGCTTTGCCGGCCAAACCGCCACAAATATTGGGGCCGGCCAGCTCGACCATGCCGCCATTGATCACAAAAGGCCCGCAGGTGGCTACGCCCACAGCCGCAATGTCGGCCACCGCCACCCCGGCCAAGGCGCAGCTCTCGCCCACCATGCGGATGATCTGGCGCGCCAGCGCGTCGTTGTTGCCTTCTTTGGCGGTGGGCTCGGAGACCTTGCCCCGCACGCCGGCGGCGTCGGCAATGTTGACCGCCACCTTGGTGCCGCCAATGTCTACGCAAGCGACCGGCTTGCTGCCGGGTGCGATGTTCAATTCAATGTCGTGGGTCAAAGCCATGGTGCGCTCGCTCTCAATTCTGGGAATAAACAGGGGGTGGTCAACTCAGTTGCGGCCGTAGTCGTCTTGCAGGCGGACGATATCGTCCTCGCCCAGATAACTGCCGAACTGTACTTCCACAATTTCAACCGGGCCGTCGGTCAGGTTGGCCAGCCGGTGCACTTGGCCGATGGCAATGTCGCAATACTCCCCCGGCTGCAGGTCGAACTGGCGGTCATCCAGTGTGACGCGTGCGGTGCCGGTGGTCACCACCCAGTGCTCAGCGCGCTGGTGGTGCTTTTGCAAACTGAGCTGCTGTCCGGGGTGCACCCCGATACGCTTGATCTTGTTGCCCGGCACCTCCGAGATGGTTTCATACCAACCCCAGGGTCGCTCGGTGCGCTCAATCGTCTCGGTTCGCAAGGTAGTCTGCATGATTAAACAATCCTTAAAACGGCGCGCAGATACTACCCCGCAACACCCCCCTGCTGTTACGGGCTTGTTACTGGGCGTTTTCAGGATGCGGGAAACACATGGGCCGAGCCCCGCGCCGACACCGCGACGCGCGCGCCCGCAGAGGGCGCGTCCAGCCCGGCGCTGTGAACGTGAACCAGCGCACCGCCCGAGGCTTCGTCCAGACGCACCGAGAGCTCACACACCGCACCGCAAAAGTCGGCCTCCACCACCGTGCCGGCACACACAGGGTGGCCCTCTGCCGGAGCCGCTACACCGGACAAAGGCACGACCTGCAACTGCTCCGGGCGCAGGAGCACGAGCCCGTCCCCGCTGCGGGTGCTATCGCCAGTAGGCAATTTCCCCAGCGCGCACTCGGCCCAGCCCTGCGACAAGCGGGCCGGTAGCACCACGGCCTCGCCCAAAAAGGTAGCGGTGACCGGGTCGTTGGGCCGGAGATACACCTCCAGCGGGGACCCAGTTTGCGCCAACCGGCCACCGCGCATCACGGCAACCTGGTCGGCAAATGACAGTGCTTCGGCCTGGTCATGGGTGACCAGAATGGTGGTGATGCCAGCGGCCTGCAGCAGTTGGGCCACGGCCTTGCGGGTGGCAGCGCGCAAACCTGTGTCCAGCGCCGAAAAGGGCTCGTCCAACAGCATGAGCTGGGGCCGCTGCGCCAAGGCCCGGGCCAGTGCCACGCGCTGTTGCTGGCCGCCGGAGAGTTCGTGCGGGCGGCGTTGCAGCATCGCGCGGTCGAGCGACACCATGTCCATGAGTTCGCCGATCCGCTGGCTGCGGTCGGGCGCGTGGCGATCCAGCCCGAAGCCGACGTTGTCTGCCACGCTCAGGTGGGGAAACAGCGCCCCGTCTTGCGGCACATAGCCGATTCCGCGGCGGTGCGCCGGCACGATGGAGGGGCCATCTGCCAGCACCGTACCCTGCAGCACCACGCGGCCGGCGTCCGGCGCCTCGAACCCGGCAATGATGCGGAGCAAACTGGTTTTGCCGGAGCCCGACGGGCCCACGATAGCCGTTCGGCTGCCACGGGCCACGCTCAGGTGAATGCCATGGAGCGCTGTAACGGCGCCATACGATTTGTGCACGCCGTGCAGTTCAAGAGTAGTCATCGTCCAGCAATGCGTCGGGATTGGAGATACAGAAGCCAGGTCAGCGGTAGCGACAAGAGCACCATCAGCAAGGCGTAGGGAGCCGCGCCTGCGTAATCAATTTCTGAACTGTGCGACCAGAAGGCGGTTGCCAATGTTTGGGTGCCGTTGGGTGACAGCAGCAGCGTGGCGGTCAGCTCGGTGGTGATCGCCAAAAACACCATGGCGTAACCCGAAGCCGCGCCGGGTGCGGCCAGGCGCATGGTGATTTGCCACAGCGCTTGAGCCGGTGTGCGCCCGAGGCTGCGGGCGGCTTGCTCCAACTCCATGGGCGCTTGGGCAATGCCGGCGCGCAGGCTGACCAATGCGCGCGGCAAAAACATAAGGGCATATGCCAGCATGACGGTGAACGCCGTTTGGTACAGCGGGCGGGCCACACGCACGGTCACGGTCACCAGGGCCAGCGCCACCACAATGCCGGGCAAGGCGCCCGCCAGGTAGTTGGCACCCTCCACCCAGCGCTGCAATTTGCCGGGAGCGCGGATCGACAACCACGCCATGGGCACCGCAGCAGCTGTGGTGAGTGCAGCCCCCAGCCCCGCCAGCAACAGCGTTTGCCAGACGGCGGGTGCCAGTTCTTGCAGGTTCCACACCGCGCTGCCACCGGCCCAGAGCCAGCGGCTCAGCGTGGCCATGGGCACACCCAGTGAAAGCACAGCGGTCACCGCGGGCAGCAACACGCACAATAGGCGCCAGTGCCCCAGCGCTTGCACCGGCACCTGCCGGGCAGAGCCGGCGCCCACCCGGGCGTAGCGTTCCCGCCCGCGGGTACCGGCCTCCAGCCCCAGCAAGCCAAAGCAGCACAGCACCAATACGCCGGCGAGCATGTTGGCGGCCGGGCCGTTGTAGGTGCTCTGGAACTGGTCGACGATGGCGGTCGTGAAGGTGTCAAACCGGATGGTGACAAACAACCCGTATTCGGCCAACAAGTGCAGGCCGACCAACAAGGCCCCGCCCCAGATGGCCAGCCGCATCTGCGGCAACACCACCCGCAAGAAAACTGCCCAGGGACTCAAGCCCAAAGACGCGGCAGCATCTTCCATGGCCGGGTCCAGGCGGCGCAGTGCTGCGGCAATGGGCAAATACACAAACGGGAAATAGGCCACCACCGAAATCAGCACTGCGGCCCACAAACCGTGCATGCCGGGGGCGACGCTGATCCAGGCGTAGCTGTGTACAAAAGCCGGCACGGCCAGGGGTGCCGCGGCGATCCACGACCACACCCGCGCGCCGGGCAAATCAGAGCGCTCCGTCAACCAAGCAAGGGCCAACGACAAGCCAATGCACAGGGGCACGGTCAGCGCGACCAGTGCAGCCGTGTTGAGCAAAAGCTCGCCGACCCGGGGCCGGAACACGAGTGCGGCCACCACATCCCAGCCGCTCTGCACCGCCACCCAGGCCACAAAACCCAAGGGCAACAGCGAGAGCGCCGACACCCACAAAGCCGCAAGGGCCACCCAAGACAAACGCCCCCGGCGCGCTAAGCGGGCCGGGGGCGCAGGAACCTGCACCGCAAGTGTTGTCACGGGACGTGGCTTACAAGATGCCGGCCTGGGTCATCAGGTCAGACACTTTTTTGCTATTGAGCTTGGCGGGCTCCACTTTGGGAGCATTAAGGTCAGCCAGCGGGACCAGGCTGCGGTGCGAGGCAGCGCCTTGGCCCACGGCGTATTCAAAGGAAGAGCCTGTGCGCAAAATTTCCTGACCACCTTTGCCGGTGATCCATTTCAAAAAGGCTTGCGCTTCGGGCTTGCGCTTGCTGGAGGCCAGCACGCCACCGCCCGAAATGCTGACAAAAGCGCCCGGGTCTTCGTTGCGGAAGTAGTGCAGGCCCACCTTCTCACTGTTTTCACCGGTCTTGGCCATGTCGCCGTAGTAGTAATAGTGGTAAATCACCGCGCCATCGACCTGGCCCGCATTCACGGCCTTCATGGCGATGCTGTTGCCCTTGAATGGCACCACGTTCTCCTTCATGCCCTTGAGCCACGCCAAGGTGGCGGCTTCGCCCTTGAGTTCCAGTACGGCACTCACGATAGCCTGAAAGTCCGCACCTGCGGGTGATGCAGCCCAACGACCTTTCCACTCAGGCTTGGCAAGATCCATCAGGGACTTGGGCAACTGCTCGGGCGTGAACTTGGTCTTTTTGTACACAAACACGGTGCTGCGAGCCGCAATACCCACCCAGCGGCCATGCGCGGTGCGGTAGTTCGGCGCCACTTGGCTGATGGTGGCCGGGTCCAGCGGCGCAAACAAGCCGGCACCGTCCACCAGCGTCATGGCGGGCGAGTTTTCTGTCAAAAACACGTCGGCAGGCGACGCTGCGCCCTCTTGCACCAATTGGTTGCCCAGCTCGGTGTCACCACCTTGGCGCAAGGTCACTTTGATGCCGGTTTCCTTGGTGAACGCATCGACCCAAGCCTGGGTCAAACTGGCGTGCTGCGCGTTGTACACCACGATGCCTTCGGCCGACGGTGTGACACCTTGGGCCTGCACCCAAGCTACCGGGCCCAGGGTTGCGCTCACAACCGCGAGCCGGAAAATGGAGGTCAAAAATGTGCGTTTCATGGAGCTCGCTCTTGAATCTAAAGTGTCAGCATGGTGATGACGGGGTCACGAATAAAAACAATTCGCATTTAGATTGTAGCCGCAGGCCTCAGGGTTTTTCCTGACACAGGTCAAACCTTTACAAGGCTGCAGCGGCGAGCCCGCACTCTCCTTCAAAGCCGGTGAGTCCGGTCCCCGCGGGCAAAGCCCAGCAGTGGAAGATCCACGCCCCGGCCGACGGCAATCACCTTGAAAAACTCGCCCATTTCATGCTCCATGAGCAGCTTGCTCGCCGCCACTCGGGCCGCTAAATCCTCCGACTGCATGTCTTCGACTAGGCCGCAGTTGATCAAAAAATTGGCCTGGTTGGTATAGCCCAGCACGTCGAGCCCGGCGTCTTGCGCGGCCACGGCGGTGCCGGTGAAGTTCACATGGGCGGTAATGTCTTTCAAGCCCACGCTCTCCAGCGGATTCGCGTCAGCCCGGTGGGCCTGATGGCACATGACGGTGCCGCCGGAGCGCTGCACATGGTAGTACTCACTCTCAGGGAAACCGTAGTCCAGCAACACTGCTGCCCCGAGCTGCAAGCGATCCGCCAGGGTGCGCACAAACGCATCGCCCTGGGCGTGGATTTCGGTCAGGTAGTCGTGCTCGCCGTCGACCTCCACCGGCGGGCGCAGCTCGGTGACCCGGTCTGCCCACACCAATTGCCCGCCCGACCACGCCACACCCCGCTCATGCCACACCCCGCTGACCCGTGCCAGGAGTTGGACCGGCATGGCGTCCAGTACCTCATTGCCGACCACCACACCGCGCATGGCGTCGGGCAGCGCACTCACCCACTGCACCTTGTCAGCGTAGGCGGCCAGGCGCTCCCGCTGGCGGGCTTTGAGCGACTCGGACAAATCCACAATCGTGTAGCGGCGCACTCGGTCACCCAAAGCCGACAACAGCTGGCCCGCCAGCGCTCCCGTGCCGGCACCGAACTCCCAGACCTCGTCGGTTCCGGTGGCTTCCAGCACTTGGGCGACTTGCCGGGCCAGCGTCTGGCCGAACAGCGGGCTGATTTCAGGGGCAGTCACAAAGTCGCTCCCCGCGCCCTGCAAGCCCTCTGCGGTTTGCATGCCCTGCGGCATTTGGCCGAATTTGGTCGACCCGTTGGTGTAGTAACCCAGGCCCGGCGCGTACAAAGCCATGGACATGAATGTGTCAAATCCGATCCATCCACCGGCCTGATCGATGGCATCCGCGATAATTCGGGTCAGCTTGGCCGGAATGTTTTCCGTCGTGGACATAGACATGTGTTGTGTGTTGCGTAAAGCCAAGGATTATCTTTCCCCCTCGCCCCACCCCCTTTTCAGGAACCTATTGTGTTGAAGCGCGTACTCGTTACCGGCGGAGCCCATCGTTTGGGTGCTTTGATCTGCACCCGCTTTGCGGCTGCGGGCTGGGAGGTCTGGTGCCACTACCAGCGTAGCGCGGGTGCGGCCGAGGCCCTGTGCGCCCAGCTGCGCGCCCAGGGGCACGAAGCCCACGCCATTTATGCCGATCTGGCCGATGAGACCAGCCGCCGCGACCTGATTGCCGAAATCGCCGTAAAGGCAGGCCCGCTCCATTGCCTGATCAACAACGCAAGCAGCTTTGAGCCCGACGCGGGAGACGCCATCGACACCGAAGGTGCCCGCCAGCAACTCGAAGTGAACCTGATGGCACCGCTGTCGCTGTCCCGCTGGATGGCCAACAGCCTCGGGCCCGACGCCTTGCCCGGTGGGCACAGCGTGATCCACGTGCTGGACCAGAAGGTGTTCAACCTCAACCCCGACTATTTCTCCTACACCGTCAGCAAGCTCGCGCTGGAACGCGCAGTGGCGCTGCAGGCCCAGGCACTGGCGCCTGCGGTGCGGGTATGTGGTGTGGCCCCGGGCCTGATGTTTTTAAGCGGCCCGCAAACCCAAGAAAACTTCGACAAGGCGGCCCGGGTGAACCTGCTGCAAGAGCCGATTGACCCCGGCCAGGTTGCCGCCACCTGCCTGTTTTTGGCCGACAACCCCTGCATCACCGGAAGCACCTTGTGCGTCGACAACGGCCAGCACCTGGTTCCCTTGGCGCGTGATGTGATGTTCGCCATCGAACCCACGCCCCCGAAAGCAGCCCCATGAGCCACGATTTGTTTGTCACCCTGGCACTCGAATGCCGCCGCCTCTTTTTGCGCGACCACACGGTGCAAGTGCACATCGGCGCGCATGCCTTTGAGAAAGGCGTTACGCAGCGGCTCATCTTCAATGTGGAGTTGTTTGTGCCCTATGAAGGCAGCACACCGACCGCCGACCAGCTCTCCGAAGTGGTGGACTACGACTTTGTGCGCGAGCTGATTGCCAAACGCATTGCGCGCGGCCACGTAGAGCTGCAAGAAACCTTGTGTGACGAATTGGTGCAGCAACTGCTGGCCCACCCGCAGGTGCGCGCCGTGCGCCTGTCCACCCAAAAACCAGATGTCTATCCCGACTGTGCGGGCGTAGGCGTTGAAGTGTTCCGCATGAAAGGCATGAACGCATGAAGGCCCATACCGGTCAACAGACCCTGACCCTCACGGGGCTGCGTTTCGACGCCAACCTGGGCATTCTGGAGTCTGAAAAACTCGCACCCCAGCCGATTCAGGTCGATGCTGAACTCAGCCTGGGCACCCAGCCCCTGCTGCCCACTGACGATGACATCAACCACGTGCTGGACTACCGCAAGGTGCGCCAGATCATCATCAGCGAGTGCACCGCCGAGCATGTGAACCTGCTCGAAACCCTGATCGGCAAACTGGCCCACCGCCTGATGCAACTTCCCGGCGTGCTGGGCGTGCGGGTCAAGATCGCCAAACTGGAAATATTTGAAGACTGTGAAGTTGCCATCCGCATGGAAACCGGGCAGTGGTGAACCCCCCTGCCACCGGCCCCGCGCAACGAGAAAGAAACCTATGAACGCCACCTGGATTGAAGAAGACACCCCCACCGACGTGGCCGACGCCACCGAAGCCGCAGCTGCGCGCCAGAAAGAACTGAAGATCGAGCGCGAAACCCACAAGCTCGAAAAGCGCCTGTGCCGCCAGGTCGGCCAGGCCATCATGGACTTCAACATGATTGAAGAGGGCGACCGCGTGATGGTCTGCATGTCGGGTGGCAAAGACAGCTACGGCATGCTCGACATCCTGCTCAAAATGCAGCAGCGCGCGCCCATCAACTTCGAGATCGTGGCGGTCAACCTCGACCAGAAACAGCCCGGCTTTCCCGAGCACATCCTGCCCGAGTACCTGACCAAACTGGGGGTGGAGTTCCACATTGAGACGCAGGACACCTACTCCATCGTCAAGCGCAACATCCCCGAAGGCAAGACCATGTGCAGCCTGTGCAGCCGCTTGCGCCGGGGCATTTTGTACAACGTGGCGCGCAAGCTCAAGTGCAACAAGCTCGCGCTGGGCCACCACCGCGACGACATGTTGCAGACCTTCTTTTTGAACATGTTTTTCGGCGGCAAGCTCAAGGGCATGCCCCCCAAGCTCACCAGCGACAACGGCGAGTTTGTCGTCATCCGCCCGCTGGCCTATGTGGCCGAGAAAGACCTGATCCGCTGGGCGGCCCACCGCGAGTTCCCCATCATCCCCTGCAGCCTGTGCGGCAGCCAGACCAACCTGCAACGGGTACAGATCGGCAACATGCTGCGCGACTGGGAAAAGCAATATCCCGGCCGTGCGGAAACCATGTTCACCGCGCTGCAAAACGTGGTGCCCTCGCACCTGATGGACCACACCAAGCACGACTTCAAAAACATCCGCCCCACCGGTATTGCGGACGAGAACGGTGACAAGGCTTTTGATGCCGAAGACCTGCCCACCCCCACCCTGCCGGGTCTGGCAGGCCTGCCCGGGATGCAGGTCGTTTCGCTATAAATTCAGGAGCACATTGCGATGATTCCACGTGGGCTACAACGGTTTTTGATGCTGATCTTGCTGGCGCTGCTGAGCGCTTGCTCGATGCCCCGCATGATCGACAGCGATGTGCAGAGCTTTGCCGGCGCGGGCCTGGCCTCCGGCGGCGCGGAGTTCCGCTTCGATCGCCTGCCCTCGCAGCAGCAAAACACCGATTTTCAGGACACCCTGGAGAGCCTGGCCCAAGAGGCTTTGGAACGCATCGGCCTGACCCGCAATGACACCAGCGGCCGCTATCTCGCCCAAGTGAGCCTGGGTGTGGACAACATTCGCAACCCGCACTACCGCCCGCCCCGGCCCCGCCTGGTGCGTGGCGCAGATGGTCGCCTCTACGAGGAGTGGCCCCTGACACCCGCCATCGAAGTTCCGTGGTACCGCCACCGGGTGCACCTGACACTGCGCGATAGCAGCACCAGCCAGGTCGACTTTGAAACCACCGCTGTGTTTGACGGCCCATGGCGCGACACCCTGAACTTGGTGCCGCCCATGCTGGAGGCCGCGCTCAAGGACTACCCCACCCCCGGTAAACGCCGCGTCGTGGTTGAGCTGCCACCCGCCGGCAAAGGGGAGCGCTGAGTGCCGGTCACCCGCATCATTGCCGTGCGCCACGGCGAAACCGCGTGGAATGTAGACACCCGCATCCAAGGTCAACTCGACATCGGCCTCAATGACCACGGCCTCTGGCAAGCCGAGCGCGTGGGCGCGGCATTGGCCGATGAAGTGATTGACCGCATTTACAGCAGCGACCTGCAGCGCGCCCACACCACCGCCCGAGCCATAGCCCGGCACACGGCCAAGCCGGCAGCCCGCGACGTGCAGCTGCACACCGGCCTGCGCGAGCGCGGCTTCGGCACTTTTGAGGGCAAAACCTGGGCCGACATTGCCGAGAAGTGGCCCGACGAGTCCCGCCGCTGGAAACAGCGCGACCCGCACTTCGCCCCGCCCGGCGGTGAAACTCCGACCCAGCTGCTGGAGCGGGTGCGCAGCACCGTAGACGACATTGCAGCGCGGCACCCGGGCGAGCACATCGTGCTGGTGGCCCACGGCGGCGTGATGGACATGCTGTACCGGCTGGCCACCCGCCAGGAGCTGCACGCCGCGCGCACCTGGCACCTCGGCAACGCCGCCATCAACCGCCTGCTCTGGACGCCCGATGGCCTGAGCCTGGTCGGCTGGGGCGATGCGCGCCACCTCGAAGACGACACGCTGGACGAAACCACCACTTAAAGGCCCAGCGCCCCATGCTCCATTACGTGCTCCACGCAGGCTCAGTCCCTTGGCAAGACCAACTGCTGTATGCGGGCCTCATCGTCGCGGTCATCGCCGCAGTGTTCTTGGGTCTCTGGTGGCGCAAGCGGGCAACTCGCCCGCAACAAGGCGACTTTGCGGCGCTGGTGCAACAAGGCAATGTGGCTGAGGCGCTAGAAGCCCAAGCCCAAAGCCCGTTAGCCGATGCGGCGGATGCCTGGCAGGAAGCCCGGCACACCATGGAAAACGTCAAAACCGGCGTCGAGCGCTTTCTCGCGCTGCTGTGGGCCCTGCTCGCCGGGCTGCTGTGCTTGATCAGCGTGTCGGCCGTTGTCAGCGATGTCTGGCACTTTCCGGCAGTGGACTGACCTTTGTTTGCCTTTTATTTCGTGCTCGCCGGTGTCACGGGCTGGTTCACCCGAGACCAGTGGCGCACTTTCCGCGGACGGAAATAGACGCACGCCCACAGCGCGGCCTAGGGTTCCCCCGATCGGCACCAAGCGCTTGCTCGGCAAAAATGCCGCATGAGCAAAATCATCGTTTTCGCCACCCCGGTTTTTTTTCTGCTGATCGCGCTGGAGTTCGCCTGGAGCCGCCGCGCCACGGCTCGCGTGCCCGGCAGCCGCGCCTACCGGCTCAATGACGCCATCAACAGCATCAGCCTTGGCATCTTGAGCCAGGTGGCGGGGGTGCTGTCTAAGGTACTCACCGTCGGCATTTATACGGCGGTGTTTCACGCTGTAGCGCTCTACCCCGACCTTGCTTTTTGGAGCACCTGGTATGGCGTGGTGCTGGCCTTGGTGTTTTACGACTTCTGCTACTACTGGCTGCACCGCGCCGGTCACGTCGTGGCCTTATTCTGGGCCGCCCATGTGGTGCACCACCAGAGCCAGCACTACAACCTCTCGACCGCCCTGCGCCAAACCAGCAGCGGTGCATTTTTCGGCTGGGTGTTTTACCTGCCCATGGCAGTGGCCGGTGTGCCACCGCTGATTTTTGGCATCGTGGCGCTCATCGACCTGCTCTACCAGTTCTGGGTGCACACCGAGCAGGTGGGCAAGCTGGGCTGGTTTGACCGGGTGTTTTGCTCGCCCAGCAATCACCGGGTGCACCACGCGGTGAACGACCCGTACATCGACAAAAACTACGGTGGCATCCTGATGGTCTGGGATCGCCTGTTTGGCACCTTCCGTGAAGAAGATGAGCCTTGCGTCTACGGCACCCGCGGCGCGCTCAACAGCTGGGACCCGGTGTGGGCCAATGCCGAGGTGTACTGGGGCCTGGCCAAAGACAGCTGGGCCACCCGCCGTTGGATCGACAAGGTACGGGTGTGGTTCATGCCCCCCGGCTGGCAACCCGCTGACCTGGCCGCGGCCCACCCCAAACCGGCCTTCCGGCTGGAGCAGGTGGAGACCTTTAATCCGCCGCTCAGCAGGGCGCAGCAGTGGTTTGCAGCGCTGCAGTTCTTAGTCGTTTTAGGGGGTGTCGCCGCATTTTTGTGGGTCGCGGACAGCCTGCGCTTTGCCGACGCGGCCCTGTACGCCAGCGCCTTGTTCGCCTCGGTCTGGGCCATCGGCCGCTTCATGCAGCACGGCTTGAGCGCTCTGGAGGTAGTGGCCGTGGAGGCTGCGGCTTGGGCCAGTCTGAGCGCCGTAGACTTGCTGCCCGGACACCTGATCGCTAAGCCACTGGTGATGAGTATTGCTATTATTTTCGTAGCTATTCGCGCTTATTCTACGGGGTCTACCGCTACATTTGGCTTAAAAACTACCGCTTTGTTGCTGACCGCCCTCGTGTTTTCACTGGCGGGCGACGTGTTCCTGATGCTGCCGGGCGACTACTTCATTCCCGGCCTGGCGGCGTTTCTGGTGGCGCACGTGTTCTACATCGCGCTGTTCCGACAAGATGCACCCTGGTTTGCCAACCGCCGGGCCTTGTACGTAGTGCTCGCCTTCGGGGCCGGGGTCTACGCTGTGTTGTGGAGCCACCTGCCCGATACGGGGCTGCAACTCGCCGTGGCAGCCTACATCACCGTGATTTGCCTGATGACCGCCCAAGCCCTCGGGCGCGCCACACACACCAAGCTCCACGCTGCCCGCTGGGTGGGTGCCGGCGCCTGCATCTTCATGGCTAGCGACGCGCTGATCGCGGTCAACAAGTTCCTGGTGCCTTTGCCGCTGGCCCCGTTTGCGATTTTGGTGACTTACTTTGCTGCGCAGTTGCTGATCTGCCGCCACTGCAGGCCATGAAATTTATCGAGGGACATGAGCCGGCACACCGTTACTGGGCGGCTTACACGTCAGCGCAGTCCTATTCCCAGCCGCACCTTCAGCAATAAGGTTTTCCGTAGTTTTGCATGCAAAGGTTGCGGATGCGCTGTTGATCGATTGCCAGATTTCTTTGCGCTTCAGCTTGCGCTTGGTACTTGGCGTTTCTTTCGGCAGACTCTTTCCGCTGAGCTTCTGACCGCTCTAGATAGGCGCGTTGATTCTGCTGCGACAGGGCCAGGGAGTTTTGGTATTCCACATTTCTAGAGGAGACCAAGCTCTCACGGCGAAGTTTTTCTTCGTTGGCCTTTGCTTCGGCGTTCAATCTCGAAACCATTTCTTCGCGTTTAGCTTCCTCTGCCAGCTTTTGCTGAGCTTCCTTCTCTTCAATCTTGCGCTTTTCCAACTCCATCAACGCAATCTCACGCTTTCGCTCTTGGTTTTTGTTCTGCAGATAAAACCCTGTAGAAAACAGCGCTGCGACCAGCAGAGCGCCAATCAAGACAGGGCGCTGGTACCAAGCAGTCTCCGGAGCTTCTTCCACATAGCGCATCGAAAGTTTTGCAGTTGCGGAGCTCGCCAACAGCTTTCGGTCATGGGCGGCCCGCATTTCCGGATTCAAAAGTATCTTGGCCGCCTCCCGAATAGACAAGAGGCGTTCCATGTCCTCGGGGTGTTGGACCAGATGCTCCTTGGTGAACCTGGCTTGAGCAGTCGCAAATGCTTGTCGAATCTCTTCTGCTCGCGCATCGCCCGGCAAGCCAAGTGTCAAATAGGCAGACTTCATTTTTATTCCCTGTGATCATCACCAAGTCCACACAGAGATGTGGCGATTAGTGTGCTTTTCTGTGTTCTAGATTTATTTTACAAATCTTTACTTGAGATTCTGGCATCACCGCGCCCCTTAATGCGGCAGGGGACAACCAGCAGTGCTCCAGTGAGCTTTCGCTTAATCGCCCAACAAATCCACCGCCGGCCCGGCCGGGGCCGTCACCCCCAGGTGGCGGTAAGCGGCTAGCGTGGCAATGCGGCCACGCGGGGTGCGCTGCAGGTAGCCTTGTTGAATGAGGTAAGGCTCGATCACGTCTTCAATGGTTTCGCGCTCTTCCCCGATGCTGGCCGCAATGTTGTCCAGCCCTACGGGGCCGCCGTCGAAGCGGTGAATGACGGCCTCCAGCAACTTGCGGTCCATCAGGTCAAAGCCTTGCGGGTCAACGTCCAGCATGGCGAGTGCGCGGTTGGCAATATCGAGCGTGATCTTGCCGTCGCCCTTGACTTCGGCGTAGTCGCGCACCCGGCGCAACAGGCGGTTGGCAATACGCGGGGTGCCGCGCGAGCGGCGGGCAATCTCAAAGCCACCGTCTTCGTCCATGGGCACGCCCAGTAAGCCTGCACTACGTTTGACGATGCGGGCGAGCTCTTCATTCGTATAAAACTCCAGCCGCGCCACGATGCCGAAGCGGTCGCGCAGCGGGTTGGTCAGCATGCCGGCCCGCGTGGTGGCGCCCACCAGTGTGAAAGGCTGTAAATCGAGTTTGATGGAGCGGGCGGCCGGGCCCTCGCCGATCATGATGTCGATCTTGTAGTCCTCCAGCGCGGGGTACAAAATTTCTTCCACCACCGCAGAAAGGCGGTGAATTTCGTCGATGAAGAGAACGTCGTTCTTTTCCAGGTTGGTCAACAGCGCTGCCAAGTCCTTGGGCTTTTCGAGCACCGGGCCCGATGTCTGGCGCAGGTTCACGCCCAATTCATGGGCAATGATGTGGCTGAGCGTGGTTTTGCCCAGACCGGGCGGGCCGAACAGCAGCACATGGTCCAGCGCCTCCCCGCGCTTTTTGGCGGCACCGATAAAAATTTCCAGCTGCTCGCGCACCTTGGCCTGGCCCACGTATTCGTCGAGCAGCTTGGGGCGCAGGGCACGTTCGATGGCCTCTTCACTGCTGGACACAGGCGCCGCCGACACCATGCGCGACGCAGGAGGTGGTGGAACAGCAAAATCGTCGGTCTGAATGCTCACAGCAGCGGCCTATCCAAGCAGTAAAAAACAAGAACCCCAAGCGGGGTGCCCACTATAGCGTGCGGCTTGCGCCGCTCAAGTGAAGCGCGCAAACTGCCGATAGAAAACGCATCGTCTTCGTGCGCCCCGCTACCGGCGCCTGAAACCTGCACCCGTGTTTGCTTGAAAGGCAGCGTACAACATGCCCATCCGCCCCTCGCTACCCGCCCACCTGTTGCGCTACTGTGCGGCCCCCCTGCTGCTTTTGGGGACCCTAGGCATAGCACTCGCCAATGACCCGCCCGCTGCCGCCAAGCCCGCCAAAAAGCCGGTGATGGGGGAAATTTCAGCGACCAGCGCCTCCAACCCCAAAGAGGTGGGCGACCAACTCCGCGAAGCGCTGGGCACTGAGGTGGCCGGCAAAAAGAAGCTGCTCATCAATGTGTCCAAAGTCCCCGGGGCCGGGGGTTCGCCCGCCACCGGCAGCAGCAAAGCGGGAAGTGGCAGCGGCAGCAAAGGGGACAACAATCTCAACAGCCGCCAATACATCCAGGCACGTGCCGCTGCCCTCGCCGGTCATGGCGGTGACATGCCCACCACGACCGGCGATGCCCATGGCGGCGAAGTCCACTGGGCCTACGAGGGCGAAACCGGCCCCCAGGCCTGGGGCAAGCTCAAACCGGAGTTCAACCTGTGTGCGCTGGGCAAGAGGCAGTCCCCCATCAACATTGAAGACGGCACGACCTTACAAGGCCCGGCCGAGGCGGTGCAATTCAACTATGTGCCCAGCAATGGCACTGTGGTGAACAACGGGCACACCATCCAGGTCGATGTCCAGGGCGACAACAGCATTAGCGTGCGGGGCTCACGCTACCGCTTGCTGCAGTTCCACTTTCACACGCCCTCTGAAGAGGCCGTGAACTTCAAGCGCTTTGCGATGGTGGCGCACCTGGTGCACAAAAATGACGAAGGCCAATTGGCGGTGGTGGCCGTTTTGTTGGACCCGGGCACCACCAACCCGATGATCGACAAGGTCTGGACCTACATGCCGCTGGACGCCGGCGACCGGGTGCGCATGCCGCGCGAACTGCTCAACCTCAACGAGCTTTTGCCCGCCGACCAGCGCTATTACCAATTCATGGGTTCACTGACCACCCCCCCATGCTCGGAAGGTGTGCTGTGGATGGTGATGAAGCAACCTGTCAGCATCAGCCGCAATCAGCTCCGCCTCTTCACCCAGCTCTACCCGAACAACGCGCGACCGGTGCAGCCCATTAACGGGCGCCCCGTGCGCGATGCCCAGTAGCAGCTTAGTTGCGGGTGTAGACGATCTTCTTTTTGCCCGCTTCGCAGGTGCCGACCACCCGCTTTTTGCCGGAGTCGGCATCGCGGTCCATGACGTCGAGGGTGAAGTTCTTGGCGCCGTGGGACTCGATTTTGGCGCTGAGTTCGGTTTTCAGAACTTCGCAATCTTTGGCAGCCCACGCATTGGCCCCCGTCAGGGCAAGGGCCAGGGTGCTCAGGGTCAGCAAAGTTTTCATGGGGAAGCTCCTCTCTCGGTCAGTCTGTGGGATGGTGCAGCCTCTGCGGGCCGTTGCATCGCATAGTAGCCAAGTGCCCGCCCCGCCCCACCTATCGCAAACCCGCACAGGCGAAGGCCCTATTTGCTATAGAAATAATAGCTACTCGCGCAATTATTACCGGGGCCAGTGCCCTATTTGGCCAAAGATTTGAGTGCCATCTTGATACCATCGCTGACACCCACATCCTTGGGCAGGGCCTTCAGCGCAGCAGCGGCCTCTTTGTCGCTGTAGCCCAGCGCCAGCAGCGCCTGCAAGATGTCAGACTGCGCATCGCCCACGGCGCCCAAAGGCAGCCCAAGATCTGCCCCCAACTTGCCTTTGAGTTCCAGCAGCAAGCGCTCGGCCGTCTTTTTACCAATACCCGGTACCTTCACGAGTCGCCCCGCCTCCTGGCTAGTCACCGCCTGCGCCAAGTCCCCTACGCTCAAGCCCGACAGAATCGACAGCGCAGTGCGCGGCCCGACCCCTGAAATCTTGATGAGTTCGCGGAAGGCTTCACGCTCGGTGCTGGTGGCAAAGCCGTACAAGATTTGCGCGTCTTCGCGAACCACAAAGTGCGTGAGCAGCGTGACCTTGTTGCCATCAGCCGGCAGGTTGTAAAAGGTGCTCATGGGCACCTGCACCTCGTAGCCCACGCCGCCGCAGTCGATGATGACTTGCGGTGGATTTTTGTCGCTGACGATGCCTGTGAGTTTGCCGATCATGGTGCGGAGTCCGGGGTTCTTGGGGTGGTGGGTGGCCGTGGGGGCCAACATTAGGGACAATGCGGGGGGGGCGCACCTGTGACGCCCCTGTTGCAGTCCTCTGCTTTGCCGGATTATCAGCTTGATTCTCAAACACATCTTCACCCCACTCAACAACACCCGCCTCTCGCACCTGTGCGGCCCGACCGACGAGCACCTGCGCACCATTGAGCGCGAGCTGGCGGTCAAAATCGCGCACCGGCATGAGCAGTTCAAGGTCGAAGGGCCCAAGGACAAAGCCCAGCGCGCCATGGAAATGTTGCAAGCGATGTACGAGATTGCCGGCCGCCCGATTGCCGCCAGCACCGTGCAGCTCATGCTCAGTGGCGATGGCGGCATGGACGACGGCGGCCCCAGCCTCTCGACCCGCCGTGCGGACCTCAAACCCTGCAGCCAGAACCAGGCCCTGTACCTGGACAACATTGCCGAGTTCGACATCACCTTCGGCATCGGCCCCGCCGGCACCGGCAAGACCTACCTAGCCGTGGCTGCGGCCGTAGACGCGCTGCAGCGGAGCAGTGTGCAACGCATTGTGCTGACCCGCCCCGCGGTAGAAGCAGGTGAGCGCCTGGGCTTTTTGCCCGGCGATCTGAACCAGAAGGTGGACCCGTATCTGCGCCCCCTGTACGACGCGCTCTACGACCTGATGGGCTACGACCAGGTGCACAAAGCGTTTGAGCGCCAGCAGCTGGAAATCGCACCCCTAGCCTTCATGCGCGGGCGCACGCTGAACAACGCGTTTGTAATCTTGGACGAGGCGCAAAACACCACGCCCGAGCAAATGAAAATGTTTTTGACCCGCGTGGGCTTCGGCACCAAGACGGTGATCACCGGGGACGTGAGCCAGATCGACCTGCCCAAAGCGCAGATGAGCGGCTTGGTGGAGGCCGAGCGCATTCTGCGCCGCACGCCGGGCATTGCCATCACCCGCCTGACCAGTTCCGACATCGTGCGCCACCCGCTGGTGGCCCGCATCGTGGATGCCTACGAGGCCGCGCGGCTGGAAGACCTGCCGCAGATTGCCATTCCGGAGCCGGAGCCCGAACTCCCCCGCGTGGGCTTGCCCAAAACGCGCACTGCATCACGAACCGTGCGCCGCAGCTAAACCTTTTTTAATCCACTGAACCCCATGCTTCCAGAACTCAGCCTTTCCCTGCAATTCGGCAAAATCCAAGATGCCGACAAACACCGCGAGGCACTCAAGCGCCACAAAGTCATCCGCTGGATCCGCAACACCCTGGAAGTGGACGGCGAAATCACCGTGCGCATCGTGGACGCCGAAGAAGGCCAGACCTTGAACCGCGACTACCGCCAGAAGGACTACGCCACCAACGTGCTGACCTTCGACTACACCCAAGAGCCTGTCACCGCCGACCTAGTGCTGTGCGCGCCGGTCATTGCCAAGGAAGCCAAAGAGCAAAAGAAAACACTGGAAGCCCACTACGCCCACATGATCGTCCACGGCACCCTGCACGCCCAGGGCTGGGACCACGAGTTGGATGAAGACGCGGAAGTGATGGAGCTGCGCGAGAGCGAGATCATGGCGCGGTTGGGGTTTAAGAATCCGTATTGACTTGGCTTGAAATTGCGCTCCGGAGTAGCTGCCTCGGGCGCTTTGCTCCGTGTCCCCCGCGCTACGCGCTCCTCCTTGACCTGCGCAAAACACCCGAGGCAGCGCCTCCTGCGGGTTATTGTTTGCGAGAGCGGGCCTGCGGGCCTCAATCAGCGTAACGTGTCCTGCCGATGGTTGCGCGCTTACGCATACGCCCGATCAGCAGCAAGCACACGGCAGCCAACACCACCAGAGCCACCATGCCGAAGGTCCAGATCACCCACAACAGCGGGGCTACCCAATCCAGCAGCGGCGTGATCCAAGGCATGGCAGCGCCCAGCATTTCCACGGACCACACGATGCTTGCCCGCACTGCTTCCGCGGTGCCCGCGTCGGTCCACAGCGCGATCCATGGGGGCAGCGGCCACTGGGCGATGGTCTGAAGCCCGCCTTGCAGGTCCACGCCTTGGCCCGCCACCCAGTTGGCCAAGGCCGCTGAGAGGGCGATAAAGCCGGTCCACAACAGGGCGAGAAAGACTGTTCCGATAGCGAGTGCGATTTTCATGCGCAAATTATCGGGACCGCGCGTGAATTCACCGCGACATGCCGCGGCATGAGCCCTCGCTTGCAGGGGCCTTCGATGGGGAGCGGGCGCTCAGCTTTTTGAGTCTTTTAGGCCTCTAGCCCTTATAGAAAATGCGCGAGTCGCTACTAAATGCATAGCATCTAGACAGCAGGTTCCACCCGCATCGGAATCGTTACTGGCCCGTCATTCACCAGCTCCACCTGCATGTCCGCCGCAAAAATGCCGGTCTGCACGATGGGGTGCACGGTGCGGGCCTGGGCCACCAAATAGTCGTACAAACGCCGCCCCTCGTCGGGCGCGGCAGCCGCCTTGAAGCTGGGCCGGTTGCCGCCCGACGTGTCGGCCGCCAGCGTGAACTGGCTCACGATCAGCAGGCCGCCGTGCTGGCCTGCGCCGTCCAAATCCTGCACGCTGCGGTTCATCTTGCCCTCTGCATCACTGAAGATGCGCAGCTTGAGCAGCTTGGCCAGCAACTTGTCAGCCTGCGCCTCGCTGTCACCCTGCTCGGCGCACACCAGCACCAGCAGCCCCTGCTCAATCTTGCCGACCGTAGCGCCGTCCACCACCACTTGTGCGCGGCGCACGCGCTGTACCAAAGCCATCATCCCGAGTCCCCTTGAAACCTGTTGGCGGCCATGGTGCCGCGTACCCCTGTGCCACAATGAATCATCATGTTTGCACACCTTCAACGCCTCCGATTGTGGCTGCTCGCCTGGGCGGTGCTGTCGCTGTTGAGCGGTGTTTACATCGCGCGCGGGGAGCTGGCGCGCCAGCAAGATGTGTTCGACACCAACGCCCGCATCGTGCACCGCTTGCTCAGCCAGCAGGTGGTGCAGCACGATGCCATTCTGGCCACGCTGGCGCTGCTGCACGGGGGCAATGCGGCCGACCGGCCCGAGCAACGCTTGCCCGCGCTGTATGGCCAGATTGCGGCGGCCGCCCACCGGGGCGCGACTGAAGCCTGGCCCTCGCCCGAAATTGCCAAGGCCGAAGCCGAGTCCCTGCGTCTCAAGCGCGCGGTACTGGCCGATGTGGACCTGCAAAAAGGCACATACCAGCTGGTGCTGGCCGCGCAGCCGGACAGCTATGCCCTGACCATTGCCCTGCGCAACATGGTGCCGTGGACCGAATGGCCCATGAAGCCGGACACCAGCCCGGTGCAAGTGCGCCTGGATTTGGGCGACAAGAGGTACACCGTGCAAGCCGGTCGCTCTTTTGCCCCTGAGGATGCAGGCTGGACCTTCGCAGCCCGCAAAGTGCTGGCCGCAGAGAGCCAGCCGTTTGAGGTGGTGTCGCGCCTGCACGTGCCGTGGTCCGCGTTGCCATGGACCTATATGCTGATCAGCGCAGGCGCCATTGCGCTGGCCTTGCTGCGCGGTCGCATGCTGGTGCAGCAACGCACACAACAGCGCCGCGAGGAAGAACGCCAGCGCGTGGGACAGCGCACCCGGCTCAACACCTTGGGCGAGCTGGCAGCCGGCATGGCGCACGAAATCAACCAGCCCCTGACCGCCATCTTGGCCAACACGCAGGCCGCCAGCCGCCTGCTGGACGACGCCGAGCCAGACCTGAGCGCCGCCCGCAGCGCCATGCACATGGCCGCCCAGCAGGCGCGCCGTGCGTCGGATGTGGTGGGGCGCCTGCGCCGCACGGTCGAGCGCCCTGGCAGCGCCGCAGCGGTGCAAAGCGTGGACCTGCACGCGGCCTGCCAGCACGCGCTGTACCTGCTGGAGCCCGAGCTGCAGCGCAGCCGCTGCGCGCCCGTGCTGACCCTGGACGGAGCGCCCTTCCTGGTGCAGGCCGACCCGGTCGCGCTGGAGCAAATCATCCACAACCTGCTGACCAACGCGCTGCAAGCCATGGAGCAGGTGCCACCGGCGGCGCGCAGCCTGCAGCTGCTGCTGAGCCACACCGCCACCTACGGGGAGCTGCGGGTGCAAGACAGCGGGCCGGGCATCCCGCCGGACGCTCTGGCCAAGGTGTTTGAACCCTTTTTCTCCACCCGTGAAGGGGGCTTGGGTCTGGGCTTGAGCCTGTGTGAATCTTTGGCGCAGGGCATGGGGGCGCACCTGAGCGCGGCCAACCACTCCGCGCAAGGCGCTGAGTTCACCCTGCAAATGCCCCTCGCCACGCGCGCCCCATGACCGGACCGCTCTCCCCGCTCATCCACCTGATCGACGATGACGAAGCCGTGCGCAGCAGCTTGGCCTTGCTGATCAGCACCGTAGGCTTGCGCGTGCAGCCGTGGGGCGACCCGCAGACCTTTATCGACTCTTTTGACCGCGAAGGCATTGGTGCCATCGTGCTCGATGTGCGCATGCCCGGCATCAGCGGGCTCACAGTGCTCGACACCCTGATGGCACAAAAGGTGGACCAGCCGGTCATCATGCTCACGGGGCACGGCACCATCGACATGTGCCGCCGCGCTTTCAAGTCCGGCGCCGCCGAGTTTCTGGAGAAGCCGGTAGACGACGAGCGCTTGCTTGAAGCGCTGCAAACCGCCGTGCGCCAGCATGTGCAGTCCCGCCAACGCAACCAGGCCGACCGCGTCACGCGCCAGCGCTACGCCCAACTGTCGGAACGCGAGCGCGAGGTGCTGGGCCTGATCGTGTCCGGGCTGACCAACAAAGAGATTGGCCGCGCGCTCAACGTGTCCCCCCGCACCATAGAAACCCACCGCGCCAACCTCTTCGCCAAGCTGGAGATTGAGTCACTGGCGCAGCTGGTGCGCCAGTACGCGGCGCTGGTCGACGAAGACATCGCCACCTGACCCGGCGGGACTGACTCCGTAGTTCTACGGAGGTGCGGGCGTAGCGCTACGAATGGGCAATGTGCACCCGGATTTTTACAGTACGTACACGGTTGATCGAACCGCTTGTACCCCTCACTATCCGGAGCATTCCATGCGTACTTCCCACCTCCTCGCTTTGATTCTTTCCACCGTTGCCGGCGCAGCCAGTGCACAAGCTGTGCGCACCGAGCGCAACATGTCGCTGGAGCTGGCGAACCAGATTGCCACCGCCACGGTGGCTGCCTGCACCACCAGCGGCTACGCTGTGACCGCCACCGTGGTAGACCGTGCGGGCACCGTGCGCACCGTGCAACGCGCCGACAACGCTGGCCCCCACACCTTGGCCGCCAGCCAGCAAAAAGCCTTTACCTCGGCCTCTGCCAAAAACACCACCCTGGCCATGATGGAAGGCGCCCAGAAGAACCCGGCCGCGGCTAACTTGGTCTACATCCCCGGTTTCTTGCTGGTGGGTGGCGGTGTGCCGGTCAAGGTGGGTAACGAAGTGATTGGCGCCGTAGGCGTGGGCGGCGCACCCGGCGGCCACCTGGACGAGCAGTGCGCTATGGCTGCGCTGGAGAAGGTCAAGGAATCTTTGAAATAAATCGACCCCTAGCCCTCGTAGATATTGCGCAAGCAGCTCCGGTTTTTATAGCAATAAGGGAAAAAATCATGTCCAATCCTGCTAGCACCCGGCTCGCCCGGACCCTCCGATTCGCCCTGCTGCTAGCAGGTTTGGCATGGCTGCCGCTGTCTCAGGCACAGGTGGCGCCCACGGCCGCTGAGACTGCGGCCTACCGCGGCCTGCACGCTGCGGCAGCGCGGGGCGATATGGCCACGCTCTCGCAACTGCTGAGCGCCAAAGCCGACATCAACCAGCGCGATGCCTATGGCCGCACGCCCCTGCACGTGGCCACTTTTGCCAAACAGCGCGCGGCAGTGCGCGCCTTGATTCAAGCCGGGGCAGACACGAGTGCTATGGAAAATGACCGGTACGACGCTGTCACCATCGCTGCGGTGGCTGATGACGAAGAAACCTTGCGCACCCTGCTGAGCCTGGGTGCCAGCGCCAAGCTGGTGACCAGCCCCGCTATGGCGGTACAGCGCTGATCGCGGCCGCCCACCTGGGCCACGACGGCGTGGTGCGCCAGCTGATTGCCGCCAACGCCCCTTTGGACCATGTGAACAACCTGCACTGGACCGCGACCATTGAATCCATCGTGCTAGGCAACGGGGGCCCGCGCCACCAAGCCACACTCAGGGCATTGGTAGAAGCAGGCGCTAACTTGCAACTCAGCGACCGCCACGGCAAAACGCCGCTGGATCTGGCGCGCAGCTATGGCTACGCAGAGATGGTGCGCCTGCTGGAGAAGCGCTAAACCCGAGCTCAGGCCAGGGTCACACGGGCAAACTTACGCTTGCCCACTTGCAGCACATAGGTGCCCGCGCCGAGCTTCAAGCCCTTGTCGCTGACCACATTGCTGTCGATGCGTACACCGCCACCGTCAATCAAGCGGTTGCCTTCGCCGCTGCTGGCGGCCAGGTTGGCAGACTTGAGCAGCGCAGCAATACCCACCGCCGCACCACCCTCGCCCAGTGGCAAGCTGATTTCGTCGATCTGGTCCGGGATGCCGCCCTTGCTGCGGTTGATAAAGTCCTGTTCCGCCGCATCGGCCGCAGCAGCACTATGGAAGCGCGCCGTGATTTCTTTGGCCAGCGCCACCTTGGCGTCCTTGGGGTTGCGCCCGCCGTCCACCTCGGCCTTGAGCGCGGCAATTTCCGCCTCGCTCTTGAAGCTCAGCAGCGTGTACCACTTCCACATCAGTACGTCGGAAATGCTCAAGACCTTGGCGAACATGGTGTTGGGCTCTTCAGAGATGCCGATGTAGTTGTTTTTGCTCTTGGACATCTTCTCCACGCCGTCCAGCCCTTCGAGCAGCGGCATGGTCAAGATGCACTGAGGCTCCTGGCCGTATTCAGCTTGCAGGGTGCGGCCCATGAGCAGGTTGAACTTCTGGTCGGTACCGCCCAGCTCCAGGTCGCTGTGCAGCGCTACCGAGTCATACCCCTGCATCAGCGGGTACAAGAACTCGTGCACCGCAATCGGGGTGCCGGCTTTGAAGCGGTCGTGGAAGTCGTTGCGCTCCATCATGCGCGCCACGGTGTAGCGGCTCGCCAGCTGGATCATGCCGCGCGCGCCCAGCGGGTCGCTCCACTCGCTGTTGTAGCGCAGCTCGGTTTTGGACGGGTCCAAGATCTTGTCGGCCTGGGCGCGGTAGGTTTCGGCGTTGACCTTGATCTGCTCGGCGGTGAGCGGCGGGCGCGTGCTGTTGCGGCCCGACGGGTCGCCGATCATGCTGGTGAAGTCACCGATCAAAAAGATGACCGTGTGGCCCAGATCTTGCAACTGACGCATCTTGTTCAGCACCACGGTGTGGCCGATGTGGATGTCCGGCGCGGTGGGGTCCAGCCCCAGCTTGATACGCAGCGGTTTGCCCGTGGCTTCCGACTTGGCGAGCTTTTTCACCCACTCGTCTTGCGGGAGCAATTCTTCCACGCCGCGCAGGGTGACTGCCAAGGCCTCGCGGACACGGTCGGTTACAACAAATTGAGGGCTTAAGGCTTGATTCATAAGGGTTTTTCTTGTGGCCGGAGCAAGCGTGGCGGCTATACTGCCCGCTCCTTTGCGCAACGCTTTCGTTGCCAGCGGCTGGATTTTAGTCGGGCCGCATCCCCCACACCGGAGTCTTTGATTTGAAGCATGGACTGAACCAGGCTGTTGAGTTGTGCGTGGCGCGTGCCACGGCATTCATTCAGCACTACCCCAAACAGATTACTGCTGCGATTGCCGCCCTTTTGGTGGGCGGCACAGGCGCCACTTTCGCCGTCGCCAATTTCGCACCCAACGCCTCGGATTTGCCCGTGCGCACCGTGGTGGAAGTCGTCAAGAGCGAAGCCCTCGCCGCACTCACTGACGACATTCGCGACCAGGCCATGCGCCTCTACCGGACCGAGACCACCCGCTCCAGCGATACGGCCGATACTTTGCTCAAACGCCTGGGCGTCGTAGACCCGCAAGCCGCTGCATTTTTGCGTTCAGACAGCCAGAGCCAATCGGCACTGCTGGGCCGCGGTGGCCGCAACGTGAGTGCGGAAGTGAACGAACAACAAGGCTTGCAGAAACTCACTGCGCGCTGGAGCCCGAGTGATGACGGCACCTTCAAACGCCTGACCATCGAGAAAACGGTTAGCGGCTTCCGCGCTCGCACCGAGACCTTGCCCTTGGTCGCCAATAGTCGCTTGGCCAGCGGGGTGATCAGCAGCTCGCTGTTTGCCGCAACAGACGACGCCCGTTTACCCGATGCTGTGGCCACGCAGGTCGCTGAAATATTCGCCGGCGACATCGACTTTCACCGCGCATTGCGAAAAGGCGACCGCTTCTCGGTGGTCTACGAAACCCTGGAAGGCGATGGCGAGCCCCTGCGCTCTGGCCGGGTGCTGAGCGCGGAGTTTGTCAACGCCGGCAAGCCTTTCCAGGCCATGTGGTTCAAGGACCCCTTGGCCGCGGGCAAGGGCGCCTATTACACATTGGCTGGCGAGAGTTTGCGTCGCGCCTTTTTAGCATCGCCACTTGAGTTTTCGCGGGTGACGAGCGGTTTCAAAATGCGCTTCCACCCGATTCTGCAAACCTGGCGGGCGCATTTGGGCGTGGACTACGCTGCAGCGACCGGCACGCCCGTGCGCACGGTGGGCGATGGCGTGGTGGACTTTGCCGGGGTGCAGGGCGGCTTCGGCAACGTCGTGATGGTCAAGCACCGCAACAACCAAACCACGGTCTATGCCCACCTCAGCCGGATCAACGTCAAAAAAGGACAAACGGTAAGCCAGGGCCAGAACATCGGAGCTGTCGGCGCAACCGGCTGGGCCACGGGCCCGCACCTGCACTTTGAGTTCCGGGTTAATGGTGCCCACCAGGACCCCCTCACCATCGCTCGCCAGAGCGAGTCCACACCGGTTTCTCCGGGCGCGAAGCCCGTCTTTGAGCAAACTGCAGCGCAGGTCCGTAGTCAGTTGGCCAGCGCAGCGCAAATGTTGCCCGCCACGGCCGAATAAGTCCGCCCCGTGTCGGAGCTTTTTATCGGCCTGATGTCGGGCACATCGCTGGACGGCGTGGATGGCGTTTTGGTGGAGTTCGGGGGCGCATCCCCTGTCGTGTTAGCCCACCAAGCAATCGGGTTCCCCGAGGGTTTGCGCGCGGATTTTCTGGCCTTGAACACCAGCGGCCCTGATGAAATCCACCGCGGCGCCCTGGCGGCCAATGGCCTGGCCAGATCGTACGCTGCTGTTGTGCACGCGCTGCTGGAGTCGACCGGCGTATCCACTCACGCTGTGTGCGCTATCGGCGCCCATGGGCAGACAGTAAGGCACCGGCCAGGTGAGTTTGATGGCGTGGGCTACACCACACAGCTGAATCAGCCTGCACTGCTGGCAGAACTTTGCGGCATAGACGTGGTGGCTGATTTCCGCAGCCGCGATGTCGCCGCTGGCGGACAAGGGGCGCCCCTGGTGCCCCCTTTCCACCAGGCTTTTTTCAGCCCGCAGGGTGAGCGACTCGCGGTACTGAACATCGGTGGCATCTCCAACCTCACGCTGCTGCACGCCACACCACAGGCACCGGTCTTGGGCTTTGATTGCGGCCCTGGCAACGCGCTTATAGATGCTTGGTGCCAACAGCACACAGGCCAGCCCTACGATGCCAATGGCGCTTGGGCTGCGAGTGGCTCGGTAGTAATCGGGCTGCTGGAGTTGCTGCTGGCCGAGCCTTTCTTGCAAAAGCCCCCCCCGAAGAGCACCGGCCGGGATCTCTTCAACACCCCTTGGCTCGAAAGTCGCCTTAGCGAGTGGTCGAGGGCACATGGTGCACCCGCCGCGGTGGACGTGCAGTCCACCCTCACCGAGTTCACCGCACGGACCTGTGCAGATGCCCTGCAACGCAATATGTCTGCTTGTTCGCAATTGGCGGTGTGCGGCGGCGGGGCTTACAACGGCTCGTTGATGGCCCGCCTGCAAGCACTGTTGCCGGACACCAAGGTGCTGAGTTCGGCAGACCTAGGGCTCCCGCCTTTGCAGGTAGAGGCTACTGCATTTGCATGGCTTGCCCGGCAAACGGTGAAGCGAAGTACCTCCAGCCTTCCAAAAGTAACGGGCGCCCAAGGCGCCCGCATACTCGGTGCAATCTACCCGGCTTGACGGTCAGGTCGAGAAGGACGATCCGCAGCCACAGGTTGTCGTGGCATTGGGATTTTTGATCACGAACTGCGCACCCTGCAGGTCTTCTTTGTAGTCGATTTCTGCGCCCACCAGGTACTGGTAGCTCATCGCATCGATCAGCAAAGACACGCCATTTTTTGTCATGGTGGTGTCGTCTTCATTGGTGATTTCATCGAACGTGAAACCATACTGGAAGCCGGAGCAACCACCACCCTGCACGAATACGCGCAGTTTTAAATCGGGGTTGCCTTCTTCGGCAATCAGGTCCGCCACTTTGGCCGCGGCGCTGTCGGTAAACAGAATCGGGGCAGGCATGTCAGTTTGGATGTTTTCAGCAACGGCGCTCATGGCGACTCCATTCAGATACGGGAATTGGCAAATAGTACAGGAATTCGCTCGGGAATTCTCTTACTGGTTATTTGCCGCTAGTTTCAATGTGGGTTTTTCTTCATCAAGAAGCATCGGTCGCAATTGTCCTGAAATCAGGGCGCCCTGGTGCATTTCGAGTGCGGCGTATTCAATATCGCCTTCAATGCGCGCTTTGGGCTGCAATTCCAACATGCGGCGGGCATGAATCGGGCCCTTCACAGTCCCGTTAATGATGATGTGGTCTGCGGTGATTGAGCCGGTGATGCTGGCTGAGTCTGAAATCACCAGGATGCTGGTGACCGCTTCCGCAGCATGCACATTCCCCACAACGGTTCCGTCGACCCGGAGCCCGTCGGAAAATGTCAGGTTTCCTTGAATTTCTGTTCCGTCTGCGATCAGACTTTTGATGGGTGGCTGCTTATTTTTGTTAAACATGGCGTACCTCTGATTGGCTTAAAGCTTGAGGGTTTGGGTTGCACGGACCAAGGAACCCTCAAGGACACGCGCTGACACACTTTTCACCACGGTCTGTGGAGGAATAGGAAACTCCCCTTCCAGACGCCCGTACTGCTTCACCTTGAGAGCCAGCGCCCCTTCAGGGAGTGAAGCATTCCACGGCTTTCCGTTCGCCGTACCGACCAGAGTTATTTCCAAACGACCTGCAAACTCTGTGCTGTTACGGCCGGCTTGCATGACCAGCGCTTGCCATTTTAAGGTGCCCGGCGATGTAAGTTCCGCCTGAAGACCGCGGATGGCGATTCCCTCAACGCCACCCGCCGGAATGAGCTTTTCAAAAAAGCCGAGGTCGTCGCGCAAAGACCGGTTGTCTGCCTCCAACTGCTTCACTTGGGCAATGAGTTTCTCCTGGGAGGCTTTCTCGGCAGTCACCAAGGTGTCGGCAGTGTTGGCGACCGATTGCGCTTGATCGCGCTCCGTCTTGAGGGTGAGCATTTCGGCTTGCAGCGCAGCGGCAGTTGCGCGGAGCTGCACCAATTCGTCTTTGGAGCCCTTTTCAAGCCCGGCAATGTCTTTGCCGAACTCAAAAGCCCACAGCCCGATGGCGGCACAAAAGCCCAGGACGATCGCCAACAAGGCCCAACGGAATGGCCAAGGCATGGCGCTGCGGACAGCCATGCGAGGAGCGCTGATGGTGAGGCGGCGGCGGAGTAATCGAAATCTCATGGGAGGCGAAGTCTAGCAGCCAGAATAAAAACAGCCGCCGGAGTTTGACCTCGGGCGGCTGTAAATGTGCAACGTAATGTTGCAGCGTGATTAACGCTTGGAGAACTGCTTACGACGACGAGCGCCGTGGAAGCCGACCTTCTTACGTTCCACTTCACGTGCGTCACGAGTTACGAAGCCGGCTTGGCTCAGTGCGGGCTTGAGGCTCGCGTCGTAATCGATCAATGCACGTGTAATGCCGTGACGTGTAGCACCAGCCTGGCCGGATTCACCACCGCCTGCAACGTTGACCATGATGTCAAACGATTCAGCGTGGTTAGTCAGCATCAGGGGTTGCTTGCAGATCATGATGGAGGTTTGACGACCGAAGAAGTTTTCGATGTCTTTACCGTTCACAGTGATCTTGCCAGTGCCTTTTTTCAGGAAAACGCGGGCGACGCTGGATTTGCGACGGCCTGTTCCATTGTTCCATTCACCAATCATGAGAGCTCCTTACAGTTCCAACACTTTGGGTTGCTGGGCAGTGTGCGGGTGCTCAGCACCACCGTACACCTTGAGCTTCTTGATCATGGCGTAGCCCAGGGGACCCTTGGGCAACATGCCCTTGACGGCTTTTTCCAAAGCGCGTCCGGGATGCTTGGACTGCATGTCACGGAAGTTCGTAGCTGTGATACCGCCGGGATAACCGGAGTGGCGGTAGTACACCTTGTCCAAGGACTTGGTGCCAGTTACTTTGAGTTGGGCTGCGTTGATAACGACGATGAAATCACCGGTATCGACGTGAGGCGTGTAAATGGCCTTGTGTTTGCCGCGCAAACGGAGAGCAACTTCGCTGGCTACTCGTCCGAGGACCTTATCGGTCGCGTCAACCACAAACCACTCGTGCACGACCTCAGCGGGTTTTGCGCTGAATGTAGACATGAGTTTTCTCTTTAAAAAGAAGGTTTGGGAGGGCTCTTTTCCACGGTCGGCGTTCCTCTGTTGGGAATCTCTTAGGTGGGTTGAATTCTTCGCCGCGGAGCCACAAATGCGCTGCGAAGCCCTCGATTATACAAAGGCCAAGCAAAAACAGCAAACCCGCCGTGAGCGGATCAGTTTCGGTTCTTGTTTTGCTCGTCCCAGTGCTTGCGATCAGCCACGCACACCGGCAAGTTATAGAACTCTGGCTTCTGGCACTCCCGGTACACGCACATGGTCCGCGAAAAGACCGATGCCTCCGCACATGCCGCCAAAGGATCTTTGGAACTCGTTGAATGAACCGAGGGCTTCTCCGCAGCCGCAGTTGCGCCCGCCTCCGGCCGTAAGGGCGCCTTGGCGGGCTGCGCCTTTTCCGTGATGGCCGGAGCAGGCGGGTTGGCGGCGACAGCGCGCGATGCCGGGGCCGGCTTAACCGGGCTTGTGGCCAGCGGTCCACTCACTGCCTTAGCAGGTGGCGCCACCTGTGGCGCAGGTGGGCTGACCTCGGGCACACCGGCTTGCACTGCGGGTAGCTGCGCTGGCAGACCCTCTGGCGCAGCGCGCTCTGTCAACATCGGTTGTGGCTGGGGCACAGCTGGCCGCAAAGCCCACCATGCCAAGACAGCGAGCAATAACCCCACTGCAATCCACCACCCATGGAAGGTTACAGCACTGCTCCGGGTGGGCGACTCCGTCCGGCGGGCTTTGACAGGGGCACCACCCGGAGGAGGAACCTTCACCGTCTTGGCTGAATCCAGTGTCGTCGACTGAAACACCGTATCCGGGAAATCCGAGGCCGGCCGGGTGGTCAACATCTCGGTCGTTATCGGTGCGGGATCATCACCGGCTTCGGTCAAGGTCACCGACTCGCCCAAGGCCTTGCGCCAATCGAATCGCGCGAGGTCCGGCGGCGACTTCATCCCGATTTCTTGTGCCAGCGCTTCGACGCTAGGGGTTCGCTCAGCAGGCTCAATCACCAACGCATGAGCAATAGCCCGCACAAAATTGTCTGAATAGGTCTGCCCGAAGTGCGTCTCTGCCGTCTGGGCAACTTGGGCAAATGGCGGCAAACGGTCCCGCACTGCGCGAAAAGTCGCCGGTAGCGGGGGCTCATTACAAATACAGCCGTGCATCACCGCGGCCACCGCATACAGGTCGGTCCAAGGCCCTTCCTGCATATCGCGGGCGTCGGCATATTGCTCGATCGGGGCGTAGTTCACCTTCAACACCGCAGTGTGCTTCTGGCTGGTGTCGAGAATCGCCCGGCGTGCGGCGCCCAGATCCAGTAGCACCGGCGGGCCGATATTTTGCAGAAAAATATTGTCGGGAGACACATCGCGGTGCAGAGTGCTGTTGTCGTGCAACACCTTCAGGCCCGCCAACACAGACCACAACACGGATTGGAGCCACGCCTGAGGTGGCGGACCGCTCATGCGGCGCCGGGCCTCTTTGAGTGTGATGCCTTCGTACAAAGGCATGGCCATATAGGCAGTGTTGTTGGCCTCCCAGAAGCGATATACCTTGACCAGCGAGGGGTGGTCAAACCGGGCCAACAAGCGCGCTTCTGCAATAAAAGACCGCAGCCCCGACTCAAACGCCGCGGAATCGGTAGCCGACTTCACGGTTACCGCCGCCAGCGGGTCGCGGCCTGCGAGGCTGGTCGGCATGTACTCCTTGATCGCGACAGCGCGATGCAGGGAATGGTCATAGCCGCGATAGACCATCCCGAAACCGCCGACGCCCAACAAGCCTTTGATCTCGAACTCAGCCAAACGGGTACCGGGCGCCAAGGCGTCCAGATGCCCGGTCACAGGGACCTGCGGGGGAGCAGACGGTGCGTGTTGGTCAACCATGTCTTTGAGATGAACTCTGTATTTTTTATGCCCGCAAAGACCCGTGAGAGGCCTCTTTCCAAACTTGATGCACATGACACCGCGGGTCGCTAGGTATCATAGGGGATGTTTAGTTATCGACACGCCTTCCACGCCGGCAACCATGCCGACGTGTTGAAACACACCACTTTGCTGGCAGTTTTGCGACACATGACGCAAAAAGAAGCTGCGCTCAATGTGTTTGACACCCACGCAGGAGCGGGGCTCTACAAACTCGACGGAGACTTCGCAAAAACCAGTGAAGAAGCTGCAGAAGGCTTCCTCAAGCTGGTGGCCAGCAAGCCCGACACCCCGTTCGCTCCGGCTTTGCAGGACTACATTGATATGGTGGCGGGCTTCAATGCCGGCAATACCTGGTCGGTGTACCCGGGCTCGCCTTTCATCATCCAAAGCTTGCTCAGCGGCCGGGACAAGCTCAAACTTTTTGAGCTCCACCCTACCGACACGAAAACGCTGATCGCCAACGTAGCCCAGCTGGAAGCGGGCCGACAGGTGACAGTGCTGCGGGAAGATGGTTTTGAAGGGCTGAAGAAGTTTTTACCACCTCCGTCCCGCCGCGCCCTGGTGCTGTGCGACCCAAGTTATGAGGTCAAAAATGACTACATGCGGGTGGCGAGTATGGTGGCCGATTCGATGTTGCGCTTTGCCACCGGAACCTATGCCGTGTGGTACCCCATCATTCCGCGGCCCGAAGCACACGACCTGCCGAAGAAACTCAAAACCATGGCCAACAAGGCCGGCAAGTCCTGGCTTCACGCCACCTTGACCGTCAAATCGAGCAAGCTCACCACCGACGAGCAAGGTGAAGTGGTTCGCCCCGGCCTGCCCGCCAGCGGCATGTTTTTGATCAACCCGCCGCACACCCTGAAGGCAGCCCTGAAAGACGCGCTACCCCAGATGGTGAAGTTGCTCGGGCAAGACGCCAACGCAACCTCCACCCTCGATTCCGGCGGCTAAACCGGAGTAAGCGCTAGGCGCTCAGACCGAGGTTCTCACACAAGGCCAGAGTCGGTGCGCTCTGGTTCATGGTGTAGAAGTGCAGTGCCGGTGCGCCACCGGCACGCAGCTGCTCACACAAATCGGTCACCACCTCCAAGCCGAACGCCTTGATAGACGCCACGTCATCGCCGTAGCTCTGCAAACGCAGGCGGATCCAGCGCGGGATTTCGGCTCCGCAGGCGTCGGAGAAGCGCATCAGCTGGGTTGAACTGGTAATGGGCATGATGCCCGGCACCACCGGCACCGTAATGCCCAGAGCATCCACCTCTTCCTGGAAGCGGAAATAAGCGTCCGAGTTGTAGAAATACTGGGTAATGGCCGAGTTAGCGCCGGCCTTAACCTTGGCGGCAAACGCCTGCAAGTCACTGGCAGGCGACTTGGCCTGCGGGTGAACCTCAGGGTATGCAGCCACCTCGATGTGAAAGTCGTCGCCGGTCTCAGCGCGAATGAATTCCACCAAGTCACTGGCGTAATGAAACTCGCCACCCGCACCATAGCCACTGGGCAAGTCGCCCCGCAGCGCTACCAGCCGTTTGACGCCCATCGCCTTCAGGGTGGCCAATTGGACACGCACCGTGGCCTTGGTGGCGCCTACGCAAGAAAAGTGGGACGCTGCATCTGTGCCTTCGGCCAGAATATCTCGCACGGTGTTGAACGTGCCTTCCTGGGTGGAGCCACCGGCACCGAAAGTTACCGAGCAAAACTCCGGCTTCAGCCCGTAGAGCTGCTGGCGGACCACGCGCAGTTTTTCAGCACCTTCGGGCGTCTTAGGGGGGAAAAACTCCAGGCTCACTGGAATCCGGTTATTTGCAGACATAGTGTTCTCCGTCTCAGGCGCCCGCGCTATGGCGGCGCTGAGTTCAGCCCGCTTTGCGGGCAGCAATAAAGAATTCGCGGTTTCCGTCGCCACCTTCGATGGCGGAGTCGAACCAATGGGTCACCTCCAGACCGAGGTCTGCACAGGTGTCGCGCAAGCGCTGCTCCACGATGGGGTACATGGCCGGATCTTTGACAATACCGCCCTTGCCCACTTGCCCGGGCTGTAACTCGAACTGTGGCTTGACCAGTGTGAGCAGCACACCACCCTCTTTGAGCAGCTCCACCGCCGCTGGCAGCACCAGCGTCTGCGAGATGAAAGACAAGTCAGCCACCAGCAGGTCGAAAGGTGGCGCGAACTCCGGAGGCAACTCGACCGGCTCGGCCTCGGCCTTCGCCTGCGGTTCGAGGCCTTCGTCTTCGAAGTCGTCGTCATCGCCCCAATCATCGTCCAGCTCGGCTTCTTCCTCAAATTGGC
The DNA here is from genome assembly GCF_013297935.1 of Rhodoferax sp. Lineage (GTDB taxonomy): Bacteria > Pseudomonadota > Gammaproteobacteria > Burkholderiales > Burkholderiaceae_C > Allorhodoferax. The sequence goes on along the minus strand of NZ_JAAFIX010000004.1, from coordinate 88,368 downwards.
CGCCAGCCCCGGTACTATCTGCGTAAGCAGCTACCAAATCCATAGCAGACAAGGTGCGGGCATTGACCGACTCCACACACAGCACGCGAGCATCGCTGCGCAAGGACGGATGCAATTGGGCGCTGCCCACATCCACCCCCACCACCGACTGCGCGCCGGCCTGCAACAAGCAGTCTGTGAATCCGCCGGTACTCTGGCCCACATCTAAGCAACGCAAACCGGTCACCGACAGGCCCACCTGCTTGAGCGCCGCCTCCAGCTTCAGCCCCCCGCGCGAAACGTAACGAGCCTCCGAATCGTCCAACAAACGGATCTTGGCGCCCTCGGGCACCTCATCTCCGTTTTTGGCTACACGTTTCCAGACTTCGCCCGAGAGCTCCATCTTCAGCCACTCCACGCCATCCGCAATCAGGCGCTGGGCCTGGGAACGGGTGCTGGCCAGCCCGCGCTGCACCAAAAGTTGATCAATTCGCATCGTTTTCCAAAGTTATCAGCCCCTTAAAGCCAGAGACACCGCGGGACCGGCTTCGCCGGACGGCTGGAGTCACCCCCTTGAGAGGGAGGCGCCCAAGGCACCTCGGGGGTGCTATCAATAGCGGTACGTATCTGCTTTGTACGGACCGGCTTGGCTCACACCGATGTACGCAGCCTGCTCTTCCGTCAGCTCGCTCAGCATCGCGCCGACTTTCTTCAGGTGCAAACGTGCCACTTTCTCATCCAAGTGCTTGGGCAACACATAAACCTTGCCGGCCTTGTATTCCTTGGGCTTGGTGAACAACTCGATCTGGGCGATCGTCTGGTTCGCAAAGCTGGACGACATGACGAAACTGGGGTGGCCCGTGCCACAACCCAGGTTCACCAGGCGGCCCTTCGCCAGCAAGATGATGCGCTTTTCGGCCTTCTTGCCGCTCTTGGGGAAGATCACGTGGTCGACTTGCGGCTTGATCTCTTCCCACTTCAACTTTTCCAGCGAAGCGACGTCGATTTCGTTGTCGAAGTGACCGATGTTGCAAACGATGGCCTGGTCCTTCATGGCCTCCATGTGCTTGTAGGTGATGACGTTTTTGTTGCCGGTGGCAGACACAAAAATATCAGCCTTGTCGGCAGCGTATTCCATGGTCACGACCTTGTAGCCTTCCATGGCGGCTTGCAGGGCATTGATCGGGTCAATTTCAGTTACCCAGACTTGGGCGCTCAAGGCGCGCAGTGCTTGGGCAGAGCCCTTGCCCACGTCACCGTAACCGGCCACCACAGCTACCTTGCCGGCAATCATCACGTCGGTAGCGCGCTTGATGGCATCCACCAAAGACTCGCGGCAACCGTACAGGTTGTCGAACTTGCTCTTGGTGACCGAGTCGTTCACGTTGATAGCGCGGAAGGCCAAAGTGCCCTTGGCGGACATTTCGTTCAAACGCAGCACGCCAGTGGTGGTTTCTTCGGTCACGCCGATGATGTTCTTCAGGCGGCGGCTGTACCAGGTGGGGTCCACCTTCAGCTTGGCCTTGATGGCGTTGAACAGGCACACCTCTTCTTCGCTGCCGGGCTTGGCCAGCACTTTGAGGTCTTTCTCAGCGCGGGCGCCGAGGTGCATCAACAAGGTGGCATCGCCGCCGTCGTCCAGAATCATGTTGGGGCCTTCGGCTGCAGTGCCTTTTTTGCCACCGAATTCAAAAATGCGGTGGGTGAAGTCCCAGTACTCTTCCAGCGACTCGCCCTTGTGCGCGAACACCGGTGTGCCCTTGGCTACCAGCGCAGCGGCTGCGTGGTCTTGAGTGGAGAAGATGTTGCACGAAGCCCAGCGCACATCAGCGCCCAGAGCTTGCAGGGTTTCGACCAGCACGCCGGTCTGAATGGTCATGTGCAGCGAGCCGGTGATGCGGGCGCCCTTAAGAGGCTGCGCCTTGGCGAACTCTTCACGGATAGCCATCAGGCCGGGCATTTCGGTCTCGGCGATGGTCAGCTCTTTGCGGCCCCAAGCAGCCAGGCTCAGGTCAGCAATCTTGAAGTCTTCTGCTTTCACCACGACTGCGGCTGCAGCTTTGGCGGGGGTTGCGGCCTTCACGGCCTTGGGGGTCTTGGCGTTTTTAACCAATTTCAATACAGCGCTCATGGTGTGCTCCAAACGTTGATTTGCATTGCCACTGGCGCACACGGGGGATTTGACAAGCAACTCACCGCACACATTTCCAGTGGGTGAGCGCCGTTGTGAAGACACGGTGCAAGGCGCACCGTGGGTTCCGAGCCTCACTCGCGGTATCTGTACAGATACATGGCGGGCTGCAACGCTCCTCGGAAATGCAAGATTTTAACCACGACTCCATTGCCACACCAAGTTGATGGGGCAATCGGGCGTCCGGCCCGTCATTCCGCGCGGCCGGTACTGCTCCCCAGTTGCAAGGCCGGCTGGCGCAGCAGTTGATACGGGCCACCATCGGGTTCGCGCAGCACCTTCATCACCATTTCGGCCAATGCAATCCCGGTGGTTTGCGGTGTGGGCTGGGTGACGGTAGTGACATTCAGGCCCGTGAGCAAGGTGTCTTGGGGAATATCCCCGTGCACCACCACCGAAATGTCTTTGCCCACGTGCAGGCCCGCGTCCAGCAAACCGCGGATCAGCCCCACACCGCCCAGGTTGTTGTCCACCAGCACCGCCGTGGGCCGGGGGAACAGAGCCAACACCTGCGCCACGGCCGCCAAGCCGCTACGCCGGTCATTCACCCCGCCGATGCAATACCCCGGCACGCAGGCCACACCCGCAGCCTGCAAAGCAGACACATAACCCCGGTGCCGCTGAAAGGCGAAGTTCAGCTCCAGCGGCGCGTGCACATAGGCAATGCGGGTGTGGCCCAGTGCCAGCAAATGCTCCACCGCCAGTTGGCTGCCGAGATCGTTGTCAAAGTCCAGCCAGGAGTAATGCGCGCAGTCGGCCGTGCGGCCGTAGCCTACAAAGGGGTAGTTTTTCTCCAGCAGGAAGTCCACGCGCGGGTCCTGGACCCGGGTATTGGGCACGATGACCGCGTCGACCCGGCCGCCTCTGAACAAGCGCTCATAAATTTCGAGTTCGGTTTCGTTTTTGGCCACCGCCAGCAACAAATCCTGGTGCTCGCGCTCCAAGCGCTCGCCCAAGCCGTCGGCCATGTCCAGAAACTGCGGGTTACCCAGATTTTCGACCGCGGCGGAATACACGATTCCGATGGCATCGGTATTGCCGCGCACCAGCCGGCGCGCACCGGCATCGGGACGGTAGCCCAGGGTGTCCGCCATTTCTTTGACGCGCGCGCGGGTCAAGGCATTGACGTCGGCATACCCGTTCAGAGCCCGGCTCACGGTGGAAGTTGACAGCCCCAAGGCTTGGGCCATTTGCTTGATGCTCACACTGGTCTCCGCGAATACTGGTTTCTTGTGGCCGCGAGTTTAAGGGTGCGGCTTCAGCCACGGCAGACGCACTCCGCCCGGGGAGCCTAAAATCCCCCCCTTTGCCTCAGCCGCTGCCTGCAGCCCTCCCCCTTCATGACCTTTCTTGCCGAGACCCGCCGCCGCCGCACATTTGCGATCATTTCCCACCCGGACGCCGGCAAGACCACGCTCACTGAAAAGCTCTTGCTATTCTCGGGCGCGATCCAGATCGCCGGCTCGGTGAAGGCCCGCAAAGCCAGTCGCCACGCCACGAGTGACTGGATGGAAATTGAAAAGCAACGCGGAATCTCGGTCGCATCCTCGGTGATGCAGATGTCGTACCGCGACCACGTGGTCAACCTGCTCGACACTCCCGGCCACAAAGACTTCTCGGAAGACACCTACCGCGTGCTGACCGCCGTGGACTCGGCGCTGATGGTGATTGACGCGGCCAACGGCGTGGAAGCCCAGACCCGCCGCTTGATTGAGGTGTGCCGCCAGCGCGATACGCCCATCATCACCTTTGTGAACAAGATGGACCGCGAAGTGCGCGAGCCGCTCGACATCCTGGACGAAATCGAGCGCGAGCTGGGCATGCCCTGCGTGCCCATGACCTGGCCCGTGGGCCAGGGCAAGGCGTTCGGCGGCATCATCAATTTGCGCACCCAGGCCATGACCGTGTTTGAGTCCGGCAGCGAGCGCCGCCCGCAAGACTTCGACACCGTGCCCCTGAACGACGCGGACTCCCTGCAACAGCGCTTCGGCCACGAGTGGACCACCGCCATCGAGAGCATGGAGCTGGCCACCGGCGCCAGCCCCGCCTGGGACCACGAGGCCTTTTTGGCCGGCAAGCAAACCCCCGTGTTCTTCGGCTCCGGGGTGAACAACTTCGGTGTGATGGAGGTGCTGGACGCGCTGGTCGACCTCGCTCCCGCTCCGCAGCAACGCGTGAGCACCACCATGGTGAACCGCCAGCCGGTGGTGAAAGAAGTGCAACCGGAAGACGAGGCCTTCAGCGGCGTGGTGTTCAAGGTCCAGGCCAATATGGACGCCAACCACCGCGACCGCATTGCGTTCGTGCGCATGGCGTCTGGCAAGTACACGCCGGGCATGAAGCTCAAAGTCATGCGCACCGCCAAAGAGCTGCGCCCTACCAGCGTGGTGACCTTCATGAGCCAGCGCCGCGAGGCCGTGGAAGAGGCCTATGCGGGCGATATCGTGGGCTTTACCACCCACGGCGGCGTGCAACTGGGCGACACCATTACCGATGGCAGCGTCAACCTCATGTACACCGGCCTGCCCTTTTTTGCACCCGAAATGTTCATGACCGTGGTGCTGAAAAACCCCTTGCGCACCAAGCAGCTGCAGCAAGGCCTGGCCCAGCTGGGCGAGGAAGGTGCCATCCAGGTGTTCAAGCCCGAAATGGGCGGCAACATGCTGCTGGGCGCGGTGGGCCAGTTGCAATTTGAAGTGGTGCAGCACCGCCTGAAGGGCGAGTACGACGCCGACATCCGCCTCGAAGGCAGTCAGTACACCGGCGCCCGCTGGATTACCGCCGACACGCCCAAAGAGCTGCAAGAGTTTGTGAACGCCTACCCCCTGCGCATGGCGCGGGACGCGGCCGACACCCTGGCCTACCTGTGCACCAGCCCGTACGACGTGCGCTTGGCGCAAGAGCGCTTCCCCAAAATCCACTTCCACCCGCTGCGCGAGCACGCGGGCTTGGCGCTGCAAAACGCGGGGTAGACCCGTGAAACCCTTGGCAGATTGGCCCGCCGAGGCCCGCCGCCGCATCACCGGCGTCTTCACCGATATCGATGACACCCTGACGCACGAGGGCCACATTGCCCCCGAGGCGCTACAGGCGCTGGGGGACTTGAAGGCGGCCGGGCTTACGGTGATACCCATCACCGGGCGGCCCATCGGCTGGTGCGAGCCCTTCGTGGCGGGCACTCTTGGGTCTGCCTGGCCGGTGGACGCCATGGTGGCCGAGAACGGTGCGGTGGCGTTTGCGCCCGACTGCTCCGGCGAAGCAAATTCAAGCCCAATAGGCCTCCAGCCCACGCAGAATATGCGCAAGGCGCTATCAAAAAGATACCAACAGACGGCCGCCGAGCGCACCGCCAACCAAGCCCGCATGCACGCCATTGCCGCGCAGGTGGTGGCAGAGGTGCCCGGCGTGGAGCTCAGTCGCGACAGCGCGGGCCGCGAAACCGACCTCGCGTTTGACTACGCGGAGTTCGCACAGCACCCGCCCGAAACAGTGCACCGTGTGCTGGCCCTGCTACAAAGCCACGGCATGCAGACCACTGTGAGCAGCATCCACATCCACGGCTGCTTTGGGGACTTCAATAAGTGGACCGGCGCCTGCTGGATCGTCCGCGAGCTGCTGGGCCGTGATCTGGCGGCCGAGGCGGACCACTGGGCGTTTGTAGGCGACTCGGGCAATGACCAAGTCATGTTCCAGCACCTGCCCCAGAGCATCGGGGTGGCCAATATTGCGCGGTTTGCACCGCAGCTGACCCACCTGCCGGCCTACGTGACGCCCTCCGCCCGTGGCGCGGGTTTTGCCGAGGTGGCGCGGGCTCTGCTGGCCGCACAGCACCATGGCTGAGCCGCACGCCCCCGCACCGGCTGCCCGGCGCAGCCCCGCCATGGGGCTGCTGGCGGTGTTTGGCTCGACGCTGTTTCAGCTCTCGGGCGTGTTCATGCTCTCGCCGTTGATGCTGGTGCTGCTCAAGGAGCGCGAGGTGTCCACCACCTTGGCCGGCCTGTTTGCGGCCACCACCTGGCTGGGTATTTTTATAGTGACGCCGTTTGCCTCGGCACTCACCCAGCGGTGGGGGCGGCGGCAAACCATGTGGTTTGCGTCTGGTATGCCACTGCTTGCAGCCATTGGTTTTCTGACTACGGACCACTTGGGGCTCTGGTTTGCGCTGGAGTTGCTGGCGGGCATTGCCGGAGGGCTGCGCTGGGTGCTGGCGGAGGCCTATATTGCCGAGTTTTCGCCGCCCGAGCGGCTGGGGCGCACCATGGGCATGTACGCCACCATGGTGGGCATGACCTTTGTGATCGGCCCGACCCTACTGGCCTGGGCTGGCAGCGAAGGGCGCACGGCGCTTGCCTGGGTGATCGGGTTGCTGAGTGCGGGCTTGCTGTGGACGGCGTTCATTCCGGCCATCGCCCCACCGCAAGAGCCTGACACTGCACACCTCGGGCCGCGCGGTCTATGGCTGGCAGTGCAGCAGCACCCTATCCTGATGCTGGCGGGCTTTATCGGCGGCTTTTTTGAGCTGGGCCTAGCGTCCATCCTCCCGCTCTACGGTCTCACACTGGGCATGGGGGCCAGTGCGGCGGCGCTCATGATTTCGGTGAGCGGAGCCGGCAGCACGCTGATCGCTATTCCGGTGGGCATGGTGGCAGACCGCTTTGCCCAACCGGCCCGGGGCCGGCGCATGCTGATGCGTGGCATCACCGGCATGGCCCTAGTGTGCGCGGCTGCTCTTCTAGCGGTCCAGCAAGCACCCTGGCTGGTCTGGCCGGTGGTGTTTTTGCTGGGCGCTGCAGGCAGCGCGCTTTACACCCTGTGCATGACCGACATAGGCGCCCGTGAGAAAGGCAACGCGCTGGTCAACAGCACCGCAGTGCTGGTACTGAACTACACCTTGGGTGGGCTGGTGGCATCAGGCGTCAGCGGGGCGCTGATCGAGTGGTCAGCCACCACGCTGTTCCCGGTGGTACTCATGCTGGTAGCCGCCATCGGCTTGGCGGCATTGCTGCGCACCCGCCCCACAGTGGACTGAGGCTGCCTGCCTACTTTTTGGCAGCTGCAGGTTTGGCCTTGCTGGATGCCGCCTTGGTCGCTTTACCAGTGGCTTTCTTGACGCCGGACTTGGCTCCGGCTTTGCCCTTGGGGGAGGACTTTGCCTTGGCGCTGGTTTTCGCTTTCCCTTTGGCACCCGCTTTGGCCTTTGCCTTGGCAGAGGGCTCCATCAGTCGCTTGACGACGACTGGCTTACCCGGCGGGGGCAGCATGTCTTCGGTGGTCAGCCCGTAGCGGTCCGCCATGGTGGCCCAGCCGGTGCCCTGCGCTTTTAGGGGGAGCACGCCCTCCAGGGTCTGCTCACCTTGGGCGGTATGTAGCACGCCACCATGCAAAGCCGCTTGTAGTTGCGCCGCATCGGGGTACGCGACCCCTTGCTGTGCCAAAGCACCCTGTGCGAGCTTGAGCGCTAGGCGCACCTCGCCATACCCCAGCGCACCGGTGGCCGGCTCGCGGCTGGCCGCACCGGCGGTGGCGGTGGGCCTGCCACTGCGCAGGGTGGTGATGAGTTGGTCGGCGTCGTGGTGGTTGCCGATCCAGCCACCGAACTCGGCAATCAGGCGCTCGGTGGAGGCGGCGTTGTCCAGCGTGGCGGTAACGCCTTGGGCTTGCACGAGGGCGGGTACCGCCACCGCCGCGGCAACCGCCAACACGGTGGCCCGCAGGCAACGCTGAAGCCACTCGGGGCTGCAAAATTGAATAAATGTCGTCATAAACATGAGCTTAGCCGCTACGGGGCGGGGTTTCCGGCGGGCGGATGTTACGGGTTCGTAAAGCCTTGCAACACGTTGACCGCATTGATGCCCACCTCTTCGACAGCGTAGCCGCCCTCAAAGATAAACACGGTGGGCAAGCCGGCCTTGGCCAGGCGCTCGCCGATTCGCAGGTAGTCGCCTGACTTGAGCTTGAAGCCCGAAATCGGATCGCCTTCAAACGTGTCCATGCCCAGCGACACGACCAGCGCGTCTGCGCCGAACTTTTCGATGCCCGCCAACGCCGTTTCCAAGGCTTGGGCCCAGGTGGCGTAGTCGGTGCCACGCGGCAGCGGCAGGTTGAGGTTGGCACCCCATCCAGCGCCGGAGCCAGTTTCATCTGCATGGCCCAGATAGAACGGGTACTCGGTGCGCGGGTCGCCGTGGATGCTGGCGAAGTACACATCGGGCCGGTCGTAAAAGATGGCTTGGGTGCCGTTGCCGTGGTGGTAGTCCACGTCCAGCACCGCCACTTTTTTGATGCCCGCCCCTTCACCCTGGTCCAGCAGATGTTGGGCGGCCAAGGCTGCGTTGTTCAAGAAACAGTAGCCGCCAAAAAAGTCGGCCCCCGCATGGTGGCCGGGCGGGCGACTCAGGGCAAAGGCGGCGCGGTCTCCTGCTAGCACGGCTTGCGCCGCACTCAAGGCGCAGTCAGCCCCGGCGCGCGCAGCCACCCAGGTGCCGCTGGTGAAAGGCGTGCCTGCGTCATAGGAATACAAGCCCATCTTGGCGGCAAAGTTGTCGGGCTCGATGTCGGTGCGGAAGGTGCGCGTGGGCCACACCGAGGGCAGGATGTCCTTGTCCGCGTTGGCCGCGTCCAGCGCCACCCACTGGTCCCAGGCGCTAGCCAAAAAGCGCAGGTAGCGCGGGCTGTGGATGGCGGTGAGCGCCGCCTCGCCAAAGGCTTGCGGCTCCAGCACCGCACCCAGAGGGCGGCGCTGCAGTTCGGCCAACACATGGTCGGCTCGGGCCGGCACCTCAAAGCACGGCACCAGCGCGCCGCGGAACATTTCGACTTTGCCCTGGTGCTGGGCGTGGAGGTGGTTGAAAAAGGTTTTCATGGTGTTTTACTCAATAGCGCCTTCGGTCATGTCTGCCGCAATCAGTTTGAACTGCTCCAGCGCGGCTTGCAGGTCTTCCACAATTTCCAGCGCAATCACGCCGGGTGCGGGCAGGTTGTCACTGTCGGCCAATGAATCATCTTTGAGCCAGAAGATGTCCAGGCTAGTCTTGTCACGGGCCACCAGCTCGTCATAGCTGTAGGCGCGCCAGCGGCCGTCCGGGTTCTCGGTTGACCATGTGTCCTGACGCTGGTGCCGGTTGCCAACCCGGTACAGGTCTACAAACTCATCGAGGTCCGCTCGCGAGAGCGGGTTGGTCTTGAGCGTGAAGTGCTTGTTGGTACGCAAGTCGTAAATCCACAGCTGCTTGGTCCACGGCGTCTCAGACGCGCCCTTCTTTTCAAAAAACACCACATTGGCCTTGACGCCCTGCGCGTAGAACAAACCGGTAGGCAGGCGTAAGAGCGTGTGCACATCGCACTCGTGCAGCAGTTTTTTGCGAATGGTCTCGCCCGCACCGCCTTCAAACAGCACGTTGTCCGGCAACACCACCGCTGCACGGCCATGGGTGGCGAGCAGTGTTTTGATGTGCTGCACAAAGTTGAGCTGCTTGTTGCTGGTGGTGGCCCAAAAGTCGTCGCGCTCGATGGTGTCTTTCTCGGTGCTGGTGCGGCCGTCTTCGCCCACGATGACGGTGCTGCTCTTCTTGCCAAACGGCGGGTTGGCCAGCACCACTTCAAAGCGCTCGCCGGGGTCAGCGGCCAGCGCGTCGCCCACCACCACAGGCACCTGCTTCTCAGACCCAATGCCGTGCAGCATCATGTTCATGGCGCACACCCGTGCGGTGGCCTGCACCAGCTCGTAGCCGGTGAAGGCTTTTTCTTTCAGGTGCTTGAGATGGTCACGCGTGAGGCTCTTGTTATGGCTGGTAATAAAGTTGTGCGCGGTGAATAAAAAGCCGCCCGTGCCGCAGGCCGGGTCGGTAATGCGCTCACCCGGCTGCGGGGCCATGCAGTCCACCATGGCTTGGATGAGCGCGCGGGGCGTGAAGTATTGGCCCGCACCGCTCTTGGTGTCTTGCGCGTTCTTCTCCAGCAGGCCCTCATAGGCATCTCCCTTCACGTCCGCACCCAGCACCGTCCAAGTCTCGGCGTCTATCAAATCGACAATCACGCGGCGCAGCTTGGCCGGGTCTTGAAACTTGTTTTGTGCCTTGCCGAAAATCAGGCCCAGCGTGCCTTTCTCCTGGCCCAGCTTCTCCAGCAGGTGGCGGTAGTGGTCAAACAGCTCGTCGCCGTCTTTGGCCAGCAGCGTGGGCCAGGCGTAGGCGGCGGGCACGATGCTGCTTTGGTTGTAGGGCGGCGCGCTGCGCTCGTCGGCCATCTTGAGAAACAGCAGGTAGGTGAGCTGCTCCACATAGTCGCCATAGCTCATGCCGTCGTCGCGCAGCACGTTGCAATAGTTCCAGAGCTTCTGGACGAGGGAGTTGGTGGTGGTGTTCATGGGTTTTCTATAACTCGGAAATGTGTGTAAACCGCTGCAGTACCAGGCCGGTGCGATTGCTTTGTGAAACGATACCGGGCAGTACGTTGGTGAAATCGGTGTGTCGCAATATGCCCCGCAAGGTTTGCGCCACGAAATCGCGTACATCGGGTGGAGCGGAACTTAGCTCGCTGATCAACTCTTCACGACCATCCACCACGGTGATGACATCCTCCAGGTCGTGACTCAGGTACACGTCGTTGTTGCCCCGGTCCTGAAACGCTTCCAGCTTGGTCGCCATGAAGTATGGCGCTGAAAGATGCCGCAGCACTAAACCTGAAGGCAGCGTTGCCGTGGCTGCTGTCTCAAACCCCGGCTTGTACCAGCGGTTTGCAAAACCCAGCACCTTTTCGTCGAGTGGCACCAAGTCCAGCTGCATGCCATTCCAGTACCAGCGAAACGGCGGCGTGTTGTCGGCCATGGTTTGTTGGAAGCCTTGCTCCATCAACTGCCCAGCCAGCGCGTGGTAGCCCACCAATGACGCCACCTCCACAATGGCATCCACGTCTTCGGTGGCCCGAGCGTCTGCTACCAAGGGCTGTGTAATCAGCAGCCCGGTTGCGCATCCGCCCACAAACACCACCTGCTCCCGCAAATCGCCCATCGCATTGGCAATGGAGGTAAGTAATTCAATGTTTGGATTAGCCATACATGGGCCTCTCAGCAGGTTTCGGGCCGTCTGGATAGATCAACAACGGCAAGCGCTTGAGTGCCATTCCTCGCTCCCGTGCCCTGCCCACACGCAAGGCATCGAACAGGGCCAACATCTCGTAAAGCTTGGCATCTTGCATTGCGGCGTAGGGCACGCTGGGGTGCAAGGGCTCCAGACCTGGTCCGCGTACCGTGCCATTGGGGTGCGGCCACACCCAATCGTCTGAGCCCGGGGCAAACACGCCCGCAAAAGCAGGTGCGCTGTGGCTGGTGGGCACGCCCACCGAGACTGGCAGCTTCTCTGCCGGGAAAGCATATTTGGCCCCGTGCACTGCAAACTCAGCCAAATTTCGGCTATTCACCCGAGCCGGGTTGTCGGCGTTGGTGGCCATCGCCGCTTTGGCTCGGCGCGGCCTGGCCTGCACGCGATACACCGCCACCGCCTCCTGTACCCCCGGCGTGGCCTCTGGCGGTGGTGCCAACAAAGCCGTATCGACCAGCAACCCCGCCTGTAGCCCGCGTTTGATGCACGCATGCGCCTCAGACACGCTAATGCCCAGCTCCTGCGCCAGCCGCGCATACGTCCAGCGCTGCTCACCCCAAGCCACTAGCTTGAGGGCAACCAGGAAGTCTTGGGGCTTGAGCTGCATTTACATTCAATATTCGTGAATCGCGAATATTGAATGTAAATGAATTGCCATGCAAAGGCAAGTTAAGAAAGAAATGTGCCTCTATCTCCCGTAAATATTGCGCAAGCAGCTATAAAAGAAATAGCACCTCAACCCTGCGCCCGGATCACCAGCTCGTCATAGCCGGTGCCGGCATCTGGCTCGCGGGTGAACTGCCAGTCGGGCAGCAGGGCCAGCAGCACCTCGGCCGTGGTGAGCACGATGCAGCCCGGCGCCACATGCCCGCCCAGCACCTGCCCGGTGGCGGTGGAAATGGCCATGTGCATGTGCGAGGCCGTTTTGTCGCCACCGGCGGCCACGGTGCCCGAGAGGGTGAGGATCTCCATGCTCTCGGTCAGCCGCGTGGGCTGCGCCGCCCCTGCCAGGCGGATGCCCGCCGTGGACAGGCTGCCGATGCCAGACAGCACAAACGCAGCGCGGCAGTTGTGGGCTTGCACAGCGGCTTCCAGCGCGGCGCGCAGGTCTTGGCCGGGCAAGAGACGTACGGGCAGTGTCTTCATAAAATTTATGCCAAATCAGGCTCTAGCGCACATGGATCTTGCGCAAGAAGCTATCAAAATTGAAGCAGAGCATTGCCCGGCCGTGGTCGTAGAGCATGTCGCCCTCTCCGTCCGAGCGCGGCCCCAGCAGCAGGTACACCCCGGTCTGCGCCAGCTCGGGCCGGACCTTAACCTGCGGCAGCAGCGCACGCGGGAACACCAGCGCCTTGCCAATCCAGTTGGACTTGTCGACGATGCGCAGACCGTCGGGGTCGCCGTCGGCTAAGAAGATGCGGAGGGAGAAAGGGGTTTGCATATGCTGTCAGTCCTCTTTGCATTCAAGCTTTGGTCCAGCCCACCTCATGTAGCAATAGTGCGATGGCCTGCAAAGCAAATGCAGCATCGGACTCCTTAATGTCCCGCGCCAACTCACCAAACTTCTCCTTTACGTTTGGCTTATTGCGGTTGTGAAAGAGGCCGAGTGTTCTTCCCGTATTCAGGAGTATTTGACGATCCTTGCCAACATCATTCTTCTCGATTTTCTTAATTAAATCGCCAAGGTCATCGGCCCTTGCATTTATTCCAGCAACAGCGTCAAACCAGTGCGAAAGAATAACCTGCGCCGTTGGTCGGCATTGCTCCACTACCGAGCTGGCCTGCTCTCTGTATGCAGCAACACGCAATTTGGTCAGTGCCGCCAGTACGGCCTCTTTTGAAGCAGCGGGCACCTTAACGAAATCGAGCTCTGGCAAAACTCCCAAATTCGACCTGGCCTTGATGGACAAAAGCTCTTGCCCTGAGGCGATGCGTTCGACTTGCACCACCGTCCATAAAGACAAGGCATCACTGGTACCAAGCGCAATTACCAATTCGCCATTCGCGGCCAACACCCGGCCAGCAAAGGGATTCGCGTCATGGTAAGTGAGCAACTCTTTTCGGAATCGCCCGGCTGTGTCTCGATGTCCCACATCCTCAAACACTGCGGGGTGCTGGTGGACATACCAAGTACTAGGCTGAGTCTGCCCATCGTGCCACTGGTAAAGCCGTCCACGCCTCAAGCCAGTGACCGGGTCGAACATGTCTTCGCGAAAGACGAGTTTTGCATCATCTATATGCATTGAGGTTGGAAGCTTGCCCCAGTCTTCTTCAACTGCGACTATGGTTGCGCGCAACACAACTGGCGTTGGCCAAACACCATGCCCATACATGGATGTCCCTTCGTAGACTAGCCAGTTGTTTCGATCAATACCTATCACGGTGAACCCTCTACGCAGTCGAGGTGCGGCAGCAGCTCACGCGGGAACACCAGCGCCTTGCCGATCCTGTTGGACTTGTCGACGATGCACAGGCCGTCGGGGTCGCCGTCGGCGACGAAGATGCAGAGGGAGAAGGGTGTACTCATTTGCATCTACAGCTTCAAAGAAGCTTTCAACGCTTTAGATGCAGCGTTACTGTCTCCCTGAGTTGCATTGAACAATCCTCGGACCCAAAGCTCATTGAGCATTTTTGTTTTCTTGATGTTGTAAAGATCTGGGTTGGATCGGAGCGCAGCCGCAATAAGCCAATCCTCCAAGAACTCAATTGCCGGTTTCTTAGCGTCACCTTTGGCAACCTTTGACGGCGCACCAGAACTTGTAATCTGCGGCAAAAATATCAACGCAGGATGCCCCTTTTTGTATGTATCCAATATCTCGTTGTAGACCTGCAAATGAGCAGCGTTAGTGGCCTCCTTGAACACAGACTGCTTTTCTGACTTTCCCACGTACCAAGGAACTACCCGCTTTGAACCAGTTGATTTGATGCCAAAGACATAGCAACCTGGTGCTGCTAGCAAGCTAGATTGCGCCGCGTTTTCGGAGATCATCAATTTCAATTGCTTGATGTCATCGATTTTTATGATGCTAGGCGTCTTGATGAAAAATGGACCGACGACTTCGAATTTCATGAATGCTCCCTATAAATACTATTTACTAACTGCTCCTCTCGTAAGTGATCAGACATGTCGCCGACACACACATCTCACATCTCACATCTCACATCTCACATCTCAAATCTCACATCAAGGATTTCCAGAAACCACCCCAATCTGCTGCAAAGTTTCTTCCAAATTTTCAGCAATCCCGGCTGGCCGCGCTCTTGCAATCGACACAGCCCTATTCCCTAACAAAGAATTCCTTACGATCTGTGCGATTTTTTCGGACGAAACGCCTCGGGTTCCAATCCAGCCTTCACGCAGTAACTCTGAAAAAAGCGTGTTCGTCAAATGCCGACCAGAATTTTCAAACGTCAAGATACGACCGCCACGCTCGCCCAACGACCTAGAGTCATTCAAAACAGACGCCATGAACTCTCGGGGTAAGTACATCCCTGGTAACAACGTATCGGACAACACCTCCAGCTGGATTCTGGAACAGAACTTGAAAAAGAAGCCGTCACCACTCAGGCGATAGGCGTCAGGGCTATCCGCAACTGACCACGCGTCAGGTGTTTGCTGGCGGAAGTCGACCATACGTTGCAGTTCACTATCAAAGGTCGTATCTGGTCTATAAACAGCGCGCTTGTCTGGCGCCCCATCATCACGCTCCATGGACTTGTATTGAACAAGCGTCCATGCGTTGCATTGCTCATGGAAATAAAGTAAGTCAGCCCCAGTCGCATGCTCAACGCGGGTCCGGTTCAAGTTAAAAACCTCCAACGTCCGCCCACCCACTTTGAACACAGCACCGACGGTCGTAAGCCTGCGCTCTTCGGCGGTTGGAAAAGTTGCTGCATCCCTCGCTATGAGCTGGTCCTCAATTGTGCGAACCTCTGAGAGTCCATCCAAAAATGAAGTCAAAACATTACCTTCAGGCGCGGCCCAACTTTGAAGTGTCCGCTTGCGCAATTGGCCCGTTTGATCAAACGCGTCTAACGCTACACCTAGCGCATCCCGCTGCTGGGCGACCACTTCAACACCGGGGCGAACAATGATGTTTCGACTCTGCACTTTCATCCGCTCAAGACGCTCTAGCACCCTCAAGGAGTCTTCATCCAGTTGACCAATGGCCTCCTTCAGGCTCTTCCAGGTCGGCTCACCAATTGCACCGCCAACTCCAGAGCGTGCGCTGACAATCTTGACCTGCGATGCATTCGCCATCAGCGATTTGACCGCCTCGATTTGAATGGACGTCGGTGTAACTTCTGTGAACTCAACACGAACCTTCCCGGTGGCAACTTTGTTGCCCTTGCGCGCCAACGCCCAATGAGTGATCTTTCCTGGCTCAAAAAGCAAGCCACAGACCTCCCAGTGCCGAACAGGCCAATCGTCGCTACTCAGTGCATCGGTAAAACCGTTCTCTAAGTCACGTACCTCTTTCAGGAACGCGTTCCGCTGTGACTCATCAAAAGAGATTAGAAATCCGCCAATGGGTGAAGACATGCAGCAGTCCTAGTAAACCGTTTGTGAGAAAGACTTCGCCAGCGTCGCCTGCCGCAGCGCCTGCGCGCGCTTGAGGTTGGTGTCGACCTCGGCCTCGACTTCGCGGACGATTGACAGGTGGCGGTCGACTTCGGCGAGGATTCGGACTTGCTCGCTCACGGGTGGGACAGGCACGGCAAATCGCTTTACATCGCCCACATTGATGTGTGCCACCGTGCTACCGAGTGCTTGAGCCCGATACTGAGTTTTGACAACCTCGGAGTGCAAAACATGCACCAACAGCCCATTCGAATACTCAGGTGAAGTACGCAAGAGCATTACGCGTTGACCGAGGCACGGCGTCATTCGCTCTGGAATAAGTACTGCCGTACCGATGGTGCCTTCGCGAGCAAACACGATGTCGCCAGTCTTTGGCGCCAGCCGCGATATTCGGTCTTTGTAAGTTGCGTCATCAACAAAGCGCGCGCGCTCAGGCGCCAGTCCTTCAGTTGTCATCCACGTTGTGTCGACACAGGGATACCCTTGAGCCTGAAACTTTGCAGTGCTGTGGGGACAGTCCACGATTGCGTCACAAACCATTTCAACTGCAGCCCAAGTCCACCCCTCAGGGAGATCTTGCAAACCGGCGGCCAAAGGAGCAGGTTCCTTGTACTTGCCCTTGCCCGCCCACTTCGCCCGCCGCTCCTCAAGAATCCGCTGCAAAAGCTGCTCGCCGGTTTCGAAGGTGCGGCCTTCGCGGTGGGCTTGGGTGGCTTCGGTTTCTACGAGGCGGCCTTCGACGGCGGCTTTGAGGACGGAGGCTTTGTAGCGTTTGAGGTTGGCTTTGACGCGCTGGAGGTTGGCGACGGCTTCGTCGAGGCGGGAGAACTGTTTTTCGAGTTCGGCGACGATTTCGCGTTGCTCATCTAGCGGCGGCGTGAACAGATCAAGGGTGAGCAGCTTCTTGGTAGAAACGTTCGATATGTTTGTCGTCGTTGATGCGGTTTCGCGGATGCGCGATTGCGTCTTGCCCCAAGCGAGCTGGTGATAGAGGAACTTGGGCTCAACACGTTCGTTCGGACGGATGAGCGAGATGAATGCGCCAAGGGTTGCCTTGTGCGGCATACCCATAACAGGAGCAACCTTGCCGACAAGCTCATAGCTGTTTGCAGTGGAGATGAGAATGTCGCCGGGGCGAACAATCTGCTCTTCGCGCTTGACGTGCTTTTCTGGAACGAACCAGAGGTCTTCCCATTCGACTGAACGCTGTACGTTGGTGGTCCGCAAGCAGGCAACGTGACCCGGAAGCGGTTCGGCTCGCTTGTCCTCTTTTGGGAAGGCAATGCCGCGAACGATGCTTGCGATTTCTCCGAGTTGCGCTGTCGTCACGCCGCCAACTCCCGATTCAATTCCTCAATCACCTTGGGCAGTGCCGCGCCAAATAGCTGGTGCACTTTGCCCAGGCCGCCTTCGGTGTTGAAGGGGGCGTATTCGAAGTCGTCTATTTCTATGCCGAGGTTGGCGGCGATGTGGTCGCGGATCATTTCTAGCCAGTGTTGTTGTTCGGTGGTGAAGGGGGTGGCGTGGGCCTGCTGGTGCTGGGCCAGCCAGGCTTTGAAGTTGGCTTGCACGCGCTCGGGGTAGGGCACCAGCTCGTTGGTCTGCTGCATGGCAAAGCGCACCAGGCTGACCAAGTCGGTGAGCAGGCGGCGCTGGCTCGCGCCCTTCACCTTGTCTTTGCGCAGCGCGGCGTAGGCTTGCCACAGGGCGCCTTCGTCAATGTTCAGCGGCGGGGCGTGCAGGGCGTCGGCCAAGGCTTTTACGTCTTCAAACTTGAGCGGCGCTCGGGTGGGCCTGCTGTACAAGATTTGCAGGGCGGTGATTTCGTCTTTGTGCTGCGTGATGAAATCTTCAAAGGTCTGCACCAGCGCTGCGGCACGGTCGCTGCCTTCGGCAAAACCGGCGCTGAGCAGGGTGTCTTGCGTCACGGTGTCGATGACCATGTCCGCCTTTTGCTTCATTTTTAATAGCTGCTCGCGCAATGCTGGTGCGGAGAAGGGCTTGGTTGCTTCTCTCAATTGCCCTTCGACAAGCTCAGGGCGAACGGCTATTTCGTCTGGCGGATTGAGGGCTTCGACAATGCCGCGTGCCAGGTCGCGCAGGGTTTTGCCGCCGCTTAATTCCATCACCTTGGCTTGGTCGGCGTCGCTGGCGTCACGGTCCAGCCGGGCCAGGCGGGCGGCGATGCTGCTCAGCACGTCGTCTTCCACATTGCCCAGGCTGACGGCTTGCAGCAGTTTGTCCAGGGGCACGCTTTTTTTGGCGTCCATGGGGCGGCTGTCGGTTTTGTCGCGCTCGCACACGCCCACGGCGTCGACGATGACGAAGTGGTCTTTCTTCACCCCTTCGCCGGGGTTGACGGCGGCCAGGTCGGTGGGGTTGCAGATGCGCACACCCCGGCCTTTCATCTGCTCAAAGAAGCTGCGGCTTTTGACCGAGCGCATGAAGACGACGATTTCCACCGGCTTGATGTCGGTGCCGGTGGCGATCATGTCCACCGTCACCGCCACGCGCGGGTAGTAGGCGGTGCGGAAGTCTTTGATGAGCTGCTCGGGGCTGGTGCCGGTGGTTCTGTACGTGATCTTCTGCGCGAACTCATTGCCACGGCCAAACTCTTCGCGCAAGATTTCGACAATCTTTTCGGCGTGGTTGTCGTCTTTGGCAAAGACCAGGGTTTTGGGCAGCTCCTGGCGCTGGGGGAAGAGGTCTGCCTTCCAGTTGTCGCGCAGGGTGCGCACCACGGTGCGGATTTGGTCGGGCGTTTGCACGGCGCGGTCCAGCTCGGCGGGGTCGTATTCAAAGTCTTCGTCCAGCTGCCAGGCGGTCTTGCGGCGGGTGGCTTTGTCTTGCGTTTCCAGCCAGTAGCCCTTGTCCACCTTGGCGCCCTGCTCGGTTACCTCGGTCTTGATGCGGTAGACGTCGTAGTTCACATTCACACCATCGGCCACGGCCTGGGCGTGGCCGTATTCCATGACCAGGTTTTGGTTGAAGAAGCCAAAGGTTTGTTTGTTGGGCGTGGCGGTCAGGCCGATCAAATACGCGTCAAAGTACTCCAGCACTTGGCGCCACAGGTTGTAGATGCTGCGGTGGGCCTCATCCGTCACCACAATGTCAAAGCTCTCGATGGGGATGGCCGGGTTGTAGCCAATGGGCTCGGGGTCTTTGAACAGGCCCTCTATCCGCTCCGTGCTTTCTTCGTCCGCCTCGTCCGGCAGATCGCGCCCCTTGAGCATGCTGAACATGCGCTGGATGGTGCAGATGACCACGCGGGCGCTGGTGTCGAGCTGGTTGCCCTGCAGGTGCTGGACGATGTATTCCTCGCCAAACTTGTAGGCGTTGTAGGGGCTGGCGTAGGCGTCGAACTCTTTCTTGGTCTGGCGGGCCAAGTTGCCACGGTCTACCAAAAACAGCACGCGGCGGGCACCGCCGAACTTGATGAGGCGGTAAATGAAGCCGATGCTGGTGAAGGTTTTGCCGCTGCCGGTGGCCATTTGGATCAGGGCCTTGGGTTTGTTGGCGGCCAGGGACTTTTCCAGATTGGTGATGGCGCTGATTTGCGCGGGCCAGAGCTGGTAATGCGCGCCGCCGCTGCCCCATTCGGTGATGAGCTGGGGCATGTGTTGCATGCGGGCGAGGAATGTGCCGCTGGCTTCGTGTGCCGTGTTGGGCGCGGCAGCGGCAGGAATGTAGGCCAACCACTGCACCAGCAGCTCGGGGCGGAAGAAGGCGAACACGCCTCTGGCGCGCGGCTCGGGGTCCAGGCCATTGGTGAAGTGGGTTTCTACGCCCGTGCTCTCCCACAAAAAGGGCAGCGGCCTGCGCTATGCGGGCAAGGCGGCGGGCAGGCCTTGGGCGTAGCGGCCAGACTGCACTTCTACGCCAGTGAGCGTGGCGCCCTCTTTCTTGGCCTCGATCACGCCGCAGGCTTTACCGTTGACATACAGCAGGTAGTCGGCAAAGCCAAAGCCGGGGTTCAATGGGAATTCGCGGATGGCGACGCCGGTGCTGGCGTGGATGTTGGCGTCTGCCACACCGCAGACGTGCCAGCCCGCGGCCACCAATAGTGCGTCGATGCTGACTCTGGCTTTTTGCTCTGGCGTCATGCCCCGTTTCCTCCCATTGCCTGCATTCTAGGTTACAAACAAAAAGAGCCGCTAGCGCTTATGGAATGTGCGCCGGCAGCTCTTTATTTGATAGCAAACACGCTTTCGCGTGCTGCCTTTAGTTGGGTTTGTGGATGATGCGTGCGCCCAGGGCGAGCAGCTTTTCGTCCAACTTTTCGTAGCCGCGTTGGATCATGTTGGCGTTTTGCACCGTGGACTTGCCAGTGGCGCACAGGGCGGCGCTCAGCAGGGCCATGCCGGCGCGGATGTCGGGGCTGGGCAAGGTGGTGCCGCGCAGGCGGCTCTTGCCGCTGATGACCACGCGGTGCGGGTCGCACACCACGGCGGCGGCGCCCATGCCGATGAGCTTGTCCACAAAGTACAGGCGGGACTCAAACATCTTCTCGAAAAACAGCACATTGCCCTCGACTTGCGTGGCGAGCGTAATCATGCAGCTCATCTGGTCGGTGGCGAACTGGGGCCAGGGGCCGTCGCCGATGACGGGCATAGCGCCGTCAAAGTCGCGGGTGACCTGCATGCGCTGGTTGCCGGACAGGAAGATGTGCTTGTCGTGCAAATCAATCTTCACACCCAGGGTCTCGAACACGCGGTGGCACATGCCATAGGCGTGTTTGTCGGTGCCCTCGACCGTGATTTCGCCACCCGTGGCCGCGGCCAGCGCCAGGTAGGACGCGGCCTCGATGTGGTCATGGCACACGGTGTGGGTGGCGCCGTGCAGCGAGTCCACGCCTTCCACGCTGAGCTGGTTGGTGCCAATGCCGCTGATCTTGGCGCCCATGGCGTTGAGCAGGTGCGCCAGGTCTTGCACATGCGGCTCGCAAGCGGCGTTGCGGATCAGGGTGTGGCCCCGGCTCACGGCGGCGGCCATAAGGATGTGCTCGGTGCCGGTGACCGACGGCTCGTCAAAAAACAGCTCTGAGCCGGTGAGCGGGCCTGGCATGGTGAAGTCGTACACGCCGTTGAGGCTGACCTTGGCGCCCAGCTTCATGAGGCCGTAAAAGTGCGTGTCCAGGCGGCGGCGGCCAATGACATCGCCACCCGGCGGGTACAGGCGCGCCTTGCCAGTGCGGTGCAGTAGGCCTGCCACACACAAAATGGAGGTGCGCACTTTGTTGCACAGGGCCTGGCCGATTTCGCTGGTGCGCACGCTGGCCACATGGATGCTGACGCGCTCGCCGCTGCGCTCGACCTTGCCGCCGATCTCGACGATCACGTCCAGCATGTGGCGCACGTCGATGATGTCGGGCACGTTGTCGAGGATGACCTCCTGGTCCGTCAGGATGCAGGCCGCGATCATGGGCAGGATGGCGTTTTTATTGCCGGAAGCGCGAATGGTGCCTCGCAGGGGCACGCCGCCTTCAATTTCAAATGTCGACATGGTGAGATTCAGTGTTGGGAGGCCTGGGTTTTCCGGCCGAGGGGGAGATTGTTACCGCTCCGGGCCTGTTTTTTGTAACCGGGGTACCGAAAGAGTTACAGCTTGGCCGGCAAGAGTACGTCGACCTGCAGCCCAGGCTGGGCATTGCGCACCGCGAAGCTGCCGCCATGCGCCTGCGCCACCAGGCGGCACAGATAAAGGCCCAGCCCCACGCCGCCGCCTTCGCGGGTGCGGGCCGCATCGGGGCGGAAGAAGGGCTGGCCCAGGTGGGGGAGCTGGTTTTCCTCGACACCGGAGCCGAAGTCGCGCACGGTGATAGAAAGTTGGCCCGAGACTAGTGCCAGGGTAATTTGGGGAGGTCGTCCGGCGCTGGCGCTGTGACGCAACGCGTTGTCGAGCAGGTTGCGCACCAGCAGGCGCATGCGGGTCGGGTCCAGTTGCAATCGGGGCAGGTCGGGTGGGAGCTGCAGGTCGATACGCGGGCCGGCCTCCGCGTCAGCCCTGGCGTGGGAGGCTTGGAGTTCACAGACTACGTCTTCCACCAGCGCGCACACGTCCACCGCCTCGCGGTGCAGCGCAGCGTGCGGGCTGGCGAGGCGCTCACTCTCCAGCAGGTCGGTCACCAGGTCGCGCATGACAGCCAGGTCGCGCAGCAGGGCCTCACGGCTGGGGGCAACGTCAGCGGTTTCGGGCAGCAGCTCGGTGTTCAGCCGGGCGCGGGTGAGCGGGCTGCGCAGCTCGTGGCTGATGGCCAATAGCAGTGCGCGCTTGGCGTCAAGCATTTGGTGAATGTCTGCACCCATGGTGTTGATGGTGGCGGCCAGTTCGCCCAATTCGTCAGGGCGGTGTGCGTGCCGCACGGGAATAGCCTGGGCAAAGTCGCCTGCGCCAAAACGGCGGGCGCCGTCGCGAATGTCGTCCAGCGGGCGCAGCATGCGGCGCACCCGCCAGTAGCCCAGCGCTGTCAACAACAAGATGACGATCACCATGTTGCCCACGGTGTAGTCTTTGCGCTGTGCCCAGGCTTGCACACTCAGGCTGAACTGGATGCGGTGGCCGTCTGCAGTGTTGCGCTCAAAGAACTTGGCGCCCTCAGAGTCCCAGCGCGGGTCGTTGGCGTGGTCGGCATGCCACTGTTCTGCATAGTCGGGCTCGTTGGGGTGGCTGCGCCAGTTGACCACCGGCCCGCTGATGCGAACGGAGAGGGGCAAGCGCTCCACAATGGCCTGCGCATGGGCAATGTCGGGGGGGCTGCCGATGTCTGCGGCAAGCCGGTCCAGATAGTCCACCACGATGGGCTTAGCGCCTACGTTCCAGCCGATAGTGATGGCTTTTTGCATGCCATAGAACAAGGTGCCAGCCACCGCTAGAGCCAGCAAGAAAAACAGGCCCAGCAAGCGCAGGCGCAGCGAATAGCCGAATGCGCGGCGCTGCCTTGTGCACTGTTCTTTGAAACGGCGCCAGTTCATACAAGCCCCGGGGCAGCGGCCTCCAGTGCCAGGGTGTAGCCCGCGTTGCGCAATGTCTTGATGCAGTCCAGCGGCTCCAGTTTTTTGCGCAAACGGCTGACCACAATGTCCACCGCACGGGTGTAGAGCTCTGCTTCATGGCCGCGCAGTTGGTTCAATATGTCGTCACGGCTGAAGACCTTGCCCGGTGCGCGGGCCAGCAGCAGGAGCAGATCGAACTCGGTGCTGGTCAGGTCCAGCAGTTGGCCCTGGCGCTGTGCGGTGCGCGTGGTGGCGTTGACCAGCAGGCCATTGAAAGTCAGCAGGTTCGGGTCGGCGGGTAGTGCGGCCTTGCCGCCAGGTGCGCGACGGCGCAACACGGTTTGCACCCGGGCCACCAGTTCGCGGGGTTCAAAGGGTTTGGGCACGTAATCGTCAGCACCCAGCTCCAGGCCGACTACGCGGTCCATCACCTCGCCGCGGGCGGTGAGCATGATGATGGGCAGGTCGTTGTCTTTGCGGATGGTGCGGCACAGCGCAAAGCCGTCCATCTCAGGCAGCATCACATCCAGAATGGCGGCGTCAATGCCGCCCTGCTTCAGACGCGCCAGACCCGCGCTGGGCGACAGGGCCGACTCCAGCGCCATGTCAAAGCGCGCAAAGTAGGCTGCCAACGGGGGGCCGAGTTGGGTGTCGTCGTCGATGAGCAGGATGCGGTGCATGGCACTAGTGGGTTGCGCCTGCATTGTCCCACCGGCTGCGGTGCCGCAGGATCAGCATCCGCAGGCGGTTGCGCTCTTCTTCAGCCAAGCGGTCAAACAGGTCGGCGGCCTGTTGCACATCGTGCAGCACACGGGGCACGTAGCCCGGCCGCCTGTCTAGCAATGCGCGGGCGTGCTCGCGGTCGAACAGGGGCCCCCACACCAGGGCCATCAGCTCGGCGTGGGGTTCGTCATAGCCGTCGAGCACCACGGCCCCGTAGGCCCGTAGCGGCGCTGCAATGGCGTTGATGGCTGCGGTGGCCATGGTGCTCAGCCGCGGTGGAACCAGCGGCCCCGGCCTTCCATGTAGTCACGCACTTTTTGCTGCTGCGTGGCGTTCAGGCTGTTGTAGAAGTCGGCCAGCGCGGCAATCACTTCAGGGCTCTTGGTATTGAGCGCGGCCGTCTTTTCATTGATCATGGCCTGGGCCTTGGCGGCATCAAACTTGTCGCTGGCCACCAGCGCGGACAATTCGGCACGCGGGTCTTTGGTGGTGCCGATGAGGGCAGTGCGCTGCTCAAAAAGGCGGTCGCCCAAGACGGTCAGGCGCTTTTTCTGGTCTTCATTGAGGTCCAGTTTGCTGGCGGCTTTGTCTACCATCTTGTCGCGCTTGGCGGCGTATTGCTCGGCGCTCATGTTGGCACCGTAGCTCTCGTCGCGGTGTCCGCAGGCCGAGAGACCACCCACCAACAGGGTGGCGGCGAATGCACCGATCAGGGTGCGCTTGAGGTGGCGGCGAAAAAAGAGTTTCATAAGAGGCTTTCTGTCTCACAAGGAGTGGTTGAACATGCCGCTATGGTGCCGCCGCACCCTTGATACAGGGTGTCAGCGCAGTTTCGGTTTGTTTCGGTTTATTTCAAAGGCGCTTGATCGGCTTCTTGCGCCACACCATCCGGTAGTAAGTGGTTTGCATGGCAAGCATGGCTACAAATGCGACCGGATAAGCAGCCCATACGCCATCCAAGCCGTAGCGCTGGCTCAGCAGCCAAGCCACCGGCACCTGCACCCCGATGATTGCCAGCACACTCAGGGCCGTGGGCACTACCACCGTGCCACTGGCACGCATCAGCCCCGACAGCACGGTGGACATGCCCATAATCACAATGCTCCACAGCATGATGTGCAGCAGCGACTGGGCGGTGTCCACCACTGTGGAGTCCGCTATAAACAGCCCCAGAATGGGCCGCGACAGTGCGTAGCCCGCAACCACGAGCGCACCCGTGAACACCAGGTTCAACACAATGCCGGTCTTGGCAATCTGCCCCAGCATGTGGGTACGCCCCGCGCCAATCGCCTGCGCGCCGAGGATAGAGGCAGAGATGGAAATGGACAGCGCCGGGAACTGCACGTACGAGATGATCTGGTTCACCGCACCGTAGGCTGCAGTGGCGTGCGAGCCGAAGCCGTTCACCAGAAACAGCACCGACAACTCCGACAACGCCATGGTCAGCACCGTGACCGCCGTGGGCAGCCCGATGCGCACCACCTTGGCCAAAACTGGCTTGTTGATGCCCAGGTGCTTGCGAAACGCCGCATCAGGCGCCATGGGGTGGCGGGTGTGGCGCATGTAGCGCGCGGTCCACGCCAGGGCCACAAACAGCCCAATGGCTGATGCTGTTGCTGAACCAGCCACACCCAGCTGCGGCAGGCCCAGCCAGCCTTTGATGAGTGCAGGTGCCAACACCAGCCCCACAGCGGTAGAGATGATGAGAGTTTTGAGCGGTGTTTTGGTATCGCCCACACCACGCTGCATGGACGTGATGAGCAAGAACACAAACAGCACCGGCGAAGTGACCAAGGTTACGCGTGCATTGGTCACAGCATCGGCAAGGATATCCTGCGGGGTGCCGAGAGCGCGCAAAACGTCTTCGGTCCAGATGCCACCACACACCGCAACCACCAGTCCTGCGATTGCGCCTACGGTAAGCGTGGTGGCGGCGATCTCACGCACCCGCTCCGGCTCTTTAGCCCCCCAGGCTTGGCCGATGAGCACGGAGGCGCCCATGCCCAAACCGATCATGAAAGAGATCAGCATGAAGATCAGCGGAAACGACGCCGTACCGGCCGCCAGCGCCTGCACGCCCAACATTTGCCCCAGGTAAATGTTGTTCACCGTGCCGGACACCGCCTGCAGGATGTTGCTGATCACCATGGGCACGAGGAACGCTAAGTAGGCCTTCCACAGCGGTGGCGTTTGTGCGCCGGGCGCCGGGGTTGTTGTGTGAGGATGTGCCAAGGCTAGTGCTCCAGTGTGAGAAAGGCATCGCGTGCGATGGCCATGAGATGGGTTTGAACGTCGGCAGACCACAGTGCGATGCAAGCCTGAAAACCCATGGCGTTGCCTGCAAACAGTGCGCGGCTGGCTTCTTCAAAGCTGGCCTCGTGGGACGCCATGGTGGACATGAACTTGTAGGTCACGGCTGCGCTGCGGCGCACGCGGTCTGCGGTTTCACTTGATTTGCGCGCCGCCTCCACCAGCTTGCGCAGCGCCACCGAGGCACCGCCAGGCTGCGAGGCAAGCCACTCCCAGTGGCGCGGCAGCAGGGTCACTTCGCGCGCTTGCACACCCAGCTTGGGCCGCCCGCGACCACGCGGTTCATTGGCAACAGGTTCGTCTTCGGGTTCTGCCGACGGCGGCTGATTTGCGGCATCCATAGCCGGGGCCAACACGCTCAGGCGGTGCACCACATCACTCAGTGACCCCCGCCAATCCAGATCGATCACCTCGCTGGTGGCCGCGTCGAAAATGAGAATGGGCGGCGGGCTCACGCTGCTGGCCCACTGGTCCACCACGGGCTTGGTGGCCAGCGCCACCTCGCGCAGCGTGCCACTGGCAATGCGGCGGCTGCCTTCAAATGCCGTAGACGGCGTATCTAACCATGCCATATATTTATCCGGATTTAATTTATACATTAATTATACCCGGGTAAATTAAAGGCATGGTTGCGTGGGCAGACTTGCCGGAGCCACTTATGCTTGTGACGGCGAACAACAGGTGGTGCCCGGTATACGACTCCGGTGCGGCCTGCACATCGGCAAGCGTGCCCAGGGCCACCTAATCTTCCGGCGTATCACACGCCCTTCGCCTTCGGATGGAGGCAGAGTAACAATCGGTTTCGGCGACTACATCCAGAGTCGATAGGCCCAGAAGCCTTCGTCATGCTGAATGCCCTGGCTTAATGCCTGCGGCGAAAGACCGGTCACGCGGCGGGTGGCACGGATCATGTGCGACTGATCTGAATAGCCGGTGTCCGCCGCAATCTGCGCCCAATCCACTTTGCGATCGGTTCGTGCGGCCATGGCGGACGCAGCCAGAAAGGCATCTTCTGCGCGCTCCATCACCAGCAACTCCCGCATTGGCAGGCCGGACCAGCGTTTGACGCGACGCTCCCACTGACGCAGGCTACGCCCCGGCCCGGACAATGCTGCACGCTGCGCCAGGTAAGCAACCCAATCCGCATAGCGTCGCATCATCCCACTCTGATGGGATCGGCACTGTTGCCACCGCGGGGCTAAAAAGTCTTCCAAGCGCTGCAAGGCCTGCCTATCGTCGGGCGCTTGCTGCACGGTCTCGAGCATGGGCAGCCAATCGGTTGGCAGGATTTCGTTTGCGTCAAGCAGTTGATCGGTCAGATTCTCCAGCCGCAACCCCGTCAACGCCTCCAAAGCATCCGGCATGATCAGCACCATCAGGAAGTGGGTGGGCCCCGGGCACCAGGTCGAAACCGGACCGGTTTGCGGCCCACTGAATACCCATCGCCCGGGCATCGGTTTCTTGGACGCTAACGCAGAGTCCCACCCCACGCTGCCAGGCGGCGCCACGCTGAAGCCAGCGCCGCTGAACCACCATGTCAGGCTGCACAGCGGAGCTGCCGGGAAGTGATTGAATCGCTGCGCATCAGCGAGATCAGCGCCCAGTGTGCTGCGCACCAGCGTTGCACGAATGCAAGCGCCAAGCGAAACCCGGGGTTGCCACAACGTTCCGCTGGGCCACAGCGCGTGATCAAACGCAAGGGTGCTGACACTGGGATTGGCCATTGCGCCAGTTTAAATGCTGCCCACAAACCTGCGAGGTCCAGGTGTCGAAAACGTTCAATACAACATTTCCCCCGCCGCGCAGAATTCCCAGCAGCAACCAATAGCCTTGACTTACGAAAGCCTCTATGAACCGTCCCCTGCTGGCCGCGACCCTACTCGCGGGTTTTACCGCCGCGCTCCACACCTTTGGCGGAACGCTCGAAATCGAAGCGCCGCTGCTGCAATCCAACATCAGCCCCAGAATCAGTTTGATGCTACTGGCGTGCTGGCATATGGTGACGGTCGTACTCGCCATTTCAGCCATTGCTTTGGCGCTGGCGTATCGCAAGCCCACTCCGGCATCCATGGCCACCGTCACCCTCGTGTCGTACCTGTGGTTGAGCTTCGGCGCGGTGTTCATTGGTATTGACCTTTTCTATGCCGGGCCAGCGATGCTTTTGCAGCTGCCGCAATGGGTCTTGCTGCTGCCGGTGGGCGTTTTGGGGCTGTGGAGCGTTCGGTACCCGGCGCTACCCCGCTGAAAGCTCAACCCTATGCCGGAGACCACGCACTACATCCTCCTCACCGTAGGCACTACGGGCGATGTTCACCCCTTTATGTCCATGGCACGCGCAGTGCGGGCATTGGGCCAACACGTCACCGTCATTTCCAACAGCATCCACGCCCCACTGGTTCAGGACGCGAACTTGCCCTTCGTGGGGATCGGGAGTGAGGCAGAGTACCAGCGGGTACTGGCCAACCCCGACCTATGGAATCCCAAAAAGGGCTTTGAAGCGTTGATGAAGGACTATGGCGACCAACTGCAGCAAGTCCGTGGTGCCATTCAATCCGTGGCGCACGGGCGTCGCACCGTGGTCATTGCCCATCCGTTTGCGGTACCAGGGGCCGTGATCGCACGAGAGCAAGGTTGGGTTCAGTCCGTGGTCGCCACCTACCTGGCACCCGGCAACTTGAAGAGTTGCCACGACCCACTCACTATAGGCGCCACCGCCATACCGCACTGGGTCCCCATGGCATGGCGTCGGGCTCTGTGGCACTTCGTGGAGAAGGGCTGGATTGACCCATTCACCGTTGCGCAAATCAATACCGTGCGGGCTGCTTTGGGCCTGGCGCAAGTGCCGTCATTTCTGAACCACATCGCCCAGGCCCCCGACCTCTCGATTACCTTGTTTCCTGCCTGGTATGCCCCCACCCCGCCCGATTGGCCAAAGCCCTTGATTTCTGGCGATTTCCCCTTGTTTGAGGGTAGCCACGAAGCGGCGCTTTCTACTGCGCTTGGCGACTTTCTCGACGGCGGCGAGCGGCCTGTCGTGTTCACACCCGGCACGGGCAACCTGCACGCAGCCCACTTCTTTACCTGTGCGTTGGCAGCGGTTCAACAATTGGGCCGCCGCGCTATTTTTCTGACGCGGGATCGTGGCCAGGTGCCGGCCGAACTGCCCGCCTCGGTGCTATGGCAGTCCTATGCGCCCTTGGCAACACTGCTCCCGCGCTGTGCTGCGCTGGTTCACCACGGTGGCATTGGCACCACCGCAGAGGCCTTGCGGGCAGGAACGTCCCAACTGGTCGTTCCTTTTGCGTGGGACCAGTTCGATAACGCCAACCGCGTCAAAGCCCTCGGCGTTGGTACGGTGATTCACGCGCAACACCTCAGTACCCGCAAGCTGGCGCGTCACCTGCGCACGCTTGGCAATGCCCCATCCATTCAAACCCAGTGCGCGGTTGCTGCAGCGCGCTTCAACCAAAGTCACGATCCCAAGACCCTATGCAAGGCCATCGAAAGCGCATTGCACAATTGCTGATTCAAATGCCGGTGCACAAGGGCTGACATTGGCTTCTATGCTAAAAATTTGAGAAGAATATATAAATGCTGGTACTTCATCTTTTGTCGATCGGGTTGTGGCTCGGATGTGTTTTGACCGAAGCCTTGTTTGAACGTGCCTTGCTGGGCCAAGGGCGGGCGTCGGAACTGCTGCTGGCCGACCTGCACAAGCGGGTGGACATTTGGGTCGAAATTCCAGCCTTTATGGCCGTGGTGGTGACAGGCGGCCTGATTCTGGCGCAGGTCCCACCGAGTTTCTGGCTCGCCCTCAAAGTGGGCTTGGGTCTACTGGCGGTATTGGCCAACAGCCTATGCGTAGGCGTGGTGTTTGCGCGGGCCAAAGCGGCACATGCGGGCCAGTGGGAACGATTTGAGCAACTCGATAGCGTGCAACACAAGCTCGGCGCGATCGTACTCGTGGGCATGCTGGGAGCACTGCTGGTTGGCTTGTCGCTGGCCACTGTTGTGAAGGCAGGTGTGTCATGAGAAAGACCATTGCCTCGGTATCCGTCTGCGAAGTGCCACGGCCCAGTGAGATCGCCACGCGTCTGGCTGGGGCAACGTTTTACGACAGCTATGTTCTAACCCTGCGGGCGGAGGACTCGCAGGCCGCCGCCGCTGCGTTGGCGCTGCGTATTTTTTCGAGAGTACCGGCCTGGGTTGACGCGCTGATGCGCGTGCGCAACCGCATTGTGGGCTTGGTGGGCTTGAAGAACCAGGGTAGCTTCACGCAAGCGTTCGACGCAAGAAAAGCCGCAAGCGACTACATGGTCGGCGACCGACTCGGTTTTTTTACCGTGATGCACGTGTCCGACGACGAATTCATCATGGGCGATGATGACAAGCACTTGAAGGTACAGGTGTCTGTCTGCAAAATAAGCCAAAACGGTGTGCCGCAATTGGTGCTCACGACCGTGGTGCACGAAAAGAACTGGCTCGGATGGCTGTACATGCTGTTTGTTGGCCCCGCGCACAAGGTCATCGCCCCAGCCACCTTGCGTTATGGGTATTGACGGCCGGGGCGGCTGCGCACTCCATCATCAAGTCCGCGCCAGCACCGCCTCCAGCGCCTTGCCGGTGTGGGTGCCCAGCTTGACCACGTCTTCCGGCGTTGTGGCGGCCACCACGCGCCCCCCGCCGTTGCCGCCTTCAGGCCCCAGGTCCAGCACCCAGTCGGCTTCGGCGATCACATCTAGGTCGTGCTCAATCACCACCACACTGTGGCCGCCGTTGACCAGGCGGTGCAGCACGTGGATGAGCTTTTCCACATCGGCCATGTGCAGGCCCACCGTGGGCTCATCGAGTACGTAGAGGGTGTGCGGCACTTTGTTGCCGCGCTTGCCAATGTCGTCACGCACCTTGGATAGCTCGGTCACCAGCTTGATGCGCTGTGCCTCGCCACCACTGAGCGTGGGTGAGGGCTGGCCCAGCGTGAGGTAGCCCAGGCCCACGTCTTTGAGCAGCTGCAACGGATGCGCGATGACGGGCATGGCGGCAAAGAACTCCACCGCTTCGTCCACTTCCATTTGCAGCACGTCGCCAATGTTTTTGCCGCGCCACGTCACCGCCAATGTTTCGGGGTTGAAGCGCGCACCCTTGCAGGTTTCGCACACCACTTTCACATCGGGCAAGAAGCTCATGCCGATGGTGCGCATGCCCTGCCCTTCACAGCTGGGGCAGCGGCCCTCGCCGGTGTTGAAGCTGAAGCGGTTGGACGCGTAGCCCCGCGCCTTGGCTTCCAGCGTGTCTGCAAAGAGTTTGCGGATGGTGTCCCAAAAGCCGATGTAGGTGGCCGGGCAGGAGCGCGGTGTTTTGCCGATGGGGGTTTGGTCCACTTCGAGCACGCGGTCTATGGACTCGTAGCCTGCTACGCCCTCGCAGCCCAGCCAGTCGATTTGCTCACCAGCCTCCAGCGCATCACGCCCGGCTTTGGTGCTGCGCTTTTGCACGGCGGTTTGCACGTTGGCCAGCAACACGTCGCGCGCCAGCGTACTTTTGCCGGAGCCGCTGACGCCGGTGATGGCGACCAAGCGCTTCAAAGGCACGTGGGCGGTCACGCCTTGCAGGTTGTGCATGGTGGCGTTGTTGACTGTGAGCCAGTCGATCTTGGGCTTGTATTCGATGGCTTCTGCTGAGCTCGCCACGGGTAGTCCGGCAACGGGCTCCTCATGCATTTGCTGCGCAACTGCCAAATCGTCACCCACTGCCGGGCTACCCGCGGCTGCGACGGACATTTTTGCGGTGCGGCGATCGGCTAACGCTGCGTATTCGGCGGCTACTTTGGCTCGTTCGGCGAGCTCAGTATTGGCGGCAGCGCTGTCCAGAATGCGCGCTGCCTCCACGGCTGCCTTTTGTGCCTTCGCACTCAGTTTCTTTGCTGGCTTACCCATCACCGCGGAGGAGGCTGGTGCGTCGGGTGCCGATTTGCCAGTCGCGGAGCGAATGGATGAGGCTCCCGGCGTACCAGCCTCCTCCGCGCCCAGCGCCAAAGACTCCGCAAGCGAAACCATTCCGCGTCGCAACGCCAGAGGATGTTTCATCGCATGCAACAAATAGCGCCCGGTCTGTGACTCAGGTGCCGACTGCACATCCGCAATCGAACCCTGCGCCACCAAGCGCCCACCGCGCTTGCCCGCACTCGGCCCGATGTCGATGATGTGATCCGCATGGCGAATGGTGTCTTCGTCATGCTCCACCACCACCAGCGTGTTGCCCTTGTCGCTCAGAGTCTGCAAAGCCCCCAGCAAAATTTTGTTGTCCCGCGCGTGCAGGCCGATGGTCGGCTCGTCCAGCACATAGCACACGCCCTGCAGATTGCTACCCAGCTGCGCTGCCAAACGGATGCGCTGCGCCTCGCCACCACTGAGCGTGGGCGCCCCACGGTCCAGCGTGAGATAGCCTAAGCCCACTTCTTCCAGAAACTCCAGGCGGCTGCGGATCTCGGGCACCAGGTCGCGGGCGATGTCGCCCTCGCGGGGCGTCATGCCACCGGCCACTTGCAAGGTCTGCACCCACTGGCGCACATCGGTCACGCTCAGGCGCGCAATGTCGGTGATGCCCACTCCCGCGAACTTGACGTTGCGCGCAGTCGCATTCAAACGGGTGCCGTTGCAGGTGGTGCAGGTCGCGTCGTGCAGGTCTTCAATGTCGGCTTCGGCAAAGGTCTGCTCACGGCCCTTGTTGTCGTCGTCCTTCACCGAGTCGTCAAACACCTTGCGCTGCTCTTTGGTGAGCGCCACACCGGTGCCCACGCAATCGGGGCACCAGCCGTGTTTGCTGTTGTACGAAAACAGGCGCGGGTCCAGCTCGGCATACGAGGTGGCGCACACCGGGCAGGCGCGCTTGGTAGAAAACACCTGCAGCTTGCCGATGCCAGCAGCCGAGTCGCCCGCCGCCATGACCTCGCGCAAACTGCCAATGTCGCTCAACACATAGACCAGCCCCTTGCCGTGCGTGAATGCGTCGGCCAGGGCGGTGCGCAGTGCGGACTCATTGGCAGGCGTGACATCGAGGCTGGCCACGGGCAGCTCAATGTTGTGTTCCTTGAAGCGGTCAATGCGCGGGAAACCACTGGTGGGCAAAAAGTTGCCATCCACCCGCAGATGGGTAAAGCCGCGTGGCCGGGCCCAGTCGGCCAGCTCGGTGTAAACGCCCTTGCGCCCCTGCACCAGCGGCGCCAGCAGGCCAATGTGTTGGCCCCGGTAACTTTTGAGCAACTGGGCGGCAATGCTGTCCGCCGACTGCGGCTCAACGGCCGCACCATCTTTGTAGCAATGCTGGGTGCCCAGCTTCACATACAGCAGCCGCAAGAAATGCCACACCTCAGTGGTCGTGCCCACCGTAGACTTGCGCCCCCCGCGCGAGAGGCGCTGCTCGATGGCCACCGTGGGCGGTATGCCATACACCGCATCCACCTCGGGCCGCCCTGCGGGTTGCACGATAGAGCGGGCATAAGCGTTCAAAGACTCCAGGTAACGCCGCTGGCCTTCGTTAAACAAAATATCAAAGGCCAAGGTCGATTTACCCGACCCCGACACGCCAGTCACCACACTGAACTTACCCCGGGGAATGTCCACCGACAGCGACTTGAGGTTGTGCTCCTTCGCATTCACGATGCGAATGGAGTTCGAGGTATCGACCAACCCAGCACCGGAGGTGGATGGGCTGGCGCCCAGGGCCGATTTGCTACTCGCAGAGCGAGTTGATGAGGCCATGGGCACCAGCCCATCCGCCGCAGCGCCCACCGAATACGCAACCGGAGCCTCCGCCACCTCATGAATCACCCCCATAGCCGCCGCGTAATCCCGCAAAGCCTTTCCGGTGTGCGACGAGGAGTGGAGCATCACGTCTTCAGGCGTGCCAAACGCCACCACCTGCCCGCCCGCCTCGCCCCCCTCGGGGCCCAGATCAATCAGCCAGTCGGAAGCCCGAATCACATCCAGGTTGTGCTCAATCACCACCAGGGAATGGCCCGCGTCCAGCAGCTTGCGCAAAGCGCGCATCAGCTTGGCGATGTCTTCAAAGTGCAAGCCGGTGGTGGGCTCGTCCAACATGAACAGCGAGCCCTTGCGCGCCAGCAACTGCCGGCTCGCACTGGCGCTCTTGGCGGCCTCGGCCAGAAAGCCCGCAAGCTTGAGGCGCTGCGCCTCACCACCCGACAGCGTGGGCACGGGCTGGCCCAGCTTCACATACTCCAGCCCCACATCCACAATGGGTTGCAGCACTCGGATCACATCGCGATCCGCGCTGAACAAATCAGCCGCTTCGCTGACGGTCAGGTCCAGCACATCGGCCACATTGACGTTACGGCCCTTGCGCTCAATCGTCACTTCCAGAATTTCGGGACGGTAACGCTTGCCATCGCAGTCTGGGCAGCGCAAATACACGTCGCTCAAAAACTGCATTTCCACATGCTCAAAGCCCGAGCCACCGCAGGTCGGGCAGCGCCCGTCACCGCTGTTGAAGCTGAACTTGCTGGCGGTGTAGCTGCGCTCCTTGGACAAGGCAGCGCCCGCGAACAACTCACGGATTGCATCCCATGCGCCCACATAGCTCACCGGGTTGGAGCGGGCGGTTTTGCCGATGGGCGACTGGTCCACAAACACCATGTCGCTAAGTTGCTCCGCACCCAGCAGGTGCGTGTGAGCGCCGGGGGTTTCGGTGGCTTTGCCAAAGTGGCGCAAGAGCGCAGGAGCCAGCACGTCCTGAATCAGCGTGGACTTGCCGGAGCCCGAGACACCGGTTACACACACCAGGCGCTGCAGCGGAATCTCGACCGACACGTTTTGCAGGTTGTGCTCGGTCACACCCTCCAGAACCAGGCGCGGGTGGTTGGCGGTGACCATGCGCTTAAAGCCCATGCCCACTTGCTTGCGGCCGCCCAGGTATGCGCCGGTCAAAGTATCGGCACTCTTGAGGGCATCGGTCGTGCCGTCAAACACAATGCTGCCGCCCTTCTCGCCCGGGCCGGGACCCATGTCGATCATGCGGTCGGCGGCCAGCATTACCGCGGGGTCGTGCTCCACCACCACCAGCGTGTTCCCTGCATCGCGCAGGCGCTGCATGGCCACGATGATGCGGTTCATGTCCCGCGGGTGCAGCCCGATGCTGGGCTCGTCCAGCACAAACAGGGTGTTCACCAGCGAGGTACCCAGCGCCGTGGTGAGGTTGATGCGCTGCACCTCGCCACCACTGAGCGTGCGGCTCTGGCGGTCTAGTGTGAGGTAGCCAATGCCCACGTCGCACAGGTACTTGAGGCGGGTGCCCACTTCTTCGAACAAGAGCTTGAGGGTCTTGAATTCGGCTTCAGACGCAGTGGGTGCGTTGGCAGTTTTCTCCGATGGGGCCGAAGGCAGGGGTACGCCGGGTGCCTCATGCATTTGCTGCGCAACTGCAAAATCGGCCCCCTGCACACCCCTGCCTGCGGCTGGGATGCTCGGCGCGATATCTTCCGGACGCGAAGCGGAGTCCGGGGTGCCGGAAGAGGCCGATTTGCTACTCGCGAAGCGAGTTGATGAGGCCTCTGCCGGCACCCCGGACTCCGCCCCCGCCAATATGCCCAAATCAGACTGCAAGGCATCAAAAAACCGCTTAAGCCGATCCAAAGGCATGAGCATAAAGTCGTGCAGCGACAGGCCCGGCAATGCCTCCAACTGCTCCCGCGACCACTTCACGCCGGTGGGCATGAAGCGCTTGGCCGGGTCCAGCGCCATGTCGGCCTGGGCTTTGGTGCCAATACGCCAGAGCAAACTCTCGGTCTTCAGGCGCGAGCCATTGCAACTCGGGCAGGTGGTGTAGCTGCGGTACTTGGACAAGAGCACGCGAATGTGCATCTTGTACGCCTTGGTCTCCAGGTACTCAAAGAAACGGTCCACGCCGAACCAATGCTGGTTCCACTTGCCATTCCAGTTGGGCGAACCCTTGAGCACCCAGTGCTTTTGCTCTTGCGTCAGCTTGTACCAGGGCGTGTCACGCGGAATGCCGCTGGCCTCGGCGTGGCGCATCAGGTCGTCCTGGCATTCCTGCCAGGCGGGTGTCTGCATGGGCTTGACCGCACCGGCGCGCAGCGTGAGCTTGTCGTTGGGAATCACCAGCCCGTAGTCCACGCCCACCACCCGACCGAAACCCCTGCAAGCGTCGCAGGCGCCCACGGCCGAGTTGAAGCTGAACATCGACGCGATCGGGTCGGTGTACCGAATGTCACTCTGCGGGCAATGCAGCCCGGTGGAAAAGCGCCAGATCTCCGGCGCAGCATTTGCTATCGTTTCAGGAGCTACTGGCGCAACATCTACCTGTGCCAGAGGCTCTTTTGACACATAAACATTCAAACGACCGCCCCCGCGCTTGAGGGCAGTCTCAATCGCTTCCAGCACCCGGGCTTTTTCAACCCCGTCGATGCGGAAGCGGTCCGCCACTACGTCCAGGACCTTCACCGTCTTCGATGCGGGGAGCGCCGCCTTTTTGCTGATTTTGGCAGCGCCAGTTTTGGTGGGCTCTGCGGCCACAGGCCGGGCCACCTCGCGCTCTGCCTGCACCCGGGTAAAGCCGCTGGCGCTCAGCCACTGGGTAACCTCGTCGGGTGTGGCGTTGCCGGGCAGCTCCACGGGAAAGGTAAGCACCAAGCGCGGGTTGCCCTCCAGCGCAGCGCGCTGCAGCAGACTGCTGTAGATCGTCTCGGGGGTGTCGTGCTGCACAGGCAGCGCGGTGTCGCGGTCAAACAAGCTGCCGGCGCGGGAGAACAAGAGCTTGAGGTGGTCGTTAAGCTCCGTCATCGTGCCCACGGTGGAGCGGCTGGAGCGCACCGGGTTGGTCTGGTCGATGGCGATGGCGGGCGGCACACCTTCCACCTTGTCGACCGCGGGCTTGTCCATACGGTCTAAAAACTGGCGCGCGTAGGCGCTGAAGGTTTCTACATAACGGCGCTGGCCTTCGGCATACAGCGTGTCAAACACCAGGCTGGACTTGCCCGAACCGCTGGGCCCGGTGACCACCGTTAACTCACCCGTGCGGATGTCCAGATCAAGGTTCTTGAGGTTGTGCTGTCGCGCTCCGCGGATGCGGATGGTGCCCTGGGTCATGGTGAATGCTCTCTAGGTGGGGAGAGACATTCTAGGGACCTTTCCCCGACCCGCGGGGGGCTGTGGCTTTAGCCTTTCAGGGCCCGTTCGAGGTCCCGACAAGCCTTGGCACCCGCAGCATCTTGGATTTTAGGCAGCAAGGCCAGAAGGTCGTCATAACCCGCTGCAGACTCTACCGAAAGATTCAACATAAAGCCTCGCAAACCCAAGCCTGCCGTGAGTTTGGTAGCTATTGGTTTGGCGTCGCTGTAGCGCTCTTGGGGGGAACGATCACTCACCGGAGGTTGCGGACTGACCGATTGCTCGGCAATCTCTATGGCATCCGCTGAAGCAACTGGCGCTGCAGGGGCCGGTGCCAAGTCGTCTCCTACAACAGGTGCCAGAAGACCCTGCTGCACCATGTAATCGACATCGGCCCGGGTCAAGCCCATGCCAGCCGTGGCGGTTAACACTTGATCGGCAGTTTTCTGACCATCAAACAGAATGAAGGCGGAGCGTTGGCGGGCCGAAAACACGGGTGCCCGCTCTTTGAACGCTTTTTGTCCAACGTCTGTCTTTATGAATTTCATGGGGGGATTTTAGGACTGCCTCCCCGCCAAAGCGTCACCATGGAGGCACGTCGACCCCCACGTTTTCCCTAGCCCGGGGAGATTATTTGGCTTCGCTGGCTGCAGGCGCAGCAGGTGCGGCGACCGGCGCAGAGGCTGCGGCAGCAGGAGTCTCCGAATGCATGGCATCCGCCCCGTGCTTTTCACCACTCATATCAATGTCGCCACCTTTGCTCAAAATGAACAAGGCCAAGCCGGCAAACAACGCAAATCCCACAGCCATTTTCCACATACCACTTCTTTCAAAAAAAAAGCCCTCCGGAGCGGAGAGCCTGTAAATTGCCCCGGCTTGTAGACCGGGGCGTTAACTCACTTCACTCGCAAAAATCAGTCGTTGGCGTAGATGTCAACGTCTTTGGTTTCCTTGATGAACAGGCCACCGATCACCACGGTTGCACCCGCGATGATGATGGGGTACCACAAGCCGTTGTACATGTTACCGGTCTGGGCCACGATCGCGAAAGCGGTCGTAGGCAACAAACCACCGAACCAACCGTTACCGATGTGATACGGCAAGCTCATCGAGGTGTAGCGGATACGGGTCGGGAACATTTCCACCAGCATGGCAGCAATAGGGCCGTACACCATAGTCACCAACAACACCAGGTAAGCCAGGATGATGATGACTTTGACCTTGTCGAACTTGGCCATGTCAGCCTTGGCAGGGTAGCCGGCAGCCTTCAAAGCTGCACCGAGGTTGGCACCCAACAGGGCTCCACCGGCGGTCTTTTCGTTGCTCAGGTCAGCCACCGACTTCTTGGCAGCGGCAACAGCTTTCTCATCCACGGGGTTCGCAGCAGACACATCAGCCAACTTGGCTTCAGCTTTTGCCTTGGCAGCAGCAATGTCTTCCGGGCTGTACTTGACGTTCACCACAGTCTCACCGACCTTGATGACCGCAGGCGTACCGGCGGGAGCCACCACGTTTTCATAGGACACCGAAGCGCCGGCCAGACGTTGCTTGGCAATGTCGCAGCTGGATGTGAACTTCTTGGTACCTGTGGGGTTGAACTGGAACGAGCACTCAGCGGGATCGGCAGTCACAGTCACCTTGGCGGTCTGTTGTGCGGCGTACAGGTCGGGGTTAGCGGCCTTGGTCAGGGCTTCGAACACGGGGAAGTAGGTCAAAGCACCCAACAAGCAGCCAGCCAAGATGATGGGCTTGCGGCCGATCTTGTCAGACAAAGCACCGAACACAATGAAGAACGGTGTGCCGATGATCAGGGAGATCGCCACCATGA
Organism: Rhodoferax sp.; assembly: GCF_013297935.1. Classification (GTDB taxonomy): domain Bacteria; phylum Pseudomonadota; class Gammaproteobacteria; order Burkholderiales; family Burkholderiaceae_C; genus Allorhodoferax. Next base: position 49,521 of record NZ_JAAFIX010000004.1, on the reverse strand, counting down.
TGTTGGCGGTAGGACCGTCCACCTTCAGCGCTTGTGTCAAGAAGAACAAGGCGTAGAACTGGCCTGTGTACCAGATCACGGCTTGGCCGGCGGTCAAACCGATCAGGGCCAAGATCACGATCTTCAGGTTTTTCCACTGGCCGAACGACTCGGACAGAGGTGCCTTGGAGGTCTTGCCTTCTGCCTTCATTTTGGTGAAAGCAGGAGACTCGTTCATGCTCAAGCGGATGTAGACCGAGATGCCCAACATGATCACGGACACCAGGAACGGAACACGCCAGCCCCAGTCTGCAAACGCCTCTTCACCGATGATGGTGCGGGTGCCCAGAATCACCATCAGGGACAAGAACAGGCCCAAAGTCGCCGTGGTCTGAATCCAGGCGGTGTAGGCGCCACGCTTGCCGTGGGGTGCATGCTCAGCCACATAGGTTGCTGCGCCACCGTACTCACCACCCAGTGCCAAGCCTTGCAACAAACGCAAGATGATCAGAATGACCGGAGCGGCCACACCGATAGCAGCGTAGTTTGGCAACAGGCCCACGATGAAGGTGGACAAGCCCATGATCAGGATCGTCACCAGGAAGGTGTACTTGCGGCCGATCATGTCGCCCAAACGGCCAAACACCAGCGCGCCGAATGGACGCACGATGAAGCCCGCGGCAAACGCCAACAGCGCGAAGATGAAAGCAGAGCCTTCGTCCAGACCGCTGAAGAACTGTTTGGCAATGATGGCTGCCAAAGAACCGTACAGGTAGAAGTCGTACCACTCAAAAACGGTACCGAGCGACGAAGCGAAGATAACTTTCTTCTCTTCTGCCGACATCGGACGTGGGGCTGCGTTTGCCATTGTTTGTCTCCAATCGTTATTCCAGCCCTCGACATGAAGGCTTGTGCGTATTCTTGGAGCGCCCACTGACCCTGCTCTGACACCAAACCAACGCTGGCTTGCGCCAAACTGACGCAGCACTGACAGAATAGGGTTAAACCCTGCGGGGTCTTTCCACATTGTGGCAATTCTGGATGGCGAAAGGGTATACCCGCGAGGTGATGACCGACCTCTAAAGTGCGTCTGTCAGGAAAGGTGACAGATGTTCAGCGAGCCTTCAGCCTCTGCACGGGAGTCCGTGCCTACAATTCCGTCGCCTCAAAACATAAAGAGACCCGCGAGGGCTCGACAGGAGATACACACCATGAATCCGACAACCATGCAGGCGGTGGCCGCGGGCCTGTTCGCACTGGCATTGATCCACACCTTTTCCACCAAGTTTTTTGAACATTTGGCCCATACCCGCCCGGCCCACGCCGGGGTGTGGCATTTGTTGGCGGAGGTGGAAATTGTGTTCGGTGTCTGGGCCATGATTTTCATGAGCCTGATGGGCATCATGGAGGGCTTTGCGGCTGCCATGCAGTACCTGGACACCCGCAACTTCACCGAGCCTTTGTTTGTGTTTGCCATCATGGTGGTGGCCGCCAGCAAGCCGGTGTTGCAAGTGTCGTCTGCCGCAGTGCAAGTGATGGTGCGCATGCTGCCCATGCACCGCTCTATGGCGTTTTTCTTCACGGCGCTAGGCATCGTGCCCCTACTGGGGTCTTTCATTACCGAGCCTGCAGCCATGACCCTGGCAGCGCTCCTGATGAAAGACACGGTGTTTGCCAAAGCATCGCGTCGGCTGCAATACGCAGCGCTCGGTGCCCTGTTCGTCAACATTTCTATCGGTGGCACGCTGACCCACTTTGCCGCTCCGCCCGTGCTGATGGTGGCCGCAAAATGGAACCTGGACATTGTTTACATGCTGACGCATGTGGGCTGGAAAGCCGCCATTGCCGTATTCATCAACGCCGGGGTGCTCACCTTTTTGTTCGCCAAAGAGCTGAAAGCCATGCCGTACTCCACCCACTCCCCTTACAGCGGCGTTCCGGCTTGGATGGTGAGCCTGCACCTGGCGTTTCTGGTGGCGATTGTGATTTTTGCCCACCACCCTGCGGCCTTTATCGCTGTGTTTTTGCTGTTCATGGGCGTAGTGACTGCCTATCCGGCCTACCAGCAAGAACGACTGATCTTGCGCGAGGGCTTGTTGGTCGCCTTCTTCCTCGGCGGGCTGGTGGTGTTGGGCGGCATGCAGCAGTGGTGGTTGCAGCCTCTGCTGCTCAGCATGAACGAGACCACGGTGTACTTCGGGGCCACCGCGCTGACCGCTATCACCGACAACGCGGCGCTCACCTACCTGGGCTCGCTGGTGGAAGGGCTGACACCGGAATTCAAATACGCACTGCTCACCGGCGCAGTGACCGGCGGGGGCCTGACCATCATTGCCAATGCGCCCAACCCGGCCGGCGCTTCGATCTTGAAGTCCACCTTCCATGAGGGCGCCATTTCGCCGCTGGGCCTGTTGGTGGGCGCCCTGCCCCCGACCATCGTGGCGATTCTGTGTTTCCGCCTGTTCCCGTACTGAAACAGACCCTGCGGCCCTAGCTCCGCAGGGGAATGGCCGAGGGGATGGCGCGCACGCCATCCCACTCCGCCTCGCTGAAGCCTTCGCCCCCCTCCAGGTAGGCGCGCAGCATCGGCAAAGCATCCAGCCCCCAAAAGACCCGCCCGTCGACTTCAAAACTTGGCACCCCGAACACCCGGTGGGCCACGGCCTCCTCGCTGTGCTGTTTGAGCAGGGCTTTCACGCTGTCGCCCGCAGGGTCCAGTGCGGGCGCCAAGGTCTCGGACACCTGCTGCAGGCGCGCGGGGTCCGCAGCATCGCCCCCGCCCTGCCAGACGTGTTGGAACAAGGTTTCGCACACATACCGGTTGGGCAAGCCCTCGGCCTGGGTCGCAATCGCCAGGCGCAACAGGCCCAAGGGGTTGAAGGGGTGAGTAGCCGGAAAGCTCAGCGCCAAGCCCTGCCGGCGGGCCAGCCACTGCACATGGCGGTAAATCCACTCCCGCTTGGGCGGCACCTCTGCGGGCCCCAGCACGGCATTGTGTTTGAGCAGGCCGCCCAGAAAGACCGGCTTGTAGCGCACGCTGTAGCTGAGCCCCATGAGCGCGCGCGGCAGCTCGTCAAACGCCAGGTAGGCGTAAGGAGAGATGAAGTCCAGGTAAAAAGTGATTTGCTTCATAGCGACTCAGGCAAATGCGGTCGGGTGGGTTTGCTGCAGGCGCTCGGTGATGTGGGCCCACATGCGCTTTTTGGCCGCGTCATCGCTGCGGCCCCATTCGCGGATGTCTTCAATGGTGCGAAAGCAGCCTTCGCACAGGCCGCTGCCGGTATCCATGCGGCACACATTGACACACGGGCTAGGTATATTTTCGGCCATAGCCCTCACCGATATTGCGCGAGCAGCTAGCGTTTTGATAGCACTTTCGCGCGCTAAGGCGTCCAGCACATTTTCGTCTTCCGGCACTTCCACTACATCTGCCACCGGTGCGCCGGTGAGCGCTACCAGGTCTTGCGGCTGCAACTGAAACACCCCGTGCGGGTGGCCGGCTGCCGCCCAGACCTGCTCAAAACGGAACAGCTCGCGGTCGATCAGCGTGACACCCGGCATAGCGTGTGCCACCGGGCTCACCCCGCCAATAGAGAAGCCGGTGCGCTCTTTCACAAAGCCCGCATTGGCCCGGCCCAGCGGCCCCACCAGTGCGGCTACTTTGGCTTCGTCGACCCGGCGGTCGCCGGAGGTCACCACCAACACCGCCGCGTCGTCTTCAATCCGCTTGAAGATGATGCTTTTGGCAATCTGCCCCACAGCCACCCCCAAGGCATCGGCCGCCTGCTGAGCCGTGCGCGCAGCACCGTCGAGCATCACCGGGCTATGAGGGTGGTTTTTTTCTTGCAGTGCAGCCGCTACGCGCTGCACGCCTTCAGGTAATTCAGTCAATTCAGCTCCACACATGATTTCTAGTTAGCCCAAGCGCTTAGTCAGCATCGCATTGGCCGCGCGCGAATGCGGCTTGCGGTCCAGAAAGTCGCTGATGAACTTGCCCGCATCGATCAGCTTGTCGAGGTCGATGCCGGTGTCTATGCCCATGCCGTGCAGCATGTAGACCACGTCTTCAGTGGCCACATTGCCGTTCGCCCCCTTGGCGTAGGGGCAGCCACCCAAGCCGGCCACCGAGGTATCAAAGTGCCAGATGCCCAACTCCAGCGACGCCAGGGTGTTGGCCAGCGCCATGCCATAGGTGTCGTGAAAGTGGCCGGACACCTGATCTACGGTGTAGTACTGCAAAGTGGCCTCCAGGGCGCGCTGCACCTTGACCGGGGTGCCCACCCCAATGGTGTCGGCCACGCCCACATGCTCCACGCCGATATCGCGCATCAGCCGCGCCACCAGCGCCACGCGCTCGGGCGCAATGTCGCCCTCATACGGGCAACCCACCGCGCAAGAGATCGCTCCGCGCACCGCGATACCAGCGGCCTTGGCAGCCTGCGCCACCGGACGGAAGCGCTCGATGCTCTCCTCAATGGAGCAATTGATGTTCTTCTGGCTGAATGCCTCGCTGGCCGCGCCGAACACCACAATCTCGTCGGGCCGGGTGAGTGCAGCGGCCTCATAGCCCTTCATATTGGGCGTGAGCACTGAATAGCGCACGCCCGCCTGGCGCTGCACACCGGCCATGACCTCGGCGTTGTCCCCCATTTGCGGCACCCACTTCGGGGAAACAAAGCTCGTGACTTCAATTTCTTGGAGGCCGGCAGCCTGCAGATGGTGCACCAGCTCCACTTTGATGGCGGCGGGCACCGGTTGCTTTTCGTTTTGCAGGCCGTCACGCGGGCCTACATCAATGATCTTGACGCGGGAAGGTGTGTTCATGGGCCCTATTAAACCGCGAACCGTAAGGCCCGGCTCAGGTGCATTGGTATATTCAAAGGCTTTCTCGGACCTCCCCACCAGACTCTCAAGGCAGCCCTTTTGCTAAGCATCCTCCAAGCCGGCCTGAAACGGGGCAACACCCCGGTTTTTGATGACCTGACCCTGAACCTGCACGAGCCGCGCATCGGCCTCATCGGCGACAACGGCGCGGGCAAAAGCAGCCTGTTCAGGCTGGCCTGCGGCCTGGAAGCGCCGCACACCGGAAGCGTCACGGTGCAGGGTTTGCCGGCTTTCCGCATCAACGCTCAGCGCCCCAACCTGGTGGGCATGATGTTCCAGAACCCGGACGACCAGATTGTTTTCCCCACCGTACAAGAAGAGCTGGCCTTAGGGCTGACCGCTACCGGCATGCCACGGCGCGAGGCTATCGCGCAAGCGCGTGCTTTCCTCGCCACCCGGGGTCTGGAGGCATGGGCCGAGCGCGCCATCAGCAGCCTGAGCCAAGGCCAGCGCCAGCATGTGTGCTGGCTGGCTATTTTGCTGTGCCAACCCGCCCTCATCCTGCTGGACGAGCCCTTTGCCAGCCTGGACCTGCCCAGCCAGGCTTTGCTGCACCAGGATCTGGCGCGGGTGCCGCAACCCGTGATTGTGTCGACCCACGTGCTGGAGCACCTGCAGAGCTTTGACCGGGTGATCTGGCTGGAGCAGGGTCGCGTCCGCGCTGATGGGCACCCCGCATCGGTGTGTGCGGACTACCGGGCAGATGTGGCCGCACGCATGGCTGCCCGCACTGCGGTGGTCAACTGATCTATGGGCAGCCTCTACAGCGAACACCGCACCTGGCTGCACGCCGTGCCCGCCGGCTGGAAGCTGGGGCTGTTGGTGCTACTGAGCACAGGCATTTTTTGGCTCAGTACGCCATTGGCACTGGGTGTGGCGTGTGCCGCCTCGGCGCTCCTGTTCGTGTCGCTGGGGGCTGCCATGAGCCCAGCTATACGCCTCTTAAAAGCGCTGGGCATTGCCGCGGCGCTGGTGCTCGTGTTCCATGCTGTGCTGCAGCAGCCGGTGGTGGGCCTGGTCAGTGTGCTGCGCATGGTGGCGGCTTCGCTGCTCAGCATTGCACTCACCCTCACGACCCGCAGCGGGGATCTGCAAACCGTGCTGGAGCGCTTGCTCAAGCCCTTGGCCCCCCTTGGAGTGCGGGCGGACCGCTTTGCGCTGCAACTGGCGCTGATGCTGCGCTTTATTGAACACTTTTTTGTGGCTTGGAAGCGCCTGGACGATGCCTACCGCCTGCGCACCGGCAAGGGGGGTGGCCTCAAACTGCTGGCGCCGCTCACGATCCAGATGCTGCAAACCGCCCGCCGCGTGGCCGATACACTCGACGTCCGCTTGGGCGAGTAGCCCGACATTTTTCTTGAGAGACTGAATCCTATGCAACGCAACCAATCATTTGCCCTTGTCGCCCTGTTTGCCGCCCTGATGGCCGTGCTGGGCCTGATCCCGAAAATTGACCTGCCCTTGGGCGTGCCTATCACCTTGCAGACCTTGGGCGTGATGTTGGCCGGCTGCCTGCTCGGCCCGCGCCGTGCACTCCAGGCGCTGGTGTTGTTTTTGGTGGCGGTGGCCATTGGGCTGCCGCTGCTGTCCGGCGGGCGCGGTGGCTTTGGTGTGTTTTTCACGCCCTCTGCAGGCTACTTGCTGGCCTGGCCGGTGGGCGCATTCGTGACCGGTCTGATCATGCACACCCTGCCTGCCTCTACACCCAGCAAGGTTGCCCTGAGCGCCTTTGTGGCATCTGCACTGGGTGGCTTGTTGGTGATCCATGCCAGCGGCGTGGTCGGACTGATGGGCATTGCCGGCATGAGCCTGAAGCAGGCCCTGATCGGCACCAGTGCCTTTGTGCCGGGTGACTTGATCAAGTGCGTGCTGACCGCGCTGGTGTGCCACACCGTGGCCCGCGGCCTGCCCGACTGGAAGTTCGGCAAACAAGGCGTCTGATGCCTGCGGCCCCGGAGCTGGTCCACAGCCGGCTGGCCCGTTGGGCCACCGAACGGGGTGCGCACCCGGCCATCCGCAGCGAGGCGGGTGAGCTGAGTTTTGCCGAACTGGCGCAGCAGGTTGCCGCCCATGCCGCGACCCTGCAGGCCAGCGGCGCACCGGCCACCGTACTCCAAGACGCGGAGCTGCCCTTGGCGCAACGACTGGTGAGTTTCATGGCAACGATTGCCAGCGGGCGCTGCGCCGCCGTCAGCGACTCGGCTTGGCCCCCAACCGTGCAGCAAGCCGTGCGGGACCGCCTGCCGGACACGCCCCACGACGGCCGCGACCCCAGCCCCGAGAGCCCTTTCTACACCGGCTTCACCTCCGGTAGCACGGGCCTGCCCAAGGGTTTCCGGCGGCACCACCGGTCCTGGACCGAGAGTTTCGAGGTCTGCCTGCGCACCTTTGGCGCACCTGCGGCCGGCCGCATCCTCGCGCCGGGGCGGGACTCGCATTCGCTGTTTTTGTTCGGCATGTTGCTGGGTCTTTGGACCGGTGGCGGCGTGGTGGTGCAGGAACAGTTTTCGGCCTCTGCTGCCCTGGCCATCCTGCGCTCAGGTGAGACTCCCTGCCTCGTGGCAGTGCCCAGCCAGTTGCTCTTGATGTTGGAGTGGGCACAGCATCGGAACCTGGCACCTGTAGCCGGCGTGCAGCTCATTTTGATCAGCGGTGCGCGCTGGCCGCGCGGGCACACGCCTGCTCTGCAAGCCTTGTTTCCAGAGGCCAGCATCATTGAGTTTTACGGCGCCTCCGAGACCAGTTTTATCGCTTGGACGGAGTCGCATGCCGACCTCCCCGACAACCTGGTCGGCAAGCCTTTTGACACTGTGGAGCTCGACATTCGCGGCGCCACAGCCGACAGCCCGGATGGCCTGATTTACGTGCGCAGCCCCATGCTCTTCATGGACTACGTGGCTGCCGGCACCGACCACACCGCAGCCCTTCGCGATGGCGACTGGGTGTGTGTGCGGGACCTCGGCCACCTGGACCCGCAAGGCCGGCTCCGCGTGGTCGGGCGCGAGAGTCGCATGCTGGTCACCCTAGCCAAAAAACTATTCCCCGAAGAGCTCGAAACCGTGCTCGAAGCCCACCCGGCCATTGCCCGCGCATCGGTGCACGGCCTGGCGGACGCGCAACGCGGCGTGCAGGTGGTGGCCATCGTGCAATGGGCAGAGCCGCGGGGCGACGCCCAGCACCCTGACCTGCACGCATTGCAGGCTTGGTGCCGCGCGCGCCTGGAGCCCTTCAAAATCCCCCGCCGGCTCTGGACGCCCGCGCAGTGGGCGTTCACCGCCAGCGGCAAAACCGACCACATGGCTTTGGCGCGGCTGTTGCCCTCGGGCGCCCACACCCCGGACACCTCGCCGTGCCTGACCACCGTATCCTGATCAGCGCCTGGGCGCGCAGTGCGGTGGCGCCGCATGGTGGCGCGTTTCGCAAGCTTTTGCCCCATGAGATCGGGGCGCCGGTATTGCACGGCCTGCTGCAGCGGGCCGGCCTGGCGGCGCAGCACATCGACGCCGTGATTCTGGGCAACGCCCTGGGCGCAGGGGGCAACCCGGCCCGCATGGTGGCGCTGGCAGCCGGGCTGCCGGACCGCTGCGCCGCACTCACCGTCGACACCCAATGTTGCGCCGGGCTCGACGCCATTGCCCTGGCCGCCGGCATGCTGGCCAGCGGTCAAGCCGAGGTGGTGGTGGCCGGAGGGGTAGAAGCCTGGAGCCGGGCCCCCATTCGCCAGCACCGGCCATTGCTGCCCGACGAATTGCCGGTGGCATATGAGCGCCCCGCCTTTGCTCCCGACCCCGCTAGGGACCCCGACCTGCTACAGGCCGCTGCGGACTACGCCCGCACCCACGGCATCAGCCGCAGCACGCAGGATGACTACGCCCTGCAAAGCCATGCCCGCGCCGTGGACCAAGCGCCGGCCTTGCGCACAGAAATAGTGCCCGTGGCCGGGCTCACGCAAGATGCCTACCCCCGCTTGCTGACCGCGCGCGCGGCGGCCCGCCTGCCCGTGCAGGCACAAGCGCAGCCACACACACAGAGTCCGCCCGCTGACTGCGCGGTGAGCACCTTGGCAATTTCCAGCCGGGCAGACGGAGCCGCCATGGTGCTCATGATGACGCCTGCCGCCGCAGCCCGCTACGGCCTGTCCCCCGGTGCGCAATGGCTCGCCTCGGCCTCGAAGGGCCTGGACCCGGCCATGCCCTTGCTGGCGGCCGAGTCGGCCACGCGCACCGTGCTGCAGCGCGGCAACTTGCCCAACGCGCAGGCCTGCGCCGTGGTGGAACTGCACGATGCATTTGCGGTGCAGGGCCTGGCCTATTGCAGGGCCTTGGGCCTGGAGCCGCACGCCATCAATCGCTTGGGCGGTGGCATTGCAAGAGGCCACCCTATTGGCGCATCCGGCGCCATTGCCCTAGTGCGAGTGCTGGCCGATTTGGAGCGACTTGGGCAAGCAAGAGCCCACGGGCTTGCATCAGTCGCAGGTGCTGGCGGCATCGGGGCCGCCACGCTGGTGCAGTGGCGACGCTGAGCCAGGCCGCCTGAATCGGCTCCATCCGCCGCACGCGCTAGCCGACTACCTTGAAAAAACTATCCAGCTCCACACGGGCGGTGCGGGTTGCGTTCACCGCCTGGGTGGGGTCGGCATAGCCGAGCGCCACACCGCAGACGATCTGGCTATCGGCTCCCAGCCCCAAGTGGCTGCGCACCAGCCCGGGGTAAGAGGCCAGCGCACCGATGGCACAGCTGGCGAGCTCGCGCGACTGGGCCGCTAGCAGCAAGCCGTAGAGGGCCATGCCCAGGTCCATAAAGCAGCCACTGCCCATGCCCCGCTCGATGGTCACCACCAGCGCCACGGGCGCATCAAAAAAGCGGAAGTTGCGCTCAAACTGCTGATCGCGCCCGGCGCGGTCCTCGCGGGCAATGCCGATGCTGTCGTAGAGCGCACGGGCCGCGGCCACCTGCCGGCGGCGCAAATGGCCGGGCATGGGCTCGGGGAAGTAGCTGTAGTCCTCAGCCTCGGCTTGGCCTTCGCGGTAGGCACCAGACATAGCCTGCGACAAGGACTCGCGCACCGCGCCGCGCACCTGCACAAAGCTGCCAGGCTGCAGGTTGGCGCCGCTGGGAGCCAAGCGCGCACTCACCAACAGCTCGCGCAGCAAGTCATCGGGCACCGACTGATCGGTAAAACCGCGCACTGATGTGCGGGCGCGCGCGAGGGCAGAAAAAGAATCCAACGCCACCATAGAGATCAATAGCCCCGCGCAGCGTCCACCGTGCCGGCGACCGTTTGCCCGCCTTGCAGCGCGGCAATCTTGCGGGCGATCTGGGCAATGCTCTCGGAGCGCAGGGTGCGGGCCGAGGTGTGCGGCGTGATGGTGATGTGGGGGTGCGACCAGAAGGCGTGGCCCTTGGGCAGTGGCTCCACCCGGAACACATCGAGCGTGGCACCCGCGAGGTGGCCGCTGTCGATAGCGGCCAGCAGGTCCGCATCGACCACATGGGCGCCACGGGCCACGTTGATCACATAACCACCGGGGCGGAGTTGTGCGAGGGTGCGGGCATTCAAAATGCTGTCGGTCTCTGGCGTGAGGGGCAATAAACACACCACGATGCGGCTGGCGGCCAAAAAAGCATCCAGCTGCGCAGCCCCATGAAAGCACTGCACCCCCTCCACCGTCTTGGGTGAGCGGCTCCAGCCATTCACCGGGAAATCGAACTGCGCCACGGCCTTGGCCACCCGCTCGCCCAATACCCCCAGCCCCAGCACGCCCACGGGGTAGTCGATGCGGCTGCGCGGCTTGCGGAAGGACCACTTTCCGCTGGCCATGTCGGCCTCGTAGCCATCGAACTCACGGAAGTGGCGGATCACCGCGTGGCACACGTACTCCGCCATTTGCACGGACATGCCGGCGTCGTCCAAACGGATGACGGGCACTCCGGACGGCAGGCGCAGCTTCATCATCGCGTCCACCCCGGCGCCGGTGTTGAAGATGGCCTTCAGGCCGCGTTGCTCATCCAGCAATTGCTGCGGGGGCTTCCAGACCACCGCATAGTCGGCCTGGGGGACGCCGGGCTGCCACAGCGAAACCTCAGCGCCGGGTAGGGCCGCCTGCAGGCCGGGAATCCAGCTGGCTTCGTCTTGGTCTGCCGAGCTGTAGGTAATGCGTACAGAAGTTGTCATGCCCGCATTTTCACCGCAGTGGCGGCCCGCCGCCTGCGGACGCCTCAGGCCCCTGCGACCGCGAGTCGCAAGAGCTCGCTGCCTTCGGTGACTTGGTCGCCGGGGGCAAACAGCAGCTCGACCACCGTGCCATCGGCCGGGGCTGCAATGGTGTGCTCCATCTTCATGGCTTCCATGACCGCTAGCGCCTGGCCTTTGGTGACCGCATCGCCCGCCTTCACTGCAAACGACACCACCTTGCCGGGCATGGGTGCAGTCAGGCGACCGCCTTCAGCCTGGGTGTCTCCCGCATGGGCGAGCGGATCAATTGCTATGATTTGTGTAGCGCCTTGCGCAATAAATACATGGGCTAGAGCACCATTTTTATACAAATTGACGGCACTGCGCCGGGCGCCATAGCGCACATCCAACGCGCTGCCCTGCACCGCCCAGTGCAGGGCTTGCGTCTGCCCATCCACGGTGAGCTCTAAGGTGCCGCCACGCACCGAGCGCAGCAGAGCGGTGTACGCCTGGCCCGCATAGTCCAGCGCAAAGCTGCGCACCTGTGCGCCGTGGGACTTCCAGCCGTCGCGCTGCGACCACGGGTCTTTCCAGCCACGGGCGTCGGGGCGGGCCGCAGCGTTAGCTTCGGCCTGCAGGGTGTGCGCCACCAAGGCAGCGGCTGCCAGGGGCAAGCCGACCTTGTCCTGGTGGAACAAGGCATCGGCCTCGCGAGGAATCAGCGCGGTATCCAACTGGGCCGCCGCGAACGAGGCGCTGGTGGTCACATGGCGCAAAAACTGCACATTGGTCGCGAGGCCCACGATGTGGGTTTGCGCCAATGCGGTGTCCAAGCGGGCTAGTGCCTCGGCGCGGGTAGCGCCATGCACTATCAGCTTGGCCACCATAGAGTCGTAAAACGGGCTGATAGCGTCGCCCTCGCGCACGCCCGAATCCACCCGCACGCCGCGCTCTGCGCGGGCAAAGGCCGCATGGGGCGGCAAGCCGTACACCTGCAAGCTGCCGGTGGCAGGCAGGAAATTGTTGTCGGGGTTCTCGGCGCAAATGCGAGCTTCAATGGCATGACCGTGGATCTGCAATTGGTCCTGGCGCAATGGCAGTGGCTCACCCGCCGCCACACGCAGTTGCCACTCCACCAGGTCCAGTCCAGTGATGGCCTCGGTGACCGGGTGCTCCACCTGCAGGCGGGTGTTCATCTCCATGAAATAGAACTTCATCGCCTCGGGGTGCTCATAGCCGCCGGGCTGCTCCACGATGAATTCCACCGTGCCAGCGCCCACGTAGTTCACCGCGCGGGCCGCTTCCACCGCGGCCTGGCCCATCTGCGCACGCAGCTCGGGCGTCATACCGGGTGCGGGGGCTTCTTCCAGCACCTTCTGGTGGCGGCGCTGCACCGAGCAGTCGCGCTCAAACAGGTAGACATAGTTGCCATGCGTGTCGCCAAACACCTGAATCTCGATATGGCGCGGCCGCTGCACGTACTTTTCGATCAGTACCGCATCGTCGCCAAAGCTGTTGATCGCTTCGCGCTTGCACGATGCCAGCGCGTCCGCAAAGTCTTCTGCCTTGTCCACCGCGCGCATGCCCTTACCGCCACCGCCTGCGCTGGCCTTGATGAGCACGGGGTAGCCTATTGCGTCGGCTTCGCGCTGCAAAAGCGCAGGGTCCTGGTCTGCCGCGTGGTAGCCAGGCACCAGCGGCACACCGGCCTTTTCCATCAACTGTTTGGACTCGGCTTTCAGGCCCATCGCCAAGATGGCGCTGGCGGGCGGCCCGATGAACACCAGACCCGCCGCCGCACAGGCGTTAGCGAACTCTTCGTTTTCGCTCAAAAAACCGTAGCCGGGGTGAATGGCCTGCGCGCCTGTGGCCTTGGCGGCTTCGATGATGCGCTCCCAGCGCAAGTAGCTGTCTTTGGGCGCACTGCCGCCAATGTGCACCGCCTCGTCACACGCGGCCACATGCTTGGCGTTCGCATCCGCATCGGAGTACACCGCTACGGTTTTGATAGCTAGCCGCGCAGCCGTGGCGGCGACCCGGCAGGCGATTTCGCCACGGTTGGCGATAAGGATTTTGGTGAACATAGGATTTCTTTGAAAAATGGAGCGCGCCCGGCGCCTTTACTTGCCGATCCAGACTACGTCGTTGTCCACGGCGTAGAGCTTGCAGTTAGCACCAAACCGCTGACAGTTGCCGATGGCCCGCCCCACGGCGTAGTCGCCGGTCGATGAGCCCCACCCACCGCGGTCGCTGACTGCAAATGCGCGCGGCAAGGCCAAGCCCAGGAAGCGCTGGTAGTTCGCTTGACTGGCGGCACTCACCGGCACTTTGGCCACGTCATTGATATCTGTAAACCCGCTGGCGGGAGGGCGGCTCACGATGCCCGGCTTGGTGAACCCGAGGCAGGACAAGAATTCATCCGTAACGGGTAACCAATGGTCCATGTCGGCGTTCAGGCCGTTGTGGCCATCTTCCCCGGAGGGGCCAAAAGCCACAAAGTCCGCCTTGCCGCCGCCCGCCAACCAGGCCTTGTGCCACGTCTTGGGAACATCCGGGCCCCAGAACTTGTCGTTCTGCCAGTACATCCACAGCATGGGCACCTTGGCCTGCTTGGCAAGGCTGCCCCAGTAGCTTTCTATGGCTTGCGGACGGCACGGGTTACCCGGCTTGTTGTCCGGGTCACCGCCGGTTCCGCCGGCAAAGTTGATTCCCGCCACCAAACCGGCCGGAGCACGCCCGACGGTAGCCACCGTAGTCAGCCCGCCCACAGACTGGCCTGCAACCACCCAGCGACTGGCATCGACATAGGGCAAGGTTTTGGCGAACTCCACAGTAGCGAGTACTTGATCCGACGCAGCGATGGACATGCCTTCCACCTGCATGCCACTACAAGACCCACCCGATGTCTCAGGATCGAAATCACCATAGGTTTCCCAGTAACCGATGCGAGTGGGCGCCAGCACCACAAAGCCCTTGGCCGTGAAATAGCGGGCGGCTACTTCCGGCCGGTTGCGGCCTTGCTGAGCTCGCTTGGCAGCAACGGACCGCCCGTGGTTGAAAACCAGCAAAGGAAAAGGCCCCTCACCCGGCGGACGAAAAATGGTGATGGCCACATTGCGGGTTTCCTGCCGCCCGTACATGTCTTTGACTGTGACGGGGATGCGCACGATTTCCTCGCGCATATCCTTAGCCAGCACTTCGGCAGGCGCCGCTGCGGCCGCAGTCGCGGTTTGCGCTTGCGCACAGGGCATCCAGACAGATGCACTCAAACTTGCTATGGCAAACCAATGACGAATACGCATCGCTGTCCCCTTTCAACATTACATGCGGAATACGCCGAATTTAGTCTCGGGAATGGGCGCATTGAGCGACGCGCTGAGGCCCAGCGCCAGCACGCGGCGGGTATCGGCGGGGTCGATGATGCCGTCGTCCCACAAGCGGGCGGTGGCGAAATAGGGGTGGCCCTGTTCTTCGTATTGCTGGCGGATGGGGGCTTTGAAGGCTTCCTCCTCCTCCGCGCTCCAGTTGCCGCCCTTGCCCTCAATACCATCGCGCTTCACGGTGGCCAGCACGCTGGCTGCCTGCTCGCCACCCATGACCGAAATGCGCGCATTCGGCCACATCCACAAGAAACGGGGGCTGTAGGCGCGGCCGCACATGCCGTAGTTGCCGGCGCCGAAGCTGCCGCCGATGATGATGGTGAACTTGGGCACTTGTGCAGTGGCGACGGCGGTGACCATCTTGGCGCCGTTGCGGGCGATGCCTTCGTTCTCGTACTTGCGGCCGACCATAAAGCCGGTGATGTTCTGCAAGAACACCAGCGGAATCTTGCGCTGGCAGCACAGCTCAATAAAGTGCGCGCCCTTGAGCGCCGACTCGCTGAACAAAATGCCGTTGTTGGCGATGATGCCCACCGGCATTCCCTCCACATGGGCAAAGCCGCAGACCAGCGTGGCGCCATATCGAGGCTTGAACTCATGCAGCTCCGAACCATCAACGATGCGAGCAATGATTTCGCGCACATCGAAAGGCTTGCGGGTGTCGGTAGGGATGACTCCGTACAACTCTTCTGCTACATATTTAGGAGCTACCGCCGCCCGTAATTCTGGGGCTGGAGCCTTGTTTTTATTCAAATGCGCAATGGCTTCGCGCGCCAATGAGAGCGCATGCAGATCGTTCTGCGCCAAGTGGTCGGCCACGCCAGAGAGGCGTGTGTGCACATCGCCACCGCCCAGGTCTTCGGCGGTTACCACCTCGCCGGTCGCGGCTTTTACCAGCGGGGGGCCACCCAGAAAGATGGTGCCCTGGTTTTTGACGATGATGGTCTCGTCGCTCATCGCCGGCACATAGGCGCCGCCTGCCGTGCAACTGCCCATCACCACGGCAATTTGCGCAATGCCCTGCGCACTCATATTGGCTTGGTTGAAGAAGATGCGGCCGAAGTGGTCGCGGTCAGGAAACACCTCGTCCTGGTTGGGCAGGTTGGCACCACCCGAGTCCACCAGATAGATGCAAGGCAGGTTGTTTTGTGCGGCAACCTCTTGGGCGCGCAGGTGTTTTTTGACGGTGAGCGGGTAGTAGGTGCCGCCCTTCACCGTGGCGTCGTTGCAGACAATCATGCAGTCCACACCCGATACGCGGCCGATGCCGGCAATCACCCCGGCGCAGGGCGCGCTGTCGCTGCCGTCGCGGTCGGGGTACATGGCCAGCGCGGCCAAGGGCGAGAGTTCGAGGAAAGGTGTGCCGGGGTCCAGCAACATTCCCACGCGGTCACGGGGCAGCAGCTTGCCGCGGGCCGTGTGTTTGGCGCGGGCTGCGTCCCCACCGCCGAGCGACGCTTTGTCGATTTTGGCATTCAGGTCGGCGACCAGCGCGCGCATGGCGGCAGCATTGGCCGCAAAGTCGGCAGAACGCGGGTTGAGTTGGGATTCCAGCATCGTCATGGGGCGCATCCGGTCAGGGTTGAACAGTCAACTGGCATTGTGCGGTGGGCTGCCAACAATGCAGCCCCTTGTGAGGTTGCAAATTGCGCCATAAGCACCACATTTTTTGGCACACTGCAGACATGCCACCCACCACCGCTCCCGCCCTCACCCCCATGGCCTTTGCACGAGCGATGGTGCAGGCCTATGCGCACTACGGCAAAGACCCGTCTGGCGCTCTGGCACAGGCGCAGATTGCGCCAGAGCAGTTACAGCAGGCCAATGCCCGTATTACCGCCGGGCAGATGGAGCGCCTGTCAGGAGCCGCCATGCGCGAGCTGGACGACGAAGCCCTAGGCTGGTTCAGCCGCCGCCTGCCCTGGGGTAGCTACGGCATGCTGGCGCGCGCCTCGATTTCGGCGCCCACCCTCTATGTAGCCCTGAGCCGCTGGTGCCGCCACCACGGCCTGATTGCACCCGACATCACCCTCACGCTGAGCGTCGCTGGCGATGTAGCCGGCATCACGCTCACAGAGAACTCGGCCACAGCAGGACAAGGGCGTGGGGGCTTTGCGCAGGTCAAGGAGGAGCCCGCAAAGCGGGCGGGGGACACGGAGCAAAGGCCCCACGCCCTTGTCCTGCCCACAGACACGGGCATCCCCGAGCCGTTCCGCGAGTTATGCATGGTCTCCGTGCTACGCAATGTGCTGGGCGTGGCCTCGTGGCTCATTGACTCACGCATCACCCTGTTGCAAACCCACTTCCCGTTTGAGCCGCCACCTCACGCAGAGGCGTATGCAGTGCTTTTTCCCGGCCCAGCCCGCTTCCTGCAAGCGCAGGGCGCTATCTTTTTTGATGCAAAGTACCTACAACTCCCGCTGCGGCGCGATGAAAAGGCGCTGCAACACATGCTGCAAAACGCCCTGCCCCTGACCGTGTTGCACTACCGGCGCGACCGGTTGCTGGTGCAACAGGTGCGGCAGCTGCTCGTGCAGCAGCCCCGAGACACCCACAGCGCCGAGGCACTGGCCCGTCTGCTGAACGTGTCCCCCCGCACTCTGCACCGCCAGCTCCACGAAGAAGGCACCACCCTGCAAGCCCTCAAAGACGAGGTGCGCCACCACCGCGCCACCGAGCTGCTCTTACGCAGCCGCAAACCGGTCAAGCAAGTCGCAGAGGCCGCGGGTTTTCAGAATGAGAAAAGTTTTATCCGCGCCTTCAAGGGCTGGACCGGGCAAACGCCAGCCGAGTTCCGGCGCAAGGCCTCGCCCGCCCCGATCGGCCCGGTGCGATCAGCCGATGAGTAGGCCGGGCAGCGCGCCCATGGTGTGAAACACCTGCACCGCCCCGGTATCCAGCAAGGCGCGCCCATCGCCTTGCGGCGCATAGCCAAACACGGTGGCACCGGCCGCCACGCCGGCGGTGACGCCGGTTACCGTGTCTTCGACCACTGCGCAGCGCTTGGGGTCCGCGCCCAAGGCGGCCGCAGCAGCCAGGTACACGTCGGGGTGGGGTTTGGAGCGGGGGAAATCGTGGCCGCTGAACACCCGGCCTTCAAAGTACGGCAGCAGGCCGGTTTTGCCCATTTGCATCAGCACCTTGGGCAGGTCGGCGCCCGAGGCGCAGGCGATCCGGCCGCCGAAACCGGCATGGATGGCGGCTACCGCCTCCAGCGCTTGCGGTATGGCCTGCACCTGCGCCATGAGCGCGGCATTGCGGCGGGTGCGAAAATCGGCCATCCACTCCGGTGTGAGTGGTTTGCCGGTTTCGGCCTCGATGCGGGCGCGCTCGTCGATCACAGCCTTGCCCACAAAAAAATCCATACACGCCTGCACACTCATGTGCCAGCCCTGCTCGGCCAGCATGTCGCGCAGCACGCCATTGGTAATCGGCTCGCTGTCCACCAGCACGCCGTCGCAGTCAAACAATATGGCTTCAAATTTCACAGGGCATCTCCATCCACATACAGCCAGTGGCCGCTCTCCAGCACAAAGCGGCTGCGCTCATGCAGGCGCACAGCCGGACCACTTACCGGCTTCTGGCGGGCGACGAACTCTACTTCTGCGTGGGTAGCATCTAGCACCGTGTGGCTGCGCACTTCCAAGCCCAGCCATTTGACGCCGGGGTCGAATTCAATGCTGGCGGGGCGGTGGCTGGCGTGCCAAGTTTTGAGCAGGTAGGGCGCACGCTCCAGCACAAAGGCGCAGTAGCGGCTGCGCATCAGGCAATCGGCGTCAAGCGCGGGGAACACGGTCTCCAGCCAGCGGCCGCAGCATTGACTGAAGGGAATGGGTTTTTTCTGTTGTTGCCGGCCGCAAGGGCAGGCGTCGGTCATCACAAAGGGCGTCATGCCCTCGATCATGCCTCGACTTTGGCAGGCCGCCGGCTTCGGGCGGCTTCAGCCCTTGGCTTGGCGGCGGGCCTTTTGTTGCTCCAGGGTTTCCGTGGGCGCACCGGCCTTAACCCATTCGCCCCAGCCCCCGTCGATGTGGGCCACGTTGGTCATGCCCATATCTTGCAAGGCCTTGGCGGCCAGCGCACTGCGCCAACCCGCACCGCAAAACAAGATGAACTCTTTGGACTCATCGGCAAACAAGGGCTTGTGGTACGGCGACTCGGGGTCTACCCAAAACTCCAGCATGCCGCGCGGCGCATGGAAGGCGCCCACCACGGTGCCGTCGTTCAGCTCGCGGATATCGCGAATGTCCACGATCTGCACCTGCGGGTCGTGCAAGCGGGCCTGCACTTCGGCCACGCTGTAGCTGGTGACTTGCGCCATGGCTTCGTCCACCAGGGCGCGGGAACTTTTGGTAATCGGCATGTGAGTCTCCTTGAGTGTCAGGCGTCAAACACCACGCCGTCTTGCAACCTTGCAGCACCGGAGCGCACCAGGTCCTGCACCAGTTGCTGCGTAGCCTCTTCCAAGGTGGCGCCGGCAACGTGTTGTTCGAAAGTGTGGCTGAAGTAGCTGGTATTGCGCGCCCAGGCGATGAGCGCGGGCAGAGGCAGGTGGCGGGCTTCGAGCAGCTTGAACTTGAGCAGCACCTTGGCCGCGTACTGCAAATGCTTGGTGGGGTTTTGCACAAAGCCGTTCAGTCGCTGGCGGGCATAGGCAATAGCCTGCGCAGCCTCCGTGAAGGGCGCTCCATGCCCCGGGATGACGGTGGCGGGGTTCAGCCGCTCGATCACGTCCAGCGTGGCGGCCACTTCGTCGAACGCATCGTCGCCATCGAGCTCGGGGAAGACCACACCAAAACCTTTTTCCCACAACGCGTCGGCCGACACCATCGTGCGGCTCGCCGGTTCAAACAAGATGACCGAGTGCGGGTCGTGGCCGGGAGCTGCGTGCACTTGCCACTGCAGGTCGCCTAAGCGCATGTCGGCGCCCGGCTGCAGTGTGGCACTCAACTGAAAGCGCGGACACTGTTGACCCGTGGGTGTGTAGCTCAGGGCATGGGCGTCCCACACGCGCACAAAGTCAGCGTGCCCCGGTGGAATATGCGTTTCCATCTCGGGGTAGCGCACTTGGAGCGCGGCATTGCCTCCGCAATGGTCGCTGTGCAAATGGGTGTTGAGCAGCAAGTCCAAGGACCTGCCTTGCAGCGCCGAGTCCACCAGCGCCAGCGTCTGCTCGGCATGGGTGCAGTAACCGCTGTCGATAAGCGCGGTGCCGCCCTCGCCCTGGATCAGGATGTTGTTGCTGGACAGCCAGCCCCGCTCGAAGACGGTGACGCCGGGAGGCAGTGCGTGCGCCATGGAGCTCAAGCCAGCGCGCGCTGGATGATGATTTTTTGCACGTCGCTGGTGCCTTCGTAAATCTGGCACACACGCACGTCGCGGTAGATGCGCTCGACAGGGAAGTCGCTCACATAACCGTAGCCGCCCAGGGTCTGGATGGCGGCGCTGCACACCCGCTCGGCCATCTCGCTGGCAAACAGTTTGGCCATGGCGGCTTCTTTCAGGCAGGGGCGACCGGCATCGCGCAGCGCCGCAGCGTGCCAGATGAGCTGGCGCGCGGCCTCAAGTTGCGTGGCGCACTCGGCCAAGCGAAAACCCACGGCCTGGTGGTTGAAGATGGGCTGGCCGAAGCTCTGGCGGTCTTTGGCGTAGGCGACCGCCACGTCGAACGCGCTGCGGGCCATGCCCACGCTTTGCGCGGCAATGCCAATGCGCCCGCCTTCCAGGCCACCGAGTGCGATGCCGTAGCCCTCGCCTTCTTTGCCGATCAAGTTTTCGGCAGGAATACGGCAGTTATCGAAGTTGATTTGCGCGGTGTCGCTGCTGTGCTGGCCCAGCTTGTCTTCCAAGCGCGCGACCACGTAGCCCGGCGCGTTGGTGGGCACCAGAAAGGCGCTCATGCCCTTCTTGCCCGCGCCTTTGTCAGTCACCGCGATGACGATGGCCACGTCACCATGTTTACCACTGGTGATGAACTGCTTGACGCCATTGATGACGTACTCATCGCACTCTTTCACCGCCGTAGTACGCAGGCTGGAGGCATCGCTGCCCACATGCGGCTCGGTCAGGCAAAAAGCGCCCAGCATCCGGCCCTGGGCCAGCGGCTCCAGCCACTGCTTTTTTTGCTGCGCGTTGCCGAACTTCATCAGGATGGCGTTGACCGGGCAGTTGGTCACGCTGATCACGGTGCTGGTGCCACCGTCGCCGGCCGCAATTTCTTCCAGCACCAGCGCCAGGGTCACGTAGTCCAGCCCCGCGCCGCCAAGTTCTTCGGGCACGCAAATGCCGTAGGCGCCCAGGGCGGCCAAGCCTTGGTGCGCGGCTTTGGGGAAGGTGTGCTCTTTGTCCCACTTCGCGGCATTCGGCCACAGCTCGGCTTGGGCGAAATCGCGCACCGCGTCGCGGATCATTTCCTGGTCTTGGGTCAGCAGCATAGGTGTCTCTCTCGGGTCGTTGTGGTGTCAGTTCACCAGCCGGCAAAGGGAGTGCCGTCCCAGCGCAGGTAGGGCACATCGCTGCAGGCAAAGGCCGCCTGCGTAGTTTTGCGGGCGGCAACCGTGGCGCGAATGGCGGCCACGCTGTCTTCGGGGAGCAAAGGCGCATCAGGGGTGCCCATGTCAGTGCGCACCCAGCCGGGGTGAATCAACAGAAACTGGGCTCGCGGGTAGTCGGGCTGCGCCGCCACTACGGCCATGTTGAGGGCGGCCTTGCTCACGTGGTACACCCAAGCGCGGCTGCTCTCTACCCCGCCGATCTGCGCAAAGTCGCTGGTGATAAACACAAACTGACCGCCAGCCTCTTCCACCCACGGCGCTACTTGGGGCAGGGCCTGCATGGCGCCCAGCACGTTGGCATGCATCATCGCGTCAAAAGCCTGCCGGGTGGGTGGGGACTTGGCATCGTCGGCGCTGAACACCCCCGCCACGTAGTAGGCGAGGTCGATTTTTTCGCCATCGAGCTGCCAGCTCAGACCGCTCACGCTGGCGGGGTTAGTGACATCCAGCTTCATGGCCTGGGCCCCCAGGTCGCGCAAGCGCTGCAGGCCCGCCTCGTCCCGGGCGGTGGCAATCACCCGATCACCGGCATCTAGGTGCTGCTGCACCATTTCGAGCCCGATACCTCGGGAGGCACCTATTACCAATGTGGTTTGCATGCTGATCAGCCCTTGGTGCGCTTAGGCGAGATAGCTCGCGTATTCAAAATAGCCCGCCCACGCGGGGTCGAAGCTCACCTTGACCTCGACAGCCGGCAACCCAGCGCGCGCGAGCAAGGGCGCCAAGGCCCCACGGGCCAGCGCCTCGTCGGTCACATAAAACAGTGCCTGGTAGCGGCCTTCGCCCACCAGCGTCCAAGCGCCAATACCCAGTTGGGGCCCTTGCAACAGGGTGGCGGCCTGCACTTGCAGGTCGTGCAGGGCAGCGCCCGCGGCCTCGTCGGGCACATCGGCCGCCAAGGTCAAGGCCCACACCAGGTCGGCGCGCATGGCCACCGCGTTGGCACTGGTGTTGACCGTGACGGTGCCCTCGCCCGCGTTGGCATCTTCGCCATCGGGCAGGTCGTCTTCGTCGACATCGTTGCCTTCGTCATCCACGGCGCAGTCGAATTCCAGGTCCAGCGCTGTCCACGCGTGGGAACCCGCCGGAAAGAGGCCGGTGTGCCCCATCTCATCGGCCCAATAGGCGTCAAACACGGCCGGCAAGCGGTGCAGCGGGGTCCACGTTTGCTCCTCGTCGTCGCCATCCACAAAGTCCACCGCGCCGACCTTGACTGCAAAGTCGTATTCACCCAGCACATGGTCCAGCATGATGAAACTCATCTGCTGCGCGTGCTCCACAAACTCAGGGGCCATCTCGCGGGTAAAGCGCAGTTCTAGGGCGATCTGGCCGTTGTCCGGCTGCAGGGCCACCAGCACCTCGGAGCTTGCCAGCTCAAAGCCGTCCATGCCCATGGGAAAGTCGGGCTCGTCGCTGCGAGTGCGGAACGCGCTGACCCTGAAGTGCGCCAAAGCGGGCGCTGCGGCAGCAAGCTGGGTGAGTTGCGGAAACAGCTCCACGCTACCGTGCGCAGTGGCGATCAAATCGAGCACCGCATCGCCCTCCGCGCCCATAACCTCCAGGGCCAGGCCATCGATGTGCTCCGCCAGCAGCGCGTTGGCACGCTCCACCTGCTCGCCCAAGGGCAAGGCGTAGAGGGCGGCTTCCGCGGCCGCAAACTCGCGCCAGAAGGTAGAAATCTCGGGGGTAGGTGACATGATGGTCCTGCAACAAGCAAAGGCCGTAGTATTTCAGACGCTGCGGGCTAGGCCTTGCGGTGCGGGGTCAGAGCAGCTCCAGGGCCACCGCTGTGGCTTCGCCACCCCCGATACACAGGGTAGCCACGCCTTTTTTAAGGCCACGCGCCTTCAGTGCGTGAATGAGCGTGACCATGATGCGCGCACCCGACGCGCCAATGGGATGGCCCAGTGCGCAGGCGCCGCCGTTCACGTTCACCTTGTCGTGCGGAATATTCAGCTCGGCCATCAACGCCATGGGCACCACGGCAAAGGCTTCGTTAATTTCCCACAGGTCCACGTCTTCCACTTTCCAACCGGCTTTGGCCAACACCTTCTGGGTGGCACCCACGGGGGCGGTGGCAAACCAGTTGGGCTCCTGGGCATGGGTGGCGTGGGCCACGATTTTGGCCAAAGGCTTGCAACCCAGGTCTTTGGCGGTGCCTTCACGCATGAGCACCATAGCGGCTGCGCCGTCATTGATGGAGCTGCTGCTGGCGGCGGTGATGGTGCCGTCTTTCTTAAAGGCGGCCTTGAGGGTGGGAATCTTGTCCAGCTTGATCTTGCCGGGACCTTCGTCGATGCTGACCTGCACGTCGCCCGCGCGGGTCTTGACGGTGACCGGCGTAATTTCGGCCTCAAATGCTCCTGATTTGATAGCTGCCTGCGCACGCTGCACGCTGGCTGTGGCGAAATTGTCTTGTTGTTCGCGGGTGAAGCTGTATTTGGCAGCGCAGTCTTCGCCAAAGGTGCCCATGGAGCGGCCGGCCTCGTAGGCGTCTTCCAGGCCGTCGAGCATCATGTGGTCCATCACCCGATCGTGCCCGATACGGATGCCGCTGCGGCCCTTGAGCAAGAGGTGGGGTGCATTGGTCATGCTCTCCATGCCACCGGCTACGAGCACATCGTGGCTGCCGGCGCGCAACATGTCGTGCGCGAACATGGCCGCGCGCATGCCGGAGCCGCACATTTTGGAGAGCGTGACGGCGCCCGCGCTCTTGGGCAGGCCGCCCTTGAAGGCTGCCTGGCGCGCAGGCGCCTGGCCCTGGCCCGCCATCAGGCAGTTGCCGAAGATGACCTCGGTCACCAGCTCCGGGCTGATGCCAGCGCGCTCCACCGCAGCTTGAATGGCGGCCCCACCCAGGTCGTGGGCGGCGAGCGAGGCGAAGTCGCCCTGAAAGCCCCCCATGGGAGTGCGGGCGGCGCTGACGATCACGATGGCTTCTGACATGGTCTTCCTCGTTGTGCTGGTGGTGGTACGCGATTGACGTTTACGTAAACGTCAATTCTGCCAGAAGATGCGCGCCCCGGCTTTACCCGGCCTTCACCAAAGAGCGCCAAGGCTTCACGCCCTAGTGGCACCATGGGTCCATGCTGAACCCCCTTGCCCCTGTTTATCTGCGCCGCCATGCGGCACCCTTGGCCCTGCTTGCGCTGGTGAGCCTGCTGGGCTTTGCCCCCGCCCATGCCACGCCGGAGGCTGCGGCAAACCCGCCCACCGCCATCCGCCAGATCGGCACGCCCGACTTTGCGCAGATCGTGCAGCGCTTCGGCCCGGCGGTCGTCAACATCAGCGTCACCGGCACCCGGCTCGTCACCGCCGATGGCAAAGACACATCGGGCAATGCCAAGGGCGCGGATAGCGAAGACCCGACCCAGCTGTTTTTGCGCAAGTTCCAGGAGCAATTCGGCGCCACCGGCGCGAGCATACAGATTCCGGTCAACGGCAGAGGCTCCGGCTTTGTGGTGAGTGCCGATGGTCTGGTGCTGACCAACGCCCACGTGGTGGCGCACGCGAGCGACATCACCGTCAAACTCACCGACCGCCGCGAGTTCAAGGCCAAACTGCTGGGCAGCGACGCCAAGACCGACATTGCCGTGCTCAAAATCGATGCGACTGCACTGCCCTTTGTTACCGCAGGCAGCCCCACGGAGCTCAACGTCGGCGAGTGGGTGCTGGCCATCGGCTCCCCCTTCGGGCTGGACAACACCGTGACCACCGGCGTAGTGAGCGCCAAGAGCCGCACCCTGCCGGACGACTACACCGTGCCCTTTATTCAGACCGATGCCGCCATCAACCCCGGCAACTCGGGTGGCCCGCTGTTCAATGCGCGGGGTGAGGTCATTGGTATCAACTCGCAAATCTACACCCGCAGCGGCGGCTACCAGGGCCTGAGCTTCGCCATCCCGATTGATCTGGCGCTCTCGGTCGCGCGACAAATTGTGGCGACCGGCCGTGCCACCCACGGGGTGCTGGGCGTCTCGGCCCAAGAGGTCACCCAAGCGCTGGCCGATGCCTTCAAGCTGCCCAAGCCCATGGGCGCATTGCTGGCCGATGTGCAGCCAGGCAGTGCCGCTGCCAAGAGCGGCCTGCAACCGGGCGATGTGATCGTGGCCGTGGACGGCCACACCATCGAGTCCGCCAGCGACCTGCCCCTGTGGGTGGCCATGGCCGTGCCCGGCCAGCAGGTCTCGGTAGATGTGCTGCGCAATGGCCAGCGCCTGCAAGTTCGCGCCACCATGGACGACCCCGAGCAACGCAAGCCCGCCGCTGACACCGCCTTGAACGCCCTCCCCAAGCTAACTGCCATCGGACTGGCCGTGCGCCCCCTGCTGCCCGTGGAGCAGCGCGCAGCGGGCGTGCTCCAAGGCTTGATGATTGAAGGTATTCAGCCCGAGGCCGGCCAAGCCGGCATTGCCACCGGCGACATCCTGCTGGCCATTAACCAGACCCCCATCACCTCGGTGGAGCAGGCCCGCGCAGTGCTGGCGCAAGCCAAGGGCAGCGTGGCGCTCTTGGTGCTGCATGAGGGTACCAAGAACTATCTGGCGATGGCGCTTAAGTCGGGGGCCTGAACCCGCTCAACAGCGCGCGGCACGCCGCCTCCGGGTCTGCAGCTTTGGTGATCGCCGAAATCACCGCCGCACTGGCTGCACCTGTAGCGGCCACCTCGGCCACATTGCTCGCATCTATGCCGGCAATGCCCACCACGGGCAGCGGCAGCACGCCGGCCCAGTAACGCAGGTTGTCCAGGCCCTGCGGAATCCAGGGCATGTCTTTGCTCTGGGTGGCGAAGGTAGGGCCGCAGGCGATGTAGCTGGGGCGCAGGGCCCAGGCGCGGGCGACTTCCCAGTAGCTGTGGGTGCTGAGGCCTAAGCGCACACCGGCGCTTTGCAGGGCCTGCAGGTCGACCTGCTCCAAATCCTCTTGCCCCAGGTGCACGCCGTAGGCGCCGAGTTGCAGGGCAAGTTGCCAGTGGTCATTGATGAAAAGTTGCGCGCCGGGCGTGGCTTGCGCGGCCGCAATGCTCTCTTGCACCTGCGCTGCCAACGTGGGCTCAGCGGGGTCTTTGATGCGCAGTTGCACGGTGCGGATACCACTCTCCAGCACGCGGCGGACCCAGACTGCGCTGTCCACCACCGCGTACACGCCCAGCGCCGGGTTGCTCAGCGGGGCGAAGGGCAGCACCTGCTGCGCGTGCAGCGGCACTCTTCCGCCCGGCAGGGTGAAGGCGGGCAGGTTACCAATGTGCTGTGCAAAGTCAGCCTGCGGGTTCACCGGCCCCGCGCCCTGCCCCGCCGCGTAAGCGTGGCGCAGTGCGTGGGCGGTGGCCATCTTGGCCAGCACCACGGCGTCGGCCACGCAGTAGCCGCTGGCCAGCGCGGCAGCGGCCGTGGAGGCAAAGGTGCAACCCGTGCCGTGGTGGTGGGCAGTGTCCACACGGGGCAAGCTCAGCCAGCCGGTAGCTTGCGGGCTTTGCAGCCAGTCATGGGCTTGCGCGTCCGCGGCGTCTCCACCGGTGATGACGATGGACACACCCCGCGCCAGCAACGCCTGCTGGGCATCAGGCGTTGCCAGCCCCAAGCGCTGCGCCTCCACGCGGTTGGGGGTGATGAGGGTAGCGCGCGGCAGCAGCTCGGCGATGGTGGCCTGCAACACGGCATCGTCGGCAAAGGCGGCACCCGTGGTGGAGCCCAACACCGGGTCCACTACCAGCGCCACCGGGTGGCCCTGTGCACGCAAGGCATCTACCCACCGGCAGACCACGCGCAGGTTGTCCACACTGCCGAGCAAGCCGGTCTTGATGGCCTGGGGCGGCATGTCCTGAGCCAACGCGCCCAGCTGCGCGTCCAGCAACTCGGCGCTGACAGGCTCCACCTGGGTCACGGCGACCGAGTTTTGCGCAGTGATGGCGGCCACGGCCGTGCAGCCGTGCACGCCAAAGGCCTGCAGCGCTTTCAGGTCGGCCTGCAGGCCGGCACCGCCGCCGGAGTCGGAGCCGGCAATGCTCCAGACCACGGGGCGTTTGCTCGTGGGCACGGAGGGAAATTCAGTGCCTAAAGTGCTTCTAGCCCTTGTAGATATTGCGCAAGTAGCTTCTTTTTTCATAGCAGACTCACAGCAAAATGGGGTGACCGGTCACCGGGGTAGATGCCACCGCCATGTCCTGGCGGGGCATGACGCCGGCTTCATAAGCCAAGCGGCCCGACTCGATGCCGAGCTTGAAGGCGCGCGACATGCGCACCGGGTCAATGGCGTGGGCGACTGCGCTGTTGAGCAGCACGGCGTCCAGCCCCAGCTCCATGGCCTGCACGGCGTCGGCCGGCGAGCCGATGCCCGCGTCCACGATGAGCGGCACGCCCGGCAGTCGCGCGCGCAAGGTGCGCAGCGCGCCGGGGTTCACCAGCCCCTGGCCGGAGCCGATGGGTGCGCCCCAGGGCATAAGGATGTTGCAGCCCGCGTCCAGCAGGCGTTGGCAGCTCACCAGGTCGTCCATGCAGTAAGGGAACACGTCAAACCCGTCCTTGGCCAGTTGCCGCGCGGCGACCAGCAGCTCGAAGGGGTCGGGCTGCAGGGTGTGGGCATCGCCCACGACTTCGAGCTTGATCCACGTCGTGTCAAACAGCTCGCGGGCCATGTGGGCCAGGGTGATGGCTTCGCGGGCGGTATGGCAGCCGGCGGTGTTGGGCAGCAGGTGGGCACCGGTGGCTTTAATGAGTGCAAAGAAGTCGCTGGCTCCGCTGCCGTGAGCCAACTGGCGGCGCAGGCCCATGGTGACGACTTGGGCGCCGGAGGCTTGGATTGCGTGTTGCAGGATTTGCGGCGAGGGGTAGGCGGCGGTGCCCAGGAAGAAACGGCTGGTGAGGGTGCGGCCACCGATGTGCCATTCGGCTGGGTCCTCTCTTTGGCCTTGGCTTTGGCGGGCGCGGCTGGGAGGCTGGCCGCTCTGCTCCGTGTCCCCCGCCCGCTTTGCGGGCTCCTCCTTGACCTGCGCAGAACGGCCAGCCTCCCTACCTTTTTGCGCTGGAGACAGCGGCTCTGGCGTCGCTCCTTGGGTCTTTGTTTCTCGTTGCTCAGCGGCTTTGTCGCTAGTGGGTGCGGACATGGTTCAACCTCCTTCAATCGGTTGAAAGGTGAGGATGGTGTCGCCCTCGGCCAGCGGCTGTTGGGCGCGCAAGTTGCGGGGCACGAAGTTGCCGTTGACGGCGGTGGCCAGTGCGGCGGGCAGCACGCCGCGGGCGTCTACCCACGCTTGCAGGGTTCGGGCGCCCGTGGTCTCGGGGCTGCCGTTCACCGTGATGGTGATGGCCGTGGGCTCTGTGGTCGTCGGGGTGTCGGTGAGGTTCATAGCGCTAGCTCGTGCAGGGCCTGCTCCACCAGCGCCGGGGCGATGAGCCAGCCGTGGCGGAAGAGGCCGTTAATTTCAGTCGTGCCTGCGCGGTGGCGAATGACCGGCCGGTTGTCGGGCAGCGCGGGGCGCAGGTTGGTCTCAAGGTGCACCACGCGGGCTTCGGCGAGTGCGGGCATCACGCTGTGGGCGGCACTCAGCAGCTCTAGCGTGCTGCGCAGGGACACGGGCGAGCGGTCTTCGCTTTCGATCTCGCTGGCCCCCACCACAATCACGTCGCCGGGGCGCGGAACCATGTAGATCGAGTGGCGCGGGTGCAGCAGGCGGACCGGGCGGTGCAAAGGCACGCCGGGCGCATGCAGCCAGAACACCTCGCCGCGCACACCGCGCACGGGCAGCGCAGACTTTGCGCCCACGCCGCGCACGTCGAACACATGGTCGAACGTGTGCCGCGCGTCAACCACATGCAACACCCCCGCCTCCACCTGCGTCACCTGGCAATTCCAATGCCACTGCACACCCTGCGCGCTGGCTTGCACTGCCAGCGCCTGTAGCGCTTCAATCGGGTGAATTTGCCCCTCGCAGGGCAGCAGCCAGGCCAGCGCCGTGCCTTGGATGCTGGGCTCCAGCGCACGGAGTGCCTCTGCGGTGAGCAGCTGCGGTTGGTACCTTGAGTCGGCCTTGGCTTGCAGCAGGCCCACCACGCGCTGGGCGGCGCCAGCGTCGCTGCGGTGCGCCAGCAGCAGGCTGCCTTGCATGTGCAAAGTCACTGGGTCTGCAAGACCTTGCACGATCTGCGGCCAGAGCTGGCAGGAGCGCACGCCAAGTGCAAACACCTCGTCGCCCGCGCGCTCCAGTTCGGCCACGGGGCTGAGCATGCCGGCCGCCGTCCACCCCGCCGCCAGCGAGCCCGAGTCCGCACGCGGACTGGGGCCGCTGGCGGGGTCGAACACCTGCACCACGTGACCGGCCCGGCTGAGCCCGACGGCCAGCAGCCGCCCCAGCACACCCGCACCGGCAATACCTATGCGTTTGCCCGCCATGCTCAGGCCTTGGCGTCGTCGGCTTGGGCCGGCACGGGCTGGATGGGAATGTAGATTTCCCCGCCCACCTTTTTGAACTCGCCCGACATCACGTCCATGCCGCTCTGCAGCGCCTGCTCCTCGCTCACGCCCAGGTTCTTCGCGTAGTCGCGCACCTCTTGAGTGATCTTCATGGAGCAGAACTTGGGGCCGCACATGGAGCAGAAATGCGCCACTTTGGCGCCTTCGGCCGGCAAGGTTTCATCGTGAAATTGCTTGGCGGTGTCGGGGTCCAGCGAGAGGTTGAACTGGTCCATCCAGCGGAACTCAAAGCGTGCTTTGCTCAACGCATCGTCCCGCGCCCGAACACCCGGGTGGCCCTTGGCCACGTCGGCCACGTGGGCGGCAATCTTGTAGGTAATGATGCCGGTCTTCACGTCTTCGCGGTCAGGCAGTCCCAAGTGTTCCTTGGGTGTCACGTAGCACAGCATGGCGGTGCCGAACCAGCCGATCATGGCGGCGCCAATGCCGCTGGTGATGTGGTCGTAGCCGGGCGCAATGTCGGTGGTCAGCGGACCCAGGGTGTAGAACGGGGCTTCGCCGCAGTGCTTGAGCTGCTCGGTCATGTTGGCCTGCACCATGTGCATGGGCACGTGGCCGGGGCCTTCAATCATCACCTGCACGTCCTGCTGCCAGGCCTTGTGGGTGAGCTCGCCCAGCGTGCGCAGTTCGGCGAACTGGGCTTCGTCATTCGCATCGGCACCGCTGCCGGGGCGCAGGCCATCGCCCAGCGAGTAGCTCACGTCGTAGGCGCGCATGATCTCCGTCATCTCGTCGAAGTGCGTGTACAAAAAGTTCTCTTTGTGGTGGGCAATGCACCACTTGGCCATGATGGAGCCACCGCGCGACACGATGCCTGTCACTCGGTTTGCCGTCAGATGGATGAACGGCAAGCGCACCCCGGCATGCACGGTGAAGTAGTCCACGCCCTGCTCGGCCTGCTCGATGAGCGTGTCGCGGAAGATGGCCCACGTCAGGTCTTCGGCAATGCCGCCCACCTTTTCCAGCGCCTGGTAAATCGGCACGGTGCCGATGGGCACCGGGCTGTTGCGCACGATCCAGTCGCGCGTGGTGTGGATGTTCTTGCCGGTGGACAAATCCATCACCGTGTCTGCACCCCAGCGGATGGACCAGACCAGCTTTTCCACTTCTTCTTCAATGCTGGAGGTGACCGCCGAGTTGCCAATGTTGGCGTTGATCTTCACCAGGAAGTTACGGCCGATGGCCATGGGCTCCAGCTCGGTGTGGTTGATGTTGGCGGGGATGATGGCGCGGCCGCGGGCCACTTCATCGCGCACAAACTCGGGCGTCACGATCTTGGGAATGCTGGCACCAAAGCTGTTGCCGGCCAGGCGCGCTTCGCGCTCGGCGTTGCCCATGTACTGCGCTTGCCATTCGAGGTTCTGGTTCTCGCGCAGGGCGACGTATTCCATCTCGGGGGTGACGATGCCTTTGCGGGCGTAGTGCATCTGCGTGACATTGGCACCACTGCGCGCGCGGCGTGGCTGGCGCTGCAGGCCCGCGGCCTGGGCGCGCAGGGCGGCCAGTGCATCGCCACCTTGACCGTCTGGGCCGTTTTTCAGGCCGTCATCCAGCGCGAAGGGCTTGCGGCCTTCGTAGGCCTCGGTGTCGCCCCGACTCTCCACCCAGCCCGCGCGCACCAGCGGCAGGCCCTCGCGCACGTCGATGTCAGCGCGCGGGTCGGTGTAGGGGCCGGAGGTGTCGTAGACGGTGATGGCTTCGCCGTTGCTCTGCATGATTTCGCGCAGCGGCACCTGAATGTCGGAGCGGCTGCCTTGCAGATAACGTTTGGTGGAGGCGGGAAGCGGTTCGCGCGTGAGGCGAATGAACTGGGCGAGTTTGTCAGGTGCGTTCACTGGGAAATCTCCGGGTTAACGCCCGAAGACAGAGAAAGACACACTCCCGCAAACTTAAAAAGACGCCGCCCGGACGGCTTTCGGCCGTGACTGTGGTGGGCTGCGCTGCACTTCTTACGCTGGTATGAACCAGATCAAGTTCGCGGGTTTGGAATCCATCTCAGCGCAACCACTGCGCACCCCGGGCAGCGCGGAGTGTACGCGATTGAGGATGGGGCGGCTTTAGGCTGAAAGCAGACTTTCGCAGCGCTCCAAAGCAGTCGCTATCGTTCGCGCTGCCCAGCGCGCCGACCAAATGTCGGGGTTTATACAAAGCACAAACCTATTTACCGCTTTCCTTACTGAACAGTCTGTAGACGCCCCTAACGATAAGACCTATCACCAGAAGCGGAATTCCAAACCAAAAGATGAGAACAAGCCCCATAGCCCCAAAAATGAGGCAAGTGCCCACAAAGTTACCGAGGGCATTCCCAATAGGTCCCCCACACCCTTGGCATGGAGAAGCAGGCCACCCGCATGTGCACCCGGGAATAATGGCTGGTAATGCAAAACCCAAAATTATGATTCCTAGTAAGCCCGCCCCAATTGACAGCAATATCTTCATGACTCCCCTAACGTGTTACACAAAAGGAATTTTTCCAAGTCCGCTTCCGCTGCAAAGCTGACCACTCCAAACTAGTTGGCTTATGAAATTAACTCACTGGCATGGCCATTAATCAACAACTTACCGAAGGCCACCCTGCGCACAGTAGCGCGCCTCCAAGCCTATTGCGCCGCTTCCAAAAGCAGCGATAGTGTCTCCAGCAAGGGCTCCAAACTGCTTTCCACAACGCCCCACACCACGCGATCATCCACACTGGCGTAACCGTGAATGAGCACATTGCGAAAGGCCACGATGCGCGGCAAATCGGAAATAGCGCGGGCCGTTACAGCATCCAAACGAGAGAGTTGGTTGAGTGCTTCCCCGGCAATTTCAAACTGCCGCTCCACGCCTGCGCGCAGCAGCTCATCGGCCTCGTAGTGGGCAAAGGTTTTGCCCACCGTAAAACGCGCTATTTTTTGGGCGGCTAGTTGCGCATCCCACAGCAGCTTGGCGCTGTCAGGATGCATACAGGGTTTCACTTTCAGCGGCTATGCGGCGGCGAAAGAAAGGATTGGCTAAATTGCTGGGTGTGACCAAGTCCACCGGGCGATGGAAGAGGGCCTCTAACCCGGTCTTCAAGCCGAAGAACGCTTGGGCATAGGCGGCGGGGGCTACGTCGTCAAACTCCACCAAGAAATCAAAGTCGCTGCATTCATGGTCAAAGTCGTCGCGCACCGCCGAGCCAAAAACTGTCAAACGACGCGCCCCCGTTGCGCGGCACAGGTCGGCAACTGCAGCTTGGTTTTGACTTAAGAGGAAGTGCATAGGTGAATTATGCAGCGCGTGGAGCAGCACTACACACCACTCAACACCGCATCCATCGCCGCGACGATGTCATCCGCGCGTTCGCGCAGTGACGCTACTTTGGCCTTCAAATGTCGCTTGTCCAATGGTGCCGCTTCAAACGGAACCAACATCAGGCTTTGGCCTTTGACCAGCACCAAAGGGCAC
Organism: Rhodoferax sp.; assembly: GCF_013297935.1. Taxonomy (GTDB): domain Bacteria; phylum Pseudomonadota; class Gammaproteobacteria; order Burkholderiales; family Burkholderiaceae_C; genus Allorhodoferax. The sequence goes on along the minus strand of NZ_JAAFIX010000004.1, from coordinate 16,651 downwards.
AAGCGCTTGGGCAGGCTGGAAGCGGGTAACGATGTCAACGCGAGCGGCACCACCATGCGCGTAGCCAGCGCCTTGAGCAGGTCGCTCTGGATGTCCAGCACATAGGGATACACGTCCCGCATGCGCGGGCTCGGGTTCGGGTACACGTCGTACTGCATTACCAGACCCGCAGATCATCACACCACAAGCCGCTCTTTTCAAACCGCGCGTTTTGCTCACTGATCCACGCTTTGTGGGCTTGATTGAACGTTTTTTGACGCTCCGCCAGGTTGGTGCTTTGGCTGGCCGCCTTCAGCGCTTCAAAGTCTTGAACGGACAGAATGACGCTGTCAATGCGGCCATCTTTCTCCACAAAAACGGGCTCCGTCTTGGCTTGTGCACAAACGTAACCGAACCGGTTTTTAGCTTCTGTGGCTGTGACTTGCATGGTGGGTGCCTCTTAGGGAGTTGCTGGCTATTTTAGCTAAAGCCCCAAGCGACCTTTAAGCGCGTGCAAACCGCTTGTCCTTCTCATACGGAAACACATCGTGCACATACCCCGCCGCAATCCGCTCTTTCTGCGTCTGCCAAAACACGGGGTCCAGCAGGTTGGCGTGGTAGCGCATGAAGACGTCGCGCACCAGCGGGTTGCCTAGTAAAAACGGCGCAAAGGTTTCGGGAAACACGTCGTGCGGGCCGACGCGGTACCAGATTTCGCCGGACATTTCTTCTTCCTCATTGCGCGGCTCGGGCACCTTGCGGAAGTGGCAGTCGGTGAGGTATTCGATCTCGTCGTAGTCGTAAAACACGACCTTGCTGTTGCGGGTGATGCCGAAGTTTTTCCACAGCATGTCGCCGGGAAAGATGTTGGCCGCCACCATGTCTTTGATGGCGTAGCCGTAGTCGATCACGGCGCGTTCAATCTGCTCGCGGGCGCGCACTGCAGCCGGGCTGGTGTTGGCGGGGTCGGCGCCGCCGGCGTCAAACGCCTCTTGCAGGTACATATTGAGCGGGATCATGCGGCGCTCGATGTAGACGTGCTTCAAGATCACCTCGATGCGGCCATCGCCATCGCGGTCGCTGATCTCCAGTTGGCTGGGCGCAAACTGCTGCAGCTCGGCAATGAGCGCGTCGCTGAAGCGGTCGTGCGGAAAGGCCACATCGCCATAGTCCAGCGTGTCGGCCATGCGGCCCACGCGGTCGTGTTGTTTGACCAGCTGGTACTTGGCCATGACTTGCTCGCGGGTGGTTTCTTTCTGGTGCGGAAAGTAGTCTTTGATGACCTTGAACACATAGGGGTAGCTGGGCAGGTCAAACACCAGCATCACCATGCCCTTGATGCCGGCGGCGATGCGGAACTTGTCGGAGCTGTGCTGCAGATGGTGCAAAAAGTCGCGGTAAAACAGGGTCTTGCCCTGCTTGGCCAGCCCCAGTGCGTTGTAGAGCTCGTTGCGGGGTTTGCGCGGCATCATGCTGCGCAAAAACTGCACATAGGCGCTGGGGATTTCCATGTCCACCATGAAGTAAGCCCGCGCAAAGCTGAAGAGGCGCAACAGGTCGTTCTCACCGAACAGCGCAGCGTCAATACGCAGCTTGCCTTCGGCGCTGTGCAGCACCGGCAGGGCAAACCCGGCTTCGGTGTAGCCGTTGATCAGCTTGCCGATGATGTAGGCGCCCTTGTTCCGGAAGAACAGGCTGGAGAGCACCTGCACCTGAAAGTTGGCGAGCAGCTTGGCCTCGCCCAACTGCCGGTTCATGACTGCCAGCACGTTGCGGGCATCGCGCTCCAGGTCTTCGAACGGCACCCGCAGGTCGAAGTCCTGCACCATGCGCACCAGCTGCGCCTGCACGTCGTCCAGCGTGGGGTAGTAGCAGCGGTAGGTGGGCCGGTAGCTCGCACCCGGCGCATCGAGGTTTTCGATGTACTCGGTGCTGACGGCGGGCCGCACAAAAATGAAATCGTTCTGGAAGTAGCTGCGGTGCAGGATTTGGGTGGTCACCGAGTTAAAGAAGGTCTCGGCCAACTCGGGTTGGTGGTGATTGACCAGCAGGCCAATGAAGTGCAGCTTGATCTGCTGCCACACCTCGGCGCCCTGCTCCGCGGCCTTGAACTCGCGCTCCAGCCGGCGCGAACACTCCTGCACGCGCAAGCCATAAAACTCGATGCGCTCGCGCTGGGCCCGTTGCTGGCCATGCCAGTCGCGGGTTTCAAACCGGTGCTTGGCGCGCGCGCTCTCAGCACGGAAAAGCTGGTAGTGCCGGTTGAAGCCATCGAGCAGCGCGCGGGCAATGTCGTAGGCAACCGAAGAGTCAAGCCGGGTGGGGAACATGCGCAACGCTCACTATGTTTTTGATAGCTGCCCGCGCATATTCCACGAGGGCTAGAGGCCTATTTGGTGCTTAACGGGCGTGGCGCGGCATCAGACGCACGCCCGAGATGGCTTCGCGGTACAGCGCATCGAGGTTGTCCTCGCGGCCCACTGTCATGTGCAGGTCCTGCACCAGGCCGTCGTGCACGCCGTACACCCAGCCGTGCAGCGTCACGTCCTGCCCTGCCGCCCAGGCGTCTTGCAGCACGGTGCTCTGGGCCACGTTGATCACTTGCTCGACCACATTGAGTTCGCACAGGGCCGCAGCTTTGCCATGTTCGGGGATCAGGTCGAGCACATCGCGGTGGCGGTCCCGCACGTCTTGAATATGGCGCAGCCAGTTGTCGGCCAGGCCGATGCGCGCGCCTTCGAGCGCCGCCTGCACGCCCGAGCAGCCGTAGTGGCCCACGACCATCACATGCCGGACCTTGAGCCGCTCCACCGCAAACTGGATGGTGGACAGCGCATTCAGGTCGGAGTGCACCACCACGTTGGCCACGTTGCGGTGGACAAAAATCTCACCCGGCGCGAGGCCGATGATCTCGTTGGCGGGGACGCGGCTGTCGGAGCAGCCGATCCACATGTACTTGGGCTTTTGCTGGTTGGCCAGCCCGGTGAAAAAGCCCGGGCGGGTGCGCTCCATTTCGGCGGCCCACTCACGGTTGCGGGAAAAAAGATCGTTGAGTTTGTCGGTCATGTTCGCGATTATTTCTGAAGAGAGATGCGCACATTCCAGTCGAGGAGTCCGTACCGGGCACGTTCCTGCTGATCGTCGAGCGCGTTAAATTCACATTGCGCCGGCGGCTTGGCCGCGGTGCACACAAAAGACTTGGGGTTGCCCAACTGCCACATGCCTTGGGCGTTGCGCGCCTCGCCGGTAAAGAACAGGCCGCGCGGCGCATTCATGGGGTCGGGTTGCGCCGGCAGCGGTTTGAGCAGATTGCGGCCCGCGTTCACATAGCCGCCCTCAATACCGGCCAGCGGAAACAGGGTGTTGAACATGTCCCGGTGGCTGGCGGGCTGGGTCAGCTGGTTGCCGCACTGGAGCTTGTCGCCCCAGATGACAAAGGGCACTTGCCGCATGAGGTAGCGGCGGCTAGCGTCTGCATAGACACCGAAGGAGCGGACGTTGTGGTCGCCCGTGGCCGCCACGATGGTGGTGTCTTTGAGCGGGCCTTGTTGCACGGTCTGCACAAAGGCGCCCAACAGGTCGTGGGCGTAGCGGTAGGTGTCGAGGTTGGGCACCAGGGTGGCCTCGCTGGTTTCGCCCTTCCATTGCGCCATGTCCAAGGGCACGCGTTGGTAGTCGGCGGGCAAGTCATAGGGCGGGTGGTTGGTTGCCGTGAGCACGAACACGAACAAGGGCTTGTTCTTGGGTTGGGCGGCCATGCGCTTTTCAAGGTAGCGGTAGACAAAGCTGTCCCACACGCCCCACAGGCCTACCGTGGCTTCGGGGTAGTCGGCCTTGAGGTTGTTGGCGTCAATGACCTCGTCAAAGCCCTGAACTTTGAGCACCCGGTTCAGGTCGCGCCAGCCGGAGCGGGCCGAGGTCACAAACAAAGTGTCATATCCCGCCTGCTTGGCCACCTGCGCCACGCCCCAGGGTAAGGGCTTGCGACCGGCGTCGCCCATGGTGAGCGGGGTGATGGGCGAGGAAAACAAAATAGCTTCCAGCGACGGATGGGTGCCGGGCTGCGCAGACTCGAAGTTGCTGAAATGGCAGGCTTTGTTAAGCGTGGGGGCCATGCGGCCCAGCACATCGAAAGTGGGGCTCTGGTAGAGCATGGGCTCGGCGCTCCAGGACTCCATCAAGAAGAACACCAGATTTTTCTTCGGGGTGGCGGCGGGCAACGGGTCGTGGCGGTACAGCGCATCACGCACCTCGGCCTCGGTAGCGCTTGGAAGGCCCAGCACCTGCGCCGCCGCTTGCGGCGACTCAAAGCCCAGCGCCTTGAGGCCCACCAGTGGGTCCGACAGGTTTTGCGATTGGCGCCGGTTGTCCCACGCGTATTTGAGGGCAATGACACCATTGGGCACCATGTCGTTCAAGAACTGCGAGGTGGTCACCGTGAGGTGCTGGCGCTGCAGTGCCATTTGCCGGATGGTGCCTTTGCCTGCAAACAGCAGGGCAATGAAAGCCACCGTGACCACTGCCAGGCGCAGCACCACGGCACGCTGGTTCCAGCGCGTATCTGGCTGCACCCAACGCAGGATGAGCCGGTGAACCGCAATGCCGAGCGCGGTGGTTAGCGCCACCGCCAGCAGGGTGCCCAGCACCGGGAAGTCGTGCCACACGGTTTGCAAGACCGCCGCAGTGTCGTCTTCAAACAAACCGAAAATGACCGAGTCGATCGGGGTTTTGTAAAACCCGAAGTAGTGCAGGTTGATAAACCCGAGAAACACATACACCAGCACCAGCCCCGACACCAGCCGCCGCTGCGCCGAGAAAGACACCCAGGGCAACACCAGCAACAGCAGAAAACCGGCGATCGCGCTGACCTTGAGGTCGAAACGGAAACCCTGCACCGCCACCGCCAGCAGGTCGCTGCCGCTGGCCTTGTAGCCCTGTGGCCAGAAATACGCCAGTTGCCCCCACCGGATCACGCTCAAAGCCACCACCAGTGGCACGATCAGCACCCAGGCGCGCAACAGGCCGCGCAGGGTGCCGTGGAGTATGGAAGTCAGGGTGCGGGCAATGGCATGTTTCATAAGCCCTACATTGTCTCAGCGAACAGCTCCCGCCCTATGAGCATGCGGCGGATCTCGCTGGTGCCGGCCCCGATTTCATACAACTTGGCATCACGCCAGAGGCGGCCCAGCGGGTATTCGTTGATATAGCCATTGCCGCCGAAGATCTGCACGCCTTCGCCGGCCATCCAGGTGGCTTTTTCGGCAGTCCACAAAATCACCGATGCACAGTCTTTGCGGACCTGGCGCACATGCTCGGTGCCCAGCAGGTCGAGGTTTTTGGCCACGGTGTAGGCAAAGCTGCGCCCCGCCTGCAGCACGGTGTACATGTCAGCCACCTTGCCCTGAATCAGCTGAAACTCGCCAATGCTCTGGCCGAACTGCTTGCGGTCGTGGATGTAGGGCACCACGTTGTCCATCACCGCCTGCATGATGCCCAGAGGCCCGCCCGAGAGCACCGCGCGCTCGTAGTCCAGCCCGCTCATCAGCACCTTGGCGCCGCCATTGACCTGGCCGAGCACGTTGGCCAGCGGCACTTCTACGTTGTTGAACACCAGCTCGCCGGTGTGGCTGCCGCGCATGCCGAGCTTGTCGAGCTTTTGCGCGATGCTGAAGCCGGGCATGGATTTCTCAATCAGGAAGGCGGTCACACCACGCGCGCCCAGTTCAGGCTCGCTCTTGGCGTAGACGACCAGGGTTTCGGCATCGGGGCCGTTGGTGATCCACATCTTGTTGCCGTTGAGCAGGTAGTAGCCGCCTTTGTCTTCGGCCTTGAGCTTCATGCTCAGCACATCGGAGCCAGCCCCGGGCTCGCTCATGGCCAAGGCGCCCACGTGCTCGCCGGTAATGAGTTTGGGCAGGTACTTGGCGCGCTGCTCGGGTGTGCCGTTGCGCTTGATCTGGTTCACGCACAGGTTGCTGTGTGCGCCGTAGCTCAGGCCCACCGAGGCGCTGGCGCGGCTGATTTCTTCCATGGCCACCATGTGCGCCAGGTAGCCCATGTTGGCGCCACCATATTCCTCGCCCACCGTGATGCCAAGCACACCCAGGTCACCCATCTTGCGCCACAGGTCCATGGGGAACTGGTCGCTGCGGTCGATCTCGGCGGCGCGAGGCGCGATTTCGGCTTGGGCAAAGTCGCGCACGGCATCGCGCAGGGCGTCAATATCTTCGCCGAGTTGAAAGTTCAGTCCAGGCAGGTTGTTCATGCGGTGTCTCCTCGTTGTTGTGTGGGGTGTGAACGTGCAGTGGCGCGCGGTATGCGTTACGCGATACCCGGCGCGGGCTCAGGCGGCCTTTTTGCCGGCGACTTTGGGTGCCGCTTTAGCTACCGTCTTGGGCGCAGGCTTGTCCGTGGCAACCCGGGCCTCGCTCTTGGCCAGCAAAGCCTTGGCTTCGCGCTGGTGCACTCTGATTTCGTCCAAGTTGGCTTGCAGGTCGGCCATCTGCTCCTCGACCTGCTTGCGGTGGGCCGCCAACACGTCCAAAAACTTTTGCAGCTGCGCTCCGGTATCGCGGGGGCTGTCGTACATCTCAATGATGTCTTTCGCCTCAGTCAGGCTCAGGCCCAGGCGCTTGGCACGCAGCGTGAGCTTCAGTCGGGTGCGGTCCCGCCCGCTGTAGACCCGGTTGCGGCCACCGGGGCCGGTCCGCTCCGGCTGCAAAAGCCCTAAGTCTTCATAAAAACGAATGGCGCGGGTGGTCAGGTCGAACTCTTTGGCCAGGTCGCTGATGCTGTAGGTGGTGCTCATGGTGCAGGGCTGTGACGGCCGGGCCGTGGAAAGTTGACGTTTACGTAAACGTCAATTATGAATCAAAAGAATCCCCAACACGCTTTCACCCGGCCGCAGGCTAGTTGCCTGCCCTGTGCGCTACCACTTCGGAATGGCCGGGTCCTTGAGGCTGTGGCGCAACTCGGCGTAGTCGGGCACGACGGTGCGCACCGTGTCCCAGAAGCGGGGGCTGTGGTCCATGACCCGCAAGTGGCTCAGCTCGTGGGCGACCACGTAGTCCACCACCGCGGGGCGGAAATGAATGAGCCGCCAATTGAGGCGAATGGACCCGTCGCTCTTGGCGCTGCCCCAGCGGGTGCCGGCGTTGCTCAGGCTCATTTTTTTCCACTGCACTTGCAACTGTGGCGCGAAGTGGTCAAGCCGCTGCACGAACAGCGCTTTGGCCTCGCGCATCAGCCAGGCCTGCACGGCGTCGCGGATTTGTGCGGGGGTCGCGGTTTGCGGCAGTGCGACCCGCAAAATGCGCACCCCACTCGCCTCCGGCAGCGGATCGAGGGCTGCCCCCTTGGAGGTGAATGCGTGGGCGGAGTCCAGCGCGATGCGCACAGTGGCACCGAGGTACGGAAACTCAGCGCCCGGCGCCCAGGTAATTTGGGCTTCTTGCTGCAGAGTGCTGCGCTCCCGGATTTCGCGCAATTTGCGCACGATCCAGTCTGCTTTTTCGCGCAGCGCGGCATCCACCTCATAGAGCGGCGTCCAACGGGGCGCACGCACGGCCAAGCCATCCGGCCCGACGGAAAAACCGATGGTGCGGCGCTTGCCGCGGGCGAATGCGTAGCGCACCACAACGCCATCCAAGCGCACTTCGCGGGTGGCTTGCGGATGGTGGTAGTGGATCGAGGTGAGCGCCTGGGGAATGGGCTCACCGGGCTCAAAGGGGCCGCTTGGAGCGGTGGGCGCCTGAGCACGGGTGGCCTCGGACGCGGGTGCTGAGGGTCGGGGCGCTTGGCGTTTTGCTACTTTTTTAGGAGCTGGTTGCGCAGTATCTACGGGGGCTAGAGCCTCAAAAGGCTCAAAAAGATCGAGGGTAAAGCGCAGCAGCGGATGCATGGCGCAGGCCGGCCTCAGGCCTTGGCGGCGTAGGCTTCGGGGTCCAAGCGGCGCATCTCGGCCTCGATCCAAGCTTGCACCTCCGCCATCAGCTCCTTGGGATCCCGGCCTTCGCTGGGGATGGGCTTGCCTATCGACACTTCCACCACGCCGGGCGTCTTGATGAAGGCTTTGCGCGGCCAGCATTTGGCGCTGGTCACGGCCACCGGAATAACCGGCGCACCGGTAGCAACGGCCAGACGGGTGCCGCCCAATTTGTAGTTGCCCACCTGTCCGCGCGGAATGCGTGTGCCCTCGGGAAACATGATCACCCAAATGCCTTGCGCCAACAGGCGCTTGCCTTGCTCAACCACTTTGCTGAAAGACTCTGCGCGCTGGCTGCGGTCAATATGAATCATGTCGAGACGCCCCATGGCCCAGCCGAAAAACGGCACATACAGCAGCTCTTTTTTGAACACATAGGCCAGCGGGTGCGGCATCAGCGTGGGCATCAAAAAAGTCTCGAAGGTGGACTGGTGCTTGACCAGCAAAATAGCGGGCGCGGTATCGCCAGTAGGCAGGTTTTCCCAGCCAATGACGCGGGTGCGGATGCCCAGCAGCACGCGGGCGCCCCCGATAGCCCAGCTCAGCCAGCGCACCGCCATCCACCACAGCGGCTTGCCCCGCACGCGGATGGAGGCGACCAGCATGATGATGCCCCAAGGAATCACGGTGACCAGCATCCACAGCATGTGCAGGCAGGAGCGCAGCACGGCCATGAACCAGTTAGGTTTTTTTTGTATGGGTATGGCTGTGTAAGGGGGCATGCCGCTCATGTTCGGGTTACCAGGTAGTCGGCAAAAGCCATCAGGTCGTCGTGGACGCGGGTGCCGGCCGGGTAGTTGTCGGGCAGGGGGCGGTCGCGCAAGGCGGCTGCTTTGCCAGTGAGCACCAGGTGAGGCTCGCAGCCGAGCGCCGCACCGGCAATCAGGTCGCGGGCCGAGTCGCCCACGCCCGGCACGCCTTGGAGGTCAACACCGAAGCGCTCGCCGATCTGCTCAAACAGGCCGGGCTCGGGTTTGCGGCAGCGGCAGTTGTCGTCGGGCGCGTGGGGGCAGTAAAAAATGGCATCCACTTTGCCCCCCACGGCCGCCAGCATGGTGTGCATTTTGGCGTGCATGGCATTAAGCGAGACCACATCAAACAAGCCCCGCCCCAGACCACTCTGGTTGGTGGCGACCACCACGCGCCAACCGGCGTGGTTGAGCTTGGCAATGGCTTCGAGCGCACCCGGCAAAGGGCGCCACTCGTTGGGGCTCTTGACGAACTCCGCACTGTCTTCGTTGATGGTGCCGTCGCGGTCGAGAATGCAGAGTTTCATGGGGTGCGCTTTCCGCTCAGGCCGCCAGTTTGGACAAGTCAGCCACGCGGTTCATGGCCACATGCAGACTCTTGAGCAGGCCCAGGCGGTTCAGGCGCAGGTCCATCTGTTCAGCATTCACCATCACGTCGTTAAAGAAGGCATCCACCGGCGCGCGCAGAGCGGCCAGCGATTGCAAGGACGCGGTGTAGTCGCCTGCCTGCCATTGACCTTGGGCCTGCGGAAGCACGGTTTGCATGGCCGCGTACAGCGCCTTTTCGGCGGCCTCTTGCAACAGCAATTCGCTCACATGGGCGTCCACATCGTCCGTCTTTTTCAAGATGTTGCCGATGCGCTTGTTGGCAGCGGCCAAGGCCGGGCTCTCCGGCAATGCGGCAAACGCGCGCACAGCCGTGAGGCGCTTGGCCACATCGCCCAGACGCTGCGGCTTGAGCGACAGCACGGCGTCTACTTCTTGCGCGCTGTAGCCCTGCTCACGCAGGGAACCGGCAAACCGGTCGAATATGAAGTCGACCAGGGCGCCGGAGGCATCGGTGATCAAGGGACCAAAGGCAGGCACAGCACTTTGCACCAGGGTTGTCACGTCCAGTGGGAGGTCTTTCTCCACCAGCATGCGGATCACGCCCAAGGCATGACGGCGCAGGGCAAACGGGTCCTTGTCGCCAGTGGGCAGGTTGCCGATGCCGAACATGCCCACCAGGGTTTCGAGCTTGTCGGCCAGCGCAACCACCACGCCCGCCATGTTGCGGGGCAAAGTATCGCCCGCGAAGCGGGGTTTGTAGTGGTCTTCAATGGCGTGGGCCACGGTCTCGCCCAGGCCATCGTTCAAGGCGTAGTAGCCGCCCATGATGCCTTGCAGCTCCGGGAACTCGCCCACCATGTCGGTGACTAGGTCGGTCTTGGCCAGTTGTGCTGCCTGGTCGGCTTGCGCTACCAGCGTGGCGTCGCCGAGCTGGGCGGCAATGGCCTTGGCAATAGCGCGCACGCGCTCCACGCGCTCGCCCTGGGTGCCGAGTTTGTTGTGGTACACGACCTTGCCCAAGCCTTCCACGCGGGAAGCGAGGGTCTTTTTGCGGTCCTGGTCAAAGAAGAACTTGGCATCGGCCAAGCGGGGGCGCACCACCCGCTCGTTACCGCCGATCACCAGGCTCGCGTCTTCGGGGTTAATGTTGCTCACCACCAAGAACTTGTTGGTGAGCTTGTCCGCTGCGTCCAGCAAGGGGAAGTACTTCTGGTTGGCCTTCATGGTGAGAATCAGGCACTCTTGTGGCACGCCGAGGAATTGCGCTTCAAACTCGCAGATCAGCACATGCGGGCGCTCCACCAGCGCAGTCACCTCGTCGAGCAAAGCGTCGTCATCAATCGGGGTGCAACCGCCACCGACCCGCTCAGCTGCGGCTTGCAGCTGGCGCACGATGTCTGCGCGACGCTCCGCAAAGCTCGCAATCACCGCGCCATCTGCCGCTAGGGTGGCCGCGTAGACGTCTGCATTCGCAACTACGACGGGGGAAACCTTGGCTTCGAAGCGGTGGCCCTCGGTTTGGTTGCCGGCGTGCAAGCCGAGTGCTTGCACCGGCACTACATCGCTGCCGTGCAATGCCACCAGTCCGTGTGCGGGGCGCACAAAGCTCACGCTGGTCCACCCGGGCAACTCGCACCCGCTTTGCAGCTGGTAGCTCATAACCTTGGGGATGGGCAGTTTGGCAATCGCGTCCAGCAGTGCTTTTTGGAGGCCGTCCAGCAAGATGGCGCCTTGGACCATGCTGTCATAGAACAAGGCCTCGGCCTTGCCGTCCGGCGCGCGCTTCAGGCCGCCGACTGCAGAGGCGTCCGCGCCGAGGGCTTGGAGTTTTTTCAGCAAGGCGGGCGTTGCGTTGCCCGCGGCATCCAGGCCCACGGCCACCGGCATGAGTTTTTGAGAGACTGCTTTGTTCGCGGCTTGCGCGGCCACTGACGCCACGTGCACCGCTAAGCGACGAGGTGACGCAAAGTGGCTCACCGACGCGTCCGCCGGTGCCAGGCCTTGGGCCTTGAGCGAATCTGCCAACACGGTGGCAAAGGCTTCGCCCAATTTCTTCAGTGCCTTGGGTGGCAACTCTTCTACAAACAGTTCGACCAGAAGGTTTTTGGTTGTCATTCTTGTGTTCTCCGTACGCTTACGCGGCCTTCTTGGGCATCTGTTCAATCCATTCGCGCGGCGCCATGGGGAAGCCCAGTCGCTCACGGCTTTCGTAATAGCTTTGCGCCACACTGCGGGCCAGGTTGCGAATGCGGCCGATGTACGCTGCGCGCTCGGTCACGCTGATGGCGCCACGGGCATCCAGCAGGTTGAAGCTGTGCGCCGCCTTGAGCACCTGCTCATAGGCGGGCAATGCAAGTTGTTGCTCGATCAGGTACTTGGCCTGCTTTTCGTGCGCGTTGAAGGCAGTGAACAAAAAGTCAGCGTCGCTGTGCTCGAAGTTGTAAGTGGATTGCTCCACTTCGTTCTGGTGGTACACATCGCCGTACTTCAGCGTATCGGTCCATTGCAGGTTGTAGACGTTGTCCACGCCCTGCAGGTACATGGCCAAGCGTTCCAAGCCGTAGGTGATTTCGCCGGTGGCGGGCTTGCAGTCGATGCCGCCCACTTGTTGGAAGTAAGTGAACTGCGTGACTTCCATGCCGTTGAGCCAGACCTCCCAGCCCAAACCCCACGCGCCCAGGGTGGGGTTCTCCCAGTCGTCTTCCACAAAACGGATGTCGTTCTTCTTCAGGTCAAAGCCCAGGGCTTCGAGTGAGCCGAGGTAGAGCTCCAAAATATTGGCCGGCGCGGGCTTGAGCACCACTTGGTACTGGTAGTAGTGCTGCAGGCGGTTGGGGTTTTCGCCGTAGCGGCCGTCTTTGGGGCGGCGGCTCGGCTGCACATAGGCGGCTTTCCATGGCTCCGGCCCGATAGCGCGCAAAAAGGTGGCGGTGTGCGATGTGCCGGCACCGACTTCCATGTCATACGGCTGCAGGAGCGCGCAGCCCTGGCGGTCCCAGTAGTCCTGGAGGCGAAGAATGATTTGCTGAAAAGTAAGCATGGTGTGAGAGCAATCTCCGGCAGAGGCCGGTGCAGGGCAGGCGATCAAGTAAACCGTGCATTTTACGGGGTGACCGCAGGGGCGCAGCCCGTGTTAGCAGTGGTCTGACAAACGCCTGGGGCGCCAAACAACAGCCAACACCAGAAGCGCAGCAATCCACAAGGGCCAAAGGCCGAAGTGGGAGGCCCACCATGCGTAGGGTGTGAGCCCGGTGCGCCCCTGAACCTCGCCAGTCAGCACCGCTCGGGTCTGCGGCTGCAGCTTTTGGAGCACCGTGCCTTCGTGACTCAATATGGCTGTAGCACCGGTGTTGGTCGCCCGCACGAAAGGCCGTTGGAATTCGAGGGCACGGGCTCGTGAAATATGGAGGTGCTGGTTCAGCGCCACCGTGCGGTTGAACCAACCGAGGTTGCTGACGTTGGCAAACACCGTTGGCGCGGCTGCCGGGTTCGAGAATCGAGTGGCAAGCTCCTCACCATACAAGTCTTCGTAGCAAATGTTGGCGGCCACCCGCTCTCCCCGCACATCCAGCGATGGCTGCCCAAGGGGGCCCCGGTTGAAGTCCCCCAGCGGGATATTCATCAGCTGGGTGAACCACTTAAAGAGTGGCGGTATGAACTCGCCAAAGGGCACCAGGTGGTGCTTGTCGTATTGCCATCCGGTTTGGCTTGCTGAAAGCCCGACCACCGAGTTGGTGTAGCCCGTTTGAAAGCTGCCCAGTGGAATTCCAATGATTGCGGCTTGGCTTGATTGCGTGAACTTCTCGCTGAGGCTGGCCCAATAGCCTTCTGGCAATTGTTGCGGCAGCAGCGGTACCGCGGTCTCGGGGGCGACCACCAAGTCTCCGTCGGCCTGCAGCAACGCGTCGCGGTACCACTGCAGCGCGAGTGGTACGCCACTCCCGGTTTCAAACTTCTCGTCTTGGGGAATGTTGCCCTGCAAAAGACTGACCTGCAAGGTTCCTGTGGGCGTGGTCCAAGTGTTGATCTCTGATGGCAAAGCGGCAGGTAACAGAAGCGCAAAACTCACCCAGCAAGCTGGCCAGGGACTCCGGCGAACCACGGCAATACCCATGGCGGCAGCCCAAGCTGCGGCTAAGGCACTGACTCCATAGGTCCCGAGCCATGGCAGATAAAAGGCCAGGGGTCCATCGATGTGGGCATAGGCAATGGCTCCCCAGCCAAAGCCAGTGAGCCAGGTGCCACGCGCCATTTCGGCCATGAGCCAGAGCGCTGCGAAACTCACCGTGGCGACCGCAGGGCCCCGCTGTGCCCCGCGTTTCCACACCCACACAGCAATAGCGTAATACCCACCTAACGCTGCCGCCAGCCCGATCACAGCGCCGCCCGCTAGCAGCGATGGCAATCCACCATAGGTGTACATCGCGACATACAGCCACCAGAAGGTGGTGCTGAGCCACACCGTAGCAAACCCCCATGCACTCCAGGCCGCTGCTTTGGCGTTCGGCGCTGCCGCTACGATATAGACAAATACAGCCAGTGCAACTGGCTGCAGCCACCAACTCAGCAGGCCTTTTTCAAAAAATGCATCAAAAGGCCAGCTGGCGCTCACGGATTGTGCGCAAGCCGCTATAAAAATAATAGCGGCGACGAGGAAGCTTTTTTCCGGGAACGGGGCTTGAACCCGGGCCGCCCCAGCCATCAGTCCGTGATACCAGGTGCGGGCGTGTGCGAGACTTTGAACCACTTCACAGCGCCACCCTTGGTGTGTAATACCACAAAATCCAGACCGCACAAGCTATAGCGCTCCCCGCGCTTGGGTACGTGGCCCATTTCATGGGCGATCAAACCGCCAATGGTGTCGAAGTCATCTTCGGGGTCGGCTCCTCGCATCGTGAGCGAGAACGCTTCGTTGATGCGGTCAAGCGGTGTGTCTCCGCTCACCCGGTAAGTTTGGTCTGCCAGTGCAAAGATGTCGCCCTCGTCTTCGGCAATATCGAATTCATCTTCGATTTCACCCACGATTTGCTCGAGCACATCCTCGATAGTGATCAGCCCTGCCACCCGCCCGAACTCATCGATAACGATCGCAAGGTGATTGCGGTTCCCACGGAAGTCGCGCAGCAGATCATTCAAACCCTTGGACTCGGGGACAAACACCGCCGGGCGCAGCAAGGCGCGGATGTTCAATTCGGGGGCACGCTGCAGTTTCAGCAGATCCTTTGCCATCAGGATGCCGATAATGTTTTCCCGCTCGCTGTCGTAGACCGGAAATCGGGAGTGCGCTGTGTCGATCACCTTGTGCATCAGCTCGTCAGCGGAGGACTGAATGTCCAGCAAGTCCATGCGGGTGGCTGGCACCATCACGTCGCCAGCAGTCATGTCGGCCATGCGAATGACACCTTCCAACATCACCCTCGACTCTGCACCAATGATGTTGTTGTCTTCGGCCTCTGCCAACGTCTCAATCAGTTCCGCCGTGGAGTCGGGCCCGGGATGAATGAACTCGGCTAGCTTCTGGAGAAAGGTACGCTTATCTTCTCGTTCGAGATGGCGCGAAGGATGCGGATCAGACACTAGGAATTGCCCGTGACGGGCTGTGGTTTCGAAGTCCTAAGGATAGCGGATTTGAGCCCCCCTCCCAATTCGTGACATAGCTTGCCTAGGGGGAGCAAATTTTCCCGGCTTTAATAGCCCGGCTACGCACCACCTGAAAGCCCTGCAGCAAGCCCAGCCAAATGCGGCTCTGGGCCGCCAGGCTGTAGTGGAGGTCAGCCCAATAGGTTTCGATAATCTCTTGAAGGCGGGATTCGAGGTCCGGACGAGGTAACTTCAAATAGGCTTCAGACTCTGCGCCGTGCCGGTGCACGGTCGCCCCACGTTTACGTGCGATCGCTAACATCGGTGCGTTGCCAGCCAGTGCCTGGATTTGCAGTACCTCGACACCCTCATTCCGAGCATGGAGCGCGGCACGTTCATACAATCGCCCACCAATACCTTGGCCTCGCAAAGATGGGGCGACTGATACCCCAAACTCCCCGACTGGTGCTCCACCAGGCGCCTTGTAGATGGCGAGGTGCGCCATTGCCACAATGTGCAAGCGGTGGTTGAAAACACCAAAGACAGCGTCGTTGACGAAGTCAAGGCGCTCAACATAGCTCCTGATCTGGCCATCGTTTGCAACGTAACCAAACCTGAGAAAACGATCTTCTGCCTCCAGCGAAAGCAGATGTTTGAGCAAGCGAGTTCTGTGATTGGGCCCTAATGCCCGGATACTGATTGAAGTGTTTCCCACAACTCGCGCACGCACAGGACCACGCGATTGGCTGATGATTCCTTGTGCAGTGGGGTCGTCGAACTCAGACATGGCTGGACTATAAGGGTTTTCCCTTGGTTTTCGTAGAGTGTGGGCTTTAATCGTTTCAATAGTGCCAACTAATTGGCAGCAGGTTCGTAACATGGACAGATGGATACCCGATCTGGCGCACAACGAATTCAAGCTGCTATGGATGAGGTCAGTGTCATCATGGCCAAACAGCACAAAGATCCCGCTCTACGGAGCGCTTGTCGCGCCATCAAGCGTTACCAAAGCGCACGCTTTGAGAACACTTACCATGACCTTCTAAGCACATCGAACTTTGGTCCCGCGTGCGGGTTTTTTTTGAGCGAAATCTACGGCGACCGCGACTTTAGCCAGCGGGACAATGAGTTCTCTCGAATCGCCGGGGCAATTGAAAGAATCTTCCCGCAGTCTATCGTCGAGATCGCTGTAGATCTGGCCGAACTGCACGCAGAGACTGAACGCTTTGACGCCGAGATGGCGACATTCGTACTCAGAACAACGCCTGTAAAAGCCACACCAGAAGTCTCATTGGCGACCTACACAGATGCATGGAACGGCACCGCCGCTTGTGGCGACAGACTGAAGCAGCTAAACATGGTGTTGCACCTCGGAAGACGACTTAACCGGGTAACGCGCATCCCCGGTGTGCGCTTATCACTGAAGGCGATGCGCATCCCAGCTAGAGCCGCAAAACTCACCGCACTCCAAGACTTTCTGGAACGCGGGTTGGATACTTTCTGCAATTTAAGCCGCATTCCGAGAGGCGTTGACTTATTTCTTCAAGCGATTGAAGCACGCGAGCATCGTTGGATGGCTAGCCTGATTAGAGAATAGAAACACCGCATAAGCGCAACCCAAAATCACGCATAGTGCGCAGACGCGGGCAAAAAAAAACCCCACCGGAATCGGTGGGGTTTTTTCGGCTGTAATAGCCTGACGATGACCTACTTTCACACGGGGATCCGCACTATCATCGGCGCTGACTCGTTTCACTGTCCTGTTCGGGATGGGAAGGAGTGGTACCAAGTCGCTATGGTCGTCAGGCAT
>NZ_JAAFIX010000030.1 GCF_013297935.1 Rhodoferax sp. | reverse complement strand
ACTGCAGTGCTTCGCCCGCGGCCAGGGGTTTGAGCGTGGTTTCGCCGAAGGCGTAGCTCTCGGGTGGGGTCCAGCTTTCGCGCGTCAAGGTGATGGTGCCCCGGTTGCGTGGCAAACCATAGAAGTCTGCACCGTGGAAACTGGCAAAACCCTCCAGCTTGTCGAGGGCACCTGCAGCGTCAAATGCCTGGGCGTACAGCTCCATGGCAGCGTGGGCGGTGTAGCAGCCAGCGCAGCCCGAGGCATGCTCCTTGAGGTGAGCGGGGTGCGGAGCGCTGTCGGTACCCAGGAAGAACTTGGGGGAGCCGCCGGTCGCGGCTTGCACCAGGGCCTTGCGGTGCGTCTCACGCTTCAAAACCGGCAGGCAGTAGTAGTGGGGCCGGATGCCGCCGGTGAAGATGGCATTGCGGTTGTACAGCAGGTGGTGGGCAGTGATGCTCGCAGCAGTAAAGCGGTCTGCAGCGGCCACGTACTGAGCAGCTTCCGCCGTGGTGATGTGCTCGAACACGATCTTCAGTTCGGGGAAATCCCGGCGCAAGGGAATGAGCTGGGTGTCGATGAACACCGCTTCTCGGTCGAACAAATCAATGTCGCTGCTGGTGACCTCGCCATGTACCAACAAGAGCAAGCCGGCTTTCTGCATGGCTTCCAACGTCTTATATGTCTTGCGGATGTCAGTGACGCCGGCATCGCTGTTGGTGGTCGCCCCTGCGGGGTAGAGCTTCGCGGCCACTACACCGGCGTCCTTGGCACGCGCAATTTCATCAGCGGGCAGGTTGTCGGTGAGGTAGAGCGTCATCAACGGCTCAAACTCCACACCCGCCGGTACCGCGGCCTGAATGCGGGCCTTGTAAGCCAACGCCTGCTCGGCGGTGGTCACCGGCGGCTTGAGGTTGGGCATGATGATGGCGCGGCCGAACTGGGCTGCGGTGTGCGGCACCACGGTGTTCAGGGCAGCGCCGTCGCGCACATGCAAGTGCCAGTCGTCCGGGCGGGTGATGGTCAGTGTCTGGGGGGTGGCTGTGGAGGTCATGGGCCCTATTGTCCCAAAACCGCAGCGCACCCCGCTATGAGAGCGGAGTCGCTTAAAAAGGCACGAAGTCGCTGGGGTATTTCCAGAAGTCCCGGAGCAGGTAGCTCACGGGCAGATTCAGCGCTTTGTCGTTCGGCGGAATGGGCTTCAGAAACCATTTGTCGTAGATCGGCTGAATCTCTTTACTGACGATCAGGCGACGCATTTCTTCGTCGATCAGCTTCTTGAACTCGGGATCGTCTTTGGACAGCATGATGGCCAGGGGTTCTGTGGTCAGGAACTTGCCGACCACGCGCAACGATTCAGGCTTGGGCCGGTTAGACGCCAAGCCATACAAAAGCACGTCATCCATCACAAAAGCATCAGCCTCACTTTTCTCGACCATGTCGACCGCTTTCGCATGGTCGGGGGCTTCGAGGATGGTGATGCGCAACAACCGCTCACGGTTGGCCTGCTCCGCAGCCTTCAACGGGGTCGTACCTTTGGTGGACACCAGCTTTTTGCCTTCCAAGTCTTCAATCCGTTCTATCTTGCTGTCAGCCCGCACCAACATGCGGGCCCCGGTAATGAAGTGAGGGATGGTGAAGGCTACTTTCTGGCGCCGCTCGGCGTTGTTGGTGGTCGATCCGCATTCGAGGTCTGCCTTGCCTTCGGCCACCATGGCGATGCGGTTGGCAGGCGTGACCTGCAAGAACTCCACCTGCATGTTCTTGGCACCGGTCTTCTTGCGCACCGCCTCTGCCAACTTCAGGCACAGCTCTACGGCATAGCCCACGGGCTTCTTGTCAGCATCAACATAAGAAAACGGAATGGACGACTCGCGGTGCGCAATCACCAATTTGCCGCCACTACTGACACGCTCCAGAACACCAGTCGCAGCGGCCGGGCTGTGCCCTACCAAGACAAGCAGAGTGCCAAGCAAAAAAAACGCTGCACGACGGGGTGCAGCTGCGTATGTGTTTGTCATAACTTCTCCAACGACGGGGCCTGACTGAACTTGTGACTCTAGCCAGCCCCTTTCACCGCCGCCAATGCCTATTCATTGGGCCGGTATGCAAAACCGTTATGCAACAACTATGCCGTTGAGGTCGCCTGGGAATGCAAATAGTCCCACAAGGCCTGGGCTGAGCCCTTGGGCGTGCGGGTCTGCGCCCGCTGCGCCGCGCTCAAGCTGCGGCCGGCTTCCCGCACGGCCAGGCGTTCGCGGTATGCCCGTACTTCCATCGTGATCTGCAGCGACTTCATGTGATTCGGCAAGGCACTCACCAATTTCTTGGCACGCAGGTCTTTCTTTACCGCGCTGTGGGGCAGGAAGGCCACGCCGTGGCCTTCTAACGCCATGGCCTTCAGGCCTTCGGCCATGTCGGTCTCATACACACGGTCGAAATGGACAGGTACTTCGGCTTGCTTCAAGATGAGTTCCACCATCTGGCCCAAATAGGCGCCCGGCGCATAACCCAGGTAGGGCAAGGGCTGACCGAGTTTGCCGGGAAGGCTGAACATGGGGTTGCCATCCGCATCCGGCTTGGAATAAGGTGCCACCACCTCCTCACCCAGACTGACCATCTCATAGCGGTCCGCATCCAGCTGGTAGGGCTGCGAGGGATGGTGGTAGGCAATCAGCAAATCGCAACTGCCTTCGACCAGACGCATCACCGCGTCATGCACATTGAGCGCAATCAGGCGGCTTTTGAGCGGCCCGAATTTCTCGCGCAGCTCGGACACCCACGCCGGAAAAAAAGTGAACGCCAAGGTATGCGGCACTGCGAACTCGACCACGTCTTGCGCTGCGGTGGTATGCCCGCGCAGCATGGCGCGGGTGCTTTGCAAGGCTTGAAGCACCTCCAGAGACTGGTCATACAACGTCTCGCCAGCCGGAGTCAGCCGGGTGGGGTAGCTGCTGCGGTCCACCAGATCGGTGCCTGCCCACGCCTCCAACGACTGGATGCGCCGTGAAAACGCGGGTTGGGTTACGTGACGCAGTTGCGCTGATCGGCTGAAACTCCGGGTTTCAGCCAGAGACACAAAGTCTTCAAGCCATTTGGTTTCCATGGGCGCGCATTATGCGCGAAACGCATGGA
>NZ_JAAFIX010000003.1 GCF_013297935.1 Rhodoferax sp. | reverse complement strand
AGCTCGCGGCAGATGGAAATAGTCTGGCGCTCTTGGTAGTCCAGCTGTTTGTATTCTTGCTTGGGTTTCATCGTCACACCTTATTGAAGTTTCAATCGGTGTGTTGCACTTCACTTTTGAGCGGGCCGGGGCTAGAGTTGGATTTGATGCTTGCTTGAGACCCATAGCAGATATTCGTTTGATCGAATTCAATGCTCTTAAGCTGCCGCTCACTCGGGAGAGTCTTGTGAATGCACGGCACGCTATCTGTGGGCGGTGCTAATCGCCCGCATCTACGAAGTGTTTCCCCTGGTGTGTCCGATCTGTGGTGGGCAGATGCGCATCATTTCCTTTATCACCCACAGCGCTGACATTCGGCACATCCTCGATCACATCGGGGCGGATTCAGAGCTGCCCCACATTGCCCCGGCGCGCGGGCCGCCGCTGTGGGATGGGTGTGATGCGCAGGCTGGTGAGGGTATTGAGACTTGGTCTGGCTGGGATGAGTCAGCACAACCGGCACCGGACTTTGAGGTGGACCAGCGCGTCAATTGGTGAGCGGACCAGACAGCGGTACCGTAGCCACTGCGGGATGGCCTGCACGCGCAGCAGGCCCGAACGTACATGCACACACCCGTCGCGACTTCGGGCGACCTGCGACGCCCTCAAACCCACCAGAGCAAACAGAGGATCGGCAGCCCCAAACCTGTGCAATACTGGGACTCATGTGGTTGAACTTCCTATCCGTCAGTTTCATAGCTGCCTCCTTGGGGTAAAAGTCAAGCGGGGCCAACGGGTTCATTAAGTGGAGTAGGAATATCTTGAGGGCGACTTAGGATGCGGTGCATCAACTCCTCACGCATGCCGCGACGCTGCGGATCATCAAAGAGGTTGGCGCACTCATGGGGATCGTTCCTGAGGTCATACATTTCACCTACTCCGCTGGTCAACTCAAAGGTCAGCTTGGCGTTGCGAGTACGCACAGTGCGTAAATCTAAAGCGACGCCACAACGCGATGGCCCTAGGCGCCACTCGTTGTAGGCGTGATCGCGATGTGCCCCGGGAGCACCGGTAAGCAGTGGATACAGGCTCTTGCTGTGCACGGCAGAGGGCACAACCGTCGATGCGCAATCGCCAAAGGTCGCAGCCAAATCAAGCGTGGACACCGGCTGATCAATCTGCTGATCTGCCGCAATATTCGGGCCGCGCATGATTAAGCCTACTCGAAGCAGCCCTTCGTAGTGCATGGGCCCCTTGAGCATGAGGCCATGGTCACCTAGGAACTCGCCGTGGTCAGACGTGAATACAACGAGCGTGTTGTCCGCCAAGCCAGCATCATCAAGCGCCGACAAGATGCGCCCCACTTGGTGATCCACCAAAGAAATCATGCCGTAGTAGTTGGCAATGATTTCACGCAGCTGAGCATCGGTTTGCTGCGGCATACGAGAGTATTCCTCTCGAACTTTTCGGCTCTCTGGCGTTCCCCCCGGCGTGTTTTCCAGAGCGGCGCGATGCCACCACGGGCGCTTGTCCAAATCTCGGGTTCGAAGTTCTGGAATATCCACCTCATCTGGCCGATGCATCCAACACCAGGGTGCGGGGGCATCAAACGGGTGGTGTGGATCGGCCATGGAAACCCAGGCACAAAACGGCTTCGCCTCAGCCCCTTTTTGCTTTGCTTGCTGCTGTTGCCGCCCTTGCTCAGCGATATATGCCACCGTGCGATCGCCTACCCATGTGCTGTTGTGCCAGGCTGTGGGCAAGGCGCTGTTATGCGTTTGGGCCGCGTGCGTTTGGGGTGCCAATCTCTGGCGATACAGCGCGTTTTTCTTCTCCCCCATGCCATCTCGGTGGTACCAGCGCTCGTAGTGCAAGCCGCCCGGACTGCCCTCGGGCAACCAGTAGTTATGACCCAGTTGCATCAGTTCGACTTGCTCAAAGCCCATATAAGGGCCCGTCCAATCATCGGAAAATAAATGCGAGCTGGGAATATTTTCGCAGCGGCCGGTGGGTCGGTTTGCATAGGAATGATTGCTAGAAAAATGCGCTTTGCCAATGAACCGCGTGTCATAGCCTGCTTTGCTCAATGAGCCTGCAAAGCCTGCGGCTGCGATGGATTCGTCAAGGTCTATGCCGTTGTCGTGTACGCCGTTGGTTAGAGGTAGCATACCGGTCAAAATCGCGCTTCTTGCAGGCATGCACACCACATTGGGTGTGATGCAATTTGTGAATCGCGTACCTTGCTGAGCAAGCAGATCAAGATGTGGGGTCCAAACCCGGCGTCCCTCAAATCCAAAGCAGTCGCCTCGATGTTGATCGCTCATGATCAGCAAGATATTGGGACGTTTCATAGCGGGTACCAAGGCTCATGCGTCAAAGTGACATCAATTTTCAGCGATGTATCCCGTGGCTTTGATGACGGGTCCCCAGCGTTCAAAATCCTCTTTGAGGTGGCGAGCCAAATTAGCCGAGGACGTGACGTCAGAATCGAACTCTAGTTTTTCAATGGCCGCGATCAAGCGTGGGCTGCGCGCAGCGGCAACAATCGCTTTTTCCAGCTCCTCTTGGATGGTTTTCGGTGTTTTGCTGGACGCAAAAAACGCAAACATCTCCGTGAGTTGCAATTCTGGATATCCCTGTTCTTTGAAGGTGGGCACACCCGGCAAGCTAGGCAAGGGCTTGTCGCCGCTGAAAGCCAAAATTCGAAGTTTGCCGGACTTGTGATGCGTGACCAGGTTGGGTAGTGTCGTGGCCAATGCGGGGATCGTTCCACCCAAAACATCGGTCATCGCTGCTACGCCGCCACGGTAGGGTACGTGCTGAAAGTCAATGCCGGCCTGTCGCCCAAACATCACACCCATGAAATGCATGACCGTACCGGCGCCTGGGGTGCCATAGCTGGCTCTACCGGGGTTGGCCTTAGCCCAATCCACAAACTCCTTGAGCGTCTTGGCGGGCGTACCGGGCCCGACCGCCAATCCAAACTGGAAAGAGCAAACACCCGCCAACGGCGCCAGATCACTGATGGAATAGCGCAGCTTCGGGTAGACGTGAGGAAATATCGTGGCATTGCCCCCGGGCATCAACACAACGGTGCTGCCGTCGGCTGGTGCGGCCAGCATCGCCTCGGTGGCGAGTTGCCCGGCCGCGCCAGTACGATTTTCTACGATCGCGTTGTAGCCTGCGGCGCGCAGTTCCTCGCCCATTTGGCGGGCCACCACATCCACGGCGCCTCCAGCTGGGTAGCCCACCAAAATCTTCAGGGGTTTGCTTTGTGCGAACGCTAGGCTCGGCAGGAGGCCTGCGCAAGCGCTCATGCCGAGGTAAGTCAGCCCGTGGCGGCGAGTAAACATAATGTTCCTTTTAGAAGTGTTACCAGCGAGGTCGAAACAGGACATACTCACTTTGAACCTAGCGTATGAGAGATGGATGGTGTCCCAGGTACGCGCTTACTTCAGTAACTTTGGTAACAATTAAGGGATGACCCCTAGTAGCGCTGATTCCAGCGATCACTTCGCTGTAGATCTGCTACAAAACCGCTGCATGGGTCGACAGTTTGCGAATGCCCTTGCTCAGCCCAAGGCGGGCAAATCGTACCGATCTCTTTTTGCTCAGGCGAGTTGGTGAGCCCAGCACAATTCAATGGCTGCCCCCGCAACAGATCGAGGCGTGCCGCGCGTGAGACCGCGCCAGTCCGACAGGTACTTGGGGTCGATGGTCCGCATGAAGGGCATCAGGCAGCGGTCACCGCAGGGGCTGGCGTTGCGCCCTTGGACCCCATTGCGGCGGCACGCTCAGGACCGCCATAACCCTCAATCATGCGGCGTTGGTCGGCCTTGCACAGCGCATCCACCGCCTCAGGATCGCAGATGCGGTGCAGTTCTGCCTCCATCTCGTGCAGCACGGCCGCGTGAACCGACTCGGCTGCGAGGTCGTTCAACTCTTCGGGGTCGTGCTGCAGGTCGAACAACTCTGGCCGGTTGCGCACGTAGTAGTGGTACTTCCAGCGTCCCTTGCGCACCATGAAGCCGGCGGTGTTGCTGCCGGCGGCGTGGTATTCACTGAAGATGACCCGCTCGGGCTCGGCCGGCGAGGCAACAACATCCTGCAAGCTGCGGCCGACGCGCCCGTCCATCAGTGGTCGGGGATCGACGCCCGCGCCCTGCAGGATGGTCGGAAACAGGTCGAGCAGGTCTACCGGTGTCTCGCAGACGCCCACGGGCATGTCCGGGCCCGCTGCGATCATGGGGATGGTGACCGACTCCTGATAGAGCGTCGACTTGCCCCACAGGCCGCGTGCGCCGAGGTTGTCACCGTGGTCAGACGTGTAGACCACCAGGGTGTCCTCAGCCAGCCCCGCCTCGCGCAGCGCCGTGAGGATGCGGCCGACGTTGTGATCGAGGAAGCTGCACAGGCCGAAATAGGCCGTGATTGCCTGGCGCCGCTCCTCCGGGCTCTTAAAACTCTCCTCGTTGCGCTCGAACTCTGCGTACTGCTGCACCCACGGATGCCTCTGGTAGCCGGCTGCCGGCAGGAGCTTGGAAGGGAGCAGCTCGATGCCGTCGTACAGGTCGTAGAACTTCGGCGGCGCGATCAGCGGGAAGTGCGGCGCGACCAGGCCGACGTAGAGCGCGAAGGGTTGGGTGTCTCGTCGGGCGGCTTCGCGCAGCCACTGCACCGTGCGCTCCGTGACGGCTTCGTCATATTCGGTGTAGGGCGAATCGCCACGGCCAACGCGGTCGCCGAGCATGCGCTTGCCTTCGCTGCGCTGGATGTAGGGGTCACGGATCGAGGCCCAGACCATGCCGTAACCACCGACAACGTGCATCGGCAGGTGTTCGACGTCGAAACCAGCCGGGTCGCCCTCTTGTCGGTAGTGCAGCTTTCCCACGCTCTCGACGCGAACCTGGTGCTCCTGCAGGAGGTGGCCCCACCCTTGCAGCTGGCCGTAGTAGGGCGAGGCGTTGTCCCAAAGGCGCGCCTCGTGAACCCGTCGCCCGGTGGCGAACGCGGCGCGCGCCGGAACGCAGATCGGGCTGGGCGTGTAGGCGCTGGCGAAGCGGGTGCCGCGTGCGGCCAGGGCATCGAGGTTCGGTGTTTGGACGATGCGGCTGCCGCTGCACCCCATGTGCCTCGGATCGTGCTCATCGCTCATGATCACGAGGACGTTCTTTGCGGTCATGTCTGTCTCCTGGATAGGTCCGGCCAGCACGGCTCGGGTGTAGAAGTGATGGTGCCGCCAAAGCTTTGCAGGATCAGTTCCTGCAGGAACATATGACAGAATGCCCCAATGAACTCGGGCCGCACACAAGAACGCAAGGAAAGCCGCGCCATGAGCCGGCGCCTGACCGGGGTTTTTGTCGAGCGGCTCGATCTAGGCCGCGTTCCGCTGCAGTCGGCCCACGTCGGTGCCACGGTCATGCAGTCCGGAGCAAGCGTCGAGCGCCTGCCCGTGGTCGTGAGCGGCCGGCTTGACAGCGTCCTGCACCTGCAGGGTGAAGGTGGGGCTTACATTATCCCCGTGTCCTTCGGCGCCGGGGAAATGGTGTTCTTGTCGCAGCTCTTCAGCCGCCAGCCAAGCTTTGTAGATCTGGTCGTCGGCGAGGCGGCAACGCTACGGTGGGTGCAGGTGAATGACGTCGAGCAACTCTTGCTGGCCGACTCCGCGCTCATGGTCGAGCTCGTTCGCTTCCTGGTGCAAAGACTGCGGGAGGTGCAGATGCGCGAACGAGCCTGGCTGGAACGCGGCGTACATGAGCGGGTCTGTGCCACGCTGGCGCGGCTCGCGCACCAGCAAGCCTCTGCCTCGGACGGCACGGTGGCAATCGTCACGACCCATGAGGAACTCTCCGCTCGCAGCGGCGTGAGCCGACCCAAACTCTCGCAGGAGCTAAAGCGCCTGGAGCAGCAGGGTCGATTGAAGCTCGATCGTGGCAGCGTGCGAATCATCGACCTCTCGAACCTGTTCGATCCGGCGGACTGAACCGTTGCGCCTGTTTCCTCAGGAACTGACCGGGGCGCGCCCATGCGCAAACTCCTTACCTCAATAAGGAGACTGATATGCCGGATCTATTTGAGAACCCGATGGACCTCATGGGCTTTGAGTTCGTAGAGTTCGCATCACCCACGCCCAACGTGCTCGAGCCGTTGTTCGAGAAGATGGGCTTCTCGCTGGTGGAGAAGCACCGTTCCTAGGACGCGGTGCTGTACCTCGAGGGCGACATCAACTTCGTCATCAACCGTGCACCCCAGAGCGAGTGGGCCTACTTCGCCGCAGAGCATGGCCCCTCGGCCTGTGGCCTGGCGTTTCGCGTGAAGGATGCGCACAAGGCCTACGCCCGCGCGCTGGAGCTCAACTGCGGAGGCCGTGACCCGATCACTCTACCAAACGGGGAGCAACGAAGCTTCCTCCTGGATGGGGACCGGCTCGAATTTCGAGCTCGCTGCGAACGTGCCGGTTTCCACCGCATCGGATTCGGGCTCTGCCAAGGTGAGGTGCTCCCTGCGCGCACCTCCGGGGGAGGACAATGATGGCCTACGACCAAAGACCGAGCTTCATTTTCATCGTCGCAGACGACCTCGGCTTTGCCGACTTGGGCTGCTACGGCGGCCGCGATGCGAAGTTCGGACCGGTCTCGCCGGTGCTCGACGCGATGGCAGCCCGCGGCACTCGCTCCACCGATGGCTACGCGAACTCGCCCGTCTGTTCGCCTACGCGTTTCGCGCTGATGACCGGTCGGTACCAGTACCGCCTGCGCGGTGCGGCGGAAGAGCCGATCAGCAACAAGGCCCGCGGAAGCACCGCGCTGGGCCTGCCGCCCGACCACCCCACATTGCCTTCGCTACTAAGCAATGGGGGTTACCGGACGGCCCTGGTCGGCAATTGGCACCTGGGGTACCCGCCCATTTTTGGCCCTTTGAAATCAGGTTACGACGAGTTCTTCGGACCGATGTCGGGTGGCGTTGACTACTTCACCCACCGCAGCAATGGCGGTACCCCGGACCTGTTCGAAGGCGACGAGCCGACGCATGAGGAGGGCTACCTCAGCGACCTGCTGTCACAACGAGCGGTCGACTTTGTCGAGCGGATGGGCAAGGATCGTTCGCCATTCTTCCTGAGCCTGCACTACACGGCACCGCACTGGCCCTGGGAAACGCGCGACGATGCGAAGGTGGCCGAGGAATTGCAGGGCAGCCTGTTCCATCTGCACGGGGGCAACATCCATACCTACCAGCGCATGATCCACCACATGGACGAGGGGACCGGGTGGGTGCTCGCCGCGCTGGATCGCACCGGCCTGGCCGCGAACACGCTGGTGGTATTCACCAGCGACAATGGCGGGGAACGCTTCTCCGACAACTGGCCCCTGGTTGGAGGCAAGATGGACTTGACGGATGGCGGCATACGCGTTCCCTGGATCGCGCAGTGGCCGAATTGCATCCCGTCGGGTGGCGTCACAAATCAACACTGCATGACGATGGACTTCAGCCGCACCATTCTCGAGGTGGCCGGTATCGCCGAAGACCGTGGGCACCCGATGGACGGGGTCTCCATGCTCCCGGTGTTACTTGATCCGCAGCGCACGTTTCCGCGCCCGCTGCACTGGCGCATGAAGCACAAAGGTCAACGCGCGTTGCGCCTCGGACCCTGGAAATATCTGCGCGTGGATGGCCATGACTACCTGTTCAACCTCGAGCGCGACGCCCGGGAACGGGCGAACCTGGCGGTGCGCGAGCCGGAAAGGCTGCGGACAATGCGTGCGGATTGGGAGCAATGGGAAACGGGGATGCCGGGCGTACCGGACGATGCGACAGTCAGTGTGGGGTACAGTACGAAAGACATGCCGCAGCGCTAGCTGTGGGGCTAGGTCTGCGGGACAGCCCATGCATTGCAACAGGACCTGGAGTTGCCGAGTGGAGGGGGCCTGACTCATGCTTCGGGCAAGCTGCAGGCTAACGGCGACACCGTTGCGGTCACCGAATAACGGAGTTTATCCACCGTTTCGGCTCCAGCCTCAATGAGCATGTGCACTTCCATGTGTGTTTCGTTGATGGGGTGTTTGAGGTGGTGCCCCCGCCACGCACCCTCCGGCACCGTTTCTTTGGCGTGCAGGCACCGTATTCGCTGCTCCGAACCAGTCATTCCCGAGCACCGGCTCTTGGCCCAAAGCAGTCATCAACCCCTTGCAAAGCCGAGAAACAACAAGGCCCCGCAGGCATTCACCTGCGGGGTCTTCGGTTTTCCGCAATCTAGCGGCTCAACTCAGATGTAGCTGTTCAGCAAGTTCTCCAAATGCTCCTGTCGACCCGACACGGGCATGGTGTCGGTGTTGCGCTCGGTCACATGGGCGGCTACGGCTTCCAGGCTCATCTTGCCGTCCAGCACGCTTTGGCCGAAGCTGTCTTTCCAGCCGGCGTAGCGGTCGTCCACCAGCTGGGCCAGCTTGCCGTCGGTGATCATCTTCTCGGCGATCAGCAGTGCGCGGGCGGTCACGTCCATGCCGCCAATGTGGCCGTGGAACATGTCTTCGGGGTCAATGCTCTGGCGGCGCACCTTGGCGTCAAAATTTACACCGCCGTTGACGAAGCCGCCACCTTGCAAGATGGTGTACATGGCCAGCGCGGTCTCGGGAATGCTGTTGGGGAACTGGTCGGTGTCCCAGGCGCACTGCATGTCGCCGCGGTTCATGTCGATGGAGCCGAAGATCCCTAAGTCCACGGCGGTGGCAATTTCGTGCTCGAAGCTGTGGCCCGCCAGGGTGGCGTGGTTGGCTTCGATGTTGACCTTGATTTCCTTCTCCAGGCCGTAGCGGCACAAGAAGCCATACACCGTGGCGCTGTCAAAGTCGTACTGGTGCTTGGACGGTTCGCGCGGCTTGGGTTCGAGCAGGATGGTGCCTTGGAAACCGATCTTGTGCTTGTACTCCACCACCATGTTCAAGAAGCGGCCCATCTGGTCCAGCTCGTGGCCGATGCGGGTGTTGAGCAGGGTCTCGTAGCCTTCGCGACCGCCCCACAGCACGTAGTTGGCACCGCCCAGCTTCAGCGTCGCGTCCATGGCCTCTTTCACCTGCAGGGCACCCATGGCAAAGATTTCGGGGTTGGGGTTGGTGGCCGCGCCCGACATAAAGCGGCGGTGTGAAAAGAGGTTGGCTGTGCCCCACAGAAGCTTCATGCCGGTTTGTGCCTGCTTGTTGCCCAGCACGTCCACCATTTCGCGGAAGTTGTTCACGCTCTCACGTGGGGTGGCGCCTTCGGGGGCGATGTCGCGGTCGTGGAAGCAGTAATAGGGTGCGCCCAGCTTGGCGAAGAACTCAAACGCCACATCGGCCTTGGCCTTGGCTGCGGCCATGGGGTCGGCCATGTGCTGCCAGGGGCGCTGGAAGGTGTCGCCACCAAACGGGTCCAGGCCGTTCCAGCAGAAGCTGTGCCAGTAGCACACCGCAAAGCGGAGTTGGTCTTCCATGCGCTTGCCCAGCACGATGCGGTCTTTGTCGTACCACTTGAAGGCCAGTGGGTTGGACGACGTGGGGCCCTCATAAGCAATAGGGGCCACGGTAGAAAAGTAGGTGCTCATAGTTTCCTCAGGTGTTTAATTTGTTGATTGGTCGAACTAAATAGGCCCGGCTTAACGCCGGAAAAGGGTGAATTACACGGTGCGGTAAAGGCTGCGGAAGGTCGCGTAGCGGTCCATCAGCAGGGCTTGTTCAGCAGGGTCGGGGTGGTAGGTGGCGTCTACCTCGGGGGTCAGGCACACAGCCGCCATGTCGGCCCCGGTTGCCAGCCAGCCCAGGCGCGCTGCGCCCAAGGCGCCGCCGACGGCCGAGCTGCCGTGTGTGACGATGTATACATTCAGCGCGCTGGCCAGTTGCTGCGCCCAGAAGGTGCTGCGTGCGCCGCCGCCCACCAGCGAGATGCGCTGCACGCTGCTGCCGGCAGCGTTGAGGGCGGCCAAGCCGTCTTTGAGGCCGAAGGTCACGCCTTCCATCACCGCGTAGCCCAGGCGAGCGGCGTCGGTGTCAAAGCTGAGCTGGTGAAAGCTGCCGCGCACGTTGGCGTCGTTGTGGGGGGTGCGCTCTCCGCCCAGGTAGGGCAAAAACAGGGGCGATGCTGCGCGCTGTGCCGGGCTGAGCGCGGCGGCCTTGTCAGCCACCACACCGGCGTGGGGAGCGCCCAGCAAGTCGGTCGCCCACTGCAGGCTGCTGGCGGCAGACAGCATCACGCTCATCTGGTGCCAGCGGCCGGGCACAGCGTGGCAAAACGCGTGGGTGGCGCTGGCGGCGTTGGGCTGGTAGCTGGGCGTCACCACAAAAAGCACACCGCTGGTGCCCAGCGACAAAAAGCCTTGGCCGCTGTCGACTGCGCCCATGCCCACTGCGCTGGCAGCGTTGTCACCCGCGCCACCGGCCACCACGATGCCTTTGCGTAAACCGAGTGACTGGGCCACATCGTCCTTCAGCGTGCCGCCGGGGGCGCTGCCTTCCACCAAACGGGGCATGTGGCTGCGGTTCAGGCCGGTCAGTGCCAACAGTGCGTCAGACCAGTCGCGCTGTTGCACGTCCAGCCACAGGGTGCCGCTGGCGTCTGACATGTCGCAGGCGTAGTCGCCAGTGAGCATGAGGCGCACATAGTCTTTGGGGAGCAGCACCTTGGCCACTTGCCTAAAGATGTCGGGCTCGTGCTTGGCCACCCAGCGCAACTTAGGTGCAGTAAAGCCGGGCATGGCAAGGCTGCCGGCCAGATCGGTCAGGCCCGGCAGCTCGGCCATCATGTCGATGCACTCCTGGGCGCAGCGGGTGTCGTTCCACAAAATGGCGGGGCGCAACACGCGGTCTTGCGCGTCCAGCAAGACAGCGCCGTGCATCTGGCCCGACAGGCCGATGGCGCGGGCCGCGGCGTACTCGGCGGGGTGAGCCGCTTGCAGCTTGAGCAGGGCGCTTTGGGTGGCAGCCCACCAGTCGGCCGGGTGTTGCTCGCTGTGGCCGGGGTGAGGGCGTTGCACCGTGAGGGTGGTGCCGGCCGAGCCGATGATGCGGTGCTCGTCCGAGAGCAGAAGTGCTTTGACTTCTGAGGTGCCGATATCAATACCTAAAAACATAGTTAAACCGTGGTGCTCGCTGTAGAAAAGGCTTCGTCCGGGGCTTCAATCACCGGAGCAGGGGGTGTGGGAATGCGGTTGTGCATGGGGCGCAGTTCATGGTGCAGCACCAGTGCGGCTGCGCCCACGGCAGAGGCCAGCAGACCGTAGCGGGCTGCCCGCACCGGCGGCGGCGCCATGCCGGCGGCACTGGCATAGCTTTGCAACGTGTCTTGCGCTGCTTTGACGATGCCCGGATAGGTGTCGCACGATGGGCCGCCCACCACCAGGGTGCTGGGGTTAAAGGTGGTCCACAGGTTTTGCAGCACCACGCCGAGGTAGCGGCCGCCCTGGGCGGGGTCGGGCAAGCGGGCCAGTGCGCGCGCGCCAAAAAACGTTTCGGCGCAGCCCTTGCGCCCGCAGGAGCACAGCGGCCCGTCGATCTGCAAGGTGCTGTGGCCGATTTCACCTGCCATGCCTTGCTTGCCGGTAAACAGCCGGTCGTTGATCACAATACCCGCGCCCACACCGGCGCCGCAGGTCACAAAAATCAGGGAGTCGCTGGCATCGCCATCGGCAAACTCGTATTCGCTCAGGGCGGCGGTATCGGCTTCGTTTTGCACATGCACTTGCACCTCGGGCACCTGCGCCTGGCTCAGGGCCTGGGCAATCATGGGCAGAAAGTCCACATTGCGCCAGCCGAGGTTGGGGGCAAACCGCAGCATGCCCGTGGCCTCGTCAAAAGCGCCGGGCAGGCCCACGCCAACTCCGGTCAGCGCAATGCTGCGTTGTTGCAGTTGCGCATAAGTCCGTGCAATCAGGCGTGCGGCCTGCCGGCACACCTCTTCGGGTTTGGTGCCGATAAGCGCTTCTTCGGCGGCGCACAGCACCTGACCTGTGAGCGAGACGCCCACTACGCGCAAAGCCTCCACCGCAACTTCCACACCTATCAGCCCGCGCGAGCGCCCGTCGATGTGCAGGGGCGTGGAGGGCCGCCCCAGACCTTGGGCGGCGGTGATGTCGGTTTCTGTGACCCAGCCTTCGTCGATCAGCTCACGCACCAGCAGGCTGACGGTGGACTTGGTGAGCCCGCTGCCGGTGGCGAGCTGGGCTCTGGAGTAACCCGGCTGCGCGCGCAGCAGCCGCAGCAGCACGCTGCGGTTGATGCGTTTGACGAGTTGTTGGTCGCCGGTGGTTTTCATGATTTCGCGGGTGAATTGCACAAAACTACAGGGTGTGGGTTTGTGCTTTTCCTTCAGGTTGTTTGCCAGCGATGATCATGCCAAGAACTTCGTCTTCCGCCACGTCTGTCGTGCGATAAGTACCTACTAATTTGCCGTTTTTCATCACCGAGAGGCGGTCGCTGAGCCCGAACACGTCGGGCATGTCGTGGGTGATCAGAAAAATGCCCACGCCTTCGGCTTTGAGTTGGCGCACCAAGTTGCCCACCATCGCGGTTTCCTCGGGGCCCAGGGCCGCAGTGGGCTCGTCCATGATGAGGATCTTGGCATTGAAGTAAATGGCGCGGGAGATGGCCACCACTTGGCGCTGCCCGCCCGAGAGTCGGCGCACCGGGGTACGCACGTTCTTAAAGTTCTTGTTCAGCCGGTGAAACACCTTGCGGGCGTCCGCGTCCATGCGGTGGTCGTCCAGCGTGTTCCAGCGGGTGAGCAGCTCGCGGCCTAAAAACAGGTTGGCCACGGCGTCCAGGTTGTCGGCCAGGGCCAGGGTCTGGTAAATCGACTCAATGCCGCAGCGCTGCGCATCGACCGGGGTGCGAATCTGGGCGCTGTCGCCGTTGATGAGTACCTCGCCGCTGTCAATCGGGTAGGCACCGGCCAGCATTTTCATGAGGGTTGATTTGCCGGCGCCGTTGTGACCCAAGAGGGCCACCACTTCGCCGGGGTAAAGATTGATGCTGACGTCTTCCACCGCATGGACGCCACCAAAGGCTTTGCGGATGTTGCGCATTTCAACCAAGGGAGTGCGTGGCTCGGTCATGCGGTGTCTCCTGTCATGCGGCGATAAATCACATCAAACACCACCGCTGCAATCAAGACCTGCCCGATGATCACGTAGCGCACCCCGATCGACACGTCCAGCAGCAGCATGCCGCTGTCAATGCTTTGCATGATCAGTGCACCTAGCACCGAGCCCAGAATGGACCCGCTCCCACCCGCCAGCGCGGTGCCGCCGATCACAGCCGCGGCAATCACATACAGCTCCATGCTGGTGCCCAGCGAGTTGGTGCCGGCGTTGAGCCGGGCAATAGACACCATGGCGGCAATGGTGATGAGCACGCCCATCAGCGCAAACAACATGAGGGTGACTTTGCGCACCGGAATTCCCACCAAGGCGGCGGCTTCAGGGTTGCCGCCCATGGCAAATACATAGCGCCCGAAGCGGGTGCGGTGCACGATGAACGACAGCACCAGCGCCACAGCGCCCCAGATCAGCACCGGAATCGGCACGCCCTGCGGCGCGTCTTTGCTGGGAATTTGGTAGTTGTTCATGGCAGCCACAAAACCCACCGCCAAGATGACCGGCACCAGCACCAAGAGGGCGTCGAGCCACAAAGGGTTGTTGGGCACTTCGTAAGACGCTTTGGCGCGGCGCTTGGCCCACATTTGCAGCACCAGGGCCAGCACAATGGCGGCAGCCAGTGCCCAGCTGGCACTGACGCCGATAGCGCCATCAAAACCGCCGCCCAAGCGCTGGAAAAACAGGTCGTTGACTGGTTGGGTTTTGCCATCGGCCACCAGAAAGGCAGCGCCACGAAACGACATCAGGCCGCCCAGCGTGACCACAAAAGACGGCACGCCCAGCTTGGCGGTGAGTGCACCTTGGTACAAAGAGACTGCGATAGCGACAGCGAGCCCGGCCAACGATGCCGACACCCAGTGCCAGCCGCCGGTGTACATGAGGGTGGCAATCAGCACCCCCACAAAACCCATGACCGAGCCCACCGACAAGTCGATGTGGCGGGCCACAATAATCAACACCACCACCGTGGCCACCACACCCACCACCGCAGTTTGCTGGGCGATGTTGTAAAGATTCTCGGGGGACATAAACAGCCCGCCGGACAAGATGTTGAACACAATGGCAATCACAGCCAACACGGTGCCCATCATCACCAGACGCCAATCAATGGCCGCCTGCTTCAGGGAATTCAAAACGGGATTCACATGCGTTCTCCGCAAGACATAAAAAAACCGCAGGCTGCTGCCAGCCCGCGGTTGGAGGGCTCTCTAGCTCAGAGTGGCACTTTGATCACTTGCAGGCGGCGGGTGCTTTTGCCGCATCAACGCCCTTGCACAGGTCTTCTTTCTTGATCCAGCCGGCCTTGACGACCAGGTCCAGGTTCTTGGCGGTCACGGGTACAGGCTTCAAGAACTGGGCTTGCAGTGCCACTTTCTTCTCGCCACCGCTCCAGGTCTGGGCAGCAGCCACTTTTTGGCCCTTGGCCAACACCACGGCGGCGGCGGCGGCGTCACGGCCCAGGTCACGGGCGTCTTTCCAGACCGACACGGTCTGGCTGCCCAGTGCTACGCGGTTCAGCGCAGCGTGGTCACCGTCCTGGCCCGACACCGGAATGCCCTTGATGCCCTTGGCGGTCAAGGCAGCCACCACACCACCGGCAGTACCGTCGTTGGAGGCCACCACGGCGTCAATCTTGCCGCCGGTCTTGGTGATGATTTGCTCCATGTTTTTCTGGGCGACTTCGGGCTTCCAGCCGTCGGTGTATTCCTCGCCCACGATCTTGATGTCGCCCTTTTTCACCGCAGCGTCAATGATTTCCTGCTGGCCACCGCGCAGGAAGTTGGCGTTGGGGTCAGTAGGCGAGCCCTTGATCATCACGTAGTTGCCTTTGGGCTTGGCTTCCAGAATGGCGCGGGCTTGCATGCGGCCCACTTCCACGTTGTCGAAGGTGATGTAGAACACGCCGGGCGCTTCGATCAGGCGGTCATAGGCAACCACGGGGATCTTTTGCTGGTTGGCCTTGTTGATGGCGGGCAGGATGGCGTCTTTGTCCATGGCCAGAATGATCAGGGCCTTGGCGCCCTTGGCAATCAAGCTGTCGATGTCGGCCAGTTGCTTCTCGGGCGAGCCACCGGCGTCCGCGCTGATGTAGCTGGCGCCGTCTTTGCTCAGCTGGGCCTTGATGGCAGCTTCGTCGGTCTTCCAGCGCTCTTCCTGGAAGTTGGACCAGCTCACGCCCACCACTTGGGCAAAGGCACCGGCTGCAGCCATGCTCAGGGCCAAAGCGGTCAGTGTTGTCTTCAATTTCATCGTTGTCTCCAGTGATTTGGCCTGTCTCAGGCCTATGGTTTTGGAAAGACTCAGCCGAGTCATCGCACCGCTTTAAATGCGAAACCGGCATTTAGTAAGAGCGACAAACTAATTGTTCTGGACTTCGTTCAGCCCGCGAATAGGGATAAACCCGACATAGTTTATTCATCGAACTTAATAAGATCGAGCGGACTGTTCATTCTTCGTAAAGGTTTCCCGCGTGCGATCCATTACCCGACTCCGGCCCGGTGCCGGCCCCTGGTTGGCCCTGTTGTGGGGTGCCGCTGCGTGGGCCCAGACGCCGGTGCCCGGCCCGCTACCGGTCGCGCCCCGTTTCCTGGAAGAAACCGACACCGCAGGATTGCAAAGCCGCTTCGAAGGCGAGGGCGAGTACATGGTGGGTGGTGGCGTGGCCACCTTCGATTGCGATGGCGATGGCCTGCCCGAGGTGTATGTGACCGCCGGGGTGAACAAGGCCAAGTTCTACCGCAACCTCAGCCTGCGAGGCGGTGCACTCAAACTGCAAGAGGAGCGCTCTGGGTTAGAGCTGACCAACGCCATCGGCGCCTACCCGCTGGACATCGATGGCGATGGCCAGACCGACCTGGTGGTGCTGCGGGTGGGCGAAGTACAGGTCTACAAAGGGCTGGGCCAATGCAAGTTTGAAAAAGCCAACGATGCCTGGAACATCCGCACCGGCAACGGCTGGCACACTGCGTTTTCGGCCACTTGGGAGCGCGGACAGGCTTGGCCCACGCTGGCGTTCGGCACCTACACCGACCGCAGCAAACCCGATTTTCCATGGGGCAGTTGCACACCGGGCTTGTTGCTGAGGCCCCGCGAGGGTGGTGGGTACGCGGCGCCGACACCGCTGAAACCGGGGCACTGCGCGTTGTCGATGTTGTTTTCGGATTGGAACCGCTCCGGCACGCCTGCTCTGCGGGTGAGCAATGACCGCGAGTACTACAAAGGCGGTGAAGAGCAGTTGTGGGAATTCCTGCCCGGCCAGGCTCCGAGCCTGTTCACCGCAGCCCGGGGCTGGAAGCCCTTGCAGATCTGGGGCATGGGGATTGCCAGTCACGACCTCGATGAAGATGGCTTTCCCGAGGTGTTTCTGACCAGCATGTCCGACAACAAACTTCAAACGCTGGAAGCCGGGGCCGCGCAACCCCGTTACCGCGACACGGCCTTCAAACGCGGTGTGACCGCCCACCGCCCTTACGTGGGCGGCGATGTGCACCCCAGCACCGCGTGGCATGCCCAGTTTGCGGACCTGAACAACGATGGCCTGGCGGACTTGTTCATCGTCAAGGGCAATGTGTCCACCATGCCCGACTTTGCCACCCTTGACCCCAACAACCTGCTACTGCAGCAAGCCGATGGCAACTTCACCGAGGTGGGAAGCCAAGCCGGGCTCGCCAGCTTCAAGCGGGGACGCGGCGGCATGGTGGTCGACCTCAATGGCGATGGCCTGCTGGACGTGCTGGTGGTGAATCGCTGGGACAAGGCCCAAGTCTGGCGCCAAGTGCCGGCGAGTCCGGCGAGCCCGGCAGCGACCGGGCACTGGCTGCAACTGCGCTTGCAACAAACCAGCGGCAACCTGGATGCCGTGGGCGCCTGGGTAGAGCTGCGCATGGGCGAAGGCGAGGCGGCTCGCGTCATCCGACAAGAGCTGACCGTGGGCGGCGGCCACGCCAGTGGTCACTTGGGCTGGATGCACTTTGGCTTGGGCGAGGCGACCCGTGTGCAGGTCCGGGTGCAGTGGCCCCACGGTGCCTGGAGCGAGTGGGCGACTGCGCAGGCAAATGCGTTTTACCAATTCAGCGAGGCGGGCTTGCGCCCGGCGGCAACCCCATGAGACACCTTTTACTGCGCGCCGTAGTGGCGGGCTGCCTGGCCTGGGGGAGTGCACCGGCCTGGGCGCAGGCCCCGGTGGCCACGCCCTTGCCCGCGGCAGACTACAGCGCCCGGGTGGCCACCGAGTGGTTCAGCCTGGCACTCTTGCTGGCCCAGCAAACGCCCGGCTTCAGCCCGCCCGTGGCCTCGCGGGCACTGGCCTATTTGGGCTTGACGCTGTATGAGTCGGTGGTGCCCGGCATGCCCCGGCACCAAAGTCTGGCCGGTCAACTCAACGAGTTGCAGTCCCTGCCTTGGGCCCAGCCAGATGAGGTGCTGCACTGGCCCACGGTGGCCAACGCTGCCATGGCCACCATGACGCGCATGATGTTTCCCAACGCGAGCGCCGAAAACAAGGCCCGGGTTGACTTGCTGGAGCGCAGCCTGCCCCTCAAGTTGGCGCGCGATTTCGACCCCACCCGCCTGACGCAGGAAGTCACCAACCGCTCCGAAACTTTCGGCAAGCTCATGGCCATGGCGGTTATGACCTGGGCCCGCACCGATGGAGGGCACGAGGCCTGGGGTCCGCTGCGCCGCAGCCAGCTCAACTATGTGCCGCCCAGCGGAGAAGGTACCTGGAGTGCCACACCGCCGGCATTTGCGTCGCCCCTGTTGCCGTGGTGGGGCGATGTGCGTCCCTTTGTGCTCCCCGGTGCAGACACCTGCCCGGCTCCGCCCATACCGCCGTATTCCGAGGTGCCGGGCTCGGCGTTTTACAAAGAGGCCGAGGAGGTTTACCACGTGAGCAACCAAGCCACCCAGGCCCAGCGGCAAGTAGCGCTGTACTGGGCGGACGACCCGTTGAAAACCCCCACCCCGGCGGGCCACTGGGCTTTTATCGCGGGGGACGTGTTGCAAGAGCGCCAAGGCAACCTCGCCCAGGCCGCACAAACCTATGTGCAGCTCAACCTTGCCATGGCCGATGCATTTATCGCAGGCTGGAAGACCAAGTACACCGTGAACCTGCTGAGACCTGTGACCTATGTGCAGCTGGTGATGGACAGCAACTGGGTGCCAACGTTGATGCACACGCCGCCTTTCCCTGAGTACCCTTCGGGCCACTCGGTGCAGTCGAGTGCCGCTGCCGCAGTGTTGGGGCAGGTGCTCGGGGCCGACAAGCCCTTCACCGACAACACCCACAACGACCGTGGCTGGGGCCCGCGCACGTTTGCAAACTTTAAGGTGGCGGCGGACGAAGCCGCTATCTCGCGCATGTATGCCGGCATTCACTTCCGCAGTGGTATTGAAGGCGGCAAAACCCAGGGGCGCTGTGTGGCGCAGCGGGTTTTGGCCTTGAAGTTGTTGCGTTGAGAGGCTTGGTGCCTCAGCGCGCCGGGCGACGGTAGCCGGCCAGATCTGCCGCGCTGGCTACGTAAGCGTGCAAGATACCGGGCAACAGCACATAGCCCGCGGTCAGCTCGGCCGCGGCGGCGCCTTTGGTGTAGCTGCAGCCGGTGGTTTTGTCCAAGGGGCACTGGATCGATGCGGCCAGCGGGTCGTCGGCGCCCATGTTGAAGTACACGTCGAACTGCTCTCCGGAGCCGGTCTGGGTCACACTGTAGTCGTTGTCGGTACCGGCCAGCACGAGGTGGCGGCCTCCGGACAGCTGTGGCCCGATGGCCAGGCCCTCCCACTTTTCAGGGGATTTGTTGCCCAAAGCGGGCAGTGTGTCGGCCGCAAGGTCGATGACTTTGGCGCCCTTGGCCACCGGCGCAATGCCGTCTGGCAAGCTGCTGCCGCTGGCGGGCAGCGTGACAGCATTCACATCGCTCGCACCCTCCAGGCTGATGCGGTACACGCTCTTGTCGGGGGTGGCCAGAGTGGCACCGGCGCCCACACCGCGGTTGTTGCGCTCAAGCACCCAGAATTCGCGGTCGTTCAGGGCGACGAGGGCCGAAATTCCCTGGCCTTGGCCGGCGCGGTCCAGTAGGTAGGCGTATTGGGCCACCGCGCGCCCCGTTTTGGTGTCGAACTTCACAATGCGCGCGAAGCGGCCGTCTTTGCTGCCGCCTTCATCGAGCATCGGGCTTTGCAGCATGGCGTAGGCGAAAGCACCGTCCGGGCTGATCGCCAGACCTTCAAAACCCCGGTTATGGCGTTTGCCGGCGGTGTTGTCGGCATCGTCCCCGTGGCTGATGTGGCCGCTTAGCGCGTTGCGGGGCAGCAGCTTGTCGGGCGTCACAAAGGCGCGCACAAAGCGGCCTTTGGCATCGAACTCGTAGAGCGAGGGGCCGTATTCGTCCGACACCAGAAAGTGCCCGGTGCGCGGGTGCACTACCAACCCTTCGGGGTCGAGTGCCAGGCCGCGCTCATGGGCGGGCGAGGGCGCCAAACCGTTAAAGGGCTTGCCTTTGCGGTCCTTGAACACCACGGTTTGCAGGACTTTGAATTGAGAGATGGCGCCAGTCTCCGGATGGACATCGACGGTGAAGCGCTGCACCCGGGTGGCATAGTCGATCAGGCCGCCACCGGGGCCACGGTCCGACAAGCCCCACCAGGCCTTGCGCTGCGGGTCAAAGTAAATGTCAGAGAAAAAGCCGAGCCGCCCCTGATTGGCGCCGGGCACTGCGGTGGCATCGAGGGTGTGACCGGGAATGGCCAGGCCATTGACGAACACGGGTTGTGCGCTGAGCGCACCGGTCCAGAGAGCAGTTGCCGCAGCCAGGGCGGATACAAGGTGTTTCATGTGCGGGCTCCAAAGGGGCAAACCCACAAGTCTGGGCGGTGCAGATGTCAGTACCGTGACGGGCGCAGGTTTAGCCTTCACCCACCCCGATGGGGGCGGGCGCCCGCATCACGATGCGGGTGAACAGCCGGTCGTACACCGGGTCGCGCTGGCCTTTGGCGGCGAGGGGGTCGCGGTTGGCGTCAAAGGCCACATCAATCTCGGCCCAGTCGGCATCGCTCAGGGTGGCTTGGGCGACCGGCAGGATGGCGGTTTCTTCCAGCTGCATGTGGGCCAGGTAGGCCTGCACGTAGCGGCGCACCGCGGTGTCGAATGTTGCACGGCGGCTCTCGCCGATCAGCTCCCAGCCCAGCAGCAGGTGTTGCAGGTTGCGCACCGAGGCCTCGCTGTGGGCATGGTCTTCTTCGAGCTGGATGATGGCGTCCATGACCTGCGGGGCCAGGCGGGCCACGCGCGGGAACAGCAGGTCGGACTCTTTGGGGTGGTGCAGTTTTTCAGGGAACTCATCGATGTAGAAGAGCATGGCGCGCACCACGTCGAAAAAGCCTTCGGGCTCATCGCCCGGGCCGCGGTCCAGCATCATGGTGAGTGACTGCAGCATGGCTCGGAGAGCGGCATGTTCGTCGCGAATGATTTGTAGGCTGCTGGGTGTCATAGGTGTCTCCTCGGGCTGGGCGCGAGCTTCCCACGGGGCGGGCAAACTGGGATTGATGCAAGTCAACAGGGTGCTGCTTTGTCGCGCGTGCTTGGATACCATCAGGGGGGCACGCTACTTCACGAAACCGCAGTTATGAATCCACGCTCTCTGTCGTCCTCCCCTTGGTTCCGCCGTCTGGCCTGGGGGCTTGGCGGTTTGCTGGCTCTGTGGGCGCTGGCTTGGCTTGCGGTACCGCCGTTGGCGAAAAGCCAGGCGCAAAGCCGCTTGAGTGAGTTGCTGGGCCGGCAGGTCACCATCGGGAGCATCGCGTTATCGCCCTGGTCGCTGGAGCTCACGGTGCGGGACTTCGCGGTGGCCACCGCCGACGGCAAAGGCGTGCAGTTCTCGCTGGACCGGGTCTATGTGGATGCCGAGGCGCAGTCGCTGTTCCGGCTGGCACCGGTCATTGACGCAGTGACCGTGGAAGCGCCCAAGGTGCAGCTCACCCACCTGGGCGAGGGGAGGTACGACATAGATGACATCATCGAGCGCCTGAACCAGCCCGACGACACACCTGCCGGCCCCACCCCGAAGTTTGCGGTCTACAACCTGACCCTGAATCAAGGGAGCCTGGACTACACCGACCGCGCCGGCGGCGCCGAGCGCGTGCACACCCTGCGGGACCTGCAGATCAGCCTGCCGTTTTTGAGCAGCTTCGACTCCAAGCGCGATGTGCTGGTCTCGCCCCGCCTGGCCTTTGTGCTCAATGGCAGCCACTTCGACTCGGAGGCCGAAGGCACGCCGTTTGCGCAAAGCCGCAAGGGCGATGCCGAGCTCACCTTCCGCCAGCTGGATCTGGCGCCTTACTTGCCCTACCTGCCTGCCAACTTGCCGGTCAAACCCCAAAGCGCAGTGGTAGATGCCGACATCAAGCTGGGCTTTGTGCAGAGCCCACAAACGGCGGTCACCCTGTCCGGCTCGGTGACCGTGAGCCGCCTGGCCGTGCAAGACACCAAAGGCAAGCCGCTGTTTTCCGCCGATAGCCTGCAGGTGGGTCTGGCCGATGTGCGCCCGCTGGAGCGCAGCGTGAAGCTCTCGGGCATCACCCTGAATACCCCAGTGCTGAATGTGGTGCGCGCCGCCGATGGCAGCTTGAACCTGCTGCCACCTGCACCAGCTAAGAAAAATGCTCCTAAAACCATAGCTGCTGGCACAGACAATACGAGTGCTGGGGACCAAAAAGATGCTGAAGAACCTGCGCCTGTCCCTTGGGCCTTGCAGCTGGACACGCTGGCCCTGAAAGACGCTTCGGTGGATTGGACCGACCAGACCACCGGCCCGGCCACGCGCCTGGGGCTGCGGGACTTTCAGGCCACCGTTTCCAAACTGCAGTGGCCCATGAAAGAGGCGGCCACGCTGGACCTGAAGGCGCAGTTGCAAAACCTGGCTGCAGGCACCAAGGCTCCGGCCACCCAGATCAGCCTGCAAGGCGAAGGCACGGTAGAGGCCGGCAAGGCCGAGGCCAGCGTGTCGGATTTCGGGCTGGGGCTGGTGTCGGGCTACGTGTCGCCCTACCTGGTGCCGAGCTTGCGCGGGCAGGCGGACACCCGTGTGAATATCACTTGGGACGGCGAGCGCCAGACCGCCGTGGTGCAAAAGCTGGCTCTGCGGGATGTGGCGCTGGTGGGTGACAAGCCCGCTGCCGAACCGCGCGTGAATACAGGCGCCAATGCCAACAACAATGGCCCCAGCTCGGCAGACATGCCGCAGTTCAAGCTGCTGGAAGTGAGCGATGTGCGGCTAGACACACTGGCGCGCAGTGCGACGGTGGGCAAGGTGCTGCTGCTCAAGCCCAGCACCGGCGTGCGCCGCGACGCAGAAGGCCACTGGATGTTCGAGCGCTGGCTCAAGCCCACTGAGGCTGCGGTAGCACCGGCGGCAGAGGTTGCTGCCGGCAAACCCTCAGGCAATAAGGTGGTCTCGGCCAAGTCGCCCGTGCCGTGGAAGCTGAATGTGGGTGAGTTCAAGCTCGACGAGGGCAATGTGGTGTTCTCAGACCGCTTGCCTGCGCGCCCGGTGCGGGTGGAGCTGAGTGGCTTGCAAGTGCAAGCCAAAAACATCCAGCCCGAGGGCAAAAAGCCCATGCCGCTGCAAGTGGCTGCCATGCTGAAGTCCGGCCAGGCCGAGGCCGGCAGCCTGCGCTACACCGGCAGCGTGATGTGGGACCCGGTGGTGGCTCAAGGCGAGGTGAATATCAGCGACCTGCCAGCCCATGCCTTTGCCGCCTATGCCGGCAGCGGCCTGAACCTCGATGTGCTGCGCGCCGACACCAGCTTCAAGGGCCAGGTGCGCTATGCCGCGCTGCCCAGCGGCCCCGAGGTGAGCGTGAAGGGTGATGCCGCGCTGGAAGACTTCAAGGCCAACACCACCGGCAAAGGTGCCGAGAGCCTGGGCGAAGAGTTGCTGAGCTGGAAGGCGCTGAACGTGCCCGGTATCGACTTCACCATGGCGCCCGGCGCGGCCACCAAAGTGCAGGTGCGCGAGGCCGCGTTGTCTGACTTTTATGCCCGCCTGATCGTGAGCCCGCAAGGCCGCTTGAATCTGCAGGAATTGGGGCAGACCGCGCCGCCTGCTGCGGAGGGTGCCAAGCCCGCAACTACGGCTCCCGCGGCTGCTGCATCTGCTGCGGGCGGTGCAGCGGCACCTGCCTCAGCGGCTCTAGCGGCGGCTTCTGCTACCAGCACCGCATCGGCCGGCCCGGCCGCCATCATCCAGATGGGGCCTATCAGTCTGGTCAACGGCCGGGTGCTGTTCTCGGACCGCTTTATCCAGCCCAACTACACCGCCAACCTCACCGACCTGACCGGCAAGCTCAGTCGTTTCTCGAACCAGCCTACCAACGGCGTGGTGCAACTGGCCGACCTGGAGTTGCGCGGCCGGGCCGAGGGCACTGCGTCGCTGGAGATTTTGGGCAAGCTCAACCCGCTGGCGCAGCCGTTGGCCCTGGATGTGAAGGGCTTGGTGCGCGATTTGGAGTTGTCGCCCTTGTCGCCTTACGCCATCAAGTACGCCGGCTACGGTATCGAGCGTGGCAAGCTGAGTGTGGATGTGCAGTACACCGTGCAACCCGATGGCCAGCTCACCGCCTCCAACAAACTGGTGCTCAACCAGCTGACCTTCGGCGACAAGGTGGAGGGCGCGCCCGCCAGCCTGCCGGTGAAGCTGGCGGTAGCCTTGCTGGCCGACCGCAATGGCGTGATCGACCTGGACCTGCCCATCAGTGGCTCGCTCAATGACCCGCAATTCCGGGTGGGCCCGGTGATCTGGAAAGTGATCACCAACTTGGTGACCAAAGCCATTACCGCGCCTTTCAGTTTGCTGGCTAACGCCTTTGGAGGAGGGGCGGGCGGTGCCGAACTCAGCAGCGTTGCGTTTGCACCCGGCAGTGCCAGCTTGAGCGATGCGGCCCGAGCGGGCCTCGACAAGGTGGCGCAGGCCCTGCAAGACCGATCGGCGCTCAAGCTCACGGTGGTCGGCTCCGCCAACCTGGACGCCGAGCGCGAAGCGGCCAAGCGTGAAAAACTCAAGGCCTTGCTGGTCGCTGAGAAGCGCCGCACCACCACCGCGCAGGGCAAAGATGCCGCCGAGATAAGTAGCTACAGCGCCGAAGAAATGCCAGTGTTGCTGCGTGCGGTGTACCGCCGCTCTGACATCACCAAACCCCGTAACCTGGTGGGCATGACCAAGGACATCGCCGCGGCCGACATGGAGGCACTGCTGCTCGCCAACCTGAGCGCCAATGAGGACGACATCCGCAACCTGGCGCTGCAGCGCGCGGTGGTGGTGAAGGAGTATCTGGCGAGCAAGAAGCTGGCCGCCGAGCGCCTGTTTTTGGGGGCCGTGAAGACCGGTGGCCCAGCCGCGGATGCCAAGCCGCAGGCGGAGCTGGAAATCGGCGGCAACTAAGTCGCACACGGAGGGCGCAGACCCACGCTGCGCCCGACAAAAAAGCCCCGGCAGCCGAAGCTACCGG
This sequence comes from Rhodoferax sp., assembly GCF_013297935.1. Taxonomy (GTDB): domain Bacteria; phylum Pseudomonadota; class Gammaproteobacteria; order Burkholderiales; family Burkholderiaceae_C; genus Allorhodoferax. Next base: position 339,909 of record NZ_JAAFIX010000003.1, on the reverse strand, counting down.
GGCTTTTTATTGAGGCCTGCGAGAGTCTTACTTGGGCATGATCACGGAGTCGATCACGTGGATCACGCCGTTGTCCGCCACGATGTCGGTCTTGATCACGTTGGCGGCATCTACCTTCACACCACCCATGGTGCTGACGGTGATTTCGCTGCCTTGCACGGTCTTGACCTTGCCGGCCTTCACGTCAGCTGCCATGACTTTTCCGGGGACCACGTGGTAGGTCAACACGGCAGTGAGCTTGGCTTTGTCCTTGAGCAGGGCTTCCAGGTCGGCCTTAGGTACTTTGGCAAAGGCTTCGTCTGTGGGCGCGAAAACGGTGAAGGGGCCCTTGCCCTTGAGCGTATCGACCAGACCAGCGGCGCCCAAAGCGGTCGCCAGGGTCTTGAAGTTGCCTGCGCCCACAGCGGTGTCCACGATGTCTTTGGCTTGAGCAGAAACAGCCACACCCAGTGCCAGAACGGAAGCAATCAACAGTTTTTTCATGGGGATCTCCAAGAGGTTGAATTCGAAGTGTTACGTCAGAAAATACTGGCGTGAACGAAATATATCCTAATTAGTATCCCTTTGCACTGTGCGGTATTTAAATAATACCGACCGGTATCTTTTTTGCCGATTGTGACGATTCATGCTCAAACCGCTGTGACGAGGGCGGATATAGTGGCCAGGCGCCGTACGAGCGCCCCCGCACCAAGAGTGCGAGAGGCTGTAACCCCACACATGTTGGAGACTTGGTTGTGATGATTGGAAAACCCCTGCGAGGCGTGGTCGTGTGCGCTCTTACGAGCTTGATGCTGAGTGCTGCCAGCGGACGGTCACTGGAACTGTTTGTTGCTGACGCACCGCCGGTCACGATGATCGCCAGCGACAAAGAGCGCGGAATCGTGGGCGATCTGGTCGTGTTGGCGATAGAGAAAGCCGGTTATGCGCCTCGAATACACAACCTGCCATGGATGCGCTCGCAGCTACAGGTGAGCGCTGGCATCGACCAATTGATCATTCCTTTGTCCCGAACGCCTGAGCGTGAAGAGAAGTTCACCTGGATAGCGCCGGTGATGCCGATGGAACGGGCATTTTTTTCCCTCGACACGCCGGTTGCCAGCTTTCAAGAGGCCAAGACACGGTACCGTGCTATTGCAGTCGGTGCCGGAACCGCGCAGCTTGAAATCCTCAAACAGCAAGGGTTTGATGACAAGCAAATTCACATTTTGAAGTTGGGTGACAGCCCCGTGCGCATGCTTCAGCTGGGTCGGGTCGATGCTTGGTTTACGGGGGTGCCCGAGGGGCAATATGCCTGGCCCAACCGCGAAGTGCGGGCGGTCGCTGAGAAGCTCAAAATGAGCCGCGTGCTACACAGCGTGGACTTGTATCTCGCTTGTTCGCTGGACTGCGATGCCGACGTCGTCAAGCGCCTGCGTTCTTCTGTCCAAGCCTTGAAGCAGGACGGTACCCTCAAAAAAATCAGCAAGTCATACATGAAGAACTGACGTCGCTTGGCGCCCAGTCGACTTTAGCCCCGATCTTCAACCTTCCCATCCGCGTGCTTGGCAAAGCGGCCTTTGTCGCGTGGGTGCACGGGGTCGTTGGCGCCCCAGGGCCAGCCGCCGAATTCGGTACGACGGTAGTCGGCAAAAGCCTGGTGGATCTCGGCTTGGGTGTTCATGACAAACGGGCCGTACTGCGCCACCGGCTCGCCGATGGGGCGGGCCTGCAGCACCAGCAGTTCGCTCTCGGTATCGCCATTCACCAAAGTGCAGTCGTGGTCGGCTTGCACCACCATCACGGACTTCACAGGCACATCCTCTCCCGCGACTTGCAGAGCACCACCCTTGAAGAAATACAGCACCCGCCGGGTGTCCGCGCTCTGCGCCGCGGGCAGCGTCCACTGCGCGCCGGGGCTGAGTTGGATGGTGTAGATACCGAGGTCGCTGCCAGGCTCGCTGGCCCAGGAGTCGGGCGGGGGGGGTAGGCCCTGCTTGTCATTGAGCTTGCCGGCGATGCAAACCACTTCGGTGGTCTTGCCTTGCGTGTCGGTGGCGGTGATGCGGGGAATGTCTTCATGCCAGAACATGGTGAAGTGCGGCTCGGCCATCTTGTTTTTGGCCGGCAGGTTCACCCAGATCTGGAACAGCTCGGTGGGGTTGGGCGCGTCGGTGTGCAGAAGTGGAAACATCTCGCAGTGCACGATGCCTTTGCCCGCGGTGAGCCACTGCACATCGCCACCGCCAAAGCGGGCGGTGGCGCCCAGCGAGTCGGAGTGGTCAATACGGCCATTGCGCACGATGGTCACCGTCTCAAACCCCCGGTGGGGGTGCGAGGGAAAGCCCGGCACGGTGTCGCCGTGGTACATGCTCCACCCGTCCTTGCCTGCAAAGTCCTGGCCGATGTTGCGGCCTGCTAGCAGGGCGGGGACCGGGGCCATCTGCGCGTTGCCGGCCGGGTAGGCGTCGTTGTGGTGCACGCAAAACAGGAAGGGGTCCATGGTTTGCCAGGGGAAACCCAAGGGGGCGATGGAGAGCAAGGTTTTCATGCCCCCATTGTCTTAGCTGTTTCAAGGCCTTGCCGGCGGCCACTAAGATCACCCCCCATGTTGTTTTCTTCTTTCACTGCGCGCGTTGGGCTGGCAGCTGCCTTGGTCGCTGGCCTTTGGGCGGCGGATGCGCGCATGCGACCGGCCTCGATGCCGCCGGCCCAGGCGCTCATGACGGCCATCAGCGTGCAGGGTCAGCCGGTCGAGGCGGCCCCATTGCGGCGGGTGGCGATGGGCGATGTGCCCATGCCACCGGGCACCATGGCGGCGCACGCCAGCAGTCTGCTGCCCATGCCGGCGGGCAGCAATTCGGCCCTGAGCCTGTTCTGGTTTTCGGGTGAGCGCGAAAGCGGCCCTCTGGTGCAGATTGCCGCCACCCAGTGGGACCGGGCGAACGGCCGCTGGCGCGAGCCGCGCTTTGTGGTCAACCGCCACACCATGGGGGATGTGTTGGGCCACGGCTTGCGGCGCTTGGGTAACCCGGTGGCATGGATGGACGGGCAAGGCCGCATGCACCTGTTTGTGGTGGCGACCGGCTGGGGTGGCTGGGCTGCCAGCCGCGTGTTGCACCTGCGCCAGAGCAGTGACTCGCAAGACCTGAAGGACCTGGCGTTTGAGCCGGTGCGGGTGCTGCCCCTGTCGTGGCTGTGGAACACCAGTTTTCTCGTGCGCAACGCAGTCATGCCTCTGCAGGATGGCGGCGCAGTGCTGCCGGTGCACTTTGAGCTGGGGCTCAAGTACCCCAGCGCGGTGCGACTGGATGCGCAAGGCGAGTTTGCCGGGCTCACGCGCATGTCGCAGTTGGCTTACCAGCTGCAGCCTAGCTTGCTGGCCCGTAGCCCGACCGAGTGGATTGCTTTGATGCGTGATGAACGTCACAACGGCAAAGTAACCGCTGTGCGCACCGAAGATGGTGGCGCCAGCTGGCAGAACCTGCCGGACCTGCCGCTCGGCAACCCGGACTCAGCGGTGGCAGCGTTCGGCCTCGGCCCGCAACAAATGCTGCTGGCCCACAACCCTACGCCGGAGGGGCGTGCCAAATTAGAGCTGAGCCGTAGCCAGGAGGGCCTGCAATGGACCCCGCAGCAAACCCTGCGCCAGGGTGGCCCCGATGCTGAGTTTTCCTACCCCGCTATGGCGTGGGCCGATGACACGCTGTGGATCGCCTACACCGTGGACCGGGCCACCTTGTCGTGGCAGCGGTTCGCGCCCGGAGGCACGCCATGAGCTCGCCCGCTTTGCCTGATCTGGTAGTCATGCAGCTGTGGCTGCATGGGGGCTGGGCGCTGGTGCTGGCCGGTGGCGGTGCCGCCGTGTTTCAGCGGCTAGGCGTTCCCATGTTGCAGAGGCGTGCACTCGCAGTGGTGCTGTGCCTCTGGGTGCTGATGCCTGGCAATCTGTCTGCGGCCTATTGGCTGGGCTTGGCCTTTCAGGCGCCCAGTGTGTTGGGGCCGCTGGCGTGTGGGTATTTGGGCTGGGTGGCATTGCGTCCCCCGGCCGTCCGCGCCGCGGACACCCCACCCGGCCCGCGCCGTTGGGAAGCCGGCCTGGTGTGGGTGGGCATTGCGCTGGGCTGGGCTTTGCTCCTCGACACCTTTGCGCAGTTGCCATCAGCTTTGTATCCACTGGGTTTCGAGCCGCCGGTATTGCTCGGTTTGTCGGTGTTGGCCATGCTGCCGCTGTTGCAGGCGGGTGCAGTGCGGCGGGTGAGTGCGTGGTTGGCGCCTGCGGCCTTGGCGCTGTTTGTGTTGCTGCGCCTGCCCACCGGCAATGCGTTGGATGCGGTGCTGGACCCTTGGCTCTGGGTCGCGCTGCATGCGGTGGCTTTGCGCCACTTGATTGACCACCGGAAGATTAAGGGTTAACCCTACTGTTGAACGCCACAGTAGGCGCAGAGGGGTGTGCGCCGTATCGTTGCGCCCTGTTTTGAAGCCTGCGGCGCGCCTGTGCGTGTCCCTGCGTCGGGCTCATCGCATTGGCATTTCAACCTCTCTCCTGAAGACCCCTCATGTCATCCACTACCGAGCGCAAGCCGCTCTACAAATCTCTCTACGTCCAAGTGATCACTGCGGTGGTGCTGGGCGTATTTCTCGGCCACTTTTTCCCGCAGACCGGCGCAGACATGAAACCGCTGGGCGATGCCTTCATCAAGCTGATCAAGATGATCATTGCCCCCATCATCTTCTGCACGGTGGTGGTGGGGATTGCCGGCATGGAAGACATGAAAAAGGTCGGCAAAACCGGTGGCCTCGCACTTTTGTACTTTGAGGTGGTGTCTACCCTGGCGCTCATCATCGGCCTGGTGGTGGTCAACCTGCTGCAGCCCGGTGCAGGTATGCATGTGGATGCCGCCACGCTGGACACCAAGGCCATTGCGGCCTACACCGCGCCCGGCAAGATGCAGGGAACCGTGGACTTCTTGCTCAATGTCATTCCATCCTCGGTGATCGATGCGTTCGCCAAGGGCGAAATTCTGCAAGTGCTGCTGTTTTCGGTGCTGTTCGGCTTTGCGCTGCACAAGTTCGGCGGCCGCGGCACCATGGTGTTTGACCTGATCGAAAAAACCTCGCATGTGCTGTTCGACATCGTCGGCATCATCATGAAGGTGGCCCCCATCGGCGCCTTCGGTGCCATGGCGTTCACCATCGGCAAATACGGCGTGGATTCGCTCTTTTCGCTGGGTAAGCTGATGGGTGCGTTCTACGTGACCTGCTTGCTTTTTGTGTTCGGCGTGCTGGGTCTCATCAGCCGTTTGCACGGCTTCAGCATCGTGCGCTTTGTGCGCTACATCAAAGAAGAGTTGCTGATTGTGTTGGGCACCTCGTCGTCTGAATCGGTGCTGCCCCGCATGATGGAAAAAATGGAGAACCTGGGCGCCCGCAAGTCGGTGGTCGGTCTGGTGATTCCTACCGGTTACTCCTTCAACCTCGACGGCACGTCCATCTACCTGACCATGGCGGCGGTGTTTATTGCCCAGGCGACCGACACCCCGATGGACCTGACCCAGCAGTTCACTTTGCTGGCCGTGTTGTTGCTCACCTCCAAGGGCGCCGCCGGTATTACCGGTAGCGGTTTCATTGTGCTGGCGGCCACCTTGTCTGCCGTGGGCCATGTGCCGGTGGCCGGCCTCGCGCTGATTCTGGGTATTGACCGCTTCATGTCCGAAGCCCGCGCCCTGACCAATCTGGTGGGCAACGGTGTGGCCACCTTGGTGGTGGCCAAGTGGACCGGCGACCTCGACATGCAACGCCTGACCGAGGGCCTGAAGAACCCCACCCAAGTGGAAGCCCAGGAGCCCGAACTGCTGTTGGACGAAAAAGTGGCCACCATGGCCGTGCCCGCCAACGTGCGCTGAGGCGGGGAGGCGACTCCACCACCCAATTGAAAAGGGCCTGCGGGCCCTTTTTGTTTTTTGAAGGACGGAGCAAGGAACTACGGTGGGCCAGCGGGCGCTGACTTTCATTCTCAAACCTGTACGTATGCAAAGAAGATCCGCACTCGCAACGCTCGCCGCGCTCCCGGCCCTGTTCAACAGCAGCCTTGCAGGCGCATCCACCCAAGCACTCTTGCAGTCACTCAAGCCGTCGCCCCGCATGCCGGTGCTGTTTATGGGGCATGGCAGTCCGATGAACGCCATTGAAGACAACGCCTGGCGCCGGGGCTGGCAGGCCATGGGCAAGGAGTTGTTGGCACGGCAGGCGCAGCCGCAGTTGGTGTTGTGTATCTCTGCCCATTGGCTGACGCAGGGTTGGCAGGTGACCGGAGTGGCGCAGCCCCAGACGATCCATGATTTCGGTGGTTTTCCTCAGGCTTTGCACGACGTGCAATACCCGGCTCCGGGTGCACCAGCCGTGGCCCGCAGCCTAGCGCAGGAGATCAAGGTTCCCTCGGCTGAGCGCTTGGTGGTGGATACGGGGCAATGGGGCTTGGATCATGGGGCCTGGTCGGTACTCAAACCCATGTTTCCAAAAGCACACATTCCTGTGCTGCAGCTCAGCATGGACTACAGCCGCCCGCCGGCCGAGCACTTTGCGTTGGGTCGCCAGCTGCACGCGCTGCGCAGCCGCGGGGTGCTGGTGGTGGGGAGTGGCAATATCGTCCACAACCTGCGCGCGACCCGCAACGGCAGTGGCCCGAACGAGACTTACGATTGGGCCCGCGAGTTCGACACCGTGGTGCAGGACCAGATCAAAAAAGGCCAGCTCGACCAGTTGGCCGCGTTCCAATCGCTGGGCGCCGTGGCCCAACAGGCGCACCCTTCGCATGAGCACTATCTGCCTTTGCTGCTGGCCGCGGGGGCCGTTAAGCCGGACGAAATGCCGCGCTTTTTCAACACAGGCTTTCAGTCGGCCTCCATTTCGATGCGCTCGGTGATCTGGGGCTGATGGATGTCTCGATAAACGCCTGTTCGATCAGGTGCCTCAAAGACATGGCAGACTTCAGGGACTTGTGATGCTTCGATATTCGACCAAAGGAAACGAAATGAAAGTCCTGATGCTCCACGGCATTAACCACAACATGTTCGGCAAGCGTGACCCGGTGCAGTACGGCACCATCACGCTCGATGAGATCAACGCCGACCTGACTGCCTTGGGCCGCGAATTGGGTGTGGACGTGGAGACCTTTCAAACCAACCATGAAGGTGCCATGTGCGAGCGCATTCACCAGGGGTTCACGGAGGGTGTGGACGCGGTTCTCATCAATGCCGGTGCCTGGACGCACTACAGCTACGGCATCCGCGACGCGCTGGCCATCCTGACCTGCCCTATCGTGGAATTGCACATGTCCAATATTCATGCCCGTGAGGAATTCCGCCACAAATCAGTATTCGCGGAAATCGTCAAGGGCCAGATCGCAGGCTTCGGCGTGGATAGCTATCTGCTGGCCCTGCGCGCCGGGGTGTCGGCAGCGAACGCTGCGAAAAAATGATCAGCAACGGCAATACAGAGCTCATTATTCATCTCGGTTACCCCACCCATGATCTACACCCCCGGGTTAAAAAAGCCGGGGACAATGTGGCGGTAGTGCCCAAGGGTTCCAAGCCCGAATACTTCTCCGCCTTCTTGCGCAGCGTGTTCAGGCTCTCCAACATCCGGGGCGCGCTGATTTGCAGGGCGACATGTTCGATGGTGCCGGCTTCGTGCGCGGGGTGCTCCGCAAACGGCTGGCAGCGCGTTTGCGCCAGCACTACCCAGAGATCGAAGTCACCACCGGTTCTACTGACCCGTTGGGTTTTGACTTGGTCGTGAATGCCACGCCCCTGGGCATGAAGGAGGGCTATCCCATGCCCCTGGAGGTGTCACGCCTGTCGGCCCGTACTTTTGTGGTTAAGTTGGTCATGAAAACCGAAACTACGGCGCTCCTTGCTGAAGCAATACTGCGCGGGTGCAACGTGCGGGTGGGCTCAGACATGCTGTTTGAGCAGACTCCGGCATATCTGGAGTTTTTCGGCCGGCCCAGTACCAGCGCGGATGAGCATCGTTCGCTGGCAACCTTGCAATACCAGTAGTTCTGCGAGCTGGCCTTGCCCCGGGTCTTGTTTCAGGTGTCTATCGGGCGGCTGTGAGCAGCCACTCACGGCGGAACAGCCAGTCCTGCACCTGCCAGAGGTTGTCCAGCGTGACTTCGCCGTCCTTGTGCCGGCTTTTCACGTGCCAGCGCTGCGCCAGCAGGGTGCACTGGGGCAGGCACGACGGAGGCTCCTTCAAGTCCTCCTGCAGCCAGATCACGGCATCAAATTCATTCAGCAAGCGCGCCAGCCGTTCCTTGGGCGGCATTTCCGGGTAGAGCGCCCCGGTGTTGCGGCCTTCGGCGTCGTAGGGTGTGATGCGCGCGCCATGGAGTTGGAAGTGGTAGCGCTCGTACTGCCCGGTAAAGCCGTTGGGCACGGCAACTCGTTGGCCCGTCATCTGCGCTTCGATGGCCGGGCTGTAGCCCGCCTCGTCCTTGGAGATGGGCTGGACCATGAGCGTGAAGCAGCCATACACCGCCAGCACCGCCACCAGGCTGGCGTAGGCAGCCCATGATTTGCGACAAAAACCGGCGATAGCCCCGGCAGTACCTGCGCAAGCCGCTATTAAAGTAATAGCAACTTCGGTGGGCGACGCCATCTGAAGGGTGCCCATCACCCAGCTGATGCGGCCCAGCATCACGAGTGCCGGCACGGTGATCAGCAGAGTCAACCAGAACCAGAGTCGCGGTAGCCGGTCCCACACCAGTGCCATGGCGATGGCCACTGCCGGCATGGCGGGAATGACATAGCGTTCCGAGCGCTGGTTGGGGATGGTGAACACCACCAGCCACACCACTACCCAGGCCAACAAGATCCAAAGCGCCGGGCTGAGGCGGGCGGGTTGCAGCAACGTGCCGGTGTGGCGCAGTGCCAGTAGGCAAAAACCCAACACCGGTAGCGCCAGCAAGCCGCCGTTGGACGGGTAAGCCAGCAACTGGGTCCACATGGGGTAGGGGCCGGAGAGGGCGGCCTGCCAGTAGCCCATGCTGCTGGACATCTTGCCTGCGTTCTCGGCCACCACGAATTCTTGCCACACGCTGGCAGGGTCCGGGTCCAGCACAAACCACAGGGCAAAAATGCCCACGCCCAGCAAGGTGCTCCAGCCTGCGCCGAGGGTGGTGCGGACGGCGGTGCGCCAACTCCACGGCGTGCTCAAGAGCACGGCACACCACAGCGCCGCAGCCGCGGGAGCTACCAGGGCAAACGACTTGTAGGCAGCGCCCAGACCCATGGCTATGCCGAACAGTGTGTAGGCCAGCGGCCCGGGGGTAGGCCCGGTGGCGGGCGTGAGCGAGCCGGTGGAGGGCAGCCGCAGCCAGAGCAGCCACCACATGGGCAGCGCCAGCCAAAAGGTTTCGGGTGCAGAGGTGAGGTACACCCGCCCGTAGCGGAAGGTCGAAAAGAAAAGCAAATACAGCGCAGCGGCGATGCAGGCGGTGCGCAGTTTGCGGCGGTCATCGGCCAGCCGGTAGGCAAAAAAAGCGAGCAACGCCGTGGTGCAGAAGGTGTAAGCCACACTGGGGAGCCGCAGCGCAAACAGACTCCAGGTCTGGCCCCAGTTCCCCGCCACCATGGCTTGCCAAATGAGCAAGGGCGGCTTGGTGTTGCGGGTGCCCACCAGTTCGGACTGCAAGGGAAGCCATTGGCCACTTTCCGCAGTCATGCGGGCAATATGGATGTAGACCATCTCATCCCCGTTGGTCGGAGCGTAGCCGCCGCCCAGACCTAAAAGGTACAGGGTGCTTGCTATAAAAACAAGAGCTAGCCACGCAATATCTACGGGGGCTAAAGACTTATTTGGCATAAAAGTGTGTGATGAGGTGAATCGCAGACACCCCGGCTGCCTAGTCGCGGTGGCGCTTGAAGGTCCACCGGTCGTTCGCCAGAAAGTTGCTTACGCTGGCCGCCACAATGGCAATGATGTTGGCCAAGCGGTAATCCATGCTGCCCGACAGCAGCAGGGTCAGCACGTATTGCATGCCACTGCCGAACGCCGAGGCCGTGACGTACTGACCGAACTCCATGCCCAGCAGGCGCAGGCTTACGGGCTGCACCTCGCCGGCTTCCAGGGTCTTGACTCGGTCGGACCAAGTCCACAGGCGGTTCCAGGTGAAGTTGTTCAGCGTTGCCAGCGCAATCGCCAGCACCAAGGAGAAGTAGGGTTTGTTGTAGCCCGACTCAATCTCGTTGAACAAAAACTCATGCCCGAAATGCAGCACCGCCAGATTCACCACCGTGCCACTAGCGCCCACAATGCCGAACTTGATGTAGCGGTAGCGCTCCAGCAAACCCAAGGCCCACAGGACCGCGCGTTGCAGCCCGCTCATGCGCGAGGGCCCTCGCCCGGCGCGCTCAGGAATTGCAGGGCCTGCTCAAGCACCGGATCGGGTGCAATGCGCTTGAGGCACTGGTTGTCGCCATCGCAAAAGGTGAGGCGGTGGTTGTAGGCCGTCAAGCACGGCGAGCAGGCAATGCCGCTCTCCAGCATGATGGTCCGCTTGCCCAATGGCCCATAGAGTTTGCCGGTCTCGGGGCCGAAAAACACCATGGTCTGGATAGGGGTGACCGTGGCAAAGTGGCTGGGGCCGCCGTCGTTGGTGATGAGCAGGCGGCTGGCATGCATCAGCATCAGCAGCTCGCGGATGCTTTTGGTGTAACCGGTCAGGTCAATACAGGCCTCGCTACCGACTTGGGTCTTGAGGTCACGCGCCAGCACCGCATCGTCTTTCAAGCCGATCAGGCCCACGGCGTACCCGGCGTTGCACAGGCCCTGCACCACGCGGGCGTAGTGGCTGGCAGGCCAGGCCCGCTCCGGCAGGATGCCGCCACCCGCATAAACCAGCACCAAACCGCGATCGGCGGTTGCGGGGTGGTCCGACGCGACTTTGTTGCGGTAGGCCTGCAGCTCGCCGGGGTTGAACGCCACCGACAACTCCGGCTCGGCCGGAATCTCCCGGATCACGCCGGCCCGGTTGCGCGGCATGCCTTCGGGCGACTGCAGTGCATCTACCAGCGACAAAAACTGCTTGCTGATGTGCTGGTAGGGGTTGTAGGGAATGCTGTGGTTGATGAAACTGCCGCGGTACAGGCCCTCTTGGGTGTGCGGCGTAAAGCCCACCCGCACAGGGGCGCCGGTGCTGAAGGACAGCAGGGCGCTCACCCGCGAAAACAGCTCGCAGTCGATCACTGCATCCAGCCCGATGCTCCGGAACTTAAGGCTGACTTTCAAAATATCCGAAATCAGCGAGCCGCCGGAGCTGTCGTCCAGCGTGTGCATGTGCTCCACCTCTGTCAATGACAGGAGCTTGGAGACTTCCTGGTTCTTTTTCAGCTGCAGGATGTGGATAGCAGCCCCGGGGTATTGGCGGCGCAATGCCGCAAACATGGGGCCGGCGAGCACGATGCTACCCATTTCCGACAGCAGAATCACCAGAATGTTTTTCGGTGCGGCCGGCATCCGGGCCGGCGCACTGAACAGGCTGGTGAGCTTGACCCATCCGGACACCGCACTGCACAGGAGCTGGCCGGCCCAGCGGTCAATGAAGCGTTGTGTCTGGATATTCATGGGTCTGGCGGTTCCTGTTTACTTCAGTCCGGCAGCAGCGCGCAAAGCAGCGGCTTTATCAGTGCGCTCCCACGTGAACTCGGGCTCTTCGCGGCCGAAGTGGCCATACGCCGCAGTTTTTTCGTAGATGGGGCGCAGCAGGTCCAGCATCTGGATGATGCCCTTGGGGCGCAGGTCGAAGTGCTCGTTCACCAAGGCGGCAATCTGGTCGTCTGGAATGACGCCGGTGCCTTCGGTGTACACGGTCACGTTCATCGGCTTGGCGACGCCAATCGCATAGGCCACCTGAATCTGGCACTGCTTAGCCAAGCCGGCCTTGACGATGTTTTTGGCGACATAGCGGGCAGCATACGCGGCAGAGCGGTCCACCTTGGACGGGTCTTTGCCCGAGAACGCACCACCGCCGTGGGGGCAGGCGCCACCGTAGGTGTCCACAATGATTTTGCGACCGGTCAGGCCGCAGTCGCCTTGGGGGCCACCGATCACAAAGCGGCCGGTGGGGTTGATCAGGTAGCGGGTGTTCTGCAGCCACTCTTTGGGCAGCACCGGCTTGATGATTTCTTCAATGATGGCTTCGGTGAACGAGGCCTTCATCTTGTGCTGGGTCTCCGACTGGTCGGGATGGTGCTGGGTGGACAACACCACGGTGTCGATGCTGTGGGGCTTGCCGTCCACATAGCGCATGGTCACCTGGCTCTTAGCGTCAGGGCGCAGGAAGGGCAGGCGGCCGTCCTTGCGCAGCTGCGCCTGGCGCTCCACCAAGCGGTGCGCGTAGTAAATGGGAGCGGGCATGAGCTCAGGTGTTTCGTCGCAGGCGTAGCCGAACATCAGGCCTTGGTCACCGGCACCGATGTTGAGGTGGTCATCACTGGCGTGGTCCACGCCTTGGGCGATGTCATTCGACTGCTTGTCGTAGGCCACCAACACGGCGCAACCTTTGTAGTCGATGCCGTAGTCGGTGTTGTCGTAGCCGATACGCTTGATGGTGTCGCGCGCTACCTGGATGTAGTCCACGTGTGCGTTGGTGGTGATTTCACCCGCCAGCACCACCAGACCGGTGTTGGTCAGGGTTTCGGCCGCGACGCGGGAGCGGGGGTCTTGCTTGAAGATTGCATCCAGAATCGCATCGGAAATCTGGTCGGCGACCTTGTCGGGGTGGCCTTCGGATACGGATTCAGAGGTAAAGAGGAAGTCGTTCGCCATAGTAGTTCTCCAAAAAATAAACATCAAGACGCGTTGCTTGAGCTTTGGAGCTTTCAGCGAACGCTTTAGCAGATCCGCCGGAATCGGCGAGGCACAATGGCTTCTTTTTAATCAGTTGCCCCTGTGAAGTCACCCTGCAAGTAGTTCTATAACTCGGTGACGCTGCAGATTTTAGCCCACGCATGGCCTTTGTATTTCGATTCCTGTCCCGACTGCCTTTGAACTGGTTGCACCGCATCGGCTGGGTGTGCGGCTGGTTGGTCTATGGCATGTCCGCCACCTATCGCACGCGGCTGCGTTCGCATGCCTTGGCGGCCAAGGTGGGAAGCGCAGGCGTCCGTGCCTCGGTAGCGGCCGCGGGCGAAATGGTGATGGAGTTGCCCCGTCTTTGGGCCGGCCCGCCGGTTCCCGTTCAGTGGGATGGTGCAGAGTTGGTAGAGGCGGCGGTGCAAGCCGGGCGTGGGGTGGTGTTTCTCACCCCCCACCTTGGCAGCTTTGAAGTCACCGCCCAAGCGTACGCGCAGCGTTTCGGCGTGCATGACGCACCCATGACCGTGTTGTACCGGCCGGCACGGCAAAAGTGGCTGAGGAGCATCATCGAAGCAAGCCGCCGACGTCCGGGGCTGGCGACTGCGCCAGCCAATCTGGCGGGTGTCAAGCAGCTGATCAAGGCATTGCGGGCCGGGCAATGTGTGGGCTTGCTGCCGGATCAAGTGCCACCAGCCGGGCAAGGGGTTTGGGCGCCCTTCTTCGGTCAGCCGGCCTACACCATGACCTTGGCGGCGAGATTGGCGCAGCAAACGGGCGCTCAGATAGTGCTTGCCTGGGGCGAGCGATTGCCTTCCGGTGCGGGCTTTCGGGTGTGTGTGCGCCCGTTTGAGGTGGAGTTGTCAGCTGACCTTGCGGAAGCTACCCGCCAGATCAACGAGGCTATGGAGCGGGTAATTCTTGCCCTGCCGGGGCAATATTTGTGGGGTTACGCACGGTATAAACAACCCCGGCAGCCCGAAGGCGCCGTGGACAAAAAAGGCTGAGTGGATGAGTCGTTGGATATTGCGGATGATTGAATGGCTGGGGCATTTGCCCTTGTCTTGGCTGCGTGCCGTAGGCGCACTGCTCGGGCTTGCCCTGTTTATCTTGGTGGGCTCGCGGCGACGTGTGGTTTTGACGAATTTGGAAATTTGCTTCCCGGACCAAACGCCCGCCGAGCGGCGCCGACTTGCGTTGCGGACTTTTGTAGCCTTCGCCCAGGCGTGGCTCGACCGCGGGTGGCTTTGGCGTGCCTCGCCGGAAGTTTTGCGGAATCGCCTACTGCTGAAGGGCGCCCTCGACGAGTTGGCGGGTGATGCGCCGACCGTACTGTTCGCGCCGCATTTCGTGGGGCTGGACGCAGGGTGGACCGCGCTGACCCAGCAGGTCCCGCGGTCATTCACCACCATTTACACCGACCAGGCCAATAAAGTAGCGGATGCTTGGATTCTGGCCGGGCGCCAACGCATGGGCGGGCGATTGTTCGGACGCATAGAGGGCGTAAAGCCCATCATTGCAGGCTTAAAGTCAGGTGCTCCCCTGTATTTGCTACCGGACATGAACTTCGGCCCGGAGGAGTCGGTGTATGTCCCGTTTTACGGACGTCCGGCAGCCACGGTTCCCTCCCTTTCCCGCTTTGCCCGCCTGTCGCGCGCCAAAGTGGTTCCCATACTTTGCAAGCTGGTGCCGCAGGGCTATGAGATTGCGGTCTTGCCTGCTTGGACGGATTTCCCGAGTGCCGACATGCAAGCGGATACCGCCCGCATGAATCAGACACTACAAACCTATATCAGCACCATGCCGGACCAGTATTTCTGGGTGCACAAGCGATTCAAAGACCAACCCGAAGGCTGGACGCCGCCTTACTGAGGCTGAGGAGCGGCGTCAGGCTTAGCGCTGGGTGCTGCAGTTTTGGGGTGAGCCCAATCCCACAGCAGGGTGGCAACTTCGTCGATACCGGTGCGTTTAGTTGCTGAAAAGAGGCGCACCTCTCCGCCACCGGCTTGCAGTTTGGTGATCGACAGCACTTTGGCGCCTTCGGTGCGCGTGAGTTTGTCGGCCTTGGTGAGGACGATAAGAAACTTCAGACCTTCTTCAACCCGCGGGCGGATCACATCCAGCAAAATTTCATCCAGCTCCGTCATGCCATGGCGTGGGTCGCACATCAGCACAATTGCTTTCAGGTTTTTGCGGGTGACCAGGTAGTTGGCCATCACCTGCTGCCAGCGGATTTTGTCTTGTTTAGGAACGGCGGCGTAGCCATAGCCCGGCAGGTCGGTCAGCACTGCATCAGTGGCACCTTGCTTGCCCAAGGCAAAAAGGTTGATGTGTTGCGTGCGTCCCGGTTTTTTGGATGCGAAAGCTAGTTGCTTTTGCTGCGTCAGTATGTTGATGCAGGTGGACTTGCCTGCATTAGACCGTCCCACGAAGGCGATCTCCGGCACGTCCAGTTCCGGCAAGAAATGGAGTTGGGGTGCGGTGGTCAAGAAGCGCGCAGTGTGCAACCAGCCCAGCGCCACCACGGCGGCACTTTTTTCGGTTGGAGTGATTGGCTTGGTTGACGGAGTGGCCGCCTTTGGGTTTTGTGTGTTGGTCATTGAAATTAGAGGTAAACCCAGAGCCGCATTGTAGAATGGCACGGTTATGGCCACCAGACACAACATCCCTATGAAGTTGATTGCTCAATTGATCATCGCAGCCTCCATGGCTACGCTCGCTGTTTCTTCCTATTCGGAAGAGCCTAAAAAAGAGGCGGCCAAGGTTGCAAAACCTGATCTCGCCAAAGGGGAAGCGAGCTTTGGGGCTGTCTGCGCTGCGTGTCACGGAGCGGACGGCAATTCTGCGATCGCAGGAAACCCCAAGTTGGCGCAGCAACACCCCGAGTATTTGGTCAAACAGCTTCAAGAGTTTAAGTCTGACAAGCGCAACAATGCCGTCATGAAGGGATTTGCCTCGGCACTCAGCGACGATGACATGAAAAACATCTCGTTCTGGTTGGCCTCCAAAGCCGGCAAGCCGGGCTTTGCCAAGGACAAAGAGCTGGTGAGTTTGGGAGAGCGTATTTACCGCGGTGGAATTGCAGACCGCCAGGTTCCCGCTTGTGCCGGCTGTCATAGCCCCAATGGCGCTGGTATTCCTGCCCAGTATCCCCGTTTGAGCGGCCAGCATGCTGACTACTCTGTCGCTCAGTTGGTTGCATTCCGTGACGGTGTCCGTAAAAACAGCCTGCAAATGTCGCAAGTGGCGGCCAAACTCAATGACCGTGAAATCAAAGCGGTGTCGGATTACATCGCCGGGCTGCGCTGATTTGTCAGCTTTCTAGGGTTCCGGGGAACCAAAGAGAGCGCTGACACCCCAATAGGCGGGACCATCCATCAGATGGCCCGCTTTTTTTTCGAGTGTTTTTCATGACTGTTTCCACCCAAGGTATCGAGATCAAGGCAGGCTCCCGCGCATGGCGTGCGGCTGTCGAGCTGTTTTCCTCGATGCGATTCGCAATTTCGTTGCTGACGGTGATTTGTATTGCTTCCGTTATCGGTACCGTGCTCAAACAGCACGAGCCGGTGGGGAACTATGTCAACCAGTTCGGTCCTTTCTGGGCCGAAGTGTTTCAGCGAGCCAGCCTGTTTAATGTGTACAGCGCCTGGTGGTTCTTGCTGATTCTGGCGTTCTTGGTTTTGAGCACCTCTCTATGTGTCGCCCGCAACACACCAAAAATTTTGGTGGATTTGCGTTCTTATAAAGAGAACATCCGTGAACAAAGCTTGCGCGCCTTCGGCCACAAAGCACAGGCTGAATTGAGGGAGCCTCCTGAAGCTGCAGCCCGGCGTCTTGGTGGCTTGCTGGTTGGTGGCGGTTGGAAGGTTAAATTGCAAGCTCGGGAGACACCCCATGGCACCGGCTGGATGTTGGCTGCCAAGGCCGGCGCCAGCAACAAGCTGGGCTACATTGCAGCGCACAGTGCCATCGTCTTGGTGTGCCTTGGCGGTTTGCTGGATGGCGATCTCGTGGTGCGAGCGCAAATGCTGTTTGCCGACAAGACTCCTTTCAAGGGAGGCGGCTTGATTGCGGATGTACCTGCGCAGCATCGATTGAGTGAGCGCAATCCGACCTTCCGGGGCAATGTGATGGTCTCGGAGGGCACACAGTCCAGCACGGCAATCTTGAACCAGTCAGATGGCATCCTCTTGCAGGAGCTACCGTTCGCGATTGAACTTAAGAAGTTCATCGTGGAGTACTACTCAACAGGGATGCCCAAGCTGTTTGCCAGCGAAATCGTGATTCATGACAAAGCCACCGGTGAGCAAACACCAGCGCGGGTGGAAGTGAATCACCCGGCTAGTTTCAAAGGGATAGAAATTTATCAGTCCAGCTTTGACGATGGCGGCTCTACGCTCAAATTTAAAGGCGAGCCGCTGCGCAACGGGGGCAAGGAATTTGCCTTGGACGGCACCGTGGGTGGTAGCCAGACCCTGGGTGGCACAGTGGGTGGCCTGTCGGAGGCGCTGACGGTAGAGTTCACCGGGCTGCGGGGCATTAATGTGGAGAATCTCTCGGCCGATGTCGCTGGCAAGACGGATGTGCGTGGCGTTGATTTACGGGCGTCGCTGGATGCTCAATTGGGCGCTGCCAACAAGCCCAAAGATGGAAAAACTCTCCGGAACATCGGGCCCAGCTACAGCTACAAGCTGCGTGACCAAGCTGGGCAGGCCCGTGAGTTCAATAACTACATGCTCCCCGTGGACCTGGGTGACGGGCAGATGGTGTTTCTGTTGGGAATGCGGGAGAGTCCAGCGGACTCATTTCGCTACCTGAGAATTCCTGCAGACGCAGAGGGCAGCCTCGATGGTTTCTTGCGTGCCAGTCGGGCATTGTCAGATCCTGCAATGCGACAAGAGGCTGTCCGACGCTACGCCATCAAGGCGATTGACTCCAAGCGGGATGATCTGGTGAGTCAACTTGCAGGGTCCGCTAACCGGGCTCTGACCCTTTTTGCGGGAGCCGAGGGGCGGGGCGCAGGCCTTCAAGCGATTTCAGACTTTATCGAGGCCAACGTACCGGAGGCGGAGCGCAACAAAGCAGGTGAGGTGCTGGTTCGTATCCTGAATGGTGTCTTGTTCGAGTTAATGCAAATGACGCGTGAGCAAGCTGGTCTGAAGCTGCTCCCGGCCGATGCGGTCACCCAGCAGTTTATGACGCAGTCGGTGCTGGCCCTGAGTGATCTGCCTCTGTATCCTGCCCCGTTTGTACTGACGCTGAGTGATTTCACCCAAGTGCAGGCGAGTGTTTTCCAAGTTGCACGCGCCCCGGGTAAGACGATTGTGTATTTGGGCTGTGCCTTGCTCATTTTGGGGGTTTTTGCAATGTTGTATGTTCGGGAACGTCGTTTGTGGATCTGGCTGGAGCCCGCACCAGGGGCCGATAGCGGCTCCCATGCAACGATGGCCCTGTCGACCAATCGGAAAACAATGGATGGTGACCACGAGTTCGCCCATTTAAAACGCCGACTCTTAGCCATTGAGGAACAATAAAAATGAACGCTGTACCAGCTGGATCGCCTTCTGCATCGCCCGAGACTGTCACGCTTGCATTGCATGACAGCTATTTCCGTCGTTCCGGGTGGGAGTGGTTTTTCGCTCTGCTCGTTGTCGCCGGAGGGCTTTTTGCCTTCTTCCGGTATCACTCGGCCATGGATGTTTACGAAAAAGGCATCATGTTGGCGGCCATACCGGCGGCTATCTGGCTGGGCTGGCTATGGGCTCCACTTCAGCGCTTGATGCTGGCTGTTGCGGTGTTGTCTTTGACGGGTATAGCTGCCTATCAAGGTGACCTCGCTCGTGCCGAAACGGTTTTCGGCTTGAAGTATTTTCTTTCCAGTCAGTCGGCCATCCTCTGGATGAGCATGTTGTTTTTCATGGCGACTGGCTTCTACTGGATAGGCGTGTTCGCGAAAGAGCGTGCTTCAGGCCTCGAAACAATAGCTTCCCGCTTGGTGTGGGTGGCTGTCACGATGGCGCTGACCGGCACCATGGTGCGGTGGTTTGAAAGCTACCTTCTGGGGGCCGATATCGGGCACATCCCGGTCAGCAACCTGTATGAAGTCTTCATCATGTTTTGTTGGATGACGGCACTGTTCTACCTTTACTTCGAGGCACAGTACAAAACCCGGGCCCTAGGGGCTTTTGTCATGTTGATTGTGAGCGCAGCGGTGGGCTTTCTGCTGTGGTACACCGTGGCACGGCAGGCTCAGGAGATTCAGCCGCTGGTACCCGCGCTCAAGAGCTGGTGGATGAAGCTTCATGTGCCGGCCAACTTTATTGGCTATGGAACGTTTGCATTAGCAGCCATGGTGGCTTTCGCTTATTTGATCAAACAACAAGCGGCAGAGGCGAAGTGGTACCGCCTGGCACCGCTCTGGTTGCTGGGTATCGTGTTGTGTTTTGAGCCCATTGTGTTCCGCAAGTCCTCTGCCGCAGGTCTGAACGATTACTGGGCGATGTACTTCGGGATCTCTGCCTTGATCGTGGCCGGCATTCTCCTCGGGCGGCGCGCGATTGCAGAAAAGCTGCCGAGCCTAGAGGTGCTGGATGATGTGATGTACAAGTCCATCGCCGTCGGGTTTGCTTTTTTCACCATTGCGACCGTGTTGGGCGCGTTGTGGGCGGCGGAGGCTTGGGGTGGTTATTGGAGCTGGGACCCGAAGGAAACCTGGGCGTTGATTGTGTGGCTCAACTACGCTGCCTGGTTGCACATGCGTTTGATGAAGGGCCTACGTGGCACCGTAGCCGCATGGTGGGCGCTAGTGGGCTTGGCCATCACGACCTTTGCGTTCATTGGTGTGAATATGTTTCTCAGTGGGCTTCATAGTTACGGAACCTTGTAAGAAAGCAAGGACTCCAACGACCAAACCGGAAACAAGGAATACTCTTATGCACTTTCACTCCAAGTCCCAAGGTTTCCATCATCCGGTCGCCAGCGAGATCACCCCACAGGTGGTTTATCAGAACCGCCGTAAGTTGCTGCAAACGGTAGCCACTGGTGTGGTCGGTGCTGGGTTGGCTACGTGGGCCTCCCGCAGCGCTAGGGCGCAAGGCGCAGGGTGGGGCAGTCGTCCCGGGAAATTAGCAGTCCTGAATACCAAGGCTACCAGCGTCGATGGCGCAGCTACCGCCGAGAAAGTAACGCCTTACAAAGAAGCCAGCACCTACAACAACTTTTACGAATTCGGCACCGACAAGGCGGACCCTGCCATCAACGCCCACACCCTCAAGACGACGCCTTGGACGGTCGAGGTCGAAGGGCTGATTAAGAAACCCGGCAGATACGCGTTGGAGGACCTGCTCAAGCTGAGCCCTATGGAAGAGCGGGTCTACCGGCTGCGATGCGTAGAGGGGTGGTCGATGGTAATTCCCTGGGTGGGTTACTCCTTGTCGGAGTTGATTAAGCGGGTAGAACCTCAAGGTAGCGCCAAGTACGTGGAGTTCATCACTTTGGCGGACCCGAAAACTATGCCTTTCGTAGGTTCACGTGTCTTGGACTGGCCCTATGTAGAAGCACTGCGTTTGGATGAGGCGCAGCACCCGCTCACCTTGCTGACTTTTGGCATGTACGGCGAAGTATTGCCCAACCAGAGCGGAGCACCCGTGCGATTGGTCGTGCCGTGGAAGTACGGTTTCAAGAGTGGCAAGAGCATAGTGAAAATCCGCTTTACTGAAAAACCGCCTGCAACCGCTTGGAACAAGGCGGCTGCCAACGAATACGGGTTTTACTCCAACGTGAACCCGAATGTTGACCATCCACGCTGGAGTCAGGCCACGGAGCGGCGCATTGGAGAAGATGGATTGTTCGCGAAAAAGCGGAAAACTCTGATGTTCAATGGCTATGAGGCCCAGGTCGGTCAGCTCTATGCCGGCATGGACCTCAAGAAGTTCTTTTAATCGCCCAACGCTCTTTTATGAACACTTGGCTGTTGCACCGCCGGGCTAAGCCGTGCCTGTTGGTATTGCTGTGCTTGCCCCTCGTCTGGCTGGTCTGGGCCGCTGTTTCGGACCGACTTGGCGCCAACCCTGCCGAAGCGCTGATACGTTCCACAGGCGATTGGACCTTGCGTTGTTTATGCATCACCCTCGCCATCAGCCCTTTGAGGGAGTTCTTCAAATGGTCGGCATTGGCCCGTTTCAGGCGAATGGTGGGGGTGTCCACATTTGCCTACGGCCTGCTGCACATGCTGGCGTACAGCTGGCTCGACATGGGTTTGGAACCCGCTGATATTGCAGCCGATATCGTCAAGCGCCCCTTCATTTTGGTGGGGTTCACCGCCTTACTTTTGTTAACTGCGTTGGCTGCGACCTCTTTCAATGCCGTGATCAAAGCCATGGGAGCCCAGCGCTGGAAGGCACTTCACCGTGCCGTGTACGCCATTGCTTTGCTGGCTGTGTTGCATTTTTTCTGGATGAAGGCCGGGAAAAACGACTTCGCAGAAGTAGCCTTGTACGCAGCCATCCTAGGTGCTCTGTTGGGGTGGCGAATTCGGCGTTTTTATGCCAAATAGTGAGCTGGCCCTCGCTAAATAAGCGGAGGCTGCTACAAATATCATAGTGAATTAGAGAAGAGATTCACCCCGGACCTGATCTGCAAAGCTGTCCCGCTGACGAATCAAATGGCTTTGCGCTCCGTCCACCAAAACCTCCGCAGCTTTGGGGCGGGAGTTGTAGTTGCTCGACATGCTCATGCAATACGCACCAGCCGACAACACTGCCAAGTGGTCGCCCGACTGAACCGCTAGGTTTCGGTCGTGCCCAATCCAGTCACCGCTTTCGCAGACGGGTCCTACGACGTCGACGACCGTTGTCGCTGCATTGCCACTTGTCTGTTGGAGCGGAACAATGGCATGAAACGCTTGGTACATAGCGGGGCGTGGAAGGTCATTCATGGCGGCATCGACAATGCAAAAATTCTTTTGCTCGCCGGGCTTCATGTACAACACCTCCGTCACGCAGACGCCTGCGTTGCCAACCAAGGAGCGGCCGGGCTCTATCATCAGCTGGCGTTGGCCGAAGCCCCGCGCATCGAGTTTGGCTAGCAGTTTTTGCCACAACGCATCTGCCGCGGGGGGCGTGTCCCCGTTGTAGTTAATGCCCAAGCCTCCGCCGAAGTCGATGTGGTGGATAGGAATACCTGCCGCTTCGATGGATTCCACTATATCCAGCATCCGATCCATCGCATCCAGGTAAGGGGTCTCTTCGGTAATTTGCGATCCGATATGACAGTCAATGCCCACGACCTTCAGCCCTGCAAACGCTGCAGCTCGCTGGTAGGTTAGCAGTGTGCGTTCGTGCGCAATACCAAACTTGTTGCCTTTGAGTCCGGTTGAGATATAGGGGTGCGTTTTAGGGTCAACATTGGGATTGACCCGGATGCTGATAGGCGCCTGCACGCCGAGGCCAACTGCAACTTCGTTCAGCACATCGATTTCAGCCTCGCTTTCGACGTTGAAGCAGCCTATGCCTGCTTTCAGGGCCACACGCATCTCATCTCGAGTTTTCCCCACGCCTGAGAAAATGACTTTGTCAGCTTGCGCACCCGCCGCCAACACCCTTGCGAGCTCTCCGCCGGAAACAATGTCAAATCCGCATCCGGCTTTGGCAAAAAGTTGCAAGACTGCAAGCGTCGAATTCGCTTTCATTGCATAGCAGACGCGGGCATTGCGGCCGGCAAAACCTCGTTGGTAGGCCGCCAGAGCTTCCAGCATGGAGGCTTTCGAATACACAAACAAAGGTGTCCCGTGGGCAGCTACAAGCGCCTTCAGGTTGCACCCTTCAACGTGTAACTGTTCATGTTGGTAATGAACATGGGGGTGGCCGGGGAGTTGGAGAGCGCTCATGGATTGTTGGAGTTGGGGCTGACGGTAGGAGAGAGAGTCGCTGGTCCGGCTGAGCTGGCCGAAGGAATAGGCGGGCGCTTCGGCAAAACAAGCGGCCCGGTTTGGCCACAGGCGGTCAGTAACACGCAAAGGCAAAGCGGACTTAAGCTGCTGACTAGAATTCGGGTTCTATTGAACATGTGTAAATTGTAATGACCGACCCTGAATTCATGAGCTTGGCAGAGTCTTTGTTGAAGACCATCGAGCTGGCTTGCGACCGCATCAACGACGAATCGGACGCGGATGTCGACAACCAGCGGGTCGGAAGCATGATTACGTTGACCTTTGCAAACCGTTCCCAGATCATCGTGAATTTACAAAAACCGCTTCATGAGATTTGGCTGGCTGCCAAATCCGGTGGGTATCACTATCGCTGGGCAGACGGGTTATGGCAAGACACCAAGGGTGGCGGAGAGTTCTACGCTGCCTTGAGTGCCAATGCGAGTCTTCAAGCCGGTGAGCCCCTGGTGTTTTCACCTGATTAGTTCTTGAAGAGATCCAGTATTTTTTTCTTTTCGTCGGCAGAGCCGGCCGCTTCTGGCGTTGCCTCGGGCGGGTCTGTCAGGCCTAAATTGCTCACGCCGGCTCCGTGGGTAAATTCTTCATAGAACCACTCGTTGTTCAGCCGCACTACGCCTTCCGGTGCAGTCGGCTCGCTCACCGGGACGCCTTTCAGGGCGGTTTCCATAAAACTGATCCAAACGGGGAGGCTCAGTCCGCCCCCGGTTTCCCGGTCGCCCAATTTGCGCGGTGTGTCGTAGCCTATCCAGGTAACGGCAGCAATACTGGGCTGGTAGCCCGCGAACCAGGCATCCATGGAGTCGTTGGTAGTACCTGTTTTGCCATACAAGTCGGGTCTTTTTAAAGTGGCTTGCGCCCGTGCGGCAGTGCCTGACCGTGTGATTTCTTGAAGCAAACTGCTCATCATGAAAGCGTTGCGCTCATCGATGGCTCGCTCACTATTCTCCAGAGTCGGGGCCGTGGTTTCGACCAGCACCTTGCCACGTTGTTCGCTCACCTTAGAGATGATCCATGGGTTGACCCGGTATCCACCATTGGCAAATACGGAATAAGCGCTTGCCATTTGCAGCGGCGTGACAGTCCCCGCGCCGAGTGCCATAGTCAGGTAGGCGGGGTGTTTTTCAGCCTCGAAGCCAAATCGGGTGACCCATTCCTGGGCATAGGGCGCACCAATCGAGTTGAGTACCCGGATGGAGATCATGTTTTTGGACTTTGCCAGGCCCCGCCTCAGTGTCATGGGTCCATCAAATGTTCCGTCATAGTTTTTGGGCTCCCACGGCTGGCCCCCGGTTACACCGGCATTAAAAAACAGAGGCGCATCGTTCACCACGGTGGCAGGCCCGAAGCCTTTCTCAAGCGCGGCCGAGTAGATAAAAGGTTTGAAGCTGGACCCGGGTTGACGCCAAGCTTGAGTGACGTGATTGAATTTGTTTTTGGCGAAGTCAAAGCCTCCAACCAGTGCCTTAATCGACCCGTCTCGCGGGTCTAGGGCTACAAACGCACCCTCAACTTCCGGCAATTGGGTGATCTCCCAAGTGCCTTTGGAAGTCTTCGAAACGCGGATGAGCGCTCCTCGGCGAATTTTGATGTTTGGAGCAGCTTTCTCAGAAAGTCCTGATTGCGCTGGCTTCAGGCCGTCTCCAGCAATGTCAACTATCTCCCCACCCTGCCGTTGGGCCTTAATGTGCTTGCTGTCCGCCTCCAAGACCACTGCGGCCATGACGTCACCGTTGTCTGGGTGCTCGTCAAGCGCTTCGTCAATGGCATCTTCAAGATCCTGGGATTTCGCCGGTAGCGCTATAAACTTTTCAGGTCCACGATAAAACTGCCGGCGCTCGAAGTCCATGATTCCACGGCGAAGTGCTTGGTACGCAGCAACTTGTTGACTCGAATTCAGTGTGGTGTGGACATTCAGACCTCGGGTGTAGGTCTCGTCGCCGTATTGGCTGAACATGAGCTGGCGAACCATTTCTGCCACATATTCTGCATGGATGGGGTTTGAGCTGGGGCCGGTTCGGACTTTCAGCTCCTCGTTCCGTGCGGTTTCAGCCTCGTCTTCAGTGATGAACCCGTTCTCCAGCATACGGTTAATGATGTACTGCTGCCGGACTTTTGCACGCTTCGGGTTGCTGATGGGGTTGTAGGCTGATGGTGCCTTGGGTAGGCCCGCCAACATAGCCGCTTCCGCCACAGAGATATCTTTCAGTGGTTTTCCAAAATAGATTTCGGATGCTGCTGCGAATCCATAGGCCCGGTTGCCAAGAAAGATCTGGTTCATATAGATCTCCAAAATCTGGTCTTTGGAGAGCATGTGTTCCAGCTTGAAGGTCAGCAAAATCTCATAAATCTTGCGGGTAAAGGTTTTCTCGGAGGTAAGGTAAACATTGCGGGCCACCTGCATCGTGATGGTTGATGCTCCTTGGCTCTTTACCCTGCCCACGTTAGCCAATCCGGCGCGGATAACACCGATGTAGTCAACCCCGCCATGTTGATAAAACCGCGCGTCCTCCACCGCAAGGATGGCATCGGTCATGACTTTAGGTATTTCCTTAATGGGTGTGAGTTTTCTGCGTTCTTCGCCGAACTCCCCAATGAGATCACCTTCCGACGAAAATACCCTCAACGGCAGCTTCGGGCGGTAGTCAGACAAGTCGCTGATATCGGGAAGGTTGGGGTAGGCCATAGCTAACGCCAGCGCGACCAGCGCTATGACAGAAAACGCACCAGCTACCGCTAGTCCTACGATCCAAAGTAAAACGTAGACCAACCAATGCCAGTGATGAAGGTCTTCTTTTTGTGGGGTGTCTTTGGAAGTAGGCATATAGGGTCTTGTGTTGCATCCCATTATAAAAATGGGCGAATCGTGTCGCTTGGGATGTCACGCCGAGCAGTTGAGTAGCGAACTTGGTGGATGCAAAGTCGCACTCATTGGTGGAAATGTTAGCGGAAACCATGGGTTTGGCGTCGGCTTTTGGCAACGTTATAAATTGTCAGAAAGTGAAAAAACCTTTGCCGCTCAATACTCTTGCTGATAGCATTGAAGTGAATTCTTAAGTTTGACTGGCCTCATGCCAGTCCGTTTCAGGGGACCATTTTGATCTCATTGGGGTCTTTATTTAGCCGCCAGCCCGCTCCGATGCTCGGGTTGGACATTAGCTCTTCCAGCGTTAAGTTGGTGGAGTTGGGGCGCGACAAAGCCGGAAACTTGGTCCTCGAACGCTGCGCGATTGAGCCGCTCGAGCGGGGGTGGTTTACGGATGGCAACGTCGAAAAATTTGATGAAGTTGCAGAAGCCGTTCGCAAATTGGTGAAAAAAAGCGGAACCAAAACAAAAAACGTTGCCATGGCGCTACCGCCTTCTGCGGTCATTACCAAGAAGATTATTTTGCCCGGCGGAATGTCTGATTTGGAGCTGGAGCAGCAAGTGGAGTCCGAAGCCAACCAGTACATCCCATTTCCGTTGGATGAGGTGAGCCTAGACTTCTGTGTGGTGGGGCCTAGTGCCGCAAGTGCAGGAGACATCGAGGTCCTGATTGCTGCTTCCCGGAAGGAAAAAGTGCAGGACATCCAAGGACTTGCAGAGGCGGCAGGATTGACTCCGGTAATTGTGGATGTTGAGTCTTATGCGGCGCGCCTTGCCGCCGGACGACTGATCGAAAACCTTCCTAGCAAAGGTGCCGGACTGATCGTTGCTTTGTTTGAGGTCGGTGCCATGACCACCAGCATGCAAGTAATGAGAGATGACGAGGTGCTGTATGACCGAGACCAGGCCTTTGGCGGAGCGCAGCTTACCCAGTTGATCGTTCGTCAGTATGGCTTTTCTCAGGAAGAGGCCGAGAGTAAAAAGCGAAGCGGTGAACTGCCGGACGACTATGAATCGACGGTTTTGAAACCGTTTATTGACACCATGGTTCAAGAGTTGGGCCGTGCGCTGCAGTTCTTTTTTACCAGCACTCCACACAACAAAGTGGACTACATCATGTTGGCAGGGGGCTCGGCGGCTTTGCCGGGGTTAACGACTGCAGTGACCCAGCACACAACGTTTCCTTGTAGTTTGTTGAATCCTTTTGATGGAATGGAAATCGGAGACAGCGTTCGGTTGAAGCGCATGACCCGTGAAGCGCCGTCTTATTTGACTTCCTGTGGCTTGGCATTGCGGAGGTTTTCGCAATGATTTTGATCAACTTGTTGCCTCATAGAGAGGCGGCCCGCAAGCGACGCAAAGATCTCTTCAATTTGGCCTTGGCTATCTCTGCTATTTTGGGAGGTTTGATCGCCGGGACCATTTACCTTTGGTACCAAGCAGCCATTTCCCAGCAGCAGGGGAGCAACTTGGTGCTGGAAACTGAAATCAAGAAGCTCGAAGGTCAAATTAAAGACATTGCTGGTTTGGAAGCCGAAATTGCAGCTTTGCGGGCACGTCAACAAGCTGTAGAGGACTTGCAATCGGACCGCAATCTACCAGTCCACTTGCTGACCGAGTTAGTGAACCAGCTTCCGGACGGGGTGTACATCAACAAGATGAGCCAGCAGGAACAGGTGGTTTCAATTTCTGGAGTCGCCCAGTCGAACGAGCGTGTTTCAGAGTTGCTGCGCAACTTAGCCAACAACACGCCATGGTTTAGCAAGCCTGAGCTGATTGAAATTACTGCGGGCTCGGCATCTATCTCCGCAAAGGAGCAACGACGTGTGTTCAATTTCAACATCAAAGTAAAACTGATGAGGGCGTCCGAGGCCGAGAAACTTGCGGCGAAGCAGGCAGAGGCGGCGGCATTAGCTGCGAGTGCACCGCAGACCGCAGCCTCTACGGCCCAGCCCAAACTTTAATCAAAGCGAATATGGCAAAAAGTTTGAATGCGTCCGTTGACTTTGCTGCATTGCAAGAGAAGGTCATTTCCCAGTTTCGGGATCTGGATCCGAAGGATCCTTCCCTTTGGCCATCTGTGCCACGATTTCTCTTGTTTGTGGCGACTGCTATCGGAATCGTCGTCGTACTCTGGTTCGTTTGGTTAACGGGCTCCCAAGAAGCGCTGCAAGTCGAGCAGGACAAAGAGGTGGTTCTGCGAGAGGACTATAAAAAGAAACTAACCAAAGCTGTTAATCTGGATGTTCTCAAAAAACAACGAGAACAAGTCCAGCAGTACGTAACCCAGTTGGAAAAGCAGTTGCCGAGCAAGGCAGAGATGGACGCTTTGTTGTCGGATATCAACCAGGCTGGACTGGGGCGTAGCCTTCAATTCGAGTTGTTTCGCCCTGGGCAAATTGCGGTCAAAGAGTACTACGCCGAACTCCCGATTACCATCAAGGTGACAGGGAAGTACCATGACATCGGTAGCTTCGCATCGGATATCGCCAACCTATCGCGAATCGTGACGTTGAATAACTTGACGTTGATGCCGCGCCAGGATGCCATGTTGACCTTAGACGCGACCGCTAAGACATTCCGGTATCTGGACCCTGAAGAAGTGCAGGCCCAGCGTGCCGCGACGGGAGCGAAAAAATGAAGCTGCCTTTTATTTTGGCGTCAAGCTCGCTCATCGTGTTTCTGACTGGGTGCGGTTCTAACGCTGAAGGTGATTTGCGGAGCTGGATCGTTGAAGAGCGCAACCAAACCCGCCCCAGGGTTGCGCCAATTCCAGCGCCAAAGCAGTTTGTGCCGGAGTCCTATGCGAGTTCTGCGTCCATCGAGCCCTTCAGTAGTCTCAAATTGACGCAAGCTTTGAAGCGTGAATCCTCACAGGCGGTGACCAATGGTGCATTGGTAGCCCCGGAATTGGCGCGGCGCAAGGAGGCGCTGGAATCATTCCCGCTGGACACGATGGCCATGGTGGGGAATTTGACCAAGGCAGGGCAGCCAGTTGCGTTGGTCAGGGTCGAGAATCTTCTTTATCAAGTCAAGCTCGGTAACTATCTGGGCCAGAACTATGGGAAGGTCACCAAAATCAGCGAAACCCAAGTGACCCTCCGCGAAATTGTCCAAGATGCAGCCGGCGAATGGATCGAGCGGGCCGCAACTTTAGAGTTGCAAGAGAGGGCGAAATGACACATCGGAACGAATTAATGGGAATGCGCATGTTTAAAAAAATCGTGCTGGGTGCGAGTCTGCTGCTCTGCCAGATCGTCTACGCTCAGGGTGCAATCGAAGCCGTGTCAGGTTCTATGCAGGGCGGGAATGAGGTGGTCCGTATCGATTTGTCACAGACGCTAACCGCGCTTCCGACCGGGTTTGCAATTCAGTCGCCTGCGAGGATTGCACTGGATTTCCCGGGAGTCGCCAACGCCATGGGGCGGTCGACTGTGGAGATTAACCAAGGAAATTTGAAATCGGTGAGTGTGGTGCAGGCCGGAGAGCGTACGCGTGTCGTATTGAACTTGAAACAAGCCGCCGCATACAAGGCGGAAATCCAAGGTAAGTCTCTGTTGGTCTCATTGGGAGCTGCGGAGATTGCTAACGCGAAGCCGGGGAATGCGTTTGCAGAAACCACCAGCCGGGTGTCGGCACCGTTGAAGGATGTTGACTTCCGACGTGCTGCTGATGGGGCTGGCCGCATTGTCGTGACCTTACCTAACAGCCAGGTTGGCGTGGATATCCGTCAGCAAGGCCAGGGATTGGTTGTGGAGTTCATGAAGGCCAGCCTGCCAGAGGGCTTGCGCCGGAAACTGGATGTCGCCGACTTCGGTACGCCGGTGAAAACAGTGACTACTACGCAGTCGGGTGATCGTGTCCGCATGGTGATTGAGCCTCAAGGGCAATGGGAGCACAGTGCCTACCAGAGCGACGAGCAGTTTGTCGTCGAGGTCAAAGAAACAAAAGTTGACCCCAAAAAGCTCACCCAAGGTGTTGGTTATAACGGCCAAAAGCTCTCTTTGAATTTCCAGAATATCGAGGTCCGGTCCTTGCTCCAAGTCATTGCAGACTTCACTAACTTCAATATTGTGACTTCTGACTCGGTGTCCGGATCCGTTACCCTGCGCTTGCAGGATGTGCCTTGGGATCAAGCTTTGGACATTATTCTGCAGGCCAAGGGCCTCGGCATGCGGAAAACAGGGAATGTGCTGTGGGTTGCACCGAAAGATGAGATTGCAGCGAAAGAAAAGCTTGATTTGGAGACGGTAGTTGCTGTCCAAAATCTCGAGCCTTTACGTACGCAATCTTTCCAGATCAACTACGGCAAAGCATCTGACATCGCGGCGGGATTGATTGCATCTAGCTCCGGAGCTGGCCAGGGAGTTACCGCCAGTCGAATTCTCAGCTCCCGTGGAAGCGTGATTTTTGAGAACCGGACAAATCAACTTTTTGTAACAGACATCCCCAGCAAGCTGGAACAGGTGCAACAGCTTATTGCAAAGATCGATATTGCGGTTCGCCAAGTTTTGATTGAGGCTCGAATTGTGGAAGCGTCGGATAGCTTTGGAAAATCGCTGGGCGTCAAACTGGGCGGAGGGGGAACTGCAGCAGCCTCGGGCGACAAACCAGGGTTGGCACTCGGTTCAAGCTATGTAGTGGGTTCCGCTGCCACCACGTCCGGCAACTTCGTGAACCTGCCGTCTTCTGGCGCCTTGGGATCCAATACACCCGGCCAGTTCGCTGTGTCGATTTTCGGAGCCGGCGCGGATAGATTTTTGAACCTTGAAATTTCTGCGTTGGAGGCAGAAGGCAAAGGTAAAGTCGTATCCAGCCCTCGTGTGGTGACAGCCGATCAAATCAAGGCACTGATAGAGCAAGGAACTGAGTTGCCTTACCAGGTGGCTTCGTCTAGCGGCGCAACATCGATTGCCTTCCGAAAAGCAAATCTGAAATTAGAAGTACTGCCTCAAATCACGCCTGAGGGCAACATCATCCTGACATTGGATGTGACAAAGGATACGGTGGGACAGTCTACCCCTGCAGGTTTTGCTATTGATACGAAGCATGTCCAAACGCAGGTTCTCGTGGAGAACGGTGGCACTGTGGTGATCGGTGGCATCTTCACAGAGAGCTCCACCGACACTGAGACTAAGGTGCCATTCTTTGGCGATCTGCCTGGCCTTGGTGTGCTGTTCAGAAATCGCGCTAAGGAAATCACCAAGCGGGAAATGCTCGTTTTCATCACGCCAAAGGTGATTGCCGACAAAGTTGTGGGTCGCTGATGGTTCCCGCGGTAGTGAGCACTTGAGCATCAGTCTTGTCGGTCTTCCCGGCTCTGGGAAGACTACCGTCGGGCGTCAGTTGGCGCGACGCCTGCGCCTTCCCTTTGTAGACTCCGATCATGCGATTGAAAGCAGGATCGGGTGTTCGATCCGCGAGTTTTTTGATCGTGAAGGCGAAGAACGATTTCGCGATATTGAGGAAGAGGTCCTGGATGAACTCTCCCTTAACCCGGACTCTGTGTTGTCAACCGGTGGTGGCGCTGTGCTGCGAGTGAACAATCGTGTTCACTTGCACGGTCGTGGAAAAGTCGTCTACTTGAAGTCAACACCAGAGGAGCTGTTCAGGCGTCTCCGACATGATGTCAGCCGCCCTTTATTGCAGGTGGCGGATCCGCTGACGCGCATGCGAGAACTCTTCTCCGTAAGAGACCCACTCTATCGCGACACTGCGCACTTCGTGCTCGAAACGGGACGACCTTCGGTTGCGACACTGGTCAACATGATTGTGATGCAGCTCGAACTCGCCGGTGCGTTACCAACGACCGAGTGAACTCTGGCGGGCCGAGCCTTGCAAGTAGGCCCTAAACTATCGGGCTTATGACTATGCATCCGCTACACACCGTAAACATTTCGCTCGAAGAGCGGAGCTATCCCATACATATCGGCAGCGGCTTAATCGACGGGGCGGACACTTTTGCCACACTCCCAGGCGGCCACACTGCGCTAATTGTCAGCAACACCACGGTCGCTCCTTTGTATGCGGACAAGCTGAGAGCCGCACTTCAGGCGAAGTATTCGCGCGTGCTGCTCATCGAGCTCCCGGATGGCGAATCGCACAAGCATTGGGAAACACTGAATCTGATTTTCGATGTGTTGTTGACCCACACGGCAGACCGCAAAACGACTTTGTTTGCCTTGGGCGGGGGTGTCGTGGGAGACATGACCGGGTTCGCCGCTGCAAGTTATATGCGCGGAGTGCCCTTTGTCCAGGTGCCCACAACTTTGTTATCCCAAGTGGATTCTTCCGTGGGGGGGAAAACCGGAATCAATCACCCACTGGGCAAAAACATGGTGGGCGCGTTCTATCAGCCTCAGATGGTGGTTTGCGATCTTAGTACCCTAACAACACTCCCTCAAAGGGAGGTCGCCGCTGGGTTGGCGGAAATCATTAAATACGGACCTATAGCGGACATGGAGTTCCTCGATTGGATTGAACTTCACATTCATAAGTTGGTCCGACTTGATGGCGCGGCATTGGCCCATGCAGTCAAGCGTAGTTGTGAGATCAAGGCTTGGGTAGTCGGTCAGGATGAGCGAGAGTCCGGACTCAGAGCCATTCTCAACTTTGGGCACACGTTCGGCCATGCCATTGAGGCGGGGCTTGGATACGGCGAGTGGCTGCACGGCGAAGCCGTGGGTTGCGGCATGGTGATGGCTGCGACCCTATCCGAGCGCTTAGGGTTGATTGATGCCGCATACGTGCAACGACTGAAAATGTTGATCGCCGCGGCAGGCTTGCCGACCCAAGGACCGCGCATTGATGCGGCTGACAACGCGGGGCGTTATCTGGACCTGATGCGGCACGACAAGAAGTCGGAGGCTGGCGAGATTCGCTTTGTGCTCTTAGACGGACCCGGGCGCGCTGTTCTACGCACTGCGTCTGATGCGATTGTGCGTGAGGTTATTGACGCCTGTTGTTAACTTTTCGGATGAAGTTGCTATAAAAAATATAGCAATAGTCGCTTTAAATATGAGGGCAGGTTGCTCCTGATATGGGCCAAACAAAATCCTATGCATGCGACCCGACTCAGAGTCGTGGGCGACGTTTTCCTGAGCAAGCTGCACCCACGCGCACACCGTTTCAGCGTGATCGCGATCGGATCGTTCACTCCACTGCCTTCAGGCGACTGGTATACAAAACCCAAGTGTTCATCAACCACGAAGGTGACCTATTTCGTACCCGCCTTACGCATTCACTGGAGGTGGCCCAACTTGGCCGTTCCATGGCCCGCACGCTGGGTTTGAATGAGGATTTGGTAGAAACTATTGCACTGGCCCATGACCTCGGGCACACACCTTTCGGGCACGCGGGTCAAGATGCCCTGAACGAATGCATGGCCGACTTCGGTGGCTTTGAACACAATTTGCAGAGCTTGAGGGTGGTTGATCACTTAGAAGAGCGCTACCCTCAATTCAACGGACTGAATCTGTGTTTCGAGTCCCGCGAAGGTATTTTGAAACATTGTTCCCGGACAAACGCACAAGCCATCGAGCAGTCTGAGGCGGAATTCCCTTCAAGTGCCGCAGGGGTAGCCCGAAGGTTTCTGCATGGCGGACAACCAAGCCTAGAGGCACAACTTTGCAACTTAGCCGATGAAATTGCGTACAACTGCCACGACATCGACGACGGTGTCCGCTCCGGCTTGCTTTCGATGGAACAAATGATGGAGGTGCCGCTTTTTTCTCGCTATGCCAACCTTGCGACAGGTCAGCATGTGGCACTTGCGCAGCCCAAGCAGCAACGACGATGGTTGTACGAGACGAATCGCCTGATGCTGAGTGACATGGTTTACGACGTGCTCCACACCACCCAAGCCCAACTCACCACCACAGCGCCTGTGAGTGTTGAGGATGTCCGTGCTGCTAAAGCGATGGTCTTGTTCAGCCCGGCGATGCGCGCCGAAACACGTGAACTCAAGAAATTTTTATTTGATCGACTGTATCGCCACACCAGAGTGATGGACACCATGAACAAGGCCAAACAAGTGGTGAGCGATCTCTTTGCGGCCTACCTCCACGATCCTTCCGAAATGCACCACGGCCAGGACAGTGCGCCCGATGGCCCTCTCCCGAGGCTAGTGTGTGACCACGTTGCGGGTATGACGGACCGGTTCGCCATGCGTGAACACGCCCGATTAACTGGAAAGGCCTTGTTTCATGTTTGAAGCGAATCCTCACCCTGCGCAAACAGACGCGGTCGTGATTGCCCGCATGCGGCAATGGCTGCAGCGCGCCGTCATCGGCCTCAACTTATGCCCTTTTGCGAAAGCGGTCTACGTCAAAAATCAGATCCACTATGTGGTCTGCCGTGCCACCGAGCGCGCTGACGTGTTGGATATTTTGCACAAAGAGCTGCTGGACCTCCAAGCCACCTCGCCCGAGCTCCGTGACACCACGCTGCTGATACTGCCGGAGGCCTTGTCTGAGTTTGTGGACTTCAATGACTTTCTGTATGCCGCGGAGAAGTGCTTGCGAAAACTGAAACTGTCAGGCGAGCTCCAAATTGCAAGCTTTCATCCGGACTTTCAGTTTGCAGATGTGAGTGCCGACGATATAAGCAACTTCACCAATCGTGCCCCATACCCGGTGCTGCATTTGTTGCGTGAGTCCAGTATCGATAAGGCGGTGGAGGCATTCCCAGAGGCAGAGCAAATCTATGCTCGCAATATTGCAACCCTGAAAGACCTTGGCGCTGATGGTTGGCTGGCACTGGATGTATCCGCTAATCCGTTGGCGGATTCCGCGCCCTCGAAGTAAAAGACATGAAAAAACAAAAAGCAACAGCGGGTCACAGCAAAGGTTCTATCGCTCAAGAGCCCCTTATCCCGGAAATTCGCGACGGGCAATCCCTGGAGCTCTTGAAAGAGCTTCACATTCTGACCCGAGAGGGCAAACTTAATCAGGACTCCCGCCGCAAGCTCAAGCAGGTCTATCACTTGTACCAGTTCATTGAGAAGTTGATGAACGAACTGCCGCAAAACCCGGACCGTAGTTTCACTCTGGCGGACCATGGCGCAGGCAAGTCGTATTTGGGGTTCATTCTTTACGATCTTTATTTCAAGCACCTGCAACATAGCCATCTCTATGGCATCGAAACCCGCGCCGAGCTGGTAGAAAAGTCCCGCCAGCTGGCTGAAAAGCTTCATTTCGAGCGGATGAGTTTTCTCAATGTGAGCGTCGAGGCCTCAACCCAGCTAGAGGAGCTGCCTAAACAGTTTGACGTCGTTACCGCGCTACATGCCTGCGACACCGCAACGGATGACGCTATCGCCTTTGGACTTGAAAAACGGGTCAAGGCATTTGTGTTGGTTCCGTGCTGTCAAGCTGAGCTGGCGCGCCACCTGAACCAAAGTAAAGCGCTCAACCTCACTCGCACACCGTTGGCGGAGTTGTGGCGGCACCCATTGCACACGCGAGAAATGGGGAGTCAGCTCACCAATGTGCTGCGTTGCCTGTACCTCGAGGCACACGGTTATCAGGTCACGGTCACCGAATTGGTCGGTTGGGAGCACAGCATGAAGAACGAGCTCATCCTCGCGCGGTACACCGGCCAAAAAAAGCGCCAGTCAGCGGAGCGGTTGAAAGCCATTCTGGAGGAATTCGGACTACTGCCCCTGCTTGACACGCGGTTTACATTGCCGGCCGACAATACGCGAGACAACGGAATTGCTGTCTGAAGCGTTAGCTGTTCAACGCAGGCGTATTTCCACATTGGAGAAAGATATGAAAAATTGGATGAAATGGTTGGGTGTCGGTGTAGTCGTCACCTTGTTGGGCGCATGCGCAAGCAGCAGCCCGGACGTGATTCAGCGCGGAGATACCCAGCGCATGGCACAGGTGCAGGACGGTGTGGTGCTGTCCATCCGCAACGTGGTTGTTGACGGCAACCAGTCCGGTGTTGGTGCTGCGGTGGGCGGAGTGGTTGGCGCTATTGGTGGTTATGGCGGCAGTGGCGTACAGCGTGAGGCCCAGGTTCTCGGCGTTTTGGCGGGCGTCGCCGGTGCGGCGGCGGGCAATGCCATCGAGCGGTTTTCAACGAAAGAAGAAGCTGTAGAAATCCTGGTGCAGCTGAAGGGCGGAGACCGCCGCGCCATCGTGCAGGCTAAAGGCGGCGAGCAATTGGCCGCCGGTGACCCTGTAATCATCGTGACTACAGGCGGCAAAGTTCGCGTGACCAAGGCACCTAAAAATTGATGTGTGTCAATGCCCTTTAGGGGAGTTGATTTAACAATCGGGGTTCATGTGGGCGCATAGGCGCCCACTTTGCATAAGGGCCCTGACATGGCGGTAGAACTCTATAAAGATGCGCACCATAGCTGCGTGATGTTCAGCGATCTGGTCTCTGATGAGGCCGAGGCAGTCCAGGCCAACCAGTTTTTGATCGTGGACCACGGCCAAGGGGTCATCCTCGATCCGGGTGGCAACATGACCTACAACGAGCTGAACCTGACCATGCGCAAATACATGGCGCCGCAGCATCTCGACTACATCATTGCATCGCACGCGGATCCGGACATCATTGCGTCTTTGGACCGTTGGATGACGTCTACCTCCGCAAAGCTGCTGATCTCCCAGCTCTGGGCGCGCTTTGCCCCCCATTTTTGTAAGGTGGGAAAAACTGAAGATCGGATTACCGCCATACCCGACGAAGGAGGCATCCTGAAATTGGGCAAGTCTGAACTGTGGCTGTTGCCCGCACACTTTATGCATGCCGAGGGTAACTTCCAGTTCTACGATCCGATAAGCAAAATTCTGTTTTCGGGTGATCTGGGAGTTTCCATGGTCTCGGGTCAGGATGCTCAGCAAGCCATCACCAGTTTGCAGCCGATGCCGCCAGGTATGGAGCCTTTTCACCGTCGATACATGGTGAGCAACAAAATTTTGAAGTTATGGGTCCAGATGGTACGAAGGTTGGATATCCACATGATCGTCCCGCAGCATGGCGCGCCTTTGGTTGGTGAGGCCATTCCCCAGTTGCTGAACTGGCTGGACTCTTTGTCGTGTGGCATCGATTTGATGGGTGCGCCGCAATACCAATTGCCTGTCCGCAGTTTGTAGCGGGGCAGAGGGTGGGCTTCCGCTACCATCGCCGTCCATGGCACGACTTCCCCGATTAGCGATAGCAGGGCATTTGCATCACGTACTGCAGCGCGCTGCATCGGGGCAAATGCTGTGCAAGGACAGTGAGGACTTTGAGACCTTTTTGACTGCTCTGCATTCGAATGCTGACGCACTGAACGTAGAGGTCCATGGTTACGTGATCCTTGAAGATCACTTCCACTTGCTGGTGACTCCGGCCACCGCGGAGGGCCTTCCGGCGCTGATGCAGTCACTCGGCCGAAGCTATGTCCGATACTTCAACCGCAAATACAGCCGACGAGGCACCTTGTGGGAAGGGCGGTTCAAATCTGCGGTGCTGCAACCCTTATGGTTTATGCCCGTGTTGATTTTTTTCGACACCCATGCACTCAGGCTTGGCAACAAGGTGGCGCCCGAGGATTACCCCTGGTCTAGCTTTCCCCATTACAGCGGCGCCCGATCAGACAGGCGCATGGCGAGCCACTCCGAATATTGGGGGCTCGGCAATACCCCATTTGCCCGGGAGGCGCGTTACCAGGCCGCAGTCAGGGAGGGCCTCAATTCAGTGCAACTGCAAGAGATCACAGCGTCGGTGACCGGCGGCTGGGTACTGGGTGACCTTGAGTTTGTCGCAAATTTGCAAAAAAGCACACCCCGCAGACTGAGTAAAAAAGCACCGGGGCGACCTAGGAACGCGCTCGAAGACTAGTGTTTTCCCGTGTAAGCGCTTATTTCACGTGCGCTCCATGCTATGAATTTAATATGTCCCCATTAAATATCTCGCTCATCTGACTTGAAATTAAATAGGGTCAGACCCTATTTAAAATTCTTGG
Source organism: Rhodoferax sp. (assembly GCF_013297935.1). GTDB lineage: Bacteria > Pseudomonadota > Gammaproteobacteria > Burkholderiales > Burkholderiaceae_C > Allorhodoferax. Next base: position 302,307 of record NZ_JAAFIX010000003.1, on the reverse strand, counting down.
CACTTTTGTTGCATTGCAGTATTCTCCAACCCACTGCAATTTTCAGGAGTGCGCCATGACCACGGCAGCCGAAATCCAACACCTTAAAGACCACGGTTTGTATTCCAACGCTAACGAGCACGATGCCTGCGGCGTCGGCTTTGTGGCGCACATCCGGGGCGAGAAAAGCCACGACATCGTCAAGAACGCACTCAAGATCCTCGAAAACCTCGACCACCGCGGAGCCGTGGGTGCTGATGCGTTGATGGGGGATGGCGCCGGTATCTTGATCCAGTTGCCTGACGCGCTGTACCGCGAAGAAATGGCGAAGCAGGGTGTGACCTTGCCGCCCCAGGGCGAGTACGGCGTTGGCATGATCTTCTTGCCCAAAGAGCACGCCTCGCGCCTAGCTTGCGAGCAGGAAATGGAACGCGCCATCAAGGCCGAAGGCCAGGTGCTGCTGGGCTGGCGTGATGTGCCGGTGAACCGCGACATGCCCATGTCGCCCACCGTGCGCGAAAAAGAACCCATCTTGCGCCAAGTGTTCATCGGCCGCGGCAACGACGTGATCGTCCAAGACGCGCTGGAGCGCAAGCTGTATGTAATCCGTAAGACCGCCAGTGCGAACATTCAGGCCCTGGGCTTGACCCACTCTAAAGAGTATTACGTGCCCAGCATGTCCAGCCGCACCGTGGTCTACAAAGGCCTGCTGCTGGCTGACCAGGTGGGTGTGTACTTCAAGGACTTGGAAGACGCCCGTTGCGTGTCCGCCCTCGGCCTAGTGCACCAGCGCTTCTCCACCAACACCTTCCCCGAGTGGCCGCTGGCGCATCCGTACCGCTATGTGGCGCACAACGGTGAAATCAACACCGTCAAGGGCAACTACAACTGGATGAAAGCACGCGAGGGCGTGATGTCCTCCCCCGTGCTGGCGGCCGACTTGCAAAAGCTGTACCCCATCAGCTTTGCCGACCAGTCCGACACCGCCACCTTCGACAACTGCCTCGAGTTGCTGACCATGGCGGGTTACCCCATCAGCCAAGCCGTGATGATGATGATCCCAGAACCCTGGGAGCAGCACACCACCATGGACGAGCGCCGCAAGGCCTTCTATGAATACCACGCCGCGATGATGGAGCCATGGGACGGCCCCGCCTCCATCGTGTTCACCGATGGTCGCCAGATCGGCGCCACTCTGGACCGCAACGGCCTGCGTCCTTCCCGCTACTGCATCACCGATGACGACCTCGTCATCATGGGCTCCGAGTCCGGCGTGTTGCCGGTGCCTGAAAACAAAATAGTGCGCAAGTGGCGCCTGCAGCCCGGCAAGATGTTCCTGATCGATCTGGAGCAAGGCCGCATGATTGATGACGAAGAGCTCAAAGCCAGCCTCGCCAACAGCAAGCCCTACAAGCAGTGGATCGAGAACCTGCGCATCAAACTCGACAACGTCTCCTTCGACGAGCGCCGCACTGACAGCGCCCTGTCGGCCGTGGTGGCCGGCGTAGAGCCCAAGCGCATAACTGATCAGGTGAGTTTGCTGGATCGCCAGCAAGCGTTTGGTTTCACCCAAGAAGACTTGAAATTCCTGATCGCCCCCATGGCGACCGCCGGCGAAGAGGCTATCGGCTCCATGGGCAACGACAGTCCCTTGGCCGTGTTGTCTGACAAAAACAAGCCGCTCTACAGCTACTTCAAGCAGCTGTTTGCACAGGTGACCAACCCGCCGATCGACCCGATCCGCGAAGCCATCGTCATGTCGCTGGTGTCCTTCATCGGACCCAAGCCCAACCTGTTGGACATCAACCAGGTCAACCCACCCATGCGTCTAGAGGTGAGCCAGCCCGTGCTGGACTTCGCCGACATGGCCAAGGTGCGCAACATCGAGCACCACACCCAAGGCAAGTTCCGCAGCTACACGCTGGACATTACGTACCCCCTGGCATGGGGCCATGAGGGCGTCGAAGCCAAGCTGGCATCGTTGTGTGCAGAGGCTGTTGATGCCATCAAGAGTGGCAACAACATTCTGATCATCAGCGACCGCAACATCAGCGCCACCCAAGTGGCTATTCCGGCCCTGTTGGCTCTGTCCTCCATCCACCAGCATCTGGTGCGTGAAGGCCTGCGCACCACTGCCGGTCTGGTGGTCGAAACTGGTACTGCCCGCGAAGTGCACCACTTTGCCGTGTTGGCCGGCTACGGCGCAGAAGCCGTGCACCCCTACCTCGCCATGGAAACCCTGCAAAGCATCCACAAGGAGCTGCCGGGCGACCTGAGCGCCGAGAAAGCCATCTACAACTACATCAAGGCGATCGGCAAGGGCCTGTCCAAGATCATGTCCAAGATGGGCGTGTCGACCTATATGTCGTACTGCGGTGCGCAGTTGTTCGAAGCCATCGGCCTGAACACCGAAACCATCGACAAGTACTTCACCCGCACCCCGAGCAAGGTGGAAGGCATTGGTGTGTTCGAGATCGCGGAAGAGGCAATCCGCATGCACAAGCTCGCTTTCGGCGACAGCCCTGTGCTGGCCAACGCCTTGGACGCCGGTGGCGAATACGCATGGCGCACCCGCGGTGAAGACCACATGTGGACACCCGATGCCATTGCCAAGCTGCAGCACTCCACCCGTGCCAACAACTGGAACACCTACAAAGAGTACGCCCAGATCATCAACGACCAGTCCAAGCGTCACCTGACTTTGCGCGGCCTGTTTGAGTTCAAGGTGGACCCCACCAAGGCCATTCCACTGGAAGAGGTTGAGTCCGCCAAGGAAATCGTCAAGCGCTTTGCAACTGGCGCCATGTCCTTGGGCTCCATTTCTACCGAGGCGCACGCCACTTTGGCCGTGGCCATGAACCGTATCGGCGGCAAGAGCAACACCGGCGAAGGTGGTGAAGACGCAGCGCGTTACCGCAACGAACTCAAAGGCATCCCGATCAAGCAGGGCGACAGCCTCAAGAGCGTGATCGGTGCTGAGAACGTGGAAGTGGATCTGCCCTTGCTGGCGGGCGACTCCCTGCGCAGCCGCATCAAGCAAGTCGCGTCCGGCCGTTTCGGTGTGACCGCCGAGTACCTGTCCAGTGCAGACCAGATCCAGATCAAGATGGCCCAAGGCGCCAAGCCCGGCGAAGGCGGTCAGTTGCCTGGTGGCAAGGTCTCTGAGTACATCGGCAAGCTGCGTCACTCGGTACCCGGCGTGGGCCTGATTTCGCCTCCTCCACACCACGACATTTACTCGATCGAAGATTTGGCCCAGCTGATCCACGACTTGAAAAACGTGGCTCCGCACTCCGGTATCAGCGTGAAGCTGGTGTCCGAAATCGGTGTGGGCACCATTGCGGCCGGCGTTGCCAAGTGCAAGGCTGACCACGTGGTGATCGCCGGGCACGACGGCGGCACCGGCGCGTCCCCTTGGTCTTCTATCAAGCATTGCGGCAGCCCATGGGAAATCGGACTGGCCGAAACCCAGCAGACTTTGGTGCTCAACCGCTTGCGTAGCCGCATCCGCGTGCAGGCTGACGGCCAGATGAAAACCGGCCGCGACGTCGCGATCGGTGCCTTGTTGGGTGCTGATGAGTTCGGCTTTGCCACCGCACCGCTGGTGGTGGAAGGCTGCATCATGATGCGCAAGTGCCACCTCAACACCTGCCCCGTGGGCGTGGCGACCCAAGACCCCGTGCTGCGCGCCAAGTTCTCCGGCAAGCCTGAGCACGTGGTGAACTATTTCTTCTTCATCGCTGAAGAAGTGCGCCAGATCATGGCCCAGCTGGGTATCCGCAAGTTCGACGACATGATCGGCCGTTCCGACCTGCTCGACACCCGCAAGAGCATCGAGCACTGGAAGGCGCAGGGCCTGGATTTCAGCCGTCTCTTTGCCCAGCCCAACGTTCCTGCCGACGTGCCGCGCTTCCAGGTGCTGGAGCAAGACCACGGCTTGGAGAAGGCTTTGGACAATGTGCTGATCGCCAAGAGCCGCGCCGCTATCGACAAGGGTGAAAAGGTCCAGTTCATGGAGCGCGCCCGTAACGTCAACCGTTCGGTGGGCGCCATGCTCTCCGGTGCGGTGACCAAAGTGCACCCTGAGGGCTTGCCGGATGACACCATCCGCATCCAGCTCGAAGGCACAGGCGGCCAGTCTTTCGGCGCATTCCTGGCCAAGGGCATTACCTTGTACTTGATTGGTGATGCCAACGACTACACCGGCAAGGGCCTCTCCGGCGGCCGCGTGGTGGTGCGTCCTAGCATCGACTTCCGTGGCGAAGCCATTCGCAACACCATCGTGGGCAACACCGTGATGTACGGTGCCACAACCGGTGAAGCCTTCCTGAGTGGTGTGGCAGGCGAGCGCTTTGCGGTGCGTCTGTCTGGCGCTACGGCAGTTGTCGAAGGTACCGGCGACCACGGTTGCGAGTACATGACCGGCGGCACCGTGGCCGTTCTGGGCAAAACCGGCCGCAACTTCGCAGCGGGTATGAGCGGCGGTATCGCCTACGTGTATGACGAAGACGGCCAGTTCGCCAAGCGCTGCAACACCGCTATGGTCAGCCTGGAGAAGGTGCTGACTGCTGCTGAGCAAGCTACTGCGGTCGACAAGGCTGTGTGGCACCGCGGTGAGTCGGACGAAGCCCAACTCAAGAAACTGCTGGAAGACCACAACCGTTGGACTGGCAGCAAGCGCGCGCGTGAATTGCTGGACAACTGGGATGTATCCCGTGCCAAGTTCGTGAAGGTATTTCCCAATGAGTACAAACGTGCTCTGGGTGAAATTAATGCACGCAAATCGGCTCCAGCCCCCGCAAAGACTGCGGTGGCTGCTACAAAAAAAGAAGCAGCCGCAGCCAAGTAAGGCTGGCTTGATCTAACGCACAAGGACCTACATCATGGGAAAAGTCACTGGCTTCATGGAGTTTGAGCGCATCGAAGAGGGCTACAAGCCCGTCACCGAGCGCTTGAAGAATTACAAAGAGTTTGTGATCGGCTTGGACGACGCACAAGCCAACAAACAAGCAGCCCGCTGCATGGACTGCGGCACACCGTTTTGCAACAACGGCTGCCCGGTCAACAACATCATTCCGGACTTCAACGACCTCGTGTTCCGCAAGGACTGGAAGGCCGCAATCGACACGCTGCACAGCACCAACAACTTCCCCGAGTTCACCGGTCGCATCTGCCCCGCACCATGCGAAGCAGCCTGCACCTTGAACGTCAACGAAGAAGCGGTGGGCATCAAGTCGATCGAGCACGCCATCATCGACCGCGCATGGCACGAAGGCTGGGTGACTCCCCAGCCCTCGACCGTGAAGACCGGCAAAAAGGTCGCAGTCGTCGGTTCCGGCCCGGCCGGTATGGCGGCAGCTCAGCAGCTGGCCCGCGTCGGTCACGACGTGACCTTGTTCGAAAAGAACGATCGCATTGGCGGCCTGCTGCGCTACGGCATTCCTGACTTCAAGATGGAGAAGTCCCACATCGACCGCCGCGCAGAGCAGCTGGTCGCTGAGGGCGTCACTATCCGCACCAGCGTATTGGTCGGCGAAATGCCTAAAGATTCCAAGGTCACCAACTGGGCCAAGGAAACCATTTCCCCCGAGCAGCTCAAGAAAGACTTTGACGCCGTGCTGTTGACCGGTGGCTCCGAGCAATCGCGTGACCTGCCCGTGCCCGGCCGCGACCTCGACGGCATCCACTTCGCCATGGAGTTCCTGCCTCAGCAGAACAAGGTCAATGCGGGCGACAAGCTCAAGGGCCAGCTGCGTGCCGATGGCAAGCATGTCATCGTCATCGGCGGTGGCGACACCGGCTCCGATTGCGTGGGTACCTCTAACCGCCATGGCGCGGTCAGCGTGACCCAGTTCGAGGTGATGCCGCAGCCCCCTGAAGAAGAAAACCGCCCCATGACTTGGCCTTACTGGCCCCTGAAGCTGCGTACCAGCTCCAGCCATGAAGAGGGTTGCGAACGTGTGTTTTCCATCTCTACCAAAGAGTTCATCGGCGAAAAAGGCAAGGTCACCGGCCTCAAGACCGTGCAAGTCGAGTTCAAAGACGGCAAGCTGGTCGATGTGCCCGGCACTGAAAAAGTTCTCAAGGCCGACCTCGTGTTGCTGGCCATGGGCTTTGTGAACCCGGTGGCGACCGTGCTGGAGTCCTTCGGTATTGACAAGGACGCTCGTGGAAACGCCAAGGCAACGACCGACTTCACCGGTGGCTACGCCACCAATGTGCCCAAGGTTTTTGCCGCAGGCGACATCCGTCGCGGCCAGTCGCTGGTGGTGTGGGCCATCCGTGAAGGCCGCCAGGCTGCCCGTGCGGTCGATGAGTTCCTGATGGGCTTTACCGAGCTGCCGCGCTAATAAGGGTTTTCCCCCTTATCATTCCAAGGCCGGGCACATCCCGGCCTTCTTGCTTTATGGCTCCAACATCTTCTACTGCACTGGTTGAACTCAAGAACGTCTCCTTCGGCTACGGGGAGCGTCGCATTCTGGATGGCGTCAGCCTCACCGTACCTCGCGGCAAAGTCACAGCCCTCATGGGAGCCTCAGGCGGCGGTAAAACGACCGTGCTGCGCCTCATCGGCGGGCAGAACCGCGTGCAAAGCGGTCAGGTTCTGCTGCACGGCGCGCAGGACGGCGAGGCTTCGCAGGATGTGTCTCAGCTCGGCGCTAAAAGCCTGTATGCGGTCCGCCGCCGCATGGGCATGCTGTTTCAGTTCGGGGCCCTGTTCACAGATCTGAGCGTGTTTGACAACGTAGCCTTTCCCCTGCGCGAGCACACCGGCCTGCCCGAAGCGCTGATCCGTGACATCGTGCTGATGAAGCTTAACGCCGTGGGCCTGCGGGGAGCCCGGGACTTGATGCCCTCGGAAGTGTCAGGGGGCATGGCCCGTCGCGTAGCACTGGCGCGGGCGATTGCCCTGGACCCAGAGTTGGTCATGTACGACGAGCCCTTTGCAGGCCTCGACCCGATTTCATTGGGCACCGCAGCCCGCCTGATCCGCCAGCTTAACGATGCCATGGGCCTGACCAGCATCGTGGTGTCCCACGACCTGGAAGAAACTTTTCATATTGCAGACCAGGTCATCGTCCTGGCCAACGGGAAAATTGCAGCCCAGGGAACACCGCAAGAGGTGCGCGACAGCGTAGACCCCTTGGTGCACCAATTCGTCAATGCACTGCCGGAAGGTCCGGTGCGTTTCCATTACCCCGCAGCCCCCGTGGATGCGGACTTTTCTGCCGGACTCCACCCATGAAGTTCCTTCACCCGGCTGAACTCGGCTTCGCCGTCCGTAGCAAACTGGCGGATGCGGGTGCCGGTGCCCGATTGTTTTTCCGTCTTGTGGCGTCAATCGGGGCGGTGTTGCGCCGTCCTGCCTTGTTGCGTGATCAGATTCACTTCATGGGGAATTACTCCCTCGCCATCATTGCGGTGTCAGGGGTGTTCGTCGGCTTCGTGATGGGCCTGCAGTACTACTACGGGCTGCAGCGCTTTGGTGCTGCGGATTCGGTGGGCATGTTGATCAGCCTGAGCCTGGTGCGGGAGTTTGGCCCCGTGCTGACAGCCTTGCTGTTTGCCGGGCGCGCCGGAACGTCGCTGACCGCTGAAATCGGTCTCATGAAGGCCGGTGAGCAACTCAGTGCCATGGAGATGATGGCTGTTGATCCGGTCTCGCGCATCCTGGCGCCGCGTTTCTGGGCGGCCATCATTGCCATGCCCATCCTCGCCGCTATTTTCAGTGCCGTCGGTGTGCTGGGGGGCTGGGTGGTGAGTGTGCCCATGATCGGTATTGATTCCGGTGCTTTCTGGAGCCAGATGCAGAGCGGGGTGGATGCGTGGGTTGACGTGGGCAATGGCGTTATCAAAAGCGTAGTGTTCGGGTTTGCGGTGAGTTTTATCGCCCTGTTGCAGGGTTTTGAGGCCCAGCCCACCCCCGAAGGTGTGGCCCGCGCCACAACCCGCACGGTGGTCGTAGCATCGCTCACCGTGTTGGCACTGGACTTTGTCCTGACCGCCATGATGTTTAGTATTTGAGGGTAGAAAAATGCAGCGTTCAAAAAATGATCTGTGGGTGGGCGTGTTTGTGTTGCTCGGTGCTTTGGCGCTAGCGTTCCTGGCACTGCAGTCCGCCAATCTGTTGAGCTTCAGCGTGGACAAGGGTTACGCAGTCACGGCCAAGTTCGACAACATCGGCGGACTCAAGCCCAAGGCGGCCGTCAAAAGTGCGGGTGTCGTGGTCGGCCGGGTGGAGTCCATTGGCTTTGACGACAAAACTTTCCAAGCCAAGGTGAACTTGTCGATGGACAAGCGCTTTGCGTTCCCCAAAGACAGCTCGCTCAAAATTTTGACCAGTGGCTTGTTGGGCGAGCAGTACATCGGTATTGAAGCCGGTGCCGACAGCGCCAACCTCGCGGCCGGCGATGTCATCAGCACCACCCAAAGCGCGGTGGTGTTAGAAAACCTGATCAGCCAGTTCCTGTACAGCAAAGCGGCGGACGGCCCATCCGGGAAAGAGTCACCATGAAACGCCTTGCAGTTATGCGCTGGTTCGCTGTTGCGGCGGTGGTGTGCCTCCAGGGGTGCGCCACGGTGGCCAACCCCGATCCACGGGATCCGCTGGAGTCCATCAACCGCACCATGTTCGGCTTCAATGATGCGGTGGACCGCGCGGTCCTCAAACCGGTGGCGACTGCCTACGTCGATACAGTTCCTTCCTGGGGCCGCAAAGGCATCAACAACTTTTTCGGCAACCTCAGTGACCTGTGGTCTGCCGTGAACAACGGACTGCAGTTGCGCGGCCAGGCCTTCGGCGACAGCGTGGGCCGTGTCATGGTTAACAGCACCATCGGGTTGGGCGGTTTGATCGATGTGGCCAGCGATTTGAATATCGAAAAGCACCCCTCCAACTTCAACATTACCCTGGGCCACTGGGGGGTAGGTGCCGGGCCCTATGTGGTGCTGCCGCTGCTCGGCCCATTTACATTGCGTGAGGTCGCAGCATTGCCCATTGACCGCCAAGGCAATCTGGTCAACCAAGTTGCCGACGAGGGCACCCGCACCGGGCTCACGGTGGTGAATGTGGTGGATACCCGCTCCACCTATCTGGCAGCGGAAGGGGTGGTGAATGGCGCAGCGCTCGATCGCTACTCGTTTACCCGCGATGCGTATTTGCAGCGCCAGCGTTATCAGGTGTATGACGGCAATCCGCCGGACGAAGAACCCTCTGAGCCGTAAGGCTGAAGCGGGTGGCGCGACTAACCATCGCCGAAGTGGATAATCTGGGCCTGTTTGAGGGACGATGAATGTTAAAGAAACGTGGATTTTTGGGTGGTGTGTTCAGTGCGTTGGTGCTGGGTGCCATGTGGGCGCCGCTGACTGTTTTGGCCGACGACGAGGCCCCCGATGTGCTGATCAAGCGCTTGTCGGTCGATGTGCTCGACACCATCAAGGCGGACAAAACCCTTCGCACAGGCGAGCTCACCAAAATCATTGCGTTGGTGGACAGCCGCATCATGCCCAACGTGAATTTCCAGCGCATGACAGCGTCTGCCGTGGGCCCCGGCTGGCGCCAGGCCAGCCCGGAGCAACAAAAGCGCTTGCAAGACGAGTTCAAGACCCTGCTGGTTCGCACCTATGCCGGCGCTTTGGCGCAGGTGAGCGACCAGACCATTGCCATGAAGCCCCTGCGCGCAGCGCCGGAGGATAAAGAAGTGGTGGTTCGTACCGAAATCAAAGGGAAGGGTGATCCCATCCAGCTCGACTACCGCTTGGAAAAAACCCCGGGCGTGGGCGCAGGCTGGAAGATCTACAACCTGAACGTGTTGGGCGTGTGGCTGGTGGAAACCTACCGCAGCCAGTTTGCCCAGCAGATCAATGCCAAGGGTGTCGATGGACTGATCGACGCCTTGGCTGAACAAAACAAGGCCAACGCCAAGAAAGGCTGATGTGCTGAAACTGCCCGCCACCATGACCCACGAGGTCGCACCCGCCTGCTTGTCCGAACTGCGCGACGGACTGCAGCACGAAGCCGGCACCGTGGTGATTGATGGTGAGCGTTTGCAGCGCTTCGACTCCTCGGCTTTGGCAGTGTTGTTGGAGCTGCGGCGCGAATGCGCCAAGGCCGGCAAGTTGTTTGCAGTGCAAAAGCTCCCGGCTCGTTTGCGCGACCTCGCTGCGCTGTATGGGATTGACGCACTCCTCAAGCCCGCATAAGCGCGGCAGCGTAAAATCGCGGGTTCTTTATGCCCGCCATCTCCTTCCAATCCATCTCCAAGACGTATCCCTCGCCCAAGGGGCCGAAAGGCTCAACCTTCAAGGCAGTCGATAACGTCAGTCTCAACATCGAGCAGGGCGAATTCTTCGGTCTCCTTGGCCCCAACGGAGCGGGCAAAACCACCATGATCAGCATGCTCGCAGGGCTGTCGCGGCCCACCAGCGGCAGCGTGAGCGTGTTGGGCAGCGATGTGCAGGCCGACTATGCCGATGCGCGCCGCAAGCTCGGCGTCGTGCCGCAGGAGCTGGTGTTTGACCCCTTTTTCAATGTGCGCGAGATGCTGCGCATCCAGTCCGGTTACTTCGGCCTGCGCAACAACGAAGCCTGGGTGGACGAGTTGCTGGAAGGCCTGGGCCTGGCCGACAAAGCCAATGCCAACATGCGCCAACTCTCCGGCGGCATGAAGCGCCGCGTGCTGGTGGCGCAAGCGCTGGTGCACAAACCCCCCGTCATCGTGCTGGACGAGCCCACCGCCGGGGTGGATGTCGAGCTGCGCCAGACCCTTTGGCAGTTTGTCGCCAACCTCAACAAGCAAGGCAGCACCGTGCTGCTGACCACCCACTACCTCGAAGAAGCCGAAGCCCTGTGTGGGCGCATTGCCATGCTCAAGACCGGCCGCATTGTGGCCTTGGACAAAACCAGCGACCTGCTTAAAGCCGCCAGCAGCAACGTGTTGCGGTTCAAAACTGCAGACGCCTTGCCCGCCGACCTGGCTGCGCGCGCCCGCATTACCGGCCGCATTGTCCAGCTGCCCGCCAACAGCGCGCTGGAGATTGAAAACTACCTGGCCGCAGTGCGCCAAGCCGGTGTCACGGTGGAAGACGTGGAAATCCGCAAAGCCGATCTGGAGGACGTGTTCCTCGACGTCATGAACCAGCAAGGAGCACAAGCATGAACGGCTGGCAAACCCTGCTCTACAAAGAAACGCTGCGTTTCTGGAAGGTCGCCGCGCAAACCATCGCCGGCCCCGTGCTCACGGCCATGCTCTACCTGCTGATCTTCGGCCACGCTCTGGAGAGCCATGTGAAGGTGTACGACCAGGTCAGCTACACCGCCTTTCTGGTGCCTGGCCTGGCCATGATGAGCTTGCTGCAAAACGCTTTTGCCAACAGTTCGTCTTCGCTCATCATGAGCAAGGTCATGGGCAACCTGGTGTTTTTGTTGCTCACCCCCTTGTCGTACTGGAACTGGTTCGTGGCCTACGTGGGCGCAGCCGTCATCCGCGGTTTGGTGGTGGCGCTGGGAGTGTTTGTGGTGGCTGCTTTTTTTGCCCCCATGAGCTACGCCGCACCGGTGTGGATTCTGGTTTTCGCGGTGCTGGGCGCGACCCTGATGGCAGCGCTCGGCCTCATTGCCGGTCTGTGGGCTGAAAAGTTTGACCAGCTGGCCGCCTTCCAGAACTTTGTGGTCATGCCCATGACGTTTTTGAGCGGGGTGTTTTACTCCATCCATTCCCTGCCCGCGTTCTGGCAAGGGGTGAGCCACTTCAACCCGTTTTTCTACATGATCGACGGCTTCCGCTACGGCTTCTTCGGCATCAGCGATGTGTCGCCGTGGCTGAGCCTCTCGGTGGTCGGTGGCGCCACGGTGCTGGTGAGCCTGATCGCCCTTCAATTGCTGCGCAGCGGCTACAAAATCCGCAGCTGAACCTTTTATGACCGCAGACCAACTCCAAGCCCTCATTACCGCCGGCCTCGCCTGCGACCATTGCGCACTCGAAGGCGATGGCCGTCACTGGTACGCCACCATCGTGTCGCCCGAATTCGAGGGCAAACGCCTCGTGCAGCGCCAGCGCTTGGTGTACGCCACCTTGGGCAACCGCATGCAAACCGACGAGGTACACGCCTTGTCCATGAAGACTTTTTCGCCCGCTGAGTGGGCAGCCCAGTCCGCCTGAGGCGCACGCAACCCCGAGAGCCCGCCATGAGCGCAGACATGATTACCCTGGCCCTGTCCAAAGGCCGCATCTTTGAAGAAACCGTGCCCCTGCTCAAAGCCGCAGGCATTGAGGTGCTGGACGACCCCGAAAAATCGCGCAAGCTGATTCTCGACACCAACCAGCCCAACGTTCGTGTGCTGGTGGTGCGCGCCACCGACGTGCCCACCTATGTGCAATACGGCGGTGCCGACCTGGGCATTACCGGCAAAGACACGCTCCTGGAGCACGGCAGCCAAGGCCTCTACCAGCCGCTGGACTTGCAAATTGCCAAGTGCCGTATCAGCGTGGCGGTGCGTGCCGACTTTGACTACGCCTCGGCCGTCAAGCAAGGCTCCCGCCTGAAAGTGGCTACCAAATACGTAGCCATTGCGCGCGAGTTTTTCGCCAGCAAGGGCGTGCACGTGGACCTGATCAAGCTCTACGGCAGCATGGAGCTCGCACCCTTGGTGGGCTTGGCCGACGCGATTGTGGACTTGGTCTCCACCGGCAACACGCTCAAGGCCAACCATCTCGTCGAGGTGGAGCGCATCATGGACATCAGCTCCCGCCTGGTGGTCAACCAAGCCGCGCTCAAGCTCAAGCAAGAACCCATCCGCAAAATCATCGACGCCTTTGCCGGTGCCGTCGGCAAGTAACTCCGGAAACTATTTTGCTATGAATTTTGTAGCTGCTCCCGCACGTCTTTCGACAGCTAGCGCCACTTTTGAGGCTGATTTCAAGGCGCGCCTGCATTGGTCTGCGGACACCGACGCCGCCATCGAGCAGCGCGTGGCCGACATCCTGGCCGACGTGCAGCTGCGTGGTGATGCCGCCGTGCTGGAGTACACCGCCCGTTTCGACGGCCTGAGCGCCCCCGACATGAAAGCGCTGGAGCTGACCCAGGCCGAGCTCAAAGCCGCGTTTGACAGCATTCCCGCAGACCAGCGCTCTGCGCTGGAGGCCGCCGCAAAGCGCGTACGCAGCTACCACGAAGCACAAAAGAAGGCCTCCGGCGAGAGCTGGACCTACCGCGACGAAGACGGCACGCTCTTGGGCCAAAAGGTCACGCCGCTGGACCGCGTGGGCATTTATGTGCCCGGCGGCAAAGCGGCGTACCCCAGCAGCGTGTTGATGAACGCCATCCCCGCCCACGTGGCCGGAGTGGACGAAATCATCATGGTGGTGCCTACGCCCAAGGGCGAGAAGAACGCACTGGTGCTGGCTGCCGCCTATGTGGCCGGCGTCACCCGCGCCTTCACCATCGGTGGCGCGCAAGCCGTGGCTGCATTGGCCTATGGCACTGCCACCATTCCCGCGGTGCACAAAATCACCGGCCCCGGCAACGCCTATGTGGCCGCCGCCAAGCGCCGCGTGTTTGGCACGGTGGGCATCGACATGATTGCCGGCCCCAGCGAAATTTTGGTGCTGGCCGACGGCACCACGCCGCCCGACTGGGTGGCCATGGACTTGTTCAGCCAGGCCGAGCACGACGAGCTGGCGCAAAGCATTTTGCTGTGCCCCGACGCGGCTTACATCGAGCAAGTGCAGCAAAGCATCAACCGCCTGCTGCCCGAAATGCCGCGCGCCGAGATCATTGCCAAGAGCCTTACCGGCCGTGGCGCACTGATCCGGACCCGCAGCATGGAAGAAGCCTGCGACATCAGCAACCGCATCGCGCCCGAGCACTTGGAAGTAAGCAGCAATGACCCGCACCGCTGGGAGTCGCTGCTCAAGCACGCCGGTGCCATCTTTTTGGGCGCCTACACCTCCGAGAGCCTAGGCGACTACTGCGCTGGCCCCAATCACGTGCTGCCCACCAGCGGCACCGCACGGTTTAGCAGCCCGCTGGGCGTGTACGATTTCCAGAAGCGCAGCAGCCTGATCGAGGTGAGCGAGCAGGGCGCGCAGGCGCTGGGGCAGATCGCCTCGGTGCTGGCCCACGGCGAGGGCCTGCAAGCCCATGCGCGTGCGGCGGAAATGCGATTGAAGTAAGGTTGCGCGCATCAGGACGACCAAGCCCTATGCGCACCACACCTCACACCCCTAACAATCTCTCCCTGCTGCGGCAAGCGGCAGCCATGTTCGCCCTGTGTCTTGCTGCGGCCTCCACCGCCCAGGCCATGACCATCCGCGAAATGCGGGCCTTGGAGAAGACCGAGAAACAAGGCAGCACCTACACCGACTACTACCTCGTCGGCGTTATGGAGGGGGCGCTAGAGGCCCACGCCCAAGCAGTGCGCGCCGGAGCCCCCGCCAGCATCTGTCTCAACGGCCGCAGGCTGGAGCCCAGCATGGCCAAAAACATCTACACATCCGAACTCAAGCGCAACGCCGACCTCTACGAGGCCGACTTCCCGGTGCAACTGGTGGTGGTGAACGCGCTGGGGACGGTTTATCCCTGTTTGTGAATCCGTTAGGTTTTTTTGCTATCTATTCGATAGCTGCTTGCGCATATTTCGTAAGGGCTAGGGTCCGAAAAGCCTAAGAATTCGGCGGGAGTTGGCGGTTCGGTTTGTTTTGAATCCGGTCTGTAGCAGTGTGACGTTGTGTGTGAGCGCACAGTGAGGCAATTGGGGTATGCAGGCTAGGGTTTTGAGCAACGCCGAAGCCAAGGGGCGCCGAAGGCGTCCGACTTGGGCGACCAGTTAAACAGTCGCACGAGCAGCAGCCTTCCGCGTGAAGCTAGTGACCTCGGTTATGAAAAACGCCCAAGGCACGCAGAACATCGCGGGCATCATTAGCAGGCCCGCTGGAACACCCGAACCGGCGCTCAGCGCTATGCTGAGTATCAACACCAGAACACTAAGCGAGAGAGACCAGAATCCGACGTAGCCAAGCGCCTTTTGAAGCCCCACAAATGAAGCCGGTGTTCGCTCCTTCTTCACTACGAATAACCAAATCCGTCGCAGGACCAAAAACATCATTGCATATCCCAGAAGCATCGTAAGCGCGCGTGGAGGGGCCCAAGCAAACGTAAAAGGAAGCAAAGATCCAAACGAAAAAAGAAGTGAAAGAAGCGAGTTGTATGGAACTTGAACTTTCAGCAGCGTCAATAAGGACACGACAAGCCAATGCAAAGTCGGGAGTGCGACCAATACAGTGCACAAAAAGTAGGCAATGGATCTCATAGGCTCTCGCTGTTTAACGTGATGTATCTGAGTCGGATATTCCGGCAGATTTACCAGCCTAATTGGCCTCCAGCCCTCGCGGAATAAGCGCAAGCTGCTCATATAAAGATAGCGGTAAACCCGCCAGCCTCCATGTGCTCTTTTTAGCTTGAGCAGCCATCATCGTTCACCCCTCCCGTTTTTTGCTTTCGTCGCACTATAGCCCGAGGCACGTGCGCGATGCTCGTTGGCCCTATCCATAAACCCTAGAAAATTCACACGAATTTCGTGCAACACGAATTTCGTGTAAACTGCCTTCAAATGAAAAACGTCACCATCACCGTTGAAGACGCCACCCTGGAGTGGGTGCGGATCGAGGCGGCGCGGCGTAACACCAGCGTGTCGCGCTTGGTGGGTGAGATGCTCACCGACAAGATGCAGCACGACGACGCCTACGCCCGCGCCCAGCGCGATTGGGTGGCGGATACGTCCAGCTTCAGCTCGGGTGGCAAGGCGTACCCAGCTCGGGATCTCCACAATGGCTAGCCCGCTCGACACCTCCGGCGCCATTGTGTTTGTAGACACCAATGTGCTGCTGGCCGCCGACGACGCGTTTGACGCCGCCCGCCAAGCCCGTGTGCGCGAATGGCTGCAGGCGCTGTGGCAGCGCCGGGCAGGGCGCATCAGCACCCAGGTGCTCAACGCCTATTACGTGGGGGCCACCCGCCACTTCGCCATGCCGCAGGGCGATGCGCGCGCCAAGCTGCGCCGCTACCAGCTCTGGCAGCCTTGGCAGATTGACCACCAGACGGTAGAAACCGCCTGGGGCGTGGAAGCCCGCTTCGGCCTGCCGTATTGGGACGCACTGGTGGTGGCCGCCGCCGCGCAGAGCGGGGCCAGCCATGTGCTGTCGTTCGACCTGCAGCACGGCCAGCAGATGGACGGCATCACCATCCTGAACCCTTTGCAAGCCACGCCCGCCGACCTGGCGCTGGCCGACTAGTTTTTTTGAAAGCCACTGCATGACTTCTTCAGCTGATACTTCTGCCGACATAGCCGCTGACGTTCAGGCGCTGATTGCGCGCCGCATCCGCCAGGATGTGCAGAGCATGCACGCCTACGCCATCCAAGACTCCAAAGGCATGGTCAAGCTCGATGCCATGGAGAACCCGTTTTCGCTGCCCGCCCACCTGCAAGCCGAGTTGGGCCAACGCCTGGGCGCGCTGGCGCTGAACCGCTACCCCGATGGCCGTGTGGATGATTTGCGCACCGCACTCGCCGCCTATGCCGGCATGCCGGCCGGCCACGACATCATGCTGGGCAATGGCTCGGACGAGCTGATCAGCCTGCTCTCCATGGCCTGCGATGTGCCCGCCCAGCCGGGCGAAGCCCGCCCTGTGGTGCTGGCGCCCACGCCGGGTTTTGTGATGTACGCCATGAGCGCGCAGCTGCAGGGGCTGGACTTTGTGGGCGTGCCGCTCACCGAAGACTTTGCCCTCGATGTGCCCGCCATGGTGCAGGCCATCACCGAGCGGCAGCCCGCCATCGTCTACCTGGCTTACCCCAACAACCCCACCGCCAACCTGTGGGACGAGGCCGACATGGCCACGGTCATCGCCGCAGCCAAGCAGGCCGGCAGCATCGTGGCGGTGGACGAGGCCTACCAGCCGTTCTCCAGCCGCACCTTCATGGACGTGATTCGCGCCAACCCCGCCGCCCACAGCCATGTGGTGCTGATGCGCACCCTGAGCAAGTTCGGCTTGGCCGGTGTGCGCCTGGGCTACATGACTGGCCCGGCCGCCCTGATCGGCCAGATTGACAAGGTGCGCCCGCCCTACAACATCAGCGTGCTCAACTACGAGTGCGCGCTGTTTGCCTTGGAGCATCAAGAGGCTTTTGCGGCGCAAGCCCAAGAGATATGTGCGCAACGCGCTATGCTTTTAGGAGCATTGCGCGCCATGCCCGGCGTGAAAGCCTGGGACAGCGATGCCAATATGGTGCTGGTCCGCTTTGCCGGTGCCGACGATGCAGCCCAAAAAGTCTTCGATGGTTTGAAGGCGCGCGGGGTGCTGGTCAAGAACGTTTCTAAAATGCACCCATTGCTGGCCCGTTGTTTGCGTTTGACGGTTGGCACCGCCGACGAAAACGCCCGACTGATTCAGGCCCTGCAGGAAATACTATGAACCCCCACGCTTACATTCGTTCGCTGCCCCCCAAGGGGGCCGTCGCCTCCTTGGAGGCGGCTCGGCAGGAGTCGCTATGAGCAATTACCCACTGACTGAAGTTTCCACCGCCATGCCGGCCCGCGTTGCCGAGGTGTCGCGCAACACGGCCGAGACCAAAATCCGCGTGCGCATCAATATCGATGGCACCGGCGTGAGCCGCTTGTCCACCGGCATCGGCTTTTTTGACCACATGCTCGACCAGATTGCCCGCCACGGGCTGATCGACCTCGACATCGAGGCCGAAGGCGACTTGCACATTGACGGCCACCACACCGTGGAAGACGTGGGCATCACCCTCGGGCAGGCGTTTGCCAAAGCGGTGGGCGACAAAAAAGGTATTCGCCGCTACGGACACGCCTATGTGCCGCTGGACGAAGCCTTGAGCCGCGTGGTGATCGACTTTTCGGGCCGCCCGCAGCTGGAGATGGATGTGCCCTTCAAGAGCGGCATGATCGGCGCGTTTGACACCCAGCTCACGCACGAGTTTTTTCAGGGTTTTGTGAACCACGCGCTGGTGACCCTGCACATTGACAACCTCAAGGGCGAAAACGCCCACCACCAGGCCGAAACCGTATTCAAGGCCTTTGCCCGCGCACTGCGCTCCGCCCTGGAGTTCGACCCGCGCGCACTGGGCGTGATTCCCTCCACCAAAGGATCGCTCTGATGAAAAAAGTGGCAGTCGTCGATTACGGCATGGGAAATTTGCGCTCGGTCACCCAGGCGGTGATGCATGTCGCAGCCGATGCAGGTGTCGAAGTCGTGTGGGCCCGCACTGCGCAAGAGGTAATGGACGCCGAACGCGTGGTGCTGCCGGGCCAGGGCGCCATGCGCGACTGCATGCGCGAGTTGCACGACTCCGGCATGTTCGATGCCGTCATGCATGCCGCTGCCCACAAGCCGCTCATGGGCGTGTGTGTGGGCATGCAAATGCTGCTCGACCACTCGCAAGAGCAAGACACGCCCTCGCTGGGCCTGATTCCTGGCGAGGTGGTCAAGTTTGAGCTGGCAGGGCAAATTCAGCCCGATGGCAGCCGCTACAAAGTGCCCCAAATGGGCTGGAACCGCGTGTGGCAAACCGGCGCCGCCGATGCTGCACTGCGGCACCCGGTGTGGGGCGATGTGCCGGACGGCGCTTACTTTTACTTTGTGCACAGCTACTACGCCCAACCGTCGGATGCGCGCCACAGCGTGGGCGAGACCGAATACGGCCAGCGCTTCTCTTGCGCCATTGCGCGCGATAATATTTTCGCGACGCAA
Source organism: Rhodoferax sp. (assembly GCF_013297935.1). Classification (GTDB taxonomy): domain Bacteria; phylum Pseudomonadota; class Gammaproteobacteria; order Burkholderiales; family Burkholderiaceae_C; genus Allorhodoferax. The sequence goes on along the minus strand of NZ_JAAFIX010000003.1, from coordinate 283,557 downwards.
TTCCACCCCGAGAAGAGCGCCGAACATGGTTTAGCCCTGTACCGAAATTTCCTGCACTGGAACCCTTGATTCTTTTTCCTTGCCGCACCTCTGCATTTGGCAAAGCGACCTCTTTTTTCCTCCAACCCTGAAGCACCATGCTTTTAATTCCTGCGATTGACCTCAAAGACGGCCACTGCGTTCGCCTCAAACAAGGCGATATGGACCAATCCACCACTTTCGGCGAAGACCCTGCGGTCATGGCCCGAAGCTGGGTTGACAAAGGCGCGCGCCGCCTGCACCTGGTAGACCTGAATGGCGCGTTTGCCGGCCATCCAAAGAACGAGGTGGCCATCCGCAAGATTTTGAAAGAAGTGGGCGGCGAGATTGATGTGCAGCTGGGTGGCGGTATCCGCGACCTGGACACCATCGAGCGCTATCTGGATGCGGGCTTGCGCTACGTGATCATCGGCACCGCAGCGGTTAAAAACCCCGGCTTTTTGCAGGACGCCTGCACCGCATTTGGCGGCCACATCATCGTGGGCCTGGACGCGCGCGACGGCAAGGTAGCCACCGACGGCTGGAGCAAGCTCACCCGCCACGACGTGGTGGACCTGGGCAAGAAGTTTGAAGACTACGGCGTCGAATCCATCATCTACACCGACATCGGCCGCGACGGCATGCTCTCGGGCATCAACATCGACGCCACCGTCAAGCTCGCCCAGGCGCTGACCATTCCCGTGATCGCCTCGGGTGGCTTGTCCAACATGGCAGACATTGAGGCATTGTGCGAAGTAGAGAGTGAAGGCGTAGAAGGTGTGATCTGCGGCCGCGCCATCTACAGCGGCGATCTCGACTTTGAAAAAGCCCAGCTCCGCGCTGATGAGTTGAACGGCTGATGCTCGCTAAACGCATCATTCCGTGCCTGGACGTGACCGGTGGTCGCGTCGTCAAAGGCGTCAATTTTGTCGAGCTGCGCGATGCCGGTGACCCGGTGGAGATTGCCGCCCGCTACAACGACCAGGGCGCCGACGAGCTCACCTTCCTCGACATCACGGCCACCAGCGATGGGCGCGACCTGATCCTGCACATCATCGAAGCCGTGGCATCCCAGGTGTTTATTCCGCTCACCGTGGGTGGTGGCGTGCGGGTGGTCGAAGATGTGCGCCGCCTGCTCAATGCCGGTGCCGACAAGGTCAGCTTCAACTCCGCTGCATTGGCCAACCCGCAAGTGATTGAAGACGCTTCGCACAAGTATGGTTCGCAGGCCATTGTGGTCGCCATCGACGCCAAGCGGCGCTCGGCTGAAGACGCCGCCACCCGTGGCGCCGGCTGGGATGTCTACAGCCACGGTGGGCGTAAAAACACCGGTCTCGATGCCGTGGTGTGGGCGACCGAAATGGCCCGGCGTGGGGCTGGTGAGATTTTGCTCACCAGCATGGACCGCGACGGCACCAAGAGCGGTTTTGACCTGGCGCTGACCCGCGCGGTGGCAGACGCCATCAGTGTGCCGGTGATTGCTAGCGGTGGCGTAGGCAACCTCGACCATCTGGCCGATGGTGTGCAGCAGGGTGGGGCGGACGCCGTGTTGGCGGCCAGCATCTTCCACTACGGTGAATACACCGTGGGCCAAGCCAAGGCCCGTATGGCCGAGCGGGGAATTCCCGTCCGGATTTAAGCCTTTTTGGCCTCTAGCCCTCGCTAATATTGCGCGAGTAGCTATTAAAAAAGTAGCAAATGGACACTCCCACTACCCCTCCCGTCAGCTGGATCAAGCACATTCGCTGGGACTCCAAAGGCCTGGTGCCGGTGATTGCGCAAGAGCAAACCACCGGCGATGTGCTGATGTTTGCCTGGATGAACCGCGAAGCGTTGCAAAAAACGGTGGAGCTCGGGCAGGCGGTGTATTTCAGCCGCTCGCGTGACAAGCTCTGGTTCAAGGGCGAGGAGTCGGGCCATGTGCAGAAAGTCCATGAGATTCGCATGGACTGCGACAGTGACGTTATCTTGCTCAAAGTGACCCAGTTGGGCCACGAGCCGGGGATTGCCTGCCACACCGGTCGCCACAGCTGCTTCTTCAGTGTGCTGAAGGACGGCGTGTGGGCGGCGGTGGACCCGGTGCTGAAAGACCCTGAATCCATTTACAAGTAAAGCGCGTATTCACACCATGCAGGACACAATCACTTCCCAAGACGCGCTGGCCCATTTGGCCGCGGTCATTGAAAGCCGCAAAGCCGCCAACGGGGGTGACCCCGAGGCCAGCTATGTGGCTCGCCTGCTGCACAAAGGCCCTGACGCCTTTTTGAAGAAAATCGGCGAAGAGGCCACCGAAGTGGTGCTCGCCGCCAAAGACGCCGACTACGGCGGCGACAAAAACAAGATCGTCTACGAAATGGCGGACCTGTGGTTCCACAGCATGGTGGCATTGGCCCACTACGGGCTGAGCCCTGCCGACGTCATTGCCGAGCTGGAGCGCCGCTTGGGCACCAGCGGCTTGGAAGAAAAAGCCTTGCGCAAGGCCGTGGCCCGCGAAGCCGAGTCGAAATAAGGAGCCAAGCCATGAGCCAAGACTTTACGACGCCTGCCACGCCAGACCAAACCCTGTTGCTCAAGCTGCAAGGGCTCAACACGGTGGGGACGATCAGCTATGTGCTGCACCTCATTGTGGCGGTGGCGGCATTTATTCCCGGTGGGCAGTTCGGCATGACGCTGCTGGTCGTGGCCTTGATACTGGACTTGGTCAAGCGCGATGACGCAGTCGGCACCTGGCATGCATCGCATTTCCGGTGGCGCATCCGTTCCGTTATTTTTGCGGGGCTGGCCTATGCACTGACCTTCCCCTTGTTCTTCTTGTTCTACTTTCCCGGGGCTATTGCCTGGGCTGTCATATCGGTGTGGTTTCTCTACCGTATCGTGACGGGCTTTATGGCTATGAACAAAGGTCAGGAGATTGGTGCATGAGCGAGCACACCCACAGCGCCCACGATCCGAATTGCATTTTTTGCAAGATCGTGGCCAAGCAGATTCCGTCCAAGGTGGTCTTTGAGGACGAGCTGGTGTACGCCTTTCACGACATCAACCCGTGGGCGCCGGTGCACTTTTTGCTGATTCCCAAAGCCCATATTCCCAGCATGGCCCACATTACGGCGGAGCATGGCGCTCTGATGGCGCACATGATGTCCTTGGTGCCGCAGTTGGCATTGAAGGAGGGCTGCAACCCCTATCCGGAAGGCGGCTACCGTTTGGTGACCAACACCGGGGTGGAAGGGGGCCAAGAGGTCCATCACTTGCATTTTCATGTCATGGGTGGTCCGCGCCCTTGGCTGAGAGGTTAGTTGCTCCGGGTGGGCGACTAGAATTCAATTTATCGTTAGGAGTACATCATGGGTTCTTTTTCTATCTGGCACTGGTTAATCGTTCTGCTGATCGTGGTGATGGTGTTCGGCACCAAAAAGCTCAAGAACATCGGCTCCGATCTGGGTGGAGCCGTAAAGGGCTTTAAGGACGGCATGAAAGACGGCACCGCTCCCGCGGCCGACGACAAAGCCGCTCCTGCACAGCAAGTGGCCAACGCTTCTGAAAAAACCACGATCGACGTGGAAGCCAAGCAAAAAAACTGAGCTAGTCCTGCGTGATTGATCTCGGAATTTCCAAAATGGCGCTGATCGGCGCGGTGGCGTTGATCGTCATCGGGCCGGAGAAGCTGCCTCGGGTAGCCCGCACGGTGGGTGCCTTGCTGGGCAAGGCGCAGCGATACGTGGCGGACGTCAAAGCTGAGGTCAACCGGTCGATGGACTTGGACGAGTTGAAGAAAATGCGTGAAACCGTAGAAGGTGCTGCGCGTGATGTTGAAAACTCCATCCAAACCACTGCGTCTGACTTTGAAAACACCTGGTCGGCCACCACGGATGCGGCGCTGGAGTCTGAGCCTCCGAGCTACAAGCATCCCAACAAGAATTGGCGCCTGAAGCAGGGTGCCATGCCGCAGTGGTACAAGGCCCGCAACGGGGTGCGCACACGTGCTCTCTCGGGCGCCGCAAGGGTGGCCCGCTTCCGTCCTCCACGCGTCCGTTAAACGGAGCACAACAATTTCGCCATGTCTACTGAAAATCAACCGCAAGACGAGCTTGCCGGAACCGAGCAGCCGTTCGTCCAGCATTTGATGGAGTTGCGCGACCGCTTGGTCAAAGCCGCGATTGCAGTGGGCATCGCTATGGCGGTGTTGGCGCTGTACCCGGGCCCGGCCGCGCTGTATGACTTCTTGGCCCAGCCTTTGATTGCCTCTTTGCCGGAGGGCGGCAAGCTGATTGCGACCTCGGTGATTTCGCCATTCCTGGTGCCGCTCAAGATCATGCTGATGACAGCATTCCTGATTGCGCTACCGGTGGTGCTGTGGCAGATGTGGGCATTTGTGGCGCCCGGCCTCTACAGCCATGAGAAGAAACTGGTCTTGCCGCTGGTGGTGTCCAGCACAGTGCTGTTCTTCATTGGCGTGGCGTTTTGCTACTTTTTCGTCTTCGGGCAGGTTTTCAAGTTCATCCAGAGCTTCGCACCCAAAAGCATTGCCGCGACGCCGGATATCGAGGCGTATCTGGACTTTGTGTTGTCCATGTTCCTGGCATTCGGCCTGGCGTTTGAAGTGCCCATCGTTGTGGTGGTGCTCGCCCGAATGGGCATCGTCTCTGTCGAAAAACTCAAGGCCTTTCGTAGCTATTTCATAGTGCTGGCGTTTGTGGTGGCTGCTATCGTGACGCCGCCCGATGTGGTGTCGCAACTGGCGCTAGCAATTCCGATGTGTATCTTGTACGAGATCGGCATTTGGGCAGCGCAGATTTTCATCAAACACACGCAGGCTCCGGCCGAAGAGTCCAGTTCCGCCTAAGCGCGCAACTGCCTAGATCTGCAACCCCCGCCTCCGTGCGGGGGTTTTGCTTTCAGCGCTTAACAGCTTTGGGCTTGGGCCGTACGCCTGGGGTGAGTTTCAAGTTCACGTCCGCATCTTTGCGCTGGACCGTAAAGGCGGATTCAACACCGGGCTTCAGGGAAGACACCAGCGCTAAAAGCTGCGTGACGTCCTTCACCGGTTTGCCGTTGATGCTCAAAATGACATCACCCGGGCGGATCCCCGCTTGGGAGGCCGGGCCGTTTTGCAAGACGCCGGTGATGATGACTCCTTCTTGGGCCTTGACATCAAATGTCTCCGCCAATTCAGGCGAAAGGTCATTGGGTTCCACCCCGATCCAGCCGCGCGTGACTTTGCCGTCTTTCACAATGTCTTCGAGCACTTGCTTGGCCGTAGTCACCGGTATGGCAAAACCGATGCCCATACTGCCGCCGGAGCGGGAGTAGATGGCGGTGTTGATGCCGAGCAAGTTGCCGTTGGTGTCCACCAGTGCGCCGCCTGAGTTGCCGGGGTTGATGGCGGCGTCCGTTTGGATAAAGTTCTCAAACGTGTTGATGCCCAACTGGTTTCTGCCCAGTGCGCTCACAATCCCGCTGGTAACCGTCTGGCCTACGCCAAAGGGGTTGCCGATGGCCAAGACTTGGTCGCCCACCCGCAATGCATCAGCATTGCCGAGCACGATGGCGGGCAATTTGTCGAGCTCGACCTTCAAAACAGCGAGATCGCTGTCGGGGTCGGTGCCGATCACCTTGGCAATGGATTTGCGCCCGTCGTTGAAGAACACTTCAATTTCATCGGCCTCTTCAATCACATGATTGTTGGTCAGTATGTAGCCTTGGGGGCTGACGATCACACCACTCCCGAGACCACCTTGAGGGTCCTCACTTTGGTCACCGTAGAAGAATTTGAACCAAGGGTCGTTGGCGTTGGGGTGCTGTGCGGCGGCTTTGCTGGTGGCAATGCTCACCACTGCCGACGAGGCGATCTGTGCCGCGTTGCGCAGGCTCCCCGGCGGGATTTCCCCGACTGCAGGCGCCGGAGATTCAAACATGGAGATGACACCGCGGGAGCTACTGCCAGGGTTCACCCATTGCGGTTTGAGAGTGGCCACTACAAAGTAAGTCGCCAGAAGTACGGTGCACGTTTGAGAGAACAGCAACCAAAGTCTTTTCATGAAATCACTCAGCAAAAGGCACACAACAGCGGATGCCACCGGCAAATTGTAGGCTGCTAAGCTGCGAGTAGCTGCATGACCTATGACTGACCCCTATCGCACCATCATGATCGAGCCGGAGGCGCCAAATAAGCCGCCTACAGGTGCTGCCTGCAACGGCTGCGGTGTTTGTTGTCTGGTGGAGCCATGCCCTATCGGTGTGGTCCTGAGTCGGCGTCGACGGGGCGCTTGTGTGGCACTTCGGTGGGAATATACGGCGCGTCAATACCGCTGCGGGGCCATGTCAGACCCTGGTGAGGTGTTGTTGCGCCAGTGGCCGGGCATTTGGGAGCCACTGCGCAAGGCCCTCGCGGCCTTGCTGAAGAAATCGGCTCCGCGTTGGATCGCAGCGGGGCAGGGGTGCGACAGCACGCTTGAAACAGCCCGCCCCTCGGGGACAATACCTTTCCAGAACCAAGATTCCGAAACACCATGATTGACCGCCAGCAACTCCTTCAGACGCTCAACATCCTGCTGCAGCCTGAGCGTTTCAAAGACTTTTGTCATAACGGTCTGCAAGTCGAGGGGCGGAGCCGCGTCGGGCATGTGGTGAGCGGGGTGACAGCCAGTGAGGCCCTGATACAAGCAGCTATCGACCAGAAAGCGGATGCGATTTTGGTACACCACGGCTTGTTCTGGAAAGGTTTTGATGGGCAGGTCAGTGGCTGGATGCGCAAACGCTTGGGCTTGTTGCTCTCCCATGACATCAACTTGCTCGCGTACCACTTGCCATTAGACGCTCACCCAGAGTTTGGTAACAACGCACAGCTTGGAAAGCTGCTGGGTCTGGAAACACTCTCGAACTTTGGGGAACAAGGCCTGGGACACTTGGGCGTGTCAGCAACCGAGTGGCAGAGTGATTTGCTGTTGGCAGCCCATGTGGAGTCCGTGCTGGGGCGCAACGTGACTTGTGTGGAGGGCTTTGCGGGGCCTGTACGCCGGGTGGCTTGGTGCACCGGAGGCGCACAGGGGTATTTCGAGGCGGCGATTGCCGCAGGTGCGCAGGTGTTTATCACGGGTGAAATCTCGGAGCCGCAGGCTCATTACGCTCGTGAATGCGGTGTCTCCTACATTGCGTGTGGGCACCATGCGAGCGAGCGTTATGGTTCTGCCGCGGTTGCGACTTGGGTGGCTGCCCAGCATGGCTTGACCCACAGTTTTATCGATATCCCGAACCCCGCATGACACACCCACCGATAGCCATCACACTCGGCGACGCAGCCGGAATCGGGCCTGAAATCATTGCTCGCTGCTACCAGCGGGCACCGGTTCTTATGCGGGATTGTTTTGTAGCCGGCGATGTGGGCGCCATGCGACGTGCCAGTCAACTAGTGGGTGGGGCCGGTCTGCCTTTGCCCGTGGCGGTATTGGCTGCGCTGGGGGATTTGGCCCATGTGCCAACCGGTTGCATCCCGGTGCTGCAAATCGGCGCGCCACTGGCGGAGGTGGCGTATGGCCAGGTGAGTGCAGCTGCCGGTGAGTTTGCGGGGCGTTGCGTCGTTTGGGCGGCAGACAGTGCCCTGCGCGGCGACATTGCAGCCTTGGTGACGGCTCCTTTGCACAAAGAGGCCATGAGTGCTGCCGGCGCACCCTACAACGCTTTTCCGGGTCACACGGAGCTACTGCAAGCGCGTGCCGCCAAGGCGCGTGGTTTCACGCTCGCAGAAATGCCGGTGCGGATGATGCTGGCCAACCACGCGCTGAGAACGGTTTTGGTCAGCATTCATGTGTCGTTGCGGGAGGCCTTGGACGCCGTGACTTTTGATAATGTGGCCTCCACGATCCGGATAACTAGGATGGCACTGCGCAGTGCATTGAACCGTGAGCCCCGGATTGCGGTGGCAGGTCTGAACCCCCATGCGGGTGAGGGCGGTTTGTTCGGGCGCGAAGAAATTGAGATCATTGCCCCGGCCATTAACGCGGTGCGATCAGAAGGTGCTGATGTTTACGGCCCCATTGCACCGGATACCGTGTTCATGCGCGCAAGGGACAGCGATGACCATCCCGGTGAATTTGACGTGGTGGTTGCGATGTACCACGACCAAGGGCTCATCCCCGTCAAGTACCTCGGGGTAGAGCAAGGGGTAAATGTGACTTTGGGGCTGCCGCTGGTTCGTACCAGCCCAGACCACGGTACCGCGTTCGATATTGCCGGGCGCGGTGTTGCTGATTGCAGCAGCCTGATGGAGGCGGTAGAGATGGCCAAGCGTCTTGTCCGTGTGACCTAACTAGGGCACTGCATTTACGCATCAAAAAGGGTTTGCTACCCGAAGCAGCAAACCCTGCTGATCGACTTATTTTTTCAGGCTGTCGCGAATTTCGCGCAACAAAATCACATCTTCCGGTGTGACCACCGGTGCTGGTTCTGCCGGCGCTACCGGCGCTTCTTTCTTCATGCGATTGATCTGCTTGATCATCAAAAAGATGATGAAGGCCAAGATTGCAAAATTCACAGCAACTGTGACAAAGTTGCCATATGCAAAGACCGGCACACCCGCTTTTTTGAGTGCATCCAGTGTCATTGCGGTGCCTTCGGGCACGTTTCCGAGCACCAAGAACAAGTTGGAAAAGTCCAATTTTCCGACCACGGCACCCACCAAAGGCATGATCAAGTCACCCACGACAGAGTCGACGATCTTGCCGAAAGCCCCGCCAATGATCACACCTACAGCCAAATCCACCACGTTGCCTTTAACTGCAAACTCTTTGAACTCTTGCAACATACCCATGACTCAGGACTCCTTAAATTGTTGAAAACAACAGTATCCCTCAAATGCCCAAGGCGATGACTGGGGTTATGGGGCTTTGGTCGCGTTGAATAACCCTACAACCGTCAGCTACAATTCTTTCCTAATCTACTAGCGATGTTCATTGAGGATTCTCATGAGTGAAACAACTGTCGACAGCAAAAAGATCGACGCCAGCAAACGGACATGGCTTATCGCCTCAGGTTGTGCTGGTGCGGTAGGTGGTGTTGCTACCGCCATTCCGTTTGTGAGCACATTTCAGCCATCCGAGCGAGCCAAAGCCGCCGGTGCAGCGGTTGAGGTGGACATCGCTGATTTGAAGCCCGGTGAAAAAATCACTGTGGAGTGGCGTGGCAAACCGGTCTGGATTGTGCGCCGGACCCCGGAGCAAGTTGCAGCATTGGCTGGCAACGACTCAACGCTTGCAGACCCTAAGTCGGAACGCAAGCCCTCAGAGTTGACGCCCGAATACGCGCGCAATGAAGGTCGTTCGATCAAGCCTGAACTTTTTGTTGCCGTGGGAATATGTTCCCACCTCGGCTGCTCGCCCTCCGACAAGTTTCAAACCGGCGCCCAACCTTCCTTGCCGGACAACTGGGCTGGCGGCTTTTTGTGCCCTTGCCACGGTTCGACCTTCGACATGGCGGGTCGGGTGTTTAAAAACAAGCCCGCGCCGGACAACCTCGAAGTCCCGCCCCATATGTTCCTGTCCGACAGCAAGCTGCTGATCGGTGAAGACAAGAAAGCCTGAGGATTAAGACATGGCCCGTGCATTCAAGGACATCTCTCCCAACGCCTCAGCGGGCGAAAAGGTGACGAACTGGTTTGAGAACCGCTTCCCTACCGCGTTCGACGCTTACAAAGTTCACATGTCGGAGTACTACGCTCCGAAAAACTTCAATTTCTGGTACATCTTCGGATCACTCGCCCTGCTGGTGCTGGTGATCCAAATCGTGACTGGCATCTTTTTGGTGATGCACTACAAGCCGGATGCCAACTTGGCGTTTGGTTCGGTGGAGTACATCATGCGTGATGTGCCTTGGGGCTGGCTGATTCGTTACATGCACTCGACCGGCGCCTCTGCATTCTTTGTGGTCGTTTATCTGCACATGTTCCGTGGACTGATCTACGGTAGCTATCGCAAGCCACGTGAATTGGTATGGATTTTCGGTTGCGCCATCTTCTTGTGTTTGATGGCCGAAGCATTCATGGGTTACCTGCTTCCATGGGGCCAAATGTCCTACTGGGGTGCACAGGTGATCGTGAACCTGTTTGCTGCAGTGCCATTGGTTGGCCCTGACCTGGCATTGTTGATTCGTGGTGACTTCGTGGTGGGCGACGCCACTTTGAACCGTTTCTTCAGCTTCCACGTGATCGCGGTGCCCCTGGTTCTGCTGGGCTTGGTTGTCGCGCACTTGTTGGCTCTCCATGACGTGGGCTCCAACAACCCCGACGGCGTTGAGATCAAAGGTCCGGATGCACCTAGAGATGCTCAAGGGCATCCTTTGGATGGTGTGCCTTTCCACCCCTACTACACAGTGCATGACATTTTTGCTGTTAGTACCTTTCTGATGGTTTTCACCGCCATCATCTTCTTTGCTCCCGAGTTCGGCGGCTACTTTTTGGAATACAACAACTTTATTCCAGCGGATCCGTTGAAAACACCAGCGCACATTGCGCCTGTCTGGTACTTCACACCTTTCTATTCGATGTTGCGTGCAATCACCAGCGAGATGATGTACGCACTGATTGCCTGCGTATTGGGTGCTGCCGCATTCGGAGTCGCAAAGGCTAAGCTGCCAACCCTCTTCAAGGGGGCGATGGTCGGTGCAGCTGTGGTGGTTTCTGCTGCCATGCTGTCTATCGACGCTAAGTTCTGGGGTGTAGTAGTGATGGGCGGAGCCGTAGTTATCTTGTTCTTCTTGCCTTGGCTTGACAACAGCCCGGTCAAGTCGATCCGGTATCGCCCAGATTGGCACAAATATCTCTACGGCATTTTCGTTATTAACTTTGTCGTCTTAGCTTACCTGGGTGTGCAACCTCCATCCCCAATTGGCGAGCGGGTGTCGCAGGTCGGTACCTTGTTCTACTTCGGGTTCTTCTTGTTGATGCCATGGTGGAGCACCGTTGGCGAGAGCAAGCCGGTACCGAGCCGTGTTAACTTTGTGGCTCACTGAGCGCCGGGGATAACTGACATGAAAAAAATCATCATTTCCTGGGTAGCGGCATTGGGTTTTGTGGTCGGTGCACATGCCTCTGGCGGTGGTATTGCGCTCGACAAAGCGCCTTCCAAGACCAACGACTTGGCCTCTTTGCAAAATGGTGCAAAGGTGTTCGTGAACTATTGCCTGAATTGCCACTCCGCGGCCTTTATGCGTTTCAATCGGCTGAAGGACATTGGTCTGACTGAGCAGCAAATCAAAGACAACCTGCTGTTCACCACAGAAAAAGTGGGCGAGACCATGAAAGCGGCAATCGACCCCAAGCAGGCCAAAGACTGGTTCGGAGCAAATCCGCCTGACCTCACTGTTATCGCCCGCTCACGCGCTGGCGCAGGCGGAACTGGTGCAGATTACCTTTACACCTATCTGCGTACTTACTATCCTGACGACACCAAGGCAACGGGCTGGAACAACCTGGTTTTCCCGAGCGTCGGCATGCCGCATGCTTTGTGGGAATTGCAAGGTAAGCGCGTACCTGTGTATGACACGGTTACCGAGCACGGTCATGAAGTTCAAGTTTTCAAGGGTTGGCAACAGGTAACTCCCGGCACGATGACTCCTGCCCAGTATGATCAAACCGTGGGTGATCTGGTGAACTATCTCCAGTGGATGGGCGAGCCGGCTCAAAATACCCGTGTGCGTGTCGGAGTTTGGGTGTTGTTGTTCTTGTCTGTACTGACCTTATTTGCATGGCGATTGAACGCAGCATTCTGGAAAGACGTGAAATAACGCTTTATGCTGTCCTGCTGCCTTGACTGGCGGCCAGCGACAGGTTCAGAGTGGGTCCGCTGACGCGTCCCACTCTTTTTCATTTTTTAGGAGTCTCTCGCCATGATGGTGCTGTATTCAGGAACGACCTGCCCTTTTTCCCATCGTTGCCGTTTCGTGTTGTTCGAAAAGGGAATGGACTTTGAAATCCGCGATGTGGACCTGTACAACAAGCCGGAAGACATCAGTGTCATGAATCCCTATGGTCAGGTGCCCATCCTGGTGGAGCGAGACCTGATTTTGTATGAGTCGAACATCATCAATGAATATATTGATGAGCGTTTCCCACACCCTCAGTTGATGCCCGGCGATCCCGTAGATCGGGCTCGTGTCCGTCTCTTCTTGCTGAATTTCGAAAAAGAGTTGTTCGTACATGTCAACACGCTGGAAGCCCGTGCCTCAAAAGGCAATGAGAAGGCGCTTGAAAAAGCGCGTGCTCATATCCGCGACCGTTTGACACAGCTCGCCCCCGTGTTCTTGAAGAACAAGTACATGCTGGGTGAAAGCTTCTCAATGTTGGACGTAGCGATTGCGCCATTGCTTTGGCGCCTTGACTATTACGGCATTGACCTGAGCAAGAACGCGGCTCCTTTGTTGAAATATGCCGAGCGTATATTCTCCCGTCCTGCTTACATTGAGGCGCTGACGCCCTCTGAGAAAGTAATGCGTAAATAACCGGACGGTACACATGCTGGATTCCTTGGACGCCCCTTCGACTCGACCGTATCTGATTCGTGCACTTTACGAGTGGTGCACCGATAACGGCTTTACGCCTTTTATTGCGGTGCAGGTGAATGAGTCGGTGCGGGTGCCCATGGAGTTTGTAAAGGATGGGGAGATCGTGCTGAACGTGAGCTTTGATGCCACCAGTGCGCTCAAACTTGGCAATGAGTACATTGAGTTCAAAGGGCGCTTCGGCGGAGTTGCTCGCGATATTCTGGTGCCTGTCGATCAGGTTTTGGCCATCTACGCGCGTGAGAACGGGCAAGGTATGGCCTTTTCGATTGCCCCCAAGAGCAACTCGGCTCATCTGGAAGAGGCCTCTAAGTCCCCACAGAAGGGCTTGGCCTCTGTTTCCGACGCGGAGCCCGATCCCGTCCCACCCAAAACGCCAGCGACCGGAACACGCCCAGCGTTAACAAGAATTAAATAGTACTTCTTTCCGGGAACGCCTAATTTGCTGATGTAGAATTCAGCCCGTGCCGATTTAGCTCAGTTGGTAGAGCAACCGCCTTGTAAGCGGTAGGTCATCAGTTCGAATCCGATAATCGGCACCATTTCATTTCTCGCTAGCGGTAGTTTGCTTGCGACGACATTTGTACCTTGAGTCGAATTGAGGTAACCTCCCACCCCTTTGATCTCAGGTGCGCTTGCAGCGCCGGCATAAGTTGGCGGAGCTTTGCGGCCACTGCGTTGTTTTCTAGCAGCAAGCACCACGTTGACCCCTCGATCGGTCCGGCCTTGATGTACCTCAACAGGGGGCTAGGGATCACTCCCTGAAGACTCTGAAGGCGAGCCGACGACTCTTTTGCAAGCGCCGCAAGATGCGAGAGAGTAGGCGACTCATGGGCTGCCTGCAAAGCTGTTATCGAGCGGTGATTTCTGATCATGTACGGAGTTCTAACTTAAGGAAGCGCTGGATGCAAGTGATTATCACGGATGCGTGGATGGCAAAAACCCGCGCCTTTCATCTCAACGGCATCAAGTTGATTGCCTCCATGCTGCTGGCCTCAGTGCTCCTGATGTTGGTGTCGGTCGGCTTGTATCACTGGGTTTTCATGAAGGGTGCGAGAGAGGGCTGGCCGATTATTGGAACCTTGGTGCGTATCGTGGTGAAAGATGAGTTTGCCCAGCGCGACCGCTACGTAAAAGAAAACATCGAAGTCTTGGCGAAGCGCTTGGGGGAGATGCAGGCCAAAATGTTGCAGCTGGAGTCTTTGGGTGAGCGGGTGTCCGGACTGGCTGGTATTAATCCGGCCGATATCACGGTTCCTCCCGGCAGGGGTGGGCTGATGGTGGGCGGTAGGGATCTCTCGATGGAAGAGCTGGACGCCACCTTGGCAGCCCTTGATGCAGCAGCAGCCCAGAATGCAGACGTTATGACCGTCATCGAGTCTCGCCTGTTTGAGCAAAAAATCAAAAAAATGATGGTGCCCACACAGATTCCGGTGCCGGATGCCAATCTCGGCTCAAGTTTTGGCTGGCGTATTGACCCGATCACCGGCCGTTCTGCGTTGCACACTGGTCTGGACTTCCCTGCGGCTAATGGCACTCCGATCTACGCTGCTGCAGGTGGCGTAGTGGTTACCCAGGAATTTCACCCCCAATACGGCAACATGCTAGAAGTGGATCATGGAAATGATCTCATCACACGCTACGCCCACGCCTCTAAGGTGAGTGTCAAGAAAGGTGACCTTATCAAGCGCGGTCAACGAATAGCAGAGGTCGGCAGCACCGGTCGCTCAACAGGTTCTCACCTACATTTTGAAGTCTTGGTTCAAGGAATCCCGCAAGATCCACAGAAGTTTTTAAGCGCTGGTAAGGGACTTGCCGCGCCACAGGTGGCTGCCGGAAAAGTGCCTGTTCCGCAACGCTAAAATGTCGGGCTAAGCTCATCGTAGAGCGGGGGCCCTCTCAAGGGCTTGACTTCCCGCAAAGAGCCACTATCTCACTCAGACTCTAAAAGGACTGTGCTGCGTGGTGAGTCCATGGTGGATTCTCCAAACGGCGCTCGCATTGATGGCCATTAACATCCTTACCAAAATTTTTGGCAGCCGCAACGACCGCTTGCTGAAGCAGTACCGGGCCGTTGTCACCCGAATCAATGCCCTTGAAACCCAGTTCGAGACACTGACGGATGACGGCCTCCGTGCCAAGACGCAAGAGTTCAAAGACCGCGTGTCCAAAGGTGAGTCTCTTGACGCGATTCTTCCTGAGGCCTTCGCAGTAGTTCGCGAAGGTTCCAAGCGCATCATGAAAATGCGCCATTTCGATGTCCAGATGCTGGGCGGTATGGCATTGCACTACGGCAAGATTTCCGAAATGCGTACAGGCGAAGGTAAAACCCTGACCGCGACGTTGCCCGTCTACTTGAATGCATTGAGTGGCAAAGGCGTGCACGTAGTGACCGTCAATGACTACCTCGCCAGTCGCGATGCCCGTTGGATGGGCCGCCTGTATAACTTTCTGGGATTGACCGTCGGCATTAACCTGCCGCAAGCCCCGCGTGAAGAAAAACAGCAAGCCTACCAATCCGACATTACGTACGGTACCAACAATGAGTATGGCTTTGACTACTTGCGCGACAACATGGTCTACGAAGCCAACGACCGGGTTCAGCGTGGTCTCAACTTCGCAATCGTGGATGAGGTGGATTCGATCCTGATTGATGAAGCCCGCACGCCACTGATCATCAGTGGTCAGGCTGAGGACCACACCGAGCTCTATCTGGCGATTAACAAAGCAATTCCTCGCTTGGTTAAGCAAGAAGGAGAAGCGGATCCCATCACGGGCCAAGGTATCACCAAGCCGGGCGACTTTACGCTCGATGAGAAAAGCCACCAGGTCTTTTTGACAGAACAAGGCCACGAAGCTGCCGAGACGATTTTTGCGGAGCTAGGACTTATTCCGGCAGGATCCTCGTTGTACGACCCCGCCAACATCACCTTGATGCATCACCTGTATGCAGCTCTGCGCGCTAACCATCTTTACCACCGTGATCAACACTATGTGGTGCAGAGCGGCGAGATTGTTATCGTCGACGAATTCACCGGGCGCTTGATGACCGGGCGCCGTTGGAGCGATGGACTTCACCAGGCAGTCGAGGCCAAAGAGGGTGTGCAAATCCAGGCTGAAAATCAGACACTAGCTTCTATCACTTTCCAGAACTACTTCCGTCTGTACAACAAGCTGGCCGGCATGACCGGTACTGCGGACACCGAGGCCTATGAGTTTCAGGAAATCTATGGTCTGGAGACCATGGTTATTCCGCCGAACCGCATTAGTCGTCGTGACGACCAGCTGGACCGGGTTTACAAAACAACTCGAGAAAAGTACGACGCTGCGATCAAGGACATTCGCGAGTGCTACGAGCGTGGTCAGCCGGTTTTGGTGGGGACAACTTCCATCGAAAACTCTGAAATCATTGCCGAATTGTTGGAGAAAGAAAAACTCCCACATCAGGTGCTGAATGCGAAGCAACATGCGCGCGAAGCCGATATCGTGGCCCAGGCAGGTCGGGCAAAAATGATCACTATTGCCACCAATATGGCTGGTCGTGGAACCGACATTGTGTTGGGTGGCAACATGGACAAAGCCATTGAAGCCGTTGAGTCGGATGAGGCTTTGGATGCGGATGCGAAACAAGCCCGCATCCTTGAGATCCGCAGCCAATGGCAAACAGATCACGAGGCGATCAAAGCACTCGGTGGTTTGCGCATCATTGCCACCGAACGGCATGAATCCCGCCGCATTGACAACCAGTTGCGCGGCCGGTCCGGTCGCCAGGGCGACCCGGGCTCTTCCCGCTTTTACCTGAGCCTGGACGACTCCTTGATGCGGATATTTGCGGGTGATCGCGTCAAATCCATCATGGACCGGCTGAAGATGCCCGAGGGTGAGGCTATCGAGGCCGGTATCGTCACCCGCAGTATTGAAAGCGCGCAGCGCAAGGTGGAGGCCCGCAACTTTGACATGCGCAAACAATTGTTGGAGTACGACGATGTCTCCAACGACCAGCGTAAGGTCATCTACCAGCAACGCAATGCCATTCTGGATGCTGCAGACCTCACTGCGCAAATCACCGGCTTGCGCGAAGGAGCGTTCGAGGACATGGTGCGCCAGTTCGTGCCGGCGGAGTCTGTCGAAGAGCAGTGGGACATTCCCGCGCTGCAAAAAATGCTATCGGATGAATGGCAGTTGCAACTTGATTTGCAAAAGCAAGTCTCTGAAGCGAGTTCCATCACGGACGAAGAAATCGTATCCACAGTGACAGCTAGAGCCAATGAGGCTTTCGAGAGCAAGGTCACCTTGGTGGGCAAGGACAACTTCACCCAGTTCGAGCGGATGGTACTGCTGCAAAGCATTGACAGCCATTGGCGCGACCACCTGAGCGCACTGGACTACTTGCGCCAAGGCATCCATCTGCGTGGCTATGCACAAAAGCAACCCAAGCAAGAATACAAACGCGAGGCCTTTGAGCTGTTCGGGCAGTTACTGGACTCCGTTAAAAACGACGTTACCAAGGTACTGATGACCGTCAAGATCCAATCCAACGAGCAGCTTGAAGAAGCTGCTGAAGCGATTGAAACCCGTGGAGAAAGCATTGCCAACGTCACCTACACCGCTCCTACTGAGTCCGGTGAGGCTGAGACCGTGCCTGCTGCAGCTAAGGGGGTCACCGAGGCCGCTGAAGTTCCTCGCGTAGGTCGCAATGAGCCTTGCCCGTGCGGCAGTGGCAAGAAATACAAACAGTGCCACGGCAAACTCTCTTGAAAGCAACCGGATGCCAGTAAACCTCCCACTGCCTGTCGAGGCTGATCTGTCCCCTGTTGCAGGGCTTCGCATTGGTGTGACGGAGGCCGGAGTCCGTAAGGCCGGACGCAAAGACGTCACCGTCATGCTGTTGGACCCGGGATGCAGCGTCGGCGGCGTGTTTACGACCAATCGTTTTTGCGCGGCGCCTGTGCAAATCTGTCGCGAACACCTTTTGCAGAGCGATATCCGCGCGGTCATTATCAATACGGGCAATGCCAATGCCGGTACCGGGGCTGACGGGCTTGCAAGGGCACGTGAAACCTGCAGTGCGTTGTCCAGCCGTTTGGGCCTCACGCCACAGCAGGTATTGCCCTTCTCGACTGGCGTGATCATGGAGCCTCTGCCGGTGGACCGCATCGTTGCCGGCATGGATGCTGCGATTGCAGACGCCCGCGAAACCCATTGGTTGCGGGCAGCTGAAGGCATCATGACGACTGACACGCAGCCGAAGGCCTTTAGTGCTTCTGCGCTAGTGGATGGACGCAAGGTCACGGTAACCGGTATCAGCAAAGGCGCGGGCATGATCCGGCCTAATATGGCCACCATGCTGGGCTTTATTGCCACCGATGCGTGTATCGACAAGTCGGTAATGGCGGCGCTATCTCTCGAGTTGGCCGAAGGATCATTCAATCGGGTCACCGTCGACGGCGACACGTCCACCAATGACTCGCTGCTGGTGATTGCAACCAACAAAGCTGGCAATACCCCAGTTACTGATCTGAATGCGGCTTCTGCGGCTCCCCTCAAGCAAGCCATGTTGTCGGTGGCTCGACAGTTGGCACAAGCCATCGTGCGCGATGGAGAGGGTGCCACCAAGTTCATTGCTGTTCAGGTAGAAGGTGGACAGACGGAGGCGGAGTGTCGTCTGGTTGCCTACGCTATCGCCCACTCACCCCTCGTGAAAACAGCCTTTTTCGCCAGTGACCCGAACTTGGGTCGCATCTTGGCGGCAGTTGGCTATGCCGGAGTCACTGATTTGGACCAGGGTCTGATAGAGCTCTACCTTGACGACGTACATGTGGCTACACAGGGCGGTCGCAATCCGGCCTATCGCGAAGAAGACGGGCAGCGCGTGATGAAGCAAAGCGAGATCACGGTGCGGGTGAATCTGGGTCGTGGTAGCGCAACTCAAACTGTCTGGACATGCGATTTCAGTTACGACTACGTGACGATTAACGCCGACTACCGCTCCTGAGGAGACTCCCAGATGTCTGCTGATGCTTTGGAGCGCTTCTTCGCGCGTGCGGAGTTGTTCATGCAGCGTGTGGAGGCATCTTTGCCGCACATCCTGACCGCGCCGGACTGGAATGCATCGATTGCATTCCGTTACCGTCGTCGATCGACCGGACAGGGCGTCATCTCCCCGGTGCAGCATGTCGGTGTCATGGCGCTTGATACTCTGCGCGAGATTGATGACCAAAAGGAAAAGATCCACCGCAATACGGCGCAGTTCGTACGCGGTGGTTTGGCCAACAATGTGCTCCTGACGGGTGCGCGAGGTACCGGCAAGTCCTCCCTGATCCGTGCTTGTTTGCAGACCTTTGCCCCCGAGGGCTTGCGTTTGATTGAGGTCGACAAAGCAGACTTGATTGATCTGCAAGACATCATTGAGCTCGTTGCTTCTCGTCCGGAGAAATTCATCGTGTTTTGCGACGATTTGAGCTTCGACGACGGCGAACCCGGATACAAGGCCCTCAAGTCAGTGCTGGATGGTTCTGTCGCAGCGTCCACGCCCAATGTGTTGATCTACGCCACCAGCAATCGCCGGCACCTGTTGCCGGAGTACATGTCTGAGAATCAGACCTACAAGCACACGGCCGATGGAGAAGTGCACCCGGGCGAGGGAGTGGAGGAGAAGATATCTCTCTCCGAACGATTCGGCTTATGGATCAGCTTTTACCCGTTTAGCCAAGACGAATATCTGACCATCGTGAACCAGTGGCTTGCACATTTGGGGTTTTCTGCCGCTGCCATCGAGGCTGCGCGTGCTGAAGCGCTCCTGTGGGCACTTGAGCGTGGAGCTCGTAGCGGCCGAGTGGCCTACCAGTTTGCGCGGGACTATTCTGGTCGGGCTGTACTTCCATGACATCACCCCTGATTGCCGACCCGGATCTGCACCGTACGGGAGGAAGCGATCGTCCTGTCGTCGAGGTCGCAGTAGGCGTTTTACTCCGGCCCGATGGCGCATTCCTATTGACGTCTCGACCCGAAGGCAAGGCCTACGCTGGTTATTGGGAGTTCCCCGGTGGCAAGGTGGAGCCCGGGGAGACGGTAGAGCAGGCGCTACGGCGTGAGCTCATCGAGGAAATAGGCATCCGTATCGGTGATGCACAAGCTTGGCGAACTGAGCTTGTTGACTACCCACATGCGCTGGTGCGCCTGAATTTCTGCAAAGTATTTGATTGGGTGGGCGAGCTCGAAATGCGGGAGTCCCAAAAGTTCGCCTGGCAGCAGCTGCCTGTGAACGTGGCGCCCATTCTTCCAGGCACCGTTCCCGTGTTGGATTGGTTCGCCGAAGAACGCGGATATCAGGCTGCTACTATTTCAGGAGCATAAACCGCAGACACTGTGCGGGCTAGTACCGTAATTTATTGAAGTTTTGGATCGCCGAACTGGGCATCTTCGGGGGGCGCCTCTGTCGGCACCCTGAAAGACTCGCTCGCCCACGCGCCTAGGTCTAAATTTTTGCAGCGCTCGCTGCAAAACGGGCGGTAAAGATTAGCGGGGCCGTAGACGCTATCGCCTCCACACCCGGGGCAACGCACCAATTTTTCTACAGCGCTTTGACTCATCGACAACTCTCCCCGCAGGTCAGGAGCAGAGCGTCAGTTCAAAACCAACGTCTTCTGCGCAAGCGTGCAATTTGTCATCGGCCTCATGGCGCATCAACCGAATAGACACCATCAACCGGTTGCCACTGATCTCTGGAATGACGGCCAAGCTCGGGTCTAATGAGAGCCGCAACAGCTGAAATGTGCGCCCTTGCGGCAGGTTTTGCTGGAACTGCCCGCCCACTGCCATGACTTTTTGCGGAGCGCCAGAGTCCCGAAGCATCTTCAAAAGCAAGTGAATCGATTCTGCCAATGGTGCAATCGTCGAGGCCCAGCGCTGCAAATCCTGCTGTCGGGACTGAGGGTCACGGTGCTGCCATGCAAAGTAGGCCGGTAAATCAAACTCGCATGTTCCCCCGGGAATGCCCACCCGGCTTCGAATGCTCATTAGCCAATCATTTTCCGTCAGAGACTGCCCTGCCTTACCGGTCAGTGCATTCAACGCGGAAAAACAGCCGTCGAGCTGGGCGATCACTTTGTCCAGTACCGCTTCAGAAATCGCGGGGTTACCGCGGTAAGCATTGAGAATCTGCTTTTGTTTGTCGAGGTCTTTGAGAACGTCGGATTTCAAGTCAGCGCGGGCACCGACATCCATCACCTCAAAAATTGTCGCCAGCGCAAAGTGGTGATCCAGCGGATCCTGGCGGCCCATCAATTCAGCCAGACGCAAGAACAAATGCTCAAGTCGCAGGTAAGTGCGAATGCGTTCGTTGAAGGGGTATTCGTAAAGGATCACGCTGATATTTCCGGTCCGCCGATCATAGCCCGAAGCGCGCATAAATTTGCGCTGTCAGCACTTCAAGTTGATCCAAAGTCAGGCCATCGTTATAGAGCACATGGTCAGCCGCAGACAGTCGCTTCGCACGGGAAGCCTGAGTCGCCATCACACCACGTACCTCGCTCTCAGTCAGGCCACTACGACGCACAACGCGTGCAATTTGGGTTTGTGCTTCACAGTCTACGACCAGGATGAAATCCAATCGTGAGCGCCAATGTGCCGACTCCACCAGCAGCGGAATATCGAACACCACACAGGAAGCACCAGCGGCTAGTTGCACGGCCACATCCCGCTCCATCTCGTGGGCAACTAAGGGGTGAATGATGGCCTCCAAGCGCTTTCGGGCTGTGCTGTCTTGAAACACCAGTTCCCGCATCTTTTGGCGGTCCAATGCCCCCTTTGCGTCTATCAAATCATCACCGAATGTGTCGCGGATGAAAGCGATTGCCGCACCGCCTGGTGCTGTGCATGCTCTAGAGACTGCGTCGGCATCGACGACGACGGCTCCTTTGGCTGCGAGAAGCGCGGCCACCGTACTTTTACCGCTGCCGATACCACCCGTCAGACCGACTCGCATTCCAACCGCCATCCCTACAAGTTCACCATTTGGCGCAAGGTGTCCGGCCCCAGTAACAAGGCTGCAAAGCCGGCGCCAGCCAAAAACGGACCGAATGGCACATAGCCACCTTCGCGCAAGCCGGTGGTGAATTTCATGGCGATCCCCACAATCGCACCAATGATCGAGGCCATCAAAATCATGGGAATCAATACCGGCCAGCCAAACCATGCACCTAGGGCAGCAAACAGCTTGAAGTCCCCGTAGCCCATTCCTTCTTTGCCGGTTACCAGCTTGAAGAGCCAATACACCGACCACAAAGAGAGGTATCCCGCTACAGCGCCCCAAAGAGAAGTACTCAGCGGTACGGGCGTCCATTGCAGCGCAGAGGCCACCAAGCCCAACCAGAGCAAGGGCAGGGTGATGTCATCCGGCAGGAGTGTCGTGTCCCAGTCAATCAGCGCCAATGCCACCAAGGCCGCACTAAAAGCACACCACGCCAGACCGGTTGCAGTGAGGCCCCACTGCCAAGCGCAAAAGCCAAACAATGCACCAGTCACCAGCTCAACTAGTGGGTATCGCAAGGTGATGGACTTTTTGCAGTCTGAGCAACGCCCGCGCAACGCTACGTAACTCACGACCGGAATGTTTTCATACCAAGCGATCAAATGACCGCAGTGCGGGCAACGCGATCGCGGCACCATCAAGTTGAAGGGAGCCTGTTCAGGGGCAGGTTCGGTGCCAGACATCTCCGCGCATTCGGCAGCCCATTGGCGCTCCATCATTTTCGGGAGTCTATGAATCACCACATTCAAAAAACTACCGATCAAAAGGCCCAGCAAAGCCAATAGACCGCAGTCCAACCACTGCACACCGGACCCCATCAGACCACTTGTCCCAGTTTAAAGATCGGGAGGTACATGGACACCACAATCCCGCCGATCAAGGTGCCTAGCACCACAATGATGATTGGTTCCATCAAGCTGGAAATACCGGCCACCATATCGTCCACCTCAGACTCAAAGAAGTCTGCCGCCTTGCCCAACATGTGGTCAATGGAGCCCGACTCCTCTCCAATTGCACACATCTGCAGGACCATGGAGGGGAAAATATTTGCGTTGGTCATGGCGGCGGTCAAGGAGGTGCCGGTAGACACTTCTTGTTGGATTTTTTGGGTCGCGGTCTGGAAAACGATATTTCCCGAGGCTCCGCCCACGGAGTCCAGCGCCTCTACGAGTGGCACACCTGCGGCAAACATGGTCGACAAGGTACGCGTCCAGCGCGCGATACAACTTTTTTCGACCATTACCCCGAACACAGGTAACTTCAGCATTACGCGGTCCATGAAGGCTTGTACCTTTTCATTGCGCTTCCACGCCTGCATGAAAAAGTACAGTCCGCCACCGATGCCCCCGAAGATCAGCCACCAGTAATCAATAAAAATTTCACTCAAGGCAATCACAAACAAGGTGGGAGCCGGCAACTCGCCGCCGAAGGAGCTGAACACTTGCTTGAATGACGGGATCACAAAAATCATGATCACAGAGACCACCACAAACGCAACCACGAGCACGGCAATCGGGTACATCAGTGCCGCTTTGATCTTCGACTTAATGGCCTCAGTCTTCTCCATATAGACCGCCAAGCGGTCCAGCAATTGGTCCAGAATACCTGCCGACTCACCGGCCTCGACCAAGTTGCAATACAGGTTGTCAAAGTAGAGCGGGTACTTGCGGAAAGCGGCACTTAGCGAGGTACCGGTCTCCACGTCGGAGCGGATGTCGCTCAGGAGCTTGGTCACACTCGGGTTCGGGTTGCCGCGGCCCACAATGTCAAAGGCCTGCAACAAGGGCACGCCCGCCTTCATCATGGTGGCCAACTGCCGGGTGAAGATCGCCATGTCCTTGGGCTTGATCGACTTGCCCGAGCTCATGCGGCGTTTTTTGATCTTGGTGGGGGTCACGCCCTGGCGGCGCAACATCGACTTCACTTGGTTCTCGCCGGCGGCCCGCGTTTCGCCCCGGACTTGCTTTCCGTTGCGATCTTTGCCTTCCCATTCAAAGACGACGTCTTTGGTGGGCGCGGATTTTCCTGTTGCCATAGTTCCCCCGGGTTGTTCTTCTATTCGTTGGTCACTGCAAGCACTTCTTCCAACGAAGTCAGCCCTTGTTTCACTTTATGCAGGCCGGATTGCCGCAAGGAGCGCACACCCTCCAGCTCTGACTGCGCTGCAATATCCATGGCACTGCCGTCCCGCAAAATGATGCGTTGGATCTCATCGCTGATCGGCATCACTTGATAGATGCCCACGCGGCCTTTGTAGCCGTTGTTGCATGCCGAGCAACCTACCGCACGGTAAGGCTTCCAGCTACCGTCCAGTTCCGACGCCTTAAAGCCTGCATCCAGCAAAGCCTTCTCGGGCACGTCGGCCGGCTGCTTGCACTGCACGCACAAGCGCCGCGCCAAGCGCTGCGCGGTAATAAGAATCACACTGGATGCGATGTTGAACGGCTGGATGCCCATGTTGCGCATCCGCGTGAGCGTCGTTGGCGCGTCATTGGTGTGCAGGGTTGACAGCACCAAGTGGCCGGTTTGCGCCGCCTTGATCGAAATGTCGGCGGTCTCCAAATCGCGGATTTCACCCACCATGATGATGTCCGGATCCTGACGCAAAAACGACTTCAGCGCTGCAGCAAAAGTCAGGCCTGCCTTCTCGTTCACGTTCACCTGATTAACGCCAGGCAGGTTGATTTCAGACGGATCCTCCGCCGTAGCGATGTTCACGCCCGGCTGGTTCAGCATATTCAGGCAGGTGTACAGCGAGACCGTCTTCCCGGAGCCCGTGGGCCCCGTCACCAGAATCATGCCGTAAGGCCGACCGATCGCCTTCACCAGGCGCTCCTTCTCCTCGGCCTCATAGCCCAGCGCGTCAATCCCGAGTTTGGCACTGCTCGGGTCGAGAATCCGGATCACAATTTTTTCGCCAAACAGCGTGGGCAAGGTGCTGACCCGGAAGTCGATCACGCGGTCGGCACCCACCTTGAGTTTCATGCGGCCGTCTTGAGGTACCCGCTTTTCCGAGATGTCCATGCGCGAGATCACCTTGATCCGCGAGGCCAACTTGTCCTTGATGGCAATCGGCGGGCTGGCAATTTCGCGCAGTTCCCCGTCGATCCGGAAACGCACCCGGTACTGGTGTTCGTAGGGTTCAAAGTGCAGGTCCGAGGCCCGCATGCTGAACGCATCCATCAGCATTTTGTGCAAAAAGCGCACCACGGGCGCGTCTTCTACGTCGGCGGTGGCAGCTTGGGTGGTTTCGACAGCGGACTCGGCAGCCGCTTCGTCAAACTCAAAGTCCCCGCCGATGATCTCTTCCATCGCTTCGGTCGCAGTGACCGTGTTGGCATCCACAATCTTGGAGAGCTTGTCGTACTCTGCAATGATCCAGTCAAACCCCATCTGGGTTGAAAACTTGATTCGCTCTGCAGCCTGTTGGTCCGACGGGTCAGCGGTGGCAATAATCAGCCGGTTGCCCCGTTTGCTCAAAACCAGCACGCGGAACTCGGTACAAATCTTGGCGTCCAGCAAGCCCTTGGGCAAGCGCTGAATATCGACAGCGTCCAAATCCACCAGAGGCGCTGCAAAGGCCGAGGACAGCGTTTGGGCCAAATCGAGCGACGACACGGCCGCCGAACCCACCAACTCCGCCATGAAACTGTTTTTGCCGGAAACCGCTTTCCGGTAAATGTCTTCAGCCGTCTTCTGCTGAATTTTGCCGGCCGCTACCAGCGCCCGGCCGATGCCTGGCAGGGCTACAGCGGCGGGGTCGCGGGTGGTAGTGTCTGCGGATGCCATAAGCCGTGAAGGATAGCCTAAGCCATACCCCTTCAGGGCACAGGAATGAGGCGGTTACGAATTTTCACAAACAGAACGTGGTGATTTTCACACCACCACACCCCTATTCAGAACTTTTCAGCGCATTCTGAAAGGATTCCCCCGCCATGTCCTTGGCCGACAGCTTGGGCGCAACCGACAGCGCCGGCCACGCAATTCCCAGAGTCGGGTCATTCCAGGCAATGCAGCGTTCGAATTCCGGTGCGTAGTAGTCGGTGGTTTTGTACAAAAACTCAGCAGTCTCTGAGAGCACTACAAACCCGTGGGCCAAGCCCGGTGGCACCCAAAGTTGGCGCTTGTTGTTAGCCGACAGTATCTCGCCCACCCATTTGCCATAGGTGGGAGACTCAGGGCGGATATCAACTGCCACGTCAAACACCTCTCCTTGCGCTACCCGCACCAGCTTACCCTGGGGGTTGCGGGTCTGGTAGTGCAGGCCGCGCAACACGCCGTAGCCAGATTTGGAATGGTTGTCCTGCACAAAAGGCCATGTGACACCCGTGGCCTGGCGAAACACCCGCTCATTAAAACTCTCAAAAAAGAAGCCACGCTCGTCGCCAAACACCTTGGGCTCCAGCAGCAGCACATCCGAAATCGCGGTTCGGGTAACTTGCATCAGTACACCTTCTCTTTCAGCAAGCGCAACAAGTACTGGCCATAGCCGGATTTGGCCAGTGGCTGTGCCAAGGCTTGTAACTGGGTGTCGTCAATCCAGCCGCTGCGCCAGGCGATTTCTTCCGGGCAGGCCACCTTCAGGCCCTGGCGGTTCTCAATGGTGTGAATGAACTGGCTCGCCTCCAGCATCGACTCGTGGGTGCCGGTGTCCAGCCACGCATAGCCCCGGCCCATAGTTTGCACATCCAGCGCGCCGCGCTCCAGGTACATGCGGTTCAGGTCGGTAATCTCCAGCTCCCCGCGTGCAGAGGGTTTGACCTGCTTGGCCATCTCCACCACCCGGTCGTCGTAGAAATACAGGCCGGTCACCGCATAGCGCGACTTGGGGGCTTTGGGCTTTTCTTCCAGGCTGATGGCCTTGCCCGCTGCATCAAACTCCACCACGCCGTAGCGCTCGGGGTCGTTCACCGCATAGGCAAACACGGTAGCGCCGCTGGTTTGCGCCGTGGCGCTCTCCAGCAGACCAGTGAGATCGTGACCATAAAAAATGTTGTCGCCCAGCACGAGCGCGCTAGGCGCGCCATCCAGAAACGTTTCGCCAATCAAAAACGCCTGCGCCAAGCCATCCGGCGAGGGCTGCACCGCGTATTCAATATGTACACCCCATTGGCTACCGTTGCCCAGCAGCTGCTCAAAGCGCGGGGTGTCTTGCGGTGTGCTGATCACCAGCACCTCCTTAATGCCTGCCAACAGCAGCACACTCAAGGGGTAATAAATCATCGGCTTGTCATAGATAGGCAGCAATTGCTTGCTGACTGCCAGTGTGGCCGGGTACAGGCGAATGCTGGAGCCGCCCGCCAAAACAATGCCTTTACGCGGCTTAGCACCTGTGATTTGCATCTTGGTTTTCATCATCGTTCCCCGGCTATTTCGGTCAACATGCGCTGCACCCCGTGCTGCCAAGGGGGCAGCGTCAGGCCAAAGGCCACCTGCAGTTTGCGGGTGTCTAGCCTTGAGTTCAGTGGGCGGCGGGCCGGTGTGGGGTAGCTGCTGGTGGGCGCGGGCGCCACCTTGTCAGCGGTGGCCTTGAGCGGCAGGCCCAGAGAGGCGGCTTGTTGCAAGACAAATTGGGCATAACCATGCCAGGTGGTCTCGCCTGCCGCAATGCAGTGGTACAGCCCGGCGAGTTGGGGTTGGGTTTGCAGGCGGCAGATGGCGTGGGCCGTCACATCGGCCAGCAGCTCCGCCGAAGTCGGGGCGCCAAACTGGTCGTTAATTACCGTGAGTGAATCCCGCTCACCCGCCAGGCGCAGCATGGCTTTGGCAAAGTTGCCACACCGGGTGGCGTACACCCAGCTGGTGCGCAATATCAGGTGCTGAGGGCAGGCAGCCACGGCCTGTTCACCTTCCAACTTGGTCTGGCCATACACGCTCAAAGGGCCGGTGGTGTCCGTTTCTGTCCACGGCGTGTCGCCGCTGCCGTCAAACACATAGTCGGTGCTGTAATGCACCAATAGCGCTCCTGATTTAATAGCTGCTTGCGCAAGAGTAGCGGGTGCTAGAGCATTAATCAGGCGTGCAAGCTCGGGCTCGCTCTCGGCTTTGTCCACCGCGGTGTGGGCGGCGGCATTGACGATCACATCCGGCTGCACCGCTTCTACGGTGCGCTCCAAGCCTGCGAGGTCGGTAAAGTCACCGCACAAACCTTGTGGGTTCTGGCTGGCATCAAAGTCCAGCGCCACGACCTCGCCCAGCACGCTCAAAGCGCGCTGCAGCTCCCAGCCTACCTGGCCATCACGGCCGAACAGCAAGACCTTCATGCTGCAGCCTGCGTGGGTTGCTGCGCGCTGGTGCTGCCATATTGCTTGCTCACCCAGTCGCGGTAGCCGCCGCTCAGCACGTTGTCTACCCACTCGGGGTGGTCCAAGTACCACTGCACGGTTTTGCGGATGCCGGTCTCAAAGGTCTCGGCCGGCTTCCAGCCCAGTTGCTGCTCTATCTTGCGGGCATCAATGGCGTAGCGGCGGTCATGGCCGGGGCGGTCGGTAACGTACGTGATCTGCGCTTGGTAAGGCTTGCCGTCCGCACGGGGCTTGAGCTCGTCGAGCAGGGCGCACACGGTGTGCACGATGTCCAGGTTAGGCTTCTCGTTCCATCCGCCCACGTTATAGGTCTCGCCCAGCACACCGGCTTCCAGCACCCGGCGGATGGCGCTGCAGTGGTCTTTGACGTAGAGCCAATCGCGGATCTGCTGGCCATCGCCATACACCGGCAAGGGCTTGCCGGCCTGCGCGTTGACGATCATCAGCGGAATGAGCTTTTCGGGGAAATGGTAGGGGCCGTAGTTGTTGCTGCAGTTGGTGGTCAGCACCGGCAGGCCGTAGGTGTGGTGGTAGGCGCGCACCAAGTGGTCGCTGGCGGCCTTGCTGGCACTGTAAGGGCTGTTGGGTTCGTACTGGTGGGTTTCGGTGAAGGCCGGATCGTCTTTCGCGAGTGAGCCATACACCTCGTCGGTCGAAACATGCAGAAACCGGAACGCTGCCTTGTCGTCGGCGGCCAGTGCGCCCCAGTAGGCCCGCACACTCTCCAGCAAATGGAAGATGCCCACAATATTGGTCTGAATAAACTCGCCCGGCCCTTGGATGCTGCGGTCTACATGGCTCTCTGCCGCAAAGTTCAGCAACGCGCGGGGCCGGTGCTCCTGCAGCAGGCGGGTCATGAGCTCGGCATCACCAATATCGCCCTGCACAAACACATGGGCGGGGTTGCCCGCCAGCGAGGCTAGGTTTTGCAAGTTGCCGGCGTAGGTGAGCTTGTCCAGGTTGACTACGGTTTCAGCCGAGGCGGCCAGCCAGTCCAGCACAAAGTTGCTGCCAATAAAGCCGGCGCCGCCGGTCACCAGAATCGTCATGGTGTCATCTTGTAGGTGAATGCATTACGCTGATTATCTTTCTCCCTGAAACCGGGTTGTCGGCAGGCACGTCCATAGTCCATTCGGATCAGTCATCCGGACTATTCCCAACCCCGCCGAGTTTGAATACCATTGGGTAACAACTCGTTACAGACTCCGCATGCGCTCCTCCTACCCCTCACGCACCTTGCAAACCGGCTTTACCCTGATTGAGCTCGTTATGGTCATCGTGATTCTGGGCATTCTGTCGGCGGTGGCCATTCCTAAGTTTGTGGATTTGCGCAGCGATGCCCAAACCGCCGCCACCCAAGCCGTGGCCGGCGCTATTTCCAGCGGCTCAGCCATCAACATAGCCACCCGCAAAGTCAATGGCACCAAGGGTGTGCCGGTCACCGACTGTTCACACGGCGCCCAATTGCTGCAGGGCGGCCTACCTGCCAACTACAGCCTGGGCGGCAGCCTGCCCCTGCCGGTGCCTGAGGGCGCTGTCGTCAACTGCACGCTCAACGGCCCCAATGGCAGCGTAGCCACCGCCACCCTGATCGGCATTCTTTAAAACAAAAGCCTGGGAGAACCACCTTGACCACTCGCCACCTTGCCCGCTTCGCCCTCAGCGCCCTTGCCTTAAGCGCTTGTGCTTTGGGCCAAGCCCGGGCTCAAGCCTTCACGCTCAGTTTTGACGACATGAGCAGCCCCGCCAGCGCCTTGCCCTACGGCATCCAGTTGCGGCACTCCACCAACACCCACTTTGTGCTGAGCGATACCGGCTACCTCAGCGCTCCGATGCCAGGCAACAAGCTGCTGGCCTACTACGCGCTAGAGGCCCAAACTGAAACCATCAGCCTCGCGCCGGCCTCGGGCTACACCTTCAGTCTCTCTGGCCTCAGCCTTGCAGGTCTCATTGGCGGCGGGAGTTTTCAGCCTGGCGACAAGCTGTCGGTTCGCATTACCGGCACCAAAGCAGCTGGCGGCACCGTCACTGCCAGCCAAGCCTTTAGCCTGACACCGGGTAGCTTTACGGCCTATGGCGCATCATTCTTCAATGGCTTTACCGGCCTCAGGTCCATTCAGCTCAGCGGCACAGGCACCAACAACGCGCGCTATGTGGGGGTCGACAACATAGCCCTCGTCATGGCACCCGTGCCAGAGCCTGAAACCTACGCACTCTTGTTGGCCGGTTTGGGGCTGCTAGGGTTTGCAGCCCGCAAACGCCAAGCGAGCTGATTGCCCCGCCTGCTTGAAAAGCCCATAAAGAAAGGGACTGCAATTGCAGTCCCTTTTCCGTTGCAGCAAACCTTGCGGATCAGGCAGCAGTTTTGTTGCGGCGGCGGGCGATTGCACCCATCACACCCAAACCAGCCAGCAGCATGGCGTAGGTTTCTGGTTCAGGCACGGGGGTCACATTCAAAGAACCAGAAAAGTTACCTGCTGAAGCAGTAGTTTTGGTGCCAGTGGCCACCAAAGTCCAAGGTCCGGTGCCGGTGTAGCTGATGTCAGCAAACTTGAACACTGTTGGCGCTTTTGCGGTGCCGCTCAGGTCCCACGCCACACCATTCAGGAGCACGGAGGTGAACGAAATGTTATTGCCGGCCAAACTGCCTTCAACATTGTAGGTACCGCTTGTGAGGCCACTGAAAGTCCAGCTTTGGCTGAATGAGACGCCTTTGGCACCGGTGATCGAGCCGCTGGCAACGTTAGCCAAACCATCCACAAAAGCTACATCAGTTGCATTTGCAGCAGCACCAAACAACGCCAAAGTGGCGGCCGCGATTGCGGTTTTCATTTTCATATACATCCCTTAATTTCAGTTGTGAGCTGAAACCACTTCAGCTGGTTCCATGCTAGGGTTAGCCCTCGGCTCTGTACATAGTCCGTTCGGGCCGGTTGTCGCTCAATCGTTACACAGGGGCTGCAGTTTTCAAGACCTGTAGCAAACAGTCGTCACACAAACGCTTGGCACTGCGCACACTGGTGCTCTCGGCGTAGCAGCGCAGTTCGGGGGCATTGCCGCTGGGGCGCAAGTGCACGATATCGCCCGACGCAAACTGCACCCGCAGCCCATCGGTCTCGTCAATGCCCTCCACCGGGCCGGCCTGGGGCGCCATCAGGTTGCGCAAGGCTATGTGGTCGTTGCGCAAGCGGGCAATCAGTTCGCGGCTGCTGGCCGTGGCAAAGTTTTGAATCCGGTCGCTCGCAGTAAACCGCTTGGGTAGGCGGTAGCCCACTTCCGACATCTTCAGCCCCTGCGCCTTGGCGCCACACAACAGCGCCAGCATGGGCAGCACGGCATCGCGGGTGGGCAAAGGCCCTAAGCGTTTGCCATTGCGCAGCACCTGGCTACCCAGCAAAAAGCCGCCATTCGCCTCAAAGCCCACCACCAAGTCCGCACCGCCACGGGCGGCCTGCTGCATGCCCTCAATCACATAAGGCGAGCCAATGCGGGTGCGCACCACCTGCGCAAAACTCTGGGTGCGCTCCAGCGCACTGTTGCTGCTCACAGGGGTCACCACCGCGGTGGCGTGCAGGTACTGGGCCGTCAAAATGCCCACTACATCACCCCGCAACCACTCGCCTTTTTCATCGCCAATCAAAGGGCGGTCGGCATCGCCGTCGGTAGACACCAGGGCATCAAAATCGTGCAACTCGGCCCACTCGCGCGCCTGCTCAATGTCTTCATGGCGCACCGCCTCGGTGTCTATGGGCACAAACACATCGGTGCGCCCCAGCGAAATCACTTCCGCCCCCAGCGCCTCCAAAATACTGCGCAACACATCGCGCGCCACGCTGCTGTGCTCGTACACGGCAATCGTTTCACCGGCCAAAGCGTCGGCGCCAAAAAAGTCGATATAGCGGCTCAGGTAGGCCTGCAGCACCCGCGCATCCGGGGCGGGCAGGGTGGGTAGCTTGAGGTTTTTGGGCAGCCCCACCAAAAAGTTGAGCATGGCCTGCTCGTCCACCTTGGTGATCTCGCCATCTTCGCGGTAAAACTTGATGCCGTTGCGGTCAAACGGAATGTGGCTGCCCGTGACCACAATCGCCGGCGAGCCAATTTGCGCCGCATACAAAGCCAAGGCCGGAGTGGGCAGGGCGCCGCCATACACCACCTCCATGCCCAAGCTCTCAATGGCCGCCGCACAGGCCGCCGCAATGTCGGGGCTGCTGGGGCGCAAATCGTGGCCCAGCACAATGCGGGTGGCCTTGGGTACCACCGCATTCAAAAAGGCAGTGGTGTAGGCGTGGCACAAGCCGGGCGTCATGTCGGCTACCTTGCCGCGCGCGCCGCTGGTGCCAAAGGCCACGCCCGACTGGGTGGCCATATCTTGAAGGGTTAAGACTGTCATGGCGTTAGCGCCCGATCGCCTGGTACTCAATGCCCATGCTGCGCACTAGCTTGGGGTCGTAGAGATTGCGGCCATCAAAAATCACCGGCTGCTTGAGCTTGGCCTTGATGTTGTCAAAGTCCGGGCTGCGGAACTCGCGCCACTCGGTCACGATGATGAGTGCATCCGCCCCCTCCAGCGCCGCGGTTTGGCTATCAGCATAGGTCAGGCGCGGCTCGTCGGGGAAACAGTGCTGCGCTTCTTTCATGGCCACTGGGTCATAGGCCGTGACCGTGGCGCCCGCATCCAGCAGGTCTTGAATCACGTCGCGGCTGGTGGCTTTGCGCATGTCGTCGGTGTTGGCCTTGAAGGCCAGGCCCCACAGTGCAAAGTGCTTGCCCTTCAGGTCTGCCCCAAAGCGCTTGATTACCTTGCCGCCCAGCACCCGCTTTTGGGCATCGTTGGCCGCTTCTACGGCGGTCAGCACCTGCAGGTTGATTCCCGCGTCGTCTTGCGCAGTCTTCACCAGCGCCTGCACGTCTTTGGGAAAGCACGAGCCGCCGTAGCCCGCACCGGCGTACAAAAAGTCGTAGCCAATGCGTGGGTCGGAGCCAATGCCCTTGCGCACGTTTTCAATATCAGCGCCCAGCTTCTCGGCTAGGTTGGCCAGCTCGTTCATAAAGCTGATGCGGGTGGCCAGCATGGCGTTGGCGGCGTATTTGGTCAGCTCGGCGCTGCGAATATCCATCACGATCAGGCGGTCATGGTTGCGCTGAATGGGCGCGTACAGCGCGCGCATGTTGAGTGCGGCTTGCTCGTCCTCACAGCCCACCACAATGCGGTCGGGCCGCATAAAGTCGTCAATGGCGGCGCCCTCTTTCAAAAACTCGGGATTGCTCACCACGCTAAACGGCGTGGTCACACCGCGCTTGGCCAACTCGTCGGCAATAGCGGCCTTCACGCGGTCGGCGGTGCCCACCGGCACCGTGCTCTTGTCCACTACCACCTTGTAGTCGGTCATGTATTTGCCGATGTTGCGGGCGGCGGCAATCACATATTTCATGTCGGCCGAGCCGTCTTCATCGGGTGGCGTGCCCACCGCAATGAACTGCACCGTGCCAAAGTGGGCAGCTTTTTCTACATCGGTGGTGAAGTGCAGGCGGCCAGCGGCCACATTGCGCTTGACCATCTCTTGCAGGCCCGGCTCATAGATAGGAATGCCGCCATCCTCCAAGATCTTGATCTTGGCGGGGTCTACATCCAGGCACAGCACGTCGTTGCCCACATCGGCAAAACAAGCGCCAGACACCAAGCCCACATAGCCAGTGCCGATAACCGTAATTTTCATAACTCACTCCCTCTCAAATATAAACAAAATATGCCTCTAGCCCAAGTAGAGTCTTCGCAAACAGCTACTCTTTTGATAGCAAAATGACATCCACATAGTCTTTGGTAAAGCGGTGCACCTCGGCGGCGGCTTGTGCCTCGGCCAGCGGCCACCAGCGCAGGGCGCTGTGCTGTGCATCGGCCGCAGCAAGCTCGGTGCTAGCGGGCAATGTAACCAGGTTGCCCATTACCACATAGTGGGTGGACACGCCCACCTCCCCCGCAAAACAGTCAGTGTAAAAGTGCTCAAAGGCACCCATATGACGCGGCTGCACCAGCAAATCGGCCAGCGCCAAGCCCAGCTCGTCGTGGGCAACGCGCGCCATGGCGGCCTGCATGGTTTCGTTTTTACGAATGCGCCCCCCCGGCACAAACCAAAAGCCTTGGGCGGGGCGGTTGTTGCGCAGGCCTAGCAATATCTCGGTGCCGCCGCGCACCACCACCAGGTCCATGGCGACCAGGGGCGCGGCATCTACCACGCCCAAAAAAACGTCTTTACTCAGCATGGCGGCGCGTTAGCAGTTGGCGGGCAGCGCCCGCAATAAATAAAGTGTTGGTTACCAAGTAGCGCTTCCAGAGGCGGCGTGGTTCTGATGCCAGGCGGTGTAGCCACTCCAAGCCATGCTCGCGCATCCATTCAGGCGCGCGCGACACGGTGCCAGCATGAAAATCAAAGGCCGCGCCTACACCCAGCATGACCGCATTGACTCTGCCCCTGTGCGCAAGCATCCAATGCTCTTGCTTCGGGCAACCCAGCCCCACAAACACTAAGCCCGCACCGCTGGCGTTAATGCGCTCAACGGATTCATTAGCTTCTTGTTCTGAAATTGGCCTAAAGGGTGGCGCTTCAAAACCTACCACCAGCAGGTTTGGAAAGGTGGCAGTAATGCGCTCAGCCAGTAACGAAAGCGTTTCTCTCGAACTGCCAAAAAAGTAGACAGGCAATGCCTCGCGCTCGCACCGCCCTAGCAGTGCCCAAGTCAAGTCTGGGCCACTTACTCGCTCTTGCGGCTTGTTTCCTACCTTTCCTAGCATCCAGGCCACAGGTGCGCCATCAGGCGTGGCCATGTCGGCAGCGGCCACCACAGCACCAAAGGCTGACTCGCGCGACGCAGTAACCACCACATGCACGTTCGCCAGCACCACATATCGGCTCTCCCGGGCGTGGCCCCAGGCAATTACGCGGTCTTGTGCCGTGCCAAAAGTCACTGTGTCTACAGGAACGCCTAGTACCCTAAGTTTTAGCTCATTCATTGACTGCAGCCTCAATGCCATCTGCAAACCGTTGCACCATATTTTCTAGCGTGTAATGCTCACTATCCGCCAGTGCAGCGGCTTTCATGCGCGCCAAGCGATCTTTGTCTTGAATCACATTCAGCACCGCTTTGCTGTAGGCAGCCGGCGTGTCGTCGCTGTAAACGCCGTTATCGCCGTCGCGCAGGTAGGCCACTTCGGGGGAGTGGCGGGCTGTGCGGGTCGTCATCATCACCATGCCGGCGCAAAACGCATCCACGATGTGTAACCCCACCAAGCCAGGGTTCAGCATTACATCGCCCATGCGGAAGTAGAGCGCCTTTTCGCGCCCCTTGCGCACCCCCAGCAGGTGCATCCAAGGGCGGGTAGCTGCGGCATCGCGCATTTCGGGCATGGAGGGGCCGTCCCCAATCACTACCAGCGCAAAGTCCGGCATACGCTGGCGAATCAAATCGGCCGCCGCCACCAGCAAGCCCAGTTTTTTGTCGGGGTAGAGCGATCCGCAAAACACGCCCACAGCTGCATCGGGTGCAATGCCCAGCTCCTGCTTTGCCTCCTTTACCTCTGAGTCGGACCAAGAAGCCAAGTCCGCTTTAAAGCTGCTGGTGTCAATGGCGTTGTCCAGGCATGTAATTTGTGCAGACGGGTAGCCCGCCTTGGCCAATATGTCTACCGTCATACCGGTGTAGGCAAACCACCAGTCCACCCGGCGGATCAAAAAGTTTTTCCACTGCTCGCGCAAACCTGTGGGTGCGTCGCTCTGAAAGTTTTTGCCATGGCCCCAATAGCCCACTTTGCGCTTGGACCACAGCCTGCTCAACAACAGCGGGTAGTTGGAGAGGATGCGGCTCTCTTGCATCACCACGACCAAATCAGCGTCCTTGAGCTGCTTTGGAAACGGTTGCCAAACCAAGTCACGCGGACCGACCTCCCAAAAACTATTGACTACTTTGTGGGCCCAAGATAGCGAGCCTTCATCCTTTTTGACAGACTCCCGGCGGGATGCATGCCCATGCACTAGTTCAAGCTGTATACCTTTTGTTTCGCAGGCGCTGCGCAACATGTCAAAAAGCTTGGTTCTGTAGTGCAGCAAGCGGTATTGGAATATCACTACTTTTTTCATGAAAATCTAGTTTCTATAAGTTGTAGGCTCGCGGTCGGTAGCATCTGCTCTCACATGCCAACTGAAGTTATTTAATTCGCGACCCAATCCAATAGATCGGGTGTTCCATCTGATCGAACAAAAGTGCACCGCCAGTTTCTATCCTTGTTGAAACATTGGAGTTGCGTTGCACCACGCAAAGTTTCGACCAATTTTCTCCAACTCTCCACCATCGGCTTCGGCGCACCGCTCGTTGGTTCAATCATGCCGAGTCCGTAACGGTTATCCCAGGCGTACCAGTAGAAACGTTCAACTCCTTCCGCTCTCGCCAAGACAAATGCCCGCTCCAAATAGTCTCCCGACTCTTTTTCTAACGCTAATTTCTTCCAACCGCCTTTAGCAACCATTGGGTGGTCTGGTGTTCCGTCTCCATTGGCAATCCACCAGCCTGTCTCAGTATTCCATAGTGGCTTATCTGCGACGCCGTTCTTTTTCATCACCTCACGTACTTGCCTTATGAGAGGCACAAGTGTTTCTGGCGACGTTTTAAACACGTAAAAGTGATGCGCTACGACGTCAACGCAGTCCTTACCGCCAGCTGCAAGAAAACGATCCAAGTACTCAATGTGCTTACCGCCGCCAGCTGAGGCAGGCGACACTATCTGAATGCTGGGATCAATGCCTTTCAATACACGCTTGGCTTCGCAAGCCATTCGCACTAACGCCTCTATGCTTCCCGAATAGTGCGATTTGTCGCTGGGTTCGTTCCACACCTCAAAGTGAGTGATCTTCCCTTTGTAGCGCAGCCCTACAGTTGCGACGTAGTTAGTCCAGTCATCAAGACGTAGCGGTTCGGCAGCATTTCCTGGTTTATATGGGCTTGGCTCATCCGGCCGGGCAGAAGCCCAATTTGGGGTCATGGCCAGCGGCAAGAGAATATCAACCTTAGTGAGTTTTGCGATAGCTACATAGCGATCAAGGCGGGCGAAGTCCCATGCACCTTGCTTTGGTTCTAATTGCGCCCAACCAACATAGGCGTCCCAGAGTCGCCAACTACCAAAAGGCACGTTTGGCCATGCAGTACCTGCGTCTGCACGATGTATGTGGAGACCAAAATATTGCAGTGGAATTGGAAGTGCAGCAGTAGTTTGTCTTTGGGCCTTATCGCCATCAGGCTTTAAAGGAGAAGCCGAGACTGTGCTGATAAAAAGTGCGCAAAGGAATACCACGAAGTATTTCATTGCTTACCCTCGTCCTTCCAGCGGATGAACCCCTCCAGGCGCCCAAGTGATACATAAATACCCACAACTGCGTCTTTGAGGTTGAATTTAACTAGGGCGTTAAGAAAAGGCGCTATCAACCCACGAAGCACAACTTGTAAATCTAAGTTGTGCTTCCGATAAATACCGCCCGTACCGCGCGCGCGGTTTCTGGCGTGTTTGCAGGCAATAGCAAGCGGAGTTGCTGGTTGGTTGCCAAAGTGATGATGCACTCGTACATCCGAACAATGCTTAAGCAAAGCGCCAGCTGCAAGCGCCCTAAGGACAAAGTCTGTTTCTTCAGCAGCGCCATACCATTGACCTACGCCAAATCTGGCATCGAAACCACCCAGCTGGTCAAATAGTGATTTCTTGAAAAAGAGTGATATTGAGCTGGCATCACCACCTCGGAAGCGGCGCCACGATTCGTTACGCAATAGACCGTGCGCTTGCTTTTGGCCCCTGAAAAGCGACTGCTCAACCCAACAGGCCACGATGCCCTCTATGTCTTTGTCTGCATGAAACGCTTGCCTGATGCCAGCAACGGCATTTGGTTCGTACCAGCAGTCGTCATCTGTTAAACCAATGATTTGGCCTTTTGCCGAGGCGATACCTAAGTTCCGAGCGGCAGAGAGGCTTGGTTTCGCCATCCGCATGTGGTTGATGACTAAGCCATCAGCTAATCCTTGCTGAATATGAGGTAGCAGCCGATCGTCGTTGTTCTGGTCAACAAGCAAGACCTCGAAGTTGCTATCAGTTTGAGCAGACAAGGATCGCAGGCACCTTCCAACTTCGTCTGCCCGGCCAACAGTGGCGAGGATGAAAGAAATATTCACTATTGGACCTTTTGTCGGTTTAGTCTCAGCTCGTAGCCAATTGCTCAACTATTCGACGCCGCCTCACAAGATAGCGCGCATAGTTTTCCAACTTTAGAAGTGGATTTTTGCCCGCCCGTTGTCTGCGGATAGCGTAGTCCTCCTCCATAGCGGCCAAACGATTGTTTGTGGACACGCTGCCTGAGTGCTCCCGAAAGGCCGCGAGTGGTACGTCCAGGACTGCCGGATCACCCATCTCTGCCAGCCGAAGCCATAGGTCATAGTCCATTGCATATTTGAGTGACTCGTCGAATCCTCCTGCTAATTCCATCCACTCTCGTCGTACAAAGGTTGCAGGGTGAGGAATAAAATTACCGCGTAAAAGCTTATTTTTTGAATACTTGGGTGCCACAAAATTTTCTGGCTTCCTCTGTCCCTTGATATCTCGAACAATACGACCAAATGACCATCCAGCGCCCTTAGACATGGCCCTAGCTACTCGCGAAATGACCTTTGGATCAAGGTAGTAGTCGTCTGAATGCAGGTGCGCAATAATATCGCCCGAGGCCGCTCTCCAGCCCTCATTCATGGCGTGAGAAATCCCTCCGCGAACATTTGGAATGACGACGACTGAGCGAGGGATTTTTGCTATGCGCTCGAGGGTGCCATCCGTAGAGCCGCCATCAACAAAAATATATTCAATATTCGGATAGTCCTGCATCAACACTGATCCAATAGATTCTTTAAGAAAAGGTTCACTGTTCCAGGTACAGGTTATGACAGATATTTTCATTAACTAAATTTACTTTTTGTTGAGCGAAAAATTTCGTATGGGTTCATATTTTGGATCATCGTTATTGCGATTGGAACGCAATGCAATTGCAAACAGTACCAGATGGGCTAACGTGTCCCCGTTAAATAAAGTGTTCAGGTTTAACGGGGTTTCAGATAGACATCTGAACAATATGATTAAGAAAAACGCCATCGATACCCCACGTGTTTTTGGAGCGCCGCGATAGGCTGCTAGTCCTAAGATCCCCAAATAAGTCATTAAAGAAAACAGACCTATAACGCCAGCAGCACTCAAGCTTTGAAGAAATTGGTTGTGAGCGCTAAAGGCGAATTGCATTCCAATATTCATTCGATAGGCCGGCCCCCAAATCGCCGGACCGTAGCCAAACAGTGGATTGCGTGACCATTCGTCTATAGCAACGGCCCAAATTTGACTGCGACCAGTAAGCGTCATCGCTTCGGATCCTGCCCGAGTAGTAGAAAGCTTGTCCCAAATACTGATTGGATCAACAACTAGAACGAGCAGACAAGCTGCACTTAAGGTTACAACAATGGCCAGCGCTAACCGCATATCAATACCACGGGCAAGACGAGGCGCGCGGTACCACGCAAGCACAGGGATTAGCAGAATGCTTACAAACCATACTGTTTTTGACTGGGCAAGCAGAAATACGACGAGCGTCATGGAAATACAAATCCATCGCCAGCTTCTCATTTTTGTGGGTTGCATGTATTCCATTAGCAAGGCAAGCAGTGCAAGCGGTCCAATACTGTTTGCATTGGAGCCAACCCCCCATAAACGCACGGTGACAACTGGGATCCAGCCTTTGTAGCCCGGCTGGAGTGCCATATCCGGATTCGTAACGCACAAAACCAGGCTTAACAGCATCAAAGCGTAGAGCGTAACCTTGACGGTCGTGATCACGGGCTCCAAAGGGTCCCTGCGCGCGGCATAGAGGGCAGCAAATGCGAATATCGTATAAAACAGGTTATGAATAAAGACCGGTTGTGTGCCGAACATACTGCTCAGTACATTGTGAGAAAGGAACAAGGTTAACAACGCTACAAATAGACTCATTCCACCTTCTGGGGCGCCATGATTTTTTTTAAGCCACTGGCCAGCAATGCGGGCTGCGCATAAGCTCAATAAGGCAAAAGTCAACAGGCGCAGGATGGTTGCACTTGCTGCTACCGATTCACCGGCGTCGACTCCAAGGCTGAGGTCAAAGGCTGCGTTTCGCAGACTCCTTCCAGAGAGTAGTGTGGCGGCAGTAATACCCATTGCAATTATTGGGAAGAGCGCCATTTGCATCCAATGCCCGCGCTTTCTTTCCAGTTGCAGTAGGGCTCCGAAGAAAATCACCAAGATGAGCGCTAAAAAAATTACGACAGAAAAGTAGGCTGTACCTACAAAAGCTTCCATTCCCGACACAGCGAATTACCTTTTATGTAGCCGTTGCAAGCGTGATGCAATGGGATGTGGAAGTTTGGCCGCAATTTTTTCGATTAGCGGTTGAAGGTCTGGACTAATTAGGGCCGGTATAAGCCATAAAGTGCCAATAACCGTAATCACTCCGACTACAACATTGAATGCCAGTTGCGCCATTGATGGCCAGAGCAAAAAGCGCTGAACCTGATCCGCTACCCACAGCACCGCACCAGCCAGTATCGAGAGTAGCACCCCCCCGCGCGCGGTCAGCCAAAGGGAACGTCCGGATATATCTAGCAATCGAATGGCGCTGCGCAAGATGACGAAAAACCTACAGGCGAAGAGTCCGAATACTGACCAAGCAACAGCCAACACCGAGACTTTGGCCGTCAGCCACGCTACCCCCAGCCAAACGATTGCTAGTGGTAACTGTGATTTGAATTCGCTAGATGCACCACCACCCGCCCATAGCAACGGCGTTGTCATGCCCCAAAGCAGAAAAAGCGGCATGGCTAATGCCAACGGTCGAAGCGTATGTCCCAAGTCCTGCCAAGCGTTGCCATAAAGAGCCAGCGCAAAAGTTTCAGA
The DNA here is from genome assembly GCF_013297935.1 of Rhodoferax sp. Classification (GTDB taxonomy): domain Bacteria; phylum Pseudomonadota; class Gammaproteobacteria; order Burkholderiales; family Burkholderiaceae_C; genus Allorhodoferax. Next base: position 242,660 of record NZ_JAAFIX010000003.1, on the reverse strand, counting down.
TACGACAGCCAGCCCAACAAAGGCAGGCAAGATAAACAAAGTAATTGCGCCTACCAACGAGCGGTAACCTGCGGCGATACGGGCTTGCTCATCGCTTAGCCTCGCTGATGCAGAGAAAAAAACTGGTTGCAGGACGCCAAGCAGCGATGAAGTCGGGTTGTAAAGCATGTTGTACGACGTTGCGTAGAGGCCAATGTCTTTACTGTTAAAAACTCGCCCGACGACAACTTTGTCAACGTTGTTGATAAGCCAGTTCACAAGGTTGGTTGTCAAAACTGTCGCGCCATATTTTGCAAGCTGGCCCGCATCTGCAAACCAGATTAATGGCCGAATCGGATGCTTTACAAAAGCATATAAAAGTACAAGAAGTACAGTGCTCTGAGCTAGCCATGCAATTACAAGTGCCCACACCTGCCAACCAACCAAAGCAAGGGGGATGCCGATTGCCATATATCCCACTACGTATGCGGTGAGTTGTGCAACCTGTATGGCTTTGAAGTCTAGCTTTCGCTTCAGCATATTCAGTGACGGTGCAGCCATTGCATTGACAAGGCAAATGATTGCAAGTCCTTGAACTATTGGGCCGGAACGCGGGTCGCCAAAGAAAGTGGCTATATGTGTGCTCGCCAGGGCAATTACCAGCGAGACAGTGCCGCCAATCAAAAATTGCCATGTAGAGACGAATCGCAAATCTTCGTCCGCTAATTCACTCTTCTGAATTAACCCATAAGCAATACCAATATCAGCAAAGAAATTGCTGAAACTAACCACAATCGCACCGATAGCGAAGAGGCCATATTGCTCAGGCCCGAGTAGGCGTGCCAGAACAACTTGCGTGCCAAACTGCAATACGATGCGTGCGATTGCACCCCCACCGCCCCAGAACACCGCCACTACACTACGAGAGCCAATGTCTTTCACTGCAGTTTGCTCGCAACAATTGCCATCTTGAGCATTAGTAATCAATTGCGCTTTTGAACGCTGTGTACGCAGCTTCCAGGCCATCAAAGAGAGTTGTCGTGGCTTCAAATCCATGACGTCGCAATGTAGTCACATCCATTAATTTGCGCGGAGTCCCGTCAGGTTTTGTAGCGTCAAACACAATCTTGCCTTGATACCCCACCACAGCTTGCACTGTCTCTGCCAACTCTTTGATGGTGACGTCTTCACCCACACCAATATTGACCAGCGGTGGTTCGAATTTGCCGGTTACGCTCTCATCGCTTCCGAGCAGTTTTGTGTAAACGGCATCGGAAAAATTCATGATGTGTAGACATGCGGCAGCCATGTCCTCGCTGTACATGAACTCCCGTTTGGGTGAGCCGCTACCCCACACCGTGACAGTGGGCGCACCACTGACCTTGGCTTCATGAAACTTACGGATCAGTGCCGGGATCACGTGGCTGTTTTCGGGGTGGTAGTTGTCGCCCGGGCCATACAGGTTGGTAGGCATGGCGGCCAAGTATTGGGTGCCGTACTGGCGGTTGTAGCTCCAGCACATTTCTACACCGGCGATTTTGGCCAAGGCGTAGGGGCGGTTGGTGGGCTCCAAGGGGCCGGTCAACAAGTGCTCTTCGCGCATGGGCTGGGGCGCCAGCTTGGGGTAAATGCAGCTGGAGCCTAAAAACAGCAGCCGCTTGACCTGGTTCACATATGCCGCGTGGATGATGTTGCTCTGAATGAGCAAGTTATCGCGAATGAACTCTGCCGGGTAGGTGTTGTTGGCCACAATGCCGCCCACCTTGGCGGCTGCCAAAAAGACGTAGTCGGGTTTCTCGGCTTCAAAGAAAGCGGCGGTGGCGACCTGGTTAGTCAGGTCCAGCTCGGCGTGGGTGCGCAGCAGCAAGTTGGTGTAACCCGCAGCTTGCAGGTTGCGCACAATGGCCGAGCCCACCAAGCCACGGTGTCCTGCCACATAGATTTTTGCGTTTTTGTCCATGGCGGCGTGGCTTACTCGTGGTGGTCGTAGGTCTGGAAACCGGCCAGCTTGACCAGCGCATCGCGCTTGGCGGCCGTAAAGTCGGCTTGCACCATTTCGGACACCAGCTCTTGCAGGCTGGTGGTGGGCACCCAGCCCAGCTTTTCTTTGGCCTTGGTGGGGTCGCCCAGCAGGGTTTCCACTTCGGTGGGGCGGTAGTAGCGGGGGTCTACCTTCACAATCACATCGCCCACCTTGCACTTGGCGTCAGTGCCGGTCACGGCCACTACGGTGCCGATTTCGTTTTCAGCTTCGCCAGTCCAAGCCAGCTGAATACCCAACTCGGCAGCGGCAAACTCCACAAACTGGCGCACGCTGTATTGCACGCCGGTGGCAATAACAAAGTCTTCGGCCTTGTCTTGCTGCAGCATGAGCCATTGCATTTCTACATAGTCACGCGCATGGCCCCAGTCGCGCAGGGCGCTCATGTTGCCCAGGTGCAGGCAGTCTTGCAGGCCCAGCGCAATGCGGCTGATGGCGCGGGTGATTTTGCGGGTGACAAAGGTCTCGCCGCGCAGGGGGCTCTCGTGGTTAAACAAGATGCCGTTGCAGGCATACATGCCATAGGCCTCGCGGTAGTTCACCGTGATCCAGTAGGCGTACATCTTGGCCACGGCGTAGGGGCTGCGGGGGTAAAAGGGAGTGGTTTCCTTTTGGGGGATTTCTTGCACCAGGCCATACAGCTCAGAGGTAGACGCTTGGTAAAACCGGGTCTTCTTCTCTAAGCCCAAAATGCGAATGGCTTCCAAAATACGCAGGGTGCCCATGCCATCGGCGTCGGCGGTGTACTCGGGGCTCTCAAAGCTCACGGCCACGTGGCTCATGGCGCCCAGGTTGTAAATCTCGTCGGGCTGCACCTGTTGAATGATGCGAATCAGGTTACTGCTGTCGGTCAGGTCGCCGTAGTGCAGGGTGAAGTTGCGTGCCGAGACATGGGGGTCTTGGTACAGGTGGTCAATGCGGTCGGTGTTGAAGCTCGATGCCCGGCGTTTGATGCCATGCACTTCGTAGCCTTTTTTGAGCAAAAGCTCTGCCAAATAAGAACCGTCTTGGCCGGTTACGCCGGTGATGAGTGCTACTTTTTTCATAGTGTTTGCTTACAAAAGGCCAGATAAAAATTGACGTTGTGGGGGTTGAATGGCGTCCAGCAGGTCGCTGATAAATTGCGCTTGCAATTCATAGGCCAGAGGCGTGTTGCCCGTGATGCTGGAGACTCTGAAAATTAAACCGTCGGGGATTTGACCATGGAAGCCATAGCGCAATTGCTCCAGCTTTCGGGCCGTTCCACCCTGCACCGCTCTATTGCCGATGGTGGACCAATAAGTGAGCGGCTCTTTGCGCTGGCCCAGCTCGGTTTGCAGGCGCCGCACGGGTATATCGCCATATTTGGTGTTGATGACGCTGTTGGCGCCGCCACTGAGCTTGAAGCCCTGGGCGGGGTAGCACACATCGGGGTAGTGCAGCGCTAGGCCGTCGCTTTGGTTTTCACCATAGGCAATCGACAACATGACGACTCCGCCATCCGCATTGACATAGGTGCGGGTCAAAATTTGAGAGTAAAGACTCTCTAGCAGTTCTGTTTGCTGTGGGTTGATCACTTGCCCCGCAGACTGCTGCAGTTGCCGCCATGGTCCGAAGGTGGCAGGCACGATAGCTTCAAGCTTGGGGTTGCCACGGTTTTTTGCCATGAGCTCGGTGGGCTTGCTGGCGTGCGCAATCCAAGCGGCGCATACCATCAGTGCCAACATGAGTACGCTCTTGAGTTGGAGTTTCATGCCATGCCCTTTGCAGTAGCGAGTCGCTTGCTTTTGAGCTGCTCAAAGGTAACCAGCAGGCTGTCAAAACCAATAATCAACATGAGCGCACTTAAAAACAGCACCATGCCTGCAAAGCCGTGCAAAAAGCCTTGGCCCGCTTCGTCGCCAAAGTGGTAGGTGATAAGGCTCAGCGCCATGACACGGATTACGTTGGCGGTGAATGAAATAGGCACGATCAATATTGCCAAGCCCACGTTACGAAACAGTGAATCGCGGCGCACCAGGTTCAGGTACAACAGGCCCAGCGCCTCCAAAGTCAGCAAGGTGTGTAGTCCCGCGCAAGCGTCTGCCACCAGCAGCATGTATTGCCCGATTTGCAAAATAACGCCACTGCGGCCAATGGGGTAGCCCACCCAAAACAGCACATGTTCGGCCACATAAGACACAGCCATCTTCATGGGCATGGTGACGGTGTCGACCACAGCGCCGGGTAGGGGCACCATAAACAGCATAAAAAACAGCGCAAACCATTGGGCCTTGAGCGCTTTGGGCCCGAAGTTGAGCAGGGCCAGCGCAATCAGCAGCCAAATGACCGAGCCGATTTCAAAAATCAAAATGTCTTGCGAGCGGCCCAGCGCGTAGAGCAGCAGCCCGAACACAAACACGGGCCAACCCCAGGGGCTGGGCTGCTCGCCGTGGCTGGCCTCCAGCATGGCGGGCCAGTTGCGGTAAATCAGCCAGCACGAAATGCCCAGCACGATGGGGCCGTGCATTTGCTCGTCTTTAGCCCAGATGCCTGTAAACAAGTCGTAGAGGCTGGGCAGGTACAACACGGCCAAGCCGAGCATGACAGGCAGCCACGGCAGGGCTGCCTGTAGCCAGCTTGGTTTGCCGAGGTAGACGCGGGGCATGGGCGTGCTCATGCGTCGTTCAGCACGGAGCCGACCAGTGCTACGCCACTGTCTTGCAGTCGGCGGGCCAGCTGGGTGGCGCGGGGTACCAGGCTCACGTTTTGGCGGGCTACCAGCAGGGCCGCGCCTGCGCGGGCGGCGGTGATTTCGGCATCGGCAAACTCGCTGCCTGCGGGGGTGTCGATGATGATCACATCAAACTGCTGGCTGGCCACGCGCAGCAGGTCGCCAAAGGCGGGCCGGCCCAGCAGCTCTTGCGGGTTGGGGGGCATGGCGCCTGCGGGCAGCACGGCCAGGCCGGGCAGGCCTGGGATGAGTTGAGCAACTTCCAGCCCGGCGCGGTTGGCCAAGATGGCAGACAGGCCTGCACTCTTGCCCAGCTTGAACAGGGCGTGTTGGCCCCGCTCGGGTTGGGCGCGCATGTCGGCGTCTATGAGCAGGGTGCGCTCGCCTTGCTGTGCAAACACAATGGCCAAGTTGGCGGCCACAAAGCTGCGGCCTTCTCCGTTGCCGGGGCTCACAATCGCCATAACCTTGCGGGCGGGGTCGGTGTTAAACCAGCGCAGCATGAGCTGGCTGCGCACAGCGCGCAGGTTTTCGCCCACGCGGCTAAAGGGCTTGTAGGCTGCTACCAGCTCGGCGCTGACGCTTTGGTCCTGGTCGCTGAGGTACGAGTAGTCAAACTGTTTGCTCAGGGCAAAGTCGATGTCGTCTTTGCTGAGCACCTTCAGGGCCAAGGCGGCGTCGCCAAACTGCACTTGGTCTTGGCGCTGGCGCTCCACAATGCGGGCGGCGTCTTCTGCGCTCAGGCGGCCGGTGGCCACCAAAATATCGCCAATGGTTTTGGTGCTGTTGCTCATGCCCGGACTCCAATGGCCGTGCGTTTAAACATGCCCGATGCCGAGCTAATGGCGCCCAGCACTGGTAGCTCGAGGGCCTCTACCAGGTCATCCGTGGAGCGAACCTTGCGGTTCATCAGCTCCAGCAACAAAGCCAAGCCAACGCCCAGCAGCGTGCCCAAAAACACGGATACCAGCACATTGATAAACACTCGAGGCTTGGAGGGGTCTTGCGGTGGGCTGGCGGGGTTGAGCACCGCAATATTGGTTTGGTTGGTTTGGCTCTCAATGTTGGTTTGCGAGGCGCGTTGGCTCACGATCTCGAATGCGCGCTGCGCGGACTCAATGTCGCGGCGCAGCACATTGAGCTCATCGCGCTGTTTGTTGAGCTGCAACACCCGCGCTTTTTGCGCGGCCAGCGCGCCTTGCAATTGCGCCTCGCGCTGCTTGCCCACCTGGTAGGTGGTGTCGATAGAGGTGGTGATTTTGCGGGTCTCGGCCTCGAGCTGGGCCTTGAGGGTGGCCAGCTCGGCTTCGCTGCGCTGAATTTGCGGGTGGTTTTTGCCGAGGTTGCCGCTGGTCTCGGTAATGCGGGCTTCCAGGCGGGCAATATCGGCCTTCAGGCCGTTGAGCAGCGGGCTTTGCATGACCTCTGCCACGGTGTCGGCTTTGCCGCTTTGGCGTTTGCTTTGGCTGTCGGTGGTCTGGGCTTGCACACCGGTGAGCTGGCTGCTGGTTTCGTTGAGCTTGGCGGTTTCAAAGTCCATGCGCTCGTCGGCAGAGGTAATGCCGTTGGCCTGCTGGTAGTCAGACAGGGCTTGTTGCGCGGCCTCCAGGCGGCCACGAGCGGTTTTGGTTTGCTCTTCAAAAAACGCTGCAAACTGGCGGGCGGGGGCGACGCGCAAGTCGAGGTTCACATCCATATACCCTTGGGCAAAGGCATTGGCTACCGCAGCGGCAAACTCGGGGTCGGCGCCGGAGTAGTTGATGTTGATGACGTTGCTCTCGCGGCTGGGCTTCACGTCCAGGTTGCGTTGCAGAGCGGTAGCCAGCCAGTCGCGCAGCTGGCCTTTGCCTTTGGTGGCTTCTTGCCATTGGGCTTGCACTGCGGGGCTGCTTTCCATGCGCAGGTTTTTCACCACCGCTTGTGCGACACGGTCGCTATTGATGATGTCGACTTGGGTGGCCATGTAGCCAGGGGCCATCATGCCTTGCAGCATGAGGCCGCTGACCGGGTCGGGCGACCTCACATCCACCACCACCGCAGCGCTGGCGGTGTATTGCTTGGGCAGGTAGAGGCTAACGGCCACGGTGGTGGCCACGGTGAGGGCAAAGGCCAGTAGGGCGATCTTCCAGCGGGCGCGCAGTATCAGCAGAAATTGTTGCAGTGTCATGGTCTGGGGGCCCGGTTTAGAAGATGCTTTCTTTGACGTAGAGCACGTCATTGGCTTGCACAGCGTCGGTCAGCTGGGGCTCGATTTGTTGCAAACCGCCGTTGGGCAGCTTGCGGTGCAGGCGCAGGCGTTTCTCAGAGCCACGGGCGTTGGGCCCACCGCCTTGGGCCAGGGCTTGCATGATGGTCATGTCGCGCTCTACCCGAAACGAGCCGGGGCGCTGCACTTCACCATAAATAAAGAACACCGGTGCGCGGTGCACATAAATGGTGTCGCCGCCTTGGAGCAGCAGGTTGTCTTTGGCGTTGTCGGCCAAAAAGATCGAGGGAATATCGATCTCTTTGCGGAAGGGCTTGCCATCGCGCAGGCCGGTGACGACCACGACGTCGTCGCCCGCGTTGGTGGCGCCACCGGCGTTAGCCAGCATGTCGCTCAGGCGGGTGTTGACCGTTTCCAGCGGAAAGCGGCCGGGGCGCGCCACTTGGCCCAGCACCGACACTTGGTTGCCGCGGATCTGGATGAGTGCAATGTTGACTTGGGGCTTTTGGATAAAGCCGCCGGTCTGCAACGCATCGGCAATTTTCTTTTCGGCGGCGGCTACAGACAGCCCGCCCAGTGGTACCGCACCGATCAGCGGGTAGGTGATGATGCCGCTCTCAGAGACCCGGGTTTCGATGGTGAGGTCGGGGTTCTGGAAAACCTGCACGCGGATGGTGTCGCCCGCGCCCAAGGGGTAGTCGGCTTTGCCGTCTTGAGCGTGGGCGGTCAGTGCGCCTAGGGCGAGCAGGCCGGCGGTCAGGAGTTGAAAAAACTTGTGCATGGTGTGGTGCTGGTTGGGGCGGGCGGTAAGGGCGCTCACTTCAGGCCGGATACGCCTTTGTCGATGACGGACTTGGTTTTGTCTTCGACTGCTGGGGCCAATACGGGTTCGGCAGGGGCCGCAGCAGCTGCCGTTGCGGGGGCGGTACCTTTGTCAAATTCGCCCATGTAGCTGATTTTGGTGTTGCTGCGCAGCTGCTTGAGGTTGGTGGCCACGGCTTCGCCTGCGCGCTGGTTGGTCAAAAACTGCTCAATACGGGGCAGGGCAGAAGCTTCTGGCACTGCTGCTTGCTGCGAGGACACCACGCGCACCATGGTGATGGCTTGGGGGGCTTCAATGACGGTGGCCTGGCCGTCTTTCAGGGCATGAATTTTGGGCAACACGTCCAGCGGAATTTGCTCTGCGGCACGCGTGGCGCTGCCGCCGTTGAACTGGATGTTTTGGGCCTTGAGCGCAGCGGCGATGTCTTCTGCGCTTTTGCCGGCTGCGACCAGGCCCTTGAGGGTGTTGGCGACGCCTGCGACGTTGGGGGTCACGATTTCTTGCACATTGAAGATGCGGCGCTCGCTGAACAACTGGGGGTGCTCGGCATAGTATTTTTTAGCGTCTTCGACAGTGGGCTTGGCAATGCCGGCGCTTACTTGCTGAATGTAGGCGCGGGCCAGAATGTCGCGGCGGGCTGCTTCAATTTGGGACACGACGTCGGGTGAGCGGTGGAGCTTGTTTTCGGTGGCTTGCTCCACGGCGAGTTGCTGGTCGATCAGTTTTTCCAGCACTTCGCGGCTCATGGCTTGCACTTGCTCGGCGTTGGCTCCACCGGTGTTGGTGCGGCTGAGGACTTGGTTGATCTGGTGCACCGAAATTTCTTCACTGCCGACTTTGGCTGCAACTTGGGTGGCGACTTTTTTGCCCTCTTTGTCGCCGCAGGCGACCAGGGTCAGGGTGATGGCAGCAGCCAGCAGGGTGACGGTAAAGCGTGTGGTGTTCATGGTAATGAGGGGCTAGTAAGTGAGTTGAGCGGTAAAGAACAGCATGGTGCTGTCGTAATCGAGGTTGGCTTGGTTCACGCCGCGGTTGGCTTTTTGTAGCGAGGCGCTCAAGGCCAGTTGGTCGTGGGCCTGCCAGTTGATGGTGAGGGTGGTGTCGCGGGTGATGTCTTGACGGTTGCTGCTCACAGCGGTGTTGGGGCTGCCCAGGTAGCTGCGCTGGGCCCAGTCGTTTTTCAGGCGCAAACCAACTTTGGGGCTGATTTGCCAGCCGGCAGACACGCTGATTTTGTCGGTGCTGCTGTAGTTGCTGTTGTTGGCGGCGTAGGCATCGAGCGTGTGGCTGAAGCTGGTGCTGAGGCTGGTTTTGCCGCTCAGGGCCCAGTCGACACCGGCGCCGAAGTTAAACCCGTTGTAGTCACGCTCGCCGTAGCGGGGGTGGGTGCGGTTGATGTGGGTCAGGTGGGCGTTGACCGCGCTGCCGCCACCGAGGGCCCAGCGTAGGCGCAGGTCGTTGTCGAGTTGGGTGAATTGGTCGTCTAGCGCACTGGTGTTGGGCACAGTGCGGTTCAAGTAGCTGCCGTTGTTGGTGCGCAGTTGGTAACTCAGGGTGCTGCCGGAGGCAAACAGGTAGCGCACACCAGCGTCTGCGGCGTTGGTAGTGAAGTCGCTACCTGTGACCTGCGTGAGCTGGTTTTCTTGGCGGGTGGTGCTGGTGCCGGCAATCAGGCGCCAGGGGCCGTCGAGCTGGTAGGCGGCGTCGAAGCGGGTGGTGGTGTCGAGCCGTTGGTTGCGTTGGCGGTAGCCTGTGAAGTCGGAAAAGCTATTGAGCGTTTCTTTGCGGTCGGTGCTGAAAGTGCCGGTCACCCGTGGGGTGACGGCCCATTGCCAAGCGGCGTTGTAGTTGTTGGCAGTGAAGCTGAGGTAGCTGAAGTTCAGGTAGCGGTAGTCCACCAGGTTGAGGTTGACTGCCAGCGTCTGCAGGCTTTGGCGGGTGTTGAAGCCCAGGCCTAAAGTGGTGACGCCAATGGTTTCTGCAGCGCTGCTTTGCCCGGTGAGTGCCTGCACGTTGGCGGTAGCCGGCAGGCGGAACAGGTTGCTGTCCGATTGCAGGGTGTAGCCGGCGCTCAGGGTGAGCGGGTCTTGCTGCGCCAGTGCGGCAGACGTGGCCAGAAATGCCAGACCTGCCGGCAAGAGGGTATGGAGTGTGCGCATGTTTCAGTAGGCCTGTTGGTCTTTGGCCACCAGGCGCACGGTGCGCAGGATGATGTGAATGTCCAGCCGCAGGGTCCAGTTGCGCAGGTAGTCCAGGTCGTAGTCGATACGGCCTTGCATTTTTTCGAGTGTGTCGGTTTCGCCGCGGTAGCCGTTGACTTGCGCCCAGCCGGTAATGCCCGGTTTGACCTTGTGGCGCACCATGTAGCCCTTAATGAGCTTGCGATACAGCTCATTGTGGGCAACGGCGTGCGGGCGTGGGCCCACGATGCTCATGCGACCCTGAAGCACGTTGATGAACTGGGGGAGCTCGTCGAGCGACGTTTTGCGCAAAAACGCGCCCAGCGGGGTGATGCGGCTGTCGTTTTTGGTGGCTTGGGTTACGGTACCGCCGTCTTCGGTGACGCTCATGGAGCGGAATTTGTAGACCAGAATTTCTTCGCCATCGAGGCCATAGCGCCGTTGCTTGAAGATCACCGGACCCGGCGAGGTGTATTTGACGGCTGCGGCAATGGCCAGCAGCACAGGGGCAATGAGCGTGAGGATGCCGAGCGAAAACACAATGTCACTCAGGCGTTTGACTACGCCATTGGCGCCACGGAACGGGGTTTCGCACACCGAGATAACCGGCATGCCGCACACCGCGCTGGGTTGACCTTGGATGAGGTCGGTCACGAACATGTCGGGCACAAAGTAAATAGATGCGGTGGTGTCTTTGAGTTCGTCCAGGATGTGCAGGATGCGGGGCTGCGACGCCATGGGCAACGACAGGTAAATGACCTGAATGCGGTCGTGCTTGGCAATCGTGGCCAACTGGTCGAGCTTGCCCAGCAGCGGGTAGGGGGCGCTGGCGCTCAGGCGCTCGGTGCTGCGGCTGTCTACAAAACCGGCAAGCTCTAGGCGGGAGTACGGAGAGTCTTTGAGTTTGTCGGCCAGGGCCAGGCCTTGCTCGTTCATGCCGACGATCAGGGCGCGCTGCTTGGGGCCTTGCAGGCTGATGATGACGGGAGCCGCTAGGCGCAAGCCCAGTGTGAGGGCGACTTCGGTGGCAGGGGCCACCCATAGCCAAGCGGTGAGGGCTTGCAGATCAAACTGCTTGATATAGCCAGTGGCGTAGCCGGTAAGGCCGAGTAGCCCGGAGATCCAGATCCAGTTGAGGCAAATATCGAGCAGGCTGCCGGCTTTGGAGGCTTGAAGCCGGGGCTCACCGGGGAAGGTGAGAGCAAAGGTCAGCACAGCCAGCAGCAGATAGGCGGGAGGAATATCGCCTTCGAACCAATAGGCCAGCACCCACAGCGAGCCCACCAGCGCGGCGGGGCACAGGCAGGTTTCCAAAATGCCCAGCAGGTTGTCGCGCCCGAGCGTGACATGTTCGTTGCCGCGGTTGAATTCGGCAGCGGAAAAGGTGACGTGGGCTTTAGACATGGTTCACCCACGCCCTGAACTTGCCGACGGCTTGGGCGCGGTTGGAGACATCCAACTTTTTAAAGACGCGCTGCATGTGGTTTTTGACGGTGAAGGCGCTAATGTCGAGGATGCTGCCGATTTCGGGGTTGGTTTTGCCCAGGGCGACCCACTTCAGGATTTCGGACTCACGCTCGGTGAGGACATCAGGTTCCGGTAACTTTGTTTCTGTTGTTGTCAGGGCTGGCGGAGGCGTTGTGGTGCCTGCCTGGTGGGGCAGGTGCTCGACTTGGCGCAGTGCGGTGTCGATGTAAGGCATAACCATGGCCATGGCGTTTCGCTCCCGGTCGGTGTACTGCTGCCGTGCGCTGAATACGACATACACACAGTCGTGGCTGCCGCGTTCGTCGGAAATCCCGTGGATGGTGGCGCTGCGCATTTTGAGCAATGCACCACTTAAAGCACTTTTCAGGCCAAGTTCGTCGAGGGAGAAGCCGGTTTGCCCTGCATTCAGGCTGAAGGGTTTTTTGCCGAATTCGGCCCAGCGCTTGAAGAGGCTCATCATCAGCGGGGATACAGACTCGGCCTCTGCGGCATGGGAGCGCACGCCGGACATGGCCGAAATAATGTCGTGCTGCACAGGACCGGTGGCGAAGTCGCCCCAGGCGGCGATGAGAATGTCGTGCGGCAGGTACTTTTGCATGTCCCCTTGCAACCAGATCAGCATGTCGAAATGGCTGCGCACTTCCACCGAGTGGGTAACCACGCGGTGGTAGTGATGGAGATCCTCGATGGAAAGCGAGGGCAGAAGGGGCATGGCGGGTAACAAAATAACCGAGGGTTACTGCTAGTGTTTGAACAAGTGCGCGATGGTAAACAGTCTATTTAGCCAAGCACATCCCCCAAACGGGTGAATCTGAGCCCGTTTGGACTACTCGTTGTGGGGAGTGTGAATTAATTCACACTTGAAGGCGTTTTTTGTCAGGCAAATTCGGCGTGTTGCCGACACGTCCGGTGCCACCAAGGGTGTTTTTGTACAAACCGTAGTTTCAAGGAGCTATGCCCTGTGCGCGTACACTTTTGTTGTCTGAAACTTGCTCGCGATGACCGGGCATTGAGGGGAAAGGGAGGAAAAATGGCAAAAGGAATGATCTTGGCCGCAGGCCAAGGGACACGGGTTCGACCACTGACCAAAGACTTGCCCAAGCCGATGGTGCCCATTTTGGGCAAGCCGGTCATGGAGTACCTGATTGAGCATCTAGCGCGGCACGGTATCCGCGAGATCATCGTCAACGTGGCGTACCACCACCAGCGGATTGAGCAGTACTTTGGAGATGGCAGCCGCTGGGGCGTGGAGATTGCCTATTCTTATGAAGGTGTGCGGGAGCACGGCGACATTTTGCCGCGGCCTATGGGTTCGGCCGGTGGCATGCGGCGCATTCAGGATTTCAGCGGTTTTTTCGATGAGACCACCTTGGTGCTTTGTGGCGATGCCTTGATCGACCTGGACGTTACTGCGGCGATTGCCGAACACAAAGCCAAAGGGGCTTTGGCCAGTGTGGTGGCGCTGGAAGTGCCCCTCCAAGAGGTGCAAAACTACGGCATGGTGGTGGCTGACGAAGATGGGCGGATTCGCTCTTTTCAAGAAAAGCCCAAGCCGGAGGATGCCAAGTCCACACTGGCCAGCACGGGCATTTACATTTTTGAGCCCGAAATTTTGGAGAAGGTGCCCAAGGGGAGTGTGTACGACATTGGTTCTGAGTTGTTTCCACAACTGGCGGAAGACGGGTCGCCGTTTTTTGTGCAGAACCGGCCTTTCAATTGGATTGATATCGGCCGCGTGAGCGACTACTGGACTGTGTTGCAGCGGGTGCTCAAGGGCGAGGTCGAAAACATGCCCATGCCCGGTAAAGAGGTCAAACCCGGTGTGTGGGTGGGGCTCAACACTAATATTCCCTGGGACAAGGTGCGGATTGAGGGGCCGGTGTACATCGGCTCGAGTGTAAAGATTGAAGAGGGCGCCACCATCATTGGTCCGGCTTGGATCGGGCATGGGAGCGTGATCCGCTCGGGCGCACGCATTACCCGCGGCATTTTGTTTGAGTACACCCGCATTGCGCCGGATATGCATTTTCACGAAATGATTGTGTCGCGTCACTATTGCGTGAATCGGCATGGCGAAACGCTGTACGCAGGGGATGACACCTCCCGCATGCGCTGGGGCGATGCCCGGGCCTGATTTTTTAATTTAGAAAGTTCAATTATGTTGATTCAACCTGTTGTTTTGTCCGGTGGCTCCGGCACCCGTTTGTGGCCTTTGTCGCGGGAAAAGTACCCCAAGCAGTTGCTGCCTTTGATTGGCGAAGACTCTTTGCTGCAGGCCACCGTGCGCCGTGTGGAAGGTATTGCGGGTGTGGAGTTAGCGCCGCCCATGGTGGTGTGCAACGAAGAGTACCGCTTTGTGATTGCGGAGCAGATGCGCTTGATGGGCAAGCCGGGCACGGTTGTGTTAGAGCCTTTGGGGAGAAATACGGCTCCAGCCCTGACGATTGCTGCGCGAGCCGCTATTAAAAACGGAGCAGATCCTGTGCTGCTGGTGATGCCGGCCGACCATGTGATCATGGACGGCGCCGCGTTCCGCGCTGCGGTGGTGAAGGGTGCCCGCCTGGCGCACGAGGGTGCGGTGGTGACTTTTGGCATTACGCCGGATGCGCCCGAAACAGGCTATGGCTACATCCAGTCCGGCGATGCGTTTGACGCCGAGGGTGCCAAGCAGATTGCCCGTTTTGTGGAGAAGCCTGATTTGCAGACCGCACAGGCGTACCTGGCAGAAGGCACTTACTCATGGAACAGCGGCTTGTTCATGATGAAGGCTTCGGTGTGGCTGGCGGCCATGGAGCGCTGCCGTCCTGACATTGCCAAGGCCTGTGACACGGCCTGGAGCCAGGGCAGCACTGATGCTGAGTTTGTGCGGGTGGGCAAGGAGGCTTTCAGTGCCTGCCCCAGCGACTCGATCGACTATGCCGTGATGGAGCGCCTGGCGGGCCAAGGTGGGGCTGCGGTGGCGGGGTTGCCCACAGGTGTGGTAATTCCCCTGTCTGCAGGTTGGTCGGATGTGGGTGCTTGGGAGGCTTTGTGGAACGTGCTGCCCAAGGACTCTGACGGCAATGTGGCGCAGGGCGATGTGTTGATGCAGGACAGTCGCAATACCTTGGCCCTCTCGGAAGGCCGCCTCATTGCGTGTGTGGGCGTGGATGATTTGATTGTGGTGGAGACGGCCGATGCGATTCTGGTTGCCCATAAAAACAAAACCCAAGACGTGAAGAAAATTGTGGACCGCCTCAAGCAGGCAGGCCGCAGTGAAGGTCAGGCGCACCGCAAGGTGTTCCGCCCATGGGGCTGGTACGACAGCATTGACCATGGCGACCGCTTCCAGGTGAAGCGCATCGTGGTCAAGCCAGGGGCCGCGTTGTCGCTGCAAATGCACCACCATCGTGCGGAGCATTGGATTGTGGTGAGCGGCACTGCCAAGGTAACGGTGGGTGAGAAAACGCTATTGCTGTCTGAGAACGAGTCAACCTATATCCCGCTGGGCACTACCCACCGCTTGGAAAACCCCGGCAAGCTGGCGCTGGAGATGATTGAGGTGCAGTCGGGTAGCTATCTCGGCGAGGACGACATCGTGCGTTTTGAGGATGTGTACGGCCGTTAATGATTTAGCAGGCCAAAGAAAGTGTGACTTTTTTCACGTTTTCGATCGCCTCATAGTCAGATCGGACTATCGCCAGTCGGAAGGGCTAAATTTGATAATGAGAACAGCGGCAGGGTTTATTGAAGACTCGGCCGCTTTAACTCAAGGGAAAAATCATGATCTTTAAGAAAACACTGCTGGCGGCGACAGTCGCTTTGGCTGGTTTCGGTGCAAATGCTGCAACTTACACCGCTCCCGGTTCTGCGCAATTGGCTATTCCGGCGACCTACAGCTGGTCTTTCAATGCAGTTGCGGCCGATCCTGCTGCAACGCTGGACTTCGTTCTGAAGGGCTTCAATACTGTCGACGGTTTCAATAGCTACGCTGATGTGTTCACTGTAAAGGTGAACAATGTTGCTATTGGTTGGGGTAGCTTCAATCTGGGTGGCGGTGGCAGTTCGGGTTGGTTTGGCACAGGTACTGCAGTAAATAGCAATGGCTCCAGCGCTGCTATTACCGGCAATGGTGGTACTGTGACCTTTAGCAATGTCGGCGTTAAATTGAATGCGGGTAGCAACAGCATTGCGTTCGCTTACACGCCTGCAGGCTCTGACAATCGTGGTGGTCAGAGCTTTGGTGATGAGTCCTGGAAGGTGTCTACTGCTACAGTGACGGCAGTTCCAGAACCAGAGACCTACGCCATGTTGTTGGCTGGTCTGGGCGTGATGGGTGCTATCGCCCGCCGCCGCAAGCAAGCTGCCTGATTTGCGTTCAGCGCAATAAAAAGGGCCTGTCGTTTGACAGGCCCTTTTTCGTTGGGTGGGTGCGCTCGTGTACAGCTCAGTGGTTGCGTTCCAGTAGTTGCGTGGCTAGGTTGACAAGGCAGGCTGAATAGTCGTTCGCAGGTAGTTGTTTGGCGGCCTGGATAGCGCGCTCGGCTTCGCCGCGTGCGGATGCCATGGCGACTTCTAAAGCTCCGGTTTTGTTCACGATGGCGACTACTGCTTCGAGCATGCTCAGGTCGCCGGTTTCAATGGCGGTTTGAATCGTGGTGCGCTCAGCATTGGACCCGCGCTGCATGGCTGCGATCAAGGGGAGGGTGGTTTTGCCCTCACGAAGATCATCCCCGAGGTTTTTCCCCATGACGGTAGCGTCACCCGCATAGTCGAGCACGTCATCAATGACCTGGAACGCGGTGCCCATGGCCTGGCCGTACTCGGCGCAGGCTTCTTCTTGTGCAGACGTTGCCCCGGAAAGGATGGCGCCCACGCGCGCGCTGGCCTCGAAGAGCTTGGCGGTTTTGGAGCGAATGACTTGCAGGTAGCCGGCCTCATCGAGTGCGGCGTTGTGCATGTTCATGAGTTGCATCACTTCGCCTTCGGAAATGATGTTGGTGGCGTCGGCCAGCACTTGCATGATGCGCATGCTCTGGGCGTCCACCATCATCTGGAAAGCCCGCGAATAGAGAAAGTCACCAACCAAAACGCTCGCCGGATTGCCGAAGCGGGCGTTGGCCGTAGGGGCGCCGCGCCGCAGCTCGGACTCGTCCACTACATCGTCGTGAAGCAGGGTGGCGGTGTGAATGAACTCCACCACGGCCGCCATGTTGAAGCGCTGTGCACCCTTGAAGCCCAGTGCGCCGCAGCACAAAAGCAGCAAGGCAGGGCGCAGGCGCTTGCCGCCCGCCGAGATGATGTATTGGGATACGGTGCCAACCAAGGGTACGCCGGAGTCCAGTCTCTGGGCGATAACCCCGTCAACTTCGCGCATATCGGGTTCGACGATGGAGAGCCCCGTCGAAGAAGCAGGAGTAGAGACTTGCAAGGCGTTAGACCGGTTTGTTTTCCCCGATTATAGAGAGCGCGGCAAGGGCTCGTGATGCGCCGCTATGGCAGGCTTTGACGATTTGCGGAGGAATGTTATACTCCAAGGCTCTGTAAAAATTCATTTGCAGAATTTCCTAGTCGAAGAGGTCAACATGTACGCGGTCATAAAAACCGGCGGCAAGC
This sequence comes from Rhodoferax sp., assembly GCF_013297935.1. Classification (GTDB taxonomy): domain Bacteria; phylum Pseudomonadota; class Gammaproteobacteria; order Burkholderiales; family Burkholderiaceae_C; genus Allorhodoferax. Next base: position 225,656 of record NZ_JAAFIX010000003.1, on the reverse strand, counting down.
AATATCGCGTTGCTGCTGGCGAAAAAATTAAAGTAGAACAGATTGCTGCGGACGTAGGCCAAGAGATCGTGATCGACCAGGTTCTGGCAGTCGGAAACGGCGCTGAACTGAAAGTCGGCACTCCCTTGGTGTCCGGTGCGACCGTTACGGTCACAGTAATTTCCCACGGCAAGCACGACAAAGTGCGCATTTTCAAAATGCGTCGTCGTAAGCATTACCAAAAACGTCAAGGTCACCGTCAGCAGTTCACAGAGCTGCAAATCGGCGCGATCAAGGCTTAAAGGAATAGGTCATGGCACAGAAAAAAGGCGGCGGCTCTACGCGCAACGGACGTGACTCCAAGCCAAAGATGCTCGGCGTGAAGGCTTTCGGCGGTGAATTGATCAGCGCTGGTTCCATCATCGTGCGTCAACGCGGTACCAAATTCCACGCTGGCGACAACGTCGGCATGGGTGTGGACCACACTTTGTTTGCACTGGTGGACGGCAAAGTGTCGTTCGCAGTCAAGGGTGCGTTGAACAAGCACACAGTGAGCATTACTGCAGCGTAATCTGCACAGGCTCCCCCGAGAAACCCTGCGCCCTTCGCGCGGGGTTTTTCATTTCTAACCTCGGTGTACGACCATGAAGTTTGTTGACGAAGCCTACATTGATATCTCCGCGGGAGATGGCGGCGCGGGTTGCGTTTCCTTCCGGCATGAGAAGTACAAAGAATTCGGTGGCCCCAACGGGGGCGATGGCGGCCGTGGCGGCCATGTGTTCGCAGTAGCGGACTCCAACCTCAATACCTTGGTGGATTACCGCTTCGCGCGTCGTTATGACGCCAAGCGCGGTGAACACGGTATGGGCTCCGACATGTTCGGCGCAGCGGGCGACGACATCACCCTCAAAATGCCGGTGGGCACCATCATCACCGACGCTGAAACTGGCGAAGTGTTGTTTGAGCTGTTGCAGCCCGGTGAGGTCATCACCATTGCCAAAGGTGGTGATGGCGGCTTTGGCAATTTGCGCTTCAAGAGCGCTATCAACCGCGCACCTCGCCAGAAGACTCCCGGCTGGCCCGGCGAAAAGCGCAACCTGAAGCTGGAGCTTAAGGTTCTGGCTGATGTGGGTTTGCTCGGCATGCCCAATGCGGGTAAGTCGACCTTTATTTCTGCGGTGTCGAATGCGCGCCCGCGTATTGCCGACTATCCCTTCACGACACTGCACCCGAACTTGGGCGTGGTGCGTGTGGGACCTGAGCAGAGCTTTGTGGTGGCGGATTTGCCGGGCTTGATTGAAGGCGCGGCAGAAGGCGCGGGCTTGGGGCACCAGTTTTTGCGCCACCTGCAGCGCACCCGTTTGCTCCTGCACGTGATTGACATGGCGCCTTTTGACGACGGCGTGGACACGGTTGCACAGGCCAAAGCCATCGTCAATGAGCTCAAAAAATACGATGAAAACTTGTACAAAAAGCCCCGCTGGCTGGTGCTCAACAAGTTGGATATGGTTCCGGGCGATGAGCGTGTTGCATTGATCAAAGATTTCATCAAGCGCTACAAATTCAAAGGCCCGGTGTTCGAAATTTCTGCCCTGACCCGTGAAGGCTGTGAGCCGCTGATCAAGGAAATCTACAAGCACATCAAGGCGCAGCAGATCGCTGAAATGCCCCATGTGGAGGTGGACCCACGGTTTGCTCCGGGCTCCAGTGATCCGGATACTCCAGCGGCATAAAGCCAGTTTGGCCGGTTGGTTGCTACGGTTTTTATAGCTACTCGCGCATATTCCTCAAGGGCTACAGGCATAAATGACTCAAAAATTCAGCTCAACCGTACTGCGCGATGCGCGGCGTGTGGTGGTGAAAGTTGGCTCCAGTCTGGTGACCAACGACGGCCGTGGCTTGGACGAGCAGGCGATTGGTGAGTGGTGCCGGCAGCTGGCGTATTTGATTCGTGATGGCCGCGAAGTCATCATGGTGTCGAGCGGTGCCATTGCCGAGGGGATGAAGCGCTTGGGTTGGGCGACCCGGCCGAAAGCGGTGCAAGAGCTGCAAGCAGCAGCGGCTGTCGGTCAGATGGGTCTGGCGCAAATGTATGAGACCAAGCTGCGCGCCAACGATCTGGGCAGTGCCCAAGTGTTGTTGACCCACGCCGACCTTGCAGACCGCGAGCGCTACCTGAACGCTCGCTCAACCTTGTTGACTTTGTTGAAGCTGGGTGTGGTGCCCGTTATCAACGAAAACGACACGGTGGTGAACGACGAAATCAAATTCGGCGACAACGACACCTTGGGTGCCCTGGTGGCCAACCTGGTGGAGGCGGACGCCTTGGTGATTCTCACCGACCAAAAGGGCTTGTTTACCGCCGACCCGCGCAAAGACCCGGGTGCTACTTTTGTAAGTGAAGCGCTGGCGGGCGACGCAGCGTTGGAGCTCATGGCCGGTGGCGCGGGAAGCAGCATCGGGCGTGGCGGAATGCTGACCAAAATTCTGGCCGCCAAACGTGCTGCGGGCTCTGGTGCGTCCACCGTCATCGCGTGGGGGCGTGAGCCGGACGCGTTGATCCGGCTAACGCAGGGTGACGCTATCGGTACGCTGCTAATCGCCCAGACTCAGAAGAACCAAGCCCGCAAGCAGTGGATGGCCGACCACTTGCAAATGCGTGGTGCTGTGGTGGTGGATGCCGGTGCTGCCGCCAAAGTGCGGGACGAAGGCAAGAGCTTGTTGCCGATCGGCATGTTGAGCGTGGAAGGCGAGTTTTCTCGTGGCGACGTTATCGCAGTCCGCGATGAGACCGGCTTGGAGATCGCGCGGGGGCTGGCGAACTACGCCAGCGCAGAGGCTCGCTTGCTCTGCCGCAAACCCTCTACGGAGTTCGAGCGCTTGCTAGGCTACGCTGCTGAGCCGGAAATGCTGCACCGCGATAACTTGGTACTAACTCGCTGAACAGCGAGCCAGTGCCCCGATTACTGCTCGCTGGTCCCGCGGAAAGTGGGCGATTTTTTCCCGAACTTCAAGGCGTTGAGAATCTCGGCTTTGCTGCTGGCAACACGCGTGTCGCACGCGGCCTGTCGTGCGAAAGCGCGGGCGTGCTGAGAAGGCATGTTGTCCAACAAGTCGCGCCACGTCGGGGTGCTGATCAGTGACCAGCTTCCGCTGGAGCCTGCGCGAGCGTAGGTCTTGACTTCGCCGGTCAGGCAGCGGATGCCTTCGTAGACCGCGTTGCTTGTACCGGTGGAATTCGTCATGACCGCCACATAGCGCACGATACCGTCTGCACCGACCAGGATGGTGGCAGGATCGATACCCACCTTCACTGTCACGAAATTGGGCATGTCCAGAGCCATAACCCTCGCTGCGGAAAAAGCAGGGGGTGGAGGCTCTTTTTCTTCCGCCCAATCCGGGTTGTCCAAGGTGTTTTGGGCTACGCACAAGCTGCTTCCAAACGCCAGGGACAAAAGGGTGAGCGTAATTCGCAGCTTAATCATGGTGTGGGGCCGCATGGGTGCCCGGATCCGGTTCAAAAGAGGCGCCCGGGGGCAGCTCCATATGGTTGGGTTGCAGTCGGTCGAAACCGCTGTCTGCCTCGCGCGTGCGGCCACCGGTGTGCCGCAGGTAGCGGTTGCGGCTCTCATGGCGCGGCAGGTAGCGGGACAGCTCCGTGAGGGCCATTTCATAGACCCCGCGTTTGAACTCGACCACAGCGTCTAAAGGGACCCAGTAGTCATTCCAGCGCCACGCGTCAAACTCCGGATGGTCGGTGGCGCGCAGGTTCAAATCCCAGTCGTGCCCGACCAGCTGCAGAAGAAACCAGATCTGCTTTTGTCCCTTGTAATGTCCCCGCGCATCTCTGCGGACAAACCTGTCCGGCACCTCGTAGCGCAACCAGTCGCGGGTACGGGCAACAATGCTTACATGCTCCGGTTGGAGGCCCACCTCTTCATGCAATTCACGGAACATGGCCTGCTCGGGAGTCTCTCCCCGGTCAATGCCACCTTGCGGGAACTGCCACGAGTGTGTGCGTATGCGTTTGCCCCAAAATACCTGATTTCGCTGGTTGAGCAGGACGATGCCGACATTGGGCCGAAATCCGTCCCGGTCAAGCATAATCAAACCCCAATTTTTAAACTTCATTCATTATGCACAGCGAAAGCAGTGCATCAAGGTCTGAAGCTCCCTGTAGTTCACCGAGCGACCCATGAAAGCCTCCCAATTTCTGATTTCCACCCTCAAAGAAGCGCCCACCGATGCCGAAGTGGTGAGCCATAAGCTCATGATGCGTGCGGGTATGATCAAAAAGTTGGGTGCCGGCATTTACAACTACATGCCGATGGGACTGCGGGTAATCCGCAAAGTCGAGGCGATTGTTCGCGAAGAAATGAACCGCGCGGGTGCCGTCGAGCTGACCATGCCGGTGGTCCAGCCCGCAGAGCTGTGGCAGGAAACAGGTCGCTTTGACAAGATGGGCCCTGAGCTCTTGCGCATCAAAGACCGCCACGACCGCGACTACGTGGTCCAGCCGACCAGCGAAGAAGTGGTGACGGACATTGCCCGCCAGGAAATCAAAAGCTACAAGCAGCTGCCTAAGAACCTGTACCAAATCCAGACTAAGTTCCGCGACGAGCGTCGCCCCCGCTTTGGCTTGATGCGCGGTCGTGAGTTCATCATGAAGGATGCCTACAGCTTTGACCGCGACCAGGATTCCGCCAAGGCCAGCTACCAGGTCATGGCCAAGGCTTACCGCCGAATTTTCGACCGCTTCGGCCTGACCTACCGCGCGGTGGCGGCCGACAGTGGTGCTATCGGCGGCGATTTGAGTGAAGAGTTTCAAGTGATTGCGGCCACGGGGGAAGACGCCATCGTCTACTGCCCGACCAGCGACTACGCGGCCAACATGGAAAAAGCAGAGGCATTAGTGCCGGTAGCCCCCAGAGCGTCTGCGCAAGCTGCTATGGAAAAGGTAGCAACGCCAGGCAAGAGCACCTGCGCGGATGTGGCGGAATACTTGAAGTTTCCACTTGCAAACTCCTTGAAGTCTTTGGTGGTGGCGACCGATGTGCGCGACGACAAAGGCGAGATCGTCAAATCGGTGGTGTGGCTGCTGTTGATCCGCGGCGACCGCAGCATGAATGAGGTCAAGGTCGGCAAGGTTCCGGGCTTGGCGGATTTCCGTTTTGCGACGCTGGGCGAAATTGATGAGCACTTCGGCTGCGAGCCGGGTTACCTGGGGCCGGTTGGCTTGAAGAAGCCCCTGAAAGTGGTGGCAGACCGCGAAGTGGCGTTGATGGCAGACATGATCTGCGGCGCCAACGAAGTGGACTTCCACCTGACCGGCGTGAACTGGGGCCGTGACCTGCCTGAGCCCGATGTCATTGCCGATCTGCGCAATGTGGTGGAGGGCGATGCATCGCCTGACGGCAAGGGCGTTTTGGCTATCGAGCGCGGCATTGAGGTGGGTCATGTGTTCTACCTGGGCACCAGGTACAGCAAGGCCATGAACGCCACCTTCCTGGATGTGAACGGCAAACCCCAGTTCATGGAAATGGGCTGCTACGGCATCGGCATCACCCGGTTGCCTGCGGCCGCTATTGAGCAGAACCACGACGACAAGGGCATCATCTGGCCCGATGCATTGGCGCCATTTACTGTAGTGCTGTGCCCGATCAATCCGGACCGCTTCCCCGAAGTCAAGGCCGCTGCTGACAAGCTCTACGAGGAACTGTTGGCCGCCGGCGTGGATGTGATTCTGGATGACCGCAACGAGCGTCCCGGCGCCATGTTTGCAGACTGGGAGCTCATCGGTGTGCCGCACCGTGTCAATATTGGTGACCGCGGTTTGAAGGAAGGCGTGGTGGAGTACCAGCATCGCCGTGAGAGCGCAGCCACCAGTGTGGCGGTCGCCGATATCGCTGCGCTGTTGCTGGGCAAGTTGAAGGCATGAATATGCCGGTAGCCGCATCCGGTGTTAGCCGCCGGATCGGGCTGCAGCGCTTGTTTTTACTGGGTGGCTTGCTATCGTTATCGCAGCAAAAGGCGGTGGCGGGCAGGCAGCTCGAAGAGCCGCTGGTGGACTCGGTGCGCACCGCGCTGTCGTCTGCCATATCTAACTCGGCGCCTCCGATTCCCGAGTTTCAAGATACCGATTCCCGGTTGAACTACCTGCGCTGGCTGGGTGCCATGAGCGAGCGCCTGAAGAGGAAAAAGCCGGAGTGGGATGTGCGGCGGGAGTTCTTGCAGACCGTCTGGTACGAGAGCAAACGGGCCGGCCTCGACGTGTCGCTGGTCATGGGCCTGATCCAGGTGGAAAGCAACTTCAGAAAGTTTGCGGTCAGCAGCGTAGGCGCCCGTGGCTACATGCAGGTCATGCCCTTCTGGACCCGCGTGCTGGGCGATGGCGACGCGGGAAAGCTGTTTCACATGCAGACCAATCTGCGCTTCGGCTGCGTGATCTTGCGTCACTACCTTGAGCGCGAGCGTGGCGATATGTTCATGGCTTTGGGGCGGTACAACGGTTCCCGGGGCAAGTCGCCTTACCCGAACGCGGTCATGGCCAACAAGCGTATCTGGGACTGGGCGCCTTAGGCCCGTTGGCGCCAATAGGCTTCAAAGTCACTGGCCGGCATGGGCCGGGCGTACAGGTAGCCTTGCCCCTGGTCGCAGCCCATGCCTTTGAGTGCTTTGTGGGTCGCTTCGTTTTCCACGCCTTCGGCAGTCACGGTGAGATCCAGACTTTTCGCCAAGTGAATGATGGCGCTGACCATGGCCACATCTTTCTCCCCTTGCAGGAGGCGGCGCACGAAGGATTGGTCGATCTTCAGCTTGTGCACCGGGAAGCGCTGCAGGTACGACAGGTTGGAGTAACCAGTGCCGAAGTCGTCAATCGCCAGGCGAATCCCGGTGGCCTGAATCCGCGCGAGTGTGGCGATGAATTTCTCGGTGTCTGCAACCAAGGTGGATTCGGTGACTTCGAGCTCCAGTTGGGCCGGGTCCAGGCCTGTGGTCCTCAGTGCGGTGGCGATGACGGTTTCCACATTGCCCCGACTCATTTGGATGGGCGACAGGTTCACCGACACAAACAAGGTGCTGGCCCCCATGGCGCGCCAGGCCTGCATTTGCCTGCAGGCCTCGTTGAGCACCCACTCCCCGATGTCAACAATCAGGCCTGACTTTTCCGCCAGCGCGATAAACAGGCCGGGTGCCACCATGCCCAGCTTGGGGCTTTGCCAGCGGACCAATGCCTCAGCCCCCAGCAGCTTGCCGGTGCGAATGTCCAGCACGGGCTGGTAGTGCAGCACAAACTCTTCCTGGAGAAGCGCTTGGCGCAGGCTGGAGATCAGGTGCAGGTTCTCGGTGATGCTGCTGCGGATGTCTTCACTGAAAACCCGGTAGGTGTTGCGCCCCGCTTCTTTGGCCTGGTACATGGCTAGGTCGGCGTGCCGCAGGAGTTCATCGAAACTGGTGCCGTGGGCCGGGTAAATAGCGACGCCGATGGAGCAGGATGCGAGCACCTCCTGTCCGCGCAAGCGGAAGGGTGCTTGCATTCTTTGCAAGACCTGTTCGCTCACGAGGCCGATGTCGCTCTCGCTGCTGAGTTCGGTCAGGCCGATTAAAAACTCATCGCCGCCCTGGCGGCACACCACGTCGCTTTGCCGCACGGATTCGCGCAGCCGCTGCGCGACTTGGATGAGGAAGTCATCTCCCGCGGAGTGCCCTGCGGAGTCATTCACATCTTTGAAGTTGTCGAGGTCGACAAACAAGAGAGCCACATGCGTTCCGTTGACAGCAGCTTGTCGCATGGCGTCGGTCAAGAGGGCGTTGCCCAATACCCGGTTGGGCAGGCGGGTCAGGCCGTCATGTTGGGCGAGGTAGGTAAGGTTCTTCTCCGACGCATGAAAGCGCGCGATCTGGGCCCGCAAGCGCACCAAGGCGTTTTGCATGTCATAGGTGAGAAACCAGATCAGGAAGCCGTTCACCAACAAAATAGAGAGGCTGTCGGTCAGCCTGTCGAGTTCGGTGCCCGGTGTGAGCCCGGTGCGCCAGCCATTGAGGGTGCCCAAGCCCAGCAGCAACACGCAGGTCAGCATGAGGGTGAGCAGCATCCAGAAATGCCGGGGTCTGAGCAATTGACCGGCACCAATCAAGATGACCGGATATCCCAGCAGCGACGAGTCCCGCAGCCCGTCGCTGAACCACATGATGCTGAACAGCGACAAGGTGCCCGTGGAGAGCACCAACACCGCTGCTGTTTCATGGTGGCCCCGGTGATTGAGCCACTGCGCGGGAAGCATGAGCGCGGCCCCGATGCCGAGGGAGAGCACGACATCCCATCGGGATTTCAGGCTGTATTGGAGTGCCGTTCCCGTGAAGGCAATGAAGATCAGCAGGCCAAACTGAAAGACACGACGCCTCCGGACAACAATGTCCTCCGGGTCGTCCGTGAAGGCTGTTGAAACGGATGGCTCCTTGCAGAACGCTGCTCAGCGGGCGCCCGAGCCCGCAGGTCGGGCGGTCCGCCGCGCGGTTTAGCCGGCTTGGGTGCCCAGCACTTGAACCAGTTCGCCGGATTCGTACATTTCCATCATGATGTCTGAGCCGCCAATGAATTCGCCCTTGATGTAGAGCTGGGGAATGGTGGGCCAGTTGCTGTATTCCTTGATGCCTTGGCGAATGCCGTCGTCTTCCAGCACGTTCACAGTTTTGACGGTTTTGGTGTCAACGCCGCAGGCTTTCAGGATCTGGATCGCGCGGCCGGAAAAGCCGCATTGGGGGAAGCTGGCGCTGCCTTTCATGAAAAGCAAAATTTCGTTGGATTTCACCAGTTCGTCAATGCGTTGTTGTGCGTCGCTCATGTCAATACGTCCGAGTAGATAGATACCCTGATTATTTCACCTTCGAGGCTGCCTGTCCCCACGCCGCGCGCAGGGCGTACCGGTCATACGGCTTTTTAGGATAATTGCGCGCATGAACATCACCAAAAACACCGCAGTCACCCTGCAATTCAAGATTTCCGACGCTACCGGCAAGCTGCTGGACCAGAGCCAGGAACCCATCGCCTACCTGCATGGCGGCTATGGCAACACCTTTCCCAAGATCGAAGAGGCTCTGGAAGGGCAGGCCGCAGGCTATGCCGCCACCGTGGAATTGGCAGCGGCTGACGCCTTTGGCGAATACAACGAAGCGCTGTTGCAAACCATCCCCAAGACCCAGTTTCCACCCGGCGTGAAGGTCGGTGGTCAGCTGGAAGGACGCGCTGAAGATGGTCAGACCATTGTGTTCAACGTGGTGAAAATCAAAGGCCCCGTGGTGCACCTGGACGGCAACCATCCATTGGCAGGCAAGTCGTTACAGTTCGCGCTCAAAGTGCTGGACGTGCGGGCGGCGAGCGAAGAAGAAATTGCCCACGGCCACGTGCATGGTGCCCACGGTCACCACCACTGATTGCCGTTCCTGAGGTTTTGATTGCTTGAAATCTCTGTAAACCTCAATTTATTGGCATTGGATGCCAATAAATCTTCAAAATAGGCAAACTACGCAATCGGCTGCCTGACCTGTGGGGCTACGATACCAAGATCGAAATTGGTGTCATGCCCCTCAGGAGTTTTTGCCGTGTTGTCCAACCCCGCTACCAAATACCGCGCCTTCCCTGCCATCGATCTGCCCAACCGGCAGTGGCCCACACGCAGCATCACCCGGCCCCCCATGTGGATGAGCACGGACCTGCGGGACGGCAACCAATCCCTGTTTGAGCCCATGAATGCGGAACGCAAGATGCGCATGTTCCGCACGCTGCTGCAAGTGGGCTTCAAGGAAATTGAGGTCGGCTTCCCCAGCGCTTCGCAAACCGACTTTGACTTTGTGCGCGAATTGATCGTCGGCGGCCATGTGCCCGACGACGTGACCATTGAAGTGCTCACCCAGTCCCGCGAGCACTTGATTCGCCGCACTATTGAATCGCTCAAGGGCGCTCGCCGCGCCATCGTGCACGTGTACAACGCGACCGCCCCCGTCTTCCGCGACGTGGTGTTCGGCATGAGCAAGCCTGAGGTGAAAGAGTTGGCTGTGTCGTCGGTGCGGCTTATCAAAGAGATTACCGCCACCATGCCTGAGACCGAGTGGGTGCTGCAGTACAGCCCGGAGGTGTTTACCAGCACCGAGCTCGAATTTGCCTGCGAAGTGTGTGACGCTGTCACGGCCGAGTGGGGTGCCACGCCCACCAACAAGGTCATCCTCAATTTGCCCGCTACGGTAGAGGTGTCCACCCCCAACATCTATGCCGACCAGATCGAGTGGATGCACACCCACCTCGCCCGCCGTGACAGCGTCATTTTGAGCCTGCACCCGCACAACGACCGCGGCACCGGCGTGGCGGCGGCCGAGTTGGGGCTCATGGCCGGCGCGGACCGCGTGGAAGGCTGTTTGTTCGGCAACGGCGAGCGCACCGGCAATGTGGACTTGGTCACCTTGGCCCTCAACATGTACACCCAGGGCGTGAACCCCGGCCTTGATTTTTCGGACATCAACGCGATTGCCCGCACCGTGGAGCATTGCAACCAGCTGCCCATTCACCCGCGCCACCCGTATGTGGGCGACCTGGTGTTCACCGCGTTCAGTGGCTCCCACCAGGACGCCATCAAGAAAGGCTTTGCCGCCCAAAAGGCAGCCGGCCCCGACGCGCTGTGGAATGTGCCCTACATGCCCATTGACCCCGCCGACGTGGGCCGCAGCTACGACTCGGTGATCCGGGTCAACAGCCAGAGCGGCAAGGGTGGTGTGGCTTATTTGATGGAAGCGGAGTTCGGCGTGGTCATGCCGCGCCGCCTGCAGGTGGAGTTCTCGGGCGAGGTGCAAAACTACACCGATAGCCATGGCGGTGAAATGACAGCCAAGAATATTTGGGAACTGTTTGACGCCACCTACCTGAACGCTGCCGACGCCAAAGTGCGCTACGTCGAGCACCACCTGTTCGACCACCCCGGCCAGACCGGTAAGGCCCATGTGCAGGGCATCCGCATCGGCGTGGAAGTGGACGGCCAGCCCATGTTGATCACCGGCGAAGGCAACGGCCCGATTGATGCGGCAGTCCATGCCCTGCAGACGATTGGCGTGAAGGTGCAAGTGCGCAGCTATGAAGAGCGCAGCACCAAAGCCAGCACCGATGGGGGCGACGCCCAGGCCTGTGCTTTCTTGGAGCTGGTGTCGGCCCATGGCGAGGCCGTGAAAGGCGGCGAGCGCTTCGGTGTAGGTATGGACACCAACATCGTGACCGCTTCGGTCAAGGCGCTCATCAGCGGTGTGAACCGCTTGGGGCTGGTGGACGTGGATGCGGCAGAGCCTTTTGCGGCCTGACCCCGCCACGCGATGAACAGCCGGGGCAGCGCAAGCGCCCCGGTTTTTTTATGCCTTTTTCAAGTAGCAAGCCTTCAGCATAAAGCTGCCGCCGTCCATCTTGCAGTCCACCTCGTGGTCGCCGCCCACCAGGCGGATGCTTTTGACCTTGGTGCCCTGCTTGAGCACGGTGGAGCTGCCTTTGACTTTCAGGTCTTTGATGAGCACCACCGCGTCGCCGTCTTGCAGCACCTGGCCGTTGGAGTCTTTCACGACCGCGTTGTCTTCGTCTTCCGCGGGGGCTGCGGCTTGTGGCCATTCAAAGCCGCAGTCGGCGCAGACAAAGTTACTGCCATCGGGGTAGGTGTTTTCCAGGGTGCACTGGGGGCAGGCGGGAGTAGACATGAGGTCTTTCTGTTTGCTATGAATTCAGTAGCTGCTAGCGCATTATTTACATGGGCTAGCGGCCTATTTGGCTATATTTCCGGGTGCCATTGGCCACCACTGCAGCGCTCTATGCCGGCCAGGTCCCGGCGGCTTTGCACCGTGCCGAAGCCCGCGTCGCTGAGCAGTGCGCGCACCTCGCTGGCCTGGTCGTAGCCGTGCTCCAGCAGCAACCAGCCGCTGGGCAGCAGGCGGGTGCGGGCTTGGTCGATGATGGCGCGCAGGTCGCTGAACCCGTCATTGCCGGCAGTGAGCGCTGTGCGCGGCTCGTAGGCCAAGGCGGGCAGGTGTTCGTCGTCCTCCCGGATATAGGGAGGGTTCGACACAATGACCTGAAACAAGCCGCTGGGGCCGCTCAGCCACGAACCGTGGCTGAACCGGATGTCGAGCCCCAGCTGTTGCGCGTTGCCTTGCGCCACCGCCAGCGCGGCATGGCTGTAGTCCACCGCCTCCACCTGCAGGGCAGGGCGGGTGGCCTTGAGTGCCAGCGCAATCGCACCGCTGCCGGTGCCGAGGTCTACCACCCGGGCGCCCGGCGTGGGGGCCAGCGCGTCCAGCGCCCAGTCCACCAGAGTTTCGGTGTCGGGCCGGGGAATCAACACATCCGGGGTGACTCGCAGGCTCAGCCCGAAAAACTCCCGGGTTCCCACGATATAGGCCACCGGCTCACCCGCTAGACGCCGGCCGGCCAATTCTTGAATCCGCAGCGAAGCGGCTTCGCCCACCAGGTCGGTGTCATGGGCGAGCAGCCAGGCACGCCCGGCGCGGGCTTGCCCGATTGCATGCAGGAGCAGCAAACGGCTGTCTGTCAGGTCCAGGCCCGCGCTTTGCAGGCTGGCAATGGTTTGCGCGATGGTCGGCATATTTGCTCACTTATGGATAGCGGTGGGTGTCGGTGAAGAGCTACCCGAAGTGCAAAACGCCATGGCACAAGGGTTGCCAAGGGCTCAGGGCAGGCTGTTTTCGAGCGCTGCCAACTGATCGGCTGCCTCGTAGGCTTGCAGGGCATCCACCACGTCGCCCAGGTCACCCTCCATCACACGCTCCAGCTTGTAGATGGTGAGGTTGATGCGGTGGTCGGTCAGCCGCCCTTGCGGGTAGTTGTAGGTGCGGATGCGGTCGCTGCGGTCGCCACTCCCCACCAGGCTCTTGCGTTCGGCGGCGTCTTTGGCGGCACGCTCCGAGCGCTCTTTTTCGTGGATGCGGGCGGTCAGCACTTTCAAGGCCTGGGCCTTGTTGCTGTGCTGGCTGCGGCCGTCCTGGCACTCGGCCACGATGCCGGTGGGAATGTGGGTGATGCGCACCGCCGAGTCGGTTTTGTTGATGTGCTGGCCACCCGCGCCGCTGGCACGGTAGGTGTCGATGCGCAGATCGGATGGATTGATCTTGGCAGCTTCGACTTCGTCTTGCTCTGCCAGCACGGCAATGGTGCAGGCGCTGGTGTGAATGCGCCCCTGCGTTTCAGTAGCCGGCACACGCTGCACGCGGTGGCCGCCGGACTCGAACTTGAGCATGCCATAGGCCCCGCAAGAGCCGGCGCTGGTGGTCGCGCTGCCTTCCACACGCAGCACGACCTCTTTGTAGCCGCCCAACTCGCTTTCCGAGGCACTCATGATCTCGGTGCGCAGGCCTTGGGCATCGCAGTAGCGGGTGTACATGCGGGCGAGGTCGGCGGCAAACAAGGCGGACTCGTCACCCCCGGTGCCAGCGCGGATTTCCACAAACGCAGGGCGTGCATCGTCCGGGTCTTTGGGCAGCAGCATGCGCTGCAGTTCGGTCTCCAGCTGGGTCAGCTCTGCCGTGGCGCTGGCAATTTCTTCCTCTGCCATTTCTGCCATGTCGGGATCACTCTTCATGTCCTGCGCACTGGCCAGATCGGCTTCGCGCTGCTGGTAGCGCACCCAACGGCCGGCCACGGCAGCCACATCCGTGTGCTCGCGCGAGAGCTTCAGGAATTGCTCCATGTCTTTCATGATGTCTTCGCGCGAGAGCAAAAACTCCAGCTCTCCCTGGCGGTCGGCATAGCGGGCGAGTTGTTGGCGGAGAAAAGGTTTCATGGGACTGCAATCTGAAAATCGGGTTACGCAGCGCCGCGAAAAAAGTGCGGCCGCAGTAGAGAAAAAAGGGGGTTGCCTGGTTAGCGGCGTCTCGTGCGAGGGGCACGGGCTCCCGTCAGGGGCCGGCCTTTCAGCGAGAGCCCAGCTAACGCTTGTTGCGCAGGAAAAAGTGCGAAATCGCGCTGCCTGCCCGCTCACGGGCGGCTGCATCACCGGCGTGCAGTTCGGCCATGGCGCCGTGCAGCATTTTCTGGGTGAGCCCTTTGGCAAGGGCTTCCAGCACCGCATCAACATCTTCGCCCTTGGCCAGCAGTTTGCGCGCCCGGGCCAGCTCCGCCGTGCGCCACTCGTCAGCCTGGGCGTTGAGCTGCTGGATCAGGGGCACCGCGCTGCGCTGGTCTACCCAGTGCATGAAACTTTGCACCCCTGCGTCCACAATCGCCTCTGCCTGGGCGACCGCGGCTTGGCGACTGGCTTGGGCGGTCTGCACCACGCTGGCGAGGTCGTCCACGGTGTAGAGGTACACATCGCCCAAGGCTTTGACCTCGGGCTCAATGTCGCGGGGCACGGCCAGGTCGACCATGAACATGGGCCGGTGCTTGCGTTTTTTGAGCGCCCGCTCCACCGCGCCCAAGCCGATGATGGGCAGGGTGCTTGCGGTGCAGCTCACCACCGCATCAAATTCATGCAGCCGCTCGGGCAAGTCGGCCAGGCGCATGACCTCGCCGCCGAAGCGGCTGGCCAGCTTTTCGCCGCGCTCCAGCGTGCGGTTGGCAATGGCGATGGCCTTGGGGTTTCTGGCTGCAAAGTGCGTAGCGCACAGCTCAATCATTTCACCGGCACCCACAAAAAGCACCTTGACCTGGGCCAGGTCTTCAAACAAATTACCGGCCAGGCGCACCGCGGCGGCGGCCATGCTGATGCTGTGTGCTCCGATTTCGGTGGAGCTGCGCACCTCTTTGGCCACTGCAAACGAGCGCTGAAAAAGCTGGGAGAGCGTGGTGCCCAAGGCACCGGCCTCGTCGGCCGCGCGCACGGCGTCTTTGAGCTGCCCCAGAATCTGGGGCTCGCCCAGCACCATGCTGTCGAGGCCACTGGCCACGCGGAAAGCGTGGCGGGCGGCCTCCTGGTCTTCCAGGCGGTAGGTGTGGGAGCGCAGCTCGTGGGCCGATACACCGCCGCTCTGGGCCAGCCAGCTCAGGGTGTGGTCCAGCGCGGCTTCGTCGCCAGCACAGTAAATTTCGGTCCGGTTGCAGGTGGAAATAATGGCCGCTTCGGGGGGGCGTGCCATGCTCTGGCGCAGCCCGTGGAGCTGCGGGCCGATCTGGTCGCTGGCGAACGCAAACCGGCCCCGCATATCCAGCGGTGCGGTGGTGTGGTTAATGCCTAATGCCCAGACTGCCATATGTTTAGACAGCGATTATAAAATCCCGCCACACCTCACCACGACAAAGCCACGATTGGCCTTTGCAATAACCGCCATGGGCCCCCTTGATCTACTCACCCACCTGTTGAACTTTGTAGCTCCCGCGGCCGTGGTCGGCCTGCTGGTAGCAGTGTTGTCGCCTATTTTTATAAGAAAAGTGACTGTAGCCCGCGTATTGACTGCGCAAGCAGCTATAAATTCGATAGCGGGTTTGGCTGCCCTGGTAGCTGGTCTGTTGTTTTTCGGGCGTGACGGCAAGATGGCCAGCTACGCGCTCATGGTCTTGGCGTGCGCCAGTAGCCAATGGTGGGCCATGCGCAGGTAGTTCCCGGTACCCGGCCGCACGGCGTCGCGGCCTTTTTTTGGCGGATTTCTATGTCTTCACGTTTGAAAGCGGTGCTGTTTGACCACGATGGCACCCTGGTCGAGTCTGAAGCGGTGCACCATGCCATCTGGAATGAGGTGTTGCAGCCTTATGGTGTGCAGATCCCTGTGGCGTTGTTCATGGAGGACTTTTCTGGCGTACCTGCTATTGCCAACGGTCATGACCTCAAAAAGCGCTATGCGCTCGCTCCGGACGCCGTCGAACTGGCGGACACTAAAAATCGTCTCACTGCCGAGTACCTTGCAACTCACGCCTTTCCGTTGATGCCCGGCGTGCGGGAGTCACTGTCCCGCTTGCATAAGGCTGGCCTGCGCAGAGGCGTAGTGACCGGGGCGCGCAGGTTTGCCATTGCAGCCACCTTGCGCTCCCATGCCCTGGCGTCGGAGTTTGAGATCGTGATTTCTGCGGACGAGGTCGTCCACAGCAAACCTGCACCCGATTGCTACTTGCTCGCGCTGGAGAAGATGGGCTTGCAGCGCCATGAAGCCGTGGCGTTTGAGGACACTGAGCACGGCGTCGCCTCCGCTGTTGCTGCGGGCTTGGCCTGTGTGGCGATTCCAACCGCGATGTCCGCGGTGCAGGACTTCAGCGCCGCCACCGTGGTGGTGACGGACATGGCGTCCGCGGTGGACTGGGTGCTCAAGACGGGCTGAACAGGTCGACCCGGTCGGTGATGATGCCGTCCGTCTCCAGAGCCAGCAAGCGTTGGGCGGCCGGCTCCTCGTTCACGGTGTAGCTCAGGGTGCGCAGGCCGGCCGCTTTGGCTTGCACCACCGTGCCAGCGTCCCAGAGCTGGTGGTTGCACACGATGGCGCGGCAACCCAGGCGCAGGGCGGTTTCCAGCCAGCCGCTCCACAGCGTATCGAGCAGGAGGCCACGGGGCAGGTCGGGCTGTTTGGCCAGGGCGCCTTCGAGCGCTTCGGGTTCGAACGAGGTGAGCAGCGGCGGCACCGCTTGCCCGGCCCAAAGGCGGGCGGCGTGGTGCGCCACCACTTCGCCGGTGTGCCGCTCGGTGCCGGGGGTGGGTTTGATTTCGATGTTCAGGAAATACCCGTTGCGGATGCAGTAGCGCGCAATAGCGTCCAGCGTCGGCACCGGCTCACCTGCAAAGCGGCGGCTGTGCCAGCTGCCGGCGTCGAGCTGGCTCAAGGTACTCCAAGGGTGATTGCCGGCTATTTCGCCAGGGTTGTTTGCTATGCTTTTTGTAGTGCCTGGCGCATATTCCACCTGGGCTAAGGTCTTGTTGGATGCATCAGTGGTGCGTGCCAAGGTCGCGTCGTGCAGCAAAAACGGAACGCCGTCTGCACTGAGTTTGACGTCGCATTCGAACATCCGGTACCCGTGCGCGGCCCCTTCACGGAAGGCGGCCAGGGTGTTTTCCGGCGCGAGTTTGCCGGCACCCCGGTGGGCGACCCAGCGGGGGTAGGGCCAGACGGGCAGGGCAGCGGGTTCGGCGGAGGTGTGCATGGTTCAGTCCGTGGCGAGGCGTTTGCCGGTGGTGGCGTCGAAGTGGTGGATACGATCCGCACGCGGAGTTACATGCAAAGTGCTACCCAGTGCGGGCACCGGCTGGGACTCTTCGATGCGGATGATGACGGTTTCGTCCGCATCGGCCGCATGCAATTTGTGCGCCCATTTGCCATAGATCAGTCGCTCGGCACCCAGCATTTCCACGGCTTCAACCTGCAGGGCCCAGCCGCTGGAGGTGATGTCGAGGTGCTCGGGTCGCACGCCGGTGATGACGCCCGCTTGGGCATCGGGCGCATTTTTGAGCAGGTTCATGGGCGGGCTGCCGATGAAGCTGGCCACGAAGGTGCTGGCCGGGCGGGTGTAGACCTCTTCAGGGGTGCCGAACTGTTCCATCACGCCGCCGTTCATCACGATCATGCGCTGGGCCAGGGTCATGGCTTCGACCTGGTCATGGGTCACAAACAGGCTGGTGATGCCCAGTTCGCGGTGCAGCTTTTGGATTTCCAGGCGGGTCTGGGCACGCAACTTAGCGTCAAGGTTGGAGAGCGGCTCGTCAAACAAAAACACCTGGGGCTGGCGCACGATGGCGCGACCCATTGCCACGCGCTGGCGTTGGCCGCCCGACAGGGCCTTGGGCTTGCGCTCCAGGTAGGGCGCGAGCTCCAGAATCTTGGCGGCCTTGTCAACGCGGCGCTTGATCTCGTCCATGGGCACATTGGCAATTTTGAGACCGTAGGCCATGTTCTCAAACACGCTCATGTGCGGGTAGAGCGCGTAGTTCTGGAACACCATGGCAATGTCGCGTTCGCTGGGCTCCAAGTCGTTGACCACGCGGCCACCGATGGAGATCTGGCCTTCGCTGATTTCTTCCAGACCGGCGACCATGCGCAACAGCGTGGACTTGCCGCAGCCGCTCGGGCCGACGATGACGATGAATTCACCGTCCTGGATCTGCGCATTCACCCCGTGGATGACCTGGTTGGCGGTTTTGCCGGTGCCGTAGCGTTTGATGATGTTGTGGAGTTCGATGGAAGCCATAAATTACCGTAAGTGGGTTGTGTTAGGTGTCGTCGTGGGGGCGGGTTTACTTTTCGGTATCCACCAGGCCTTTGACGAACCACTTTTGCATCAGCATGACCACGAGCGCGGGGGGAATCATGGCGAGCATGGCAGTCGCCATGACGATGTTCCATTCGGTCTGCGCGTCGCCACCGGAAATCATTTGTTTGATGCCGATCACCACCGGGTACATGTTTTCTTCAGTGGTGACCAGCAGGGGCCAGAGGTACTGGTTCCAGCCGTAAATGAACTGAATCACAAACAGCGCTGCAATGCTGGTGGTGGACAGCGGCACCAGAATGTCTTTGAAAAAGCGCATCGGCCCCGCACCGTCGACCCGCGCGGCCTCGACCAGCTCCTCGGGTACGGTCAGAAAAAACTGCCGGAACAAAAAGGTCGCGGTTGCCGAGGCAATCAGCGGCACGGTGAGTCCGGCATAGCTATTGAGCATGCCGAGATCGGCCACCACCTGGTAGGTGGGCCCGATACGCACTTCCACCGGCAGCATCAAGGTGATAAAGATCGCCCAGAAAAACGCCATGCGAAATGGAAAGCGGAAGTACACGATGGCGAAGGCCGAGAGCAGCGAGATGGAAATCTTGCCCAGTGAGATCACCAAGGCGGTGATCAGGCTCACCACCATCATGCCGCCGACAGCGGCTTTGGAGCCGGTGCCTTCGCGACCACCCAGCAGGGCAGTGCGGTAGTTGTCCCACAGGTGCGCGCCGGGCCACAAAGGCATGGGCGACTGCACGACAGCATCTGCGGTGTGGGTCGAGGCGACAAACGTGATGTAGACCGGAAAGGCCACCACCAGAACGCCGATGATGAGGATGGCGTGGGACAGGAAGTCCAGCCAGGGGCGACGTTCAACCATCAGTAATTCACTTTCTTTTCAACGAAGCGGAACTGCACCACGGTGAGCGCAACCACAATCACCATGAGCACCACGGACTGGGCGGCGGAGCCCCCGAGGTCCATGGCCTTGAAGCCATCGAAATACACCTTGTAGACCAGAATAGCCGTGTCTTTGCCCGGCCCGCCTTTGGTGGCCGCATCGACGATGGCGAAGGTGTCAAAAAACGCGTACACGATGTTGATCACCAACAAGAAAAAGGTGGTGGGCGACAGCAGGGGGAGCTGAATCGTCCAGAACCGGCGCCACGGGCGGGCACCGTCCATAGAGGCAGCCTCAATCAGCGACTTGGGGATGCTTTGCAAGCCCGCCAGAAAGAACAAGAAGTTGTAGGAAATTTGCTTCCACACGGCCGCCATCACGATGAGTGACATGGCGTGGTTGCTGTTGAGCAGCGGGTCCCAGGACATCCCAAGTTCGCGAATGCCATAGCTCACGATGCCGATGCTGGGCGCAAACATGAACAACCAAAGCACCCCCGCTACGGCCGGGGCCACGGCGTAAGGCCAGATCAGAAAGGTCCGGTAGACACCCGAGCCTTTGACCACGCGGTCGGCAAATATGGCGAGGGTGAGTGACAGCGACAAACCCAATACCGCCACCAGCACAGAAAAAATAGCAGTGGTTTTGAAGGAGGCCAGGTACGAGGCGTCGTTCCAGAGGTTGCGGAAGTTATCGAGGCCGACAAACTCCACCGAGGTGCCGAAGGCATCGCTCTGCTGCACCGACTGGAGCAGCGCCTGGGCTGCCGGCCAGAAAAAGAAGATGGAAATCACAGCGACCTGGGGGGCGATCAACACCCAAGGGAGCCATGCAGATTTGAAAAAGACGCGTTTTTCAGCAGCCATAGGTTCCGATCAGAAATGCAAAGTGGCGGCACAAGCCGCCACTTGAAGAGAGGGGGGGGGAGTTTACTTGTTGGCTTTTTCGAAGCGTGCAAGCAACTCATCGCCGCGGGCTACCACGGAGTCCAGTGCCTCTTTGGCAGTTTTTTTGCCAGCCCAGACTTGTTCGAGTTCTTCGTCTTCAATCGCGCGGATCTGGACATAGTTGCCCAAACGGATACCTCGGGATTTGTCGGTGACCTTGCGGATCATCTGGTTCACCGCCACATCCGTGCCGGGGTTTTCTTTGTAGAAGCCCGATTTTTCGGTCAGCTGAAACGCCGCGGTGGTAATGGGCAGGTAGCCAGTGCGTTTGTGGCTGGCCGACTGGACTTCGGGCTTGGACAAAAAGTCAAAGAACTTGGCGATGCCTTTGTACTCTTCCGCTTTTTTCCCCGACATGACCCAGAGGCTGGCTCCGCCGATCACGGTGTTTTGCGGCGCGCCGGGCACGTCCTGGTAGTGGGGCAGGGGTGCTAAGCCGAAGTTGAACTTGGCGTTTTTCTTGACGTTGCCGTAGAAGCCGCTGGAGGTGGTCATCATGGCGCACTCGCCGGATACAAAGCTCGCTTCCGGAACGTTACCGCGGCCCTTGTAGACAAAAATACCCTGTTTAGCCATGTTGGCCAAGTTCTCAATGTGGCGCACATGCAAAGGCGAGTTGATCTTCAGGCGCGCATCCATGCCGGCCAAGCCGTTTTGCTTGCTGGCGAACTCCACGTTGTGCCAGGCGGAGAAGCTTTCCAGCTGGGTCCAACCCTGCCAAGCAATGGAAATCGGGCATTTGTGGCCGCTGGCCTTGAGTTTGGCACCTGCCAGCGCCACCTCGGCCCAAGTGGATGGGGCTTTTTCGGTGTCCAGGCCGGCGGCTTTGAACGCGTCCTTGTTGTAATAAAACACGGTCGTGGAGCTGTTGAACGGGAAGCTCAACATTTGGCCGTTGGGTGCGGTGTAGTAGCCGGCCACAGCGGGCACATAGGCCTTGGGGTCGAATTTGTAACCCGCGTCGGTCATGACTTTACCGACCGGAACGATAGCGTTTTTGCTCGCCATCATGGTGGCAGTGCCCACTTCAAAAACTTGCAGGATGTGGGGCGCGTTACCGGCCCGGAAGGCGGCCACAGCGGCAGTCATGGACTCGTCGTAAGTGCCTTTGAAGGTCGGCAGAATGCGGTATTCCTTTTGGCTGGCGTTGAATTCTTTGGCGAGGTCATTGACCCATTCGCCGTTGACAGCGGTCATGGAGTGCCACCACTGGATATCCATTTGGGCCTGCGCCTGCGTGGAGATGGAAAAGGCGGCTGCGGTAACCGCCGCGATCGAAAGGGCTCTGCGGGTGATAGACATAAAACTCTCCTGATGTGCGAATGCGGCGAATGTAGGGTTGCCGCATGTCAAATTTGTGTCACGTCCATTACACACTGAGGTTTCTGACCGTTCGGTCAGGGGTTTCCATTAGAAAAGTCCGTGAATAGGCGGTGCGGTACCATCGCAGACCTACCAAAAAAGGCCTTTTTGGGGCCTTTGGCAGCAACTACACACCCTGATGAACGCTCCCACTTCGCTCAATCACCTCCTTAGCGCTGCCCAGCAGGGCGCGCACGCGCAAGAGCGCATTCGCGAAATTCCTTACAACTACACGTCTTTCTCCGACCGGGAAATCGTGATCCGCTTGTTGGGCTCTCAGAGCTGGGAGTTGTTGAACCAGTTGCGTGGTGAGCGCCAGACCGGCCGCTCCGCCCGCATGTTGTACGAGGTGCTGGGCGATGTCTGGGTGGTGCAGCGCAACCCCTACCTGCAAGACGACTTGCTGGACAACCCCAAGCGCCGCGGTCAGTTGGTCGATGCCTTGAACCACCGCCTGAGCGAGGTCGAGAAGCGGCGCACGCCCCAAGCCGATCCCGAGCGCGATGCGATGGTGGGCCAGCTGCTGGTGGCGGCCCGTGCTGCCGTCAAAGCCTTTGATGCGGCGTTTGTGGAGGTCGGGGCGCTGCGCAAAAAGACCCAGAAGCTGCTCTACAAGCTCACCGCCAAAGACAACGTCAAGTTCGACGGCCTCTCTCGCGTGAGCCATGTGACCGACGCGACCGACTGGCGCGTGGAGTACCCCTTTGTCGTGCTGTGCCCGGATTCAGAAGAAGAAATGGCCGGTTTGGTGAAAGGCTGTATCGAGCTCGGGCTGACCATCATTCCCCGTGGGGGCGGCACCGGCTACACCGGCGGCGCGATTCCGCTGACTTGGAAGAGCGTGGTCATCAACACCGAAAAGCTCGAAGCCATGACCGAGCTGGAGATGAAGCGCCTGCCCGGCCTGGACCGGGATGTGGGTACCATCTGGAGCGAAGCCGGTGTGGTCACCCAGCGCGTGGCCGATGCGGCCGAGCGCGGCGGTTATGTGTTTGCCGTGGACCCGACCTCTGCCGAGGCCTCGTGTATCGGCGGCAACATTGCCATGAACGCGGGCGGCAAAAAAGCGGTGCTCTGGGGCACGGCTCTGGACAACCTGGCCAGCTGGCGCATGGTGACGCCGCAGGCCGAGTGGCTGGAGGTGACCCGCATCAACCACAACATGGGCAAGATCCATGATGCGGAAGCGGCGAGCTTTGAGCTGCAGTATTTCAAGGCCGACGGCAAAACGCCCTTGCGCACCGAGCGGCTGGACATTCCCGGCGCCACCTTCCGCAAAGAAGGTCTGGGCAAAGACGTGACCGACAAGTTTTTGAGCGGCCTGCCCGGTATTCAAAAAGAAGGCACCGATGGCTTGATTACCAGCGCACGCTGGGTGGTGCACAAGATGCCGGCCCACACCCGCACGGTGTGCCTGGAGTTTTTTGGCAATGCCAAAGACGCGGTGCCGAGTATTGTGGACATCAAGGACTTCATGTTTGCCGAGCAAAAGCGCAGTGGCGTGTTGCTGGCGGGCCTGGAGCACTTGGACGACCGCTACCTCAAAGCCGTGGGCTACGCCACCAAGAGCAAGCGCGGCGGCTTCCCCAAGATGGTGTTGTTTGGCGACATTGCCGGCGACAACCCCGACGATGTGGCTCGCGTCACCAGCGAAGTGGTGCGCTTGGCCAATGGCCGCAGTGGCGAAGGCTTTGTGGCCATCAGCCCCGAGGCGCGCAAAAAGTTCTGGCTGGACCGCAAGCGCACCGCCGCCATCAGCAAGCACACCAACGCCTTCAAGATTAACGAAGACGTGGTGATTCCGCTGCCCCGCATGGCGGAGTACACCGACGGCATTGAGCGCATCAACATTGAGCTGAGCCTGCACAACAAGCTGGCCCTGTGCGATGCGCTGACCGCCTTCTTTGAGCGCAGCGACCTGCCCTTGGGCAAGAGCGACGATGCCAACGACATTCCGAGCGCCGAGTTGCTGGAAGACCGTGTGGCCCAGGCCCTGGAGCTGGTGGCAACAGTCCGTGCCGAATGGCAGGGCTGGCTGGACGGGGTGGAGACTCTGTTCCCCCAGTTGCAAGACCACACCCTGCGCGCCAGCTGGAAAACCCAAATCCGCACGCCGCTGCAAGGCATCTTCACCGGGGCAGCCTTCGACACCATTCTGGCCGAGTGCACCGCCATCCACAAGCGCGTGCTTAAAGGCCGCGTCTGGGTCGCTTTGCACATGCACGCCGGTGACGGAAATGTGCACACCAATATTCCCGTCAACAGCGACGACTACGACATGCTGCAAGCCGCCCACGGTGCGGTCAAGCGCATCATGGCGCTGGCCCGCAGTCTGGACGGCGTGATCTCGGGTGAGCACGGCATCGGCATCACCAAGCTGGAGTTTTTGAGCGAGGCGGAGCTGGCTCCGTTCATTGCCTACAAGGCCAAGGTGGACCCCGAAGGCCGCTTCAATAAGGGCAAGTTGCTACGGAATCAGGAGCTGCCTGCGCAGCCTGGTAGCGGGTTCGCGCCGCATTTGACTGCGGACGGCTCCGCCATCTATGCCGACCTGACCAACGCCTACACCCCGTCGTTCGGCCTCATGGGGCACGAGTCCCTGATCATGCAGCAGAGCGATATCGGGGCCATTGCCGACAGCGTGAAAGACTGCTTGCGTTGCGGCAAGTGCAAGCCAGTGTGCGCCACCCACGTGCCGCGCGCCAACCTGCTCTACAGCCCACGCAACAAGATTCTGGCGACCTCACTGCTGGTCGAAGCCTTCCTGTACGAAGAGCAGACCCGCCGGGGCATCAGCGTCAAGCACTGGGAGGAGTTTGAAGACGTGGCCGACCACTGCACGGTCTGCCACAAGTGCGAGTCGCCCTGCCCGGTGAAGATCGACTTCGGCGACGTGACCATGAACATGCGCAACCTGCTGCGCAAGATGGGCCAGAAGAGCTTCCGCCCCGGCAATGCGGCGGCCATGTTCTTCCTGAACGCGACGAACCCCGAGACCATCAAGCTGATGCGCACGGCCATGGTGGGTGTGGGCTTCAAGGCCCAGCGCCTGGCCAACCAAGTGCTGCGTCTGGCTGCCAAAAAGCAAACGGCCAAGCCACCGGCCACGGTGGGCACAGCGCCCATCAAAGAGCAGGTGATTCACTTCATCAACAAAAAGATGCCCGGTGGTTTGCCGAAGAAAACGGCGCGCGCTCTGCTGGACATTGAAGATGCGGACTACGTGCCCATCATCCGCAACCCGCGCGCCACCACGGCGGAAACCGAGGCGGTGTTTTACTTCCCCGGCTGCGGCTCGGAGCGCCTGTTCAGCCAGGTGGGCCTGGCGACCCAAGCCATGCTCTGGCACGCAGGGGTGCAAACCGTGCTGCCGCCCGGCTACCTGTGCTGCGGATACCCGCAACGCGGCAGCGGGCAGGCCGACAAGGCCGAGAAGATGATTACCGACAACCGGGTGCTCTTCCACCGTGTGGCCAACACCCTGAACTACCTGGACATCAAGACCGTGGTGGTGAGCTGCGGTACCTGTTACGACCAGCTGCAGGGCTACGAGTTCGACAAGATTTTCCCCGGCAGCCGCATCATCGACATCCACGAATACCTGCTGGAAAAGGGCATCACCCTGGCCCAGGACGGTGGCGCGGGCACAGGCTACCTGTACCACGACCCCTGCCACAGCCCGATGAAGCTGCAGGACCCGATGAAAACGGTCAAGGCGCTGGTGGGTGACGCGGTGCTGAAAAACGACCGCTGCTGCGGCGAGTCGGGCACGCTGGGCGTGACCCGTCCCGATATTTCGACCCAGATTCGCTTCCGCAAGGAAGAAGAGCTGAAGAAGGGCGAGGCCAAGTTGCGCGAGAGCGGCGCCGTGGCACCGGATGCCAACGTGAAAATTTTGACCAGCTGCCCGAGCTGCTTGCAGGGCTTGAGCCGCTACGGCAACGACCTGAACAACGGCTTGCTGGAGGCCGACTACATCGTGGTCGAGATGGCCAACCAGATTCTGGGTAAGGACTGGTTGCCCGACTATGTGCAAACCGCCAATGCCGGTGGCATTGAGCGCGTACTGGTGTAAGGAGCCGACCATGGCAGGCCTGCAGGCGAACACCCCGGTACCCACGGACATCACGGTCCACGGACAGAGCCGCGCTCTGGAAGTAGCTTTTTCCGACGGGGCGCGGTTCCGCATTCCGTTTGAGCTGATGCGGGTACTGTCCCCATCTGCTGAAGTGCAGGGCCACGGGCCGGGTCAGGAGACCTTGCAAACCGGCAAGCGCGAGGTCACGCTGGAGGCGCTGGAGCAGGTGGGCAACTATGCCGTTCAACCCCGTTTTTCGGATGGGCACGACACCGGTATCTACACCTGGGATTACCTGTACTTTTTGGGCTCGCAGCAAGAGCGCCTGTGGCAGGATTACGAGCAGAAGTTGCAAGCCGCCGGACTCCAGCGGGATGCCGCCATGGTGCCCAAAGGCGGCCACGGGTGTGCAAGCCACTGACCTCCAGGCTTTGATTGCTATTGTTTCAGGAGCTACTAGCGCATATTCCACGAGGGCTAGAGCCTGTTTTGATTGATAAATTATGAGTACTACCCATTTCGGCTTCACATCGGTCGACGAGTCTGAAAAAGCCCGCCACGTGCGGGGTGTGTTCGACTCCGTGGCTCCCAAATACGACATCATGAACGACCTGATGTCGGCCGGCCTGCACCGTGCCTGGAAGGCGTACACCGTGTTGGTGGCGAACCTGAAAGAGGGCGACAAGGCGCTGGATATCGCCGGCGGCACGGGCGATTTGGCTATGGCCTTCTCCAAAAAGGTGGGTAAATCGGGTCAGGTGGTGCACACCGACATCAATGAAGCCATGCTGTCCACCGGGCGCAATCGTTTGCTGGACGCCGGCATCGTGTTGCCCACTCTGGTGTGCGATGCAGAAAAATTGCCTTTCCCCGACAAGCACTTCAACGTGGTCAGCGTTGCCTTCGGCCTGCGCAACATGACCCACAAAGATGTGGCGTTGGCAGAAATGCAACGGGTGTTGAAACCCGGCGGCAAGCTGCTGGTGTTGGAGTTTTCCAAGGTGGCCCCGCCGCTGGAGAAGGTGTACGACTGGTACTCCTTCAAGGTGCTACCCCGTTTGGGCAAGATGATCGCCGGTGATGACGCGAGTTACCGCTATTTGGCTGAGTCCATCCGGATGCACCCGGGCCAGAAAGAGCTAAAGACCCTGATGCATAAAGTGGGCTTTGGTCATGTGGACTATCACAATTTGACTGGCGGCATTGCTGCTTTGCATGTTGGAATCAAATGCTGAAGCACCTAATACGCAGGAGACAACTATGAAATTGTGGGCATTGGCACTGACACTCGCGCTATCCCTTTCGGGTTTTAACGCTGAAGCCGCCAAACGCCTGGGCGGTGGGAAATCCTTCGGCAAGCAGTCGAGCAACGTCACGCAGCGTGACTCCGCGAGCCCTGCGCCGGCCGCTCCGGCGCAAAGCGCCAACAACACCGCGGCCAAACCCGCTCCTGCAGCTGCTCCCGCCGCGGCCCAAGCACCTAAGCGTCCATGGGGCGCTATGCTGGGCGGGCTGGCCGCAGGTCTGGGGCTGGCGTGGCTCGCCAATTCTCTTGGAATGGGCGAAGCGTTCGGCAACATGCTGATGTTTGGCCTGTTGGCGCTGGGCGTGATGATGCTGGTGGGCTGGTTCATGCGCAGCCGCAAACCGGCCGTCCAAGGCGCGTCTCCGTTTGCATTTCAGGGGGCCGGTGCTGGCGCTGGCCCTGCACCTGTGCAGGATGTGAAGCAATACCGCGCTGAAAACGTGGGCAACGACGCATCAGCCCGCCCGTGGGAGCGAAACACCATGGGGTTTGAGGCGCCTGCAGCACCTGCGCAGGGCGGATCCATGATCGGCTCGGCCTTGCTCGGATCCCAGTCGTGGGGAGTGCCTGCAGGCTTCGATACCGAAGGTTTCTTGAAATCCGCCAAAGCGAATTTCATCACCCTGCAAGCAGCATGGGACCGCTCGGATGTGGCGGCCCTGCGCGCCATGATGACCGATGACATGACCCGGGAAATTCAGTCCCAGCTGGCGGAGCGGGAAACGCACACCGGAGCCGGTTCCAACCATACCGATGTGGTCATGATAGAAGCCCGCCTGCTGGGCATTGAAGAGCTGCCCGATGAGTACATGGCCAGCGTGGAATTCTCCGGAATGATCCGCGAAGAGCTGTCGGCCGGGCCGAGCCCCTTCCGCGAAGTCTGGAACATGACCAAGGCCAAAAATGGCAGCAGCGGCTGGTTGGTCGCGGGGGTTCAGGCCCTGCAGTAAAGCCGGTCATTTTTCGGGCAGATAATGGGGGACTATGGCAACACAGTCCCCTTTTTCTATGCTGGAAGGCCTCTTCCAGAACTTCTCCATTCCACTCACACCGCCGGCTTGGGCGATCGAGGAGGGCCACCGGCGCGTAGTCCTTCTGCTCAATCATGTGCTGCAGCAGGAACCCCAGGCGACCGAGCGCCTGGCGCGGCAAAAGGGCCGTGTCATTCATGTGCAATGGCGCGAGTTCACGTTCCGCGTGCAGGCTACCGCCGCCGGTTTACTCGATCTGGCGGATGCCGAGAGCAAGCCAGACCTCTCCCTCACCATCACCGAAGATTCACCTTTTGCGATTGCGCAGGCGGTCATGCAGGGTGGCAAACCCACGGTGCGTATTGAAGGTGATGTGCAATTAGCCGCCGAAGTTAACTGGCTGGCGGACCATGTGCGCTGGGATGTAGAGGAAGACCTCTCCAAAATCATGGGTGATGCGCCTGCCCACATGTTCATGCAAGCCTGCCGCACTGCCGGTCAGGCCTTGCAGCAGTTCGTGGCCCAACGCGCGCCAGCGGGTTCTGCGGGCACGACGGCATGAGTCGCCTCGGCCGCGGTTTTTTCATCGTCTGGGTTGTCCTGCGTTACGGGCTGGACGAGCTGGTGCTCACCAGTTTCCAGAAGCCATGGCTGCGCTTGCTGGCCCGCATTGTCTCGGTGGGGCGCTCGTTAGACGAGCCGCGCGGGCAACGTTTGCGGGAGGCGCTGGAGCGATTGGGGCCGATTTTTGTGAAGTTCGGTCAGGTTCTCTCCACCCGCCGTGACTTGTTGCCCTTGGATATCGCCAACGAGTTGGCCAAGTTGCAAGACCGGGTGCCGCCGTTTGACTCGGCGGTGGCGGTGTCCACCATTGAGCGGGCGCTGGGCAAGCCGGTATCTGAGTTGTTTGTGTCCTTTGAGCGGACTCCTGTGGCCAGTGCATCGATTGCCCAGGTGCACTTTGCAGTGCTGCGGGACCGGCAGGGGCGTGAGCGCGAAGTGGCGGTGAAAGTCTTGCGCCCTGACATGTTGCGGGTCATCGACAAAGACTTGGCCCTGATGCGCCTGATGGCTGGCTGGGTGGAGGGCCTGTCCGCCGACGGCAAGCGCCTGAAGCCGCGCGAAGTGGTGGCGGAATTTGACAAGTATTTGCATGACGAGCTGGACCTGGTCCGTGAAGCCTCCAGTGCAGCGCAGCTGCGCCGCAACATGGAAGGCTTGGACCTGGTGTTGATTCCGGAAATGCACTGGGACCTTTGCACCACCGAGGTGTTGGTGATGGAGCGCATGCATGGCGTGCCCATCAGCCAAGTCGACACCTTGCGTGCGGCCGGTGTGGACATTCCCAAGCTGGCCCGGGACGGGGTTACCTTGTTCTTTACCCAAGTCTTCCGCGACGGCTTCTTTCATGCGGACATGCACCCCGGCAATATCCAGGTAAGTGTCGCGCCGGAAACGTTTGGTCGCTACATTTCGCTGGATTTCGGAATCGTCGGTACCCTGACCGAAGTCGACAAAGAGTATCTCGCCCAGAACTTTGTGGCCTTCTTCCGCCGCGACTACAAGCGTGTCGCCGAGTTGCACATAGAGTCCGGGTGGGTGCCAGCTGCCACGCGGGTCGATGAGCTGGAGGCGGCTGTGCGCGCTGTCTGTGAGCCCTACTTTGACCGGCCGCTGAAAGAAATTTCCCTTGGCATGGTTCTAATGCGTTTGTTTCAAACCTCACGGCGCTTTCAGGTCGAAATTCAGCCACAGTTGGTGCTATTGCAAAAAACCCTGCTCAATATCGAAGGCCTAGGGCGTGACCTCGACCCCGAGTTGGACCTCTGGGCTACCGCCAAGCCGTTTCTTGAGCAATGGATGCTCAAGCAGGTGGGGCCGCAGAGGCTGGTCCATGAGCTCAAGGCCCAGGCACCCCGCTACGCCAAGCTGTTACCCGAACTGCCCGGCCTGCTTCACCAGTACCTGCAACGTCCGGGGGGCAGCAACGACGTACTGATTCGCGAGCTCTTGGTCGAGCAAAAGCGGACCAACCGTTTGCTCCAAACCCTGGTGTCTGTGGTGATCGGCTTTGCGGTGGGGCTGGTGGTCCTGCAGCTGTGGGCGAGAATCCGCTGGTTCTGACGGCACACTTATAATTGAGAGTTTTGCAACTTCAGGTCTGAAACCTACTTCCATGCCCATTTACGCCTATAAATGCGAGTCCTGCGGGTTTGCCAAGGATGTATTGCAGAAAATTTCTGATGCACCGCTGCAGGATTGCCCCCAGTGCCAAGCGCCTGCCTTCAAAAAGCAGCTTACCGCCGCCGGTTTCCAACTCAAGGGTTCCGGCTGGTACGTAACCGACTTCAAGGGTGGCAGCGCACCGGCAACAGGTGTCGCACCTGCAGCCACGGAAAGCACCAGCGCGAAGTTGGACGCGAAAACTGAGGCACCTGCGGCAGCGCCTGTTGCCACGCCGACGCCGTCGACCCCCACCTGACCCGGAGCATCTGTGCCCATTAAAAAATACTTGCTGACCGGTTTGATGGTGTGGTTGCCGCTGGCGATCACCATCTGGGTTTTGCTGTGGTTGGTGGGCTTGCTGGATGCGGTGTTTGCCGGTTTCCTGAGCGGAGTCTCGGCGGTTACTCCCATCAGCTCGGCCCCGACCATTGAGCGCTTGCACAGTATTCCCGGCCTGGGAGTAGTGCTGGTGTTTGCAGCCTTGCTGATAACCGGCGCTTTGGTGTCCAACGTGGCCGGACGTTGGTGGGTCAAGCAGTGGGACAAGCTGTTTACCAACATCCCGATCGTCAAGTCCATTTACAACAGCGTCAAAAAGGTTTCGGACACCTTGTTCTCCAGCAATGGAAATGCGTTCCGGACGGCTTTGCTGATTCAGTACCCCCGCGCGGGCAGCTGGACAATTGGGTTCCAGACCGGAAATCCCGGCGGCGAAGTGGCCACGCACCTCGGCTCGGACTTCGTCAGCGTTTATGTGCCGACAACTCCAAACCCGACCAGCGGCTTCTTTTTGATGCTGCCGCGCAAAGATGTGATCGAGCTGGAAATGAGCGTGGACGAGGCACTGACCTACGTGATTTCCATGGGCTCTGTAGCCCCCGGTTCACTCCCCGCAAAGTCGGGTAGCGAAACGCAATAACCCCTATTACTAACCCGTCGCAGGTCTTGCGGCGAATTGAAAGCACTCTATGGCTATGCGTACTCACTATTGCGGTCTTGTGACCGAAGCCCTGCTGGGCCAAACTGTTACCTTGTGCGGCTGGGTGAACCGTCGCCGCGACCATGGCGGCGTGATTTTTGTCGATGTGCGTGACCGCGAAGGTTATGTGCAGGTGGTGTGCGACCCTGACCGCGCCGACATGTTCAAAGTGGCAGAAGAAATCCGCAACGAGTATTGCGTGCAAATCAAAGGCCTGGTGCGCGCCCGCCCTGAAGGCACCACCAACGACGGCCTCAAGAGCGGCAAGATTGAAGTGCTGTGCCATGAACTGACGGTCTTGAACGCCTCGGTGACCCCTCCGTTTCAGATTGATGAAGACAACCTGTCTGAGACGACCCGTCTGACCCACCGCGTGTTGGATCTGCGTCGACCTTACATGCAAAACAACCTCATGCTGCGCTACCGCGTGGCCATGGAAGTGCGCAAGTTCCTGGACGCCAACGGTTTTGTCGATATCGAAACTCCGATGCTGACCAAGAGCACGCCCGAAGGCGCGCGCGACTATCTGGTGCCCAGCCGTGTGCACGATGGCCAGTTCTTCGCGCTGCCCCAGTCGCCCCAGCTGTTCAAGCAGCTGCTGATGGTGGCCGGTTTCGACCGTTACTACCAGATCACCAAGTGCTTCCGCGACGAAGACTTGCGCGCTGACCGCCAGCCTGAGTTCACCCAGATCGATATCGAAACTTCGTTCCTGAGCGAAGAAGACATCCGTGACATGTTCCAGGGCATGATCACCACCGTGTTCAAGAACACCATCGGTGTGGACCTCGGAGAGTTCCCCGTCATGACCTACCAGGACGCAGCCCGCCTGTACGGTTCCGACAAGCCGGATTTGCGCGTGAACCTCGAGTTCGCAGAACTCACCGACGTGATGAAGGACGTGGACTTCAAGGTGTTCTCCGGCGCCGCCGCTATGAAGGGTGGCCGCGTAGTGGCGCTGCGTATCCCCGGCGGTTCGGTCGAAGGTGGCGGCATCAGCCGTGGCGAAATCGACGCGTACACCGAGTTCGTCAAGATCTACGGCGCAAAAGGCTTGGCGTATATCCGTGTCAACGACTTGTCCAAGGGGCGTGACGGCTTGCAAAGCCCGATCGTGAAGAACATTCACGATGCAGCATTGGCGGCCGTCCTGGAGCGCACCGGCGCCCAAAACGGTGACCTGATTTTCTTCGGGGCAGACAAAGAAAAGATCGTGAACGACGCCATCGGTGCTTTGCGCCTGAAAGTCGGTCACAGCGAGTTCGGTAAGAAGAACGGCTTGTTCACAGCTGGCTGGCGCCCGATGTGGGTGGTCGACTTCCCGATGTTCGAGTTCGATGAAGAAAATGAGCGTTACACCGCCGTGCACCACCCCTTCACTGCGCCCAAGGCCGGTCATGAGGACTGGATGGTCTCCGCACCTGAGAAGTGCATTTCCCAGGGCTATGACATGGTCTTGAACGGTTGGGAAATGGGTGGCGGCTCCGTCCGTATTCACCGTGCTGACGTGCAGCAAAAGGTGTTCGATGCCTTGAAGATCACACCGGAAGAGGCGCAGTTGAAATTCGGCTTCCTGCTGGATGCGTTGCAGTACGGCGCACCACCCCACGGTGGTCTGGCCTTCGGCTTGGACCGTATTGTGACCCTGATGACCGGCGCTGAGTCGATTCGTGATGTGATTGCATTCCCCAAGACCCAACGTGCCCAGTGCTTGTTGACCCAGGCCCCGAGCCCTGTGGACGAAAAGCAGCTGCGCGAATTGCACATTCGCCTGCGCAATGTGGATCTGGCGAAATCGGCCTGATACCTCGCGTACCCCTTAGTGGGTCATGCACAATGAAAGGGCGCTCTCAGAGCGCCCTTTTTCATGACGGGGCCCATGACCTTGCAATACAAAATTCCCCAGTCCGTGTTGGTGGTCATTTACACCCCCGACCACGAGGTGCTGCTGATACGCCGCGTCGAGGCAGATGCTGCAGCGCCCGCATTCTGGCAATCCGTGACAGGCGCCAAAGATACTGAGGGTGAACCGTGGGCCGTGACGGCCGCCCGCGAAGTGTGGGAAGAAACAGGTATTGATTGCCGCCCGGGCGGCATGTGCGCTCAGGGCCTGGACGATTGGGGCCTTGAGAATATCTATGCCATCTATCCGCGTTGGTTGCACCGCTACGCTGCAGGTGTGACCCACAACGTCGAGCGGGTGTTTGGACTCAGCGTTCCCGGCAGGATGGAGGTCCGGCTGAGCCCCGCCGAGCACACGGATTGGTGCTGGTTGCCCATGGCGGAGGCGGCAGACCTTTGTTTTTCCCCCTCCAATGCAGAGGCAATCCTGCAGCTTATGCACCGAGGCAGGGTGAACGCCAGCGGGGTGGACGCATGACTCCCTTGCGCGTGGTCACCTACAACATCCACAAAGGGGTGCAAGGCTTGGGTCCGTTGCGCCGCTTGGAAATTCACAACCTCAGCCAGGCGATAGCTGATATGGAGGCAGACGTGATCTGCTTGCAAGAGGTCCGGAAAATGCATCACGTTGAGTCCCGGCATTTTCCGCATTGGCCGGACTCTCCGCAGGCCGATTTCCTGGCACCGGAGGGCTATCACGCGGTGTACCGCACCAATGCGGTGACTCGTCATGGCGAACACGGCAACGCACTGCTGAGTCGTTGGCCAGTGCTCATGCACGGCCATGAAGACATGTCAGACCATCGATTGGAGCAACGGGGCCTGTTGCATGTGGAGCTGGATGTGCATGGTCGGAGTGTGCATGTGTTGGTCGTCCATCTGGGTCTGATCCGAGCCAGCAGGGAGCGTCAGCTGAAACAACTGGCGCGCTATGTTGCCCGCGAAATTCCTCCCTTGTCCCCCTTGTTGGTTGCGGGTGACTTCAATGACCTTGGGCCGTGGGTGGCCCGCCAGTTGGTGGGGCCAGCGCTGGTAGCCCCAGCCGCGCAAAGGTGCGCGACCTTCCCTTCGCGGCTGCCTCTTGTGCAACTCGATCATGTGCTCGGACGTGGCTTGGTCCCCCTTGCTTCGCAGGTACCGCGCGGCCGTTTGTGGGCGCGCATGTCAGACCATTTGCCTTTGTTCACTGACTGGAATTTGCCGCCCGAGGCTCAAGCATGCTGAAGCCCACTGAGGTCGCACCGGGACACACCGTGCAGCTGTTGAGCGGTGGTGCAGAGTTTTTCCCCGCGTTACTGGGTGCGATGGACTCCGCCCGTCATGAAATCCGGCTGGAAACCTACATTTTTGATTTTCGTGGCCAAGGCGCGGCTATCGCCGAAGCGCTGGCCCGCGCTGCTCTGCGTGATGTTGCGGTCTTTGTGGTTATGGACGGGGTGGGCACCCCCGAAGTGCCTGCTGAATGGATTTCGCGCTGGAACCACAGTGGTGTGCAGTGGCACCGTTATGCGCCATTCGGCTACGCGGGGCTGCTTATCCCGGGGCGCTGGCGTCGTCTTCACCGCAAGCTTTGCGTAGTGGACGGTAGCCGGGCATTTTGTGGTGGCATCAATATTCTGGACGACTGGATAGACCCGCACTTCGGAGCCCTTGCCGTGGCCCGCCTGGACTATGCCGTGGTGGTGACGGGGCCGCTGGTGAGTCAATGCCATGAAGTACTCGCTCAGTTTTGGGCCCGTTTGCAGGCGACGCGCCAGCTGGAAACCTTGCAGTGGGCTGCTGTGCGTAAAAACTGGGGGGCTCTGCGCTGGTTGCCGTCGCGTAAAGAGGCGGGAACCCTTGCATCTGAATTAGAGGAGGGCGTGTTGGCGGCGCTTTTGCTGCGCGATAACGTCCGGAACCGGACTCGCATTGAGAGAAGCTATCTCAAAGCCATAGGCGAAGCGCGGCAGCATATTGTTCTGGCAAATGCCTACTTTTTGCCCGGTGGTCGCTTGCGGCGGGCTTTGATTCATGCGGTTCGTCGGGGTGTTCATGTGCAGGTTGTAGTGCAAGGGCAGTACGAATATTTCATGCAGTACCACGCGTCCCGTCCGGTGTTGGGGCAGCTCGCCGCACATGGAGTCGAGGTTTGCGAGTACATGCCCGGGTTCTTGCATGCCAAAGTGGCGGTGATGGACGGAGTGTGGGCCACCGTAGGCTCCTCCAATCTCGACCCGCTCAGTCTTCTCCTGGCCAGAGAAGCCAACGTGGTGGTGCACGACGCCGGTTTTGCGGCCCGGTTGGGTGGTGCCTTGGAAGGCGTCATCCGGGCCCATACCCGTCCGTGGGATGTGGCGGCAGATCTACGAAGACCGTGGTTCCAGCGCTTGTTTGACCGGATTGCTTACGGCGCAATGCGTCTGATCCTGCTTATAAGCGGCCGTCGCTATTAATTTCATAGCGCTTTGGTTAGTGTTTACCGGGGCTAATTTCCAAAAACCCTAAATTCCAATCGCTGGTAACATCGTCCGACTTTCATGAAACTAATATCCGATATGAGCTCTACAGACGCCTTGGAAGGAACACCGCTTTCCGTTCAAATCCGCAACCGATTGAAGGCGGCACGCAAGCGCTTCCATGCCAATGACAACATTTCCGAGTTCATCCAGCCCGGTGAGCTGGAGACACTGTTGGATGAAGTTGAAGTGCAGATGCGCGGTGTGTTGAATAGTCTGGTGATTGACATTGAGAACGATCACAACACGGACAACACTGCGCGCCGGGTTGCCAAGATGTACCTCAACGAGGTGTTCCGCGGCCGCTACGTGCCAGCGCCAACCATCACAGAGTTCCCCAATGTTGGCCACCTGAACGAGCTGATGATCGTAGGCCCCATTACGGTACGCAGTGCTTGCAGCCACCACTTTTGCCCGGTGATCGGAAAGATCTGGATTGGCGTGATGCCCAATGAACACACCAATGTGATCGGGCTCTCCAAGTACGCGCGACTGGCCGAGTGGATCATGGGCCGCCCTCAAATTCAGGAAGAGGCGGTGGTGCAGCTAGCCGATCTGATTCAGGAAAAGACCCAGCCCGATGGCTTGGCCATTGTCATGGAGGCCAGCCACTATTGCATGGCTTGGCGCGGCGTCAAAGACATGGACAGCAAGATGATTAACTCGGTGATGCGGGGTGTTTTCTTGAAAGACCCTAATCTTCGCCGTGAATTCCTATCCCTCATTCCCCAGAAAGGCTAATGCCATGTTGGTTCGTTTGCTTTATGCCAGCCGCGCGCTTGACTCCAATCCCGAAGCGATTGAGGCCATCCTCTCCCAATCACGCAACTATAACCCGACCTGTGGCATTACCGGAATTCTGTGCTACGGCGGAGGTATCTTTTTGCAAGCCATAGAGGGTGGCCGCATGGCCGTCAGTGAGCTCTACGGGCACATTCAAAAAGACGCTCGGCACAAAGATGTCGTGCTGTTGCACTACGAAGAAATCACAGAGCGTCGTTTCGGCGGTTGGACGATGGGCCAGGTCAACATGTCCAAAATCAACACCAACATTTTGCTGAAGTACGCAGAGCGCCCTGAGTTGGACCCTTACTCTGTGTCCGGGAAGGTGTCTCTGGCGCTGTTGGAAGAACTCATGGCGACCGCTTCCATCATCGGGCGTGCTTGACGGACGCACATGACACTGACGGCCTTAGGGCTAGTCATTTTTGCAGGGCTGATCCACGCGAGTTGGAATATTGCAGCCAAGAAAGCGGGGGGTGACTCCCGCTTTGCTTTTTTTACCGCTGTGGTCATCATGGTCTTCTGGGCTCCGGTGGGCCTGTGGCTGGGTTGGCAACAAATTCCGGGGTGGGGAGCGCGGCCCTGGGCATTTGTGGCTGCGAGCGGCGTCATCCACGTGCTGTATCACACGGTGCTTCTTCGCGGTTACCGGAAATCAGATTTGACTGTGGTGTACCCGCTGGCGCGAGGTTCCGGGCCTCTGATGTCTTCCCTGTTTGCCATTCTGGTGCTGGGCGAGCAAATTTCTGCATTGGGCGTTGCGGGGATTGTGGCCGTGGTTGCAGGGGTATTCATGGTGGCGGGAGGCCCCACCCTTTTTCGCACACTGGACGATGCACAGCGCCATGCTCGCGTGCGCAAAGGGCTGGTCTATGGCCTTTTGACCGGGGTGTGCATTGCAAGCTACACCGTGGTGGACGGTTATGCGGTCAAGGTGCTGCTTTTGTCCCCAATTCTGGTGGATTACATGGGCAATTTTGTGCGAGTAGCTTTGCTGATGCCGGCCGTAGTGCGTGACATACCGACTGCGCGGGTGCTATGGCAACAGCAATGGAAGTTCGCCCTGCTGGGGGGGATCATCAGCCCGGTTTCTTATGTGTTGGTGCTTTACGCAATGCAGTCTGCGCCCATGGGTCATGTGGCGCCTGCCCGTGAGGTGTCTATGCTTTTTGCGGCCTTGTTAGGTGGCCAATTGTTGGGCGAGGGGGATCGGCTGGCGCGTCTGGCTGGCGCGGTCTGTATTGCCACAGGCGTTGTAGCGTTGGCGTTGGGGTGACTATGAGCTTATTGATAGGGTGTGATTTTTCCAGTAGCCCGACCCGGCGAAAAAACATAGTGTGCGCAAAGGGGGAGCAGGTGGGTGGCCGCCTGGTACTTCAAGGGATAGAGCGGCTCGCATCATTGAAAGAGTTTTCAGACTACCTCGTGCGCGAGCCTTCTTGGATTGGCGCGTTTGATCTGCCGTTCGGCTTGCCCAGGGAGCTCGTCACTGCGTTGGGGTGGCCGGTGGAGTGGGAGCCGTGTATCCGGCACTTCGCGTCCCTGAGTCGTGAGGAAATCCGGTCGGAGTTCGTCTCGTTTTGCAATGCCCGGCCCGTAGGAAGCAAGTTTGCGCATCGTGCCACCGATGGTCCGGCCCAGTCCAGTTCCTCGATGAAGTGGGTGAATCCGCCGGTGGCCTGGATGCTGCACGCCGGTGTGCCCCGCTTGTTGGACGCGGGTGCGCATTTCCCCGGTCTGCAATCGCCAACAAGCGGCCATGCAGCACTGGGCCGCATTGCCTTGGAGGGTTACCCGGGGTTGATTTCCAAAGCGGTGCTGGGGAGCCGGAGTTACAAAAGTGACGACAAAGCCAAGCAGACCCCCGAGCGACTCATTGCCCGAAAAGACTTGGTCCATGCGTTAGAAATGGGCCAAACCCGCTGGGGGATACGGCTGAAGTTAACTCACGCCCAGCGTGACGCTCTGGTGGATGACCCGAGTGGTGATTCCTTGGATGCTGCTCTTTGCCTGACCCTGGCGGCGTGGGCCGAAGTGCAGCACCAAGGTGGTGATCTGCGGTACGGACTTCCTCAGAAGGTAGATCCTCTGGAAGGTTGGATAGTGTCTGCTTGAAACCCGGCAGACGCGCAGCATTTGATCGGGAGCCGGTGCCCGGGTGATATTCAGCTCGTTTTGAGCTTGATCGTTTCTTCGACTTTGGCGGCTAACTGAGAAATCGCGAGTGCAGCTGGGCTACCAGGCATGGCTTGCAATAGGAGCTGACGGCGCATGACCGCCTGGCGGACAGCTTGATCCGCCGGAATATCCCCCATGTGCACCAAGCGCACCGGCTTACCGGTATCGGTCGTGACAAAACGGTCCAGCACCTGTTGGAGTTGCGTTGTAATGGCGCGGCCGTCGCCCAAACGTGCGGTTTGGTTGATCACCAGCCGGATCGTCTGGCGTTTTTGTTGGCCTACCAATACTTTGATCGTGGCGTAGGCGTCGGTCAACGAGGTGGGTTCTGGTGTGGCAACGACCAGCACTTCAGAAGCTAGAGACACTGCAAAGAGCACCACGTCGGAAATACCGGCACCGGTATCCAGGATGACCACATCGTAATGCGGGACCAAGCCGTTCATGATGCGCAAAAAATCACCGCGAACTTCCGGTGTCAGGCGTGAATATTCCACCATGCCTGAGCCAGCTAGCAGGACAGAAAAGCCACCAGGGGCGCGGATGATGGCTTCTTCCAGCTTCGCCTTGCCGGTAAAGACATCATGCAGGGTGATTTTGGGATATAGGTTGAGCACCACATCGAGGTTGGCGAGTCCGAGATCGGCATCCAGCACCAGCACCCGCTGTCCCCGTTTTGCCATCGCGGCTGCAAGATTGGCAGATACAAAGGTCTTGCCCACGCCACCTTTACCGCTTGTCACGGCAATCACTTTGCCGGACGGCTTCAAGGGGACTCCCGCGCTGCCTTCGACCGATTCGGGTGGGTTTAACACGTCAGACATCAAAATACCCTCTGCATGGCGCCGGAAGCAGGGCTACCGGCCGCATCGCTGGAAACACTTTCGATCCATGCGGGATCACCCAAAGAGAGGTGGCCAAACAAGAGATTTTTCTCCTCTGCACTGACATAGATTTCTTGTTGTTGGTCTAGAAAGACGCGGTTGCGGCCCTCTTTTTTCGCCCGGTAGAGCTGCATGTCAGCGCGCTCGGTCCACAAGGTGGCAGTGGACCGAACCCACTCCGGCGCAAACGCGCCACCGATACTGACCGTCACTTGAATACTCAAGCCCGGCGCAATCTGGATCGACAGTGCCTCAATTTGGGTCCGAATACGTTCAGCCACGACGGTTCCATAGCCAGTGTGGCAGCTGGGAAGCATGACGGAAAACTCTTCGCCTCCGAAGCGTGCCACTGTGTCCATAGGGCGCACGCAGCCAGTGAGTGTTTTTGCGATGGCTTGCAGAACCTGGTCGCCAGCTTGGTGCCCGTAGGTATCGTTCACTTTTTTGAAGTGGTCGATATCGAGCATCAGTAGCAGGGCCGGCTCTCCAGAGCGGGCCACCATGTCAATGGAACGCCCTAAAACTCCCCTGAAATGGCGACGATTGGCCAAGCCGGTGAGGGGATCCTTCAGGGAGAGCTCGCACAAACCGTCGATCACGGCTTGCAAATACGCCGTGGGGGACTCTGTGCTGGAGGGGAGTGAGACAGTGGCGTCGTGCTCCAGCAGCGCCCGGGCATCGTCCAAGCGTAAGCGCTGCAGGTCAACGAGGGGCGAAGGGTGCGGTTGTGCCACGGTGAGGTCGTTTAGTCCTTCAAAGTCTAACAGGAAGCATGCATTGCTTGGGAAGCGAACCAGCCCCGGTGGGCGTAAAAAGGCGGTGCTTCACAGTTTATTTCTAACCATGGTGGGGGCCGCATACGGTGCAGGTCGGGTTGCGGCGAAGGGTCAAGCTGCTCCATTCCATACTCAGTGCATCGAGCAGCAGCATGCGCCCGCTCAAGATGCCCGGTAGCCGGAGAATCAGCTTCAGTGCCTCTGCGGCTTGTGTGGCGCCAATGATGCCGACTAAGGGAGAGAAAACGCCCATCGTCGAGCACTGGGTGGCCGGGGGCGCTGCGTCGGGCGGGAACAGGCAGGCGTAACAAGGACCCTCGGGCCGGGTCGGGTCAAACACCGAGACTTGCCCATCAAAACGAAGGGCGGCGCCGGAGACCAGCGGTTTGCACTGGGCCACGCAGGCGTGGTTGATGAGTTGCCGGGTGGGGAAGTTGTCGCTGCAATCAAGAACGACATCCACGCTCTCCAAATGCTCCGCGAGCCAAGGGGCATCTGCAGCTGTCTGGAAGGCATGGACACGGGTGAGTGGATTCATAGCGGCCAGTCGCAAGCCGGCAGACTCCACTTTGGGCTGGCCAATGTTTGCTGTCGAATGAATTATTTGCCGCTGCAGATTGGTCAGGTCAACCACGTCCGGGTCCACCAGCGTGATTTGCCCTACGCCCGCAGCCGCCAGGTACAGCGCTGCAGGCGCTCCAAGTCCTCCGGCACCTACGATCAGTACATGGCTATTACAGATTCGCTCTTGGCCTTCAATACCGATCTCGTTGAGCAAAATGTGCCGCGAATAGCGCAGCAAAGCATCGTCATGCATCAGCGGATCAGTTGTCCTTGGCCTCTTCTTTGCGTTCCATCTGGGTTTTGCTGACCAGTACGGGCTTGCCTTTGAGGTGGTTGATCGCCTGAATCAGTTGGAAGTCTTTGTCCGAGCCGAACTCGGGCACTTTGCGTTCGGATGCGGGCTTACGTGACTCCTCTTCCAAGCGCTTGAGCGCATCTTCCCGTGCCTTTTCGCGGACAGCGTCCTTCTTTTCTTCGCCTTGGCCACTGGATAGATGCTTTTCAAGGTCGGCTTCCCGCATGCGCAGTGCTGCGTAGGGGCTGCCTTCTTCGGTTTCATCCACCATCACGTCGGGAACGATGCCCTTGGCTTGGATCGAGCGTCCGCTCGGGGTGTAGTAGCGGGAGGTGGTGATTTTCAAACCGGTATCCGGTCCGAGCGGGCGGAAAGTCTGCACCGAGCCTTTGCCAAACGATTGGCTACCCATGATGGTGGCGCGTTTGTGGTCCTGCAATGCGCCTGCCACGATTTCACTGGCTGAAGCAGATCCCTCGTTGACCAGCACTACCATGGGCACCTTTTTCAGTGCTGCAGGCAATGTTTTCAGTGCCTCTGCACCGGACAAGCCCCGGATGTCGCTGGCGGAGGCACGCAACACCTGCTTGCTTTCAGGCGTCTGCCCGTTAGTGGACACCACGGTGACGTTCTCGGGCAGGAAGGCTGCTGACATCGCTACCGCAGAGGTCAGCAGGCCGCCCGGGTCGTTACGCAAATCCAAAACCAAGCCTTTAATTTTGGGGTCTTGCTTGTAAATATCTTCGACTTTTTTGGCAAAGTCTTCAAAGCTGCGTTCCTGGAACTGGCTGACGCGGATCCATGCGTATCCCGGCTCCACGACTTTTCCGCGCACAGATTGTTGTTTGATTTCTTCCCGGGTAATGGTGACCGGGAAAGTGCGATTCTCATCTTTGCGATAAATCGTCAACAACACTTTGGTGTTGGGCTCACCGCGCATGCGCTTGACGGCTTCGTTGAGCGTCAGGCCTTTGACCGCGGTGTCGTCAATTTTGGTGATCAGGTCGTTGGTTTTCAGGCCCGCACGGAAGGCAGGGGAGCCCTCAATCGGTGAAACCACTTTGACGAGGCCATCTTCTTGGGTGATCTCAATGCCCACACCGACAAACTTGCCGGAGGTGCCTTCACGGAATTCCTTGAACGACTTTTTGTCAAAGTACTGTGAGTGGGGGTCGAGGCTGGCCACCATGCCGGTGATGGCATCGGTGATCAGTTTTTTCTCATCGACAGGCTCCACATAGTCACTCTTGACCATACCGAAAACCGTGGCGAGCTGTTGCAACTCTTCCAATGGCAACGGGGCCAAGGAGTTCCGTGCAACGGTTTGCAACGATACGGTGGTGAGTGCCCCTGCAACGACGCCCAAAGCAATCCAGCCGGTGATTTTCAGTTTGTGACCCATAGTTCTTCCTGTGCCGCACCAATATACACCTTGGAGTGCGGCTGGTTTGCCCGGTTCCCCGAAGTCCTGCAAAAACGCCCGCAATTGCGGGCGTTTAGAAGGGCGGGTTTGTAGTTATGCCTTGCCTTGGGAAGCCACCGCGGCGGCGGCCTTGGCGGCAGCCTCTGCATCACCGAGGTAGTAGTGACGGATCGGTTTGAGGTTTTCGTCCAGCTCGTAAACCAAAGGGATGCCGTTGGGGATGTTAACGCCCACGATGTCATCGTCCGAAATCTCGTCCAGGTACTTGATCAATGCGCGGATCGAGTTGCCGTGCGCTGCCAGAACGATGCGCTTGCCCGCTTTGATAGCCGGCGCAATAGATTCGTTCCAGAAAGGAATGACACGGTCTACGGTGTCTTTCAGGCATTCGGTGAGCGGGACTTGTTCGACAGGAAGCTTGGCATAGCGGATGTCTGCGCGTTCACTACGGGGGTCAGTCGCTTCCAGCGCGGGTGGTGGTGTGTCGTAGCTGCGGCGCCAAACCAGGACTTGTGCGTCGCCGTATTGTTTGGCCATGTCCGCCTTGTTCAGGCCCTGAAGCGAGCCATAGTGACGCTCATTGAGACGCCAGCTGTGGACGACCGGCAGCCAGGTGCGGTCCATTTCGTCCAGGGTGTGCCACAGGGTGCGAATCGCCCGCTTGAGTACGCTGGTATAGGCCACATCGAATTCAAAACCTTCTGCTTTGAGGAGTCGGCCGGCGTTTTTGGCTTGTTCAACCCCGGTAGGTGTGAGGTCTACATCGGTCCAGCCGGTGAAGCGGTTTTCAAGATTCCAGGTGGATTCGCCGTGGCGTACGAGAACTAATTTGTACATGAGGATGCGTTCGATCGTTGAGAAAACCGGCCGGTCTGTGCAGCGGCTGGAGACTCACCATTCTAAA
This sequence comes from Rhodoferax sp., assembly GCF_013297935.1. Taxonomy (GTDB): domain Bacteria; phylum Pseudomonadota; class Gammaproteobacteria; order Burkholderiales; family Burkholderiaceae_C; genus Allorhodoferax. The sequence continues at coordinate 182,540 of NZ_JAAFIX010000003.1, read as the reverse complement.
ATGGCAGCTTCGAGTCAAGTAACCAAGAAGGAACAAAGTGAAATTTATTATGGATAACTGGATGTTGATTGCCATTGCACTGTCGTCCGGCGGCTTGCTGCTCTGGCCGGTCTTCCAGGGCGCAACCGCAGTGGGAATTGACTCAGCGAGGGCTATTCAGTTGATCAACCGCGAAAAAGCCAATGTGGTGGATGTTTCCGATGCGTCCGAGTTTGCTGCCGGTCACATTGTGGGATCCAAAAATCTGCCCTTCGCGGATTTGGAAGCCAAGCTCGCGGGTGCGGTCAAAAACAAGGGCTTGCCATTGGTGCTGGTGTGCCAAAGCGGTGCCCGCTCCGCCAAAGCGGTTGAGTTGGCCAAGAAACTGGGTTACGAGCAGGCCCAATCGATGCAGGGCGGACTCAAAGCTTGGAAAGCAGCTAATCTCCCTGTTGAGAAAGCCTGATCCGGGCTGCTGAACATAAGGAATCTGCGTTATGCAAGCTGTCAAGATGTACACCACCGCTGTCTGCCCCTACTGTGTGCAGGCCAAGCGCATTCTTAAATCCAAGGGCGTTGACGTGATTGAAGAAATCCGGGTGGATGCCAATCCCGAGGAGCGCATGAAGATGATGGAGCTCACCGGCCGGCGCACCGTGCCTCAGATTTTCATTGGCGACACCCATGTCGGCGGTTGTGATGATTTGATGGCGCTGGACAGCAACGGTGGGTTGCTGCCTTTGTTGGGCGCTACAGCCTGACATAATTCCCGTCAGCGAATTCCGTTTTCGTAGCCCGTCGGTGTTGTGCCGGCGGGCTTCTGTTTATCTAAAGAGACTTTTGCCATGGCTGACCAAGATCCCGTTTTCCAAATTCAACGCGTGTACCTCAAAGAGGCTTCGTTGGAGCAACCCAACTCTCCTGCCATTCTGTTGGAGCAAGAGCAGCCGTCTGTGGACATTCAGCTCGGCGTCGAAGCCGCTCCCGTGGCGGAAGGCGTGTACGAAGTCTGTGTGACTGCCACTGTGCAAACCAAAATCAAAGACAAAACCGTGTTCCTGGTCGAAGCCAAGCAGGCAGGCATCTTTGAGATTCGCAACCTAGGCCAGGAGCAACTGGGCCAGATTATGGGCATTGCTTGCCCGCAAATCGTGTACCCCTACCTGCGCGGCAACGTGGCGGATCTGATTCAGCGCGGCGGGTTCCCTCCGGTGCACTTGTCGGAAATCAACTTCCAAGCCATGTACGAGCAGCAGCAACTGGAAGCTGCCGGCGCAGCGGCAGGCACGCTGCCCCAGTAAGCTGGTTGCAGGAGGTTTTGGCCTCCAGCCCACGTTTTATAAGCGCGAGTAGCTATGAAAATCATAGTAATAGGCGCTGGTGCCTGGGGTACAGCGCTGGCCATCAGCGCAGCCCGCAATACCCGGCAAGCCCATGCGGTCACTCTGTGGGCTCGCGATGCCTCGGCGGTGGACCGCATGGAGTCGGAGCGATGCAATAGCCGCTACCTGCCGGGCTGTGGGTTTCCGCCCTCGCTGCGTGTGAGCGCCAGCGATTTGTCTTCTCTGCTCGCTTCGAGTGATGGAGGCGGTTTCGACCTCATCATCATTGCGACTCCGATGGCCGGATTGCGCGAAACCTTGCTTCAGGTGGCCGCCGCTGCCTGCCCTGTGGCGTGGCTGTGTAAGGGGTTCGAGGCGCCTCTGGTGCAGGGTGCGCCGGGTTTGCTGGGCCACGAGGTCCTGCAGTCGGTGGCCCCCTGTGTGCAGGCTGGCGTTTTGAGCGGCCCCAGCTTTGCCCAGGAGGTTGCCGCGGGGCAGCCTACTGCCTTGGTAGCAGCCAGCCCTCATGAGTCAGTGCGCCTTCTGTTGGTGGACGCCTTTCACAGCCCGGATCTGCGGGTGTATGCGAATGAGGATGTCGCTGGCGTGGAAGTCGGCGGTGCCGTCAAAAACGTGCTCGCGATTGCCACCGGTTTGTGTGACGGCTTGGACTTGGGAATGAATGCCCGAGCCGCACTGATAACCCGTGGCTTGGCAGAGATGACCCGCCTTGGCATGGCCATGGGGGCAAAGGCCGAAACCTTTATGGGCTTGAGTGGCCTCGGGGACTTGGTGCTTACCGCGACAGGGGACTTGTCCCGCAACCGCAAGGTAGGGCTGGCACTCGCCTCCGGTAAAACACTGGAACAGGCGGTTGCTGAGCTGGGGCATGTAGCTGAGGGTGTCTACAGCGCCCGCACGGTGTGGCAGCGTGCCGTGAGTTTGGGTGTGCCTATGCCGATTACCCAGGCAGTGGTGGGTTTGCTTGACGGGCAGTTAAAAGCCCATCAGGCAGTCGCTGCACTGATGGGACGGGGGCCTGCTTCCGAGGTGTACTAGCGTCAGGTGGCCGAGGCCACTTTGGCAGCAATGTGGGCCATGGCCTCTTCGACCTGATCCACCAGTACCAAGCACAGCTCGCCGGGCTGGAGTTTGTCCATCGCGGCGTCAATGGCCAGAAACTCTCCGAAAACTTCCGACTGCTGGGTGGTGCGCTTGGCATTCGCCAGGCCCTGGCGGAGCAGGGCCAGTACCTCGCCGTCGCTGCGGCCACGCTGGCATTGGTCCTCGAACATCACCACTTCATCAAAGGCATCGCCTAGGATTTCGGTTTGTTGGCGGATGTCCTGGTCACGGCGGTCGCCGGCACCGCTGATCACGACTGAGCGACGGGACGCCGGCAAGGCTTGCACGGCCTGCACCAGGGCCAGCATCGCATCCGGGTTGTGCCCGTAATCCGCAATGACGGTGGCGCCCCGGTACTTGAATAGATTGAATCGCCCAGCGGCGTTGTGGCTGTCGTTGGAAAAATTCGCCAGACCTTGGCGAATCACACTCCAAGGCACGCCGAGTGACCATGCAGCCGCTACGCTCGCCATCACGTTGTCTACCTGAAAACCAATCGCCCCGCCAAGGGTGATCGGCACCTCGGACAGTGGAATGGACTGCTGCACATCCCCCTTGCTGGCAATGAGGGTTCCTCCTTCGACATAAACCACAGCTTGCCCTTGGGCGCGATGCGTGGCCATGACGGGGTGCGTAATGTCGGCTGCGAAGAAGATGACTTCACCTTTGCATTTGGCCGCCATTTTTGCCACGATCGGGTCCGTTGCGTTGAGAACAGCAGCGCCTGTGGGAGCCACGTTTTGCACAATGACGCGCTTGAGTACAGCGAGCTCATTGACCGTGGTGATGAAGTTCAAGCCAAGGTGATCACCGCTACCGATGTTGGTCACCACGGCTACGTCGCAATGGTCAAAAGCCAAACCTTCACGAAGAATGCCTCCCCGCGCGGTCTCCAGCACAGCCGCATCCACATCGGGGTGCAACAAAACGCTCTTGGCACTCTTGGGCCCGCTGCAGTCACCGGTGTCAATGCAATCTCCGTTGACATAAACACCATCGGTGTTGGTCATTCCGACGCGCAAGCCGTTCTGGTTCAGCAAATGGGAAATCAAACGCACCGTCGTTGTCTTGCCGTTGGTACCGGTCACTGCAATGATGGGGATGCGCCCGTTCTGGCCCTTTTTGAACATGCTGCCGATGATTGCTTCGCCCACCGCCCGGCCTTTGCCGAAAGATGGAGACAAATGCATGCGCAATCCGGGTGCGGCATTGACTTCCACAATACCGCCGCCTTGCTCTTCCAACGGGCGCAAGATGGTGTCGCACACCACATCCACTCCGCAGATATCGAGTCCCACCATGTGGGCAGCGGCAATGGCGCGCGCAGCCACGTCGGGGTGCACATCATCTGTAACGTCGGTGGCAGAGCCCCCAGTCGACAGGTTGGCATTGTTCCGCAAGTTGACCCGCTGGCCTTTGGCGGGGACCGAGTCCGCTTCAAAGCCCTGGTTGGCGAGAGTCGTTTTGGCGATGTCGTCAAAACGAATTTTGGTGAGTGAGGTGGCGTGACCCGAGCCACGTCGCGGGTCGGCGTTGACTTGCGCCACCAACTCGGCAATGGTGTGCACGCCATCGCCCACCACTTTGGGTGGGTCGCGGCGGGCGGCTGCCACCAGCTTGTCGCCGACAACCAGCAGGCGGAAGTCGTTGCCGGGCATGAAGCGTTCCACCAGAACGTCGTCACGGAAATTTTTAGCAGCCTCAAAGGCGCGGTTCAGCTGCTCGCGGCTGGTGATGTTGACGGTCACCCCTTTGCCCTGGTTGCCATCATTGGGCTTGACCACAACGGGCAAGCCAATTTCCATGGCGGCCGCCCAAGCGTCATCGGCATCGACGACGGACCGCCCTCCGGGAACCGGCACGCCAGCTGCGGAAAGCAATTTTTTAGTGAGCTCTTTGTCTTGGGCAATGGCTTCTGCGATGGCGCTGGTGATGTCCATTTCAGCTGCCTGAATACGGCGTTGTTTGCTGCCCCAGCCGAGGCGCACCATGCTGCCCTCTGTCATGCGGCTGTAGGGGATGCCCCTTGCCACGGCCGCATCGACAATAGAGCCGGTGCTGGGCCCTAAGCGGACATCTTCATCGAGCTCGCGCAAAGCGTCTAGAGCGGCTTGCAGGTCGAACGCTGTGTCATTCAGTGCAGAGTTGCAGAGCTTCTCGGCCCACTCCATGGCCAGGAGTCCGACCTCTTCTTCGCTGTACTCCACTACCACTTGGTAGATGTTGGCGTCTACCGTAGGTGTGGTGCAGCTGAAGGTTACGGGGCAACCGGCCTGCGCCTGCAAGCCCAATGCGGCCAGCTCCAGAACCTGGGCTAAGGACACGCTCTCTGCGTGCCCCACCGGTTGGAACGGGCTGATCTCGGGAAAGCGGGCCCGGAGTTTGGCTTCAAAGCCCGGAATGGAGGTTACGGCAGCTTCTTCGGGGGTGCATGTCACGACCGACTGGATGGCGGTGTGATGGCTCCACAGATTGGGGCCGCGTAGTGCGCGAATGCGGGAGACTTCCATATCTGAGCTCAGTAAGGTGTTTTCTTGGGGTTGGATTCGAAGGTGCGCAAACCGGCACCAATCAATTCCACCGGAATATCGAGCGCCCATGCCGCCCCGATAGCGGCCATGACCATTTCGGGTTTCTCGGCTTTGGCGGGCTTCAGGGTCGAGAGCGGGATCATTGAAATGTCCTGATCGCCCCCTGCGAGCACAATGTCTGCACCGCGCAGGAACACGGCCCGGCCACCCTTTTGGCGGTGTGCCTGAAGGGCCGGCGTGTCAGCATCCAAAGCATAGAAAATGACCCGGCCGTCGCAGAGCTCCGCAAGCTCGACCACTTGGGCGTCTGCGGCGTTGAGCACGGCGGTGCCGCTGGGCAGCACCACATCGACCTGGGTTCGAGCGACCTTGAAGGTTTGCTCTGCATCCAGAATGTCGAACTCAGCGAGCCCAGGTGTGTTGCAGATGTCGGTCACCACGCCCACGGCACAACGGTCATAGGCCAGGCCTTCCGCCAGAATCATCTTGCTGCTGTTTTCAAACACGGCCGCTTGCACGGAGCGATTGATCAGGATGCGCTGACTGGCTTCCCAGTGTGCGCTGGCGCGAGAATCAATCTGGCGTCCATCCAGGTACAGCCCTTCAGTACAAGCCAGCCCGACATGCTTGCCACTGATGTGAACCAACCAGGCAATCAGGCGCGCCAGGCGGCCGGTGTGCTGGGTACCTGTGACACCAATGACGGGAATGCGCGCTTCGGCATCCGGCGCAAACAGGTGCTCCACAATGGCCTTGCCGACATTGCGCGGCGTACCCACGGCGGGTTTGATGTGGAACAGCAAGCCCGGACTGGCGTTGACCTCGATCACTGCTCCGCGCTGGCTCTTGAGGGGTTTGGAGCAGTCTTCCAGAACCATGTCGATGCCGGCGATATCCAATCCCACGACACGTGCCGCCAAGGCAGCCGCAGCTGCAACGGTGGGGTGCACTTCGTCGGTAACGTCCCATGCCACGTTGCCATTGCGCTGGATCAAAACGCGCTGCCCAAGGGCGGGAACGGATTCGGGTGTGAGCCCGGCCCGGCGTAGCACGAGCTGCACCTCAGGGCTTTTTTCGGGTTCGATAGGGGAGAGTGGCAACTCCTCGGCTTCTCCGCGACGCGGGTCGCTATTGATCTGGGTGTTCACCAACTGCGTCACGGTGGACTGACCATCGCCGGTGACCCAGGCCGACTCGCCGCGCGCCGCAGCCACGACCCGCTTGCCTACCACCAGTAAGCGGTGCTCATTCCCCGGAATGAATTTCTCGACAATGACACTGCCGCCACTTTGCTCTTTGGCCACATGAAAAGCTGTTTCCACACTGGCCTGGTCCGACAGGTCGAGCGTCACTCCCCGGCCATGGTTGCCGTCGTAGGGTTTGACTGCAACCGGCAAGCCGATGTCTTGTGCAGCTTCCCAAGCTTTTTCGGGGGAGTTCACCAAAGTGCCTTCCGGCACGGGCACCCCGCACGCCTTGAGCAGGCTCTTGGTCAAATCTTTGTCGCTGGCGATTTCTTCGGCAATCGCTGAAGTCTGGTCGGTTTCTGCGGTCCATATGCGGCGCTGGGCAATACCGTAGCCGAGCTGGACCAGGTTGCCATCGGTCAGGCGTATGGAGGGGATACCGCGATCGGTGGCTGCATCCACAATGTTAGAAGTGCTGGGCCCCAAGCACAGGGAGTCCACCATGTCGCGCAACTCAAGCAGCTGGGCTTCCAGCGGATAAGCCGTGTCATTGATCGCGGCCATGATCAGGTCTCGTGCAACGACGAGTGCTTTGCGGCCGATCTGCTCTTGCCGGGTACGGAACGCTATTTTGTAGATGCCAGGCTTGGACATCTGGCGGGCCTTGCCGAAACTCGTTTGCATGCCGCTGAGATTTTGAATCTCCAAAGCCACATGCTCCATGATGTGCGCAGCCCAGGTGCCCTCCCGCAAGCGCTCCAGGAAGCCGCCTCTCACCCCAGGACTGCACTTGTGCTCAATCAAGCCGGGAAGCCAGGTCGTGAGTCGGTCGTAAAAGCCGGGCAGCGTGTTGGAAGGAAAATCTTCCAACTCACCAATGTCAACCCACGCTTCGATCACCGGGCGATAGGTCCAGATATTGGGGCCACGAAGGTGGGTGACCCGCAGGATTTCAATATTTTTCTTGGCTGTCATGGCTTGTTGGAAAGGAGCGGTCCACCATTGTTACGCGTAGTGCGTTGTGTATTTTCGCTCACAGATGAAGATCCGAACGACATGTGTGCGCTTGCGCGTAGTATCGTCGGCCTGAAGTTGGGGCGCCGTAGGCCCGCCACTTTGAAAAACTGAATCAAATTCACCCTTTTTTGCGATCCATGACTTCTGAAGCTCCTGCATTTCCCGCGCCTTCCGGCGATCTGCCGACTCTCTGGCGCGAGGCGGTTCAGAAACAGCTCCATCCCCATGAGAACGTTCTGGCGGTTCTGGAGGTTGACCTAGACCTGCAACTGCATTTTGTGAAGGGCCTGGTCTTACTCACTAACCAGAGACTACTGGCCTGCGAAGGCAAATCGCAAGTCTGGTCCACGTGGGAATTGCAGGCCGGACAGACTTTGCACCACCACGACCACGCGGGAGTGGGGCATTTGAACTTGCTGGACGCCAGCGCCTTGCTCGGTAGCTGGAGATTTACGCTCGGGCAAAACCTCCAGGCGATCCGCTTGGTTGACCAGTTCCAGTCCCAGCTCGAGAGCACCGTATCCGGCAAGCCCCTCGCCCAAGCGCTCACCCAGGTGTGCCCAAGCTGCAAGGCGCCTTTGGAGCCGGAACAAGAAGAGTGCCCGGTGTGTACCAAAGTCGTTCACACGCCTCCCAGCACCTGGACCTTGTTCCGTCTCTGGCGGTTCGCCCGACCTTACCGTGGGCAATTGCTCTTGGGGTTCGTGCTGACATTGCTGGGCACTGCGGCCAATCTGGTGCCGCCGTACCTGACGATGCCTTTGATGGACAACGTACTCATCCCCTTCCAGAACGGTCAGAAAATTGATCCGATGGTGGTAGGCATGTACATGGGCGGGTTGCTGGGGTCTTCTTTGCTGGCCTGGGTGCTCAGCTGGGCCAAGACCTACATCCTTGCCCTGGTGTCTGAGCGTATCGGTGCCGATTTGCGCACTACCACCTACGAACACCTATTGCGCCTTTCCTTGGAGTATTTTGGTGGCAAGCGGACGGGCGACTTGATGTCGCGCATTGGCAGTGAAAGTGACCGGATTTGTGTATTCCTGTCCTTGCATTTGCTGGACTTCGCGACCGACGTGATCATGCTCACCATGACCGCCATCATTTTGTTTTCTATCAATCCGTGGCTGGCGGTGGTGACCTTGGTTCCCCTGCCATTCATCGCCTGGATGATTCACTTTGTGCGCGACCGACTGCGCACGGGGTTCGAGAAAATCGACCGTGTCTGGGGCGAGGTCACTAACGTGCTGGCAGACACCATTCCCGGTATCCGGGTGGTCAAGGCTTTTGCCCAAGAGACCCGTGAAGCCAGTCGTTTTCGCGAGGCTAACAAGCACAACCTGGTCGTGAACGACCGCATCAACAAAATCTGGTCGCTGTTTTCGCCCAGTGTGTCTTTTTTGACCGAGCTGGGTTTGCTAGTGGTCTGGGCCTTCGGTATCTGGCAGGTCTCCCAAGGCGAAATCACGGTGGGCGTGTTGACGGCGTTTATTGCCTACATCAGTCGCTTCTATGGCCGCCTGGACTCCATGAGCCGCATTGTGTCGGTGACCCAGAAATCCGCTTCCGCTGCCAAACGGATTTTTGACATTCTGGACCATGTCTCCAGCGTGCCGGAGCCGGTCAACCCCATTCCGATGGGCAAGGTTCAAGGCAGTATCGAAGTGCGTGATGTCGGTTTCCGCTATGGCAACCGCGAGGTGAATCGTGGAATCAGTCTGAAAATCGCACCCGGCGAAATGGTCGGGCTCGTGGGCCACAGCGGCTCGGGCAAGAGTACCTTGGTGAACCTGATTTGCCGCTTTTACGACGTCTCCGAAGGCGCGATTCTGGTGGATGGTGTGGACATCCGCTCCTACGCCATTTCGGATTACCGGCAGAACATCGGGCTGGTGTTGCAAGAGCCGTTTTTGTTTTTCGGCACCATTGCCGACAACATCGCCTACGGCAAGCCGGATGCGACCCGGACTGAGATCATTGCCGCGGCGCGGGCCGCCCATGCCCATGAATTCATTCTGCGGCTTCCCCAGGGCTACGACTCCATGGTGGGAGAGCGGGGGCAGGGGCTGTCGGGCGGCGAGCGTCAGCGCATCTCGATTGCGCGGGCCCTGTTGATTGACCCGCGCATTTTGATACTCGATGAAGCCACTTCTTCGGTGGACTCGGAAACTGAGAAAGAAATTCAGAAGGCGCTGGAGAACCTGGTGCAAGGCCGCACCACCATCGCAATTGCCCACCGCCTCTCCACCTTGCATCGTGCTGATCGCCTGGTCGTGCTGGACCGCGGCCGGGTGGTGGAAGAGGGCACCCACGATGCGCTGATGGCCACAGAGGGCGCCTATTTCAACCTCTACCAGGCCCAGGCCCGCAACAACATGATCGAGGAGGCCGCATGAGCGCGCTTTACACCGTGACAGCAAGTCGCTTTGCGTTGGAGCGCACCGCCTTCGGGAAACTGGTGCTCACCAATGCAGCCGGAGATCGCTTTGAAGGGGTCGTACCCGTTCGGGCATTTCCGATTCAGTCGCCGGACGATGGAATTTCGCTCGTTAGTATGGATGGCAAGGAAGTGGCGTGGGTCGACCAATTGGCGGATGTTCCGCAGCCGGCGCAAGAACTGATCCGCGCCGAGCTCGCCACCCGTGAGTTCATGCCGGTTGTCGAGCGCATTGTGGCGGTCACAAGCTATTCAACGCCCAGCACCTGGACCGTAGAAACCAACCGCGGGCAGACCGAATTCGTTTTGCGCGGAGATGAAGACATCCGTCGCATCGGCAAAGGCAACGCTTTGCTCATCGCGGATGCGCATGGAATTCAGTACCTCGTGCGCGACCAGTTTGCGATGGACAGCCACAGCAAAAAAATCCTGGACCGCTTTTTGTAGCGCTACAGGTTCAGCCAAGCAGCCTTTGCGCTTGCCCGGGTGGGTCAAAGTTTGAGAGTGAACCCGGACAAATGCTGCGCCAGGTGCATGGCGTGGGCTTGTTCGTAGTCTGGTTTGCCGAGTGCTCCGTAGGCAAAGTGCGGTTGCAGCGGCGCGGTCCAGTCCGCAAAGGCGACCATCGCATTTTGCAGTCTGGCCAAGGCTGAGGCGGCGGGCGTGTCGACTGTGAGCGCTGGTGCACCCGGGATAGGTTCAGCCAGGTTGTGCGACATGCGGCCGCGCCACTGGAAAAAGCCAAAGGCCGCTGCGCCTGCAGTTTTTTGAAACAGCGCTGATTTGGATTCAGGATAGCCGGTCATGGAAAACTCAATACTCTGGGCGCAGTGCTCCAGCGTCTGACTCCAGGACCACACGGCCTGCGAGTCCAAAGGGGCTGCGCTGAGCCTCTGGAGCTCTTGGGCCGCTTGTTCCAAGGTGCTGAACTGCAAGGCCCGGTTCTGGCCGGCGGCGCATGCCGTCAAGCTGCCGGTCGTTGCCAGTGTGGCCAAGCCCACGCCACTGGCAAGATAACGGCGGCGCTGCATGTCCATGTTTCCGTTCATGGGGCGCTATTCAGATTTCCAAGTTGTCGATCAGGCGCGTGCTCGCCAACCTGGCTGCGGCCAGCACCACTTTGGCATCGCCAACCTGAGGGGTTTGCAAGTCTGCTTGACGGCGTACGGCCACATAGTCAGGCATCCACCCGGCGGCGCGCAGCGCTTGCATGCCCTCGTGCTCCAGGCGGGCCAAGTCTGTTTCACCGGAGCGCACGGCTTGCACGATTCCGCGCAGGGTGGCCGATAGCAACAGAGCCTCTTCGCGTTGCGCGGGGGTGAGGTAACCGTTGCGGCTGGACAGTGCCAATCCCGCCTCGTTGCGTTGGGTCTCGCCACCCACCACGTCGATCGGGAGGGCGAACTGCTTGACCATATTGCGGATCACCATGAGTTGCTGGTAATCTTTTTTACCGAACAGCGCCGTACGCGCTTGGGTCACGGCCAGCAGCTTCATGACGACGGTACAGACGCCAATGAAAAAGCCGGGCCGGAAGTGGCCTTCGAGAATGTCGGCCAACTCCGTAGGCGGGTGCACCTTGAAGGTTTGTGCCTGCGGGTACAGCTCAGACTCTTTGGGGGCGAATACGATATCGCAGCCGGCGGCTTCAAGGTGCTGGCAATCCGCCTCCAGGGTGCGGGGGTAGGTGTCGAAGTCCTCGTGCGGTGCGAACTGCAGCCGGTTCACGAAGATGGTGGAAATCGTCACATCGCCCAGAGGCTTGGCTTGGCGCACCAAGGCCAAGTGACCCGCGTGGAGGTTGCCCATGGTGGGCACTACGGCCGGATGGCGGTACTGGCTAAGGGCATCGCGCAACTCAGCAATCGTGTGAATCAGTTTCATAGTGCGGGCCAAGTTACCAGGCGTGGATGGCGTCGTCCGGAAAGCTGCCGTTTTTCACGGCGGCCACATAGGTCTCCATGGCGCCCCGGATGCTGGTGGCTTCGAGCATGAAGTTGCGCACGAACTTGGGGTTCTTGCCCAGGTTCACACCCAGCATGTCATGCAACACCAGTACCTGGCCGGCGGTTCCTTTGCCGGCGCCAATGCCGATGGTGGCGCAGTGCGGCAGCTCCCGTGTCAGCTCGGCAGACAGCGGGGCAGGCACCATTTCCAGCACCACCATCGTGGCGCCCGCGTCTTGCAACTCAAGAGCCTGCTTTTTCATGATGTCGGCGGCCGCATCGCCGCGGCCCTGCACCCGGTAGCCGCCCAAGGCGTGCACGGTCTGCGGGGTCAGGCCCAGGTGCGCGCACACCGGAATGCCGCGCTGCACCAAGAACTGCACGACCTCCGTGGTCCAGCCACCGCCTTCGAGCTTGACCATGTGGGCGCCCGCCTGCATCAGCACACTGGCGCTCCGGATGGCTTGCTCCTTCGACTCCTGGTAGCTGCCGAAAGGTAAATCGCCAATCAGCCATGCCGTGCCTTGTGCGCGGCGCAAGCCCCGGGCCACACTTTGGGTGTGGTAGGCCATGTCTTCCAGGGTCACGCCTACGGTGCTGTGGCGCCCCTGGCAGACCATGCCCAACGAGTCGCCTACCAATATGCACTCCACGCCGGCCGCGTCGGCCACTGCCGCGAAGGTCGCGTCATAGGCGGTCAGCATGGTGATTTTTTCACCCCGGGTGTGCATCTCTTGAATGCGGGGCAGGCTGATGGGCTTGCGGGTAGACGGCGCAGATGCCGGGGGCAGCGTGCCGTAAGGAGTCGCGTTGGTTGCGCTAGAGGCTTGTTCACCGGTCGGGTTCAGGGCCATAGAGGACTCCAAAAAAACGGGATTACCAAGGGTTTGGCGAAAGTGGGGCGAATACTAACCGCAGTTATGTGCCGCGAAATAGAGAGCCCGGCTCAAGCGGGTGAATAGGCCAGCCGCACATAAATGGGCGCAAAGGCCTCCGCCTGGGTGATTTCGATCAGAGTCTCTTTGGCCAGCTCCAGCAGGGCGATGAAGGTCACCACCAGCACCGGGGTCCCGTAACTGGTGTCAAACAAATCTTCAAAGCCCACAAAGCGCTGGCCCTGCAGCTTTTTGAGCACGATGCTCATGTGCTCGCGCACCGACAACTCTTCACGGCTGATCTTGTGGTGCTGCACCAGCTTGGCCCGCTTCAGGATGTCGCGCCAGGCGCTTTGCAGCTCCTCCACCGCCACATCCGGGAATCGGGGCTTGAGACTCTGCTCAATGTAGACATTGGCTTTCAGGAAATCGCGCCCGTACTGCGGGATGGCGTTGAGCCGCGCGGCTGCCAGCTTCATTTGCTCGTATTCGAGCAAGCGGCGCACCAGCTCAGCGCGCGGGTCTTCTGCTTCTTCGCCCTCGGCCGACTTTTTGGGGGGCAGCAACATGCGTGATTTGATTTCAATCAGCATGGCCGCCATGAGCAAATATTCCGCAGCCAACTCCAGGTTACGCTTGCGGATTTGCTCCACGTACACCAGATACTGCTTGGTCACGCTCAACATGGGAATGTCGAGGATGTTGAAGTTCTGCTTGCGAATCAGGTACAGCAGCAGGTCTAGCGGGCCTTCGAAGGCCTCCAGAAACACCTCCAGCGCATCCGGTGGGATGTAGAGGTCCTGCGGCATGGCGAACAGGGGCTCGCCATATAGGCGGGCCAGCGCCACTTGGTCCACCACCTCGGGCATGCGCCCGAGTTCGGCGATTCCGGTGGACTCGCCGGTGGTATTGGAAGTCATTTTGCTATGAAATCAGGAGCTATCCGCGCAAGTAATACGAGCGCTGGAGGCTGATTTGGCACTTAATCGTGCTTGGTCTGGTAGACGTAAGGCTTTTGCGCCACTTGGGCACTGCGAAAGCCTTTCCAAGCCATGCGGTCCACCACTTTGTCCCACAGCAAGGCACGGCCCTTGCGCTGCTCGGCTTCCAGCGTGGGCTTCTCGACCTTGAGTTGGTCGATGAACTGGGTGGCTTCAGAGCGGTAGTCGGGGCGGCGGAAGATGTTCATTGCAGGTCCTTAATCGCGCCATTTTAACGGCAGGGATCAGCGGCTCCGGGACACGGGCCTTACCGGCTAGTCCACACCTGGTCCGCGTGCGGGTGCGGAGCCAAGGGTTGGGGGACGGTACGCTGGTTGATGCTGTTATCGGCCATCACCGTATGCGCGAACATGGTCGGCTGCATATCGAGGGAGGTCATAGCGCGTGCGGCGCGGTTCCGGCGCACCCGCAGAATCACCAGGCCCACTACCAGCGCCAGCGAGACAGCGATCAAGGCCCAATGCAGGGGGCTCAAGCTTCCCACCACACCTGCGAACCCTGCGGAACCCGGTTGGGTGGCGGCCGATGCTTGGCCCATGACCGTGCTGGCAGCAAAGAGGGCGGTGATGCGGGGAGTCATGCGGTGTTCCTAAAAACCTGTTGCGAGGACAGGGTATTTTGGCATGCTTACCTGCTGACAAACCAGTGCAAGCTGCGCCGGTTATCCTCCGGTGTATGAGCACTTTTGACCTTTCCCCTGCCGATATCGCCGCCCTGGCGCAGGCCGATGTGGTGCGCGCATTGTCGGAAGACGTGGGCGCCGGCGACCTGACTGCCTCCTTGATTGACCCCACCCGCCGTGCCCGTGCGCGCGTGATGGCCCGCGAGTCTGCGGTCATTTGCGGCGAGCCTTGGGCCACTGCGGCCGTGCGAGCCCTGGACCCGTCGGCCGCCATCATCTGGCATGTGCGCGAAGGCCAGCGCTGCCAGCAAGACCAGGTGGTGCTGGAAATTGAAGGCAACGCCCAAGCCCTGCTGACGGCTGAGCGCACCGCGCTGAACTTTTTGCAGCTGCTCAGCGCTGTGGCCACCAAAACCGCCACCTTTGTGGATGCAGTCAACGAGGTGCCTGGCAACCGCGCGGCGATTGTGGACACCCGCAAGACCATTCCCGGCCTGCGCTTGGCCCAAAAATACGCTGTCAAAACCGGTGGCGGCACCAACCACCGCATCGGCCTGCATGACGCGGTGCTCATCAAAGAAAACCATATTGCCGCTGCAGGCGGGGTCACTGCCGCGCTGCAACGCGCTACCCAGTTCGCCGCCACGGCCAGGTTCATTGAGGTCGAAGTGGAGACCTTGGAGCAACTGCGCGAAGCGCTGGACTGCGGCGCCAAGATGGTGTTGCTGGACAACATGACCCTGGCGCAGCTGATGCAGGCGGTGGCCATCAATGCCGGCCGCGCGATTCTCGAAGTCTCGGGTGGCGTGAACCTGGACACGGTGCGCGCCATTGCAGCCACCGGGGTGGACCGCATCTCCATCGGGGCCTTGACCAAAGACGTGAAGGCGACCGACTTCTCCATGCGATTTGAGGACCTGTGATGAGCGCCAGTGATGTGATTGAGGTGGAATACGAGCAACCTGCCTGCTCGACCAAACATGCCTGGGCCCGCGTGCCCGTAGAGCCCACCCCCGACGAACGCACCGCACTCAAAGACAAAATCAAGCGCCTGCTGAAAGAAAAGAACGCGGTCATGGTGTCGCACTACTACGTGCACCCGGATTTACAGGACCTGGCCGAAGAAACCGGCGGCCTGGTGAGCGACTCGCTGGAGATGGCCCGCTTCGGCCGCGACCACAGCGCGCAGACGCTGGTGGTGTCGGGCGTGAAGTTCATGGGTGAGACCAGCAAGATTTTGTCGCCCCACAAAACGGTGCTCATGCCCGACCTGGACGCCACCTGCTCGCTGGACCTGGGCTGCCCCATCAACGAATTCAACGCGTTTTGTGACGCCCACCCCGACCGCACTGTGGTGGTCTATGCCAACACCAGCGCTGCGGTAAAAGCGCGTGCTGATTGGCTGGTGACCAGCAGCTGTGCGCTGGACATCGTGAAAGCCCTCAAAGACAAGGGCCAAAAAATTCTGTGGGCGCCCGACAAACACCTGGGTGGTTACATCCAGCGCGAAACCGGCGCTGACATGGTGTTCTGGGAAGGCGCCTGCATCGTGCACGACGAGTTCAAGGCCTTTGAGCTCGAAGCGCTGATCAAGGAGCACCCAAAAGCCAAAGTGCTGGTGCACCCCGAGTCGCCGCAGGAGGTGGTGGCCCTGGCCCACGCAGTAGGATCGACCAGCGCCATCTTGAAAGCCGCACAAACGCTGGACGCTGACACCTTCATCGTCGCCACCGACAACGGCATGCTGCACAAGCTGCGCACGCTCAACCCCGGCAAGACCTTCATCGAAGCGCCCACCGCCGGCAACAGCGCCACCTGCAAAAGCTGCGCCCACTGCCCCTGGATGGCCATGAATGGCCTGGCCGGCGTGGCGCGGGTGCTTGAGCATGGCCTGAATGAAGTTCAGGTGGACCACAAACTGATTGACCGCGCCCGCTTGCCGATTGACCGCATGCTGGCGTTTACGGCAGCGCTGAAAAACGGCCAGCCCGTGGGTGGTTTGATTCCGAATATCGGCGCCGCCTGAGCGCTCGCCACCGGCCTGCGCCGGCGTCATTAAACCGTCACATCACAGACATTCAATAAGGTTCCCCCGCCTCCATGGTGGGCACTTTTTTGGGGCTGTTATGCGCTTGTCTACCCGCTTATTGGTGTTGGTTGCCGGTTTTGCAGCCTTGCTGCTGCTCGTGGGCGGGTTTGGGGTGTACGGGGCGCGGCAGTCCAACGACGCTCTGCGCAGCGTGTACGAAGACCGCACCGTGCCGGCCGTCGCCCTAGGGCAGATGGACGCACTCACCTACAGCAGCCGCATGCATGTGGCGCAGACCTTGGCCAACCCCTTGCCGGAGGTGATTGCCCACAGTGTCAAAGAGATCAAAGCCAATCAACAACAAATTGCCACACTCTGGGCCGGGTACCGTGCGCGCCCGCTGAGCCCGGAGGCGCAGACATGGGCCGCCGATTGGGAGAAAGCGGCCCAGCACTACGAAACGCAAGGTCTCCAACCCGCCGTCACCGCCTTGCTGGAGAACGACATCACCACCGCCCAGGCCGCGATGGTGGAGAAGATGACGCCTCTTGCTATTCCGGTGGGGCGCAGTATCCAAGGACTGCAGCAACTGCAAATCGGCGGCGCCAAAGACGCCTATGAAGCGGCCGGTAAGCGTTACCAGGCAATGTGGTGGACCAACATCTGCCTGATCAGCGCCGGGCTCGTGTGTGCTGCCGCGTTTGGCTGGCGCTTTGCCCGCAGCATCACCCGCCAGCTCGGGGGCGAGCCCGAACAGGCCCACGCCTTGGCGCAGCGCTTGGGGGCGGGTGATTTCAGTGCCGTGGAAGAAGCGTCGGCACAGCCCCAGAGCGTAATGGCGCAACTCGCCCACATGCAACAGAGCCTGAGCGGGGTCGTGGCGCGTGTGCGGCAG
Organism: Rhodoferax sp.; assembly: GCF_013297935.1. Taxonomy (GTDB): domain Bacteria; phylum Pseudomonadota; class Gammaproteobacteria; order Burkholderiales; family Burkholderiaceae_C; genus Allorhodoferax. The sequence goes on along the minus strand of NZ_JAAFIX010000003.1, from coordinate 165,574 downwards.
GCCGCAGAGGCCGTGGCGGGCGCCAGTGTCGAAATTGCATCGGGCAACCACGACCTGTCCAGCCGCACCGAACAGCAGGCCGGTGCTATCCAGCAAACCGCTGCGTCCATGGAGGCGCTGGGCGAGACGGTGCGCATCAATGCGGCCCGCTCGGCCCAAGCCGACACCTTGGCCCGCAATGCGTCGCAAGCGGCCACCCGGGGCGGCGCTGAAGTGGCTGATGTGGTGCACACCATGCAGGACATTGACCACAGCGCGCGCCGCATTGTGGACATCATCAGCGTGATTGACGGTATTGCATTCCAAACCAACATCCTGGCGCTCAACGCTGCGGTGGAGGCGGCGCGCGCCGGGGAGCAAGGGCGGGGCTTTGCCGTGGTGGCCTCAGAGGTGCGGCTGCTGGCCGGGCGCTCCGCAGAAGCGGCTAAAGAAGTCAAGACGCTGATTCAGGCCAGTCTGGAGCGGGTAGAGCGGGGCAACGCGCAGGTAGCCAAGGCCGGGGCCTCCATGTCGCAGGTGGTGAGCGCCATTCAAGAGGTGACCCGGGTGGCGGCAGACATCAGCGCGGCCAGTGAGGCCCAGAGCACCGGGGTTCAGCAGGTCGGGCAGGCCATTAGCCTGATCGACCAGACCACCCAGCAAAACGCGGCCATGGTCGAAGAGATTGCGGCCGCCGCCAGCGGCTTGCAGCACGAGGCGGCGCAGCTGGTGGAGGCGGTGGCGTTCTTCAAGCTGCACCGCGAACCCGCCGTGGGGCTGGTGCCCGACGTGCCCAGGTTGCCGGCTCCGGGTTGAAGCGTTTTATCAGCCTGTTTTCTATCGTTTTAGGGCACTCGCCCGCATAGAATGTGCGCGAGTAGCTATCAAAAAAAGAGCGAACCGATAGGAATCTATGGCAATCATTTCCCGCAATCGGCCCCTGCACATCCTGGTAGCGGACGACAACCCCATTAACCGCATGATGGCCGCGCGCCTGCTCAAAGAGGCTGGCTGCACCGGGGTGCTGGTGGAAGACGGTGTGAAGGCCTTGGCCGCCTTGCAGGCCCAGCGGTTTGACGGCGTTTTGCTCGATGAAAGCATGCCCAACCTGGATGGCACCGGCGTGCTCAAAACCTTGCAGCAATGGCGTGCTGCGGCCCAGCGCGTGCCGCCGGTTCTGATGGTGACGGGGAACGACCTGCCCTCAGACGCAGCCCGCTTCCACGACTTGGGTGCCAAAGGCCTGATACCCAAGCCTCTGACCCGGGAGGCCTTGCAGCGCGGATTGTTGTTGTTTCATCAAAGGCTGTAAGGAATTTCATGCTTTATCTGCCCTATAGTTAACAAGCATTTGTTATTTAATGTTGCGAAGCTACGGACCCTTGCCTTACTCGGGGTGACACAGTTTTTGCTTAGCTGTTGATGTCGTAACGGAGCAATAGAGAATGAAACAAAATTTGCGTGTCTTGGAGTTGCCAGAGCCTGTCAGCAAGCCCGCCCCCATCGGTCTTTTCGGTGCCCATGGCATCTGGGCATTGGGCGTACACATCATGCGGAGCATTAACTTTGCCTCCAAAGCGCTCATCGTTTCTCTCCTGTTTTCATTGCCCATTGCCTGGCTCTCCTGGTCTTATTTTTCTGCGCAGAATGCAGCCATTGCGTTCTCCCTCAAAGAGCGCGACGGTGTGCGCTACTTGCAAGCTGCTAGCCCGGTCTTGCAACTTGCTTTGCAATTGCGGGCCTCGCCGGCCGACGCTTCGGGCGCAGTGACCGAGGCGCTCGACAAGTCGTACGCAGGACTCGAAAAAATCCAACAGGAAATGGGTGCCAACCTCGGCACCGTGGCAGCCTATGCGGAGCTTCAGCAGGCCCGCTCGGCCGCCAAGAGCCAGGGCGGCGATGCGGTGGAGCGCTTTGTGCGCAACACCGCCCACATTCAGGCTCTGATTGCGGTGATGACCACCGCCACCGATGGATCCAACCTCACCCTGGACCCGGACATTGACAGCTACTACGTGATGGACGCCGCGGCTTTTCGCCTGCCCGACCTGATGGAGCGCACCGGCCTGATGCGGGCGGCCGGCGCTGCCGCTTTGCGCGACGGCCAGCTCAGCCTCCAGTTCCGGGCGGCCATTGACAAGGCGGATGCCATTGCAGAGTTTCACCAGGCCAATATGCTGGCGGGCATTGCCAAATCGGTGCAGCAAACGCCGGAGTTGTCTTCGCGCATTCAGATTGATGCATCGCGCGACGCGACCCAGAAGTTTCTCGATGCGGTCGAGAAAACCATTATTTCCGCAGCCACGCTCGACAGCAGCGCCCTGGCCAGCTTTGCCGCCCAGGGCGACGCCGCATTCACGGCCCAGGCAGCCCTTTTAGACCGCTTGCTGCCGGTTCTCGACACCTTGCTCGACAAGCGGGTGAAGAGCGCGCAGCAACAAGTGCACCTGACCATTGTGATTCTAGTGGTCACGCTGTTGCTGGCGGCCTATGCGTTTTATGCGTTCTTTCTGGTCACCCGCGGGGGCTTGCGCCTGATCAGCCAGCACCTGCAGGAAATGGCTGAAGGCGACTTACGCCGGGCACCCAGTCAGCCCTGGGGGCGGGACGAGCCGGCCTTGGTGATTGTGGATCTGCGCAAAGCCTACGACTCGCTGCACCTGCTGATCCGCAAAGTGCGCCACTCGGCCCGCGATCTGGCCGGGACCAGTGCCGAAATTGCCCGCGCCAGCCTCGACTTGTCATCGCGCACTGAGTCGGCCGCTAGCAGCCTGGAGCAACAGGCTGCCACCATGGAGCAGATCGGTGCATCCGCCAAGCAAATGGCAGAACACTCGGAGGCTGCGGCTAGCCTGGCCCGCGAAAACGCGGGCGTTGCTGAGCAAGGCGGAGTGGTGATCCGGGATGTGGTGCAGGTGATGGGGGCCATCAACCAGTCTTCCCGCAAGATCGGCGACATTATTTCCACCATTGATGGCATTGCCTTTCAGACCAACATATTGGCACTGAACGCGGCGGTTGAGGCCGCCCGCGCGGGTGAGCAGGGGCGTGGGTTTGCCGTGGTGGCCACCGAAGTGCGGGTGCTGGCCCAGCGCTCAGCGGCAGCTGCCAAGGAGATCAAGGACCTGATCACCACCAGCGTGCACAACGTGGAGAACGGCAGCCGGGTGGTGGACAGCGCCGGTGCCACTATGGAGGAGATTCTGGGCAATGCCCAGCGCATTCAAACGCTGTTGCGCGAAATCGCGGTGGGCTCGCGGGAGCAGGCCGAAGGCGTGGGCCAATCGGTGGCCGCCATTCAGCTGCTGGAGCAAAACACCCAGCAAAATGCAGCGCTGGTGGAGCAAACAAGCGCGGCTGCCGGTGCACTGAGCGACCAGTCCGAGGGTTTGCGTGGAGAAATTGCCAACTTCAAAGTAGCGTAGGCGTGCGACCGGGCCGGTTGGGTTTTGTGTTTATCAATAAAAAGAGCTGCTAGCCCCTTTTTTTAAAGGGGGAGCAGCTATTTTTTTGATAGCAATGATCAGCTTGAAAGCATTCCCGGTAACCACATCACGATGGCGGGGAAAAACCAGATCAGTGCTACTAGCAGCAGCATGATGAGCAGGAAAGGCAGCACGCCGTAAATCACATCAAGGATGTTGCCCTCGCCGCGCACGCCTTGCACCACATACAGGTTCATGCCCACGGGTGGGGTTATGAGCGCCAGCTCCGCCATGATCACCAGGAAGATGCCAAACCACACCGGGTCGATGCCCAGCGCCACGACGATGGGGAACACAATAGGAATGGTGCCCACCACCATGGCCAAAGCATCCAGAAAGCAGCCCAGAATCAGGTACAAAATAGTCAGCACCAGAATGATCTGGCCGGGGCTGGCCTGCATGCCGGTGACAAACTTGGTCAGCATGTCGGGCACGCCCATCATGCCGAGTACAAAGTTCAGGTAGAACGCGGCAGCCGCAATCAGCATGATCATCGCGGTGATGGACAGCGTGGTCAGGAATGATTCATGCAGCATCTTGATGTTGAGCCGGCCGTAGCCCGCACACAGCAACAAAGACACCACCACACCCAGTGCCGCAGACTCTGTAGGCGTGGCCCAGCCGGCGTAGATGCTGCCCATGACAAACACAATCACCGTGACGGGCGGTATCAGATCCAGCAAGCGCAGGAGCTTGTCTTTGAGCGGCGAAGGCGGCTCTTGGGTCCCGGCATAGGCGGGTTTCCAGAGGCAGACCACCACGATCACCGCCATGAAGAGCGCCGTCAGGAGCAAGCCCGGCACCACACCCGCCGCGTAAAGTTTGCCCACCGAGGTGTTGGTCATAGCACCGTAAATGATCATGTTGATCGACGGTGGTATCAAGATGCCCAGTGTGGCCCCGGCGGCGATGGTGCCCAGCACGAGGCGGGCGTTGTAGCCGCGTTGCTTAAAGGCCGGAAGTGCTACCGTACCGATGGTGGCCGCCGTTGCCACTGACGAGCCCGACACTGCGGCAAACAGGGCCGAGGCACCGATGTTGGAGTGCAGCAGACCGCCCGGCAGGGGTGAGAGCCAGTCGGATAGGGCGCGGTACATCTTGTCGGTAAAGCCTCCGCGCACCAGCAACTCACCGAGCAAAATGAAAAGGGGGACCGAAACCAACACGAAGTTGTTGTTGGCGCTCCAGTACTGGGTGCCGTACTCCAACGCCACCGGCCAGCCGATGTACATCACCGCGCCCAGCAGGCTGAGGATGAACATCACAAAGGCCACATGCAGCCCCAGACACATCAGGCCGATGAGCAGCACAAAGCCTGCCGCGACTGCCGCGATCGAGATATCAGCCATGGGAGCCCCCTTGCATGCCGGCCGACTGGGCGGTACCGCGCGCCTTGAGCTCGGCAAGCTCGGCTTCCAGTTCTTCCTGTGCACTCGTGGGGCCATACCAGGCGTTGAGTTCGGGGCGTCGGGTCACCAGCAAATACAGCGCATGAAAGGCGTAGGCCAGCGAGATAAGTGCCAGTAGCACCAGGCCCAGCACCCAGGCGGATTGCGGAATCCACAGTGCGATTTCCAGATTCGGTGCGCTGCTTTTGAAGTCCAGAGTTTCCATCAGCACCGAGATACCGCGCCAGGCGGCAAAGGTAGCGAAGAAAGCAAAGCACGCCATGGCCAGGGTGTTAAGCACCCTTTGCACCGGGCGCGGAAAGCGCACCAGAAACACATCGACCCGGGTGTGGCTGCGCTGGGCCATGGCGTAGGACGCTCCAATGGCGGCGCTCACGGCCAGCACAAATCCGCCGAGTTCATCGATGCCTTTGAACGAGGTGTTGAAGAGTTTGCGACCCAGCACTTCAAGGCTGAGCGCAACCGCATAGGCCAGTACCACCCACCCGAATGCCAGGGTGGCATAACGGGCGGCCGGCGCAATGGCTTGGCTGATCGGGTTGGTACTGGACATTGCGTGTTGCGCGGTGCGGCCTTAGTTGATGGTCATGCCACGGGCTTTGCCCACGGTGGCGTTCCAGGTGTCGCTGCACTTGGGGTCGACCTTGTTGCACACGGTTTTCCACATGGGCAGCACGGTAGCGGCAGAGGCGGCTTTTACCTTGGCTTGGTCATCGGCGGTGACTGGCACCAGGGTCATCTTGAACGGCGTGCCGTTCTTGCAGGTCTTGCCGGTGTTGCAGGCAATGGAGTCGGCCGTGCCTTCTTCGGCCAGATCCCACATCTGGTCCTCCATTTTCTTGAACTCGGCGGAAATCTTGGCTTGCTGGGCAGGGCTGAGCTTGTTCCAGAAGTCGATATTCACAAAGTGACCCTGTACCGAACCGGCCACGGCCAGGGGGTAGAAGTACTGGGTGACTTCAGGCCACTTGCCGGAGTTGCCCGAGTTGGCCGATGTGACACCGCAGTCCACCACGCCGTTGCCCAGTGCGGAATACACCTCAGAGAACGACAGGGTGACGGGTGTGGCGCCCAGGTTTTGCAACATAGCGGACATGCTGGGCGTGAAGCTGCGGATCTTCAGACCCTTGAAGTCGGCAATCGATTTGATGGGTTTGTTGCAGAAGAACACTTGAGGGCCGAAGGGCCACAGTGTCAGGGCCTTGGCCTTGAATTTTTCTTGTAGGCGCTTGTCGAAGACCTGGCGGTAGGCTTCCATGGACTCGCGCAGCATGGTCATGTTGGTGGAGACACCGGCGAGGTCAATGCCTTCAAAGAATGGATCGTCACGCGCAACGCTGCCGATCTGCACCGACATCACGTCAAACACATTGGAGCGCAGCAGGCGCAGAGCGTCGTCGGGCTTCACGTTCACCACATCCATGGGGTTGAACTTCACGTCCATGTCGATGCCGGTCGCCTTGGGCAGGCCGGTGAAAAAGGGGCGCTCAATGCCGTCCGAGTGACGCACATTGGACGAAAAGTTGCCGGCCACCCGCATGGTGAAATCGGCTGCCGATGCAACGCTGGCGGAGCCCGCGAGCACCAGGGCTAAGCCGAGGGTGCTGAGTGCTTTGCGGAGGGGGTGAGGGTGTTGGTGCATGGTGAGTCCTGAGGTGGGTGGATGGAGTTAAGGGGAAATCAGTTTGTTCAAACGCAACAGCGCAATGGCGGCGACTTGCCGCAGCGCTTCGGTTCGTTCGTGGTGCGGGTCTTGGGCCACACGCTGGGCGAAGGTTGAAAAAATGCTGGCTTTGGTGTGTTGGCCCACACACACGATGAACGGGAAACCATGGCGCTCCCGGTAGGCGGCGTTCAGGGCGGTGATTTGCAGCATTTCCTGGGGGGTGAGGGCATCCAGTCCAGCGCGCGATTGCTCTTGGGTAGACGCGTCCGTGAGCTCCCCTCGTTGGGCCGCTTTACCTGCCAGCTCCGGGTGGGCGCATAACAAAGCCAGTTGTGCCGGGGCTTCAGCCCGGTTCATGGCAGCGACCATGGCGGTATGCAGTGTGCCGATGTCCGCAAACGGACCCGCTGTAAACGCTGCGCGTGCCACCCAGGGGGAGTGCTCAAACACCTCCCCGAGGCATTCCACGAAACGCTCTTCGGACATGGCGTTCAAAGTCTCCAGCCGGAGCTGTGCTGTCGGAGAGGGGAGCGTGACGTGCATGTCGAAAAGCCTTGTAAAGGGGTAAGCAATAAGTGAGCCGTATCGCCCACCCATAAAAGTTTAGGGTGGCTCCCCCCGGCGTGCGCGCGGTGTTTGTTATGACTGGCATAACATGTGCTTGGGCTTTGGCTACTCCGGAGAATGGCCATGGCCCGTCAAAACGATCCCCTCGATACCTACCTGCTCAGGGTGCTGGTGTCCTTGCTGAGTGAGCGCAACCTCACCCGTGTGGCAACCCGTATGAACCAAACCCAGCCAGCCATCAGTGCGGCACTGCGCAAGCTGCGCTTGGTGTTCAACGACGAGTTGCTGGTGCGCAGCGGCAACAGCATGGTGCCTACGCCCCGCGGCCTGGAAGTGCTGGAAACCGCCCGGGGCGCACTCGCTGATATCGACAAACTCTTCACCGCCGGGGAGCAGTTTGAGCCTGAAACGACCCAACAACTGTTCAAGATCGGCTGCCCGGACTACCTGTCTACCGTGTTCATGGCCGGTGTGGCCAAGGCGCTGCGGCGCGATGCCCCCAACGCGCGGCTGATGGTGCACCCCTTGGGGCCGGGCTATGACTTCGAAGCGGCCTTGGCCAATGGCGAGCTCGACGTTGTCATCGGCAATTGGCCGGAGCCCCCGGAGCACCTGCACACCGCGCCGCTGCTGGAAGACGACGTGGTCGTCCTCATGGACCGTAACAACCCGCTGGCGCGCAGCCCCATGACCCGGGAGCAGTATCTGCATGCACCGCATGTGGTGCCACTGCCCTATTCATCCAGCCACCGGGGGGTGATCGACAAGTACCTCGCCACCCACCGGCTCACGCGCAACGCGCGCATGATCGTGCCGTTCTTCAGCATGGCGCCCAACATGCTGCCGGGGACCGACTTGATCTTCACCATCAGTCGCCATTTCGCAGAGCACTATGCCCGCACGCTGCCGCTCATCGTGGTGCCCTGCCCGATCGACTACCCGCACATGCGCTTCTACCAAATCTGGCACAGCCGCAACCAGCGCGCACCGGCGCAGCGTTGGCTGCGGCAGGTACTCAAAGAAGTGGCTGACCGGATGTTGGTGGCTGCGCCCGTCGCCCGTTTACAAGCGGTAGGCCCCGGCTTGGCCTTGGTGAAAACAGCCTGATTTGCGAGGGGCTCAAGGCTTCAGTGTCGTAGGCACCGCAGCGTCCAGCAGTCCGGGGTAATCCCGGCTGAAGTGCAGGCCTCGGCTCTCGTGGCGGGCTTGGGCGCTTTTCACAATCAGGTCGGCCACCTGAACGAGGTTGCGCAGCTCCAGCAGGTCGCGCGTGACGTGGAAGTGCGCGTAGAACTCCTGAATTTCGTCTTGCAGCAGCGCAATGCGGTGGGCGGCGCGGTCCAGGCGTTTGTTGGTGCGCACAATGCCCACGTAGTCCCACATGAAGCGACGCAACTCGTCCCAGTTGTGGGAGATGACCACGCTCTCATCCGCATCGGTCACGCGGCTGTCGTCCCAGGCGGGGAGTTCGCGGGGTTGATCTGTCTTGCCTGCAGAGAGTTCACTTGCTATCAAAGCAGTAGCTGCCCGCGCAAACACCATGCACTCCACCAGCGAATTTGATGCCAAACGGTTCGCGCCGTGCAAGCCGGTACAAGCGGTTTCGCCCACGGCATATAAGCCTTGCACATCGGTGCGGGCATCGAGGTCGGTGACCACGCCGCCGCAGGTGTAGTGGGCAGCCGGCACCACGGGGATGGGCTGCTTGGCCATGTCGATGCCCAGCTCCAGGCAGCGGGCATAAATGTTGGGGAAGTGCTCCAGGATAAAGCTCAGCGGCTGGTGCGAAATGTCGAGGTACACGCAATCGAAGCCGCCTTTCTTCATCTCGAAGTCGATGGCGCGGGCCACCACGTCGCGCGGGGCCAGCTCGGCGCGCGGGTCGTGCTTGGGCATGAAGCGCTCGCCGGTGGGCAGCAGCAGGCGGCCACCCTCGCCGCGTACGGCCTCGGTAATCAAAAAGCTCTTGGCGTGCGGGTGAAACAAGCAGGTGGGGTGGAACTGGATGAACTCCATGTTCTGCACCTGGCAGCCTGCGCGCCAGGCGGCGGCAATGCCGTCGCCCGTGGCGGTGTCAGGGTTGGTGGTGTAGAGGTAGACCTTGCCCGCGCCGCCGGTGGCCAGAATGGTGTGGGCTGCCTGGAAGGTGAGCACTTCGTCGGTATCGTCGTCCAGCGCGTAGAGGCCTACGCAGCGGTTGGGGCCAGTCTGCCCCAGCTTGGTGGTGGTGATCAGGTCCACCAGCGTGTGGTGTTCAAACAGCGTCACATTGGGGCTGGCTTTCACCTGCTCGATCAGGGTCTGCTGTACAGCGGCACCGGTGGCGTCGGTCACATGGACGATGCGGCGTGCGCTGTGGCCGCCTTCGCGCGTGAGGTGCAGCTGGCCGGCGTGGCCGGCTTCTTCTGAAAACGGCACCCCCAGCTTTTGCAACCAGGCGATCGACTGGGGCGCGTTTTCCACCACGAACTGGGTGGCTTTGAGGTCGCACAGGCCGGCTCCGGCAATGAGGGTGTCGTCCACGTGGGCGGCAAAGCTGTCGTCCTTGTCCCACACGGCGGCAATACCGCCTTGGGCCCAGCCGCTGCTGCCTTCGCGCACTGCTCGCTTGGTCAAAATGGCTACGCGGTATTGCTGCGAGAGCAGCAGCGCCGCACTCAGGCCGGCGAGGCCGCTTCCAACGATGAGCACGTCAAAGTGCAGTATGGGGTGCGTGGAAGTTGTCATGACACAAAAGTGGTTGGGCCCGGGCACATGCCCGGGTTAAGGGGTGTGCAGGTACCAGCGCCGCGCGTCGAGCAGCATGGGCCGGTAAATGAGTAGCAAAAGCGCCATTGCCAGTGGCACGGTGGTGATGAATCCCAGGGTCTTAAAGCCCATGGCGCCGCCCAGCGCGCCGGCAATAAAGCTGCCGATCAGCAAGCCATGCAGGCGCAGCTTGTCGGTGTTGGCCTGCACGCGCGGCTCACCCGGGGCGGTGTTGATGTAGACCATCTTGCCCAGCTCAATGCCCACGTCAGTTACCAGACCGGTCAGGTGGGTGGTGCGAATTTCAGCGCGTGAGATCTTGGTGATCACCGCGTTCTGAAGCCCCATGATGAAGCACAGCAACACGACGGTGAGCGGGGCAAAGAAGTAGGTGGCGTAGTTCATGGCGCCGCCGAACACACCGAATAGCAGCAACAGCCCGGCCTCTAGCAGCAGGGGGAGGCCATACGCCATGTGCAACTGGCGGCGAAGCCCCCAGTTCACCAAAATGGCCGTGGTCATGGCACCCAGCACAAACGACACCAGCATGGCCAGCCCTGTGAGTGCCACATCGGTGTGGCCCAGCACTACAGAGTCCACGACCGTGGAGACCACCCCGGTGACGTGCGAGGTGTACTCATGCACCGCCAGAAAGCCGCCCGCGTTGGTGGCTCCGGCGACCGCGGCCAACACCATGCCCAGTCGGGTATTGGCTTGCGGTGTGCGAACCGTGTCAACCCAGCCGTGGAACCAATGGAGCATGTGTGGGAGCGGTTCGCAAGCCAGGGTTTAGTGAATACGCATGCCGGGCTGTGCACCGGGCCAGGGGTTCAGGATGTAGATGCCGGGGTTGGCGCCCTCATCGGCATGGCTGGCCGCCATGACCATGCCCTCCGACATGCCGAACTTCATCTTGCGCGGTGCCAGGTTTGCCACCAGCACGGTGAGCTGGCCCACCAGCTCTTCAGGCTTGTACATGCTGGCAATGCCGCTGAACACATTGCGCGTGGTGGGCTGGCCCTCGGCGTTTTTCTCGCCCACGTCGAGGGTCAGTCGCAGCAGCTTGGTGGAGCCCTCTACGGCTTCGCAGTTCACGATTTTGGCAATGCGCAGGTCGATCTTGGCAAAGTCGTCAATGCTGATGGTGGGGGCCAATGCCTCGCCACCGGGGGCATTGGGGTCCGCAGGTACGGCCGCAGGTGCTGATTTTACTACCTTTTTAGGAGCTGCTTGCGCAGGTTCTGCGGGGGCTAGAGGCTCTTTTGGCTCAAAAAGCGCTTCGAGCTGCTCAGGAGTGACGCGTTGCATCAGGTGTTGGTAAGGCTGGATGGCCTGCACATCACCGTCCACGCGCCAGGTGGTCATGGGACGGCCCACAAAACCTTGCACCGCCAGAGCCAAGCCGGGGAGTACGGGCGCAAGGTAGCGACTCAGCGCGTCAAACGCGTTGATGAGCACCGAGCACACCTGGTGCAGAGCTGCGTTGTTGGCCACGTCTTTGGCCAGGTCCCAAGGCTTGTTCTGGTCTACATAGGCGTTGACCCTGTCGGCCAGCAACATGATTTCGCGGGTGGCTTTGCCGTACTCGCGGGCCTCGAAGTTGGCAGCCAGCCCATCGGCCGCACCGCGAATCTCGGTCAGCAGGGCGCCGCCCTGGGTGCCGAAGTCGCTGGTGACCTGGCCCTCAAAGCGCTTGGTCAAAAAGCCCGCCGCACGGCTGGCAATGTTCACAAACTTGCCAATCAAATCACTGTTCACGCGCAGCATGAAGTCTTCGGCATTGAAGTCAATGTCTTCATTTCGCGCACTCAGCTTGGCGGCCAGGTAGTAGCGCAGCCACTCGGGGTTCATGCCCAGGTTCAGGTACTTGAGCGGGTCCAGGCCGGTGCCGCGGCTCTTGCTCATCTTTTCGCCGTTGTTCACGGTCAAAAAGCCGTGCACAAACACGTTGTCGGGCGTCTTGCGGCCACTGAACTTCAGCATGGCGGGCCAGAACAGGGTGTGGAAGGTGACGATGTCTTTGCCGATGAAGTGGTACTGCTCGGTGTCCGGCGAGGCCATGTACTCGTCAAAGCTGCGGGTGTCGCCATGCGCGGATTTGGGGCCGCCCTTGTCAAACCAATTCTTCAGCGAGGCCAAGTAGCCCACGGGGGCATCCAGCCACACATAAAAGTACTTGCCCGGTGCATCGGGAATCTCAATGCCGAAGTAGGGCGCATCGCGGGAAATGTCCCAGTCGCCCAAGCCTTCGCTCTGGGTGCCGTCCGGGTTGGTGCGCACGCTGAACCACTCTTTGATTTTGTTGGCCACCTCGGGCTGCAGCTTGCCGTCTTGCGTCCAGTTTTCCAGAAACTCCACGCAGCGCGGGTCGGAGAGTTTGAAGAAAAAGTGCTCCGAGTTTTTGAGCTCGGGCTTGGCGCCAGACAGTGCCGAGAAGGGGTTGATCAGGTCGGTCGGTGCGTACACCGAGCCGCAGACTTCGCAGTTGTCGCCATACTGGTCTTTGGCGTGGCACTTGGGGCACTCGCCCTTGATGTAGCGGTCGGGCAGGAACATGTTCTTCTCGGGGTCGAAGAACTGCTCGATGGTGCGCACTTCAATCAGGCTGCCATCGGCGCGGTCGCGCAGGTCGCGGTAAATCTGGCGGGCCAGCTCGGTGTTTTCGGGCGAGTGGGTGCTGTGCCAGTTGTCAAAGCTGATGTGAAAGCCATCCAGATACTGCTTGCGGCCGGCGGCGATGTTGGCCACGAACTGTTCGGGCGTCACGCCAGCCTTTTCAGCCGCAATCATGATGGGGGCGCCGTGCGTGTCGTCCGCACCCACGAAGTTGACCGCGTTGCCCTGCATGCGCTGGAACCGCACCCAGATGTCGGCCTGGATGTATTCCATGATGTGGCCGATATGGAAGTTGCCGTTGGCGTAGGGGAGTGCGGTGGTAACGAAGAGTTGGCGGGGCATGGAGAAATCGACTTTCACGGAGGAACCGATGATTTTAGTCGGGCTGTGCTGGGTTGCCGTGTTTGCGGGGGGATCAGGCGGGCCGGGCGTTTTGCTCCGTGTCCCCCGCCCGCTGCGCGGGCTCCTCCTTGACCTACGCAAAACGCCCGGCCCGCCTGATCCTGCACGGATGTTTTTAGGCACATTGCGAAAACAGCCGGCCGCTCCGCTCTGGAATTGACTTGGCTTGCAAACCATGAAAACGTCACTTCGCAGCAGCAGGCCAGGGGTGCGTGCCGCAGCGAGGTCAAGGAGGAGCCCGCTGGAGCGGGCGGGGGACACGAGCGGAGGTACGTACCCCTGGTCTGCTGCGGGCTCAGCAAAACCCCAAGAGCGGAACGATGTTCAGTCCTTAAAAACAGGCGTCCGCTTTTGCATGTTCGCCGTCATCGCCTCCGTCAAATCCTGGCTCATCAGCATGGCGGCGTTCCAGGTGGCAATGTAGTTCAGGCTGTCGGCCACGCTGTGGTCGCGGGCGTAGGTGATCATTTCTTTGGTGCCGCGGATCGACAGGGGCGACTTGGCGGCAATGGTGGCCGCAATGTCTTGCACCCCGGCGTAAAGCGCCTCGCGGCTCTCGAACACGCGGTTCACCAGGCCGATGCTTTCGGCCTCGGTAGCGTCCATCTTGCGGCCGGTGTAGGCCAGCTCGCGGGTGATGCCATCGCCCACCAGCTTGGGCAGGCGCTGCAGGGTGCCCACGTCGGCGGTCATGCCGATGTCGATTTCTTTGATGGTGAAGTACGCATCGGCGCTGGCGTAACGCATGTCGGCACAGGTGACGAGGTCAATACCCCCACCAATGCACCCGCCGTGGATGGCCGCCAGCACCGGCTTGCGGCAGCGCTCCAGGCTGGTAAGTGTGTCTTGCATGTCCAGAATCACGCGGCGCATGGCCTCGCGGGTGCGGCCATCGCAGTCGTTGCGCACGTCGGCGCTGATGCCCATCATCATCTGCAGATCAATGCCCGCACAAAACAACTTGCCCTCGCCCTGCAACACCGCCACGCGGGCCTCGGGCGTGCGGTCCACCCACTCAAATGCCTTGCGAATCTCTTGCCACATGGTGGCGTTCATAGCGTTGGCCTTGTCGGGCCGGTTCAGGCGTACGGTGGCGATGTGGGCGTCCAGCGTGATGCTAAGGGTCTCAAACTGCATGCTTATCTCCTGTTTTTAGATGTTTTAGGCCGCTAGCCCTCGTGGAATATGCGCGAGCAGCTAGCAAAACCATAGCGTACAAAGGGACTATTAGGCGGTGGGTGGCTTCATCATGGCCATATAGGGTGCCAAGCGCTTGCCCATTTCCTCGCCCAACGCCTGCAAGCCACTCATGGGGCGCACCATGACTTCAAAGTCGGTGATCTTGCCCTCGGCATCGAACTGCACCATGTCGATGCCCTTGAGCTCTTTGCCATTGACCTTGGCGCTGAATTCCAGCACCAGGCTGTGGCCGTCGGCACTGGCCAGCTCGCGGTGGTATTTGAAGTCTTCAAACACCTGCACCACGTTGGTCAAGATGACTTGCACGGCCTGCGCGCTGGGGTAGGGCGTGTGGGCCATGGGCGAGCGGAACACGGCCTTGCGGTGCAGGATGGTGGGCAGCTCAGCCAAGTTGTTCTCGGCAATCATCTGGTGCCACAGCTTGAGGCTGGCGGCCACCGGTGCGGGCAGGGTTTGCGCCAGCGTGGGTGTAGCACCGGCGTCGGCCGCCTTGGCAGGCGCAGCGCCAAAGGCCAGCGCCAGCTCGGTGCCTTGCTTGATGGCGCGCTTGGCGTCCAGCTCGGCGGCGACGTCGGCGCCGCCAATCAGGTGCACGTTCACGCCAGCGGCTTGCAGGTCAGCCTGCAGCGCGCGCTGCGGGTCTTGGCCCGCGCAGACCACCACGTTGTCCACGGGCAGCACCATGTCTTTGTCGCCCACGGTGATGTGCAGGCCCGCGTCGTCCACCTTGCGGTAGGTCACGCCGTTGATCATGTCCACCTCGCGGTTCTTGAGCGAGGTGCGGTGAATCCAGCCGGTGGTCTTGCCCAAGCCGTCGCCCACTTTGCTGGTCTTGCGTTGTAGCAGGTAAACCTTGCGCGGTGTCTTCTCAATGTGGGCAGGCTTCAGTCCACCTGCGCTGGCGTAGGTCGTGTCCACACCCCATTCGGCGAAGAACTTCGCTTGGTCCAGGCTGGGGCTGGTGCCTTCGTGGAGGAGGTATTCAGCCGTGTCAAAGCCAATGCCACCTGCGCCAATCAAAGCCACAGTTTTGCCCACCGGTTTTTTGTCGCGCAGCACGTCCAGGTAGCCCAGCACTTTGGGGTGGTGGATGCCTTCAATCTCCGGCAGGCGCGGTGTAACGCCAGTGGCCAACACCACATGCTTGAAGCCAGCTGCTGTCAGGTCTTGGGCGCTCACTTTTTGGTTGAGCTGCAGCTTCACGCCGGTCAGCTCAATCTGCTTGCCGAAGTAGCGCAGCGTCTCGTAAAACTCTTCTTTGCCGGGCACTTGCTTGGCCACGTTGAACTGGCCGCCGATTTCGCTGGCCGCGTCAAACAGCGTCACCTCAAAGCCGCGCTTGGCCGCTTCGGTAGAAAAGGCCAAACCGGCGGGGCCTGCGCCCACTACGGCAATGCGCTCTTTGCTGGGGGCGGGGCTGTCCACCATCAGGGTCTCGTGGCAGGCGCGCGGGTTGACCAGGCAGCTGGTGATCTTGCCGCCAAAGGTGTGGTCCAGGCAGGCCTGGTTGCAGCCGATGCAGGTGTTGATCTGGTCCGACTTCCCCTCAGCCGCTTTTTGCACAAACAACGGGTCGGCCAGAAAGGGGCGGGCCATGCTCACCATGTCGGCCTGGCCGCTGCTAAGGATTTGCTCGGCCACCTCAGGCGTGTTGATGCGGTTGGTGGCAATCAACGGAATTTTCACCTTGCCTTTGAGCTGCTCGGTCACCCAGGCAAACGCGGCGCGCGGCACCTTGGTGGCGATGGTGGGAATGCGGGCCTCGTGCCAGCCGATGCCGGTGTTCAGAATAGTGACGCCCGCCGCTTCCAGCGCTTGCGCCAGTTGCACCACCTCTTCTTTGGTAGAGCCGCCTTCCACCAGGTCCAACATAGAGAGGCGGAAGATGATGATGAAGTTAGCCCCCACCCGTGCACGCGTTTTGCGCACGATCTCCAGCGGGAAGCGGATGCGGTTCTCATAGCTGCCGCCCCATTCGTCGTCGCGCTGGTTGGTTTGCTTGGCAATGAACTCGTTGATCAGGTAGCCCTCAGAGCCCATGATCTCCACGCCGTCGTAGCCCGCGCTTTGGGCCAGGGCCGCCGCGTTGGCGTAGTCCTCAATGGTTTGGCTCACTTCTTCAGTGGTCAGCGCATGCGGGCGGAAGGGGCTGATGGGCGCCTTGAGTGCGCTGGGTGCCACCAACTCGGGGTGGTAGGCATAGCGGCCGAAGTGCAGGATCTGCATGCAAATTTTGCCGCCCGCAGCGTGCACGGCGTCGGTCACCACCTTGTGTTTGTCCGCTTCCTTTTGCGTGGTCATGGCAGCGCCGCCGGGCATAGGGCGGGCGCGGTCGTTGGGGGCAATGCCACCGGTCACGATCAGGCCCACCCCGCCCTTGGCGCGCTCGGCGTAAAAGGCGGCCATGCGGGTGAAGCCGTCTTTGGCTTCTTCCAGTCCCACGTGCATAGAGCCCATGAGGACGCGGTTTTTCAGGGTGGTAAAGCCCAGGTCCAAGGGGGCGAGCATGTGGGGGTAGGTGAGGGCGGCAGTCATGGGTGTCTCCTGTTACGTGTTCGGGTGGCCGGGCGGCACCAAGGCACGCGCGGCTATGCAACCAGTTGCAGTGTAGAAGTCTAGCTAGGTTTATGCAACTGGTTGCATAGTTAGAGTGCTGCCCTTAGACTTGCCCGGATGTCGCTTGCCCATGCCGTGCTCACTTCGCTGATTGAAAAACCGTCCTCCGGCTACGAGCTGGCGCGCCGGTTTGACAAGTCGATTGGTTACTTCTGGCACGCCACGCACCAGCAGATTTACCGCGAGCTGGCCCGCATGGAAGACAAGGGCTGGATCGTGTCCGACAGCGCGCCCGACGCCGGTGCCACCCGCAAGCGCGAATACAAGGTACTACCGGACGGGCGGGCCGAGCTGGTGCGCTGGACCCAAGAGCCCTCTGCGCCTATGGACTTGCGCGATGAGTTCACCGTGAAACTGCGCGCCGATGCCGCGCTGGGCGAGGTGGATTTAAGCGCCGAGCTGCGCGCGCGCATTGCCCACCACAGCGAGCACCTGACCCACTACCGCGCCATTGAGGCGCGCGATTTTGCGCGGGGCGACGCGATGCCGCGCGCCAAGCGCTTGCAGCATCTGATCCTGAAGAAAGGTATCATGTATGAGGAGGGGAGCATCGCCTGGGCGCGGGAGGCGTTGGGGGTGTTGGAGGGGGATTAATGATCTTTTGAAGTTTCCTGGGAAGCATCGGCTAACAGTCGACTTTGGGACCCAGGTGTGTGGTGTGACCCGACCACGCGAAGTGTTGAAGCGCATTGCGCAGGCCCTGCTGGAAACGTTGCAGAGCTTCAAGACGGACACGCGGATTCCGGATGGGCTGCTAGCCCTGATGGGCGCGGCTTGGGAGAAGGGGATGTCAAGGTGGTCGTAAGCAGTTGGTAGGTAGTGATGTGGGGGCTTGTGGGCAGGCTGCCCCAAAACAAACCGGTCGCACAGGCTTGCATAATTGGATCGGTGAAATCGCGTGTCAAAACAGGGGCAGGTTCAACGATATGAAAAAATTACTGAGTACGACTTCGATCTGTTTGCTGGTCGCCAGCACGGCCTATGCAGCGGATATCCGCATGGAGGGCTGTATCGTCCAAGGGGCGACCCAGCTCTCCGACGAGGCGGTGCGGCAGCTGATTCAACCGCATATTGAGGATGCCGGCCCAGCCCTTGGTTGCGCCTTGGCTGCCCCCGTTTTGGAACACAGCCTTCGAGAAGCCGGCGCCTTTGCCACCAAGGTCTACCCCATGGCCAGTGAAAGCGGCAAAGAGATCGTCTTGAAGGTCGTAGAGGGCCGCCTTGCCGACAAGGGCATTGAGCTGGGGCGCTCTAGCAGCCGGGTCAACGACGCGGTGATTCTGGGCCAGCTGCAGAGCGCTTTGCAGCCCGGCAGCACGCTACGGGCTGACAAATACGAGCGCGCCATATTATTGACCAATGATTTGCCGGGTGTGAGTGGGTCTGAAAACGTGCTCTATCCGGGCGCGCAGCCGGGTGAGGCGAAATTCAAGTCCTATCCGTACGATGGCAAGTTGGTGGACGGACAGATTTATGTGGACAACTCAGGCAGTTCCTACACGGGAAAAAATCGACTTGGCGCGTCCATTAATGTGAACAGCCCCTTCGGACGCGGTGAGCGTTTTTCATTGGGTGGCAATGTGTCCGATCAGGCCTCCACCCTTGTCTTTGTTGATGCCAGCGTGCCACTTAATAGCACCGGTTTGCGTGCCGGGATGGCGGTGGATGCGCTGGGCTATAAAACGGACCAGCTGAGCCAATTGCGGGGGTATTCACAAAAGCTCAGCGCGTATATGAGCTACCCCTTTGTTCGCTCCCGCAGCAGCAATCTATATTCTGAAATTCGCGTGGGTCGTGAGCATCTCAATGACGAAAACAACACCGGTACGGTCACGGACCGCTTCGTCAATACCTTCCACGCCAAGCTGTCCGGAGACCGCATTGACGGCCTAGGCGGGGGAGGCACCAGCCGGTTGAGCCTGGAAGGTATCTTTGGCAATGTCGATCTGGATGGCTACGCAACATACAAACAAGATGACCTGGACACTGCGCAAACCGCAGGCAACTTCTCCCGTTTGGTGTGGCAAGCCTCGCGGTTGCAGCACATCACCGGCAATTGGCAAACCTACGTTGAACTGACGGGGCAGCTTGCATCCAAGCACATGGACAGCAGCCAGTCCATGTCCTTTGGTGGGGCGAACAATTTTGCGGGCTACCACAGCGGTGCGCTGTTGGGTGACAAGGGCTATCGCGTGCATTGGGATGTGCGGT
Organism: Rhodoferax sp.; assembly: GCF_013297935.1. Classification (GTDB taxonomy): domain Bacteria; phylum Pseudomonadota; class Gammaproteobacteria; order Burkholderiales; family Burkholderiaceae_C; genus Allorhodoferax. Next base: position 146,675 of record NZ_JAAFIX010000003.1, on the reverse strand, counting down.
ACAACGCGGCCTGGGCGCCCCTGGGAGGACGACAGCAATGGTCTTTGTTTTACGACTACGGCCAGCTGACTACGCATGCCAAGCAGTATGTCGGCAATGTGGTGGTTCCCGGCGTTTCAGATGAGTCTTACACACTGCAGTCTGCTGGGGTGGGCTTTAGTCAGCAGTGGCAGTCGTTTGAGCTGCGCAGCGCCATCGGCTGGCAAGTCAACAACACGATTCCTGCCAACCTGCTCGACGGCTCGGCCACCATGCACGCGTGGGCACAAATGGTCTATAAGTTTTGAGGGGCACTGCGATGAATCTAAAGTCTCTGAAACTGTCTTGGTTGGTCTTGGGGTTGACCAGCGCCATCGCGCCTTCCGCCTGGGCCTGCGTGGCCAAAAGCGGCAAGCTGTGTCCTAGTACCGTTGCGAACCAGGTAGACCGCCAGGTCAAATTGGGCAAGCCCTTGCCAACGGGTGATGTGGGGGACGTTACGCCTGTGGGCGGCGTTGTTTCGCTGGGTGCCGTGGCGGCCCAGCCAGCGCCATCTACCGCCGGGCCAACGGTACAGGATTCGCCTGATGGGTGGTTCTACCTTCCGCACTCGGCCGATTTGACGCGCAACCCTTCTGGTTTGGGCTCGCGCCCAATTACTTACGCTTGGATGCTTATGATTCAAGCGCGCGCCGCCCAACTTCCGGGTTATAAAGGGCCAAATGTCAATCCTGATGGCAGCTTAACCCCTCGTGGTGTGCAACAGGGTTGGGTGCGATTGCAAGCAGTGAACATTCCACAGCAGGTGGTACAGGCGGTTCCACCTGCCTTACAGGTGGTAGCCCCCACGCTGGCTCCTACGCCGGGTGGCACGCCCGGTCTGGCTGCCCCTGCGCTGATTCCTACACCTGTGAATACGCCGGGGCTGGTGGCCCCTGGCCTGGTGCCTACCGCGCAGGCCGCACTGGTTCCCCCCACCACGGGTTCGCCCGACGGCTGGTTTTATTTGAGTCCCGCATGGGACACCGCGCTCTATCCGTCGGGTCTGAATAAAAAACCGATCAGTTACGCCACGCTCCTGCAGATTCAATCCGTTGCTGTCCAGCATGGCGGGTACGCGGGTCCCACTGTCAACCCGGATGGCAGCTTGACGCAACTGGGGCTGAATAAAGGATGGGTGCGCCTGCAGCCCGTGAATGTGCCGCAACAAATTGCGCAGACAGTGCCCGTCCCTTTGCAGGTCAAAGCACCTGTGCTGGCCCCCACGCCGGGTGGCACACCCGGTCTGGCTGCCCCTGGTCTGGTTCCTACACCCGTGAATGCACCGGGGCTGGCAGGCCAAGGCCCTGTGCCTACGGCGGGGCAAATTACGGCGCCCCAACCCACGCCGGGACAAGTCAATGTGCCGGGGTATGCGGCACCAGGCAAGGCGCCCACTGCACTGAACCCCGTAGCGCCCAAGTTGCTTGCAGGGCATGCGGCGAATGGCGCAGCCCATGCGCATGAAACTCAGTTGGTCGAGGTGTACCACCCCACCATGGCCAGCATGCATCGTTACGACGAAGCACACTTGACCGGTGACAGTGGCTACCACTTGGTCATCATCGGGTTCAAAGAACTTTATTGATGCTGGGCTGGTCAGCCGCCGGATGGTGCGGTGACTGAAGATGGATAGCAACAAAGCCCGGCAGAACCGGGCTTAGTTTTTGGGGCAGCGCCCAGCGGGCACTGTAGTGAAGCTGATTAAGCCGCCAGCTTGGCTATGTCATTTGCCGCTTCTGTCAAAGCTTCCGCCTTCTTCGCGTCGCCCATGGCCACACTTTCGGCGCGCACAAAGCGCACGTCGGTGATGCCTAGGAAACCGAACACGGTTTGCAGGTAGCTTTCTTGGTGCTCAGCGGCACGGCCCCAGTCGTTGGTGGAGTACACGCCGCCACGGGTGGAGGCCACGATCACGGTCTTGCCGCCAGCCAGGCCTTTGGGGCCCGTTTCGGTGTAGGTGAAGGTGCGGCCGGCTTGGGCGATGCGGTCAATCCATGATTTCAGCTGGCTGGGAATGCTGAAGTTGTAGAGCGGAGCGCCCACCACGATCACATCGGCGGCCAAAAACTGGCTCACCAACGCTTCAGACACTGCGTTTTCACGCTTTTGCGCGTCGCTCAGGTCTGCGGAGCCGGCGGGCATGCGAAAGCCCAGGGATTCGGCGGACAGGTGGTTGGGGGTGTCTACGGCCAGGTCCAGGTAGTCCACCGTGGTGGCGGGGTGTTTGCTGATCCAATTGGCCACGGTGTCTTTGGTCAGTTGGCGGGATACAGAGTTGCCGCTCAGGATGCTGGAGTCAATGTGCAAGAGTTTCATACAGATCTTTCAGGGGGTGGTTCGATGTGACTAGTGTCATGAATAAGCGAATGTTTGATAAGTAAGCAACTTTGCGTTAGATTGTCCTGAATTCAGAACAATAGGGCGCTGAGATGCAAGATACCAACGACATGCTGTACTTCGCCGAGGTGGTGGAGCACGGCGGCTTTGCCGCTGCGGGGCGGCACCTGGGGCAGCCCAAGTCCAAGCTGTCGCGCCGGGTCGCAGAGCTGGAGGATCGCTTGGGCGTGCGACTGCTGCAGCGCACCACACGCAAGTTGTCCTTAACCCAAGTGGGCGAGGTCTATCTGCGCCACTGTCTTGCGGTGCGGGATGCCGCAGAGGCGGCCGCGCACGCCATGGAACAAGTGCAGACTGAGCCAAGGGGCACCATCCGCGTGGCCTGCCCGGTCACGTTAGCGCAAAGCACTGTGGGGCCCATCATGGCCCTGTTTCTGGCGCGGCACCCCCAAGTGAAGGTGGACATGCGCATCAGCAACCGTGTGGTGGACCTGGTGGAGGAGGGCGTCGATGTGGCACTGCGTGTGCGCACCACCCTGGATGAGAGTGGCAGCCTCGTGGTGAAAAGGCTGGGCGAGTCCACTACGGTGTTGGTGGCCAGCCCGCTCCTGTTGGAGCGCCAAGGGCGCCCGGCATCCATTGAAGAGCTCGCGCGGATGGACACCGTTGCTATGGCCGCAATCGACGGGCGTGCCACCCTGGTCCTTCACGGCCCGGGCGGTGCGGTTCATACGCTGGTGCATGAGCCCCGCTACGTGGCGGATGACTTGCTCACCCTTAAATTTGCTGCCTTGCAGGGCACGGGAATGTGTTTTCTCCCCGACTACATGTGCCGCCGTGAGTTGGAGCAGGGGCGGCTCGTGCACGTGTTGCCCGGCTGGGCGCCGCCACGCGGTATCTTTCATGCGGTGTATCCCTCACGGCGGGGCATGGTGCCTGCGGTGCGGCGTTTTTTGGACTTTTTGGCAGATCACACGAGCAACGAGGGCATGCCCCGCTTGCCGCCGGGCTGCCCGCAGTTGGACTAGCCCTTTTAGCGCAGGCGCAGCGGGTCGACCCGCCGATCCACAAATCCGGTGTCCCCTGGCTCCGGGTCACCGGCGGCGGGGTCGCTCCAGCCGAAGAACTTGCAGACTTCGGCGCGCTGCTTTTGGGCGTCCGCGTAGCCCAGGGCCATGAGCTCGGTGGTGTACCCGCTCTCAAACAGCAAGTAGCTGGCTAGTGCGGCACCTTTCACGTCGGCCTTGGCCGACGACACGCCCACACCGCCCAGCATGGTGCGCACGGCATGGGGCAGGTCGCCCACATGGCGTGAGGCCACGGCATCCAGCCGTTGGCTAGGCGCAATGACCAGCAGCTCGACCGGGCGCAAGGCGCTGCCTTTGCGCAGTTCCTCAGGAACCAGTTTGATGGTCTGGTTGATGCGTTGCACCCGCTCTACATCCACCGCCAGAGCATCCAAAAAGATATTCGATAAGGCATGGCCCGCGATCTGGGCAATGCTGGGGTAGCTGCTGGTGGTGTGTAAGTGAGCTTCTTCTTTGGGCTCGTGCATGCGCCCGGCCCCGATCACCAGGACGCGCTCTGCTCCTAAATGAATAGCGGGTGCTACCGGTGCACTCTGACGCATAGAGCCGTCACCAAAGTATTCATCACGGCCGTTGATGTGCAACTGGGTAGCGGGAAACACAAACGGAATCGCGCTGGAGGCGAGCAGGTGATCGTGGGTGATGCGATCCCGCACCGCAAAGCGCTGGGTGCGGAACCACGGCATGAGGCGCTTGTCGCCCTCAAAAAACGTCACGTGGTCGCCGGTGCTGTAACTCGATGCGGTCACCGCCAGCGCTTGCAAGTGCCCCCGGCGCACCAGATCCGGCAGGCGCTCCAGCGGCACCAGGCCTTTAAGCAGTTCACCCAGAGGGCTGTTGTCCAGCAAGGACCGGGGCTTGACCCGCCGCCATTTGGCCAGCACCCAGCCCAGTGAGAGCAGCGTGATCCAGGTCGCGCCGGAGCGTAGCATGCTCAGGTGGTCGGCGCGGTACACATCGTGCGCATGAAAGTTCTTCCAGGTGTGGGCGATTTTGCGGACCGCGCCATCGAAATCATCTGAGCCGCAGGCCAAGGCCGACGCATTGATGGCCCCGGCCGAGGTGCCGGCAATGATAGGAAAGGGGTTGGGCTGCCCGCCGGCACCGCAGGCCAGCCGCAGGTCGGCAATGGCCTCCAGAACACCCACCTGGTAGGCGGCGCGCGCACCGCCCCCGGTCAACAGCAGGCCGGTCATGGGGACGGTGGGCATGGCAGCACTCATGTTGCTCATTATGAAAAGCCTGCCGGGCTTGTAAATAGAAAAGTGTGCGGTGTTAACCCTCGATTTAATGCATGCCGATTCCACCTCTGCCTGCCGCGGGTATGCCCCCTTGGATAGACTCTCCCGATTCAGGAGTTTTTATGGCGTTTACCGAAAAAGACATTACCCAGGCCCTGCAGAGCCTGATGGACCCGAACACCGGCGCAACTTTTGCCAGTGCCAAAGCATTCAAAAACATCAAGCTGCAAGGCGCTGATGTACACCTCGACTTGGAGCTGGGCTACCCCGCCAAGAGCCAATGGCCGGTGTTGGTAGAGCTGGTTACCCGTGCTGCCAGCGCTGTGACGGGCGTAGGATCCGTCACTGTTTCTCCCAAGCTCAACATCGTGCCCCATGCGGTGCAGCGTGGTGTGCAGTTGTTGCCGGGGGTGAAAAACATTGTGGCTGTGGCGTCCGGCAAGGGCGGTGTGGGCAAGAGCACCACCGCGGCCAACCTGGCACTGGCCTTGGCCGCCGAGGGCGCACGGGTGGGCATACTCGATGCAGACATTTACGGCCCCAGCCAACCCATGATGATGGGGATTGAAGGCCGCCCCGACACTACCGACGGCAAGACCATGGAGCCTATGGAAAACCATGGCGTGCAGGTTATGTCTATCGGTTTTCTGGTGGATGGCGACCAGGCCATGATCTGGCGCGGCCCCATGGCCACGCAGGCTCTGGAGCAGTTGCTGCGCCAGACCAACTGGAAAGACCTGGACTACCTCATCGTGGATATGCCCCCGGGCACCGGCGATATTCAGCTCACCCTGAGCCAGCGGGTTCCCTTGACAGGCGCCGTGGTGGTGACCACGCCGCAAGACATTGCGCTGCTGGACGCCAAAAAAGGCATCAAGATGTTCGAGAAGGTGGGTGTGCCGATTCTCGGCATTGTGGAAAACATGGCAGTGCACGTGTGCAGCAACTGCGGCCATGTGGAGCACATTTTCGGGGCCGATGGCGGCAAGAAAATGGCGGCCGGCTATGGCATGGACTACCTGGGCGCCTTGCCGCTTGCCCTGCACATCCGCGAGCAAGCCGACAGCGGCACACCAACGGTGGTAGCCGCACCTGACAGCGAGGTGGCGGGTCTCTACAAAGGCATTGCACGCCAAGTCGCAATCAAGATTGCAGCCCAGTCCAAAGACTTCTCCAGCAAGTTCCCGACCATCACCATCAGCAAAAACAGCTAACAGGGCCGCATTCGCATGAACCTGTTGTCGTCGTTGCGCTATTTGGTCGCTTTGGATGAGCACCGCCACTTTGCCCGGGCGGCACAGGCCTGCCATATTACCCAGCCGGCTCTTTCCAACGCCTTGCGCGCGTTGGAGGAAGAGTTTGCGGTCGTCATTGTGCGGCGGGGGCGCACCTTCGTAGGCTTCACGCCGGAGGGCGACCAGGTGCTGGAGTCTGCCCGGCGCATGTTGCACGAACACAAGGTGTTGGCCCAATTGCTGCGCGGCACAGCCGACCGGCCTGCGGGCCGTTTTGTGGTGGGTGCGGTGCCGACGGCCGTGCCGGTGGCGGCGCGCTTTGCCGCCATGCTCCATGCCCGCCACCCGGATTTGATGCCGGTGGTGCTGTCACTCAGCTCCACTGAGTTAGAGAAACGCTTGGAGAGCCTGGCCATTGACCTTGCCTTGGGTTACACCGAGCGCATGAATTTGCGGGCGGTTCAGTTAACGGCGTATCCGCAATACAACGAACACTACTTCTTGTTACGAAAAGCCAAAGTGCCGCATCCGGCGGAACTGCAGCTGGTCGAACCCGAGACTTGGTTGCAAGCTTCGAATGTTCCTTTGTGTTTGCTCACGCCCGAAATGCACAACCGCACGATTGTGGATGCCTCGTTTTCTGCCGCGGGTTGCGCGCCACGCGTGGTGATGGAAACCAACTCCATTTTGACCATGGCGCTCAGCGTCGTGGCCGGTCAGGTATGCAGTGTGATGCCGGGAGCGCTGGTGTCCACAGTGCGTGGTTACCGCGAGCTGGAGGCTGCGCCCCTGGTGTCTCCGCAAATTCAGACGCCCATCAGCTTCATGGCGCAGTCGGCGGTGCGGCCCTCCCGCGCCATGGAGGCAGCCTTGCAACTCGTGCAGGACGGTGCATGGTTGCGCCATGTGGCGACGCATACAGGACTTTTTACCGCTCTTTAATTTGATTCAAGTCAATTGAATTGGTGTACAAACTGTGAGATTTAAAGCCTTAATTAATGCGGGGTCATTGGACGTCAGGTCGACCACTGCAATCACAGAGAAGTGTCTCCATGCGTTTCATCAATGGCCCCCGTCGGCGTGTCGACGCTGCAAGCCGCAAACTTGCGGCCAGCCTGAGCGGCACGTACTCTCTGGACCCGAATGCACGGGTCGATGTGCAAGGGCGCACACTGCCTGCGCTGCGCAATGGCTCCCGTACGCTCAACATGGATTTCTCGTTGGCCGACGGTTTCACCCACGACACCGGCCTCGTCACCACGGTTTTTGCAAGAGACGGTAGCGACTTTTTCCGGGTCACCACCTCGGTGCGCAAGCAGGATGGCGAGCGCGCCATCGGCACACCGCTGGACCGCTCCCAGCCCGCCTATCAGGATGTGATGCAAGGCCGCTCCCACATCGGCTATGCGATTGTGTTTGGCAAGCAATACCTCACCCGCTACGAGCCCATCAAAGACGGTCGGGGCCAGGTCATCGGCATTTTGTTCGTGGGCTTGGACATCAGCGATTCGCCGGGCATGGGGCTGTCAGCCTCCATGGCTTGGCGTTTGTCCGGGGTGTACGGAGTTGTGGAGTTGCTCTACCTCGCCGCAGGCGGGCAGCTCGATAGCTTTAAAGAAGCCGGCATGGGCGTCTTCATGGTTGCGGTGCTCTGGCTCACGACCTACACACTCATGAACCGCTACGTAGCACAGCCCCTGAAAGCCGGGCGCTCTGCGTCGCAGCGCATGGCCTCCGGAGACCTCACACGCCAGGTGCATGTAGGAACCAGTGACGACATCGGGCAGGTGCTGATGGCCATGAACAGCATCAACGTGGGTTTGTCGGCACTCATTGCCAAAGTGCGCAGCGCCTCGGACGTGGTGGCCATGGGAACCAATGAAATTGCCGACGGCAATGTCGATCTCGCCAACCGTACCGAAAAGCAGGCCGGTGAAGTGAACGCCGCTGCCAGTGCGGTGCACCAACTCACCGCCACGGTGGCGCAGACGGCAGAGCAGGCCCAAAAGGTCAATACCTTGGTGAGCACCGTGGCATCCGTGGCGAGCGGTGGCGGTCAAGTGGTGCAAGAGGTGGTGAGCACCATGGGGCAGATATCGGCCAGTGCCAACAAGATCAACAACATCATTGCCCTGATCGAGGGCATTGCCTTTCAGACCAACATACTGGCCCTGAATGCGGCAGTCGAGGCTGCCCGCGCTGGTGAACAGGGGCGCGGGTTTGCAGTGGTGGCCTCCGAGGTGCGTAATCTGGCGCAACGCTCCTCGAAAGCGGCCCACGAAATCAAAGATTTGATCACGGTGTCGGTCAACAACGTATCCGCCGGCAGCCTGTTGGTCGGCAAAACACGCGAATCGATGGAGCAAATTACAAGCTCCATTGCCCAGGTGGTGCGCTACATCGATGGCATTGCCAATGCGAGCCTGGAGCAACGTGCCGGCATCGAGAGCGTGAACCGCAGCGTCTCAGAAATCGACCAGATGACCCAGCAAAACGCCGCGCTCGTCGAAGAGGCCGCCGCTGCCGCCATGCGCATGCGGGACCAATCCCACACCTTGACGGACGCCGTCAACACGTTCAAGACCCCTACGTAAATGCTGCATGGCAGCATTTATTTTTTGAATCAATGCATGTGGTGAATCCATTGGACTCATCCTGCTTGACCGGTGACACTGCGCTCGCCCCGTTGGACAGCGGTGAGCCAGTGTTTCTATCAATCCCTAAGGAGACTTAATGTCTGGAATTCTTGACAAGGAACGGATCATCGCCGGCCCCGGCTTTAACCGTTGGCTGGTACCGCCTGCCGCACTCGCTATTCACCTCTGCATCGGCATGGCCTATGGCTTTTCCGTGTTTTGGTTGCCACTCTCCAAAGCATTGGGCATCAAAGAAGCCATCAAATGCGGGCCCGACGTAGGTTTCTGGGGGCAGCTATTCACCACCACATGTGACTGGCAGATTTCGACCCTGGGCTGGATGTACACCCTGTTCTTTGTGTTGCTGGGTTCCAGCGCTGCCACTTGGGGTGGTTGGTTGGAGCGGGCCGGCCCGCGCAAGGCCGGTGTGGTGTCGGCTGTGTGCTGGTGTGGCGGCATGTTGATCTCTGCGATCGGCATCCATACCCACCAGTTCTGGCTGATGATTTTGGGCTCCGGCGTGATCGGTGGCATTGGCTTGGGCCTGGGCTACATCTCGCCGGTGTCGACCCTGATCAAGTGGTTCCCGGACCGTCGCGGCATGGCTACCGGCATGGCCATCATGGGCTTCGGTGGTGGCGCCATGATCGGCTCCCCCTTGGCCGCTGACCTGATGAAGTACTTTGCCACCCCCACCGATGTGGGCGTGATGCAAACCTTCGTGGTCATGGCCTTGGTGTACTTTGTGTTCATGATGGCCGGTGCCTTTGGCTACCGCGTGCCTGAAACCGGTTGGAAACCCGCCGGCTGGACACCTCCACCCGCGCAGGTCAACAACACCATGATCACGCAGAAGCATGTGCATGTGAAAAAGGTCTGGGGCATTCCCCAGTTCTGGCTCATCTGGATGGTGTTGTGCATGAACGTGAGCGCCGGTATCGGCGTGATCGGTATGGCTTCCCCCATGCTGCAAGAAGTGTTTGGTGGCGGCCTGATCGGCGTGCAAGCCAAGTTCGGCGAACTCGACAAAGACCAACTCAAAGCGATTGCCACCGTGGCAGCCGGCTTCACCGCCTTGTTGAGCTTGTTCAACATTGGTGGCCGCTTCTTCTGGGCCAGCTTGTCCGACAAGATGGGTCGCAAGATGACCTATGTGGTCTTCTTCGTGCTGGGCGGCCTGATGTACTTCAGCGTTCCCGGTAGCGCCGCTGCGGGCAGCATCGTGTTGTTTGTGGGCGCCTTCTGCGTGATTTTGAGCATGTACGGCGGTGGCTTTGCCACTGTGCCCGCCTACCTGGCCGACTTGTTCGGTACCCAGATGGTAGGAGCCATCCATGGTCGCTTGCTGACTGCGTGGGCTACTGCCGGCGTGTTGGGCCCCGTGGTGGTGAACTACATGCGCGAATACCAGCTCGGTATGGGCATCCCGCGTGAGCAGGTTTACAACCAGACCATGTACATCCTGGTGGGCATGTTGGTGGTGGGCCTGATCTGCAACCTGCTGGTCAAGCCGCTCGACAACAAATGGTTCATGACCGACGCCGAATTGGCTGAAGAGAAAAAGCTCGCGCACGAGCGCGCAGTTGCAGCCGAAGTCGGCACCAGCACCGGTGGCGCTGACACCATCCCGACATGGGTGGTGGGCTTTGCCTGGCTGGCCGTGGGCTTGCCTTTGGCGTGGGGTGTGTACCGCACACTGCAAAGCGTTGCCAAGTTCTTCGCGTAACTTTTAAGACTCTCAACAGGATCGCTATGACAGCACCCAGCACCGCTCCGCACATCACTTCAGTGCCCTTGGCCACTGTCGAGGACATGCGGGATCGCATCCGTCGCAAAAGCAAACTCAAAGGCCGCCAGGCTGATGACGCCTCTGTGGCGGAGGTGCGGGCGCTGGTAGGCGCTGCGCCTCACCGGCGTGACCTGTTGATTGAACACCTGCACAAACTCAACGACGCGTACCGCTGCCTGCACGACAGGCACTTGGTGGCCTTGGCCAAGGAAATGAACATTCCCATGGCCGAGGTGTACGAGGTCGCCACCTTCTACCACCACTTCGAGGTGGTGCGGGGTGACGAGACCGTGCCGCAGTTGACGGTACGGGTGTGCGATGGTTTGAGCTGTGAGATGGCGGGCGCACAAGATTTGTTGGCGCGCCTGCCTTCCATACTCGGAAATGAAGACGTTCGCGTGATTCCGGCGCCGTGTATCGGCCGCTGCGAACAAGCGCCTGCCGCAGTCGTGCACCAGCACCCTGTGCCCCGGGCGACGGTGGAGTCCATTGCGCAACTGGTAAAAGAGGCCAAAGCCGTCCACCCGTCTGCGCCGCAAGCTACAGAATTCATAGCGTCCGCTTATGCGGAACGCGCCGTGTCCCCGGAACCCCATGCGGTGGAAGTAGCCCCCGGCTACACCGGATACGACACCTACAAAGCCAAGGGCGGCTATACACTGGCCGCCGCCCTGAGCCAAGGCACCCAAAACGCCGAGTCCGTCATTAAGGCCATGGAAGACTCCGGCCTGCGTGGTTTGGGTGGAGCCGGTTTTCCGGCCGGGCGCAAATGGCGCATCGTGCGCGACCAGCCCGCTCCCCGCCTCATGGCCGTGAACATTGACGAAGGTGAGCCCGGTACTTTCAAGGACCGCACCTACCTGGAGCGCGACCCGCACCGTTTCCTGGAAGGCTTGTTGGTGGCCGCCCAAGTGGTGGGCACCGAGGCTTGCTACATCTACCTGCGGGACGAGTACCACGGCTGCCGCGCGATTCTGGAAACCGAGATCGCCAAGCTCCAGGCCAATCCGCCTTGCCCTTTGCCCCGCATTGAATTGCGCCGTGGCGCGGGGGCCTATATTTGCGGCGAAGAGTCCGCCATGATTGAAAGCATCGAGGGCAAGCGCGGCGAGCCCCGCATGCGCCCGCCCTACATCGCCCAAGTGGGCTTGTTCGGCCGGCCCACCCTGGAGCACAACTTCGAAACCCTCTATTGGGTGCGCGATATTGTGGAAAAGGGTGCCGACTGGTTCAGCAGTTTCGGCCGCAACGGGCGCAAAGGCCTGCGCTCCTTCAGCGTCAGCGGCCGCGTCAAGTTCCCCGGCGTGAAGCTGGCCCCGGCCGGCATCTCGGTGGCGGAGCTGGTCGACGAATATTGCGGCGGCATGCTCGACGGCCACACCCTGTACGCCTATCTGCCGGGCGGTGCATCGGGTGGTATTTTTCCGGCCAGCCTGTCGCATGTGCCGCTCGACTTTGATACCTTGCAGCCTTATGGCGGCTTCATTGGCTCGGCGGCGGTGATCGTGCTCAGCCAGCACGACAAGGCGCGCGATGCAGCCCTGAACATGATGCGTTTTTATGCCCACGAGAGCTGTGGCCAATGCACCCCCTGCCGCGTCGGCACCGCCAAGGCCGCTACGCTCATGGAGTCCGCAGTGTGGGACCACGAAACGCTTGAAGATTTGAATGTGGTGATGACTGACGCATCCATCTGCGGTCTGGGCCAAGCGGCCCCGAACCCGGTGCGCAGTGTCCAGAAATATTTTGCCCACGAGGTGTCCTGACATGAATGCCATTGCCAAACCTGCGGAAGTCATGCCGCAAACCATTGAGTTCAAGCTGGACCAGCAAACCGTGGTCGCCTTCGAGGGCGAAAGCATCCTCAAGGCCGCCAAACGCCACGGTATTGATATTCCCCACCTCTGCTTTCATGACGGCCTGCGTGCCGACGGCAACTGCCGCGCCTGCGTGGTCGAAATCAAAGGTGAGCGCACCCTCGCACCCAGCTGCTGCCGCAGCGCGACAGCTGGCATGGAAGTGCAGGCTAAGAGCGAGCGCGCTGTCAAAAGCCAGAAGATGGTGTTGGAGATGCTGCTCTCCGACATGCCGGACGAGGGCTACAAATGGAATGACTCCGACGCCGCTGTGCCCGACGCCAGTCAGCAACACGGCGAACTGAGCGCCTGGGCTGCGCGTATGGATGTGTCCGTGCGCCCCGAGCTCAAAGCCCTGCGCCGCGAGCAACCCAAGGCCGACATTTCTCACCCCGCCATGGCCGTCAATCTGGATGCCTGTATCCAGTGCAACCGCTGCGTGCGCGCCTGCCGCGAAGAGCAGGTCAACGACGTGATCGGCTATGCCAACCGGGGTTCGCATTCGGAGATCGTGTTCGACCTGAACGACCCCATGGCCGAAAGCACCTGCGTGGCCTGCGGCGAATGTGTGCAGGCTTGCCCCACCGGCGCGCTCATGCCCAAGACCCAGCTGGGTACCCAGGTGGTAGACAAAAAGGTGGACTCCGTCTGCCCGTTCTGCGGTGTGGGTTGCTTGCTGACCTACAACGTCAAAGACAACGTTATCGTGAGTGTTGACGGGCGCGATGGCCCGGCCAACCACAACCGCCTGTGTGTGAAAGGGCGCTTCGGCTTTGACTACGCCCACAGCCCGCAGCGTTTGACTGTGCCCCTGATTCGCAAGCCCGGTGTGTCCAAAGATCCGGAAATGCTGAACGACCTCAACCGGGATTCGTCCGACTGGTCCTCGGTGTTCCGTGAAGCTACTTGGGAAGAGGCGCTGGCCCTGTCCACCGGCACGCTCAGCAGCTTGCGCGACACCTATGGCAAAAAATCCTTGGCCGGCTTCGGCTCTGCCAAGGGCAGCAACGAAGAGGCCTACCTGTTCCAAAAGCTGGTGCGCACCGGCTTCGGCAGCAACAACGTCGACCATTGCACCCGCTTGTGTCACGCCTCCAGCGTGGCGGCGCTCTTAGAGGGCGTGGGCTCCGGTGCGGTGAGCAACCAGGTGAACGACGTGGAGCACTCTGATCTGATTTTTGTGATCGGCTCCAACCCCACCTCCAACCACCCGGTGGCTGCCACCTGGATGAAGAACGCGTCCAAGAAGGGCGCCAAGATTGTGTTGGCTGACCCGCGCATCACCGACATCGGCAAGCACGCCTGGCGCACCCTGCAGTTCAAGCCCGACACCGACGTGGCCATGCTCAACGCCTTGATCCACGTGGTCATTGAAGAAGGCTTGGCGGACCAGGACTTTATTGCCAAGCGGGCAAGCAACTTTGAGGCGCTTCGAGAGAACGTCAAGGGCTACAGCCCCGAGGCTATGGAGCCCATCTGCGGCATCCCTGCGCAAACGCTGCGTGAAGTGGCCCGTGAGTTTGCCAAGGCCAAGGGCGCCATGATTCTGTGGGGCATGGGCGTGAGTCAGCACGTGCACGGCACCGACAACGCGCGCTGCTTGATTGCCCTGGTCACCGTGACCGGCCAGATCGGCAAGCCCGGCTCCGGCTTGCACCCGCTGCGTGGCCAGAACAACGTGCAGGGCGCGTCCGATGCCGGTCTCATCCCCATGATGTTCCCCAACTACCAGCGCGTGACCAACAAGGCCGCGCATGCTTGGTTTGAAGACTTCTGGAACACCAAGCTTGACGACCAGCCCGGCTACACCGTGGTGGAAATCATGCACAAGGCGCTGGCGGACGACAGCGACCCGCACAAGGTGCGCGGCATGTACATCATGGGTGAGAACCCCGCCATGAGCGACCCCGACCTGAACCATGCACGCCACGCGCTGGCCAGCCTGGAGCACATGGTGGTGCAGGACATTTTCATGACCGAAACCGCCTGGTTGGCCGATGTGGTGCTGCCCGCGACCGCCTGGCCCGAGAAAGACGGCACCGTCAGCAACACCGACCGCATGGTGCAGCTCGGCAAGAAGGCAGTGAACCCGCCCGGCCAGGCCAAGCCTGACTTGTGGATCCTGCAGCAAATGGCCAAAGGCGTGGGCCTGGACTGGAACTACCCCGGCGAGAGCGACGGCGTGGCGGCGGTTTACGAAGAAATGCGCCAAGCCATGCACGCCGCCATCTCCGGCATCACCTGGGAGCGCCTGCAGCGCGAGTCCAGCGTGACTTACCCCTGCCTGAGTGCCGAAGACCCCGGTGCCCCCACCGTGTTTATTGACAAGTTCGCCACCGACGACGGCCGGGTGCACCTGGTGCCGGCAGACATCATTCCCGCCAACGAGCGCCCCGATGCGGACTACCCGTTTGTGCTCATCACCGGCCGTCAGCTGGAACACTGGCACACCGGCAGCATGACGCGCCGGGCCACTGTGCTCGACGCCATCGAGCCCATGGCCACCGCCTCCATGTGCGGGGACGACCTGCAAGCCCTGCAGTTGCAAGCGGGCGATGTGATCACCATTGCTTCGCGCCGTGGCAACGTGGCGCTCCATGTGCGCCGTGACGACGGCACGCCGCGGGGTGCTGTGTTTGTGCCGTTTGCCTACTACGAGGCAGCAGCCAACCTCATGACCAATGCCGCCTTGGACCCGTTCGGCAAAATCCCCGAGTTCAAGTACTGCGCTGTGGCCATCCGTCGGGGCGGCACGCCGGCCGCCATGAGCGGCTACGGCACCAACCCGGCGCCTGCCACCGCCTGAAAAACGCTATGACCGCTGCCCTGCCATACCTCACCCAAGCCCGTGCGCCACTGACGCACAGCATCATGGTGGTCAACCAGCATGGGGAGCGGCAGGCGCTGGAGATTCCGGCGGAGCGCCCACTCACGGTGTATGTCGACAAGCGCGAACTCGTCACCCTCATGACCCTGGGCGAGCGCCCCGAGTGGCTGGTGCTGGGGTACCTAATCAACCAGCGGCTGGTGCCCGATGCGCGTGCTATCGACTCCATCACCGTGGACTGGGAGGTCGGGGCCGCAGCCGTCAAAACCATAGGCGGCATTGCCGACGTCGAGGCCAAGACCGCCAAGCGGGTGGTCACCACCGGTTGCGGCCAGGGCAGCTTGTTTGGCGAGGTCATGCAGCACATTGAGGGCATTGCGCTGCCGCCCACCGTGGTCACACAGGCGCAGGTGTATGACATCGTCAACACCATCCGCTTGCAAGACAGCACCTACAAATCTGCCGGCTCGGTGCACGGTTGCGCCTTGTTCCGGGGGAGCGAGCGCCTGATTTTTGTAGAAGACGTGGGCCGCCACAACGCCATCGACACCATTGCCGGCTGGATGGCGCTGCAGGCCCTTGGCGGCGGGGCGGCGGAGCGTTTTGCGCAGGTCAAGGAGGAGCCCCCGCAGCGGGCGGGGGACACGGAGCAAAGTGCTCTGCCGCCCCGACTCCTTGCCGCTGCGCCACTCGATGTGAATGGTCTTATTTTTTACACCACCGGCCGCCTGACCAGCGAAATGGTCATGAAAGCCGCCCAGATGGGCGTGGCCGTGGTGATCTCCCGCAGTGGCATGACCCAAATGGGCCACGCTGTGGCCACCGATCTGGGCCTGTGCGCCATTGGCCGGGCTCTCAACACCCGCTTTCTGTGTTTCAGCGGCGCGCACCGCCTGCAGTGGGAGACGGTGCCGGAACCCCTCGGGGCCGGCGCTTGAGCTCTTTGGGGGACAGCGGCCTGGCCGCTTTGCAGCTGATTGCCGATGCGGACCCCATGCTGTGGTCAATTGTGGGGCGCTCACTGGCGCTGAGCGCCTTGGCCACTCTCTTGGCCTGCGGCGTGGGCGTGGTGTTGGGCGCATGGCTGGCGGTGAGCCGGTTTGCCGGCCGCGGGGTGGTGCTGGCGCTGCTCAACACCCTGCTGTCGCTGCCCTCGGTGGTGGTAGGGCTGGCGGTGTATTTGCTCCTCTCGCGCTCTGGCCCGCTCGGGTTTTTGGGGTGGCTCTATTCTTTCAAAGCCATGTTGCTGGCGCAAACCGTGCTGGTCTTGCCGATAGTGATTGCGCTGGTACGCCAGGTCGTCGAAGACGCCGACGCCGCCCATGGCGAGCAGCTTCGCTCGGTGGGTGCCGGGCCCCGGCTGCGCGGTTTGTTGTTGGCCTGGGACGAGCGCAGTGCCTTGCTCACCGTGGCCTTGGCGGCGTTTGGCCGTGCCATTGCAGAGGTGGGCGCGGTCATGCTGGTCGGCGGTAATATGGACGGTTTTACCCGCGTCATGACCACCGCCATTGCGCTGGAAACCAGCAAGGGCGACTTGCCGCTGGCCATGGGCCTGGGTCTGGTGCTGCTGGGCGTGGTGCTGGCCCTGCAGTTGCTGCTGGCCGCCGTGCGCGCCTGGTTGCAAAAGGCCGACGCCGCAGGCCCCGAGTCGGCCGCGGCAGTGGGGGCGCCACGGTGACGCCCGCGCCCTTTCTGCAGGTCCACAACGTGTCGGTCGCGCTCACCCCGCGCCACGGCGCACCGCTGGCGCTCAACGGGGTGAGTCTGCAGATTGCGCCCGGCGAGCGGGTGGCGCTGGTGGGGGCCAACGGGAGCGGCAAGTCCACCTTGCTGCGCGTGCTGCACGGTTTGCAAAAGCCGCTCACGGGTTCGGTGCAGGGCGGGCCCGGCGTGCGGCAGGCCATGCTGTTTCAGCGGCCCGTGCTGTTGCGGCTCAGTGTGCAGAGCAATGTGGCGCTGGCCTTGTGGTTGCAGGGCGTGCGCTGGCCGCAGGCGCGTGAGCGTGCCCTGCAAGCCTTGGAGGCGGCCGGCCTGCGCGACGTTGCACAGCGGCGCGGGCGCCAACTCTCGGTCGGCCAAACCCAGCGGGTGGCCTTGGCCCGCGCGCTGGCGCTGGAGCCCCAGCTGCTCTTGCTGGACGAGCCCACCGCCAGCCTGGACCTGCACTCCAAGCGCGAGGTCGAGTCCACAGTGCAGGGCTTTGCCGGCACCATGGTGTTTGCCAGCCACAACCTCGGGCAGGTCAAGCGCTTGGCCAGCCGGGTGATTTATCTGGAGCAGGGGCGCTTGTTGGCGGACTTGCCGGTTTTGGAATTTTTTGACAACGCGACCCTGCGCTTGCATTCCCCAGAGGCGGCTAATTTTGTAAAGGGAGAAGGACTGTGATTCAAAAATATAAGTCATTCAGGGCTCTAGCCCCCGTGAAATATGCGCTGGCAGCTATTGTTTTAGTAGCGGCAGGTGCTGCGCAAGCGCAGGCGCTGGTGATGGCGTCTACCACCTCCACTGAGCAATCGGGCTTGTTTGCCCACTTGTTGCCCGCCTTCAAAGCCGCCACGGGGGTTGATGTGAAGGTGGTGGCCGTGGGCACCGGCCAAGCCATCGACATGGGCCGGCGCGGCGATGTCGATGTGCTGTTTGTGCACGACCAGGCCGCCGAAGAAAAACTGGTGCAAGAAGGCTTTGCCACCCAGCGCCTGCCGGTCATGTACAACGACTTTGTGCTGGTGGGCCCTGCTGCAGACCCTGCGGCAGTGCGCGGCAAAGACATTGTGGCGGCCTTCAAAAAGCTGGCAGCCGCCGGTGGCAACTTTGTCTCCCGCGGCGACCGCAGCGGCACCCACGCCGCCGAACTGCGCTACTGGAAAGCCAGCGGCCTGGAGGCCCCCAAATTCGCCAGCTACCGCGAGTGCGGCTGTGGCATGGGCCCGGCCCTCAACATTGCCGCCTCCACCGGTGGCTACGTCCTCACCGACCGGGGTACCTGGCTCAATTTCAAAAACCGGGCGGATCTGGTGATCCTGGTGGAAGGCGACAAGCAGCTCTTCAACCAATACGGCGTGCTACCGGTGAACCCCGCCAAGCATCCGCATGTGAACACCACCGGCGCGGCGAAATTTGTGGGTTGGGTGACGTCAGCGGCGGGCCAGGCGGTCATTGCAGGCTACAAAATCGGTGGTGAACCACTTTTCTTCCCGAATGCCAAAAACTGAATCTGTACCGGCGCACCCGGCCCACGCCCCGAGCTTGCAGGACATCACGGCCCTGGTGCTGGCGGGTGGCCGCGGCATGCGCATGGGCGGGGTCGACAAAGGCCTCCAACTCTTCAACGGCCTGCCCATGGCGCAACACGCTTTGCAGCGCCTGCAGGCCCAGCAGGGCGGGGCGCTCGGCGGGGCGGTGGCGCAAGCCATCGTCAATGCCAACCGCAACCCCGAGGTCTACCGCGCCTTGGGCGAGGCCACTCTGGGTGCCGGGCGCGTGCAGGTGGTGCCGGACCGCGATAGCGAGTTCGCCGGGCCGCTGGCCGGTTTTCAAGCCGGGCTCGATGTGTGCGCCACCCCGCTAATGCTCACCGTGCCCTGCGACAGCCCGCTGTTCCCTCTGGATATGGCCCAGCGCCTCTTGGCCGCCTTGCTGCAAGCCGATGCCGACATGGCCGTGGTGATGGCCCCCGAGGCCGGGCGCGATGGGCAAATAACCTTGCGCGCCCAGCCCGTGTTTTGCCTCATGCGCACGGCGGTGGCGCCCGGTTTGCACGCCTTTTTGAGCAGCGGCGGCCGCAAGGTCGACGCCTGGACTGCCACCCTGCGCTGCACCGCAGTGCCCTTTGATGCGCTGGGGGACGACCCTCGCGCCTTTGCCAACGCCAACACGCTGGACGAACTCCGCCAGCTCGAAACCTGATGAACTCTCTGGACGCTATCTCCCGCTCTTTGCAGGGCTACGACCCACAAGCCCTGCGCATGGACGACGCCAACGCCTTCATCGCCCGCATGGTCGCGCCGGTGCAGGGCACCCAGACCCTGCCCCTGCGACAGTGCGCAGGCCGGGTGCTGGCCGCCGACGTGATTTCCGGCATGGCCGTGCCCGCCCACGACAACTCGGCCATGGACGGGTTTGCCTTCAGCGGCACCCTGCTGGCCGTGGCGGCCCAGTTGCAACTGCGCGTGGCAGGCACTGCGCTCGCTGGCAAAGCGTGGACGGGCACACTGCAGCCGGGCGAATGCCTCAAGGTCATGACCGGCGCCATCCTGCCCGCCGGGCTGGACACTGTGGTGCCGCACGAAATGACCACCGTGCAGGGCGACCTGGTGCAAATTCCTGCAGACCGCCTGCGCCCGGGCGACAACCGCCGCCTGCGCGGAGAAGACCTGCAACTCGGTGGCGTAGCGCTATCAAAAGGTGAGCTGCTAGCGCCCGCGGCACTTGGGCTAGCGGCCAGTTTGGGCCTGAAAGAGCTGCCCGTGGTGCGCCGCCTGAAAGTGGCCTACATGTCTACCGGCGACGAGGTGCAATCCCCCGGCGAGGCGCTGCGCGAGGGCGCAGTGTTTGACAGCAACCGCTACACCGTGACCAGCCTGCTGGAGCGCCTGGGCTGCGAGGTGGTGGAGCTGGGTGTGGTGCCCGACGAGCCTGTTGCGCTGGAGGCCGCGTTTCGCAGCGCCGCCGCGCAGGCCGATGTGATCATCAGCAGCGGCGGCGTGAGCGTGGGCGAGGCCGATTTCACCAAAGGCATGATGGCCCGCCTGGGCGATGTGGCCTTTTGGCGCATCGCCATGCGGCCGGGCCGCCCGTTTGCGCTGGGCCGCATCGGCAGCACCGTGCTGTTTGGCCTGCCGGGCAACCCGGTGGCGGTCATGGTGACCTTTTTGTCGCTGGTGCGCCCGGCGCTCTTGCAGATGATGGGCGCCACCCCCAAGCCTTTGCCGCTCTTGCAGGCCCACAGCCAAGAGGTCATGCGCAAGAAAGCCGGCCGCACCGAGTACCAGCGCGGCATCGTCAGCACCGGCGCAGACGGGCGCTTGCAAGTGCGCACCACCGGCAACCAAGGCTCGGGCGTGCTCAGCTCCATGGTGCAAGCCAACGGTCTCATCGTGCTGGGCCACGAGCAGGGCAACGTGGCGGTGGGTGATGCGGTCAGCGTGATGATGTTTGACGGAGTGATGTAGCGCGGCGACTTTGTAGCGCGGGCTGTGGGTCTGCGGAGTGTTGACTTGGCTCCGTTGGTGGGGTGTGCTACTGCCCGCAAACCATTAAGCATGCTTTCAGCGGGATAGCCCGTTAGCAAAGATTGAGGGCCGCCCTGTTGGGGCCGCGGGATAGAATTCTCTGCATGTCGCGGTGTTTACTGACCTATCTACTTTGCCCCGTGCACTACCGGGGCGCCGATATGCCACGCGGCTACTTTTATTCCGTGACACCACCTTAAGGCAGCCGGGCACCCGGCCCAGCCTGAATCTTTACACCTGACCAGTCGCCAAGTGCGACCCGGGTTCATTTCTGTCCTCCTATCTGGATTGCGCCCGTGCGTCGTCCTCAATTTCTATGTCACTTACCACGCTGAAGTCGGACTGGTTTTCCAATGTCCGCAACGATGTGCTCGCCGGTCTGGTGGTTGCGCTGGCCCTGATTCCTGAAGCAATCGCTTTCTCCATCATCGCGGGGGTCGACCCGAAGGTTGGTCTGTATGCGTCGTTTTCCATTGCGACCATCATTGCCTTCGCAGGGGGTCGCCCGGGCATGATTTCGGCGGCGACCGGTGCCATGGCGCTGGTGATTGCCTCGCTGGTCAAAGACCACGGACTTCAATACCTGCTCGCTGCTACGGTGCTGACGGGCGTACTGCAAATCTTTGCGGGTTGGGTCAAGCTGGGCGCCTTGATGCGCTTCGTTTCCCGCTCGGTGGTGACCGGCTTTGTCAACGCGCTGGCCATTCTGATCTTCATGGCCCAGTTGCCTGAATTGACCAACGTAGGTTGGCAGGTCTATGCCATGACTGCCGCCGGGTTGGCCATCATTTACGGGCTGCCCTACATCACCAAGGCCGTGCCGTCTCCGCTTGTCGCCATCGTGCTGCTCACTGGCGTGTCCATCTATCTGGGCCTGAATATCCGAACCGTGGGCGACATGGGTGAGTTGCCCAACAGCTTGCCGGTGTTCCTGCTGCCTGACGTACCCCTCAATTGGGAAACGCTGCGCATCATCCTGCCGTACTCCGTCACGTTGATGGTGGTCGGTCTGCTGGAGTCGCTGATGACTGCCACCATCGTGGACGAGATGACCGATACCAAGAGCAACAAAAACCGCGAGTGCGTGGGACAGGGCGTTGCCAATATCGCTACCGGATTCATCGGCGGCATGGCGGGCTGCGCCATGATTGGGCAGTCGGTCATTAACGTGAAGTCCGGCGGTCGCGGACGTCTGTCCACCCTGATCGCAGGGGTCGTACTGCTGATTCTGGTCGTGTTCTTGGGCGACTGGGTTAAGCAAATTCCGATGGCTGCACTCGTTGCCGTGATGGTGATGGTGTCTATCGGCACTTTCAACTGGGGGTCATTCAAGAACCTGCGGGAGCATCCGAAGAGCTCGAGCTTCGTCATGCTGGCGACCGTGGCGGTTACCGTCTACACCCACGACTTGGCGCGCGGCGTGCTGACTGGGGTGTTGCTCTCAGGCTTCTTCTTCGCCCACAAGATTGCACAGATTTTGGTCATCCAAGTGAAGTCTGAGCATGAGGGCCAGACGCGCACCTACGAGATTTATGGCCAAGTCTTTTTCGCCTCGGCCGAGCGCTTTGTCGATGCGTTTGATTTCGACTCCACGCAGAGCACTGTCTGCATCGACCTCACCCACGCTCACTTCTGGGACATTACGGCGGTCAGCGCGCTCGACAAGGTGGTGCTCAAGTTCCGCCGCAAGGGCGTGGAGGTGAATGTGCTCGGGCTCAACCAGGCCAGCGCAACCATGGTCGATAAGTTCGGCGTGCATGACAAGGACCTTGCAGACAACATCTTGATGGGGCACTGAGCCCCGATGCATCCTCGCCCGCCATTCGTTCAGCGCAATTGATCCCGGGACGCACCAAGCAGGAAAGCACGGTGCGATACCTCGGTGTCGGGTTGCGATGAGCCAGTTATGGCCGGGCGAGTGCAGAGGCCCCCATCCTGAAGCCCGTGCCATCACAATGCCTATGCGCCTCCCCACCGGGTAAACCCGGCCCGCATTGTTTGTGGCTTTTCCCAAGCTGGTAAGGTGGCGGCATGAACCTGTCTTTCTGGCGCCTCGGATGGCGCACCCTTTGGCGCGATGTGCGCTCCGGCGAGCTGCGTTTGCTCATTCTGGCGGTCACGCTGGCCGTGGCGGCGCTCACGGCGGTGGGCTTTTTTGCCGACCGGCTGCAAGGCGGCCTACAGCGCGATGCGCGCCAGCTGCTGGGTGGCGATGCCGTCATCTCCAGCGACAACAAGCCCCCCGCGGCTTTTGAAGAGCGTGCCCGCGCACTCGGCCTGCAGGTGGTTCACACCCTGGGTTTCCCCACCATGGCCCGCGCCAGCGATGCCCAAGGCGGCGCTGCCAAGCTGGTGGCCCTCAAAACCGTAGAAACCGGCTACCCGCTGCGCGGCACCTTGCGCATCAGCAGCGCGCCCGATACGCCAGACGCCCCCACCAAAGACATTCCTGCCCCCGGCCAAGCCTGGGTAGATGCTGCTCTGCTGGATGCCATTGGCATCCAAGTGGGCGACCCGATTTTGCTGGGCGACACCACCCTGAAGGTGGGCGCCATTTTGGTCATTGAGCCCGACCGGGGCGGTGGCTTCATGAACTTTGCGCCCCGCGTCATGCTCAACGAGGCCGACATTGCCGCCACCGGGCTCATTCAGCCTGCCAGCCGCTTGAGCTACCGCATGGCCGTGGCAGGCCCTGAGGCCGCTGTCAAAACCTATGTGCAGTGGGCGGATGCCCAGGTCAAAGACGCAGTGCGCGGTGTGCGGGTCGAGTCGCTGCAAAGCGGCCGCCCTGAAATGAGCCAGACCCTGGACCGCGCCAACAAATTCTTGAGCCTGGTGGCCCTGTTGGCTGCGCTGCTCAGCGCTGTGGCCGTAGCTCTGGCCGCGCGCGCCTTTGCCGCTAACCACCTGGACGACTGCGCCATGCTGCGGGTGCTGGGCCTCTCGCAGCGCACCATTGCCAGCGCTTATGCGTTTGAGTTTGCGCTGGTAGGCCTGTTTGCCAGCGCGCTGGGCGTGGCCGTGGGATTTGGGGTGCACTACCTGTTCGTGGCCTTGCTGGCCGGCTTGGTCGACGCGGCCCTGCCGGCGGCGACGCTGTGGCCCGCGCTGCTGGGTGTGGGCATGGGCCTGACCTTGCTCATGGCTTTTGGCTTGCCACCAGTGTTGCAGCTGGCCCAGGTGCCGGCCCTGCGAGTGATTCGCCGCGATGTGGGCAACCTGCGCCCTGCGTCCTTGGGCGTGCTGGCAGTGGGGGTGGCTGGTTTTGCCGCGCTGCTGCTCACGGTCAGTAGCGACCTGACCTTGGGCCTGATTGCCGTGGGCGGCTTCGCCGCTGCGGTGCTGGTGTTTGCCGCGCTGAGCTGGGTGGCGGTGAAACTGCTGCGCAAGAGCGTGAACGAGACTACCGCCCCGCGCTGGCTGGTGCTGGCCACCCGCCAGATTTCGGCCCGCCCTGCCTACACCGTGGTGCAAGTGAGCGCCTTGTCGGTGGGCCTGTTGGCGCTGGTGCTGCTGGTGCTGCTGCGCACCGACCTGATCGCCAGCTGGCGCAAAGCCACGCCACCGGATGCGCCCAACCGCTTTGTCATCAACGTGATGCCCGAGCAGTCCGATGCCTTCCAAAAAGCCCTGACCGACAAGGGCGTCTCCAAATTCGACTGGTACCCCATGATCCGCGGCCGGCTGGTGGCGGTGAATGGCAAAGTGGTGTCGCCCGACGACTACACCGAGGACCGCGCCAAGCGCCTGGTAGACCGCGAATTCAACCTCTCACACAGCGCCAAAAATCCGCAGCACAACATCATTGTGGGCGGCCAATGGACGGAGGAAGAGGCCGGCGCGGTGAGCGTGGAAGAGGGCATTGCCAAAACCCTCAACCTCAAGCTGGGCGACACCATGCGCTTTGATGTGGGCGGCGTGCAGACCGAGGCCAAAATCACGTCCCTGCGCAAGGTGGATTGGGGCTCCATGCGGGCCAACTTCTTTGTGATGTTCCCGGTCAGCACCTTGAAAGACGTGCCCAGCACTTACATGGGCGCGTTCAAGGCCCCGGAGACCAAGGGCTTTGACAACGCACTGGTTCGCGAATTCCCCAACATCACCAACGTGGACATGAGCAGCACCATCAACCAGGTGCAGCGCGTGCTGGACCAGGTGATCCGCGCGGTGGAGTTTTTGTTTGGCTTCACGCTGGCGGCGGGCTTGGTGGTGTTGTTTGCGGCGGTGACCGCCACCCGTGAAGACCGTGCGCGCGAGTTCGCCATCATGCGGGCGGTGGGCGCGGGCAGCAGCCTGCTGCGCCAGGTGCAGCGCACCGAACTGGCGGGCGTGGGCCTGCTGGCAGGCTTTTTGGCCTCGGTTGTGGCGGCAGCAGTGGGCTGGGCACTGGCGCGCTACGTGTTTGAGTTCGACTGGACCGTGCAGCTCTGGGTGCCACTGGTTGGCGCATTGGCCGGTGCCGTGCTCGCGCTGGCCGCCGGCTGGTGGGGCCTGCGCGATGTGCTGCGCCGCCCCGTGGTCGAAACCCTGCGACGCGCATCGAGCTGATTGCTACTGATTTAATAGCTTCTCGCGCAATATCTACGTGGGCTGGCAGCACTTTTTCATGTCATTTTTCGTGGCTGAAGAGCATTTTCTCTAAAGCTTGCTTGCTCTATCGCTGAAATGTCCGTAATATCAGTCTTTAAGTCGATTGTGATTGAAATTGCGGACATGAAATACAATGAAGCGCCTCTTCTGACGTCCCAGCATCTGGCTGAAATGGAAGGCATTGGCGTCAAGCTGGCTCGACTTCGGCGCGCTCGCAAGGTGCGCCAAGCGGATGCTGCCGCGCGCGCCGGCCTGGCCCGTTCCACGGCGGTGCTGATTGAGAAGGGCGATCCCAGCCGTACATGGGGGCAGATTTTTCGCTACTTGGAGGCCATTGCACCGGGCTTGTCGCTTCCGGCCTTGCTGCAAGAGTCTGACCCCTCTCTTGCGGCCCTCGCACAGGCCGAGGCCACCCAGCGGGTCCGTCCCATGTCGGCCGCTGAACTACAAGCGCTGGACTTCTGATGCCACAGCGCACGCTTTATGTCTTTGGCCATCTGACGGAAGGTTGGGCGCCTGCCGGGCGCTTGTCGCTCACCCAAGAGCGTGAAGTCGTGGCCTCCAGCTTTGCCTACGGCACCCGCTATATCGACAGGTCCGACGCTTTTGAGATCGACCCCATCAGCCTCAGTCTGGCTGACAAAGGCCGTGTGCGCGGTACAGAGATGTTTCCGGTGAACCAACTCGCGCAGTTCGGCGGCATACGTGATGCTGCGCCCGACGCCTGGGGCCGCCGCGTCATCGAAGCTCAGCGCCGCGTGCCTGCCAACAGCCTGTCTGAGGCCGACTACCTGCTCGGTGCAGGTAGCGACCGTGTGGGCGCACTGGATGTGCGCGAATCGCTCGATAGCCCGATGCACACAGGCGCAGCGCCTATTCGCTCGCTCCCCTACATGCTGGAAGCGGCAGAGCGCATCGAGCAGGGCTTGCCCATACCCGCCACCCTGGCCGATGTATTCGGCGCCGGCCCGAGCGCGGGTGGCGCGCGGCCCAAAGCCTCGGTGCGGGACGAATCGGGTGTGCTGTGGCTGGCCAAATTCGCAGCGGTGGGCGACACCCTCGACATGGCCCGGGCCGAGAGTTTCACCCTGCAACTGGCAGGCCGCTGTGGCCTGACAGTGCCTGACGTCAAGGTCATCGACATTGGAGGCAAGTCGGTCTTGCTGGTGCGGCGCTTCGATCGTGTGACAAGCGCCTTGGAGCGGGAGGAGCGCCTGCCCTTCGTGAGTGGCCTGACGCTGGTAGCGTGTGATGAGTTTGAATCGCGCACCAAAGGTTATGGCCACTTGGCGCAGGCCATTCGCGATCAGGTGCACCCCAGCCAGATACGCGCCAACTGCGAAGAGCTGTTTGGCCGCATGGTGTTCAACATCTTTGTCAGCAACGATGACGACCACCTGCGCAACCACGGCTTTTTGCGCCACACCGCCACGCTAGGGCAGCACCCCGGCTGGTCGCTCAGCCCCTTGTACGACGTAGTGCCGCGCCCCAGCATGGCGTTTGAGCGCCAACTGCATCTGCAAGTGGGCCAGCAAGGCAAGCTCGCCACGCTGGACAACGCCATGTCCGCCTACAGTGCCTTTGTGCCGCAGCGCACCACGGCCATCGCCATCATCCGCCGCATCTGGGGCGAGTTACGCCAGTGGCGCACCACGTTTGAAGAGCTGGCAGCCGGCCACCCCGGCATGGGCCGCCTGCTGGACCAACTGGCCCCCGCCATGCGCAGCCTGGACGACATTGCATCGCCCGCGCTGCAAGCCGAGATACGCAAAACTAAGACTTTGAAAGATTAAGCATGCAAATCCAAGAACCCAACGCCCCCACCCTGTTTGACACCATAGGCGGTGAGCCCGTAATCCGCGCTATGGTCGATCGCTTTTACGACCTGATGGACCTGGAGCCGCGCTACGCCGAGTTGCGCGCTGCCCACGGCACCGACCTCGACAAGGCGCGCGATCACTTGTTCTGGTTTCTGTGCGGGTGGATGGGCGGGCCCGATTACTTTGTGGAGCGCTTCGGTCACCCGCGGCTGCGGGCACGGCACATGCCGTTCAAAATTGGCATTTTGGAGCGCGACCAGTGGTTGGCCTGCATGGACCAGTCCATGGGAGAAACCAACATCGACCCAGTGCTGCACGAGCGGCTCAAAGCCTCGTTTTTTCAAACCGCCGACTGGATGCGCAACGTCGCTAACTGAGGCGAACTCTCGCGGCTCAAGCGCGGCTCAAGCGCGGCTCAGGCGCGGTTTTGCGGCTGCAGCAACACCACCAGCGCCCCCGCGCCACCCTGCGCAGGCTGGGCCTGCACAAAAGCCACCACCTCGCTTTTTTGCACCAGCCACTTGTGCACTTTTTCTTTGAGCACCGGCGCTTTGCCGGGCGAGCCCAGGCCCTTGCCGTGCACCACGCGCACGCAGCGGATGCCGTTGCGGTGCGACTCGCGGATAAAGGCGCCCAGGGCCTCGCGCGCCTCGTCGCTGCGGTAGCCGTGCAGGTCAATCTGCTTTTGGATGCTCCACTTGCCTTTGCGCAGCTTCTGCGTCACGTCCGTGCCCACGCCGGGGCGGCGAAAGCTCAGGTGCTCGTCGGTGTCGAGCAGGGTGGTGACGTCGATCTCGTCGCTCAGCGCCTCTTGCAGCGCGGCCGCGTCGTCCAGCATCTGCTGCTTAGGAATAGGCTTGGGTGGCTCCGGGGTGAGCTTGGCCCGCTGTGGTGGCTCCAAGGGTTTGACCTTGCCGATGGCGGCTTGAAACAGATTGCTGGCCGCGGCTTTGCGTTTGGCGTCCAGCGCTTTTTGCGCGGCCAGCGCCGCTTCGCGGGCTGCCTGGGCCTCGATTTCTTTTTTGACCAGCTTCAGGTCGGAAAGGGCGTTGATTTTCATGGGTGCCCTTGGGTTAAATGAGGCCGGTTTCAGCCATAGACAGCGCCTGACCCGGCCCGACGATGATGTGGTCCAGCACCCGCACATCCACCAGCGCGAGCGCGGCTTTCAGGGTGTGGGTCAGCGCCTCGTCCGCACGGCTGGGCTGCACGCTGCCGCTGGGGTGGTTGTGCGCCAGCACCACTGCCGCCGCACCGTGGTGCAGCGCGCGAATGACCACCTCACGCGGGTACACGCTGGTCTGGGTGAGCGTGCCGCGAAACAGCTCTTCCATGGCCAGTAGCTTGTTTTGGGTGTCTAAAAACAGCACCGCAAACACCTCGTGCCCTTTGGCGGCCAAGTGGAGCTGCAGGTAGTGCTTGACGGCCTGCGGGTCGGCAAACACCTCGCGCTCCTGCAGGCGCTGCGCCATGGCGCGGCGGGCAAGCTCCAGCACCGCCACAATCTCGGCCCGCTTGGCAGGTCCCAGGCCTTTGACGCGCTTGAGGTCGTCGGCGGTAGCGTGCAGCAGTCCCGCTATGCCTCCAAACCCGCCCTGGCGCCCGTCGTTATTGCGCGAGGCGCTATCTTTTTTGAGTTGCAGCAGCTCCTCGGCCATCTGCAACACCCCTTTGCCAGCAATACCGGTGCGCAACAAAATCGCCAGCAACTCCGCATCGCTGAGCGCCCCGGGGCCTCGCGCAAGCAACTTCTCGCGCGGTTGGGCTTCCAGGGGGAGGTCTTTGAGGGGCATAGGGAGGGGCGGGGCGTCGGGGGCGGGATAATACGGGGCAGTTTATCGGGACTTCTATGACCAGCACGCTTCCCCGGGTTCAGCCGGGCTCCTTTCTTACCTTGCATTACCGCTTGGGCGGCCCCGCCGGGGACATCATCAACACTTTCGATGGCAAGCCCGCCACGCTGAGCTTGGGCACAGGCGAACTTTCGCCCGCCGTCGAGGCCTGCCTGATGGACATGGAAGAGGGCGCGCGCGCCACCTTTGAGCTGCCGGCAGGTGCCGCCTTTGGCGAACGCAATCCCGACATGCAGCAGTGGCTGGCCCGCAAGGTGCTCACGCAAATGGGCGATCCGCTGGAGACCTACAACGTGGGCGATGTGGTGCAGTTCCCCACGCCCGATGGCCAAGGCCAGTTTGCCGGTGTGGTGCTGCAACTGCGCGGCGAAGGCGCCGAGCGCGCGGTGTTGTTTGACTTCAACCATCCGCTGGCCGGCCAGCCAGTCACGTTTGAAGTGCAGCTGATTGGAGTGTTATGACCACCACTGTATTGCCCCAAGAAATTCTGCTGGCCGAGCCACGTGGCTTTTGTGCGGGCGTAGACCGCGCCATCGAGATCGTGGAGAAGGCGCTGGCCAAGTTCGGCCGCCCCATCTACGTGCGCCATGAAATCGTGCACAACACCTATGTGGTGAACGACCTCAAAGAGCGCGGCGCCATCTTCATCGAAGAGCTGGACGATGTGCCGCCGGGCGCGACGCTGGTGTTCTCGGCCCACGGCGTGAGCCAAGCCATCCAGCGCGAGGCGGAGCGTCGGGGTTTTCAGATTTTTGATGCCACTTGCCCGCTGGTGACTAAGGTGCACGTCGAAGTAGCCAAGCTGCACAAAGAAGGCTATGAGTTTGTGATGATCGGCCACAAAGGCCACCCCGAGGTGGAAGGCACCATGGGCCAGCTGGAGAGCGGCATTCACCTCGTGGAAGACGTGGCCGACGTAGCCCGCATCCAGCCCGGCCAGACCGACAAACTGGCCGTGGTGACCCAAACCACCCTGAGCGTGGACGACGCGGCCGAAATCACCGCCGCCGTGGTAGCCCGCTTTCCGCGAATCCAAAAACCCAAGATGCAAGACATTTGCTACGCCACCCAGAACCGCCAGGACGCGGTCAAGGTGATGAGCCCGCAGGTGGACATTGTGATCGTGGTGGGCAGCCCTACCAGCTCCAACAGCAACCGCCTGCGCGAAGTGGCCCAGAAGCTGGGCACCGAGAGCTACATGGTGGACAACGCCGATGAGCTCCAGCCCGAGTGGTTTGAAGGCAAGCAGCGCGTGGGCCTGACCGCGGGTGCCAGCGCCCCGGAGGTGCTGGTGAAGGCCGTGATCGACCGCATCAAGGCGCTGGGCGCTGTGTCGGTGCGCAAGATGGACGGCATTGAAGAAACCGTGAAGTTCCCGCTGCCCAAGGGCCTGAAGCTGGAAGTCTGATGCCGGTGCTGGGCGCTACTAAAAACGTAGCTGCTCGCGCAATAAAATAGAGGGCTAGAGCCCGATTTGAACCTGATTTGACCCGAAAGTACGAGAAACGCCATGTTAGACATCACCCTGCTGCGCAAAGACCTGGATTCGGTAGTTGCCCGCCTGTTGACCCGCAAGAACCCACAGGTCTTTTTGAATGTGGAGGCCTTCACGGCGCTGGAAGCCGAGCGCAAGACCATCCAGATGCGCACCGAAGAGATGCAGGCCAAGCGCAACAGCGTGAGCAAACAGATCGGCATGCTCAAAGGCAAGGGCCAGCACGCAGAGGCTGACGCGGCCATGGCGGAAGTGGGCAGCCTGAAGGCCGAGTTGGAGGCCTCTGCCACCCGTTTGGACGCCATTCAGGCCGAAATGCAAACCATGCTGGAAGCTGTGCCCAACCTGCCGCACGAGAGTGTGCCCGTGGGTGAAGACGAGCACGGCAACGTGGTGGTGCGCACGTGGGGCTCCCCCAAGACCTACGACTTTGAAGTCAAAGACCATGTGGACTTGGGCAATCCCTTGGGGCTGGACTTTGAAATGGGCGTCAAGCTCACCGGCTCACGCTTCACCGTCATGAAAGGGCAAATCGCCCGCCTGCACCGCGCCCTTGCCCAGTTCATGCTGGACGTGCAGACCACCGAGCACGGCTACACCGAGTGCTACACGCCCTACATCGTCAACGGCGACAGCCTGCGCGGCACCGGCCAGCTGCCCAAGTTTGAAGAAGACCTGTTTGCCGCCAAAAAGGGCGGCCAAGAGGGCGGCGATGACAACACCGCGCTCTACCTCATTCCCACCAGCGAAGTGCCACTGACCAACTTTGTGCGCGACGTGGTGTCCGCCGAGGCCGACTTGCCCATCAAGCTCACGGCTCACACCCCGTGCTTCCGGTCTGAAGCGGGCAGCGCCGGGCGCGATACCCGCGGCCTGATCCGCCAGCACCAGTTCGACAAGGTGGAAATGGTGCAAATTGTCCACCCCGATCAGAGCTACGAAGCGCTGGAAGAAATGACCGGTCACGCCGAAGCCATTTTGCAGAAGCTGAACTTGCCCTACCGCGTGATGAGCCTGTGCACTGGCGACATGGGCTTTGGTGCCAGCAAAACCTACGACCTGGAAGTCTGGCTGCCCGCCCAAAACACCTACCGCGAAATCAGCTCGGTCTCCAACTGCGAAGCCTTCCAGGCCCGCCGTTTGCAGGCTCGTTTTAAAAACGCGCAGGGTAAGAACGAGCTGGTGCACACCCTCAACGGCTCCGGCCTGGCCGTGGGCCGTGCACTGGTGGCGGTGCTGGAAAACCACCAGAACGCCGATGGCAGCATTACCGTCCCCGAAGCGCTGCGCCCCTACATGGGCGGCGTGAGCGTGCTCAAGGCCTGAGCCCTCAAAACGGTCGGACAAGCCTGCTAGAATCGTGGCTTCGTTTCGACCGACACGAATTCAGGAGAAGTGGCAGAGTGGTCGAATGTACCTGACTCGAAATCAGGCGTACCGAAAGGTACCGAGGGTTCGAATCCCTCCTTCTCCTCCAGTTATCGGTTTTATACAGTCCCATAAAGCCCTAAAACCCGCCTTCTTCATTGGAGAGCGGGTTTTTTTACGTCCCACTTCGTCCGGCTTGGTATCATGGAATCCAGCAAAAATGTTGGTATTTTTGTTGGTACATAAAAAATCCAACTCTAGGGGGGCGCATGGTACTCACCGACACCTTTGTAAAAAAGGTCAAACACAAAGGCGCGGCAACCGGCGAAAAGTATTCGCACGGTAAGGGGCTTTATTTGCACGTTACGGCCTCGGGCAAATATTGGCGCATGGCTTATCGGATGCACGGGAAACAAAGAACCCTTGCCCTCGGCGTCTACCCTGCTGTGACATTGGCAAAAGCTGCCAGAGATTGCAACGATGCACGGGAGTTGCTTGCTCAAGGGATTGACCCCAGCGATCAAAAGCGGGCGGATAAGCTAAAAAAAGCGGTTGCAGCTGCTAACAGTCTTGAATCTGTCGCTCTCGAATACCTTGATTTGAAGCAGTCGGAGTGGAGCGCTTCACACTATGAGCGTGAATATCGCAACATCCATAAAGATCTTTTGCCATGGCTCGGCAAACGTGCCATTGCATCGATAACCGGCCCGGAGTTGCTAGAAGTGCTCAGGCGTATAGAGCGCCGGGGGGCTGTGGAGAGCGCTAAGCGCGTCCGGGTCACTGCCGGGGGGGTATGGGGCTTGGCAATCGCTAGCGGTAGGGCAGAGCGCAATATCACCCTAGACATTGCACCAGCGTTAAAAAAGTCTGAAAAGAAAAACCATGCTGCATTGGTTGACCCGCAAAAGGTAGGCCAGTTGCTCAGGGTCATTCATGCATACACCGGAACCCCTGCGGTTTGCGCTGCGTTCAAACTAGCCCCCATCCTGTTTCAGCGCCCCGGCAACCTGCGCGGCATGCGTTGGTGTGATCTTGATCTATCGGCGGGCCTTTGGACAATTCCCAGCGCCGATATGAAGCGATCTAAGGCCGGTAAAGCCACGGGCCAGCCTCACGTTGTCCCCCTGCCATCGCAAGCCGTGGCGATTCTCGAATCAATCCACCCCCTGACGGGTCAGCGTGAATATGTGTTCCCCGGCGCTACCAATCCAAAACAGCCAATGTCCGAAGCTGCGCTAGGTGCCGCACTTATCAGGCTTGGTTATCAGGGGGTGCAAACGTGGCATGGTTTCCGGGCAACCGGGCGGACTTTGATTCGTGAAGCGCTTGGTTTTGACCCTGACGTAATCGAAGCGGCCCTAGCTCATACCGGGCAAATTTCCCATGGTGGTGCGTATGACCGTGCGGCCTTCATTAGTAAGCGCGTCACCATGGCGCAAGAGTGGGCAGACTATCTCGACAATCTCCGCCTGACTGAAACCCCAGCCCCATAAAAAAACCCAGCTCAGGGGCTGGGTTCTTTCCTCGGTGTGTAGGTTGCTACTGCTGGGCGTGCATCGTTTGCAGATTCGCCACCAACTGGGCGGCCTGTCGTCCTGTGCCTGCAATGTCGTGTTGCATCACTCCGAACGAATCAGCCTCGCCACGGCCTCCGAGTTGTCGCAGTGCGTAACGCTGCCCCCGCCATCCGTCGATCAGCCCCAGCCCCTGAAACTTTTTGAAGGCGGCAACAAACTCACCGGCGGCTGTGTCCAGCTGGTGAAGTTCATCACGTAGAAGCCGATCAACCGCGCCGAAGTCCTCACGGGCCTGCACCAGCTGGGCGGCCTTGGCTTCCTGCGCTTGCTTGGCGGCCTGCTCGATCAATCCATCAAAAGTAGTTTGTGCCCGTGTTGCTGCACGCTGCACTTTCACTTGCTCGGCTTCGATTGCCTCAATTTTTGCCATTGGTGCATTGGATGCAAGGGCAACTCGATAGCGGCTCTGCAACGTGTCCAGCGCGTCGCTATGGCCTGCAATCGCTGCGCGCAGTTCCTGCATGGATTTTTCAAGATTGTTCATTTTTGTACTTTCAATAATTGGTTCAAGAGGTCACTCGGCTGGGCCATTTTTCGGGCCTGTGGGCGGCTTTTGAGGGCTGGGGCTGGTGTTGCCCTTGCCCGCCTGCTTTGTCGCTTGTTAGCGCCAATCTGCTCCAGCATCACCGGCCTGCCGTGTAGGCGTTTACGCCCCTTGGCATCAAGTCGCGGGTCGCTGCCCCTGGGTCGATCTTTGCGACATAGCGGCCGAACTTTTCCGACTCGCCCCATTGGCGCTGCTCTTGAATCGAATGCTGCGTGAACTGCACATTCATTGCCGCCGGTGCCATTCGTGGGGCTGGGCCTTCGCCTCGCCAAAAGGCCGCCCGCTGCTCCAATACTTGCTTGCGGGCGCGCTCGCCTGCTCGGTCTAAGGCTTCAAAATCGCTTTGGACTTCGGCAATCGTTTGTGAACTCGGTTTCATAGTTTTTCCTTAAAAGTTACAGAAATTTCTCCTGCACCACGTTGATTTTTTAAATTTCGGATTGCAGCTTTGCCAGAACTTCGGCGCATTGCTTCACGCTGTAAATCTGGTCAATCTCACCGGCTGGGGCTGGGTTCAATTCCAGCCAATCGCGCAATGCGGCCTCTGTGCTGTATCGGAATTCCTTAGCGCCTCCAATACCGTACCCAATGAAGCTCACGCCATCAGGTGCGGCCTTTCCCATTAGTGGCGGCATAAACGTCCGCCCCACAATCCGGCCCCTTGGTGCGGCGGCCTCCAGCACCGCTAAACGGTTTTGCATGGTGCGGGTCATGTGCGGGCCTCCAGCTGGGCAATGCGTTGCTCCAGTGTCGTGAACTCCTCGACCCGTGCCAGCCCCGCCAGAACGGCCACCAGACGCGCTGCCTGTTCGCTGGATAGGTTGCCCTCGACCAGCCCCTGCAAAACGCTCTCGCCCTTGGCGGTAAGGTTGTCGCCAGTCAGTGCCATTGGCTCTGCCTGCTCCATTGGTCGCAGTGTCGGGATTACACGATCAAGCAACAACTTTGCGGCCTGTGTATCACCAGCCTTTGCAGCTGCCACCAGACTACTAACGATCGAATCCATGTCGTCGGCAATACGTTTACGAAGCTCACCAATGCGGCCAATGCCACGGGGTCTGCCCTGTGGGTTTCCGCTTGTGCCTTTTTGAAATTTTGTGTTTTTCATAATGTGATATTTCTCTGTTTAATCAGGAGACATTCGAGGAGACATACAAAAGACAGACAAACACTAGGAGACAGACACCCCCCCTTTTTTAGAAAGGGGGGCAGTGTCGCCATGTCTCCCTGGCTCACGCTGTCGCCTTGTCCACTAGCTCGCCATTCAAAGTAACTAAGCCAGAATTAACCAAAATTTCCAGCGCGCGATTGAATGCCTTTTGTCTGGACTTCAATTCGCCCGTTTGGCTTTCATGGTTAGTGAACAGCTCGCGCAATGTGGCCTTGGTCACTGGCTCATGGATAAGGTTAAGGAGCACTCCCGCTGCCGTGGTTTTTGCCCCCTTGGTGACGGCTTTCGCTTGTCGGTAGGTCTGACTGCCTTCAGTCGCAATCAGCGTGCCGTAGGGTCGTCCCGCATGGTCTGCGACGCCTTCCAGCTCGACCGGCAACAACTCCAATGCAATCGGCTCAAACTCTGGTGCATCTTTCAGTTTTTCGCACGTCAGTAATGCATGGCGGTCGCCCTTGCGGGTTAGTTTCACCATGCCGTCAGCATCACCAAGCTTTGCCAAGCTGCCCATGAATTCGCCCCCGCTTTTCTGTAAATGGTCTAAAACAACCACGTCCGCGCCTGTGGCCTCGATCAGCCTACGAATGTTTTTATTGAATGCGGACACCGCGCCTTTCTCGTCATCGGCGGCGGTCTGTGCGTAGGTGTCCACGATCACAACCAATCGGGCGCGCTCGTCTGGTGTGAAGCCTGCCAACTCGGGAAAGTTGCCGTCTAAAACTGCTACGCGCTCGGCTTGCTCCGCCTCCGTCATGGCTTCAACCTGCTGCGGTGTCATGGTGCGATACCGTAGGCGGTCGGGTTCACGCTGGGCGCGTGTTGCGCTTGCGACGTGTCCCCATGGTGGGCCCCCCCTCCATGCGTACAGCCCACGGGTATAGGCTCGGTTTATGCTGGTGTCTCGGGGCTGGTGCGCTTCGTCTGACAAGTCCGTCAGGTCGTCCAGTCCAGACACTGCTGCGGCCCATTCGGCACGGCTTGTCACTCGGTCGGGTGCCAGCTCACCGACAATCCCCAGCAACTCCGCCAGCCCCTCGGGCGTGTCCAGCTGAGGGCGGCAACTCACGATGAATAATGGCCCGCTTTGCTCGTGGAATTCGTCCAGTGCTGCCCTCCGAACGTGAAGGCCTCCGCCACCTTCGGCGGCGACATATATCACTGTCGCCTTTCGGGTGTCTCGACCCACCCAAGGGCGGCCACATACGATAGCGTGCGCCACGGATAAGGCAACGAAGCTTTTGTAACTAGCGGGCGCTCCGATCAGCCAGCTGTGGCCACGGGGGATAACGCCATCTACCAGCCAAGAGCTGCCACGCGCACGGCGTAGGGCTTCGTATGGGCTTTGGTCGCCTAGGGCTTCGTGCCACATGGTTAAGGTATCGGCGGTCAGCATGCGAAACCCCATGCCAACTGCGCGGCCAATGGTGCCCATTGGGTCAGGGCGGCGGTCATTGCGCACCGCCGATCTTTTGCAAGTGAGCTTGCACCTCAGAAAGCCGCCATGCCGTGCATTTTTGGCTTAATTTGTGCGGCTTTGGAAACCGGCCCTCACTTACAAACCGCCAAAGGGAACTTTTCGATACTGGAAAGAGTGCCAGAACCTCGGGCAGTCTCAAAAAACGATCATCCATACATAGCCTTTCAACCGTAAAAAATACCAGTTGGGGCTATTGAAAAAAATTGTGCTACACTGACGGCGTCAACTTATCGGAGTAACTCGGTTTTTTACCGCTAGCCTCAACCACCTTTACCTCGTCGCCTTGCAGGGCTTCGGGGTGTTTGTGTTTATGGTGCATAACCCATCGCTGGATTAAGCGGAACTATAACGATTTATTTGCTATGTAAATAGGGGTTTTCCCTATATTTTGAAAAATAACTATACTAAATAGTTATATAGATTCAGTTTCTTATAGCCATGTAATTTTTTATGCTGCTTTGGTTCGGGGGTCTGTGTTGACGGTGCCGAATTGAGACACTTTTATTTTTGTTGGTATTTCTGTTGGTACTTTTTTGGACATCGAAAATTAAATCCATACGAATCAACGACTTAAGAAGGTTGTTCTATGGACTCCTTCTCCTCCAAATACCAAGCCTGCATCCCTCATAGGATGCAGGCTTTTTTGTTGGGCTGCAGATGCAATCCGTTTGTCATGCGGCTGCAATTTCTGTGTCGCATAGTGGCGGGCTGTAACCAGCGTTAAAGGTGTTTTCATGGTGAAGATTCGCACAATCTCCCGCCGGGTGGCGGTAGCTTCTACATTGGCAACCGCGTTTTGGGGGCCAGTGGCCTGGGCCCAAAGCGGTAGCACCGGTTTTCCCGACAAGCCCGTCAAGATCGTGGTGCCCTTTGCCCCTGGTGCCGGGACAGACGCCATGGGTCGCTTGATGGCCCAGAAGTTGGGTGAAGTGATGGGGGGCAGCTTTGTGGTGGAAAACCGCACGGGTGCGTCTGGGGCCATTGGTACGCAGTATGTGGCGCAGCAGCCGGCCGACGGCTATACCTTGTTGTTGGTGGCTTCCCCGTTCACCACGGTGGCCGCGTCCTTGCCCACTGCAGGCTATGACCCGCTCAAAAGCTTTAGCCCGGTCGGCATGATTGCCAGCGGTCCTTTGGTGTGGGCGACCACTCCTCAAACCGGCATCCAGTCCATGCAGGACTTGGTGGTGAAAGCCCGCAGCCAGCCGGGTGCTCTCAATTACGGTTCCGCCGGCGCCGGTGGGGTGAATCACTTGGTGCTGGAGTTGCTCAAAGCGCGCACCGGCACTTTTATTACCCATATTCCCTACCGCGGTGTCGCGCCTGCCACCATGGACATGGTGTCGGGCCAGGTGCAGTTGGTCACCGGCACGATTCCCGCGCTGTTGCCCCTGATTAAAGACGGCCGCGTGAAGCCCTTGGCGGTGACCAGTGCCAAGCGCTCCAGTGCCATGCCCGACGTGCCGAGCATGGCCGAGGCGGGTTTTAAGGGGTTTGATGTGCAGAACTTCTTTGCACTGGCGGCTCCGGCCGGCACGCCAGCGGCCGTGATCGACAAACTCAATGCCGCCTTGAACAAGGTGGTGGCCCTGCCCGAAGTGCAGGCCCGCTTCAAGGTCGATGCGGTCGACGCCATGCCGGGCACGCCGGCTGGGCAAACTCGCTTTATCGAGGCGGACTACCAGGCCTGGCGCGACGTAGTGCGCAGCCAGAACCTGAAGATCGAATAAACCTGCGCGCACCCGCCCGGTTTAGCGGGCGTGTTGCCGTAAAAATTTGATAAAGCGCGGAAACACATCGTGTGCCGCGTTTTTTCCGATGATCACGTCCGCATGGCCGTAGCCCGGAATCACTTCCAGCTGGTGGCGGCCGGGCGAAATTTGCTCCAGTCGCTCATGGCACAGCACATTCGAGTCTAAAAACAAAGCGTTTTCCTGCCCGGCTACCAGCAGGACGGGCGTGCTGATGTCGGCGGCGTTGTGCAGGTAGTTGTCGGGCAGGTCACGGTAGCGCACATCTTTGGGATCGAACTTCACGGCAGTGTTGTCGGCCCCCACCATTTTGCGGATGTGGCGGTAGTAGTGCACGCCGCTGCCACCGAACAAGTCGCCAGTACGGCGGTGGGTCACTTCGTGCAGGTTCTCATGGCGGAATAGCACCGGATAGCCGTAGCCCCACATGAAGCTGGTCATGTGGCACTCGGGCACATCGCACTCGCGGTGCATGAGGCTCACCCCTTTGGCCAGCAGTTTCCCCGGTGACATGCCGGCCTGCGTGCCCCACTCGGGGTTGAGGTAGTCGACCCCGAGTATGGATTCCGCCAAAAACGGCCCGAGCGCCAGCTTGGCCTTTGCAAATGCGCCCACCTTGGGGGTGAGGGCTACCCCGTTCACGATCACGCTGCTAACCCCCGGCAGCTTTTTGCCAAACAGGCTCATGGCCACCGACATCGCGCCCAGACAATGGCTGATGATGTGAATGCGCGCCTCCGGCCCCACCGCTGTGCGGACTGCGGCCAGTGCGGCAGGGTTGTCGTAGAGTGCTACGTCGTCCACGGTAAAGCGGTGGCGGGTGTGGTTGTAGGGCTGGCGCTTGCTGATGCGTCCGTCCAGTGTCCAGACATCGGTAAAGCCCTCGTCCAGCAGCACCTGGGTCAGGTTGCGGTGCTCGGGCATGATGAACATGTCACTCGACGCAGTGAGCCCCGGCACCAGCAACACTACGTCTTTGCAGGGCGCGCGCTGAAAGCGCAGTAGGCTGATCCCCAGGCCATCCGCTGTGCTGGCGTAGTGGGTACTGACCTCCGCGCCTTTCACGCCCTCCAGGCTGTGCAGCGGGATGGTGCGAATGCGGGGTTCGCGTCCGTGGCGGCGCGGCAGGCCATGGGTTTCCCACAGTTTGCCCAAAAACAAGCGGCCGAAGCGCTGTATGGCGTCCAGCCGGTCGAGCGGGGTGGGGGCGTCGGCCTGAAACGTCGTGAGCTGCTGCAGGAAGTCGCGCACCCGGATGTGCAATACGCCACTGGCCACCAGCGAGGCCGCCCCTTCTTCCGCAGCACTCAGGTGCCCGGGGTAGATGTTGACCATGAGGGTGGTGGTGTCCGACCAGGCGTCAAACCCGAAGTCGTTGCGAATGTCCTTGCGGCCGCTCAAGGTGAGGGGCTGCCCTTGGTGGTCTTCAAACTTCAGCCGGTAAAGCATGGTTTTGCGATTTGCATCGCCACTGTCTGCAAACAGGTTGAACTCGCCCGCCAGCACGGGCTGTCGGCCCCCGATACTGCGGCCCTCCAGGTAGCCTATGGCTTGGGCCGCATGGGCAGGGTCGCTAATGAAGGCATCGAGGTCCTCCATGCGGATGGTGAGGTGAAACATCAGGTCCAAGCCCGCGGCTTCGCCCTCATCGTGGCCCTGTTGGCAGGTATGTTGCCCGGGGCTGACGTAGCCCCTCATTTCCTCCGTGAACTGGAAGGCGACCGGTGAGCGCGCGGAATCAGGCATGGGGTACTCCAAGGGTGTCGTCCGGGGTCATTCCGGTGATGTCTTCTGCAATCCACTCCGCCAGTGCCGCAATAGTGGCACTGGGGTTGGCCCCCACGCCGGTGGGAAGCAAGGAGCCATCGGCCACATACAGGCGCTGGTAGCCAAAGACCTGGCCCCGGGCTCCGGGGAGGCTGCTCACCACGCCGTGCGCAGGCTCCTCCGCCAGGGCACAGCCTCCCAGGGGGTGGACGGTGATGTTGTTGCGCACCGGCCAGGCCCAGGTAGGTTGGGGGAAATAGGTGCTTGCGCCGGCGAACTGCTGGAACCGCTTTCCACAGGCCACGATGGCGTCGTAAAGCGGGCGGCTGCTGGACTGGGGCCAGTCCAGCGCCAAGCGCCCGCGGTGCAGGTGCAAGGTGCCGTCCGCCGCGTCTTGGCCCATAAACAGCAACACGCTGCTGCGGTACGACAGGTCGCCTTGGAGTGCCGTATGGGCGTAGGCGCTCATGGAGCCGCTCCACTTGCCGGAGAACAGTTGGTCAACCCAGCGCTGCTTGAAGACCTTGAAGGTTCGCGCGATGCGGTTGAACAAGTAGCTCAAGCCGGCAGCCGGTCGCAGCCCTTCGACATACCAGGCTGCAAAAGCAGGGTAGGCCGCATCTTCCAGCATGAAGGACGGCTGCCCCGGTGTGGGTTGCTGCAAACCATAGTCAATGAACTGGGTAATCACGGGGCCGTAAGTCGGGTCGGCAGCGCGGGTGCCGCCTGACACAAAAGACAGAAAGTCCCCGTTGCCCGAAAACCCGTGGCCCAGCCGCTGGCTCAGGCGCGGCAGCGTGCCCAGCGTGTCCCGGCAGCGCAGCAGCAGCTCATTGGTGCCCAGGGTGCCCGCTGCCACAACGACGCGGCGTGCCAGCGCGTGCAGTGGTGTGCCGGCATCGTCCCGGTAATCCACCCGGTAGCCATAGCGCCCGTCTGCGGTGCTGTCGGGCTCGCCCGCCTCGCTGAGCGGGGTAATGCGAGTGACCTCGCTACCGGTTTCCACGAGGGCACCATGCTGCTTTTCGGCGGCGAACAGGTAGTTCAGGTCGAGGGTGTTCTTGGCGTGCACGTTGCAACCTACGTCGCATTCCCCGCAGTAGGTGCACGAGGTTTGCGTGGCCCCATAGCGGTTGCGTTCCTGCTCACCCAGGGGGAGTGGGCCACTCTGGCGGCTGGCGTAGCCCTTGCCGAAAAATACCGCAATGTCTGCCGCCCGGCTGGTGCGGCCATCAGCCCGGGCGAAGTCAGCGTACAGCGAGGTGCGCTGAATGGTTCGGCGGGCATCGCCTTCGGCAGGCGGCACGGGGCGGGCAGCCAGCACGCTTTGGGCGACCCGGTAATAGGGGGCAAGGGTTGTGGCGCTGATTTGTGCGGGCCATCGCGGGCCGAACACCCACGCAGGCGCTGGCATGAACACATTGGCGTAAATCAGCGAGCCCCCACCCAAGCCTGCGCTGACCACCGAGTCCATGCGGCGGTAGTTGCGAATGTCAAACAACCCATTGAGCTTGCGCGCCTGGCCGTCTTCGGCCGGCGCCCAGAAGTTGGCGGCAAAGTCATGCGGGCTGCGCGCAAAACTCCCCTTGGGGTAGCGTTTGCCCCTCTCCAGTAACAGCACCTCGCCGGGCCAGCGCATGGCCAGCCGGCAGCACATGACGGCCCCGCCGAAACCGCTGCCCACAATAATGGCTTCCAGAAATCGTTTTTGTGTCATGAATTCCCCCTGTAATCCCGCGAACATGGTGGACATGCGGCCGCGGCCGG
Source organism: Rhodoferax sp. (assembly GCF_013297935.1). GTDB lineage: Bacteria > Pseudomonadota > Gammaproteobacteria > Burkholderiales > Burkholderiaceae_C > Allorhodoferax. The sequence goes on along the minus strand of NZ_JAAFIX010000003.1, from coordinate 105,231 downwards.
GGTAACTTAGCACAGCGGTCGGTTTTTGAACATCGAGCAATTACCGCCCGCACCACAACAGCAATGTCGTTCTGGGAGTGGCACTATGGATCCGAATGCTTATCAAGTGCCCGCAGGGCCCAGTCCGCCGCCGCGGCAGGCTTTGCCGGCCACGCTCAAGCAGCTTCTGGGCGTGGGCGAACAGGAGTTGGTGCCGGATGCCCGCCGCCGAAGCAATACCTTGATATTTACGGTGCTGGGCACGCTGACTTTGCTCATGTTCGGGCTTGCCAATGTGCGGGCCGGGCAGGATCAGCGGCTGATGGTCATGGGCGTGGTGCAGCTACTCGAAGTCGCTTTTCTGCTGGTGCCCGCCATCATCCTGATAAGCCGTCGGGCGCCGCCGGTGCTCTCGGAGAACATGTTGGTCCTGGCGGGCTTTGCCATATTTGCCTCCAACGTAGTGTTTGGCGGGCAAACCGGAGACTCGCCCTATTGGACCTTTGTCTTTCCCTATCTGGTGTTTTTTTTACGGGGGCAAAAGACGGGTTGGTTGGTGGGTGTGGCCTTTGCTTTGCTGGTGCCCGGCCTCATGCTGTACAGCTCACGCCATTGGAACTTCTGGAATTACGGGGAAGGCCACTGCCTCTACTACGGGCTAGCCTATTTATTCAATGTGGTGACGGCCGCCTATTTCAACCTGTTGCGCAGCCGGTTTCAAGCCCACTTGGCTGACCAGGTGGAGTACCACACCGGTGAAGTGCACAAGCACATGGGAACCCTTCAATACAACGCCTTGCACGACCTTTCTACAGGTCTTCTGAACCGGCAAGGGTTGACCGAGCGCCTCGAGTCCAGTCTTTCGCCCGCAATCGGCGTGAGCGGCTACCTATTGGTAGCCCATGTCCGTTTTTTCCGGGTGCCGGAGCTCGCCAGCATTGTGGGCACCGCTAAGGTGGATCAGTCGCTGGGGCAGTTGGGGCGTGTGCTTCAGCAGCATCTGGCCGGTTTGGTGGGCTTAGCCCGCGTCGGGCAGGACACGCTGGGTATCGCGATGCAAAGCGATACCGCCGATGCCGCTGCCATCGAACCGTTGCGGGCGATTGCGCACCTGCGGGATGTGACCCGACTCAGCGAATTTGCAGTGCATGTCGAAATGGCCTTCGGGGTTGTCGCGCAAAGGCTGGATGAGGCCGCCGACGCAGAGGAGCTGATGCGCAATGCCGAGCAGGCGCTGTTGTTTGCCATAGACCACCGGCAGGAATACCAGTTTTTTGATAACTTGCTGCACAAGCATTTTGTGGACCGCAACCGCCGCTACGAGAAGTTGCGCGAGGCGATTTTGCAAGACACCCTGATGCTGCACTACCAGCCACAGGTGGACCTTAAGACCGGGCGGGTCGTCGGGGCCGAGGCTCTGGCCCGCTGGAACGACCCGCAGGAAGGCATGATCCCGCCGGACAAATTCATTCCCATCATCGAATCCACCGGGCTCCTGCACCGGTTCTCCGTCTGGACCGTATCACGGGCTTTGCGCGACTGTGCTACCTGGCAAAGCCGGTTGCCGGGCGTTAGCGTATCGGTCAATCTTTCGGCGGATGCCCTGCATGACCCGGAGGTGTTGCAGACCGTGGAGCGGCAATTGTTGGCTAGTGGAATGGCCCCCGCCCTCGTGGTGATGGAGCTGACCGAGAGTGTGTTGCTGACATCGCCCGAGGCAGCGCTGGAGGCCATGGCCCGCTTTGTGGCGCTGGGGGTGCAGCTGTCGATTGACGACTATGGAGCCGGTTTCTCTTCACTCACCTACCTGAAGCAGCTACCGGCCCAAGAGATGAAAATCGACAAGTCTTTCATGGAGAACCTGGCAGAGGGCAGTAAAGATCGCGCTATCGTGCTCTCCTCGATTGAGCTGGGCCACGATCTGGGCTTGAAGGTGCTGGCAGAGGGCATTGAAGACGAAGCCACGTGTCAGGTCCTGCGGGATGCAGGTTGTGACCTAGGGCAAGGGTGGTGGTTTGCCAAAGCCATGCCGAGTACGGAATTTGAACAATGGGCTGTAACGCGTAACCACACCGTGGCAAAGCCCTCAGGTAGAGAAAGAGATTACTGATGCCACAACCCACACCGGCTCCTGCCATCCAATGGCCCGAGCACTTTCACCCCGATCGCGCACCGGTTCATGTGGTCAATGACTTGTTTATTCCGGCCCCTGCCGAGCACATTTGGGCTTGGCTGGTGCGCGCGCCCTTGTGGCCGACCTGGTATACCAATTCCAAAATGGCGTGGGAGCCGGGTCGCAGCCGTGATCTGGCCTTGAGCATGGAGTTTGAGTGGAAGACCTTCGGCGTCGGAATCCGGTCCTGTGTGCAGGAGTTTGTGCCTTTCGAGCGCATCGCGTGGAATGGCGTAGGCCTCGGGGCCGAGGTTTACCACGCCTGGCTCATCATTCCGCAGGCCGGAGGCTGCCGCGTGCTCACGGAGGAAACCCAATACGGCTGGGGTGCCCGCTTGATGCACTTTTTCATGCCCTACCGCATGTTCGACGGCCACGCCTTGTGGCTTGAGAGCCTGTCGATTCAGGCTTGCCGCGGCTTGCCACCGCCACTGTGAGGAGCTGCTATGTCGCGTGTTTTTCCCCTTGTCTTGCGAACGGTAGTGCTGTCAGCGGTGTGGTGGGCGGGGGCGTCTGGTGCGGCGCAGGTTGCTGCCAAAGAGAAGCTGCCGCAGCGGGATTTGACGGTGGAGTTGCGCCAGGTGGAAGAAGGCCGGGAGGACGGCGCTGTGCGCATCGGCACCCAGCCCGATGCCCCTCTCATGACGCCGCAAAAAATCCAGGTGCGCAACGGCGAAAAAGGCAGCCTGCGCATGAGCCAGGCGGTGCCCCTGCAGTGGGTGCAGTCTGCCAACAGCCAAAGCAACAGCATCAGCTCGGGCGGCACGTCGGTCAGTAGCAGCGGGGGCGGGGTGAGCCAGTCCGTGCAGTGGTTCGAGGTGGGGCAGAGCATGTCGGTCACCCCGCGCTGGGCCGGTGGCCAGCGGGATGCCACGGTCGACATCGAGCTGCAGCAGGCCGACATGGCCGTGCGCCACAACGCCGATATGCCCACCCAGACCCGCCAGCAGCTCAGTACCACGGTCACCGCACCCTTAGGGCAGTGGGTGACGATTGCCGCCAGCGGCGCAGCACCGGCCCGGCAGGGGAGCTACAGCAGCAAGGGCAGCACCGAGGCCCGGCGCTTGCTGCAAGTGCGGGTGTTGGCGCCCTGAAGCGCTTGCGGCTTCAATAGGGCGCAGCGGGCTATTTTTAAGCCAAATAGGCCTCTAGCCCTCGTAGATATTGCGCAGGTAGCTCCTAAAACAATAGCAAATATCAGCCTCGGGCCGCTTTTTCTTGCGCGGCTTGCGCTGCTGCAGCCGCCAGTGCAGTGAGTGCGGCGGCCGCAGCCTGGGTAGCGCCGGTGTCCACGGGTTCCAACACGTCGCTCAGTGCCGCCAGGGCCGCTGCACCGTCCCGCTGGAGCAGGGCAATGGCTTGGCCTGCGGCTCTGCCGGACTCCAGGGCCTTGCTTTGCAGCAGCAGGCTGCCGTCGGCGGCGGCGAGCTTGAAGTAAAACAGCCCGTCTTTCTCGCGGTACTGCTTGAAGCTGGCGAGGGCTACTTTGTCGGCCTTGGCCGCACCGGCCTGCACCGTGGTGCTCAAGGGGCGCAGTCCCACCGCAGCGCGCAGTTGGGACATGAATGGCGTGGCGATGGCGCGGGCCTTGGCGGCACCGGCGAGCAGCAGGGCCTCGACCTTTTCAGGGTGGGCCATGTAGTCTTCGTAGGCGGAGCGCATGGGCGCGATTTCCTGGTCGATGCGGTCGAGCAGCAAGGCTTTGGCGTCACCCCAGGCAATGCCGTCGGCATAGGCTTGGCGCAGGGTGGCGGTTTCTTCTTCGCTGGCGAAGGCCTGGTAGATTTGAAACAGCGCAGAGCCTTCGGTGTCTTTGGGCTCGCCCGGCGCGCGTGAGTCGGTTTTGATACCGGCGATCAGCTTCTTGAGCTGCTCGCGGCTGCTGAACAATGGGATGGTGTTGTCATAGCTCTTGCTCATCTTGCGGCCGTCCAGGCCAGGCAGGGTGGCTACCGAGGCCTCAATCTCCGCTTCGGGCGGTACAAAGTGTTCGCCATAGCGGTGGTTGAAGCTGGCCGCCATGTCGCGCGCCATTTCGATGTGCTGAATCTGGTCGCGCCCCACGGGAACCTTGTGGGCGTTGAACATCAGAATGTCGGCGCCCATGAGCACCGGGTACATGAAGAGGCCGGCGGTGACATCGGCATCCGCGTCCACACCGGCAGCGGTATTTTTGTCCACCGAGGCCTTGTAGGCGTGGGCGCGGTTGAGCACGCCTTTGCCGGTCACGCAGGTCAGGAACCAGCACAGCTCAGGGATCTCAGGAATGTCGGACTGGCGATAAAAGGTCACCTGCGCGGGGTCCAGGCCTGCGGCCAACCAGCTGGCGGCAATCTCCAGGGTGGAGCGCTGGATGCGGGCCGGCTCATCGATCTTGATCAGCGCGTGGTAGTCGGCCAGAAAGTAAAAACTCTCGACCCCGGGCGTTTTGCTGGCGCGCACTGCGGGGCGGATGGAGCCCACATAGTTGCCCAGGTGCGGGGTGCCGGAGGTGGTAATGCCGGTGAGAAAACGAACAGTGCTCATGGGTGCAAATCAATCAGACAAACAAATGCGGCGCGCGGTTTAGCGCGTTAGCCACGAAAAAGGGGTCAGGAGCAGGTCAATCAGGTCAAAGGTCAAACCCATGACCGGTTGCATCCACACGGTGCTGAGCACGCCGGCAATCACCAGGCCCATCACAATGAAAAAGCCCCAAGGCTCGATGCGCGACACCGCCATGGCCTGGCGGATGGGCAGCAGGCCGACCAGAATGCGCCCGCCATCCAGCGGCGGGAGCGGAAACAGGTTGAACGCAAACATCACCACATTGACCAAAACGCCGCCCTGGCACATTTTGAGGAAAAAGGGCTCGGTGACCCCTGCGCCGGACAGCAGGTACAAGCCCGCGCCCCAGGCCAGCGCCATGGCCAGGTTAGCCGCCGGGCCTGCCAGTGCCACCCACACCATGTCGCGCTTGGGGTTGCGCAAGTTGCCGAAGCGCACGGGCACCGGCTTGGCATACCCGAACAAAAAGGCGCCGGAGGTCGCGAAGTACAGCAGCAGGGGCATCAGGATGGTGCCCACCGGGTCAATGTGTTTGGCCGGGTTCAGGGTAATGCGGCCCAGGGTGGCCGCTGTGTTGTCCCCGAAGTGCAGCGCGGCATAGCCGTGCGCAGCCTCGTGGACGGTGATGGCGAACAGCACGGGCAGTGCGTAGATCGCGACGGTTTGGATCAGGTTGGCAAAGTCCACAGGGGCAATGTCTCGGTTGGGTGTGAAAAAAGGATACGCCGTGCGGCTTAGAGCCCTAGCAGGGCAGGGTCTCCACCGCCCTGGCGGATCAGCTCGGGTTCATCGCCGGTCAGGTCCACCACGGTGGTGGGTTCCTGGGCACAGGCGCCGGCATCGAGCACGCCGGCAATCTGGTGCTCATAGCGCTCGCGGATGTCGTGGGCGTCGTTCAGCGGTTCAGACTCGCCTTTTGCTATCAAAGTAGTAGCTAGCAGCGCAGATCCGTAGAGGGCTAGAAGCTCCTGGAGCACATGGTGCTCAGGCACGCGCAGCCCGATGGTCTTGCGCGAGGGGTGGCTCACGCGGCGCGGCACTTCTTTGCTGGCTTCCAGAATGAAGGTGTAAGCGCCCGGCGTGGCGGCTTTGAGCAGGCGGTATTGTGTGTTGTCGACCCGGGCGTAGCTGGCCAGTTCACTCAAGTCGCGGCACAGCAGGGTCAGGTGGTGTTTGTCGTCCACCCCGCGGATGCTGCGTAGTTTGTCGGCAGCGGCCTTGTCATCGAGGTGGCAGACCAGGGCATAGCTGGAGTCGGTGGGCACGGCCAGAATGCCGCCTTTTTCCAGCAGTGCAATCGCTTGTTTGAGCAGACGGGGCTGCGGGTTGTCGGGGTGTAGCTCGAAATACTGCGCCATGGCATGGTGGCGCTGGAGCGCCGGTCCTCAGGGTGTGTCGTGAACAGGTTATTGGATACGGGCGCTCAGCAGCTCCCACACCGGCGTGAGGCCAGCGGGCAGCGCGGGCAGGGTGCCGAGCTCAGTGTGGCTCTCGTCGGGGCTGTGAAAGTCACTGCCGCGTGAGGCTGCCAGACCGAACTCTTTGGCCGTGCTGGCGTAGATGCCGAACTCGGCCACCGAGTGGCTGCCGGTCACCACCTCCACGCCCTGGCCGCCATGGCCCTTGAACTCGGTGAAGAGCGCAAACTCTTCGTTAGGGGTGAATTTGTAGCGCGCGGGGTGGGCAATGATGGCCATGCCACCGGCGCCGGTAATCCACTGGACCGCATCTTTGAGCAGCGCCCAGCGGTGCGGCACATAGCCCGGCTTGCCCTCGGTCAGGTATTTGCGGAACACCTCGTTGGTTTCTTTGCACACACCGCTCTCCACCAGAAAGCGGGCAAAGTGGGTGCGCGAAATCAGTTCGGGGTTGCCGACGAACTTCAAGGCGCCTTCATAGGCGTCTTTGATGCCGACCTTGGCCAGGCCATCGGCCATTTCCATGGCGCGCTCCTGCCGCCCGCCACGGGTGCGGCGCAAGCCCTCGCGCAGGTCGCTGTTCGCGGCGTCGAAACCCAGGCCAACGATGTGCACCGTCTGGTGCAAAAAGGTGACGGAAATTTCGGCACCGGTGAGGTAGCCCATGCCTTGCGCTTTGGCGGCATCGCGGGCGCGCTGCAGGCCACCGATTTCGTCGTGGTCGGTCAGGGCCCAGAGTTCGACCCCGTTGCCTTTGGCGCGTTCGGCCAGGGCTTCGGGGGTGAGGGTGCCATCGGACACTACGGAGTGGCAATGGAGGTCGGCGTTGAGTAGTTGGGTCACCGGGTCATTTTAGGCGCTGACCCCGGCTAAGCGCCGCCGCCGGGGCCTAAAAGGGGACCGGTGCGTGGAATTCCCGCCGCTCGCCGCTGGTGGGGTGGGGAATAGAGAGGGTGCGGGCGTGCAATTGCAGCCGGTCCGATTGGGCCAGAGCCTCGGGAGTGGCATAAAGGGTGTCGCCGAGCATCGGGTGCCCCAGGGCTTGCATATGCACCCGCAATTGGTGGGTGCGCCCGGTGACCGGCTCCAGCTCCACGCGGGAGCAGTTGCGCAGGGTGTCCACGGCCATGCAGCGCCACCGGGTCAGGGCATGTTGCCCCTCGGCATGGTTCACGGTGCGCTTGGGGCGGTTAGGCCAGTCCACCAGCAAAGGCAGGTTGATTTCCTGCCAGCTCTCATCCACAGGCAGCAGCCCGGCCACGACGGCCTCGTAGCACTTGTCGACCTGGCGCTTTTCGAACGCGAGGTTGAGGGCCCGCTGCGCCACAATTCCGCGCGCCATGACCACCAAGCCCGAGGTATCGCGGTCCAGCCGGTGCACCACCAGGGCCTCGGGGTACTCGTCCTGGGTGCGCTTGCTCAGGCAGTCCTGTTTGGCTTCGCCGCGTCCCGGCACGGTAAGCAAACCGGCAGGCTTATGGAGCACCACCATGGCGTCATCCACATAAATGACAGGCAGCGGACCGGCGGGAGGCGGGTTGTAAATATCTTCTGGGCTATGCATCGTGCTGGCTGATCAGGCGCTGCACGGTTTCGCAGAGCTCATTCACATCGTTGGGTTTGTAGATCAGGGCGCTGGCGCCCTCTTCGAGTGCTTTCTGTTCAATTTCAGGGGTGACATAGCCTGAGGCCAGAGCCACCGGCAGGTCGGCGCGGATGGCCTTTGCGTCCCGCAGCAAGTCTAGGCCACTGTAGCCGGGCATGTTGTAGTCGGTGACCAGCAGGTCAAACACTTCCGGTTGGCTGCGCAATGCAGCTTCGGCTTCAAGCGGGTCGGTGAACACCGTGACTTTGAAACCCTTGCGGGTGAGTACCCGGTTCACGAGGAACACTAGGGCCTGGTCATCGTCCACATACATCACGTGTTTGCCGCGCCCCTCCACGATTGACACAGGTTCAGGTTCCTGCGCCGGCAGCGGTTGCGCGCCGGTCGCAGGAAAGTACAGCGTGAACACGCTTCCCTGCCCCGGGGCACTCTGCACATCAATGCCGCCCTGATGGGTTTGCATGATGCCGTGCACTACCGCCAGGCCCAAACCGGTGCCCTGGCCGACTTGGCGGGTCGTGAAGAAGGGTTCGAAAATGCGCTCTATGGTTTCCTGGCTCATGCCGCTGCCGGTGTCGCGGACCCGGAGGGTCACATAGCGACCAGGCGGCACCCCGATACGGTCGTTAAAGGGCAGCGACAAGGTGGTGGTGCCCAACTCAATCGTGACGGAGCCTTTGTGGTGACCCAGGGCAAGAATCGCGTTGGTGCACAGGTTCAGCAGCGCTTGCTCCACCTGGGTGGCGTCGGCCAGCACCAGTGGGCAGCCTTCGGTCACGATCATCCGGAAGTCCACCCCCGGCGGAATTGCAACCCGCACCAGACGCTGGGTTTCTTGAATCACTTCCGTCAGCTGGATAGGCACCCGCTTGGGCGGCTCGTTCCGGCTGAAGGTCAGGATCTGGCGCACCAGGTCGCGGGCGCGGCGGCCGGCTTTTTCGATTTCTTCCAGGCTCACCAAGGCGTGCGAGCCTGTCGGCGTGTCTTGCTTGGCAAGGCCAACGTTGCCCAGAATCGCGCTCAAGATGTTGTTGAAGTCGTGCGCAATGCCACCTGCCATGGTGCCCATGGCCTGCATTTTTTGCGACTCCCGCAACTGGGTCTCCAGCGCAATGCGCTGCGCCTCGGCCAATTTCTTGGCGGTCAAATCCCGCGCAAAAATGGTAGTGATGGAGCCTTGACCGCCCGGCTGTCCGCGCAAGGCAATGGCCAGCGGGTCGTCCGCCCGGAACGGGGTGCGGGTGCGCAGGCGGCGCTCCAGCGACACGCTGATTTCAACGTAAATCTGCTTGCCCGACAAGGTGGTGGCGGTGAACTCGCCCAACATGGCCTGCGCCGGCACATTGCCGCCGCCTAGGGCTTTTTCTACGTCGGGCAAAAAGCGGCCCAAGCTGGTGCCGAATGCCTGCTCCACCGGGCACTCGAACAGGGCGGTGGCCGCCGGGTTGAACACGGTGATCAGCTGCTTGTCGTCAATGCACAAAATGGCATCGAGCGATGAGTTGATGATGGCCGCCATCCGGTTCTCACTGAGCAGCAGGTCTTCATTGCGTTGGCGCAGAACCGCAGCGCTCTCCAGGAGCGCGTGACGCTGGGTCAACAGGGGGCCTTGGTCAATGATGGCGCAGCTGAAGTGGGCCAGGTCATCGCTGGGGTTTTCAATGCGCGCGATGTGCAGGTCCCCGGTGAAGGTGCCTTTGGTGCCCGCAAAAAACTGGACTTCGTTGACCTCGGCGGTGCCCTCCTGCCGCGCGCTGGAAAAAGCGACGGCTACCTCATCGGTGTGCTCCGGCCCCACAAAGGGCAACAAGAAGTTCAGCGGCGGATCGCTTTCCAGGGGCTGGAACAGGCGCAAGGCCATGGCATTGCTGGCGAGCACCAGCCCACCTTCGTCCACCACCATCAAGGCCAGCGGCACACTGGAAAACAGGGTGGCAAAGCGCTCGGAGGCGCCTTCTGCCTCCTGCTGCGAGTAGCGCAGTGCCTTGTTCTGGATTTCGAGTTCGGCCTGGTACTTGCGCAGATCCTCAATCATTTGCGATGGCGCGTAGCCATCAACGATCATGTGCTGGGCATTTGTCCCCTCCGCCAGCGGGCCGGAAATCCGGCGGACATTGAACTGCGGCCGGTGCCTGCGAGACAGTGCGCCCATCAGCGACGCACGACCTGGTCACCCGGTGCGTAGTCGGCCGCTTGGAGAGGGCTCTTGGCCGCAATGAAGGCGCGCAGAACATCAGCGTCTACGAACCCGGTGTCGGTATAGCTCGGGTGGTTGCTCACTTTGGGGTAGCCATCGCCACCCGCGCCTACGAAGTTGTTGATCGCCACGCGGTATTTGCCGGCCGGATCGATAGCCTTGCCGCCCACACTGGCGGAGACCACTGCGCCTTTTTCTATGACGAGTCGAATACCTGCAAACTGCGGGAATGCGCCTGAGCCGGCGGTCATTTTGGCCACGGCTCCCAGGTAGTCGAGTACTTCTTTCCCGCTGAAGTCCACCACGGCAATGGTGTTACCGAAGGGGTGCACGGTCAGCACATCTTTGTAGGTGATTTTGCCGGCCGGCAAGGAGTCGCGCACGCCGCCCGCGTTAACAATGGCAAAGTCCGCTTTGGTTTTCTCCATCATGGAGCGCCCGATCATCACGCCCAATGCGGCGGGCTGACTGCGCACCACGGTGCGGTCGCCTTCCAGTTTGGCGTCACTGCTGCCGACTTCGACCATCAGTTTTTGCTGACCGAACTCTTGAAAGGGCTTGAGCAGTTGCAGCATTTCCGGTGCCTCGGCAATGTCGGGGCCGTAATTCACCAGCGTGGTTTTTCCGTCGGCTGCCTTGACCGGCTTTTTCAAGTTGATCGGTACCAGGGTGTATTTCACCAGCTTGAACTCGCCGTTTTTAAAGGTGAAGTCGGCGCGGCCCACATATTTGCCCCATTCGTGGGCCTGCACGATCCACGTGCCATTCTGCCGGTCGGGGCGGCAGGCGCTGCCGGGCACATAGGCGCGGTCGAGCACGTTTTCCGCCTTCATGCAGGCGGGGTTCTGGGTGTGGCCGCCCACGACCATGTCCAGCCCCTTCACGGCGCGGGCCAGCTCTACATCGCCGGGGGCCTGGGTGCCGTGCATGCCGTTTTCATAGTGCCCCATGTGGGTGGCTGCGATCACGACATCGACCTTGGAGCGGAGCTCCGGCACTACTTTGGCCGCTTCGCTCTGGACATTGCGGAACTCCACATTGCGGATGTTGTCCGGGTGCACCATTTTCTGGGTGTCTTCGGTGGTCAAGCCCATCACGGCGACCCGCACACCCCCGAGGTTAAAAATTTTGTAGGGCTCGAACATGCGCTTGCCATCACGGTAAATGTTGGCAGACAGCATGGGAAAGGTCGCCAGGTCGCGCTGCATTTGCAGCACGACGGGCGGCTTGTCGAATTCATGGTTGCCCACCGCCATAGCGTCGTAACCCAAGAGGTTCATGCCGCGGAAGTCCGGCACCGCGTCCTGCAGATCCGACTCGGGCACTCCGGTGTTCACATCGCCACCGTCGAGCAGCAGGCTGTAGCCCCCGGAGGCCGCTACTTCTTTGCGAATTTGATCGACCACGGTTTTACGCGCCGCCATGCCGTATTCGCCGTCCCGGTTCTTCCAGAAGCGACCGTGGTGGTCGTTCGTGTGCAGGATGGTGATGGCGTATTCCACATCGGCTTGAGGGCCACCGGACGGGAGGCCCGCGCACCCAGCTAGGGCCAGGGCTGCAGTCAGGGGAAGGAGTCGGAGAAAGAGCGTCATGAAGAGCCTATTGGGTGGGGGAGTTACGAATCTTGTTTATATCAAACTCAGTCACCGGCGCGGCTGCGTTGCCCCAGCTTTTGCGGATGAAAGTTAGCACCGCGGCTACCTCGGCATCGCTCAGGGTGAGCTGATAGGGCGGCATGCCGAAGGGCTGGGGTTTACCGGCGGTCGCCGGGCCATAAGCGCCCCGCAGCACGATCAGTGCCAGGTTGTTGCTGTTGCGCATCAACACCGCCCGGTTGCCCGCCAGGGGCGGGTAGGCATCGGCCACCCCTTCGCCTTGTTTGCCGTGGCACTGTGCGCACTCATTGTCATAGACCTTGGCGCCTAAGGGGGAGAGGCTGGCACCGTCCTTAGTGGCTGCTAGCGCAGCAAGGTTCGGGGATTGCGGCAAGGTCTGCAGGTACAGCGCGATAGATTGCGCATCGCTCGCTTCCAGATACTGGGTGCTGTTACGCACCACATCCGCCATGGGGCCGGCCACAAAGGCTTCGCGATGTTGGCCGTGGGTCAGCAGGGTGGCAATGTCGGCAGCCTCCCAGGTGGCCAGACCGGCTTCGGTAGCGTCGTTCAAAGCGGGGGCGTACCACTGGCCATCGGGCATCAGGGCGCCGCTCCATGCTTGTGACTGCTTGAGGCCACCGAGTCGATTGCGCGGGGTGTGGCATTCGGCACAGTGGCCCAGACCCTGTACCAAGGCTGCGCCACGCCGTGCGGAGGGGGCAGAGTCTGCCGTGCTGGTGCCCGCATCGGCAGGCGCCTCCGAAAAATGCAGCAATCGCCATGCAGCGAGCGCGGATTGCGTGCCGAGCGGCCAGGTAAGTTCGTGTGTCCGGCCGGGTGTGTCTATGGCAGGCAGGCTCTGTAGGAACGCAAACAGGGCGTCGCTTTCGCTCCGGGTGATGCGGGTGTAACTGGTGTAGGGAAACGCCGGGTTAAGTACCCGGCCATCGGGCCGGATGCCCTGGTGCATGGCACGGCGGAAGTCGTCTGCGCTCCAAGCGCCTAAACCTGTGGCGGGGTGGGGCGTGAGGTTGCCGGGGTACACACGGCCAAAGGGCGTGAGCAGGGCATCGCCCCCCGCATAGGCCGGGCCGCCACGGGCGGTGTGGCATTGGGCGCAGTTGCCTATGCGGGCCAGGTAGGCGCCACGCGCCACCAGGGCGGCGTCGTGGTTGGCGCCGGGTGTTTTGGGCATGGGCGCTACTTTGCGCACTGCAGGTGCAACCCATTCGGCGGTCACTACCCACCCTAGCAGTGCCAGCAGGCCAACGAGGGCTACCCAGCGCCAGCGATAAGTTGCCAGGGGGCGGCGTTCAGGTGCCGGGCTCATGGTGCGCTCCCGCATTCGGGCAATGGTGCGGCGCCCGGGGGCCGCAGAGGGCGCATTGCCACCGCGCTGCCGCGGGCCGGCACGGGCTGGGAGGCCAGCCACTGCGAGATCGCGTTGACATCGGCATCGCTCAAGCGCTTGGCAATGGCGGCCATGCAGTCAGGGACATGGGCCTTGCGTTGGCCGGTTTGCCAGCCGCCCAGTTGGGCATTCAGGTAGTCGCGCGGCAGGCCCAGCAGGCCCGGGGTAAAGGGCTGTACGCCGGTCAAGGCGTTGCCATGGCAGCTCACGCAAGCGGGCAGGCCGCGGCGTGCGTCGCCTTCCAGGACCAGTGTCTTGCCAGTGGCCAGCACTGCAGCTGACACGGAGGCTGGAGCCGGGGCGGGGTAGGGCAATTGCAACTCTGAAAAATGCACCGCCATGGCCCGCAGGTACTCCGGGCTGAGCGGGTCAATCAGGCCTTGCATGAGCCCATATTGCCGCCGGCCTTGCTGAAAATTTTGGAGCTGGTTGTACAGATAGCCTGCCGGCTTACCTGCGAGGCGGGGGTAGTAACCGTCTGGCCCGGCCCGGCCCTGCTCGCCATGGCAGGCAGTGCAGGCCCGGGTGCGCTCGGCCATAGTGTTCTCGAACGCGAGACTTGCGGCAGGCCAACCCCACAGGGCGAAGCACCAAGAAAAAAGCGCAATGAGAGTATTGCGCTTGCGGGAGCGGAGACTTGCTTGCATGGAGCAAGCTTACCGCAGCGGCTTTACCGCGAGCTGTCTGCCCACACCACCTTTTTTTGCGCATGCGACCAGCGCTCGTAGGCAGGGGCATAGAGCGCTTCGACGCTGGCGCGTTTGACCTTCATGGTAGGGGTGACCATGCCGTTCTCGGGTGTCCAGGTTTGTGTGACTGCCGCCAGAAAATCCAGTTTTTCGTGGGGCTCCAGCTCGGTGTTGACGCGCTGCAGGTGCTGCTCCAGCGATGTCTCCAGTAGGGTACGGCCCTCGGGGGTTTGGCTTTGTGTGACGGCGTCAGGCGACAACATGACCAAAGCAAAGGGTTGGGCACAGTGAGCGCCGGTAACTGCGCAGGCCTCGACCGCCGCATGGGTGACTAGCTTGTCTTCGATCGGGGCGGGTGCGATGTATTTGCCCTTGCTGGTTTTGAACAGGTCCTTCACCCGACCGGTAATGCTCAAAAAGCCGTTGGCGTCCAACACGCCTTTGTCTCCGGTGCGCAGCCAGCCGTCCGCCGTCAGGGCCGCCGCAGTGAGCTCGGGTTCGCGGTAGTAGGCCTTCATCAGGGCAGGGCAACGCATCTGAATTTCACCGTTCGCGGGGTCCATGCGGGTTTCCACACCGTCATACGCCAGGCCCACGGAGCCGGTCTGCTGCGATCCCGGGAGCGTGGAGTGCGAAACCCCGCTGTTCTCGGTCATGCCATAGACCTCGACCAGGTCCAGGCCCAACTGCCGGTACCACTTCAGCACATCGGCGGGCATGGGGGCTGCGCCTCCGGCGGCAATACGGCATTGGTCCAAGCCCAGCCCCTTGAGAATCTTGCGGCGCACTAGGTGACCGATCAAGGGCAGCCGCAGTAGCAAGCGCAGCTTGGGTGCCGGCAATTTGCTGTGCACCCCCTGTTGGAACTTAACCCAGAGCCGGGGGACCGAGAAAAAAACCGTCGGCCGGGCGCGCTGGAGGTCTTGCAAAAACGTGTCCAGCGACTCGGCGAAAAAAATATGGCCGCCGTAGCGCAAAGAGGCTTGTTCGATCAACATGCGCTCGGCCACATGGGCCAGGGGCAGGTAGGAGATGTAGCGGTCACTGCTGTCCATGGGGAAGCGCCGGGTGGCACAGGTCACGCCCCATGCCATGCTGTTGAAGCTGTGCACCACACCCTTGGGCTGCCCGGTGGTGCCCGAGGTGTAGATGATGGTGCTGATGCTCTCGCCCGCCGGCTCGGGGCTGGCGCTCAAGGGGCTGGTGGCGTTGACCAACTCGGTCCACTGGTGGGCGTGCATGGTCGGTGCCAGGGGCAGGGCAATCAGGGGCAGACCCGGCGGCACGCCGGTTTGCAGGTTCACCGTGCCATCGAGTTTGCCGACGAACAGCGCTTTGCTATCGCTGTGCAGCAGGATGTAGCTCAGGGACTCCCCATTGAAGGTGGGGTAGATCGGCACCGACACATAGCCCGCCATACCAATGGCGAGGTCAGCCAGAATCCAATGGGCGCTGTTCTTGCCGATGATGGCGACCCGGCTTCCGGCCGGCCATCCTTGGGCCTGCAACCACTGGGCCATGCGCCGCACTTGGCTGGCCGCTTGGGCCCAGGTGAAGTCGAGCACTTGGCCGCCACGCATGGGCTGCGAGAGGTACACCGCCTCGGGCCGCTCCCGCTCCCACCGGTAGAGGCAGGCTAGCGGCAGGTCGGCAGGTTGCACGGTGATCGGTGACATGGCGTTCCCTGGGTTGTTTCAGGGCATTGTTGGGGGCGCACCCAGGTGCAGCAATGGTGATGACCCTAGGTAACCTGCATCCGCCAGCTCGGTGTTTCTACCGATTCAAATTGCGCGTGCAGCGGGTTGTTCCAGCACGAGATCCGAGCAGGCTACGGCCACGCAGGGCAGGCACCAGCCTTCCGCTTTCTCATCCGCACTCAGGCCCGGCCACTCAATGCGGTAACGCACCTGCCCCAATACCACCTTGCAGATGCAAGCCCGGCAGGTGCCGTTGCGGCAGGAGCTCGGCAACTCCACCCCTTGCACCAACCCCGACTCCAGAAGGCTGGCGCTGCCGTGTGCGCCGAAAGTCAATTGCTGCGGCAGCACCACGACCCGGTGCTCCGGGGCGGACAAAACAGGGGCTGAAGTGGCGGGCATCGGGTGACTTTCATCGCGGGTCAAGGGTGAAAAAAGAGCCCTTGCAAGTCGATTCTTGAATGCTGCGACAATCACGCTCTTTTTTTCAATTTTGCGTGAGTTTGCGTTAGACATGTCCAGTACGACTACTTTCAAGGTTCGCCCCGCCACACTACGTGATGCCAAAGCCATCGCTGAGCTCCACAACTCTTCTGTTCGCGAAGCCTTCAAAAGCATGCTGGCCGATACACCGGTACCGGTAACCCCCATCGACAAGCGCCAGGCTTACTGGCGCGAAGCTATTGAGTACGCCGAACCCCAGGTTCAGGTGGCTATGGATGACGACAAGATCGTCGGATTCGTTGGTTTTGACCGTTCCCGTGACAAGGGCACTCCCCCCACCATGGGCGAAATCTGGGCGATTTACGTGGCCTCCAGCCACTGGGACAAAGGCGTGGGCCTGGCCTTGTGGGATGCAGCTCGCGAAGGCCTGCTCGAAGAAGGTTGCGCCAATGTGAGCGTGTGGCTACCGATTGCCAACGAGCGCGCCATGCGTTTCCACGAGCTCGCCGGTTTCAAGCGTGAAATGAACACCGCCAAAACCGTGCAAATCGGTGCCGTGAAAATCGAAGAAATGCGCCTCAAGCGCCCCCTGAACTAAGGGCGCCTGGTCAGGCGCACTTCCTACAGGCGTTTGACCACCACGCTACCGATCGAGTAGCCCGCTCCGAACGAGCAGATCACTCCCACCTCACCCGCTGCAATGTCAGCGTGGTGGCGGTGGAAAGAGATGATGGAACCCGCCGACGCCGTGTTGGCGAATTCGTCCAGAATCACCGGCGCATCATCCAGGGTGGCTTCCCGCCCCAGCAGTTTTTTAGCAATCAGCTGATTCATGCCCAGGTTGGCCTGGTGCAACCAAAAGCGACGCACCTGCCCCGGTGTGTAACCCAGCGATTGCAGGTGTTGCTCCATATGCTCCGCGGCCATGGGGCACACCTCTTTGAACACTTTGCGCCCCTCCTGCCGGAAGAGCTGATCGCGGTCGTCCGGGTTGCGGTCCTCCGAGCGGGACATAAAACCATTGTTGTTGCGGATGTTGTTGCTGAAAGTGCTCAGCAACTTGGTGCCCAGCACTTCAAACGCGCCCGCAGGCGCCAAGTCCAGCCGCTCCACCAGAAGAGCCGTGCACACATCGCCGAAGATGAAGTGGCAGTCCCGGTCAATCCAGGCCTGGTGGGCTGAGGTGATCTCGGGGTTCACCACCAGCACCGCGCGGGCACTGCCGCAGCGCACGGCGTTCACCGCTTGCTCCAGCGCAAAGGTAGCGGAAGAGCAGGCCACATTCATGTCAAAACCGTAGCCCTGCACGCCCAGCGCGGTCTGGATTTCGATGGCCATGGCGGGGTAAGGGCGCTGCATATTGGCGCTGGCGCAAATGACGCCATCCACATCAGCGGCCGTTTTGCCGGCCGCCGTGAGCGCGTCCTGGCAGGCCTTGACGGCAATCTCGGCCATCAGCGACAACTCGTTATCCGGGCGTGGCGTGAAGTGCGGGCGCATGCGCTCGGGGTCCAGCACCCCGGTTTTTTCCATCACGTAGCGGCGCTGGATGCCTGA
Source organism: Rhodoferax sp. (assembly GCF_013297935.1). Classification (GTDB taxonomy): domain Bacteria; phylum Pseudomonadota; class Gammaproteobacteria; order Burkholderiales; family Burkholderiaceae_C; genus Allorhodoferax. The sequence continues at coordinate 87,915 of NZ_JAAFIX010000003.1, read as the reverse complement.
GGCTTTTTCGATGAACTCCACGCTGGAGTCCGTGAGGGCAGTGCGGCGACCGGCAGCAATGTCTTCCGCAAAGCGCTCGTTTTGCAGGGCGGCATAGGCGTTGTAACTGGCGACCAACTCCGCGTTGGTAATGACGTCCGGCGGTGTGAACAGGCCGGTGCTGCTGATGGCAACGCGATGCATAGAAGGCTTCTTAGACGGGTAGGCGCTTTAGCGGGCTGCCGGCGCCGGCCGGATTATCCGCCGAAGTGCTGCAGTCGCACGGGTTACAAACCCGCTGTCAGCAACGCTGCCTTCGATGTACCCTGCGCATTCGCACGCGCGAGACCCCCCTCAACAGGAGATCGATATGACCGTATTCCACGGCTGGGCAGCCCCCGGCAAGGGCGCAGAGCTGGAGCGTTTGGACTTTGACCCCGGCCCGATGGGGGGCGAGGAGGTCGAGATCGCGGTGGAGTACTGCGGCATTTGTCACTCGGACCTGGCCATGGTGGACAGCGAGTGGTTCCCCGCCAACTACCCGGTGGTGCCCGGCCACGAGGTCGTGGGCACCATCGTGGCAGTAGGGCCACAGGTCAAGGGGCGCACCGTGGGGCTGCGGGTGGGCCTGGGCTGGCACAGCAACAGTTGCCAGCATTGCCAGTTTTGCCAGGGGGGTGAGCAAAACCTGTGCGCCACGCGCCAACCCACCATCATCGGCCGCCACGGAGGCTTTGCCGACAAAGTACGCGCCCACTGGAGTTGGGCTCTGCCCCTGCCTGCAGGGCTGGACCCGGCCGCCGCCGGACCGCTGATGTGCGGGGGCGGCACGGCGTTTTTACCTTTTGTGATTCATGACATCAAGCCTACCGACCGTGTAGGCGTGGTCGGTATCGGCGGGCTGGGGCACTTGGCCGTGAAGTTTGCCAAGGCTTGGGGGTGTGACGTGACAGCGTTTACCTCCAGCCCTTCTAAACGCGAGGAGGCATTGGCACTCGGCGCGCACCGCACCGTGTCCAGCGTCGATGTGAAAGAGCTCAAGGCCCATGCCGGCAAGCTCGACTTCTTGTTGGTCACCGTGGGGGCCAGCCTGGAGTGGGACGCCCTGATCGGCACCCTGGCGCCCAAAGGCCGCCTGCACCTGGTGGGCATGGTGACCGAGGCCATGAAGGTCCGCACAAGCAGCTTGCTGACATGGCAGCGCAGCATCTCGGCATCGCCCACGCCGTCGCCGGTTACGTTGATGAAAATGATGGAGTTTTGCGCCCGCCACGGCATTGCGCCGCAGGTCGAGCATTTCCCCATGTCGCGGGTGAACGACGCGGTGGCCCACCTGCGCAGCGGCAACGCCCGCTACCGGGTGGTGCTGGACGCTGATTTCAAATAAGCCCCGCACAGGTATGCTCTGCCCCCATGCAACGTCCCAGCTTCCTCCCCGATAACTTCACCCTCATCCTGATCGCAGTGGTCACTCTGGCCAGCCTGCTGCCCGCTCGCGGCGCAGTGGCACAGGGCTTTGAGTGGCTCACCACCGCCGCCATCGCCTTGCTGTTTTTTATGCACGGCGCCAAGCTCTCGCGGGCCAATGTGGTGGCGGGCCTGAGCCATTGGCGGCTGCACCTGTTGGTGCTGGCATTCACCTTTGCGCTATTCCCACTCTTGGGGGTGCTGCTCAAACCGGTATTTGGCTGGTTTTTGAATCCTGAGTTGGCGCTTGGCATGCTGTTTTTGTGCGTATTGCCGGCCACGGTGCAATCAGCTATTGCGTTTACCGGCATGGGGCGGGGCAATGTGGCGGCTGCCGTTTGCAGCGCGTCGGCCTCCAGTTTGATCGGGGTGTTTTTGACGCCCTTGCTCGTGAGCTGGTTGATAGTGCCCGGGGAAGTAGCCGGCACCGGCACGTGGGATGCGGTGTGGCACATCATGCAGCAGTTGATGCTGCCGTTCGCCCTGGGTCAGCTCATGCAGCCCTTGATTGGCAACTTCGTCAAACGGCACGCCGCCACTTTGCGCATGGTGGACCAGAGCTCCATTTTGTTGGTGGTCTACACCGCCTTCAGTGCCGCAGTGATCGAGGGGCTGTGGACCCGCGTGCCTTTGCCGATGTTGCTGGTCCTCACAGTGGCCTGCTGCGTGCTGCTGGCCTTGGTGCTCTACATCACCACCATGACCAGCCGGAAACTCGGTTTCTCTAAAGAGGACGAGGTCACCATTGTGTTTTGCGGCTCCAAGAAGAGTCTGGCCAGCGGTGTGCCCATGGCCAAGGTGCTGTTCGCCGCCCCGCAGGTGGGCATGATGCTGCTGCCGCTGATGATCTTCCACCAGATTCAGCTCATGGTCTGCGCGGTGCTGGCGCAGCGCTATGGTGAGCGGGTGGACTGAAAGTATGCTATTGATTTGATAGCTGTAGGCACAAATAATACGTGGGCTAGAGGGTTTTTTGACTACTAAATGGGCGGAGCACTAGCGCTGCGGAGTGCCAGCCAGGCAACGCCAAGCAGGATCGTCAAAACAGATAAAGCCAAGGCTGGCCACATCAATAAGCCACTCTGCTCTTGGTAGACGACGGAGCTCTGCACGTCGAAATAGCGCCCCGTCTCGTCAAACAAATTGCGGTAGGGCCAATACACCGTGAAATAGACGAACCAACAAGCCATCGACACGGCGAGGCACAAAAGTGCAGCGGCGAGGATCAACGATTGCGCGAGACGGGACTTGCGGGATGGGTTCAAGGATTGGCTCCTGTGGTGCTCCACGTTTGAAGCAGCCAATGTGGTCAGGCTTGTTTCGAGGGAGCCTAGTTGATTGAAAAGTGACGCGTCAATGCGTAGATCACATCGCTGTGACAATTTGAGCAACGATTGCCGCAGCAGACAGAACCAGTGCCAGCATGGATAAGCCGATCGACCAGAGCTGGCGCCTGTGCTCAAGGTCGTGATTTGCCAAGATAGCAGACAGGTACGGAAAGTTCACGCCATGGCGCTTGTTACCAACCTTTATCGCGAAAAGATGAACTTTTGTTCCGTCGCTTTGCTGATATCTGTGCTTTGCATCGAGGTGGTAGTAAAGATATCCGAACAATAGTTCCGGTTTGCAATTGAGTTTTTTCGCCACAGCCTCAACGTCGATTGATAGATATGGGTCATTCTCACCTCTGCTTCTTTCGTTATGAACTCCGGGGTAAGTCGACTCGTACATCTCGTAGATGCGCCTGAGGACCTCGCGTTCAGTAGGTGGTTTATTCATTGTGAAAGCCGAATTAATCCTCGCTGCAGGCTAGGCAGGATAGTCGAGGCCCGCCCAAGGACGAGTTGCAGCGTTGCTATCTGTAGTTCGATTTGACTTTTTGGACAGTCAAAAAGCTGAATACGAACATCTCAATGGTTTGAATGTTTATGCGGTTGCCTGTCGCGCCAGCTGGCAAAAACCAACCCCCTACGCTTCCCCGCCGAAGTGCTTGGTCAAGTTGTCGATGTATTGCTCGACCATTTTTTCAAACTCAGCTTCGGCAATGGGGGCGGCCACCATCTTCATCAGGCCGGGCAGGGGCAGGGTGAGCTCGCCCTGGATTTCCAGCACCACGTTGGTGGACTTTTTGTTGTCGGTGATCTTCCAGCTGCCGGCGACCAGCGCGTTGCCTTCGCCTTTGACGGGTGTCCAGCTCACGGTGCCCTTGGCTTTGTTGCTGGTGTATTTGGAGGCATACACCGTTTGCAGTGTGATGGAGGCGATGCCGATTTTCTCCATCTCCCAGCGGTAGGTGCCGTCGCCCAAGTCCACCAGCTGGTCGACTTTGGGGAAATGGCTGGCCGAGGTGGGCACGTCGGACAGCACCGCGAACACCTCGCTGGCCTTGGCCTTGACGTCAAATTCGTATCCCAGGTTGATTTCTACGGTCACTGCCATGGCGGTTGTCTCCTAGTGGTTGGGGCGTTATCGCCGCATGTTACTGCCTAAGCCCATGCCCTCGATGGGGGCGGTGCCCCAAAAAACACAGGGATTAACCCGCCTTGATGCGCTGCAGGGTGAGCTGGATCAGCCTGGCATCCGAGCTGGCGCGGTGGCGCTGGGTGCCGCGCTCGCTGGCGATTTGGGCCTTGACGGTGTGCCACTGGTCGGCCTCTTCGTCGCTCAGCAGGCTGCGCAGGTTTTCAAGCTTGAAGCGCGGGCTCATGTCCGCCGCTTCAAACAAGACATTGAGCCAGGTGAAGTCGTTGGCCCAACCATCGGTGTAGACCGTGGTGCCGGCCAGTTGGGCGTTGAGGAGCTTGGCGACGTCGCGGGCGCTCAGCCCCCGCTCTTGCAGCAGCTCGCGGGTGATGCGGTGCAGGCTGGCGGCTTCGGGGTCCCAGTGTGTCCACTCGAGTTCGGGTTGTACCAGCGTGCAGTAGGCGTGACCATCCGGAAGCACATAGCCGATTTCGATGGGGTAGCTGCTTCGGCCCAGGCCCGACGCCTCAATGTCCAGCACCGTGGGCGAACTGAGGTGGGGCTGGCGGTCGAGGGTCAAGGTAGAGGACATAGGTGAGGGATGTGTTAGCCCATTCTCCAGCAAGCTTTGCGCCAACTTGCTAAGGGCTTGCCCTGAGACGCATACGCCAAACGGGTGACAATCAACGCTTACGCAACTCTAGCTTCACATGCCATGGCCAGCAGCCTTCTAGCCCTTTTAGACGATATTGCCACCATCCTCGACGACGTGGCTGTACTCAGCAAAGTGGCCGCCAAGAAAACGGCCGGAGTGCTGGGCGATGACCTCGCCCTGAACGCCCAGCAGGTCACCGGGGTGTCTGCCGAGCGCGAGCTGCCGGTGGTGTGGGCGGTGTGCAAGGGCTCTTTGCTCAACAAGCTGATTCTGGTGCCGGCGGCACTGGCCATCAGCATCGTGGCGCCGTGGCTGGTCACACCGCTGCTGATGATTGGCGGCGCGTTTCTGTGCTTTGAGGGCTTTGAGAAACTGGCCCACAAATTTTTGCACCGCGCCGAAGACGACCAGGCCCACGAGGCCGAGCTGATGCAGGCCCTGCAAGACCCGGCCGTGGATCTGGTGGCGCTGGAGAAAGACAAGATCAAGGGTGCCATTCGCACCGATTTCATTCTCTCCGCCGAAATCATCGCCATCACCCTCGGCACCGTGCAAGCCAGCCCGTGGACCACCCAGCTGATGGTGCTGGCGGGTGTGGCCTTCATCATGACCGTGGGGGTGTACGGCTTGGTGGCTGGCATTGTGAAAATTGACGACGCCGGCCTCTACCTCACCCGCCGCCCCTCGGCCAGCCCGCAAGGCGGCTGGGTGCAGGCCCTCGGTCGCGGCCTGTTATGGGCAGCGCCGGTGCTGATGAAGGTACTGTCGGTGGCCGGTACCGCCGCCATGTTTCTGGTGGGTGGCGGCATTCTGGTGCACGGCCTGCCGTTTTTGCACCACCTCACCGAGGGCCTGCCACTGAGCTTTGTGTGGGACGGCCTGATCGGCGTAGTGGCGGGTGCCTTGGTGCTGGCGGGCGTGACGCTGGTGCAGCGCGTGCGCGGTAGTTTTAAGGTAAAGTAGGCTGTGGCCCTTGTGGATACTGAGCAAGTAGCTCCTAAATCCATAGCAACCGGGGTGACGCTGGCGGTGGCGGGTTCTATTGCTTTCAGCGGCAAGGCCATCATCGTCAAACTGGCCTACCGCTACCCCGGGGTGGACGCGGTGAGCCTCATCATGCTGCGCATGCTGATGGCCCTGCCGTTCTTTCTGGGCTTGGTGTGGTGGTCGGGGTACCGCACTCGCAAGGCGGGCCGCGCGGTGGAGCCACTGTCGGGCCGCGACAAGCTGGGGATTCTGGGCTTGGGCTTTACTGGCTACTACCTGGCCAGCTATCTGGATTTTGCGGGGCTGGCCTACATCTCGGCCTCACTGGAGCGGCTGATTCTGTACCTCAACCCCACACTGGTGGTCTTGCTGGGCGTGGTCTTGTACGGCAAAAAAGTGACTCTGCCCCAAGGCTTGGGCATGGCTATCAGCTATGGCGGCGTGCTGCTGGTGTTCGGCCATGAGGCAAGTTTTGCCGGAGGGGACGCGGCCTTGGGCGCGGCCTTGGTGCTGGGTAGCGCGATCAGCTACGCGCTGTATTTGAGTTACAGCGGTGAAATGGTGCAGCGCCTGGGCTCGCTGCGCCTGGTGGGCTTGGCTACCAGCGTGGCCTGTGTGCTGTGCATTGCGCAGTTCGGGGTGCTGCGGCCGCTGGATACGGCGTTTGCCGTGGCGCCGCAGGTGCTGTGGCTTTCCTTGCTCAATGCCATTGCGTGCACCGTGGTGCCGGTGATGCTGGTCATGATGGCGATTGAACGCATTGGCTCGGGGCTGGCCGCGCAAGTGGGAATGGTGGGGCCCATGTCCACCATCCTCATGGGCGTGTTGCTGCTGGGTGAGCCCATGAACCTGTGGGTCATAGGTGGCACCATGTTGGTGCTGCTCGGGGTGTATGTGGTGACAAGCCGGCGCTGAAGGTGCGCACCGGCACTCAACAACGAAAAAGGACACGGTATGGACTTGGGAATCAAAGGCAAATGGGCGCTGGTGTGTGGTGCCAGCAAGGGTTTGGGTCTGGGCTGCGCGCAAGCGCTGGCCGCTGAGGGCGTCAACCTGCTGATCGTGGCGCGCGGTGCCGAGGCGCTGGAAGCGTCTGCTATGAATTTGAGAGCTGCTTACGCAGACAAGTCGGGGGCTGAGGTGCTTTTTTGTGCTCAAGACATCACCACGGTGGCCGGGCGTGCCGCCGTGTTTGCCATGCGCTCCGACTTTGACATTGTGGTTACCAACGCCGGTGGCCCGCCACCTGGCGACTTTCGCGACTGGGACCGCGAGGCCTGGATCAAGGCGGTAGACGCCAACATGCTCACCCCCATCGAGCTCATCAAGGCCACGGTGGATGGCATGGCCGCACGCGGCTTCGGGCGCATTGTGAACATTACCTCCAGCTCGGTGAAGTCGCCTATTGATATTTTGGGCCTGTCTAACGGCGCGCGCAGTGGCCTCACCGGCTTTGTGGCGGGTGTGGCCCGCAGTAGCCTGGCCGCCAAAGGGGTCACCATCAACAACCTGTTGCCCGGCAAGTTTGACACCGACCGGATTGCCACCACCGTCAAGGCGGCGGCTGACAAATCTGGCAAGTCGGTCGACGAAGTGCGCGCTGCTCAGCAAGCGCAAATTCCCATGGGCCGCTACGGCACCCCGGTGGAATTCGGGCAGGTGTGTGCGTTTTTGTGCAGCCAGCAGGCGGCCTATATGACCGGCCAGAACGTGCTGCTTGACGGCGGCGCGTTCACCGGCACGTTTTAAGCCACAGCCTGGCTGCCCGCCGCCTGCTGGCGGTAGGCTTTGGGGGTGGCACCAAAGCGCTGCTTGAAGCAGCGTATGAAATAGCTCGCACTGGCAAAGCCGCTGCACCAGGCCACCTCTTTGACCGCAGCCTGGCTCTCCGTCAGCAGCCGTGCAGCGCGGGTCAGGCGCTGCTGCAAGATCACTTGCCACAGGTGTTCGCCCGTGTGGCTGCTGTAGAGGTGTGACAAATAGTCGGCGGTGCAGCCTAGGTCGAGGGCCAGGGCGGCCACGGTCAGGTCGACCTCGCCCATGCGGTTCTGGACCAGCATGCGCAGCTTGCCGAGCAGGGCCGGCTCGGTGGAGGCGGTGGTGTGCGGGGCGTCCAGCAGGCGGGCCACGCCAGTGAGCGCACTCAGCAGCAAGGCCCGTTGCTGGAGGGGCCACAGCCCGGCGCTGTCGTCAGCGGGCGGGGTGGCGGCATCGCGCAGCCAGCCTTCGATGCGCATGGCATCGGGGTGCTGGCAGGTTTCCAGGTAAAGGCTAGCGGGCACGCCGGGCCGCCCTTCATGGGCCAGGTGGCACGACATGCGCTGGCTGTCGGCCGAGATCACCAAGTTGCAAAAAGCGTCGCCATCGCGCCCGCTCACCCATTCGTCGTGCAACAGTTTGGGCGGCACCACCAGCACCTGCCCCGGCTCCAGTGCAAGCTGCCCGTGCGGGAAGGTAAAGCGCGTCCAGCCGCTCATTTGCAGAAACACTTCGGCATGCAGGTGCAGGTGGCCGGCGCCCCGCGCCGGGCCGGTGGCTTGGGGCGGCGGGTTCTGCAGCTGCAAGCTGCCTTGCGCGGCCTCCCGGATAAAGCGGGCCAGTGCTTCGCGCAGTTGGCGGGCATGGGCGGGGGCGGCAGGGTGGTCGCTGGCGATGGCGGCGACACACGGGCCGGTGCCATGCACCGAATCCAGGATTTTTACTACTTTTGACATCGTATTGATACTGATCGCCGGGAAGGTGCGTGTAAAGGCTGGTTACGCTAAGGGCATGAATCGAACTATTGTGGCTGCTTTCCTTTTTGCGGGGCTACTCAAGCAACCTAAGCCTTTTAATACTACCCGTGCTGGAGCCCGCCGTGAATACAGGGTTTGAACACGGCACTCCCAGCCAAGTCCGCCGGGCGATCGGTGCCACACGCGGCCTGTTTGCCGTGCTGGGTGTCTTTAGCGCGGTGTGGGGGGTGCATATTCCCTCCGTGAAAGAGCGCTATGCCTTGGGCGAGGCCGTACTGTCGCTGGTGCTGGTGGCCTTGGCTGTGGGGGCGGTGTCGGCGGTGATGTTCGCAGGCCGGGTGATCGGGCGGCTGGGCGCCCGCCAGACTGCCATGGCTTGCTCAGTGGTCATGGCCGGCATGCTGGGCATGGTGTTGCACTGGCCGGGCTTGCCGTCGCTCTTGCTGGCCATGCTGTTCTTCGGGGCGTCGCTCAGTGTGTACGACGTAGCCATCAACACCGAAGGCTCGGTACTGGAGACGGCAGGCGGGCGCCCCATCATGGGCAGCTTGCATGGCATGTTCAGCCTGGGAGCCATGGGCGGCGCGGCCTTGGCCGGTGGCATGTTGAGTGCGGGGGTGCCGGCAGCCTGGCAACTGGCGGGTGTGGGCATGGCGGTGGCGGTGTGTATCTGGGTCGGTGCGCGCTGGATGCTGCCCACCCCGCCGCCGGCTGCGCAGACCAAGGTGCACTTCACCTGGCCGCGCGGGGCCTTGCTCATCATGGGCCTGCTGACCTTTGCCGGCATGAGTGCTGAAGGTGTGATGTTTGACTGGTGTGTGCTCTACCTCCAGCAAGAGGTGCGCATGCCCCACGAGCAAGCGGCGCTGGGCTACGCAGCGTGCGCCGGGGCCATGGCGGTCATGCGCTTTGCCGCCGACCGGCTGCGGGCCCACTACAGCGAGCAGCGCCTGCTGCAGGTGAGTGGCACGGTGACAGCCGTGTCCATGGCGGGAGTGCTGTTGGTAGGCCACCCGGTGGTGGCCATTGTGGGCTGTGGCTTGGTGGGCGCGGGCTTGGCCATGATCGTGCCGATTTTGTATGGCGCTGCCAGCCGCGTGCCGGGCACCACGCCGGCGGCGGCCATTGCCGCGGTGTCGTCCATCGGCTATGCCGGCTTCATGGTCGGGCCGCCGCTGATCGGCTTTATTGCGCAACACGCGTCGCTGACCGCCGCCATGGGCGTGGTGGTGGTGGCCGCCACCATTCTGGCCCTCAGCGCGCGGTTTGTGCCGGAAAAGGCGGCGTGAGGATGACGCAGGGCCCCTGTGGCAGGGAACGCCAGCTCGCCTATTTGCGTGAAGAAATCACAATGCCCGACACGATCAGCACAAACGCTGCCGCATGGTAGGCGCGCGGCGCTTCGCCGATAAAAATGGACGAGAGCACGGCGGTGAACAGCGGCGTGAGGTTGATGAAAAACCCCGCAATGGCAGGCCCGGCTCGGGAGACGCCTGCGCCCCAAGTGCCATAGGCAATCACCGCCGGGCCGAGTGCAATAAAAGCCAGGGCCGCGGCCAGGCCGGGCGTCCAGTTGATGTGCGCGGGGGTCAGCAGCCACTCACCGCTGGTGAATGCCAGTGACCAGCCCAGCCCGAAGACGATCTGCCCCATTAAAAAGGTAGACCAATCCGACCGGATTTCTGCTGACTCCGGCGTGGGGTGGGCCAGCAGCCAGCTGTAGGTCGCCCAGGCGATGGAGGCCAGCAGCACATACAGATCGCCCGGCACCAGGCGCAACTGGGTCATCACCTCCCAGTCGCCACGCCCCAGCACCAGCACCACGCCGGCAATCGACAAGGCCGCGCCCAGAATCTGCCGCCGGCTCACCGGCACCTTGAAGAACAAGCGCCCGATGAGCAGCATCCAGACCGGTGTACTCGCACCGACCAAGGTGACGTTGATAGCGGTAGACGTGTTGAGCGCCAGGTACAGCAGGGCGTTGTAGCCCCCGATGCTGAAGAGGCTGAGCAGGGTAAACCGCTTCCATTGCGGCCACAGACCGCTATCGCGCCAAAGCACCCGGCGGGCCAGGGGCAGCAAAATCAAAAAAGCAATGGCCCAGCGCAGCAGGTTGAGCGTCATGGGGGAGATGAGCGGCGCCACCAGCCTGCCCACGACTGCGTTGCCGGACCACATGAGGGGAGGAATCACGAGAAGAAGGGCGGCTGTCGGCGTCAGGCGTTGGGTCATCCGATCGACTGTAACAAGGAAGCGATGCCCCGCGCAGCGCTGCGGACGTGGCTGATTTCTGGCACGATGCTGAGCATTCAAAACAACCCCTATCGATGGAGACAAACCCATGAGTTCAGCGACATCCCGCGCGATCCACATCGCCCAGCACGGCGGCCCCGATCAACTGCAGTTGGTGCAGGTCACGGTCGGCGAGCCCGGCCCCGGTGAGGTGCGCATCCGCCACCATGCGGTGGGGCTGAACTTCATTGACGTGTACCAGCGCTCCGGCTTGTATCCCATGAGCCTGCCGGTACAACTGGGCATGGAAGCGGCGGGGGTGATTGAGGCGGTGGGCGAGGGCGTGAGCCACCTCCAGGTGGGTGACCGCGTGGCCTATGCCAGCCAGCCACCCGGCAGCTATTGCGAGGTGCGGGTCATGCCTGCCAAATGCGTGTGCAAGCTGCCGGACGGCATCAGCTTTGAGACGGGCGCTGCCATGATGCTCAAGGGCCTGACCGCCCAGTACCTGCTCAAGCGCACGCTGCCGCAGGGCGGCCTGCAGGCTGGGGACTTTGTGCTGTTTCATGCGGCGGCCGGTGGGGTGGGGTTGATTGCCTGCCAGTGGGCCAAAGCCTTGGGCCTGCGCTTGATCGGCACCGCTGGTTCTGAAGAAAAGTGTGCTCTAGCCCTCGCCAATGGTGCGGAGTTTGCTATCAATTACAGAGCGGGTGACTTTGCCCCTAAAGTGAAAGAGATCACGGGCGGCAAGGGGGTGAAGGTGGTGTACGACTCGGTGGGCAAAGACACCTGGGACCAGTCGCTGGACTGCATCGCGCCCTTCGGGCTGATGGCCAGCTTTGGCAACGCCTCGGGCCCGGTGGCGCCGTTCTCGCCCGGCATCCTAGGGCCCAAGGGTTCGATTTATGTCACGCGCCAAACCCTGTTCACCCACATCGCTACCCGCGAAAGCACCCAGGCCATGGCGGATGATTTGTTTGACGTGGTGCTGAGCGGTAAGGTGAAGATCCATATCGCTCAGCGCTACCCCCTGGAAGACGTGCAACAAGCCCACAAAGACCTCGAAGCCCGGCAGACCACGGGTTGCACCATCCTGACCCTGTAGGCGCGGACGTTGCAAGAAAAAAGGGCACCCCTGGAGGTGCCCTTTTTTACGGTGTGTAGCGGCCGGCTTAAAACAAAAAGCCTGCCGACAGCACTTGTTCGTTCATCCAGATTTCCTGGTCGGCCGTGCCCTTGTAGACCGGCACGCCAGACAGGCGGCCATAGGCGATTTTGTTGGTCAGCTCGACATAAATCGATTTGTAGACGCGGTAGCGCAGGCCCACTTCCACACCGGCGGTCCAGCCGTTGATCTGCCACCAGTCGTTGCTTTTGAAGCAGCAGATGTTCTCGTTCTTCGGGCCCACTTGGTTGGCATTGCCAAAAATCACGTTGTCGGCGTGGGGCAGCAAAATACCTGCGCCGACCCGGCTGATGAGTTGCAGGTCGCCGGCTTTTTGGGCCGCGCCGCGCAAGCGGTGCAACCAGACGGCATTGACCATGATGTGGTTCAAGCCGTTGTGCAAGGCGTAGTTGAAATTCTGGGGCGTCACCACCATGGAAGAAGTTGCGCCCGGGGTGGTGACAGTGCCATCGACTCCTACGGTCTGGCCGTAGTCGACGTTGTACTTGCTGTGGTCGATGTTCAGCTCAACCGCAAATGTTTTCTCGTCGTTGAGGAACTTGCCGATACGGATGTTTTCCTGCGGATCGGTGAAGTCCAGGCTCAGTAGGGACTTGAAGGTGTCCGGCACGCTGGAGGGGAAGTCGCTGGCCCGCGCTTTGCGCACCGTGAAGTTGTTGCCCAGCTCAGGCTGAGACACATGGATGTCGGAGGGCGCGTATTGCTGGCGGCTGTAGCCCCAGGAGAAATACCAGTTCTCGTCCTGGTTGATGGCTTTGTCAAACTTGCTGGATACCGCGTTGGCGGCGGGTGTGGCATCTGCTGCCGGAGTGGCTGATTGCGCCATCAGGACGCTTTGTGCCAAGCTGGCTTGGCAGGTGCCAAAAGTCAGGAGAGCAGCCAACAGGCCGCGTCGGAAAGAGGGTGTTTGCATGGTGGGGGAGTGTGTGTGCGAGTCGCAGAGTGGCGCACGCTGTTTCGCCTATTTTAGGCTAGCGCCCATTGGGCGCCCCGCAGCCGCCTCAGAATCAGGTTCTTCTGACCCGCAGTAGTTCGTCCAGTATCAGGCAAATCGCACCCACTGAAATCGCGCAGTCGGCGACATTGAAGGCCGGAAAATGCATGCCATTCCAGTGGAAGTCCAAAAAGTCCACCACATAGCCGTACATCAGGCGGTCGATCACATTGCCGATGGCGCCGCCCAGAATACAGGCCATCGCAAAACTGAACAACTTTTGTCCCGGGTGGGCCCGCAGCATCCAAATGATGACGACCGCCGCCACGACGCCCAGCCCTGTGAAAAACCAGCGTTGCCAGCCGCCCGCATCCGCCAGAAACGAAAACGCTGCGCCGGTGTTGTGGACCCGCACGACGTTGAAGAAGCTGGTGACAAAGGTGCTATCGCCCAAACGGTAGTTGCCTACGATCAGAACTTTGGTGAACTGGTCAATGAGTAGCAAGATGAGGGCCAGGCCCAGCCACTGGACCCAGCCGCCTTTGCTGCTCTTGCCGAAGGTTTGCTTGCCGCGGGCCATTACGCGAACAACCGGCTTTCACCGGCGCCATACAGGTTGCTGGTGCAGCGACCGCAGATGGTGGGGTGGGTAGCGTCGCTGCCGACGTCTGCACGGTAGTGCCAGCAGCGCTCGCATTTCACGGCATTGGAGGCCGCAACGCTTATGGATTGTGCGCTACCAGCTACTAAAGTGATAGCGCTGGTGATGAACACAAACTTCAGGTCTTCGCCCAGGCTGCTCAAAATGGCGAACTCTTCGGCCGGCACAGTGAGCGTGACCTCGGCTTGCAGCGAGGCGCCCACCTGGCCTGCAGCGCGCAGGGTTTCGATGTCTTTGTTCACCGCTTCGCGCACCGCGCGGATACGTGCCCACTTGGCCAGCAGGGCCTCATCGGGCGCGGCAAAGGTGGCGTAGCCGTCCAGGAAGATAGAGAGCTGGGTGGCTTCGGGCGTTTTGCCTTCTGCGCCCAACACGGCCCAGGCTTCTTCCGCGGTGAAACTGAGGAATGGTGCCATCCAGCGCAGCATGGCCTGGGTGATTTGCCACAGCGCGGTTTGCGCGGAGCGGCGGGCCACCGAGTCCGCAGCCGTGGTGTAGAGGCGGTCTTTGAGCACGTCCAGGTAAAACGCGCCCAGGTCTTCGCTGCAATACACCTGCAGCTTGCTGACCACGGGGTGGAACTCATACACCTTGAAGTGGGCCAGGATGTCGGCCTGCAACTGCGCAGCCCGGCTCAGGGCGTAGCGGTCGATCTCCAGCATTTGCTCCAGCGGGACCGCGTCTTTGGCGGGGTCAAAGTCGCTCACGTTGGCCAGCAGGAACTTGAGCGTGTTGCGCACGCGGCGGTAGGTGTCCACCACGCGGGCCAGGATTTTTTCGTCGATGTTCAGGTCGCCGGAGTAATCGGTGCTGGCCACCCACAGACGCACGATTTCTGCGCCCATTTTGCTGGTGATGGTTTGCGGCTCCACCGTGTTACCCAAGCTCTTGCTCATTTTGCGGCCCTGGCCGTCGGTGGCAAAGCCATGGGTCAGCAGGCCGCGATACGGCGCGCGGTCGTAGAGCGCGCAGCCCAGCAAGAGCGAGCTGTGGAACCAACCACGGTGCTGGTCGTGGCCTTCGAGGTACAGGTCGGCCTCGGGGCCCTCTGCATGGAAGGGGGGCACCGCGTAGGCATCTTTGTGGCTGCCGCGCAGCACGTGCTGGAAGGTGGAGCCGGAGTCAAACCAGACTTCCAAGATATCGGTGCTCTTGGTGTAGCTGGGTGCGTCGGCCGCGCCCAAAATGTCCTCCACACTCACACGGCTCCAGGCTTCAATGCCACCTTGCTCCACGATGTCGGCCGCCTGGTCCAGGATCTCCATGGTGCGGGGGTGCAACTCGCCGCTGTCTTTGTGCAAAAAGAAGGGCACTGGCACACCCCAGCTGCGTTGGCGGCTGATGCACCAGTCAGGCCGGTTGGCGATCATGTCGCGCAAACGGCTGCGGCCGTTTTCGGGGTAGAAGTTGGTTTGTTCGATGGCGTCCAGTGCCAGTTGGCGCAGGGTCTTGGGTGCTTTGTCTTTAGTGAACACGCCCGCGCCTTCGTCCATGCGGATGAACCACTGGGCGGCGGCGCGGTAGATCACCGGCGTTTTGTGGCGCCAGCAGTGCGGGTAGCTATGGGTGATGCCCACGGTGGCCATCAGGCGGCCATGTTCGCGCAGGGTGTCGATCACGTTCGCGCAGGCCTTCCAGATGTGCTGGCCGCCGAACAGGGGCAGCTCGGCGTCGTACACACCGTTGCCCAGCACCGGGTTCAAAATCTGGTCGTATTTCAGGCCGTTGGCGATGCAGCTGTTGAAGTCGTCCACCCCGTAGGCGGGCGAGGAGTGCACGATGCCGGTGCCGTCACCGTCGCTTACGTAGTCGGCCAGGTACAGCGGCGAGAGGCGCTTGTAGCTGTATTCATTGCCAGCCACGTTCACATCTGCGGGCAGGTCATAGAGCGGGTGGCGGAACACCTGGCCGCGCAGGGCTTCACCCTTGGCGGTGGCCAGCACGGTGCCGGTCAGGCCGAAGCGCTCCAGGCACTTCTCCACCAGGCTAGCACCCAGCAGAAGCACGCCCTTGGGGGTGTCTACCAGTGCGTATTCCAATTCGGGGTGGGCATTGAGCGCCTGGTTGGCGGGGATGGTCCAGGCGGTAGTGGTCCAGATGACGGCGAAAGCCTGTTTGCCGGCGGGCAGGGCGCTCAGACCAAAGGCCGTGGCCAGGCCGGCCCCGTCGTTGGACTCAAAGGCCACATCCAAGGTGTCGCTCTTTTTATCCGCGTATTCGATTTCAAACTCAGCCAAGCTGGAGCCGCAGTCGAAGCACCAGTACACGGGCTTCAAGCCGCGGTACACAAAGCCACGTTCGATCACGCGCTTGAAGGCGCGGATCTGGCCGGCCTCATTGGCGGGGTTCATGGTTTTGTAGGGGCGCTCCCAGTCACCCAAGACCCCTAAGCGCTTGAAGTCTTCGCGCTGCTGGTCGATTTGCTCGGTGGCAAACGCGCGGCTCTTGGCCTGCATGTCGTCACGGCTCAGGTTGCGGCCGTGCAGCTTTTCGATGGCGTTCTCAATAGGCAGGCCGTGGCAGTCCCAACCGGGGATGTACTGGGCATCAAAACCGCCCAGCTGCTTGCTCTTGACGATCATGTCTTTCAAGATTTTGTTCAGCGCGTGACCGATGTGCAGCTTGCCGTTGGCATAGGGCGGGCCATCGTGCAACACGAACAGGGGCTGGCCGGCGCGGGCGTCGCGCAGCTTTTTGTACAAGCCTTCTTCGTTCCAGGTTTTTACCCAGGCCGGCTCACGCTTGGGCAGGTCGCCGCGCATGGGGAATGCGCTATCGGGCAGGTTCAGGGTGCTACGGTAATCAACGGGTTCAGTCATGGCCAACTCTCGGTTCGTGCGCTTGGGTCAAGCAATTCGGGGGGCGGATGGCCGGCACAGGCGCCGGCGCAGTCCGTAGGGAGCGGGTGACGCGGGGCAACGTGCGTCGGGTGGCCGCGGGGGCCGGCCCCGTCAAATTCGGGTGCCGCCGGAGGCGCTTGCGTGTGCGGCAAGCCAGGCGCGAGCGTCGTCGCGGTCTTTCTGTATGCCCTGTGTCAGGGCGTCCAGACCGTCGTATTTCAGCTCGTCGTGCAATTTGTGCAGTAGTTCCACGCGGATGATTTTACCGTAGGCCCCCTCAGGCCCCAGTTCTTCGGGCCAGTCTAGGCAATGGGTTTCCAAGAGCACCCGGCCGCGGTTCACATCGTTGGGGTCCAGCGAGGGGCGCACGCCGAGGTTGGCCACACCTTGCAGGGGCTTGGCGGCCAGGCCGTGCACCAGCACCACAAAAATGCCGCTGGCGGCGGGTTTCCAGTGGGTAAATCGCAGATTCAGGGTCTTGAAGCCTAGAGTGCGGCCCAGCTTGCGCCCGTGTACCACGTGGCCACTGATGCAATACGGGCGCCCCAGCAGACGGGCTGCGTCCTGCATGCGGCCTTGCCCCAGCGCCTCGCGCACAGCTGAGCTGGAGACGCGCAGGCCATGCACCTCATAAGAGTTCATGCGGGCGACATCAAACCCTCCGGTTTGTCCTTCGGCGTCGAGCAGGGCGTAGTCGCCAGCGCGGGCTTTGCCGAAGCGGAAATCGTCGCCCACCAGCACGTAGCGGGCACCCAAGCCATCTTGCAGCACCTGCTGAATGAAGTCTTGCGGGCTCTGGTTGGCCAGCCGGGCATCAAACGGCAGCACGATAGTCTGGTCGACCCCGGCCTTGGCCAGGTCGTCGAGTTTGTCGCGCAAGGTGCCCACACGGGCGGGAGCCAGCTCGGGTTTTTGGTGGAGTTTGGCGAAATAGTCGCGCGGGTGGGGCTCGAAGGTCAGCACGCAGCTGGGCACGCCGCGCTGCTGGGCCTCGCCCCGCAGCAAGGCCAACATGGCCTGATGGCCCCGGTGGACGCCATCGAAGTTGCCAATCGTTACTGCGCACGCCTCGGCCACGCCGGGGTGCTTGAAACCGCGAAAAACCTTCATGGAGTTGTTATCTTTTTGATAGCAGGCTGCGCACATCGCATCGGCGCCTGAAGCCAATTTGTCATGGAAACACGGTATATTGTGACCGAGCAGGGCCCGGACCTCCGGTTTGGCGCGCACTTGCAGACCTTTGCAGACTTGTGTTGGTGGTTGTTTGAACCGTTGATGGAGGCGTTGCGTGAAAGTCTTGAAGTTGTCGGCCCAAGGGCTGCCCCAATCCTGGATATCGCTGGAGCAAGCGGTGATTCATTACGCGGCTGGCGAGGTGCGCTGGGAGTCCGGCGGCGAGGTGGCTGTGTTTCGTGGCGGCCACAACGCCGCTACCGGGCAACAGTCCATCATCCGGGTGAACAGCATCATCGGCACCCGTGGGGTACCCCGCATCAACCCCTTTAACCAGCGCCCCGGCCTGACCAATGCCAAGCTGTTTATCCGCGACCGCAACGTGTGCGCCTACTGCGGCGGGCATTTTCATGAAGCCGACCTAACCCGCGAGCACATCATTCCCTTTGCCCAGCACGGGATTGACACCTGGATGAACGTGGTCACAGCCTGCAAGCCCTGCAACCACCGCAAGAGCCACCGCACCCCCGAGCAGGCCCACATGCCGCTGCTCTACACCCCTTATGTGCCCAGCCTGTGGGAAGACTTTATTTTGCGCAACCGCCGGATTTTGGCGGACCAGATGGAGTTTTTGATGGCGCATGTGCCGGCATCGTCCCGCCTGGTGCTTTAGCATGCGGGCATGAGTACCAGCCCAGCCCAACGACCCGCCACCCGCACTCCTTCTGAGCGCCCGCGCATCGCCCTGATTGCGCACGACCGTAAAAAGGACACCATGGTGGCACTCGCCCAAGAGTTCGCCCCTTACCTGAAAACTTGCACCCTGATGGCGACCGGCACCACCGGCGGCCGCTTGGTCGATGAAGTCGGACTGACCGTGGAGCGCATGCTCAGCGGCCCGTGGGGCGGCGACCTGCAAATAGGTGCCCGCTTAGCCGTGGGCGAGGTGGATGCGGTCATCTTCCTGCGCGACCCCATGACACCCCAGCCGCACGAGCCCGACATCAACGCGCTGGTGCGGGCCTGCGATGTGCACGATGTGCCGTGCGCCACCAACCTGTCCAGCGCCCGCTTGCTGCTGGCTCAGTTGCTACTAAAAGTGTAGCTACTCGCGCAATTGGGGCAAGGGCGGGAGGCCTAAAAGGCTTAAAAATAGCGGTGGCTACAGCGGGTGGCTCACGAGTTTGAAGTCGGCGTCTTCCTCAAAGGTTTTGACTTTGAACCCTAAGCTGCGCATGAGCTTGAGCATGCCGGGGTTGTGGGTGAGCACCAGGCCTTCAATCTCGCTCAGACCTTTGTCGCGCGCCACATCCATGATGGACAGCATGAGCCGTGAACCTAAGCCCTTGCCGGCAAAGTCGTCCGCCACCACCAGCGAGAACTCGCAGCTCGACTTGTCGGGGTTGGTCACGTAGCGCGACACGCCGATGATGCGTTCGGTCTCCAGCATCTCACCGTCCTCTCCCGCGGTGCGGGTTTTGTGGACGGCGACCAGCGCCATCTCGCGGTCGTAATCAATCAGCGTGAAGCGGGCCAGCATGGAGGGCGGCAGCTCGTGCATGCTCGACACAAAGCGGAAATAGCGGCTCTCTTTGGAAAGGCCCTGCACCAGGTCCTGCAGCATCTGCGCGTCGTCGGGTTGCACGGGGCGTACGGTGTATTCGCCACCGCCGCGCATGGGCCAGAGCTGCTCGTATTGGGCGGGGTAAGGCAGGATGGAGAGGTGGTTGTAGTTGTGCACCCGGCTGCTCACGCCTTGCGGCGCATGGTCGATGACGATGCGGGCATCGACTGCCAACGCGCCGTGTTCGTCCACGATGATGGGGTTGATGTCCATCTCGCGCAGCTGGGGTAGCTCGCACACCATTTCCGAGATGCGCAGCAATATCTGCTCCAGCAGGTCGATATTGGCCGGGGCACTGCCGCGCCATTCGCCCAGGGTTTCTGCCACGCGGGAGCGCTCAATGAGGCGGCGGGCCAGAAACTGGTTGAGCGGGGGCAGCTCCATGGCGCGGTCGTTGATCAGCTCGATCATGGTGCCGCCCGCGCCGAAGGCAATCACCGGGCCGAACGGGTCGTCGGTGACCAGCCCGATATAGATCTCGCGGCCATGGCGCGAGCGCACCATGCTTTGCACCGTGACACCGTTGATGCGCGCATCGGGCCGCAGGCGCTTTACGGTCTGCACCATGTCGTTGTAGGTGTCGCGCACGCCGGTGGCGTTCATGATGTTGAGCGCCACGCCGCCCACGTCTGACTTGTGGCTGATGTCGGGCGAGTCGATTTTGAGCACAGCCGGAAAGCCCAGCTGCGTGGCAATCATCATGGCCTCATTGGCGCTGCGGGCCAAGATGGTGCGGGTGACCGGAATATGAAAGGCCGAGAGCAGGGTCTTGGACTCCATCTCGGTGAGCACCTTGCGCCGCTCGGCCAGCACACTCTCTATTACCAGCCGCGCGCCCTCGATGTCGGGTTTGGCCAGCGTAGACAGCGGTGGTGGAGTCTGCTGCAAAAGCAGCTGGTTTTGGTAGAAGGACGCGATGTTGCCGAAAGCGCCCACGGCGGCCTCGGGAGTGCGAAAACTCGGAATTTCGGCCGCCTTCAGAATGCCGCGCGCAGCGTTGACGGTGCTGTCGCCCATCCAGCACGAGAGCAGGGGCTTGCCGATGGTTTTCTTGACCTCGGCGAGCGCTTGGGCCACCGCTGAGGAGTCGTGCCCGGCTTTGGGCGAGTAAATGGCCAGCACGCCATCGACCCCACGGTCTTTGCCGGCTGCTTCGAGTGCCGCGGTGAAGTGGCTGGCATCGGCTTCTTCCGACAGGTCCAGCAAGTCGGTGAGCGAGGCCAGCTCGGGCAAGCGGGGCTTGAGTGCGGCGGCGCTCTCGGTAGACAAGCGGCCGAGTTGCAGCTGCAGCTCGTTGATCCAGTCGGCAGCCAGGACCCCGGGTCCGCCACCGTTGGTCACAATGGCCAGCCGTTTGCCCACCGGCCGGTAGCGCGAGGCCAGGCACTTGGCGGCAGAAAAAAGCTCTACAAATGAGCGCACCCGCACCGCGCCGGCACGGCGCAGGGCGGCGTCGAACACCTCGTCGCTGCCCACAATGGCGCCGCTGTGGGTTTGGGCGGCTTCGTTGCCGGCCGGGCGGCGGCCCGCCTTGAGCACCACCACAGGCTTGGCGTTGGCCGCCATGCGCAGGGCGCTCATGAAGCGGCGGGCATCGGAAATGCCCTCCAGGTACACCACGATGCTCTGGGTCTGCGCGTCGTTGGCCAGAAAGTCGAGCACATGGGCAATGTCTATGCTGGTGTGCGGCCCCAAAGACACCACGCTGGAGAAGCCCACCGCATTGTTGGCGGCCCAGTCGAGCATGGAGGCCGTGAGTGCCCCGGACTGGGACACCAGCGCTAGGGGGCCGCGTTGGGCCAGCGGGCCGGCAGCGCTGGCATTGAGCTGCAAAGCCGGGCGCTGCACGCCCAGGCAGTTCGGGCCCAGCAGCAACACGCCTTCGCGTTGGGCAATTTTGGCCAGTGCCGCGGCTTGCTCGGCGCTGATACCGCTCGACACCACCAGAGCGGCCCGGCAGGCGATGCGGCCTGCAATCTCCAGGGCGGCGCTCACGTCGTGCGGTGGCAGGGCGATGATGGCCAGATCGGCCCGGGCCTGCGCGAGGTCGGCCAGGGTGCCGGTGGCATGGATATCGAGGAAACGCAGGGTGCCGGCAAATTCCTGACTCTTGAGCGAAGCCACCAGCGTGCGGGCCTGGTGGGTCATGGTGTCCGGCGACTCGCTACACCCTGCAAACACGATGATCGATTGCGGAGCAAAAAGGGGGGTGAGGTAGTGCTTTTCCATGAGAGTTTCCGGTGGATTCAGTCTGCGCCAATCAACACTTTGACGTGTTCGGCCACGCTGCGGGCCAGGGGGTTGAGCACATAGCCGCCCTCTAGGCACGAGATGATGCGCCCCTGGCAATGCCGCTGCGCCACGTCCATCAGCTGTTTGGTCACCCAGGCGTAGTCGGCATCCACCAGGCCCAGGTTGCCCATGTCGTCTTCGCGGTGGGCATCAAATCCGGCCGAGATATAGATGAGCTGGGGCGCAAACGCATCGAGCGCAGGGATCCAGCGGGTGGACACCGCGTTCCGGAACGCATCGCTGCCCGATCGTGCGGGCAAGCCGACATTGCACATATTCGGCCCCGTGGCCTTGTCGCCATTGAAGGGGTAGAGGCCTTGCTCGAAGATGGAGCACATCAATACCCGTTCGTCGCCCCGGAAGATGTCTTCGCTCCCGTTGCCGTGGTGAACATCAAAGTCAATCAGCGCCACCCGCGTCAGGCCATGCACATCCAAGGCGTGGCGGATGCCGACCGCCACGTTGTTGAAGAAGCAAAACCCCATGGCGGCAGAGCGCTCTGCGTGGTGCCCCGGCGGGCGCACATTGCAAAAAGCGCTCGGTACCTTCCCACCGAGCACCAGGTCGGTCGCTTGCACGGCGGCGCCTGCCGCGCGCAGCGCAGCGCGCACAGTGAAAGGGTTCATGTCGGTGTCGGGGTCCACCTTGCGGTAGCCCGCGGCGGGGGAGGCGTCCATCAGCTCACTCACATAGTTCGAGGCGTGGGCCCGACCCAGCTGGGCGGTGGTGGCCAGCGGCGCGTCGTAGGTGTTCATGTAGTCGAGCAGGCCGCGCAGCAGCAACATGTCCTGGATCGCGCCCAGACGCTCGGGGCATTCGGGGTGGTCCGGCCCCATTTCATGGCGGGCGCAGTCCGGGTGGGAAATATAGGCGGGCAGCATGGTGTCTCCTGCGGTTTGGTTTTTCCACAGTCTAGGCACTGAAGCTGACACCAGTCTTGACGTGGCGCAATAGGCGGTGGTGGCCGGGGACATCCCCGCAGACCTTGGGGATTCGCGGGGAGCGCGGCGCTGTTGATACCATCGCGGCACTCATGAGCTCCAAACCCTCTCCTTCCGGCCCCGTGGCCGCACCGTTCCGCTACGTGGCTGCCAGCTCCTATGTGCTGGTCGGCCTGATTTGTTTGACTGTGCTGGTCTATGGCATGTTGCCCGGGCTGTTGGCAGTCTGCCTCGGTTTCATGGTGGCCCATGCGCTGAGCACCAGCCGCCGTTTGGGGCGTTGGCGGCCCGGCCCGTTTGCCGCGGCGGCGTGGGTGATTGTGGTGCCCTTGCTGCTGTTCGCAGTCGTGCTTTCCAACGCCAAAGGCATGGTGATCGGTGCGAGTGGCCAATATGCAGCGCTGCTGCACCACCTGGCCGGCACCGTGCTGGAAATACGGCAAAAACTCCCGCCCGACCTGGCGGCCCATTTGCCGGACGGCCTCGTCGCCGCACAGGCATGGTTGGCGGCCTACCTGCAAAGCCAGGCCCGGGCGATAACCGGCTTCGGCTCGGCCGGTCTGCAGGGTTTGCTGCTGGCCTATGTGGGGCTGGTCATCGGTGCCTTGATCGTGGGAACCCCGGGCGTTGCCAACCCGGCACCGCTGCGGGCGGCGGCGCGCACCCGGGCGCGGCATTTCATCGGAGCGTTTCGCCAGATTGTGGTGGCGCAGTTCTGGATCGCCACCTTCAACGCCGTCTGCACTGCCTTGTTCCTGTTCGGCGCCTTGCCCTTGTTTGACGTGGTGGTGCCGTACTCGGGCATGCTGGTGGCTCTCACCTTCTTTGCTGGCCTCATCCCCATCGTGGGAAACCTGCTGTGCAACGGCGTGCTCACGCTCGCCGGCATGTCGGTGGCGCCCATGGTGGGCCTGGCCTGCCTGATGTTCCTCATCGCCATCCACAAGTTCGAGTATGTGATCAACGCCAAAGTGGTGGGCAAGCGCACCGGAACTACCGCTTGGGAGCTGCTGACCGTGATGTTTGTGGGCGAGGCCATCTTCGGGGTGGCCGGGCTGGTGGCCGCCCCCCTGCTGTACGCCTATATCAAGCGGGAACTGCTGGAGGCAGGTTGGGTCTAGCCGGGCTCCGGTTCCACTGCTCCCGGAACACCAGAAACTCCGGCAGCGGCATGGGCTTGGCTACCAGATAGCCCTGCACCTCATCGCAACCGGCGCGGCGTATGGCGCTGAGTTGCGCCTCGGTCTCCACGCCTTCGCACACCGTGCGCATGCCCAAGGTCTGTGCCAAACCGACGATCATACGGACCACGGCTTCCGCGTCTTTTTTTTCAACCAGCTCGATCACAAACCCACGGTCGATTTTCAGTGTGTCAAAGGGAAAGCTGCGCAGGTAAGAGAGGGACGAGTAGCCGGTACCGAAGTCGTCCATAGCCAGCCTGACCCCGGTGTTTTTAATCCGGTGCAACATGGCGATGGCCGAGTCAGCGTGGTCCAGAAAGATAGATTCGGTCAACTCCAGCTCCATTTGGCCGGGTTGCACTTGAAACTCTGCCAGTGCCTCCTGCAAAAGGGTGACAAAGCCCTCGTCCCGTAATTGCATGGAAGACACGTTCACCGACACTTTGAGCCCCGCCAGCGCACTGGCATGCAGCCGGCAGGCTTCCAGCAGCGCCCAGCTGCCCAAGGCGGTGATCATGCCGCTTTGCTCGGCGATCGGGATGAACTCACCGGGGCTGATCCAACCCAGCGTAGGGTGTTGCCAGCGCATCAGTGTTTCCGCGCCCACAATTTTCCAGCTCTGGAGGTCCACTTTGGGCTGCCAGTAGAGCTGCAGCTCCTTGCGGTGCATGGCGTGGCGCAGACCCTCTTCAATCTGGGCGCGGCGCTGATTCATGGCGCCTAACTCCGGGGTGTACGCCACACATTGCCCGCGACCGGCGTCCTTGGCCGCGTACAGCGCGATGTCGGCTTGCACCATCAGCTCGTCCAGGGTGTGGGCGTTGCCGGTGCTGATAGTCAGGCCCACACTGCCCCCTACGCTGAGCCGGCGCCCCTGCAAGTGCAAGGGCTCGTGCAGCAGGTGTACGATCCGGCGCGCGATGGACAGCGCGTCTTCGATTCCCTCAGGCGTTGATAAAACCACTGCGAATTCGTCCCCTCCCAGCCGCGCCACCATGCCTTGCACGGCCAGGTAGCCGGAGAGGCGCTGCGCAATTTGCTGCAACACTTCGTCGCCGGTGCTGTGGCCATGCTGGTCGTTCACCGCCTTAAAGCGGTCCAGGTCTATGGCCATCAGGGCCAGGGCTTGCTGGCGGGCCAGCATCTGCTCCAGCGAGGCACGCAGCCAGAAGCGGTTGGTCAGCCCCGTCAGAGAGTCGGTGTGCGCCTGCTTTTCAAGTTGCTGGGAGGTGTTGACCTCGTTCGTGACGTCGGACACCACGCCACGCCAGCCGGAAAACCCGCCGTTTTCATCCAGGAGCGGCTTGCCGTTGATCGTTAAATGCCGCTCTCCGGTGCCTGCTAACAAGGTCAGGCGCAAGTCCTTGAAGGGCTGGACCTGGGCCAAAGCTCTGGCGAGGTGTTGGGCGCCTATGGTGCCCTGTTCCTGCAAAACGGTCAGGATGTGGGACTCATGCGCGTCTTGCGGCAAATTGAACAAGGCATGTAACTTGGGCGAAAGGTGAACCAGTTGCCCCAACTGGTTGCTCTCCCACAGCGCGTCGCCTGCGTTTTGTTCGAAATCTGAGAGCAGCACAGACACCATTTGCTCCTGCTGCAAGGAGCGGGATTGGGCATCAAACAGTGCCGTGGACTGGTGCCAGGCGGTTAAGGAGCCCAGCACGACCAAGGGCGAATACACCAGCAACAAGCCGGCCACACCGGCGAAGGCCGGTTCTCCACCTTGCCAAAGAGCGTAGAGGGCACTCCCGCTGAATATGGCGACATAGGCCAAGCTCGCCAGAGGCATGGGGTAGAGCACAAAGCCACCGACACCAATCATGCCGGTCAGCAGCACGGCCATGACCAATTGCTGGTCGCTGGTGGCCTGCGGGAAGCAGACAACCGTGATGTAAGACCACACCGCACTCAGTACTGAGGCGTGCAAGGTCGAGCGGTGTGCGGCAGATGGTGGGGCCGAGGTAATACGACGGCCCAAGGTGGCCCGCCAGCTGCGCAGTGCAAAAAAGCACACCCCCAACAAGGTGGCGAACCACAGCAGCAAATGCCAGGGCACCTCGGGGGCATAGATCCAGAGCACCAGGCCAGCGGCACCGATGTTGGCCAGCATCATCTCCGGGGTCAGCCGGACCACCGTGCTCAAGTGGCTGGCTCGCAGCCTGGCGGCCTGCGGGGTAGGGGCCGAGTACAGGCTTTTCAGGTTGGCCCGGATGCCGGTCACAGAGGAGGGAACTTGCCTGCGCATGGTGCCGGGTCTTCGGTCGCTCAGCGGAGTGAAAAAACGTGTGTCATGGGTGCCGAACATCCTACACACAAAACCCGGGCGCAAGCAGCGGAAATGGCCGGTGCTTGCGTACTCGGTTGCGCTACCTGCAGCAGGCGATCAGGCGAACACGCCGGCCGTGTCCTGCATGCGGGCCGACACTTCGGCCAGGTGGTGCAGGCTGTCACCGAAGGTCATTTCGAGCTCTGTGAGCTTGCGGAAATAGTGGCTGACGATGTATTCGTCCGTCACCCCGATACCACCATGCAATTGCACCGCCTGTTGGCCCACAAAGCGCATGCTCTGGCCCAGTTGAAACTTGGCCCGGGCCATGGCCGCGCGTCGCTCCGGTGCAGGGCTATTGAGTTTGAGGCTGGCATAAAAGCTCATGGAGCGGGCCAGTTCCAGCTGCATTTTCATGTCTGCCATGCGATGGCGCAGGGCCTGAAAGCTGGAGATCGCCACGCCGAATTGCTTGCGGGTATTGAGGTAGTCGGCGGTGATGTCCAGCGTCTTGTCCATCACACCCACGGCCTCGGCGCAGGTGGCGGCAATGCCGATGTCCACCGCATGCTCCAAGGCGGCCAAGCCTTGGGTGGTAATCAGCGTGGCAGGTGCGTTTTTGAAGGCAAGCTCTGCCGCGCGGCCACCACCCTGGGTGTTGTAGCCCCGGGCGCTCACGCCAGCGGATTCACGCTCCACCAGAAACAGGCCCATCACGCTGTTGACCTTGGCGGAGACGATGTAGGCATCGGCCTTGTCGCCGGCGGCTACTATGCTTTTGGTAGCGTTCAGCACGTAGCCGCCGGGGGCTTGGTGGGCTTTTCCTGCAATTCCGTCGAGTGCGTAGCGGCTGCCGCGCTCCTGGTAGGCGAGCACCACCAGCTTCTCGCCACTGCTCACACCCGGTAGCCAGGCGGCGCGGGTGGCCGCGTCCGCGTAAGCGGCGAGCACGGCACCTGCAATCAGGCTCTGGGCCAGCGGCTCCATCACCATGCCGCGGCCCAGCTCCTCCATGACCACCATGCCCTCAATGGGGCCCATGCCCATGCCGCCATCGTCTTCGGACACATACAGGCCGGTCAGGCCTAGCTCGGCCAGCTCGGTGTAGGCGGCAGCATCAAAGCCACCGGCTTTTTCAGCCGAGCGGCGGCGATCGAAGGTGTACGCCTTGTCGACGTATTTGCGCACCGCGTCGCGAAGTTGTTCCTGGTCGTCAGAAAAATCAAAGTCCATGTTCTTCTCCACTTAGCCCAGGACAACCTGGGAGACGATGTTGCGTTGCACTTCGTTGCTGCCGCCGTAAATGGTGGTTTTGCGCAGGTTGAAGTACTGAGAGGCCAAAGGCGCGTTGCCCACTTCGCCACCGGGGAAACCGCCTAGGGCTCCGGCAGCGGCGTCGCCTTGCCAGCCGGCCTCCATGGCCTCGCGGATCAGGGGCAGGGCAAAGGGGCCGGCGGCCAGCATCATGAGTTCGCTGTAGCGCTGCTGGATCTCGCTGCCGCGAATCTTCAACAGGCCAGCAATGTCGAGCGAGTTCTTGCCGCTCTTCTCGGCCGAGAGCACGCGCAGCACCATCATCTCCAGCGCCACCACGTCCACTTCGAGTTTGGCAATCTCGTCGCGGAAGCGGTTGTCTTCCCACACGCCTTCGCGCTTGGCAATCTGCTTCAGGCGTTCGAGCTCGCGCTTGCTGCGGTTCACGTCGGCAATGTTGGTGCGCTCGTGGCTCAGCAGGTGCTTGGCGTAGGTCCAGCCCTTGTTTTCTTCGCCGATGAGGTTCTCGGCAGGCACCTCGACGTTGTCGAAAAACACCTCGTTCACCTCGTGGCCGCCGTCCAACATGATGATGGGGCGCACGGTCACGCCCGGGCTCTTCATGTCGATCAGCAAGAAGCTGATACCGGTTTGCGGCTTGCCTTCATTGCTGGTTCGCACCAGGCAAAAAATCCACTCGCCGTACTGGCCCATCGTGGTCCAAGTCTTTTGGCCGTTGACGATGTATTTGTCGCCCTGGCCCGATGTCACGAGTTCGGCGCGGGTTTTGACCGAGGCCAGGTCCGAGCCCGAGCCCGGCTCGCTGTAGCCCTGGCTCCACCACACCTCGCCGCTGGCAATGCCGGGCAAAAAGCGCTGCTGCTGCTCGGGCGTACCAAACGCCATGATGACCGGTGCCACCATCACCGGGCCGAACGGAATCACGCGGGGCGCACAGGCGAGGGCGCACTCTTCTTCAAACAAATGTTTCTGAATGGCCGTCCAACCGGGGCCGCCGAACTCCTTGGGCCAGCCGAAGCCCAGCCAGCCTTTGGCGCCCAAAATTTTGGCCCAGCGCTGGTGGTCTTCGCGGGTGAGTTCCAGCGCGTTGTGCACTTTGTGGGCGATGTCCGGTGGCAAATGGGTGTGCACCCAGCTGCGCACCTCCTCGCGGAAGGCTTGTTCTTCAGGCGTGAATGCCAGATCCATGGTGTTCTCCTCGGTCTATATCTCGGGTCGTGGGCACGGCCTGTGGAGGGCCGCGCAAACAGTGCTTTTTAGCACGACCGTTCTTTTATTCTTGTCCAGGCTGCGACATTCCGAGTTCCGCGCACAGTCTTTGCACCGTGGTGCGCAGCTCGGCGACTTCGGTTTCCAGCTGCACTACGCGGGCCTGCAGGTCTGCGCTGGCCGGGGCGGCCATGCGGCCGGCTACAGCGGCGCTGGCGTCCACCGGCCCGCACAGCAAATGGGCCCAGCGCTGTTCGCGCGCGCCGGGTGCGCGGTCGAGCTTGATGACCAGCGGACCGCCTTTTTCTTCGCTGCGCTCCTGCAGCTCGTCCAGAAACGCCTCCACCGACGAGGTGTCGGCAAAACGGTACCAGCGCTCAGCGTTCAGGCGCAGCTCTGCCGCAGTCTGCGGGCCGCGCAACATCAAGAGGCCCAGCAGCACGGCGCTTTGCTCGGGCACGCCGATACCGCGCTGCGCGTTGTGGGTGAACTTGGTGGTGCGCCCGCCGGTGGTTTCGTGCACCAGGCCGGCCTCGCGCAGGGTATCGACCGCGCTGCTGACTTCGGACTCGCTCAGCTCCATCAGCGGCTCGCGGCTGGTTTTCTGGTTGCAGCCGAGCAGCAGGCTGTTGAGGGTGAGCGGGTAGCTGTCGGGCACGGTGCGGGCTTTTTCCATCAAGGTGGCCAATACGCGGGCTTCAACAGCAGAGAGCAAAAGGGGGGTGGTCATAATTCAGCCAGTTATGAAAAACATCGTGATTTTGATCTCAGGCGGCGGCTCCAACATGGCTGCCATCGTCCGCGCATCGCAAAAAGAAGATTGGTCCCGCCGTTTCGGGGCGCGTGTGGCCGCTGTCGTCAGCAACAAAGGCACGGCTGGCGGCCTGGTGTTTGCCAAAGAGCAGGGCCTGGACACCCATGTGCTGGACCACAAAACCTATGCCGACCGCGAGGCGTTTGACGCAGCGCTGGCCGCTGTGATTGACCGCTACCACACCCCGCAGGAGCCTGTGCTGGTGGTGCTGGCCGGTTTCATGCGGATTCTGACGCCGGACTTTGTGGAGCACTATGCCGGGCGCTTGGTCAACATCCATCCTTCGCTGCTGCCCGCGTTCGGCGGTTTGCACACCCACCAGCGGGCGCTGGATGCCGGCTGCAAGTTTGCCGGCGCCACCGTGCACCTGGTGACCGCGGAGCTGGACCACGGCCCCATCCTGCAGCAGGCTGTAGTGCCGGTGCTGCCCGATGACACCGCCGCAAGCCTGGCGGCCCGGGTGCTCACCCAGGAGCACCAGATTTACCCTCGCGCGATTGCCGGTTTGCTATCAAAAAAGTAGTTACTAGCCCTTGTTTTTATTGGGCTAGCAGTACTTTTTATGCAGTTGTACTTAGCAGGCTGCTGTTACTTCCGTTGGTCAAACCTTGTGCAACTTGTGCATAGATTTGCTTGGCAAGGCTGGCAATCATGGCGCTGGCCTTGTTGTCGTCGGTGCCGGAGGCAGAACTAGCCGATGTGCTGTCTGACCCGGCCTCACTGCTGCTGTCGGACAGTGACGACACCGCATTCTGGATTTCACCCACCAAGCGCTCCATCTCTGACACCGTGCCGTCCTGGTTGGTATCCAAAGGGTCGTAAGTGGTGTTGCTGGACTCAGTTTTTCCGGCACCCCCGCGCCCACCTCCGGGCGGCGGGCCCCCAGGCCCGCCCGGACCTTGCGCACCCTGTGTGCCGCCACTGGATTGCGCGCCTTGAGGCGGCTGGGGACGACCGGCCTCGAACTCGGCTTGCGACAGAGAGCCACTGCCGTCAGTGTCAAGCTTGCTGAAGTCCTGGCTGACGTCCTGACCGGTATCTGACTTGATTTTGTCGGTCAACACCTGCAGCTCGTCCTTGCTGATGAAGCCATCGCCATCAGTGTCTACCTTGGCAAACAGGTCGTCCTGGCTGCCATTGCTGCCACCCATGCCGCACGACTGGGCAAACTCCATGGTGCTGGGGGGTGGCGGCATCAGGGCTTTCATGCCCGAGTCCAACTCGTCGCTACTCAGGCTGCCGTCGGAGTTGCCGTCCATCTGGGTGAACAGCTCTTTGGCGTCACCCAGGCTGGCGCCGGTCTTGCTGCTGATATCGCTCAGCATGGTGCTGAGTTCGGTCTGGTCGACGCCGCCGCTGCTGTCGGTGTCGACCTTGGCGAACATCTTCGCCTGGTGCTGGGCGCGTTGCGCGCTCACGGCAGCCCAGGCGCTGCTGGAACTG
The DNA here is from genome assembly GCF_013297935.1 of Rhodoferax sp. Taxonomy (GTDB): domain Bacteria; phylum Pseudomonadota; class Gammaproteobacteria; order Burkholderiales; family Burkholderiaceae_C; genus Allorhodoferax. The sequence continues at coordinate 57,558 of NZ_JAAFIX010000003.1, read as the reverse complement.
CTGACCCCGCTGATGGTGCTCATGGTCATTTCCTTTCTTGGTGGGTGGGTGATGTGCCACCTGGAACGGGAGGCACCGGGCGACAACCTGATTCTTGAGAGAGCAGGTATCGCCGGTTTGTCGGCTTTGTATCGGGCTTGGTACACAAGCGGCCTCCAAAGCATGAAAAGCGGTGGGGTGGCCTGCCATTTTGAGAGTTTGGCTGGCGCATGGTTTTTTACACTGGTCCGGCCGTAAGGACTGCCCATGCCTCCCAAAACCACCATCTTGATCGTTGACGACGACGCTGAAATCACCGCACTGCTGGGGGACTACCTGGTGCGGTTTGACTTCGATGTGCACTCGGCCTGTGACGCCGACACCATGCGGGCGCAACTCGAACGCCACCCGGTAGACCTGGTGGTGCTCGATGTCATGCTGCCGGGCACCGACGGCTTGACCTTGTCCCGCGAGATTCGCGAGCGCTCCCGTATTCCCGTGATCATGCTCACGGCACGCACCACGCCGTTTGACCGCATCATGGGGCTGGAGAATGGCGCGGACGACTACATGGGCAAGCCGTTCGAGCCCCGGGAGCTGGCCGCACGCATCCACACGGTGCTGCGCCGCGCCCGTGGCGCGCAGGACGCCGCCCCGACGCTGGCCCGCAGCGATGTGGTTTGCTTTGATGGCTGGGAACTGCACCGTGAGGAGCGCACCTTGATGTCGCCCAACGGCTTGGTGGTGGCCTTATCCAACGCCGAGTTCCGGCTCCTGAGCACCTTTTTACAAACACCGCGCCGCCTGTTCAGCCGTGACCAGCTGATGGAGCAGGCCCGCGGCCGCGCCATGGACGCGTTTGAGCGCAGCATTGATCTGCTGGTGTCCCGCCTGCGCCAGAAGCTGGCCGATGACCCGGAGGAGCCGTCCATGATCAAAACCGTGCGGGGCGCGGGTTACATGTTCAACGTGCAATCGGTGCAAGGGCGCATGGCATGGCGGGCCTGAGCCTGCCCGTGGGCGCGCGGGCGCGGGTGGAGGCCGTCCTCGCTAGGTGCCTGCCGGACAGTTTGTTCGGTCGTCTCCCAGTGTTGCTGGTGGTGGCGGTGATCAGCAGCCATGTGCTTGCGCTCACCTTGCTGTTTGAAATGCGGCCACCGTTCCCGCCGGGCATGCAGGCCGCAATGCCCCCCGGAGCCGGGCCCGGTTTACCGCCGTTCATGGCACCACCTGGCGGACCGCCTCGGGGGCCGCCTCGGGGGCCGCCACCGGCGGGCTTGTTGCTGGATATCGGTGTGCGGCTCTCGGCCCTGTTGATAGCGGCGTGGATCGGCGCCCGCTGGCTGTCGGACCCGGTGCAGCGCCTGGCAGCGGCGGCCCGCGACCTGGGGCACAACATTCACCGCCCGCTGTTGCCGGAAACCGGCACCCGCGAGTGCCGGGAAGCGACCCTGGTGTTCAACCAGATGCAGCAGCGCATCCGCGCCCAGTTGGAAGAGCGGGACCAGTTTGTAGCCGCCGTCTCCCATGACTTGCGCACCCCGTTGACGCGTATTGCGCTGCGGGCGGAGTCCTTGTCAGCGGCTGCCGACCGCCAGCGCTTTGCGAAAGATGTTGCGGAAATGGACACCATGATCCGCGTCACCCTAGATTATTTGTGTGGCGCTGCCGACGCGGAGCCCTGGGTCATGCTGGATGTGGGCTCCCTGGTGCAAAGCCTGGTGCACGACGAGCAGGACTGCGGGCTCGCGGTTCAGGCGGAGCCCATGCCTGCTGTGCCTCCAGTCCGCGCGCAAGCCACGGCCCTGCGCCGCTGTATCAGCAATTTGCTCGATAACGCTTTGCGCTACGGGGGCGGCGCGCGCTTGCAGGTGGTGTGCGCAGGGGCTGTCGTGCATGTGGTGGTGCATGACGATGGCCCCGGTATCCCTGAGGCTGAGTTAGCCAAGGTGTTGCAGCCGTTTTACAGAGTGGAGGGCTCACGCAACCGGCATACCGGCGGTGTCGGCCTGGGCCTGGCTGCCGCCCACGACACAGCGCGACGGCACGGGGGCAGCATGCATCTGCGTAACCGGCCCGAGGGTGGGCTGGAGGCGGTGCTGGAGTTGCCGCTTGCCTGATTTGCTATGAAATCAGGAGCTGCTCGCGCATATCCTTTATGGGCTAGAGGGTTGTTTTGTCTTCAATGAGGGTGAAACGCGGCTGCGGAACTCCCTCAATCACCACGGTTTCTAAAAACATGGCCGCGGGGCGGACCCAGAGCCCTTGTTCGCCGTAAAGCGCACGGTACAAGGTCATGGGCTCACAGGTCTCGCTGTGGCGCACGGTGTCCAGCACTTGGTAGAGGCCTCCCTTGTAATGGCGGTAACGACCGGGCCGGGTAATGACGAGTGGGGGTAGTTTTTCATCGAACATGGGACAATACTAGGCTATGCATCCAAAAGCTCTGCTTGACGCCTGTTCCGAATTGGTCAGGCTCACACTCAAATTCGACCATCCCGCAGACGCCATCGTCTCCCGTTTTTTCCGCGACAACCGTGGCCTGGGGCCGCGTGAGCGCGCCACTCTGGCAGAGACGGTTTATACCGTTTTGCGCAAAAAACTGCTGTTTGACCACCTGGCCCCCTCCGGTAGCGGCCCCAAAGAGCGCCGGCTCGCCATCCTGGGCTTTTATGGCCCGGGCGACTTCCTGCGCAGCGCGTTGAGCGACCAGGAGAAGCGCTGGCTCGACCAATGCGAAGCGGTCAAGCCCGACGACCTTATGGAGCGCCATCGCCACAACCTGCCCGAATGGCTGGTGCAACCCTTGAAAGACCAGCTGGGCGACGGTTTCTGGCCTTTGGTGGAAAACCTCAACCTCGGCGCAGGCTTGGATTTGCGGGTCAATGCCATCAAAGCCAAACGCGCTGACGTGCAAAAAGAACTCCAGCAGGCCGGCATCAAGGCCGTGCCTACGCCGTTCTCCCCGTGGGGGCTGCGTATCGCCGGCAAGCCCGCTTTGAACAAGAACGAAGCGTTTTTGCGCGGTGACTTTGAGGTTCAAGACGAAGGCTCCCAGCTGCTCGCCATGCTGGTTGACGCCAAGCGCGGTGAAATGGTGGTGGACTTTTGCGCCGGCGCCGGTGGCAAGACCCTGGCCCTGGGCGCATCCATGCGCAGCACCGGCCGCTTGTACGCCTTTGACACCTCCGCCCACCGCCTGGATGCGCTTAAGCCGCGCATGGCGCGTAGCGGGCTCTCGAATGTGCACCCCGCGGCAATTGCCCACGAGCGGGATGACCGCGTGAAGCGACTCACCGGCAAGCTCGATCGCGTGCTGGTCGATGCGCCTTGCACGGGCTTGGGAACTTTGCGCCGTAATCCGGACCTGAAGTGGCGTCAGACTATGACAGGTGTGGAGGAGATGGCCGTCAAACAGGCCGCCATTCTGCAAAGCGCCTCTCGGATGGTGAAGTCCGGCGGTCGCCTGGTGTATGCCACCTGCAGCGTATTGCCGCAAGAGAACGAAGCCATTGCAGAAGCATTTGCGGCTGCGAACCCGGATTTCGTCCCCTTGCCGGCCGGCGAAATCCTTGCAGCCCAAAAGGTTGAAGGGGCACCAAGCTTGTGCGCCGGTGGCGAAGACGGCCAGCTTTACCTCCGTTTGTGGCCCCATCGCCACGCAACCGATGGTTTTTTTGCTGCGGCTTGGCAAAAGAAGTGATTGTTTTGACGAAAGTTAATGTTTTTTAACTTCGTGTTGATTTAAATCACTCAAAATTGGCTGCCGCGTCTAAAATAGCGGGCTTACGGGGCGACTTGTCGTGTCGCCTCGTCATAACTAACCAAACCTCGTTGAGAGATTGAGCAAACTATGTTGTTACCTGACTGGGCAGTATTGAACGCAGCCATTGAATGGCTGGCCCATGGCACGTGGGATCTGGCTTGGTGGCAAATTGTTTTGTTCACCTTGGCGCTGACACACATCACCATGATCAGCGTGACGGTCTTTTTGCACCGTCACCAAGCGCACCGTTCGCTGGATTTGCACCCGATTGCCTCGCACTTCTTCCGTTTCTGGTTGTGGCTGACTACCGGTCAGGTCACCAAGGAGTGGGCGGCGATTCACCGCAAGCACCACGCCAAATGTGAGCAGGCCGAAGACCCCCACAGCCCCCATGTGTACGGCATCAAAACCGTGCTGTTGCAAGGCGCAGAGTTGTACCGTGCTGAGTCCAAGAACAAGGAAACCATGGCCCGTTTCGGCCACGGCACACCGGACGATTGGATCGAGCGCAACCTCTACACCCGCTTCTCCTGGCAAGGTGTGGGCCTGATGATGATCATCGACCTCTTCTTGTTCGGCGCTGCTGGTTTGGCGGTCTGGGCCTTGCAAATGGCGTGGACACCTATCACCGCTGCCGGCATCATTAACGGCGCGGCCCACTACTGGGGATACCGCAACTTCGAGGCGGCAGATGCCTCTACCAATATCTCTCCTTGGGGCATCATCATTGCCGGTGAAGAGTTGCACAACAACCACCACACCTACCCGACATCGGCCAAGCTTTCTGTGAAGCCTTACGAGTTTGATATCGGCTGGATGTACATCTGCATCATGAGCGCGTTCGGCTTGGCCAAAGTCAAGAAGACGCCTCCCAAGGCGGCTTACGGTGATGTGCGCCCCGTGGCAGACGAAAAGACTCTGGAAGCGCTGATCGCCAACCGCTATGAAATCATGGCAGCGTATGCCAACGGCGTGCGCCAGGCAGCCCGCGTTGAGCTCGAAACCATGAAGTCGCGCAGCGCAGATGCCGCAGTGATCCGGGCAGCCAAGCGTTGGATGCACCGTGATGTGGAAAAGGTTCCTGCCGCAGAGGCATCGCAATTGGCGCAAGCCCGTGCTGCTTCTCCTGTCTTGGACAAAATGGTCACCATGCGCGAAGAGTTGCGCCAGCTGTGGCTGAACACCAGCGTATCCCGTGAGCAGTTAACCAAGGATTTGCAAGCGTGGTGCCACCGTGCTGAAGAGAGCGGTATTGCTGCTTTGCGTGACTTCTCCATGAAGCTGCGCGCTGCACGCGTGTAAGCAAGACGCTCTCCAATGAAAAGCCCGCCTAGTGCGGGCTTTTTTGCGCCTGAGTGTTTCTGCGTATCGGCGGCAGCGGTGATAGGTACACCCGCCTTGCTCCGTGTCCCCCGCCCTTCGGGCTCCTCCTTGACCTGCGCAAAACCGGCGTACCCATCACCTCTTCTCAGGCTGGGAGGCATGTGAAACGCCAGACGTAAAAAAGCCCGCACTAGGCGGGCTTTTTTACAAGGCAAGCATGAATCACTTCAGCTTGATTTCCTTGTAGTCGACGTGCTTGCGAGCAACGGGATCAAATTTCTTGATCAACATTTTCTCGGGCATGGTCTTCTTGTTCTTGTCGGTCGTGTAGAAGTGACCGGTGCCAGCTGTAGATTCCAGCTTGATTTTTTCGCGTCCGCCTTTGGTTGCCATGGTGTTGCTCCTTATGCCTGGCCACGTGCGCGCAAGTCTGCGAGCACAACATCGATACCTTTTTTGTCGATCAGGCGCAAACCTGCATTCGAAATCCGCAGGCGAACCCAACGGTTTTCAGTCTCGACCCAGAAACGGCGGTATTGCAGGTTCGGCAGGAACCGGCGCTTGGTTTTGTTGTTGGCGTGGGAAACATTATTCCCAGTCATTGGGCCTTTGCCCGTTACTTCACATACGCGTGCCATGTGGACACTCCGATTGATACGGCCTGCACAAGACTGCACAGACCTCACCTCGCCAAGAAAAAGGGTGGCGGTAACCCCCCGTCGATTACCTCAACGGAAACTGCTGAACCCCTCGGTAGAGGGCGGCCCCTCACGGGGCGAATTCAGCAAAGCCTCAGATTATAGCCGGTTCCGCATTTCGCGGTCTTGCAGCCTTATTCCTGCTGTTCGAGAAAGCGCTGTGCGTCGAGCGCGGCCATGCAGCCGGTGCCCGCGCTGGTGATGGCTTGGCGGTAAACGTGATCTTGCACATCGCCTGCAGCGAACACACCGGGGATACTGGTTTGGGTGGCAAAGCCCTTGAGGCCGCCGTTGGTGACGATGTAGCCATTTTCCAGGGTGAGCTGGCCTTGGAAAATATCGGTATTCGGTGCGTGGCCGATCGCGATGAAGCAGCCTTTCAAGGCCAGGTCTTCCGTGGAGCCGTCGTGCACACTTTTGAGCCTGATGCCGGTAACGCCGGATGCGTCGCCCAGAACCTCTTCCAGGGTCTGGAAGGTCTTAAGTTCAATTTTGCCAGCGGCCACTTTGTCCATGAGCTTGTCCACCAGGATGGGCTCAGCCTTGAACTTGTCGCGACGGTGCACCAGATACACCTTGCTGGCGATGTTGGAGAGGTACAGCGCTTCTTCTACTGCCGTATTGCCGCCACCGACCACGCAGCAGACTTCGTTGCGGTAGAAGAATCCGTCACAGGTAGCGCAGCCTGAAACGCCGCGCCCCATGAATGCCGATTCGGACGGCAGGCCCAAGTATTTGGCAGATGCCCCGGTGGCAATGATGAGTGAGTCGCAGGTGTAGGAGTCCGTGTCACCTTTGAGGGTGAAAGGGCGCTGGTTCAGGTCGACGGCGTTGATGTGATCAAAAATGATCTCTGTCTTGAAGCGCTCGGCGTGTTCCTGGAAGCGTTGCATCAGCTCGGGTCCTTGCACTCCGTTTACGTCTGCAGGCCAGTTGTCGACTTCCGTGGTGGTCATGAGTTGCCCGCCTTGGGCAATTCCGGTAACCAGCACCGGGTTCAGGTTGGCGCGCGCTGCGTACACCGCAGCGGTGTATCCCGCAGGGCCGGAACCGAGGATCAATACCTTGGCATGTTTGGTGTTGGACATGTTGTAACCTTCTACTATGAAATCAGGGGCCGGGCCGTGTACAGTTCGGCACCACAGTGACTCTATATGGTTGCTGTGACGGGATCTGCAAGCCCAGATGGCCGAGCCCCCGATTGTAAGAAGTCACCCATAAGTAAGCAGGAGCCCCCATCAATGGCAATGTTGAGCAACCAGGATTTAATCCGTCGGGTCCCTCTTTTTGCCAACCTGACGCCGGAGCAAGTCGGGGATCTCGCGGCAAATGTGACGAAGCTCAAGATCAAAAAGGGACACGACGTGGTCCAGCAAGGCGAGACTTCTAACGCCTTGTATCTGATTTTGTCTGGCAGAGCCCATGTCGTGAAAACCGATAGCAAGGGCAAGGAGGTGATCCTTGCAACGCTGAAAGCCGGCGACTACATCGGTGAGATGAGCCTGATCGACAACGAGGCCCATTCCGCCACGGTACAAGCCGACACACAAATGGATGTGCTGGTGCTCGGGCGCGAGGATTTCACCCGCTCCGTGAGCGCCAACCTAGCCATCATGTCTGCAGTCATGCGGGGCTTGGTGCAGCGTTTACGGACTGCCGACCAGAAAATCGTCTCCCTCGCACTGATGGGTGTGTATGGGCGTGTGGCCAATGTGCTGCTCGATATGGCTGAGCCGGTGGAAAAAGGCGAAATGCTGATCCGCGAGAAAGTGTCCCGCTCTGACCTGTCCAAAATGGTGGGCGCTTCCCGCGAGATGGTGAGCCGTGTCATGAAAGATTTTGAGGATCAGGGCTTTATCCAAACCAACAAGGATGGCGGCATCCGTGTCTGGGAGCGGCGCTCCAAACCCCGCTGATAGCGTCGGCGCCGCCACGCTGTGCAGCGCCTTAGAACATGACTTATTCACTTCACACACTCCACTCTCCGAATCGTAAAAAAGCGCCTGAGGCTCCATCAGGCATCAGCCGCTTCGGCAACGAGATTGCTTTGGTGGCGGGCTTCGTTTTGCTGGTCTTGTGGCTCGTTGCGCTGTTGAGCCATTCCGCACAAGACGCAGCTTGGTCGACCTCCGGCTCGGGCGCTCCCACGCACAACCACGTCGGGCGCATTGGCGCGCTGTGGGCGGATTTGAGTTATTTCCTTTTCGGGTTCTCGGTCTGGTGGTGTGTGGCTGCCGGCTGTCGTGTCTGGTTGTCGCTTTTGGCCAAGCGCTTGCGTGGCGAAGAGGGGCTGGATACGGCAGAGCGCGAGCCGTCACACCCCCGTTGGATGTTCTGGTGCGGGCTGGCGTTGTTGATGTTGGCAAGCACCTCCCTGGAGTGGGCCCGGCTCTACCGGCTGGAGCTGATGTTGCCGGGCGCCAGTGGCGGCGCATTGGGGCAGTTGGCGGGGCCTTGGAGCGTGCGCTGGATGGGCTTTGCCGGCTCTGGCCTGATCGCTATCGTGCTGGGCTTGGTGGGCGTGTCGTGGGTGTTTCATTTTTCGTGGTCACGGGTGGCGGAGCGCATCGGTGCGTTTGTCTACTCGCTGGTGGAAAGCCGCCGTGAGAAAAAGGAAGAGGCGCAAGATCGTGAGCTAGGGCAGCTCGCCGTGCGGGAGCGGGAAGAGGTGTATCTGGAAGAGCACGAAGAGACAGTGGTCTACCCAGCGCCGGCACCGGTGGTGATTGAGCCGGTTCTGGTGGAGCTTCCGCCCAGCGTGCGGGTGGCCAAAGAGCGGCAGAAGCCGCTGTTTACCGAAATGCCGGACAGCAAGCTTCCCCAGGTTGCCTTGTTGGATGATCCTCAGTTGCGGCAGGAAACCGTGGCGCCCGAAACGCTGGAGATGACCAGCCGCATGATTGAGAAGAAGTTGAAAGACTTCGGTGTTGAAGTGCGTGTGGTCCTGGCGCAGCCGGGCCCGGTGATTACCCGCTATGAAATTGAACCTGCCACGGGCGTGAAGGGCTCGCAGATTGTGGGCTTGGCCAAAGATCTGGCGCGGAGTTTGAGTCTGGTGTCGATCCGGGTGGTGGAAACCATCCCCGGTAAAAACTACATGGCGCTGGAGTTGCCCAATGCCAAACGGCAAAGCATTCGCTTGTCCGAAATTCTGGGCTCTCAGGTTTACAACGAAGCCAAATCCATGCTCACCATGGGGCTGGGCAAAGACATCATCGGCAACCCGATCGTGGCGGACTTGGCCAAAATGCCCCATGTGCTGGTAGCCGGTACCACAGGCTCGGGGAAATCAGTGGGGATCAACGCCATGATCCTGTCTCTGCTCTATAAGGCCGAGGCGCGTGATGTTCGCCTGCTGATGATTGACCCCAAGATGCTGGAAATGTCGGTCTATGAAGGTATCCCGCATTTGTTGGCCCCCGTGGTTACCGACATGAAGCAAGCGGCACACGGCTTGAACTGGTGTGTGGCTGAAATGGAAAAGCGCTACAAGCTCATGAGCAAAATGGGCGTGCGCAATCTGGCGGGCTTCAATACCAAAATTGATGAAGCCAAAGCCCGGGGCGAGTTCATATACAACCCTTTCAGTTTGACGCCGGAGAGCCCGGAGCCGCTGAATCGTTTGCCGCATATCGTGGTCATCATCGATGAGCTCGCCGACCTGATGATGGTGGTGGGCAAGAAGATTGAAGAGCTGATCGCCCGCTTGGCCCAGAAGGCCCGTGCCGCTGGTATCCATTTGATTCTGGCGACTCAGCGCCCCAGCGTGGATGTGATTACCGGGTTGATCAAAGCCAATATCCCGACGCGGATTGCGTTCTCCGTCGGCTCCAAAATCGATAGCCGCACCATTCTGGATCAGATGGGGGCGGAAGCCCTGCTGGGCATGGGTGACATGCTCTATATGGCCAGCGGGACCGGTTTCCCCGTGCGGGTGCACGGCGCCTTTGTCAGCGATGAAGAAGTGCACCGCGTAGTGAGTTACCTCAAGAGCCAGGGGGAGCCGGATTACATCGACGGAGTCCTTGAGGGCGGCACGGTGGACGGCGAAGACGGCGTTGGCGGTGAAGACGGCGGCGGAGAAAAAGATCCGATGTACGACCAGGCCGTGGAGGTGGTTCTTAAGAATCGCAAGGCCAGCATCTCCCTGGTGCAGCGCCACCTCAAGATCGGCTACAACCGCGCAGCCCGATTGGTGGAAGACATGGAGAAGGCGGGTCTGGTCAGTGCCATGAGTGGTAGCGGTCAACGGGAAATTCTGGTCCCGAACCGTGCAGAATAGGTTGGTTATGAAGCAATTCGCTATACTTTTAATAGCTGCCTGCGCAATATCTGCGAGGGCTACAGGCATAAATGATCTTGAATCATTCGTGCGCACTGTGAAATCGGGCAAGGCGGAGTTCACCCAAGTGGTGACCGCGCCTCCCAAGGACGGCCAGCTCTCGCGCAGCAAAAGCTCCAGCGGTACCTTTGAGTTTTCCCGGCCCGGCCGTTTCAAGTTTGTATATAAAAAGCCCTTCGAGCAGACCATCGTGGCCGATGGTCAGACCCTGTGGCTCTACGATGTCGATTTGAACCAGGTCACCGCACGCAAGCAGGCCCAAGCCCTGGGCTCTACGCCGGCGGCGCTGATTGCGTCCTCGGCCGACATCAAGGCCTTGCAAAATGATTTCGCTCTGGCGGATGCGCCGGACGAAGGCGGCTTGCAGTGGGTGCTGGGCTCGCCCAAGGCCAAAGACAACCAGTTGCAGTCGGTGCGGATCGGGTTCCGCCAAAACCAACTCGAAAAACTTGAAATAGTCGACACTTTCGGCCAAAAGTCTGTCATCACCTTCAGCGGATTCCAGAGCAACGCCGTTATAAATCTCGAACTGTTTCAGTTCAAGCCGCCCGCAGGGGCGGATGTCGTCCGCCAATAGGCGGTTTCACTATCGGGAGTACAGGCATGAATACGGAAGTTATTTGGAATTTTTTAACCACCCAGGGTGCAGACTTCGGTCTCAAGTTATTGGGCGCCCTTGCCGCGTGGGTCATCGGGCGTTGGTTGATCGGGATGGCGCTGCGCCTGCTCGGAGCCGGTTTGCAACGTGGTGGCAAAGTGGACCAGACGCTGGCCAATTACCTGACCTCCATCATTTCGGTGTTGCTCAACATCGTGCTGATTCTGGCGATTCTCGACATCTTCGGGGTCAAGACCACCTCATTCGCGGCACTGCTCGCCGGCGCGGGCCTGGCCATCGGGACGGCATGGGGCGGATTGCTGACGCATTTTGCGGCGGGCGTGTTCATGCAGGTGCTGCGGCCTTACAAGGTGGGTGACTTTGTCACAGCCGGTGGCATTACCGGCACGGTGAAAGAACTGGGCCTGTTCGGAACCACTTTGATCACCCCGGACAACGTGATCACCATTGTGGGTAACAACACCGTATTCTCCGGCTCGATTCAAAACTTCAGCGTGTTGCCGCATCGCCGTGTGGACTGTCTCGCCAAAGTGGCCAATGGTGTGGATGTGCAAGACGCTATCGCCCGCTTGCGCGCTGCAGTGACTGCAATTCCCAACGTGGCTACCGCGCCTGCACCCGACATTGAAATTTTGCAATTCACCCCCGAGGGCCCTTTGTTGTGCGTGCGCCCGTACACCCATACGGACCACTACTGGCAGGTGTATTTCGATACCCACAAAGCAGTGGTGCAAACCTTTGGCGCTGCAGGCTACCCTGTGCCTGAAACTCCTGTTGCGCATCGCAACCTGTAAACCTTGAGAGGGCCGACGCGGTTCTGTGGCGACATCTACCCCTAAACACCAGCCACTGGCGGAGCTGCTCCGTCCTAAAACGCTAGGACAAGTCATCGGCCAGCAGCACGTGCTGGGTGAGGGTATGGCGCTCCGGCTCGCGTTCGAATCGGGTCAGCCCCACAGTTGCATTTTGTGGGGCCCGCCCGGTGTCGGCAAGACGACCATTGCCCGGCTCATGGCCGACGCCTTCGATGCCCAGTTCATCACCATCAGCGCGGTGCTGGGTGGCATCAAAGAAATACGCGAGGCGGTCGACCAGGCCTTGCTCGCCCGAGACGGGCTGGAGCAGCGCCACACCATTGTGTTTGTCGACGAGGTGCACCGTTTCAACAAAAGCCAGCAGGATGCATTTTTGCCGCACGTGGAGAGTGGGCTGTTCACGTTCATCGGCGCGACTACCGAGAACCCTTCATTTGAAGTGAACTCTGCGCTGTTGTCGCGTGCAGCAGTGTATGTTCTGCAGCCGCTGGATACGGATAGTTTGAAGGAAATAGTCCAACGAGCCCAGGCGCAACATGCGCTGCCAGCTATAGAAAATATAGCAACGGATCGTTTGATCGCCTACGCCGATGGCGATGCTCGCCGGCTTCTCAATACCTTGGAAACGCTGGGGGTCGCAGCCCGCCAGGAGCAAATCAGTGAGATCAGTGACGCGTGGTTGCTCAAGGTCCTGGGTGAGCGCATGCGCCGTTACGACAAAGGCGGTGAGCAGTTTTACGACACGATTTCGGCCCTGCATAAAAGCGTGCGGGGGTCGGACCCCGATGCGGCGCTCTATTGGTTCGCCCGGATGTTGGACGGGGGCGCCGAGCCACGCTACCTGGCGAGACGCTTTATCCGGATGGCCGCAGAAGACATCGGACTCGCTGACCCGCGTGCACTGAGGTTGGCGTTGGATGCTGCTGATGTGTACGAGCGCCTGGGCAGCCCGGAGGGAGAGCTCGCTTTGGCCGAGTGCGTGGTGTACCTTGCCATCGCGCCCAAGAGCAACGCGGTGTACAAAGCCTTCAACGAGGTCAAGGCGTTTGTGAAAAAAGACGGGACCCGCCCGGTTCCTCTGCATTTACGCAATGCTCCGACGAAACTGATGAAGGAGCTGGATTACGGCAAGGGCTACCGTTACGCCCACGACGAGGAGGGCGGGTTTGCCGCCGGCGAGCGCTACCTGCCGGAGGGTATGCCGGATACGGAGTTCTACCGGCCGGTGGAGCGGGGCTTGGAGATCCGTATTGCGGAGAAGCTACGCGATTTGAAGCGGCGTAACCAGTAGGAAATCTAATAGTGCATGAAATAGGGCACGAGTTGCCGAATCGGCATAGTTCTCAAGGGTAAACCCACCCTGCGCCCCCGAGACCCACTTGCCCGACCTCGCTAGAATCGCGGCACTGCTTTTGGCCTGCACCGCCAGTGAACCTGACGTGGCAGGCTTATTGCTTTAGATGGTCTAACGCCACCAGTGTTAACGGCCATGGCCGTTCGCGCAACAGAACAACGGAGTTTTTTATGGATATTTTTATACAACAGATCATAAATGGTCTGGTGTTGGGCAGCATGTATGCGCTCATTGCACTGGGTTACACCATGGTCTACGGGATCATTAATTTGATCAACTTCGCTCACGGTGAAGTGGTGATGGTCGGTGCCCTGACCAGTTGGACCATCATCGGGTTGATGCAAGAGTCCATGCCCGGAACCCCTGGTTTTGTGATCTTGTTGATTGCCTTGATCATTGCCTGCGTCGTTGCCGCGGCATTGAACTTCGTGATCGAAAAAGTGGCTTACCGTCCACTGCGCAACAGCCCTAAGCTCGCCCCGCTGATTACCGCTATCGGCATGTCCATTCTGCTGCAGACCCTGGCCATGATCATCTGGAAGCCTAACTACAAGTCGTACCCCACGCTCTTGCCCGGCAACCCTATTGATATTGCCGGCGCCGTGATCACACCTACCCAGGTCATGATTCTGGGCGTGACCGCTGCGTCTCTGGCCGTTCTGATGTGGTTGGTCAACTACACCAAGCTGGGTCGTGCGATGCGTGCCACAGCAGAGAACCCACGTGTGGCGGCCCTGATGGGCGTGAAGCCCGATGTGGTGATTTCAGCGACCTTCATCATTGGTGCCGTGTTGGCGGCCATTGCCGGTGTGATGTATGCCTCTAACTACGGCACCGCGCAACATGCTATGGGATTTTTGCCCGGTCTGAAGGCTTTCACTGCAGCTGTGTTCGGCGGTATCGGCAACTTGGCCGGTGCGGTGGTCGGCGCCTTGTTGCTCGGCTTGATTGAGGCGATTGGTGCCGGCTACATTGGTGCCTTGACCGGTGGAGTTTTGGGCAGCCACTACTCTGACATCTTTGCTTTTATTGTTTTGATCATTGTGCTGACACTGCGTCCTTCCGGTCTGCTGGGTGAGCGCGTTGCGGATCGTGCTTGAGGAGAACCCGCACATGAACCCCCAAAAACGTCTTTTGACCATGCTGGCCGCTGCCGCCGGCCTGTTGATCCTGCCTTTTATCCTGCAAGGATTTGGCAACGCCTGGGTGCGTATCGCCGACATGGCTTTGCTCTTCGTGTTGTTGGCCCTGGGGCTGAACATTGTGGTGGGCTATGCCGGTCTGCTTGATCTGGGTTACGTGGCCTTCTTCGCCATCGGTGCCTACATGTATGGCTTGATGTCATCCCCGCACCTGATTGAAACCTTCCCAGCGATTGCTGCCATGTTCCCGGACGGTATGCACACGCCGATCTGGCTGGTCATTCCGCTCGGTGCGGCGCTCGCGGGCATATTTGGTGTCCTGTTGGGTGCGCCTACTTTGCGCTTGCGCGGTGACTACCTCGCGATCGTGACTTTGGGCTTTGGTGAAATCATCCGCGTGTTCATGAACAACCTGGACCACCCCGTCAACATCACCAACGGACCCAAAGGCATTAACCAGATCGACCCTTTGCACTTCTTCGGGCTGAACCTGGGTAAAAAGCTCATGATCGGCGACTTTGAAATCGCGTCAGTCACTCTGTACTACTACCTGTTCTTGGCCTTGGTTGTGGTCAGCGTGATCATCTCCCACCGCTTGGAATTGTCCCGCGTGGGTCGTGCCTGGATGGCCATCCGCGAAGACGAAATCGCTGCGAAAGCCATGGGTATCAACACCCGCAACATGAAGTTGCTGGCATTCGGCATGGGTGCGACGTTTGGTGGCGTGTCCGGCGCCATGTTTGCATCGTTCCAAGGTTTCATTTCTCCCGAGTCCTTCAGCCTGATGGAGTCGGTGATGATTGTGGCCATGGTGGTACTGGGCGGCGTGGGTTATCTGCCCGGCGTGATTTTGGGCGCGGTCTTGCTGGCTGCCTTGCCGGAAGTGTTGCGTTACGTGGCAGGTCCTTTGCAGACCTTGACAGACGGCCGCCTGGATGCCTCCATCCTTCGCCAATTGTTGATCGCCTTGGCGATGATCAGCGTCATGCTGCTGCGCCCCCGTGGCTTGTGGCCAGCGCCCGAGCACGGCAAGTCCCTGCAGAACACCAAGAGCTGAAATTTGCGAGCTCCCTGCTGCCGGGCAGCAGGGGTCTTCAACTGATTGGATAACCTATGACAGATACAGTATTGAACGTCTCCGGCGTCTCCAAGCGCTTCGGTGGCTTGCAGGCTTTGAGTGATGTGGGCATCAAAATCGAACGGGGTCAGGTCTACGGCTTGATCGGCCCGAACGGTGCCGGCAAGACCACGTTCTTCAACGTGCTCACCGGTTTATACACACCCGATAGCGGTTCTTTTGAACTGGCCGGCAAAACCTACCACCCGACTGCAGTGCACACCGTGGCCAAGGCGGGTATTGCGCGTACTTTCCAGAACATCCGTTTGTTCGCCGAAATGACGGCGCTTGAAAACGTCATGGTCGGTCGTCACATCCGCACCCACTCGGGATTGTTGGGCGCCATGTTCCGCACCCGCTCCTTCAAGGCAGAAGAAGCCGAGATTGCCCAGCGTGCCCAGGAGCTGCTGGAGTATGTGGGTATCGGCAAGTTCGCCGACTACAAGGCCCGTACTTTGAGCTACGGGGATCAGCGTCGTCTGGAAATCGCCCGTGCGCTGGCTACCGATCCCCAACTGATCGCGTTGGACGAGCCAGCGGCAGGTATGAACGCCACGGAGAAGGTCATGCTGCGCGAGCTCATCGACCGTATCCGTAAAGACAACCGCACCATTTTGCTGATTGAGCACGATGTGAAGCTGGTCATGGGCCTCTGCGACCGCGTGACTGTGTTGGACTACGGCAAGCAAATCGCTGAAGGCACGCCTGCGGATGTGCAGAAAAACGAAAAAGTGATTGAGGCCTATCTGGGCACGAGCGGCCACTAAGGATTGACAAATGACTACTCAGACTCTGCTCAAAGTTAAAGGCCTGAAAGTGGCCTACGGCGGCATTCAAGCCGTTAAAGGCGTGGACTTCGAAGTGCGCGAAGGTGAATTGGTCTCCCTGATCGGCTCCAACGGTGCCGGCAAGACCACCACCATGAAGGCCATCACCGGGACCTTGCCGATCAATGCCGGCGATATCGAATATCTTGGCAAAAGCATCAAGGGCCAAGGCCCTTGGGACCTGGTGAAACAAGGGTTGGCCATGGTGCCGGAAGGCCGGGGTGTTTTCACCCGCATGACCATTACCGAAAACCTGCAAATGGGTGCTTACATCCGCAGCGACAAAGACGGTATTTTGGCGGACATCGAAAAAATGTTCACCATCTTTCCGCGTCTGCGCGAGCGTAAAGACCAGCTGGCCGGCACCATGTCCGGTGGCGAACAGCAAATGCTAGCCATGGGCCGTGCATTGATGAGCCGCCCCAAGGTATTGCTGTTGGATGAGCCGTCCATGGGTCTGTCTCCCATCATGGTGGACAAGATTTTTGAAGTGGTGAAAGACGTGTACGCCCAAGGCGTGACGGTTTTGCTGGTGGAGCAAAACGCAAGCCGCGCCCTGTCGATCGCCAACCGTGGCTATGTGATGGAGTCCGGCATCGTGACCATGACCGGTGATGCCAAAGACATGCTCACAGACCCCAAGGTGCGTGCAGCATACCTGGGCGAGTAAGGCCCCGGCCGCATCCGGACACAAGCTGTTACGCAGCTTTGCAATCCGGATGTCGGTGAATTCTTGAGAGCTCCCGTTGAAAGGGCATGGAATATTCCATGCCCTTTTTTCTTTTGGAGCCCGCCCATGTTTTATCGCGCCATTTTCACCACGGCAGTGGTGCTTTTCTCCGGCCTGACGTTTGCACAAAATGCGCCGGTGCCCAAAGACCCGCTGGCAACGCCCGGTATCGACAAGCGCGAAGCCGTCTTGGACAAGCGGGTGGAGCAGGGCGTAGGCTCAGGTCAACTCACCGCCCGTGAGGCCCGTCGTCTGCAGCGCGCAGATGCCCGCATCGACAAGGCTCAAGACCATGCCGCCGCCGACGGCGTGGTGAGTCGGGGAGAGCGCAAGCATCTCCGTTCGATGCAGCACACCGAAAGCAAAGCCATTCACCACCAGAAGCATGACCGCCAGGTGGACCTCAACCTGGACGGCAAAAAAGATCGCAAAGGCTGATTGCTGTCCGGCGGAGATCAGTTGCCGGCTTTGTCGGCTTCTGAAGTGAAAGCATCGGCATAGAACTCGTCGGGGTCTAGGCCTGCTTGCGCTACAAAATCGCGGCGGGCCGACTCCACAACGATAGGCGCACCACAGGCATACACCTGGTAACCCTGCAAGTTGCTGAAGTCCGCTAGCGCGGCCTGGTGCACAAAGCCTGTGCGCCCGGTCCACTGGTCTTCCGGCTGCGCATCCGACACCACTGGAACGTAGTGCAAGGAAGGCATCTGGAGTTGGAATTCCTTCACCCAGCTGTCCATGTACAGATCAGCCGGACGGCGGCCGCCCCAATACAAGGCTACCGGGCGTGTGCAAGCTGTTTGAAGCATGTGTTCCAGCAAAGCCTTGATAGGGGCAAAGCCCGTACCTGAGGCGATCATCAGCATGGGTTTGTCAGAGTCTTCCCGCAGGTAGAAAGAGCCGTGCGGGCCCTCCACACGCAAGATTTCTTTTTCCTTCATCGCGCCGAACACGTGGTCGGTGAATTTACCGCCCGGCATGTGGCGGATATGCAGTTCCACGCTATTGCCCTGCGGCGCGTTGGCCATGGAGTAGCTGCGCCGTGCGCCATCACGCAGCAAAAATTCAATGTACTGGCCGGCTTTGTATTGGAAGGCGTCGTTCGCGGGCAGCTGCAGATGAATCACCATTACGTCGGCAGACACCTTCTGCAACGTGGTCACTCTGGTCGGCATTTTTTTGATGGGCAGCGCGCCTTCCGCCGACACTTGGCGGGATTCAAGGACTACATCTGCGGTAGGTGTAGCGCAGCAGGTGAGCACCATGCCTTGCGACTCCTCTTCTGCACTGAGAGCTTTCGCTTGATGCGCCCCGTGCTGCACGCTACCGGACAGCATTTTGCATTTGCAAGACCCACATGCGCCGTCCTTACAGCCATAGGGCAGGCCAACCCCTTGGCGGATGCCGGCGGCCAGCAGGGTCTCATCATGTTGAGCGCTGAATTGGCGACCACTGGGCTGAACCGTGACGGAAAAAGTGCTTGCTGCAGAGAGGTTCTCGCTCATCTTGGGTATCCTAGCTGGGTACTGTGTAGAAAGCCCTCGATTTTGCCTTCAAACCAATCCCCACTTGGCGCGCTTCCTTCTCGCTTTCGTCGCCAGCGCATTCTGGTGATCGGTTGCGGGGATGTCGGGCTTCGGGTCGTGCGCACCGTGGGAGCCCGGGTCCAGTGGCGGGCGCTGACATCGAGTCCGGACCGCGTATCCGCCTTTCGGGACTCTGGTGTTCTGCCTTTGCAAGGCAACCTCGACCGGCCGGCCACCTTGCGCCGCCTCGCAGGGCTGGCAGATCGCGTGCTGTATCTGGCGCCACCGCCTTCGGAGGGGTGGACCGATCCGCGCATGGCGGCCATGACGCGCGTGCTGCGTTTGCGGCAGCCGCCGCAAGCTTTGGTGTATGCGTCGACGACTGGTGTCTATGGCGACTGCCAAGGGCAATGGGTCACCGAGGGGCGGGCGCTGGCGCCTCAGACCCCGCGGGCGCAGCGCCGTGTCCATGCGGAGCTCGTGGCAAGGGTATGGGGAAGGGCCACCGGCACACCGGCTTCTATTGTGCGGATACCGGGTATTTATGCCCCCGACCGCACCGGCGGCACGCCCAGAACCCGGCTGGAGAAAGGTACGCCTGTATTGCAGGCAGAAGACGATGTCTACACCAACCACATTCACGCCGATGACCTGGCCGCTGCCTGTTGGCGTGCCCTGTGGCGTGGCGCGCCGCAGCGGGTTTACAACGTGAGTGACGACACCCGCTTGAAGATGGGGGATTACTTTGATCTCGCGGCCGACCTGTACGGCTTGCCAAGACCTCCCCGCGTACCCCGGGGCGCAGCGGTGGAGCAATTGCCGGTGATGCTGCTGAGCTTCATGAGTGAGTCCCGCCGAATGGACAACTCACGCATGAAATCTGAGCTGGGCGTGAGGCTCCGTTATCCGGATGTGGCGACCGGTTTAGTCTCGCCATCCGGCACGCCATAGGCCTTGCACAAAATTTTCCAGATCAGCCAGCTGGTCATCAGGGTAATCGGGGCGGCCCAGAGCACATCACTGAACCAGTGGGCTACCGCGGACATGCGCGAAAAGCCGATGGCCAAACCCGCTGCGGTACCGGCGATCAGCCAGCGGGTGCGGCGTCGTGCATGAATCAGCATGAGGCTGCCAAAAAAGAAGCCACACGCCACATGCCCGCTGACGAATGAGCAGTTGTTGTCGCACTGGTCTGTCATGACGGTGGCCCGGCTGAATTGTTGGGTACCGCCGAAGTTCTCGACCTGGTAGGGGCGAGCGCGCTGCCAGTGCTCTTTAAAGCCCCAATTGACCACTGCGCCGGGGCCGGCAATTCCTGCACAGACCACAAAGGCCAAAGGCAGCCGCCATGCCTTGTAGCGCTGCACCAGGTGGGCACCCAGCCAACCGATGGCGCAGACCACCAACATGACCCTGAATGCCGCGGGAACCCAAGCGTTGATCCACTCCACCCACCACCAGCTTTTGGACGCAATGGCGGGCGTCTCACCCACAAAAAGCGCTGCTGCTTGCAAATCAAGGCTTGGCCATAGGGTCGGCACCAAGGCGGCAACAACCGAGGCAGCAACAAGCTGCCAAAACAGCGCGGGAGTGTTGTTCACAGTGGGCGGCATGGAGTGGGTGCGGGCTGTTGGTGAAACGGGGATTGTGAATCACGCCGGTTACAGCCCTCGGCGGGGGCGGGGCTTTGCGGCGTTTGCACAAAGAAAAAGCCGAATGTTCAAAGAACATTCGGCTTCAATCTGGTGCCCAGGGCCGGACTCGAACCGGCACGCCTTGCGGCGGGGGATTTTGAGTCCCCTGAGTCTACCAATTTCACCACCTGGGCAGGTAATTTGTGAAGCTCGAATTATGGCACATTTACGGCATGAAATATCCAACTATTGAAGAAGCCATCGGAAAAACACCCTTGGTCGCCTTGCAGCGTATCCAGGCCAGCGACAACCAGGCGCGCAACAACGTGCTTTTGGGCAAGCTCGAAGGCAATAATCCCGCGGGCTCCGTGAAAGACCGGCCCGCCTTGTCCATGATCCAGCGCGCTCAGGAGCGCGGCGATATTCAGCCCGGCGACACGCTGATTGAGGCCACTTCCGGCAACACAGGCATTGCCTTGGCCATGGCGGCGGCCGTGAAGGGCTACCGCATGGTGTTGATCATGCCGGAGGACCTGTCGATTGAGCGCGCCCAAACTATGAAAGCCTTCGGTGCGGAGCTGATCTTGACGCCCAAGAGCGGTGGCATGGAATACGCCCGTGACTTGGCAGAGCAAATGCAGCGTGAGGGCAAAGGCCGGGTGCTGGACCAGTTTGCCAATGGCGACAACCCGCGGGTGCACTACGAGACCACCGGTCCGGAAATCTGGGAGCAAACCGGCGGCCGCATCACCCACTTTGTGAGCGCGATGGGGACTACCGGCACCATTACCGGTGTCTCCAAGTTTTTGAAGGAAAAGAACCCCGCCATCCGCATCATCGGTGCGCAGCCTTCTGAGGGGTCGCGCATTCCCGGCATCCGCAAATGGCCGCAGGAATACCTGCCCAAAATTTACGACCCCCGCAATGTGGACGAGCTGGTCTACGTGAGTCAGGCGGACGCGGAAGACATGTGCCGCCGTATGGCGCGGGAAGAGGGTATTTTTGGTGGCATATCGGCGGCGGGCGCTTGCTGGGTTGCGCAAGAAATTGCCAAACGCGAGCGGGATGCTGTGATCGTGTTCATTGTGTGCGACCGCGGAGACCGTTATTTGTCTACCGGCGTGTTCCCTGCCTGACGCCGATTTATCAATGAAATATGCCGCTAGACCATACGAGTAAAGCGGTAGTAGCTCCTGAAATCATAGCAAAGGCACGTATGTCTGCAGTGTTCAAGTTTTGCCCCCAGTGCGCGACTCCGCTGGCCGAAATCACCCTGGCCGAAGACGGAGGTGACAAAACCCGCCTGCGTTGCCCGTCCTGCGACTTCACCCACTGGAACAATCCAACTCCGGTGCTCGCGGCGGTGATTGAGTACAACGGCCAGATCCTGCTGGCCCGCAATGCGGCCTGGCCGGGCAAGATGTATGCGCTGATTACCGGCTTTATGGAGGCGGGTGAAACGCCCGAGGAGGGTATTGCCCGCGAGATTGCCGAAGAAACCAACCTCACCACCACCGGGCTGAATTTGCTGGGGGTCTACGACTTTCAGCGCATGAACCAGGTCATCATCGCTTACCACGCGGTGTGCCATGGTGAGGTCAAGCTCAGCCCGGAGCTGGTGGACTACCGGCTGTACAACCTGGCCGATGTGAAGTGCTGGCCGGCCGGCACCGGCTATGCGCTGGCGGAGTTTTTGCGCTCCCGGGGGCATGAGCCGCAATTTATCGACCCTGTCTGGCGCAAAGACGTGGAAGTGCCCGGAGACTAAAATCAGCCACTACGCCAGAAAGCAGCCTGCATGAACTTCAACAAAGAAATTGACACCAGCGGACTGAACTGTCCGCTGCCCATCCTCAAAGCCAAGAAAGCACTGGCAGAGCTACAAAGCGGCCAAACGCTCAAGGTAGTGGCCACAGATCCCGGCTCGCTGCGGGATTTTCAAGCTTTCACCAAGCAGACCGGCCACGAGCTGGTGGAGCAGCAGACCCTGGGTACCAGCTTTATCCACGTGCTGCGCCGCCGCTAAACCCGGGCAGCGGGTACAAAAAAGCCGGCCCGTGAGCCGGCTTTTTCTTGCGGGCTGCGGGGTTACCGCAGCGCGCCGTCAGGCCAAGCGAGCGAGTTGCTCTTTGACCTTCTCCAGAGTGGCGGCAAAGTCGGCAACCCGCTTGCGCTCTTGCTCCAACACGGCAGCAGGGGCCTTGGCCACAAAGGCCTCGTTGCTGAGCTTCACGCTGGCTTTGCTGATTTGCTCTTCCAGGCGTGTCACTTCTTTGCCCAGACGGATTTTTTCAGCCGCCACGTCCACCTCGACAAACAGGCAGACGCGGGCCTCGCCAACCACGGCGACCGGCGCCGACTGGGCAGCGGCTTGCCAGCTGGCTTCGTCGGCAAACACCTTCACCTCGCTCAGCTTGGCCAAGGCCTGCAGCACGGCCGCAGAGGACTGCAGGAACGCGGCCTCTGCGGCGGTCTGGGCCACCACATACAGCGGCAGGCGGGCGGCGGGCGACACGTTCATCTCGCCACGCAGGTTGCGGCAGGCGTCCACCAGCAGCTTGAGTTTGGCAACGTGGGCGATAGACGCCTCGTCGATGCGCTCTGGCTGCGCCTGCGGGTAGGCCGCAATCGACACTGACGGGCCGCTGCGGCCGGCCACCGGCGCCACCTTTTGCCACAGCTCTTCGGTGATGAAGGGAGCAATCGGGTGCAGCAAGCGCTGGATGGTTTCCAGCGTGCGGATCAGCGTGCGGCGGGTGGCGCGCTTTTGCGCGTCGTTGCCGGTGTTGATTTGCACCTTGGCGATTTCCAAGTACCAGTCGCAGAACTCGTTCCACACGTAGTCGTAGATCGTGTTGGCCACGTTGTCCAAGCGGTACTCCGCAAAGCCCTTGGCCGCTTCAGCCTCGGTCTTTTGCAGCAGGGAGACGATCCAACGGTCGGCCTGGCTGAACTCCAGGTAGCTACCGGTGTCGCACGCTGCGGCGTCGTGGTCTTGCAAGCCGCAGTCCTGGCCTTCGCAGTTCATGAGCACAAAGCGGGTGGCGTTCCACAGCTTGTTGCAGAAGTTGCGGTAGCCCTCGCAGCGCTTGCTGTCGAAGTTGATGCTGCGGCCCAAGCTGGCCAGTGCCGCAAAGGTGAAGCGCAGCGCGTCCGCACCGTAGGCGGGAATGCCTTCGGGGAACTCTTTTTGCGTGTTTTTGCGCACCTGGGGCGCGGTCTCGGGTTTGCGCAGGCCGGTGGTGCGCTTGTCGAGCAGCGGGTCCAGCGCGATGCCGTCGATCAAGTCCACCGGGTCGAGCACGTTGCCTTCAGACTTACTCATCTTTTTGCCCTGCGCGTCGCGCACCAGGCCGTGGATGTAGACGTGCTTGAACGGCACCTGGCCGGTGAAGTGCGTGGTCATCATGATCATCCGGGCGACCCAGAAGAAAATGATGTCGTAGCCGGTCACCAGTGTGCTGCTGGGGAGGTAGAGGTCGTAGTCGCTGAGTGCGTTGGCGTTGGCATTGGCACCGCTGGCGGAAGCGCCGGAACCGGCCTTGCTCATACTCGCTGCGCTCGCAAAATCGCTGCGTCCGGCACCAGCGCTTCCGCCAGCTCCGTCGTTGCCCCAGCCCATGGTGCTGAAGGGCACCAGTGCGCTGGAGTACCAGGTGTCGAGCACGTCTTCGTCGCGGCGCAGGGTTTTGCCCAGGGCTTTGGCTTGCGCTTCGGCCTCGTTGCGGGCCACGATTACGTTGCCGTCTTCGTCGTACCACGCGGGGATCTGGTGACCCCACCAGAGTTGGCGGCTGATGCACCAGTCCTGGATGTTGTTCATCCACTGGTTGTAGGTGTTGACCCAGTTCTCGGGCACAAACTTCACCTCACCGCTCTGCACCGCGTCGATGGCTTTCTGGGCGATGGACTTGCCGGTGGCGTCGCCCTTGCCCACTTGGTTCATGGCAACAAACCACTGGTCGGTCAGCATGGGCTCAATTACTTGGCCGGTGCGGGCGCAGCGCGGCACCATGAGCTTGTGCTTTTTCACCTCAACCAAGAAACCACCGGTTTCGAGGTCGGCCACGACCTTCTTGCGGGCCACAAAGCGGTCCAGGCCTTGGTAGGCAGCGGGGGCGTTGTCGTTGATTTTGGCGTCCAGGGTCAGCACGCAAATCATGGGCAACTTGTGGCGTTGGCCGACTTGGTAGTCGTTCTGGTCGTGGGCAGGAGTGACCTTCACCACGCCGGTGCCGAAGGCCTTGTCCACGTAATCATCGGCAATGACCGGAATCTCGCGGTCACACAAAGGCAGCTTGACCATTTTGCCGATCAAGGCGGCGTAGCGCTCGTCTTCGGGGTGCACCATCACCGCCACGTCGCCCAGCATGGTCTCGGGGCGGGTGGTGGCCACGGTGATGTCGCCACTGCCGTCAGCCAGCGGGTAGCGGATGTGCCAAAGCGAGCCGTCTTCCTCTTCGCTCTCGACTTCCAGATCCGACACCGCGCTCATCAAAATCGGGTCCCAGTTCACCAGCCGCTTGCCACGGTAGATCAGGCCTTGCTCATAGAGCTGCACAAAGGTCTCGGTGACCGTTTGCGACAGCTTGGGGTCCATGGTGAAGTATTCGCGGCTCCAGTCCACGCTGTCGCCCATGCGGCGCATCTGGGTGGTGATAGTGTTGCCGGACTTTTCTTTCCACTCCCACACCTTTTTGGTGAAGGCCTCACGGCCCAGGTCGTGGCGGCTGACTTTTTGCTCTTGCAGCTGGCGCTCCACCACGATCTGAGTGGCGATGCCGGCGTGGTCGGTGCCCGGAATCCACGCGGTGTTGAAACCGGCCATGCGGTGGTAGCGGGTCAGGCTGTCCATGATGGTCTGGTTGAACGCATGGCCCATGTGCAGCGTGCCGGTCACATTGGGTGGAGGCAGCTGGATGCTGAAATTCTTACCCTGGGCAGCCGCTGCCGCATCCGGCGCGCTGGTGCCGCGGAAACCGGCGATGCCGTAGCCGCGCTTTTCCCACTCGGGGCCCCAGTGCGCTTCCAGCGCAGCGGGTTCAAACGACTTGGAGAGGGACTGCAGACCCGGTTGCTCAGGGGCGGTGGGGGCTGCGGGAGTGGGGGCGGAAGCGGTGTCAGACATGGAGGTTCTTCTAAGAGCGAGCGGCGATTTTACCGGTGCATGTGAGGGGAGTGCGGGTCGCTATGCTTTGAATAGCTACTCGCGCAATTAATGCGAGGGCTGCAGGCCGATTTGATGCCTAAAAAAGGTGTGGCGAGGCTTCTTCTACACTGGGGCTCCATTTGACAAGGAGTACCCTGATGCCCAAAGGATATTGGATCGGTCGCGTGGAGGTGTTCGACACCGAGGCTTACAAGGCCTACCAAGCGGCGAACGCCGCGCCGTTCAAGGAATATGGCGCCCGTTTTCTGGTGCGCGCCGGCCAGTTTGAGAACCCGGAGGGCGAGAGCCGCAGCCGCAATGTGGTGATTGAGTTCCCCAGCTACCAGGCGGCGCTGGACTGCTGGCATTCACCGGCCTACCAAGCCGCCATTGCCCTGCGCAAAGAGGTGTCGGTGAATGACCTGGTGTTGGTCGAGGGCTACGAGGGCGCACAACCCGGCGATTGACTCGCAGGACCAACGCCTTAGGGCGCGGGCCGGTGATTTGCAGTGTGGCAGGGCTGAGAAGGCTCAGGCGCTGGGTGGTGCCAGGTAGGTGCCTGACTTGCCGCCGTGTTTTTCGAGCAGCTTCACATCGGTCATGACCATGCCTTTGTCGACGGCTTTGCACATGTCGTAAATCGTCAGTAGGGTCACTTGCACGGCGGTCAGGGCTTCCATTTCCACGCCGGTGCCGCCGGTAGTCTCGGCAATGGCCAGGCACTGAATAGCGGGCAGGGTGGTGGCGGTGGCGTGGATCACCTCAAACTCAATAGCGACCCGGGTCAGCATGATGGGGTGGCACAGGGGAATCAGGTCGCTGGTTTTCTTGGCAGCCATGATGCCGGCCACGCGGGCCACGCCCAGCACATCGCCCTTGGCGGCCTGCGCGTTCTGGATCAGGTCCAGCGTGTGCTGCTGCATCTGGATACGCCCGCCTGCTACCGCTTTGCGATGCGTCAGGGCTTTGCCGGCGATGTTGACCATGTGGGCATCGCCCTTGGTGTCGAAGTGGGTCAGAGCGGAGCTGTTGTCGGATGGGTTGCTCATGGTGTCGTCCTCAGTCGCAAGGGGTTGAAAGGGGTGGCGGTCGGCGCGGGCTTCACAAGCTGCGCAGGGCACCTTCAATGTGCGGCTCGCCATGGGGCAAAACCTTCAAAACAAAGCGGGTGCAGTCCGCCTCTTGCCGGCTATGTAAGGCCACTTCGCCGGGAATCAACAGGGGGCGCTTGAAGCGCACGTCAATCTCAATGGCCTCGCAGGCGGGCCGGTCCCGCTGCAGCAGGGCCACGCAACGCGCTGCGCTGAACATGCCGTGCCCGATGGCCCGCGGGTAGCCAAACAAGCGTGCGCTGAGTGCGCTGATGTGGATGGGGTTCCAGTCGCCGGAGGGGCTGGCAAACTGCCGCCCCGCATTGCCGGCCACAGCCCACTGCGCCAAGGGTGGCCCCCAGTCGGGTTGGGCGGCGGGCGCCGGTTTAGGGCCCCGGTGGGGGCTTGGGGCCAGAAAGGTACTGCGCTCTGTCCACACCGTTTCACCGCCAGCCAGCAGACGGGTGTGCAGGGTGAACTCCTGTCCGCGGTCGGTGGCCAGCAGGCCGTCCATTCGGCAGTCCATGTCGAGCACCTCGCCGTCGCCGATGGGGCGCAGGCATTGCATGTGGTTGCTCAGGTGGACCAGACCCAGCAGGCGCAGGGGGAAGCGCGCGTGGCTCATGACTGCCATGTGCAGCGGCATGGCCATGGCGTGCAAAAACAGGGGCGGCAGGGTGTGGTTGGCCGGTAGCCCGCAGCGCTGGCGGTAGGCCTGCAGCTTGGCCGCCGGGGCTTGCGCGCCCTGCCAAGAGGCGCTGAATGTGATGGTTAGCGCACCATCGGGCGCTTGCGCGGGGCGGCCCGCCAACAGGCTGCGGGCCAAGGCCCAGCCGTTGCGCGGGCGGTGCTGAAAATCAAGAGAAATCGGGGTTGCGGCGGGCTGCGTCATGGTGCCGCCATTGTGCATGGCGGCACCGGCCCCGGCAGGCTTCGAAGCCCCTGTTTTAGGGCGCGTCCACCAGCGCGCGGATGTTGAGCAGGGTCAGCTCGTTGTCGTCCGGCTGGCCCAGGGTGCGGCCGCTGGAGTAGGGGAAGTTGTTGTCGTTCACCAGCACGATGTGGTGGGCGTCCACCACGGTCAGGCCTTCAGGTCCGAGGTGGGGCAGCACAAAGGTTTCTTCGTTAGGCCCTACCTTGGCCAGGCGCTGCGGGTTGGCGATTTTGGTGAGGTCAATATAGGCCACCTTTTTCACAAAGCCATCCGCATCGGTCTGGGCGAAGTCGATCTTGTAGACGCGTTTGAACTTGGCCGGGCGGGTAAAGCAGTCGGTGCGGGGCTCGTCTTTGCAGACCTTGCCCGAGCCTTCGGTGCTGTCGTCGCGTTCGATCACGAGGCCGGTGGTGGCGCTCAGCATCTGGAAGTCGGCGGCCACGTTGCCCGCCTCTTCAAACGCGTATTTCCACTGGCGGGTGCTGTAGGTTTTGCTGGCGGCATCCAGCTCCAAAATGCGGGTGTAAGGCTTGCCCTTGTGCATTTCCTGGGTCTTGGTGGTGGCGTCCCACAGGGGCCACTCCAGCATGGGGTACAGGGTCTTGCCGTCCAGCGACTTGGCCATGGGCTCAAAGCCACCGCTACGGCGGGCCTCGAAAGTAGCATCGCCCGGGTAGTTGGGCAGGCGGCCGTTCATGTAGTGGTCAGGGCTGCGGTAGGCCTTGCCGCCCACCACGGTTTCAACCACGCCCAGCACTTTGCCCTGGGGAGTTACGCGCAGCACATAAGGGCCGAACTCGTCGCCGATCCACCACTCGTCGCCCACGATTTGAATGGACTCGGGGTCGAAGTCAATGCCGGTCAAAAAGCGCTCGGTGGTGGCTTCGTTCTGAATGGCAAAGGGCACTTTGCGGTCCGGGTCCTGCAAAAAGGTGGTTTTGAGGCGGGTGACAGTGCCCTTGGCCCAATCGGCCTTCACCCGGTGCACCATCAAGAGTGCGTCTTGCGAGTTGAGCTTGCTGCCGAAGCCGTTGTCGGTGAGCGCCAGAAACTCTGCGTTCCCCAAGGAAACGATGCCCGAGAATCCCTGCACCGACTGGCCTTTGATGGGCAGTGCGCCGCCCGATTTGCGCGGGTACTTGGGGTCGCCCACGAAGCTGATGCCGTCAATGCTGCCCAGCACTTCGGTGCGCTGGCGGTTGGCCGCGTTGAACTTGCCGGCAGTCTCAAAAAACGGGCCGGCCGCCTTGGGGGCTTCGACGGTGGTGGAGGCGGGCAGCGCGGCGTGGCCGGCCAGCACGGCGGTCACTTCGGTTTGGGCGGAGGCGCCGATCACGCTGAGTGCCAGTGTGAGCGCGGTGGCCAGGCGGGTGAGGGGCAAGCAGGGCATGGTGGTGAAAGTTCCCGGTTAAAGATGGCACCGAGACTAAGTCGCCCATATGAAGAAACCGTGACGCGGCTGCGGGGCTTGGCGTGGGCCAAGGTTGGCGCACACGCCTTCGGGATAAACTGGCCTCCCGCTGTGCGCAGCCCGCCCGGTGCGGCGGCCCGGCGCCCCGATTGCAGCGTTTTTTTCACGAATTGCCAGCCGCCGCGTGCGGCCCCCGAATTGCCATGTTGTTTGTACTGTCCCCCGCCAAATCGCTGGATTACGAAACCCCCCTGAACGGTCAGCCCCACACGGCCCCTTTGTTCGTGAAGCAGTCCAAGGAGCTCATTGCCTTGCTGCGGGACTACTCGCCCCAAGACATTGCCAGCCTGATGGACCTGAGCGACAAACTCTCGGCCCTGAATGTGGCGCGCTATGCCGCCTGGTCCCCCAAGGCCAGCGAGAAAAATGCACGCCAGGCCGTGCTGGCTTTCAATGGCGATGTGTACGACGGGCTGGATGCCAAAACGCTGGGCACCGAAGATCTGGACTGGGCGCAGAGCCATGTGTGCATCTTGAGCGGCCTCTATGGCGTGTTGCGCCCCTTGGACCTGATGCAGCCCTACCGCCTGGAAATGGGCACCAGCCTGAAGGGCCCGCATGGCAACAACCTCTACCACTACTGGGGCAGCCAGCTCTCGGACTACCTGAACACCCGCCTGAAAGCCGACACCACTCCGGTGGTGGTGAATCTGGCGTCTAACGAATACTTCAAGGCGGTGGACCTCAAGGCCCTGAAGGGCCGGGTGGTGGAGTGCGTGTTCCAGGAATACAAAGACGGCAAGTACAAAATCATCAGCTTCTTCGCCAAAAAAGCGCGGGGTTTGATGGCCCGCTATGCCATCACCCACCGCCTGAGCACGCCCGAACAACTCAAGGGTTTTGATGTGGATGGGTATGCATTTGCCGCTGAAGAATCCACG
This sequence comes from Rhodoferax sp., assembly GCF_013297935.1. Classification (GTDB taxonomy): domain Bacteria; phylum Pseudomonadota; class Gammaproteobacteria; order Burkholderiales; family Burkholderiaceae_C; genus Allorhodoferax. The sequence continues at coordinate 28,160 of NZ_JAAFIX010000003.1, read as the reverse complement.
CCAGAACGCTTGATTTTTAGAAGAAAACAGGCTTAAGCCCCCGTAAATAATGCGCAGGTAGCTATGAAAATAAGAGCAAATGGTATTGAGATCGAAGTCGAAGACAGTGCCGCGCGGGATGCGTCTTTTGCGGATAAGCCCACGGTGCTGCTCATCATGGGGCTGGGCCTGCAGCTGATCGCCTGGCCGCCGGAGATGGTGGCGGGGCTGGAGGCCGCCGGCTACCGCGTGATCTGTTTTGACAACCGCGATGTGGGCCTGAGCACCCGCATGGACGCTATGGGCAAGCCCAACCTGATGTGGGCCAGCCTGCAGTACAAGCTGGGCTTCACGCCCGCAGCCCCTTACTCGCTGAGCGATATGGCGGCAGATGCCATCGGCGTGCTCGATGCGCTGGGCGTGCGCCAGGCCCACGTGGCGGGCGTGAGCATGGGCGGCATGATTGCGCAGCGCGTAGCGCTGGCGGTGCCGCAGCGGGTGCTGAGCCTGACCAGCATCATGAGCAGCAGTGGTGCCAAAGGCCTGCCGGGCCCGGCCCCGGAGGTGTTGCGCGCCATGATGAGCCGACCCATGGGCACGAGCAAAGCCGCAATGGTGGACCACTCGGTGGCGCTGTTTCGTGCGATCGGCAGCCCCGCGTTTCCTATTCCTGAGGCCGACTTGCGTGCCCGCATCACCCGCGGGGTGGAGCGTGCGCTGTACCCCGTGGGCACCCTGCGCCAGATGGTGGCGGTGGTGTCTGACAAGGACCGCGCCGCCTTGTTGGGGCGCATTACCGCGCCCACCCTGGTGGTGCACGGCAGTGCAGACCCCCTGGTGCCCCTGGCCTGTGGCGAAGACACGGCGCGCCGCATTCCCGGTGCTACGCTCCTTCGCATCGACGGCATGGGCCACGATTTGCCGGCCGAGCCCGTGCGCCGCATTCTGGCCGCGCTCTTGGCCCACATTGACAGAAAGCATTGAATGAACACCCCAGAGCAAAGCCAACTCGGCAAATCGTCGGCCTATATCGACCAGTACGACGCGTCCCTGCTGTTTCCGATACCCCGTGCCGGTAAGCGCAGCGAGATCGGCATCACCGGCGCGGCACCGTTTTTTGGCGCTGATTTGTGGACCGCGTTTGAAGTGAGCTGGCTCAACCTGCGCGGCAAGCCGCAGGTGGCGTTGGCCCACTTCACCATTCCCGCCGAGACACCCAACATCATCGAGAGCAAGTCCTTCAAGCTCTACCTCAACAGCTTTAACAACACCCGCTTTGCAGATGCCTCCGAGGTGCTGGCGCGCTTGCGCGCCGACATTGCAGAAGCGGCGTGGCGCGGTGGCCCGGTGCAGTCGGTAGGCGTGCGCGTGCTGGGTGTCGACCTGTTTGACCGTGAGCCGGTGCATGAACTCGATGGCCTGAGCCTGGACCGCCTCGATGTGGACTGCACCCACTACCAACCGGCCCCCGAGCTGCTCAGTACCGCGCCGGCCGAAGAGGGCATCGTGACCGAAGTGCTGGTGAGCAACCTGCTCAAAAGCAACTGCCTGGTCACCGGCCAGCCGGACTGGGGGAGTGTGCAAATCAGCTACACCGGGCTGGCCATTCAGCAAGAAGGCTTGCTGCAGTACCTGGTGAGTTTTCGCAATCACAACGAGTTCCATGAGCAATGCGTGGAGCGCATCTTTATGGACATCTGGACCCGGTGCAAACCGGTCAAGCTCACGGTCTACGCCCGCTACACCCGCCGCGGCGGGCTCGACATCAACCCCTTGCGCACCAGCCATCCGCAAGCCTTGCCCGGCAACATCCGCACGGCGCGGCAGTAATTCTGCTATAAAAAATATAGCTGCTCGCGCAATCTTTACAAGGGCTAGGCAGCTATTTCCTCTGAAGTGAGTGAGGCCATAAAGGCACCGACCGGCTGAGGCCTGCCAAGTAAGTAGCCTTGGTGCAAATCGCAACCGTGGGCCGATAGGAAGCTGTGCTGCGCCTCGGTCTCCACCCCTTCAGCCAAAACCTCCAGCCCGAGGTTACGCCCCATGCCGATGATGGTCTGGATGATGATGGAGTCCGTCGCCTGCAGGCCGATGTTGTGCACAAAGGACTGGTCAATTTTGAGCTGATTCAGGGGCAGGCGCGTCAGGTACGACAGCGAGGAGTGCCCGGTGCCGAAGTCGTCCATCGAGAAGCGCACGCCCAGAGATTTGAGCGCGTGCATTTTCTCAATGGTGTCTTCCACGTTGTCGAGCACCAGGCTCTCGGTGAGTTCGAGTTTCAGCAGTTCAGCGTGGGCACCGGTGGCGCGCAGGGTGCGGGCCACCTGGTTCACAAAATCAGGCTGCCGGAACTGGCGCGCACTGACATTGACCGAGAGCTGGAAATGGCGGAACTCCGGTTGTGATTGCCACGCCGCCAGCTGGGTGCAGGCCTGCTCCATGACCCACAGGCCCATGGGCAGAATCAGCCCCGTCTCTTCGGCCACCCCGATAAACCGTGCCGGCAACACCAGCCCTTCGGTGGGGTGGTGCCAGCGGATCAAGGCCTCTGCCCCCACCGGGGTGCCGCTGCTGCTGGCCTGCACTTGGTAGAACAGCTCAAACTGCGCCTCCTGCAGGGCCAGCCGCAGGTCAATTTCCAACGCTGCGCGGGCCTCAATCACCGCCAACATGCCGGGGTCGAAAAAGCAGAATGCATTGCGTCCGCTGCTCTTGACCTGGTACATCGCAATATCTGCCTGCTTGAGCAGCTCGGCGGCATCCTGGGTGTCTTCCCCGAACAAGGTCGCGCCCAGGCTGCACGAGCTCCGGTGGCTTTTTTCGTGGAGCGTGAAGGGCTCCGCCATGGCCCGCAAGATGTTGTCGCCCACCAACTGCGCCTGGCGGGCAGCTTCGGCCTCGTCCGGGCTGAGGTCCAGCAGCATGATCACGAATTCGTCCCCGCCAAGGCGGGCCACGGTGTCGGCCTCCCGCACACAATTTTTCACCCGCACCGCCACTTGCTGCAGCAGCAGGTCCCCCACGTCGTGGCCCAGCGTGTCGTTGAGGGTTTTGAAATGGTCGAGGTCCATGAACAGCAAAGCCCCGCGCCGCCCGCTGCGCAGGCTGGCAATCAGGGCCTGCTGCAGGCGGTCGGTGAGCAGCCGGCGGTTGGGCAGGCTGGTCAGCGGGTCAAAGTAGGCCAGTTGCGCAATTTCGGCGCTGGCGCGCCGCAGGCGGGTCACGTCCTGGTAGACGATCACGACACCGCCATCGGGCGTAGCCCGCTCGGTGATTTCGATGATGCGACCGTTGGGAAACTCGCGCTCATGGCTGTGCATGCCGAGTTTCAAGATCGCCATGCGGTTGCTCACCCACTGCTCGCGGGCTTGTTGCGGCACATCGCCCAGCGTCTCAGTAGCGGTCACCATCAGCATTTCTTCGAAGGAGCGCCCCACGCGGATTTCTGCGGTCTGCCAGGGGTAAAACTCCAGGTAGCGGCGGTTCCAGGTCACCACACGCCGCTGGGCATCGAGCAGCAGAAAGCCGCTTTCCATAGACTCCAGCGCCTGGTCGGTGGTGGCCTTGGCATGGCTGATAGAGCGCTGTGCCCGACCCATGCTTTGCAAATAGCGCAAGGCAGCATAACCGGCCGCCCCCAGAAACAGGCTGAACACCAGGCCCACCATGCCGACCAGCTGCGCCTGAAACTGCCACTCTGCCAGCACCGTGTCCATGGGAATACTGGCGGTGATGAGTAGTTCGTTGTAGAGCATGGGGCGCGAAGCCACCAGTGCCGGCCGCTGCTGAATGCGCGAGGGCATGGTCTGCACCACGCCGAAGGACTGCGGAGTCATGGCCGGGCTCAACACGCTACCTGTCAAGGTGTCTTGGGGCGGCACGCTGGCCAGGAGCTGGCCATTGCTGCGCTCAATGGTGGCCTCCAGCGCATTGATGTCCGCACCCTGAACCAGAATGGTGGTCAGCGGGTTCACCGGCACTTCGGCCACTGCCAGCAGCTTGGTGCCGTCTGCCAAGGGCAAATGCCGCGCAAACAGCAGCACCATTTCGGCGCTGTTGGGGCTCATAAAGGGCTGGCTGATTACGAGGGTGGAAATCGGGTGGCTGATGGCCTCGGTGGCAAAGCCCTTGGGCAAGTCCAGGGTTCCCTCGCTGCTTCGCGCGGCAGAGCTCGCCAGCACCGTGCTCTGGGCATCGATCAGCCAGACGCTGCGGACCAGCAGGTTTTGGCGGGTGGCACCCTGAATGAGTTTGCCGGCCAGCGGGCCTTCGAGCCAGTCCGCCTGCATGTTTTCGAGGTTGAGCAGGCTGCTGAGGCTGGCCAGCAAAACATCCACCCCCAGCAAGCTGCGGTTCGCCGCGGCTTGGGCGCCGGAGACAAAGCGGCTGGCCTGGGCCTGGCCGTCGGCGATGGCGTTGCGGTGCAGGTCCCGCACCAGCACCACACTGGCGGCCAGCACCGAGAGCACCAGCGCCGCAGTGATGGCGGCCACCGCATGTTGAACTTTGAACTTGTAACGAATCATCAACGTGCAGGTGGCGGGGCGGAGGCTTCGTGCAGGGGCCCGATGGTGTGGTCCCAGACCGACTGGCACTGCTGGTGGCAGCGTTGCTTCCAGCGCGGGAGAACCGTGTTGCGCAGAATGTCATTCACCAGCTGCGTGTCTGCAGCACTGGCGGTGACCTCTTTCATTTGCCCCGGGCGGCCGGTTTTGCAGCTGGCGTCGCCCCGGTTGCAGGCCAGGCCTTCGGCGGTTTCGCGTTCGCTTTCTGCCCAGATAGCGGCCTCCAGCTTGGGGAGTTCCCGGCTGAGCACGGCGCGCAGGTCCCCGGGCAGGGCGTTCCAGGCACCCACGTTCGCCCCGAACAGGGCCAGGCCCCAGGTGATCGGGAGGGTGTGGATATGGCTGGTGACCTCGTGCAGCCCGATGGTGTTGCCTGACATAGTGCCGGTAATAGCGCACTCGGTGTTACCGGACTGCATGTTGAGCATGAGCTGACTGAAGCCCACCAGCACCGGGACCGCGCCCAGTGCGCCCATCAAATCCGCCTGAGAGGTTGACGACACGCGCACCCGCCGCCCTTTGAGCTCCTGGAGCCCGCGGAAAGGCCGTTTGCAATACAAAACCTGCGCGGGGTAGGTGTACACCGCCAGCAACTCCACCCCGTGTTGGGCGCGGAGCATTTTCTGCATGTAGGGTCGGAAAGCATCGAGATGCTTTTTAAGCGTGCTGATGTTGGGGTTCAGGCCGGCGAGGTCCAAGGCACCCAGGCCCGGGTACTGCGCGGCAGACTGACTCATTAACGCGGTGCCTAAAGGCGTCACACCGAGTGACATGAGGCGTAGCATTTCTTCGCCGGGTACCCCTGATTGGTCAAACGGGGCAATTTCGGCACTGTATTTGCCGCCGGTCAGGCGGGTCAGCTCCCGGGTCCAGAAGGGCTCTTCATGCCTCACGTACTGATTGAGCGCGGCCAAGCCGCCCACCACCCGCAGTTTGGCCATGGGGGCCGCGGCGGGCACGGTCTGGGCCGTGGCGCAGGCCAGAAATGCCAACCCTGCGAAAGCAAAAGCCAAGGCTCGGCGAAAGCAAGGGCGCAAATTCAAGGGGTGCTCCAACGTGTTCGGGTAACACATCGTAACGTCTGCGCCCACCGTTTTCACACGTTTGCCACGCAGAACCGTAGTTCAGCTGCCCGAAGACAGGGTGAGCGAGTCGGCCGGAACCGGCCGGCCGAAGTAGTAGCCCTGGAAGGCGTCGCACTGCATGGCGGCCAACGCGTCGCGCTGTTCGACGGTTTCCACCCCTTCGGCAATCACGGTCAGGCCCAAGCTGTGGCCCAGCGCCACCACGGTGCGGGCAATCACGGCATCGCTCGGGTCGGTCAACACGTCCCGCACAAAAGACTGGTCGATTTTGAGCTGCGAGAGTGGCAGCCGCTTGAGGTACGAGAGAGAGGAGTAGCCGGTGCCGAAGTCATCCAGCGAAAAGCTCACGCCCAGCGCCTTGATGTCGAGCATTTTGAGAATGATGCTCTCCACATCGTCCACCAACATGCTTTCGGTGAGCTCCAGCTTGAGTTTGTCGGCGGGCGCTCCGCTGCGCTCCAGGGCCTCGCACACGCTGCGCACAAACTCCGGCTGCGCCAGTTGGGAGGCACTCACGTTCACCGCCAGCGTCCAATGGGCGGTCAGCGGGTTGCGGCGCCATTCCATGAGTTGCTGGCAGGCGGACTCTAAAACCCAGGTCCCCAGCGGCAAAATCATGCCGGTTTCTTCGGCCAGCGGAATAAAGTGCGCCGGCGACACCAGGCCGCGCACCGGGTGGTTCCAGCGGACCAAAGCTTCAGCGCCGGTGCAGCGCCCCTGCTTGTCCATTTGCACCTGGTAGTGCAATACGAACTCATGGCGCTGCAGACCTAGCTTTATTTCTTTGGCCAGCTCCGCGTGGGTGGTGACCTCGGCCTGCATCACCGGGTCGTAAAAGCGGGCTGTGTTGCGGCCTGCGGATTTGGCCTGGTACATGGCGACGTCGGCTTTTTTGAGCAAGTCGTCCATGGTCTCGTGGTCTTCGAGGAACACCACAATCCCGATACTCGGCGTGCTGTTGTAGGTGTGGCCGCGCAAGTTGTAGGGCAGGGCTAGGGCATCGAGAATTTTGTGGGCCACCGCTTCGGCCTGGGTAGCTGCGTCGGTCGTGCTGCCACTGAGCCCTTCGAGCAACACCACAAACTCGTCGCCGCCCAGGCGGGCCACGCTGTCGCCTTCCCGCACGCAATGGCGCAGGCGGTAGGCCACTTGCTGGAGCAGCTCGTCGCCCACATCATGGCCCAGGGTGTCGTTGAGCAGCTTAAAGTGGTCCAGGTCCAGAAACATCAGCGCGCCATGCTGGCCCAGCCGGGCACTGTTCACCATGGCCTGGCGCACCCGGTCCATCAACAGGCGCCGGTTGGGCAAGTTGGTCAGCGGGTCGTAAAACGCGAGCCTGCGGATTTCTTCTTCATCCTGGCGCTGGCGGGTGATGTCGCGCAGCGTCACCACAAAGGTCTGCGGGTCCGTGTGGGGAATGCGCGAGACCGACACGCTGATGGGCCGCACCGCGCCGTTTTGGTGGCGCCCCTGGACCTCGGTGCTGGTGCCCTCAATCGCGTCCACGGTTTCGAGCAGCAGCAGCCGGCCGTCGTCGTCCATGGGCAGGGTGGTCCCCAGCAAACCACTCAGGGTATGCGGGCGCTCTGCGTTGGCGTCGCGCCCCATCATGCGGCAGGCCGCATTGTTGTATGTGTGGATACGGCCGCTGCAGTTCAGGGTTACTAGCCCGTCCACCATGCTGTCGAGAATGGCTTGGCGGTACAACCCGGCTTCTTCGATAGCTTGGCGGTCGAGCTGGATCTGGCGGGCGTTGTGATCATTCTCAATAGCCAGGCTCAACAGGTAGGCGCTGCGACGCGCGGCCTGCAGCTCCGCATCGGTCGGGGTCATGGGGCGGCCGTAGTAGTTGGCAAAGGTACCCAGCACCCGGCCCTTGGTGGAGCGGATCGGCATGGACCAGCAGGCCCGCAAGCCGTGGCCCAGTGCCAGGTCTTTGTAGTCTTCCCACAGCGGGTCGGTCGCAATATCGGACACCAGAATCTCTTGGCCGGTAAACGCCGCCGTGCCGCAAGACCCCACTTGCGGGCCGATGGCTACACCATTGATAGCCTCGCAATAGGCTTGTGGCAAGCTCGGCGCGGCACCATGCTGGAGGTGCAGCCCGGCGTCGTCCAGGAGCAACACAGAGCCCATGACGCCGGGGAAAATGCGCTCGTAGTTCAGGATGAACTCTGCCATCAGGTCCGGCAACGGCACGCTGGAGGCCAGCATTTCCAGCAAACTGCGCTCGGCGGCGTTTTGCTGTTGCAGTTGGCGCTGTTCGGTCACGTCCTGGCTGGAACCCACAATAAAGGCCGCCTGGCCTGCATCATCGAACAAGGGAACCAAGGTGGTGAGAGTGTGGCGAATCTGCCGCTGTCCCATCCCTTGCACACTGTCTTCATGGGTTAAGGCTTCACCCTGTTGAAAGGCTTCCAAGTCCCGGAGGTGAAAAGCTGCCAATTGCTCATCACTGAGCACTTCCCCCAGCGGGGTTCCCGGTGCCCCGCCCAAGGCCGGCAGCATGGTTTGGCGCCACACATGGTTGACATAAATTACTCGCCCCGAGGAATCCTTGATGAACAAGGGCACAGGCACCGCATCCAGCAGTTGGATTAACTGCCCGGTACCCAGCGGAAGCAGGTTTTTGTGATCCATGTAGCGGTGAGCCCTGCGGGGCGTTGAGGTCAGGGGCTCATGGTAGCTGGAATACCTGGACTGCGCGGGCGACCGACGAGGCGCTGTTGTTGAGTCCGTCGGAAGAGGCCGCAGACTCCTCCACCAGCGCGGCGTTTTGCTGGGTCACGGTGTCGAGCTGCGTGACCGCTTCGTTGACCTGAGAAATACCAATGGCTTGCTCCTTGGTGGCGCTGGTGATCATTTGGATCAGGTTGCCAACTTCCTGGACGTTGCCTACCACCGCGTCGATGGTGCGGCCAGCGTTTTTCATCTGGGCTGAGCCCTCGGAAATTTGTTCGGAAGACTGCGCAATGAGTTCGCGGATTTCTTTGGCGGCCGTGGCGCTGCGTTGCGCCAGAGCCCGCACCTCTGAGGCCACCACTGCGAAGCCGCGGCCTTGTTCTCCGGCCCGGGCAGCCTCTACCGCCGCGTTCAGTGCCAGAATGTTGGTCTGGAAGGCGATGCCCTCAATCACGCTGATGATGTCGCGCATCTTGCTCGACGACTGGTCGATTCGGTCCATGACCTTGATGACCTGATGCACCGCATCTCCACCTTCTGCCGCTACTTGTGAACTGCGCGCACTCTGCTCTGCAACCCGGGCGGCAGTTTCCGCAGTTTGCTTCACGGTGCTTGAGAGTTCTTCCATCGAAGCGGCGGTTTCTTCCAGGCTGCTGGCCTGCGACTCAGTGCGCGAGGACAAGTCCATGCTGCCCGAGGCGATTTCAGCGGCAGACCGGCTGAAGGAGTCGATTTCTTCCCGCACATCGCCCACCACAGCCCGCAGGTTGATTTGAATCTGGCGCAGCGCCCGGATCATGTCGCCTAAAGGCGGCGGGTAGGCCCCCGACACATTGGTGGTCAGGTTGCAGCCGGACAGGTCGTTGGCAAAGTCTTCGGCAGCTTTCATCGCTGCAACAAATCGCGTTTGGAACCAGACCATAACGCCTACACCACCGGCGGTGAGTGCTGCCAATTCGGCCCGAAGAAGACCCTGGCCCTCCATTCCCAGTAAACCGGGGAGCATGCCAACAGTCACCATGCCGGCCAAGGCGAGTCCGAGCCGGGCCGTGAGAGATAACCGGCTCAGTGCGCCCGCCCAACCCCTGATGCCGTGGTAACGCACCCGCCCGTTGCGCAGGTAAATGGTGGCCTTGCCGGATTTGTCTTCCTCCCGCATTTGGGCGTACAGAGCCTCGGCGGCCTGTATGTCCTGGCGGCTGGGCTTCACCCGCACCGACATATACCCCTTGGGCTTGCCCCGCTCCAGAATGGGGGTCACATTGGCCTGCACCCAGTAGTGGTCGCCATCTTTGCGGCGGTTCTTAACGAGTGCGGTCCAGGGTAGCCCGTGGCCAATGGTGTTCCACATATCGCGGTACGCGGCGGGGGGCATATCGGGGTGGCGCACCAGGTTGTGGTTCTGGCCGATGAGTTCCTCGTACGTGAAGCCGCTGGTTTCCACAAAAGCGTGGTTGCAGTGGGTAATCACCCCTTTGGTGTCGGTCATGGACACCAGCATTCGGTCAGATGGGTAATCGAACTCCCGCTGTGTCACCGGTAAATTCACGCGCATGGATCATTCCTCCTGGGTATATCGGTTGGCTTTAGCTTTATCTCGACACCAGTTCATTTGGCACCTGTCAGGGGTGCTTAGTCAATGCGGAACTACGCCCGCTTCAGAGACCAATTGATATCGCTTGATGCACATCAATTCTAGGTACCGATTCGCTATAGTTTGCTTACAGCGAATAAGTTGAATATTCAGTGAAAAATCGTTTTTAATGCTTTTGGCATCCGGGGCCAACCGGAAATCAAGCTAGAACAATTCCCTTGTTCTCGGCATTTTTGCTACTTTTTGAATAGCGCTATCCGCCTGATCCTCGGGGGCTAGAGCACCAACCCGCACCCCCAGCAGCCGCAAGCGCTTGTGCAGGGGCGCGCGCTTGAGGCACTGCCCGGCGATACGGCGTATTTCGGTCGCATCGGCCGTGTGCTGCGGGATGGTGATGTCGCGGGTGACGCTCTTGAAGTCGTCATAGCGCAGCTTGATGCCAATGGTTTTACCCACATAGCCCTTGCGCTGCAGGTCGGCGGCCACTTGCTCGCACAGGCGGGTGAACAGGGCGCCCAGCTCGGCCTTGTCGCGCACAGCGTGCAGGTCGCGCTCAAAGGTGGTTTCGCGGCTCATGCTCACCGGCTCGCTCTCGGTTTCCACCGGCCGGTCGTCCTGCCCGTGAGCGGCTGCAAACAGCCAGGCACCGGTGCGGGGGCCGAAGGTATCCATCAGCCACTGCAGCTCCTTGGCGGCGAGCTGGCCGATGGTCTCTATGCCGTGGAGCTTGAGCTTTTCGTCGGCCTTGGGGCCGATGCCGTTGATCTTGCGGCAGGCCAGCGGCCAGATCATGGGCTCCAGATCGCTCTCATGGACGATGGCAATGCCGTTGGGCTTGTGGAACTCGCTGGCCATTTTGGCCAGCAGCTTGTTGGGCGCCACGCCCACCGAGCAGGTGAGGCCGGTGTCGTCAAAAATGGCTTTTTGTATGAGCCTTGCCAGCGTGCGGCCGCCCTGGCGCTGGCCGCCGGGCACGTGGGTGAAGTCGATGTACACCTCGTCCACGCCCCGGTTCTCCATAACCGGCGCTATGTCGGTAATGATGGCCTTGAAGCGCTGCGAGTAGTGCCGGTACTGCGCAAAGTCCACCGGCAACAAAATGGCCTGCGGGCACAACTTGGCCGCTTTCATGAGCCCCATGGCCGAGCCTACGCCGAACTGCCGGGCGGCATACGTGGCGGTGGTGATGACGCCGCGCCCGGTGTAGCCTTCCAGTAGCGGGAAATCGGCGACCGGAATTTTGTGCAGCGGCGTGTCGGAGTGTTGGACCAGGAGCGCGTCGTCCGCGTGGCGCCGCCCGCCGCCAATGACCACCGGCAGCCCCTTGAGCTGCGGGTAGCGCAGCAGCTCCACCGAGGCATAAAACGCATCCATGTCCAGATGCGCGATACGGCGTATCGGCGATGTGACGTTATCTGGAGGGGCGGAGTGGGGTACAGGCATGCGCCGCAGAGGATAGCAAGCAGGCGAGAAGAGGGTGAAATTTGTCCGCGTGTGATGACATCTATTCAGAGTGTCAGGGCGAATAGGGCCACACGGTATGGTTCAAGCGCTGTTGCTGAACTATGATTCGCGCACAGGGAGCATGCAATGCGCTACAACTATAAATAACAGCGCAGCAGACGTCGGTAAAAGGTCCATTGGTGAATTTCAGAGCTGTGAGCCGCCGCCGGGTGTTGGCGGGCAGTGCGCTGGCCGTTTACGGTAGCGCGTTCCCGCTTGCGGCGAATTCCGCCGTGGACCGGTTTGCCCGGTTCCGCGGACAAACGATTGCCTTTTGCATTCCCGACCACCCGCACTACGACGCCATGTTGCGTTTGTTGCCCCAATTCACAGCGGCGACCGGCATCAAGGTCGAGGTGGCCCGCGAAAACATTTTGCGCATGAAAAATGTGCAAATGGCCGAAATGGCCAAACCCCAGAGCGGTTTTGATCTCGTCACCTATATCGTGACCTGGAAGGGCGAGTTCGTAAAAAAAGACCTGATCGCGCCCCTGGCACCCTTTTTCAACGATGCGCGCCTGGCCGACCCGGACTACGACTTTGGTGACCTGGTGCCGCGCTATGTGCAAAACATTGGCTTGGTCGGTGGGCCCAAGGGCTACCTGCCGGGCCCGGGTGCCCGTTTGGTGGGCTTGCCCTACGGCGCAGAAACTTCCGTTTTAGCTTACCGCCGCGATGTGTTTGAAAAACAGGGACTGACGCCTCCGCGCACCTACCACGAGCTGGAGGCGTTGCTGGACCCTTTGCGCAAGAAGACTGGCATGGCGGCACTCACCTCGCGCGGGCAAGCCGGTCACAACTGTGTGCACGCTTGGTTGCTGCACCTCAACGCCTTGGGCGGTCGGGTGTTTGACGACTGGTGGGTGCCGCTTTTTCACAAAGCGCCGGGTGTGCGAGCACTGGAGCTACTCAAGCACATTGCGGACACCGGCCCCCAGGGCGTAACCAACTTCACCTACAACGACATGCTGGCGAGTTTTCTGCAAGGCGAAAGCGCCATGTACCTTGACTCGACGGCAGTATTCGGCGCGGTGCGCAACTCGCCCTTGTCCAAAATTGATGGCAAGGTCAGCTACGTGCTGCACCCCAAGGGCGCTCACTACGCCTCACAATCCGGCGGTCTGGGCCTCGCGATTCCGCGCACTTCAGCCCAAGCGGAGGCTGCGTTTTTGCTCATGCAGTGGCTGACCGCCAAGGAGCAGGACAAGGCGCTGGCCCGATTGGGCGGCGGGCCGGGGCGGGTGTCGACCCTGGAAGACAAGTCGCTGGTGCGCAGCTTCCCCGAGTTCATTACGCTGAAAGAACAGCTGCGCTACGCGGCTCCGGATTGGCGCCCCATCATCCCCCCTTGGGATGAGATCAACACCGGGCCGCTCGGTGCGGCGGTGCACCAGGGCATGACCGGTGCGAAACCGGCCGATGTGGCCTTGGGCGACATCGTGCGGCGGGTCAATGAGATCATGACCACCGCCGGCTACCTTTAAGGCAATCGGCTCCGGTTTAGTAGGTGCTGGGCACGAGAATGCCGCGGTCCACGTTCTGAATGTTGGTGTGGCCGCAAAAAGCCATGGTCACGTCCAGCTCTTTGTGGATGATTTGCAGGGCCTTGGTCACCCCTGCCTCGCCCATGGCGCCCAGGCCATAGACCATGGCCCGGCCGATCATGGTGCCCTTGGCACCCAGGGCCCAGGCCTTGAGCACGTCCTGGCCGCTGCGGATGCCGCCATCCATCCAGACTTCGAGCTTGTCGCCCACCGCTGCCACGATGGGGGGCAGCGCGCTGATGCTGCTGGGTGCGCCGTCGAGCTGGCGGCCGCCGTGGTTGCTGACCACAATGGCATCCGCACCGCTCTGGGCGGCCAACACCGCGTCTTCTACATCTTGAATACCCTTGAGGATGAGCTTGCCGCCCCACTGGTCTTTGACCCATTTCACGTCGTCCCACGACAGGCGGGGGTCGAATTGCTCATTGGTCCAAGCGGCCAGCGACTTCATGTCGCTCACCGACTCCACATGCCCCACCAGATTGCGGAAGGTGTGGCGCCTGGTTCCCAGCATGCCTAAGCACCAGCGCGGCTTGGTGGCCAGGTTGATGATGTTGCCGATGGTGGGGCGGGGTGGGGCGCTCAGGCCGTTTTTCAGGTCTTTATGGCGCTGGCCGATGACTTGCAAATCGAGCGTCAGCACCAGCGCGCTGCAACGGGCGGCCCGCGCGCGCTCAATCATTTTGGACATGGCTCTGCGGTCCCGCATCATGTAGAGCTGAAACCAGAAGGGGGCGCTGGTGTTCTCGGCAATGTCTTCAATCGAGCAAATGCTCATGGTCGACAGCGTGAACGGAATGCCGAACTTTTCGGCCGCCCGCGCCGCGTGGATCTCGCCATCGGCATGCTGCATGCCGGTCAAGCCCACGGGGGCAATGGCCACCGGCATTTTGGCGGCGGTGCCCACCATGGTGGTGGCGGTGCTGCGGTTCTCCATGTTCACCGCAACCCGCTGGCGCAGCTTGATTTTGTGAAAGTCTTGTTCATTGGCACGGTACGTGCCTTCGGTCCAGGAGCCGGAGTCGGCGTAGTCGTAAAACATGCGGGGAACCCGCTTTTCGGCCAGGACGCGCAGGTCTTCAATATTGGTGATCACGGGCATGCAAAGTCTCCTTCATCGTTGCGGCATGGTAGTGCGGCATCCGCTGAATGGTTGTGAAATCAAGCTCGGGCGGTGTGAAATTATTGCGTTGCGGTCGGCTAGACTGCCCCGAGAAAATCAACGAGGGAGATGCAGCATGGTGTTATGGGGTGCAATCTGGGGAGCCATCATCGGGTTTGCCACGTCGCGTTACGACGAGGGCGAGGCCTTGTGGATAGGCGCTGTGTTGGGGGCACTCGCAGGCTACACCCTGCGCCGCAGCATCCGAACGGAAATCCAAAAATCTGCCGGCTTGGCGGTCACTCCCTCGGCGGGCGAGGCACAGCACACCCATCCGCCTGAGCTGCCCACCCAGATCATGCCGGTGGATGCGCCCGTGCAAACCGCCGAAGCGACGCCCGTTCATGCGGAGCAGCCTGTGCCAGCGACCCTGGAGACTGTGGAGATACAAGCCCCCGCTGCCTGGGTGCTGCCCGGCTGGGCCCGCGACGGCGTGGCAGCGGTCAAAGCCTGGCTGCTGGGGGGCAACACCATCGTGCGGGCCGGTGTGTTGGTGCTGTTTGTGGGCTTGGCATTTCTGGCCAAGTTTGCGGCCGACAACGCTTTGTTGCCGCCCGAGCTCCGGCTTGCCGCCGTTGCGGCAGCCGGTATTGCCATGCTGGTGTTCGGCTGGCGACTCAAAGACCGGCAGGCCGGGCAGCAAGCCTATGCACTGACCCTTCAGGGCGCCGGGGTGGCGGTTTTGTATTTGACGGTGTTTGCCGCATTCCGCCTCTACCAGTTGCTGCCCGCGGGTGCTGCGTTCGGCGTGCTGGCGCTGGTGTGTGCCTTGTCGACTGCCATTGCGCTGATGCAAAACGCACTGCCCATGGCCTGGATAGGTTTTGCCGGCGCGTTTGCAGCGCCCTTGTTGGTGTCTACCGGGCAAGGTAGTCATGTGGGCTTGTTTGCTTATTACCTGTTGCTGGGCACCGGCATTGCCGTAGTGGCGTGGCTGCGGGCCTGGCGTGCGCTGAACCTCTTGGGTTTTTTTGCCACCTTCGGCATCGCCACGCTGTGGGGGGCGCTCAAGTATGAGCCTGCGTGGCTGGCCAGCACCGAGCCGTTTCTGGTGGCGTTTTTTGCCCTGTACTTGCTGGCCAGCTTGTTTTACGCCACCCGCCACGGGCTGAAGCCGCAGCAGGCGGTAGACGGCACCTTGATATTCGGCCTGCCCCTGGTGGCCTTCGGTTTGCAAGCGGCGCTGGTGCGCGAGGTGGAATACGCGGCGGCCTTTTCGGCGCTGGCACTGGGCGCGCTGTACCTGGGCTTGGGCTGGTGGGCGCTGCGCCGGGATGCGAGTAATGAGAGCTCTGCTGCGGACGCTGCGCCCGGCGTTGGCCGCTGGCTGGCAGAGTGTTTTCTGGCACTGGGCCTCGGGTTTGCCACGCTGGCGGTGCCTCTTGCGCTGGATGGCCGCTGGACGAGCGCCGTTTGGGCGGTCGAGGGGGCTGCCGTCTTCTGGTTGGGTCGCCGGCAGCAGCGCTGGTTGCCCCGTTTGGCGGGGCTGGTGTTGCAGGGGCTGGCGGCCCTGAGCTACCTTGCCAGCCTGCCCGGAGCAGCGGGTGCGGCCTGGCCGTTGGCCAACCCGGCGTTTATGGGGGCTGCATGGCTGGCCGTCTCGGCACTTGCTATCGCGCATTGGACCCGCAGCAGCCACGACCTGAGCAGCTCCAAGTGGTCCCACATGCTGACCTTGCTGGAGGGCCGCTTATCCCCGATGCTGTTCTGGGTGGGCTTTTTGTGGTGGCAGTTTGCCCTCTTGCATGAGATTGAGCGCGCTGTGCCCGACGCGCAGGGACTCTGGACGCCCGTGCTGCCGCCTATGCTGCAGTCGCAGCTGGAAATGCTGGGCTGGCTGCTGAGCGCCTGGTGGGCGCACCGGTTGGCGTTGCCATCCCGCGCGCAGCCATGGGCCATTGCCGCAACGCCGGCCTGGTTGTCTCTGCCGGTGATGCTGCTGGTCGCTTTTGACGGCCTGGTGTCCCTGGACCATGTGTTCCAGCAAGGCGGCTGGGTGGTCTGGCCGCTGGCCCTGTTATTGCACTTCGTGACTCTGCGGGGCCTCGATGCCGGAGCCCCTCAGCGCTGGTGGAGCCAGGTGCACAGCGGGGGTGTCTGGCTGCTGGTTCTGCTGGGCGGCAACCTGCTGGTGTGGGCGGTGCGCAGCGCCCAACTGCAGGGCACAGCGTGGGCGGCAGTGATCTTTTTGGTCGCCGGTATTGCGGTGCTGCTGCTGGCCAGCCGCGCGGCCTGGTTTGACCCTGAGAGCGCAGCGCGTCAACGCTGGCCGCTGGACCGTTTTGCGGGTGCCTACTTGTGGCGCGCTGCCTGGCCCCTGGCCCTGGGTGTGGCCGCCGGGGGCTTGCTGGTGGCCCTGGCGTCGGACGGGAATGCCCGGCCCCTGCCTTACGTTCCGCTGCTCAACCCGACCGATCTGACCGTGGCCCTCGCTTTGCTGGCGTGCACCTTGTGGCTGCGCCGGGTGCGCGACAGCGAGCTGGCGTTGCCGGCCTGGGTGCACAGCCGCCGCTGGACCTTGGCCTTGGCCGCTTTGGCCTTTGTGGCACTCAACACCGTGTGGCTGCGGGTGGCACACCACTGGGCCGGTGTGCCCTGGGATGCGGGTGTGCTGATGGACTCTTTCCTGGTGCAAGCGGGCTACTCCATATTGTGGACCGTGTTGGCCCTGGGCCTCATGCTGTGGGCCCACCGGCGCTACCAGCGGCAGGTCTGGGTGGTGGGCGCAGGTTTGCTGGCGTTGACGGTTGCCAAGCTGTTCTTGGTGGACTTGGGCAACAGCGGTGGCTCGGAGCGGATCGTGGCGTTTATTGCCGTGGGGGTGTTGATGCTGGTGGTGGGCTACTTTGCCCCCATACCGCCGCCGCCTCTGGATGTGTCGCTGGAGGACCCGGCATGAGCGCCCCACGCCTGCCGCGACCGTGGTTCCGGGCACCCGTCCTGCTGGCGCTGGCCGGTGTGCTGCTGGCGCCCTCGTGGGCTGCGGCGGCCGAGCCGGTGGCCTCGGAGTTCGCCTGGCGGGGTGCGGTGACCCCGGCAGACGGGGCCAGCCTGGTGCGTGTTGCGCTGCCCCCGGATGCCCTCAGTCGCTTGCAGTCTGCCCGGGCGGATGATGTGCGCGTGTTCAACAGTGCCGGCACCGTGGTGCCGTTCGCGGTGTTGGCGGCAGCGGACCTGGTGCAGACCGCACCGCCGGTGCAAACCCGCGCCTACCCCGCGCTGGGGCTGGTCAGCACTGCGCCCCCCCAAGCCGCTTCAGCGGCCGCCCGGGTGGAAGTGCAGGTGGGGCAGGGCGCGGATAGCACCGTGGTCTGGGTCCAGCCCAAGGGCAGCACCCCCACCGCCGCAGCGTCTGCCTGGCCCGCCGTGCTGCTGGACCTGCGTACCGAGAGCCAAACCCTGTCGGCCTTGCAGCTGCAAGGCGAGTGGCCGCGCAACACCCTGGTGCACCTGGAGCTGGCCAGCAGCGACAACCTGCGGGACTGGGTGCCCGTGCCGGTGCGCGGCCCGGTGTTCCGGTTTGAAGGGGCCGATGCGCCCATTCAGACGGCTTTGGAGCTGGCGCAGCCCCAGAGCTTTCGGGGGCGCTACCTGCGCCTGGGTTGGGGCACGCAAACGGGTGTGCGCCTGCGCAGCGTAACGGGGCAGGTGGCCCCGGCCCGGGCTGCCGCAGACCGGGTGCGGGTGGACCTGGGCACCAGCACGCCGGATGGCGCGGTCGGCCACGTCTGGGCGCTGCCCTTTGCCACCCCGGTTCATGCCGTGCACGTGCAGGCCCGGCAAGACAATGCCTTGCTCCCGGTGCGCATGTCCGGCCGTGCCGACCCGGCGCAACCCTGGCGCCTGCTGGCCAGCAGCGTGGTCTACCGCTTGGACTCGGTAGCCGGCGGGCGCAGCAATCCTGCGCAGGAGATTGCGTCCATGTCCCTAGGGCAATTGCGCCTGGAGCCGGGGAGCGGCCTGCCTTTGCCGGCCGCCGAGTTGCAGGTGAGTGTGGAGCTGGCGCCGGTGCAGCTGGCGTTTGTGGCCTCGGGTTCCGGCCCGTTTGTGGTGGCGGCCGGCCGGTCGGGAACCGCTCCGGTGGCGGTGGACGCGGCCACGCTGGCCAGCGCATCTGCCACGCCGCTGCAAGCCTTGCCGCTGACGGCAGTGCGCCAATTGCGGGCCGATTTGCCCGGCGCTCCCCAGCTCTGGGCCGCCTCCTTGTTGCCGGCTGGTGTTTCCTTGCGCAGCGCCATGCTGTGGGCGGTGTTGCTGCTGGGGGTTGGCGCTCTGGCGGGCGTGGCCTATGCCCTGTTGCGACAACTCAACGCCGGGGCGCCGGACTCGCAGAAGCCTTGACCCCGGCGCCCCGCACCTCCAGGCGCACTTCGTCAAGCAACTGACCCCGTGCGTCGGTGATATGGATGCGGTGCCGCCCGGGCCAGGGCAGCCAAAGCGCAGTGTTACCCCGTGCAAAGGGTTTGCCGTCGATCCACCAGCGCAAGTTGCTGCCCTCGGCCTCTAGGCTCAGGCGCTGGGCCTGGGGCGGAATGTCGGGGTCCAGCGCCAGAATGGTGCCGTTGGTCGGCGCGGTAATGCGGGCCGTGCCGGAGGGGCTGCTGCCACTGGTTTTGGCATCAAATCGGCCTCTAGCCCTTGTGGGTTTTGCGCGGATAGCTCCTTTTTCCATAGCAAAGTTGGCCTGCTCGGTGCCGCTGATGAACCAATCGCTGCGCGGCGCTTCGCCCTCTACAGTCACCGTTTTTTGCAGCAGACCTGCCGGGGCCTGGGGCGCGCGGCTGCTTCGCTGGCGGTGGAGCTGGTTCATGACCGCGGCCCACACCGGGGCAGCGCCGGTGGTGCCGCTCACATCCCACATAGGCGCGCCGCTGGCGTTGCCCACCCACACGCCCACGGTGTAGTGCCGGCTGTAGCCCACAGCCCAGTTGTCGCGCATGTCTTTGCTGGTGCCGGTTTTGACTGCCGCCCAGAAGCGGGTGGCCAGCACGCTGTCGGTGCCGAAGGTGCGGGCACGCGCCATGGGGTCGCTGAGGATGTCGCCCACGATGAAGGCGGCCCGTGCATCCAGCGCCGGGCTGAAGGGCGGAGGCGTGCGGCCCACGGTGAGGCGGGTGGGGCTGGCGCGGCCGCCGTTGGCCAGGGTGCGAAAGCTGTTGGTCAGGTTGAGCAGCGTGGTCTCGGCACTGCCCAGGGCCAGGCTGTAGCCATAAAAGTTGCCACTCTCTGGGAGCGGCATGCCGACGCGGGCCAGCTGTTTCTGAAAAGCGTCGGGCGACACCATGACCAGCGTGCGCACTGCCGGCACGTTCAGCGAGGCGCCCAGTGCGGTGCGGGCCGACACCCAACCCTTGAACTGGCGGTCGTAGTTCTGCGGGATGTAGAGGCCGCCGGTGGTCTGGATCTGGGTGGAAGAGTCTTCGAGCAGAGACGCGGCAGTGATGCGCCGCTCGGAGAGCGCCTGCCCGTACAAAAACGGCTTGAGCGTGGAGCCGGGCTGGCGCAGCGAGGTCACAAAGTCCACCTCAGGCGCGGCGCTCAAGGGGCCGCTGCTGTTGACCCAGGCCAGTACCTCACCACTGGCGTTGTCCAGCACCAGCAAGGCGGCGTCTTCGACATGCCGGCCGCTCAACTCACGCAGCTGGGTTTGCAGGGCCTGTTGCGCAAAGCGTTGCAGGGGCGCACTCAAGGAGCTGCGGATGGTGGCGGGCGCGGAGTGAGGGGCCGTGTTTTCGGCCTCGCGGGTGCGGGCCAGCTGGCGGGCTACATGCGGGGCCATGCCCTCGCTGGCGGCAAAGTCGCGGCGCCTCAGCGCCGATGCAGCCAACATCTCCATGGCTTCGCAACCGGTGCTGGCGCCCGGGGCTGCCTGGGCACGTGTGGGCTCCAAGGTGTTGAACACACTGCAAGCGCGCTGGGCTACCTGCGCCTCTTTGGCGTTGGGCGCGCGGATCAGGGCGGCAGCCAGCGCGGCCTCGCGGTTATCCAGACCATGCGCCGCCTTGCCAAACAGGGTGCGGCTGAGTGCATCAATACCCACCAGCTCGCCCCGGAAGGGCACCAGGTTGAGGTAGGCCTCCAGAATCTGGTCTTTGCGCCAGCTGCGTTCCAGGCTTTGGGCGGCCACGGTTTGGCCCAGCTTTTGCACCACGCTGCGGCCGGAGTTGCTGCGCTTCAGGTCCTCGTCCAGCAAGCCGGCGAGTTGCATGGTCAGGGTGGAGGCGCCCCGGGTTTTTGTGTTCCACAGGTTGGCCCAGGCCGCGGCCGATACGGCTCGCCAGTCCACCCCGCTGTGCTCGTAAAAGCGCTTGTCCTCGCTCAGCACCAGCGCCGTGCGCAGGGCGGGCGATACATCGGCCAGCGCCACCCACTGGCCGCGGCGCACGGTGGCATCGGTACGCAGGCGGTGCAGCACTTCGCCTTGGCGGTCCAGCAGCAGGGTATCGGAGGGGCGGAAATCAGCCTTTACTTGGCTAAAAGTGCTTGCAGCCCATGTGGGGTGTGCGCAAGCAGCTATCAAAAGCGTAGCAATCAGGCGCTTCAACTCGGCTTCCTGTTCCGCTTCACCGGCGGCAACGCCTTCAACGCTTTCGCCACCCGCTCAAAGTCCGCATCGACCGCGCGCGGCAGTGCGTCTTGTTGTTGCCGGTAGCGGGCGTATTCCAGCTCGGCTTTGGCTTTTGCGCTGGGGGCAGAGATTTGGCCTGCGTGGTCCAGTAACTCACGGCCCGAGATTTTCAAAAAGTCGTCGAGCTTGGTGATCCAGTCTTGCATGCGCATGGGTTTGCGGTCCAGGGCTTGCAGTTCGGCGTATTCGATGTAGAGGTTGACGATACGGTTAAGCACCTGCAGCTCGTCGGCAGACAGGTAGTTTTTGGCGACCGAGACATCTTCTTTGCGCACCATGCCGCCGGGACGGGTGGTTTGCAGGCCCATTTGTGGCTGGCCGGCGTTGGCCCGCTGGTGGATGATTTCGGCCGCGGTGTGGCCGTGGGTGGCCCAGTGCATTTTGTTTTGCACTGTGGCAAAGAACTGCTGGGCCAGCGCGGTATCGGGGGCGTAGTCCACGCTGGTGGCGTAGATGTCGAGCACCTTTTGGTAAAAGCGCCGCTCCGAGCTGCGGATGTCGCGGATGCGGGCGAGCAGCTCGTCAAAGTAATCGATGTGGCCGGGGCCGGGCGGGTTTTTGAGCCGCTCGTCGTCCATGGCAAAGCCTTTAACCAGGTAGTCGCTCAAGCGGGCGGTGGCCCACTGGCGGAACTGGGTGCCACGGTGGCCACGCACGCGGTAGCCCACGGACAGAATCATCGGTAAGTTGTAGAGCTGGGTTTTGCGCTGAATCCGGCGCGTGCCCTCGGTTTGAACTGTCAAGGATTCCTTGACAGTTGCTTCAGGCTCCAGCTCCAGCTCGTTCAAGATGTTTTTAATGTGCAGGCTGACGTTTTGTTTGCTGGTGGCAAACAGCTCCGCAATCTCCAGCTGCGACAGCCACACGCTGCCATCAAGCACCCGCAGTTGCACGCGGGTCAGCCCGTCTTCCGTTTGATAGAGGATCACATCACTCATGCGAATTTCCTTTTCACCACCTATGTAGCCTTGGTGACCTTGGGCACAGAGTGCCACGGTTGGTCTGCGTAAACTGTGTTGATCTGCAACCCACCCACCTTTGCCCGTATGTCTAACGCCGCACCCTTGTTCCAGCCCTTCACCTTCAAAGGCTTGAAGCTCGCCAACCGCATTGTCATGGCACCCATGACGCGCTCGTTTTCGCCCGGTGGCGTGCCCACCCCGGCCGTGACCGAGTATTACCGCAAGCGTGCGGCGGCTGCGGTGGGGCTGATTGTTTCTGAAGGCACGGTGGTGCAGCGCCCCTCGGCGTCCAATGACCCCGATGTGCCTCACTTCTGGGGCGATGCCGCTTTGGGCGCTTGGCAAGATGTCATCAACTCCGTGCACCAGGCCGGTGGCGTGATGGCGCCGCAGCTCTGGCACGTGGGCGCCGCGCGCAACCCGCGCACCACCTGGACAGCCCCACCACCCGTGGATTCGCCCTCTGGCCTGTCCCGCCCCGGCAAAGCCTTTGGCGAACCCATGACGGACGAGGCCATTGCCGACACCATTGCCGCCTTCGCCAAGGCCGCCGGTGCGGCCAAGCGCCTGGGGTTTGACACTATTGAGCTGCACGGTGCCCACGGCTATTTGATCGACCAGTTTTTCTGGGAAGGCACCAACGCGCGCACCGACAAATACGGCGGCGACCTGGTCGCCCGTGGCCGCTTTGCCGCCGAGATTTTGAAAGCCGTGCGCGCCGAGGTGGGACCGGACTACCCGGTGATCATCCGCCTCTCGCAATGGAAACAGCAGGACTACGCCGCCCGCATTGCCCAGACGCCCGACGAGATGGCCGCATGGCTGCAGCCATTGGCGGACGCGGGCGCGGACATCTTCCACTGCTCGCAACGCCGTTTCTGGGAGCCGGAGTTTGAAGGGACTGATCTGAACTTTGCCGGTTGGGCCAAAAAGCTCACCGGTCGCCCCACCATCACCGTCGGCTCGGTGGGGCTGAGTGGCGAGTTCATCGCCTCGTTCGGGGGGGAGAGTTCTCAACCCGCGTCGCTGGACGAGTTGATGCGCCGCTTTGATCGGGGCGACTTTGACTTGGTGGCCGTGGGCCGTGCACTCATCAGCGACCCGGATTGGGCCCTGAAAGTGCGCGATGGCCGCGAGGCGGAGCTATCGAGCTTCTCGCCGGCAGCGCTCGGCACGCTGGTTTGAGCCCTTCCACCACAGCAACGCCAGCGTTCAGGAGACACCCTATGCAAACCACACACCGCCGCAAACAAGTCTGTATTTTGGGAAGCGCAGAGCCCGGCTCGGCTGCCTATGACTTGGCTGGGCAAGCCGGTGAATTGCTGGCGCGCTTGGGTGTCACCGTCGTGAGCGGTTGCGGCAGCCCGGCTACCCGTGTGGCGGCAGAGCGCGCCGTGGCGGCTGGTGGTGTGGTGCTGAGCATCATTCCCGAGGGGGAAATGCCGCCTCCCGATTGGCCTGCCACCGTAGTCGTGCCCTCCGGGGTAGGAGATGCGCGCAATTTGTTGATGGCCTTGGCGGGTGATGCCTGCCTGGTTATTGGCGGGCGGGCCGGTACGATTTCTGAAGTGTGCCTGGCCTGGCTGCACAAGCGGCCTTTGCTACCTTTGACAGGTTGCGGCGGCTGGTCCGATCAGCTGGAACAGAACCCGCCGGATGAGCGTAAAAACTCACCTATCCTGCCTTGGAGCTCGGTGGCCGAGCTGGAAGCGCGCTTGAAAGATTTGGGACTGGCTTAACGCTAAGGCCTTCTTCAGAGCAGGTACAGCGCTGCCAAGCCCAAAACGGCGGGCACGGTCTGGATGTACAGAATGCGTTTCATCACCGTGACCGCACCCCACACGCCCGCCACGGCCACACAAGCAAGGCCAAACGTGGCAAACGCCTTGGCAATGGCCAGGTCGGGGTAGACCAAGCCCAGCAGCAGGGCTGCGGCCAAAAACCCGTTGTAGCAACCCTGGTTGGACATGGCCGCCTTGCGCGACTCCACCTCAGAAGGCGGAATGCCAAACACCTTCACGCCCCGGCTCTTGTAGAGCACGGTTTCCAGCAGAAAGATGTACACGTGGATCAGGCAGACCAGTGCGATGAGGATTTGGGCGACGATAGGCATGGGAACTTTCCGTTTGATAAAGTAGTTCGGAGAATACATAATCATGTTATGTTTGTAAAGCGAGTCCTTGTCGCACACGTTACCTATGACTGAAACCTTCACCAAACGCGATGGCCGCAAAGAGAACGCCAGTGCCACCCAGGCCGCGCTGCAAATGGCCGCGCTGCGTTGGTTCAGCGAACAGGGCTTTGAGAAAGCACCGGTCGGCAGCATCTGCGCCGACGCCGGCGTGACCGTGGGCGCGCTGTACCACCACTACGGTGACAAAAAAAGCCTGTTTGCCGCTGTGGTGGAGCAGGTGGACGCGCAGTTGGTGCAAGCAGCCATAGCAGCAAGCCTATCCGTGATCGCGAATGGTGGCGATGCGTGGGAAGCCTTCTTGGCCTCCATCGACACCGTGCTGCAAGCGGGCACCAACGCACCCATGCGCCGCCTGATGCTGGTGGACGCGCCTGCGGTGCTGGGCGCGCAGGTGTGGGGCGACATTCGCCAACGGCAGGGCCTGGGCGCCATGCGCGGAAGCATTGCCGCCATTCAGGCACACGGCATTTTTCAGGGGCACGATGCAGAGCGCTTGGCGCGCATTGTGTTGGGCGCGCTCTATGGCGGGATGGATTCATTGCCTGACGATGAAGCGGGTGTGCAAGACGCGCTGGCCGACACCCGGGAATGCCTGGTAGCCATGCTGGAAGGTCTGAGAAGCAAGGATGTTCAATGACAGTTCAAACCACACTTCAACTCGGCGCGGAGACCAGCACGGTGCTGTGCGTGGAAGACGGCCACATCGTTTTGCAGCAAGAGTTGCAACTGGGCACCGCATCTCTGGCCCGCCAATGGATGCGGCACACACCGCCCACCCCGCTGGACATTGAACATGCCATCGAGCAGACCGAAGACGTGGTGATGCCGCTCGCTGCCAAGCTGATGCGCGCAGATCAATTGCAGTTGCGCGGGCCGGGCGCTGCGTTGATTCTGCAAGCCGTGGGCGCTGAAGCGGATGCAGTGGTGCGGTGGAATCTGGACGAGGTGGAAGACATCTTCAACCGCATCGCCATGGTGAGCCAAGGGCGGCCCAGCGGGCAGGAGGCTTTGCCTACGGAGCCGGAGTTTTATGCGGCGATGGTGATCGTGCGGGAGTGTTTGCACCACCTGAGGTTTACTGAGGTGTTCGCACTCTCTTAGAAGCTGTTAACGAGGAGTGGCAGGATTTCCGCTTCAGGCTGGTAGCGGTCAATGGATACGCTCAGATACAGCCATCCTGCCTGATGCGAGATTAGAACTGGCTGCGAATGCCTATTGCGCTCCAAAACTGTTAGCTGCATTGCCTATGTACTAACGTCAAGGTATTCGGCATTCGAGCAACTCCGACTACTTTGGTGTCAGCGCGCGAACGACAAAGGCCAAATCGGCATCTTCATACTCCGAGAATCGAGGCCTGCTTGTTAGCGACGGACGCCAAGGTCCAATATCCATAGATGCATAGCCACAGCTAAGGTACTCGTAATCTTGATCGCCCCCGAAAAAACGGAGGTATCGACCAACAAGCCCTCCACCAATAATGAGATCTTTTGCAGTAGCAATAACTGTCGCTGATGGACCTTCCTGAACTTGGATCTCTGCCTCAAAGATTGGTGGGGACCACCAGTAACTCACTGGTTTCAATGGAAGCATGTGAACTTCTACTCTGGAGTTTGTTTCAGGAACTTTCTGACAGTGTTTTACCTCGATTATTTTCGGGCTTTCAGACCTTGTTACTCCTGCGCAAATTGACCCGTACTGGGATTTAACAAACTGAAAATCACCAGTTTCAATTGCGCGATCCCAACTTTTTCCTCCATACGATGTGGCTGTTTTATCCACGTATGAAGTGAAGCCACTGGGCTTAGTGTTTAGCGATTGGAAGAATGCTGGTGAGGGCAGATCATGACAAGCCCGTTCAAATGCTACTTTGGACGCTATCGCCCAAGCTACTACAGCGCACAGCATGAGCCCAGGAAAAAGGAAGCGTAAACCAATGGGCTTTACCTTTTCATCAAAGACTCTCCCAATGCGACTTGCGGCATAAAACGGAATTGCAGAGACCGCAAGGAACAACACAAGAAAAATGAGACTGAACACACCATAAATCATATTTTTTGTCCTTGGGTTTGCGAAAAGTAGAACAACCTAAAACGCCGCTTAGCTTAGCGACTAACAGGCCTTGTATTCGGCAGGCCTACAGACCTTCATGGCGGAGATTCTGACGCTTTCCACCAAACCTACCGAGCGATTCAGCTGCGATTGAATCCCTGTTCCTAACTGCAACTTCACGCTACTGATTTCACGATTTTTACGCATCAAAACCAGCTTGAACATCACCCAATCGGGTGTTTTTTGAATGTCTTCTTCCGCTGCATTGCTGAAGTAGCTTGTTCCTTGCCAAGGTTCGGCCGCATCACTTTGCCACCACCACTTTCACCAGCACATTCGGCGTCTCCCCAAACATCTCCGGCGCATACATCGCCTCCACGCGTGAGGGTGGCAACGAGAACTCGCCCACGTTGTTCAGGCGGATGGTGTATTCCATCTTCACCACGCCTTTGGGCAGGTACTCGTAGTAGCTGCGGAAGGATTCGAAACTGCGTTCCTCAAATGCCGGCCAACCGTCGCCCTCGCGCCTCTCCCCTTGTGTGGCGATCTCAGAATCACGGCCTAAACCACTACCAAGAATGGTGGCACCGCCGGGCACGGGGTCGGTGATGGCGACCCAGGTCATGTCGGCGCTGGCGTTGACCTCGATGCTGATGCGCAGCACATCACCCCGTGTGTAGCTGCCGGCCGGCAGGCTCTTGTTGGCCTGCTCCACTGGGGTGATGGTTTTCTTGATTTGGTAGCCCGCAAAGAACGGTGCCTTTAGTTGTACGGCAGCCACCGACTGCAACGTGAGCCAGGGTTTGCCTGCGCCCTGGTGGGTTACGTTCAGGGTGTCTTTGGCGGCTGTTGTGCTCCAGGGCAGGAACATGGTGTTGTTCTTCAGGTTGCCCGGTGCGGCAGGTGCGCCGAAGTACGTGGTCTGGTGCGCAGCGCCGGATGCATCGGTGGTCTTGAAGCGCTCCACCTTGCTCCAGTCCACTGCCGCAGAGCCCGTGCTCATCGAAGCCTTGGTGGTGCCTGCCACCGGTACCGCTTCAAACTTGGCGCTGAATTTCTCCAAGGCCAAGCCGCCCCACAAGTTGGCGGTGGTGGTGTGCCAGGCGCCGTTTTGCTGGCGGCTGATGAAGCCGTTGGCCAGACGGCCCATGTCGTCTTTCCAAGCTGGGTCGTCCAGCACACTCAAGATCAGGCGTGCGGTGTTTACATCGCCGTTTTGCATCAGCCACCACCAATAATCGTCTTTTTCACTGCTGAAGATCATCTTGGTGCCTTGGTAGCTGATGCGGCTGCGCAGGATCTGGTTGGCCTCAGCCATGCGCTTTTCGCGCTCGGGTACATCGGTCACGCGCTTCAAGATGTTGAGCCAGTCAATCACTGCATGCGTAGGCCACTGGTTGGGTGCGATAGTGATGCTGTTGACCATGCGGCCCTGCGCCTTGCCGTAGCGCGACAGCGCTTCGATGGCGGCCAGCTTGCGCATGTCCAGGTCTTTTCGGGGGCTCCAGAACTCGCGCTGGATGCGGCCCTCCACGAAAGCGATCAGTCCGCGCTCCATGGGCGCGCGAATCTCGTCGCTCAGTGCGAACGCGGGGTTGATGGTGGAAGCCTCGTGCGTGGCGGCCAGCAGGTAGGCGGTCAGCGTGTCACTGCCGCGATTGGCCTCCCCATCGCGCGGCGGGAAGTAGTTGGCCAAGCCTTCGCTGTCCAGGTAGCTCGGTATTTGCGCGGCCACGCTTTGCCACAGCTTGCCATCGCGCAGGCCCACGCTCTTGCTGGTCTTTTGCTCCAGGCATGCAAAGGGGTAGAGGGCAAACCAGTCCTTCACGCCCGGCAGTCCTTCGGCCAGCTTGGGTTGCAGCGCCATCTTCAGGCCACCACGGCCGGGCAGGGCATCGGCAGGCGCATTCACGTCCATGGTGAGCGGACCGTCAATCTGTACCAGCGTGGCCTGCTGCACCGTGAGCGGCACGGCGGGGATGATGCGTTGGCGGGCCTTCAGCGCGTCTTTGGCGCCGCTGATGGTGTCCTTGGCCTCAATCTCCCACAGGATGGCCTCGTTGCGGCTCAAGGCGAGCTGTGCGGGGGCAGTCACATTCCATGCAACCTCACGGGCATCTCCCGCAGGTATATCAATGGTTTGTTGCTCTAAATTTAATAGCGTGGCCCGCGGAGTCACCAGCACCTTCATGGCCTGCTTGGTGGTGTTGCGC
>NZ_JAAFIX010000029.1 GCF_013297935.1 Rhodoferax sp. | reverse complement strand
TCCATGCGGATGGCAACTTCACAGTCTTCAAAAATTTCCAGTTTCGCGATCTTGACGCGCACGCCCAGCACGCCGGGCAACTGCATCAGCCGGTGGGCCAACTTGCCGATCAGGGTCTCCAGCAGGTTCACGTGCTCGGCCGTGCATTCGCTGATGATGATCTGGCGCACTTTTCGGTAGTCCAGCACGTGGTTGATGTCGTCGTCATGCGGCAGCAGGGGCTGGGTGCCCAGGCTCAGCTCGGCGTCCACCTGGATAGGCTGGGGTGCGACTTTTTCGGACTCCAGAATGCCGAGGTTGGCGTCAAAGCGCAGGCCCGTGAGGGTCAGGGTTTGGTGACCGGTGCTGGCCTTCATGTGTTCACGCCTTTCATGCGGAATACTTCAACGCCCACCCCCGCGCAGTCGGGGTACACGTCAGGTTTTTGGGTAGACAGGCGCACGGCGCGCACCTGCGGGTGGGCCAGCATCTGCTGCACCAATTCATCGCACAGGGTTTCCTGCAGTTCGACATGGCCACGCGCAATGCGGCGGGCAATGAGTTCGCGCACAAAGTCGTAGTCCACCACTTCTGACAAGCTGTCAGAAACAGGCGTGCTGCCATCGTAGGGTACGAACAGTTCCACATTAAAAATCAGGCGCTGCGACACGCCTTTTTCAAAGTCATGGGCGCCGATGTGCACTTGCACTTCGTGGTCCCGCAAAAAAAGGCGGCGGCATTCCAGTGCCAGGGTCACCAAGGGATCGTGGCTCATGGGTTGTCTTTCACAGAAATGGTTTCCACGGCAAACATCACATCGCGCTCCAATGGCACCAAATGTTGGCCGTTGTCCACGCACAAGGTGCTGCCGGTAATGCAAGGGTTCTCCGCCAGAAACAGGCAGGTGGCAGCGACCTGGCCGGGGTCTATGGGTTCGCGCAACAGGTTGACGCGTGCGGCCTTGTCGAAGTTGTCCTGGGTTTGCGGGCCGCTCAAAAACATCAGGCCCGGGGCCACACCGCACACGCGCACGGCTGGAGCCAGCGCCTGGGCTTGCAAAGCCACTGCCCGTTCCAGCGCCAGCTTGCTGACGGTGTAGGAAAAATAGTCGGGGTTGAGGTTGAACACCTTCTGGTCCAGCACATGGATGATGCTGTGCGCGCCCGGGGTAGCGTCCGCACCCAGGCTGTTGGTCATCCAGCGCGAGAGCGACAAGGGTGCCATCAGGTTGACTTCCAGCTGCTGGCGAGCGCCTTCGGTGTCGATGGCATCGCCACTGTCGGGCTCGAAGCTGGAGGCGTTGTTCACCAGGCAATGCAGCGGGCCGGACTTGGCGGCAATTTCTGCAATCACGGCCTTGCGGCTGCCTTCATCTGACAGGTCCGCATGGATGGCGTGGGCCTCATGCCCTTGGGCACGCAGCCCGCCGCACAGCGCTTCAGCCGCTTCAGCGCTGCGCTGGTAATGGCACCACACCTCCCACCCGGCCGCGGCGAAACGGGCGCAGAGGAGCGCACCCAAACGATGGGCACCACCGGTGACAAGTACGCGCTTCAACACAAATGCATCCTGAAAAAAGGGAGGGGACGTGGAGGGAAAGATAATCCGTGGCTTTACGCAACACGAGACCCATGCCCATGTCCACGACGGAGAGTATTCCGGCCAACTTGACCCGAATTATCGCGGATGCCATCGAAAAGGCGGGCGGATGGATTGGATTTGACACCTTTATGGCCCTGGCTTTGTATGCGCCGGGTTGGGGCTACTACGCCAACGGCTCCACCAAATTCGGCCAGATGCCCCAGGGATTGGTGGGTGAAGCAGGGGTCGAAGGTGCCGGTAGCGACTTTGTGACGGCCCCGGAGATCAGCCCTTTGTTCGGCCAGGCGCTCGCCCGCCAGGTAGCGCAGGTGCTGGAAGCCACAGGCACCGACGAGCTCTGGGAATTCGGCGCGGGCACCGGAGCCTTGGCGCTGCAGTTGCTCGACGCATTGGGCGACCGGGTGCGCTCGTACACGATTGTGGATCTTTCGGATTCCTTGAAAGCCCGCCAGCGGGAGCGACTGGCAGGCCATGCAGGCAAGGTGCAGTGGGTGAGCGCGCTGCCTGCGCACATGCGTGGCGTGGTCGTGGGCAATGAGGTGCTGGATGCCATGCCGGTGCAGCTGCTGGCCCGTGTGGCGGGGGCCTGGCATGAGCGCGGTGTGGCCTTGGCTCAGGGCCAATTGGTCTGGGCTGACAAGCCCAGCACCTTGCGCCCGCCCGTCGATATTGATGGCGAACATGACTACCTGACGGAAATCCACGCACAGGGTGAAGCCTTTGTCCGCACGCTGGCGGATCACTTGCAGCTTGGGGCTGCTTTCTTGCTGGACTACGGTTTCCCCGAGAGTGAGTACTACCATGTGCAGCGCTCCGGCGGCACGGTCATGTGCCACCGCGCCCACAGGGCGGATGCGGACCCTTTAAGCGATGTGGGGCTCAAAGACATCACCGCGCACGTGAACTTCACTGGTGTTGCGGTCGCCGCGCAGGACGCGGGGCTGGATGTATTGGGCTACACCAACCAGGCACACTTTCTGATGAATTGCGGCTTGGTGGAAGCCATGCAATCGCAGCCACTGCAAGCCCGTGTAGCCGCCCAGAAACTTCTGATGGAGCACGAGATGGGCGAGTTGTTCAAGGTAGTCGCGTTGGGTCGGGGTGTGGACGCTCCACTTCTGGGCTTTGCCCGTGGCGACAGGACCCACCGGCTTTAGTCCTGAGGCATTCGCGGTCTCTCCGGAGGCCCCATCGGGATGCAGCGAAAACTAAGGCTACAATCTAAATGCGAATTGTTGTTATTTGTGTTGTGGCCGAAACAAAACGGCCGGATTAAACCCTTTGCCTGCATCATGAAACGTAAATTCCTGAACTCTTTGTTCCGCTTGGCTGCCTTGGGCGCTGCGATCGCCACCGTGGGATTGCCTGCGCAAGCGCAGACGCCTTCCGCAGAAGGCATCCTGGTCTACAACGCCCAGCACGCCAGCTTGACCCAAGCCTGGGTAGAGGCCTTCACCAAAGAAACCGGCATCAAGGTCACTTTGCGCCAAGGCAGCGATACCGAGTTGGGCAACCAACTGGTGCAAGAAGGAGCCGCCTCGCCGGCCGACGTGTTTTTGACTGAAAACTCCCCGGCCATGGCCTTGGTAGACGGTGCCGGCCTGTTTGCTCCGTTGGACCCCGCCACGATCAACCTGATTGCCCCTAGCTACCGCACCGCCCACGGCCGCTGGGTAGGCATTGCGGCGCGTAGCACCGTGTTTGTGTACAAGAAAACCAAGTTCACTCCTGAGCAGCTGCCCAAGTCGCTGATGGATCTGGCCAAGCCCGAGTGGAAGAGTCGCTGGGCTGCGTCCCCTGCGGGTGCGGACTTCCAGGCTATCGTGAGCGCGGTACTGGAGCTCAAGGGCGAGGCTGCTACAGCTGCCTGGCTCAAGGGCATGAAAGAGAACGTGGTGCCCTACAAAGGCAACAGCATTGCCATGAAGGCTGTCAACGCGGGTCAGGTTGACGGTGCGGTGATCTACCACTACTACTACTACGGCGACATGGCCAAGACCGGTGAGAACAGCGAAAAGGTGGGTTTGCACTATTTCCGCAATGAAGATCCGGGCGCATTTGTGAGTATCTCGGGTGCGGGCGTGCTGGCCTCCAGCAAGCGCAAGGCAGAAGCCCAGGCATTTGTGAAGTGGGTTGCCGGCAAAGGCGGCCAGGAAATTTTGCGCACCGGCAACTCATATGAATATGCTGTGGGTCAGGGTGCTGCTTCACACCGCAGCCTCGTACCTCTGGCGGACTTGCAAGCTCCGAAAGTCGAGCCCGCCAAACTCAATAGCAAAAAAGTATCTGACCTGATGACCCAGGCGGGCCTGTTGTAATCCACTTGTGACTTCTCTCGCGGTGCATGTTCCTGCGCCCCTGGCCCGCCCCGCGCGCCAGGGGCGTTTGTCCTGGGTGGCGCTGGCTGCGCTGCTCGTGTCCGTGCTTGCCCTGCTGCCCTTGGGTTTTGTGGCATGGGTCGCTTTTCAGAGCGGTTGGGACACGGTGGTGGCCTTGGTATTCAGGCCGCGGGTAGGCGAGTTATTGATCAACACCGCACTGCTGGTGGTCCTGACCGTGCCACTTTCCATCGTGCTTTCGTTGTCCTTGGCGTGGTTGACCGAGCGTTCAGACCTGCCCGGTGCGCGCTGGTGGTCGTGGTTGGCTGCGGCGCCTTTGGCAGTGCCGGCCTTTGTGCACAGCTACGCATGGATCAGCGTTGCGCCCGGCATGCACGGCCTGTGGGCGGCGGTGTTGATTTCGCTGGTGGCTTATTTTCCGTTTGTGTATTTGCCTATCGCAGCCGCATTGCGCCGCTTGGACCCGGCTATGGAAGACGCGGCGGCTTCTCTGGGCTACGGCCCGTGGGCCGTGTTTATCAAAGTGGTGCTTCCGCAGCTGCGGCTGGCCATCTGGGGCGGCGCACTGCTAGTGGGTCTGCATTTGCTGGCGGAATACGGATTGTTTGTGACCATCCGTTTTGACACGTTTACCACCGCCATCGTGGACCAGTTCCAATCCACCTACAACGGCCCGGCCGCCAACATGTTGGCGGGGGTGTTGGTGCTGTGCTGCTTTGGCTTGCTCGGCTTGGAAGCCGGCACCCGAGGACGGGAGCGCTATGCGCGGGTCGGCGCGGGTTCTGCCCGGCAAGTGCCTGTGCGGGCCTTGGGCCGCTGGACTGCACTTTGCCTGCTATTGCCGGCTGTGACTGCCTTGTTGTCACTGGGCGTGCCGCTGGTCACCCTGAGCCGCTGGC
>NZ_JAAFIX010000028.1 GCF_013297935.1 Rhodoferax sp. | reverse complement strand
GAACCCACGACCCCTTGGTTCGTAGCCAAGTACTCTATCCAGCTGAGCTACAGCCGCTAAGCTTCGTATTCTAGCATGCTTTTTTTCATGCTATCCGGATAAACCGGAGAAACTTTTCAAATGTTCTTTTCAGAAGCATTCGGGATGTCCGTATTCTACCTTGCCCGCAGACCCAAAATAGCTCTCGCGGCAGAAGGATTTGCAATCGTTCGGCCCGCCCGCTGTGCACAGGTGGCCAGGGCTTCTATCAACACCCCATTGCCAGCAGCGCGGGTACCGTCGGGTAGGTAAAACGTATCTTCAAGACCGGTGCGCAACATGCCACCCAGGTCTGCTGTTTTCTGGTGTACCGGCCAGATGTCGCTGCGCCCTATCAGGGTGGTTTGCCACACGCTGTCGGGGGCCATGTAGCGGGGGAGCAAGGCCAGCAGCTCTGCGTCACACGGCATGCCCGAAGCCACGCCCATCACCAGGTTGTACTCCGCGCGCCCCATGTCGGGCTTGAGCATGCCGTTCTTCAGGTACATGGTGACCGAGCGGACGATGCCCACATCAAAGCACTCGAACTCCGGGTGGGTGCCGCAGGCTTGCATCACGTCCAGAAACTGCTGCACCTTCGCCACCGGGTTATCAAACACCATGGGCGGCCAGGCCCAGTTGCCGTCTTCCTTGAGCTTGAGGTAGTTCAGGCTGCCCGCGTTGCAGGCGGCAATCTCGGGCTTGACCCGGCGAATGCATTCCAGCGGACCGCTGATGTCCTTGCCCACGACTCCCGTGGTGAGGTTGATGATGACGCCGGGGCAGGCGTCCCGTATGGCGTTGACGATGCGCTCTGCAACCTCCGGATCCCAGCTCGGCAGGTGACCCATGCCCTCCTCCTGGCTGCGCATGTGAATGTGCATGATGCTGGCCCCGGCGTTGTACGCATCACGCGCTTCGGCGGCCATCTGGGCAGGGGTTACCGGCACCGGGTGCTGCTTGGGGTTGGTCAGCACGCCCGTCAGGGCACATGTCAATATCGCTTGATCCATTTCGTACTCCTTACTGCGCAGGCTGAGTCGACAACTCAAGCGCAACCAGCACCGCGCCGGCCTCTACTTGATCGCCGGGGTTCGCATTCACCGCTATCACCGTACCGGCGGACTCGGCGCACAGCCACATTTCCATCTTCATGGCTTCTACGCAGACCATCTGCTGACCCGCCACCACCACGTCTCCGGCCGCCACCCGCAGCTGGGTCACTTTGCCAGCCACTGGTGAGCGGGCCCGACTCGCGTCCACCAACGCATCGGCATCCGGCACGGCAGAGACTTCACTGAGCACGTAGTTGCCCCCGGCAAAGGCCAGGTGCAGCGCCCCGCCTGCCAACACGGCAGCGACCGTTTGGGCAATGCCCGCGAGCTCACACCGCAACTCGCCTTGCTGCCACGTCAGCACACGGGCTTGCACTACGGAGTCGTCCAGTGTGATGCTGGTGCGCCCCTGACTGTCGCTCCCCACCCGTACCGTGCGCACCTCAGTGCCCGACTGCAAACGCATGTCGTAACACTGCACGCTATTGGCTCGCCAGCCGCTGCCCTGTTGTTGGGCCAGCGCCAGCGCAGCAATCTGCCAGACAGCAGGGGGAACCACGGGGGCTTGTAGCAAAGGCTCGCCCTGCGCCAGCCACTCGTCAATGCGGGTCGTGGTCATGCGCGCCTCGCGGAACTCGGGGTGGTCCACCAGGTCCCGCAAAAAGCGGCCATTGTTTTTCAGGCCCAACAAAGGCGTGTTTTGCAAGGCAGCCCGCAAACGCCGGATCGTATCGCTGCGGTCCCGCCCGTAGGCAATGACTTTGGCCACCATCGGGTCGTAGAACGGAGTCACCACACTGCCTTGGGCGATGCCATCGTCAATCCGCACCCCATAGCCCTGGCCGCCGTCTTGCCCCGCGACCGCCAAGGTGCGGCCGGGCTGCCAGTGCAGCACCGTGCCGGTTTGCGGAGCAAAGCCGGTGTACGGGTCTTCCACATACAAACGGGCCTCAATGGCATGGCCGCGCAAGTGGATGTCTCCCTGCCGCGCGGGCAAGGGCTCGCCTGCAGCTACTTGCAGCTGCCACTCCACCAGGTCGAAACCGGTAATGCATTCGGTGACAGGGTGCTCCACCTGCAAGCGCGTGTTCATCTCAAGAAAGTAGTGTTTGAGGTGCACATCCACGATGAACTCCACCGTACCCGCACCGCGGTAGCCCACCGCCAGCGCCGCGGCTACGGCATCGCGCCCCATAGCCTCGCGCATGGCGGGGCTGACCACCGGGGACGGCGCCTCCTCAATCACCTTTTGCCGGCGGCGCTGGGCCGTGCAGTCACGCTCACCCAGGTAGACCGCGTTGCCGTGCGCATCCGCAAACACTTGTATTTCGATGTGGCGGCCGTTGTCTATCAGGCGCTCCAGCATCAGGGTGCTATCGCCAAACGCGCTGATGGCTTCACGGCGGGCGCCCTCCAGACCGGGCTGCAACTCGGCATCGCTGCGCACGAGTCGCATGCCACGTCCGCCGCCACCGGCCACGGCTTTCACCAGCAATGGGTAGCCTAATCTGTGCGCCTCTAGGGTCAGCACCGCGTCGCTCTGGTCCGCTCCCAAGTAGCCCGGTGCGCAGGGCACGCCGGCTTGCAGCATGCGCTGCTTGGCCAAGGCCTTGTCGCCCATGGCGGTGATGGCATCCGGTGGCGGGCCGATGAACACCACGCCTGCATCGGCACAGGCCTGCGCAAACGCCGCGTTCTCGCTCAAAAAGCCGTAGCCGGGGTGCACAGCATCCGAGCCGGTTTTGCGCGCGGCTTCCAGAATGGCGTCTACCCTGAGGTAAGACTCGGCGGCGGACGAAGGGCCGATGTGCACGGCCTCATCGGCCAGGGTCACATAGGGTGCGTCGCGGTCGGCGTCGCTATAGACGGCTACCGTGACGTAACCGAGTTTGCGGGCGGTGCGGATGACGCGGCAGGCAATTTCGCCTCGGTTGGCGATCAGGATTTTGCTAAACATCCAATACCTCCTCTTGCTGTGGCGCCTGCGGGGAAAAGCGCTTTGCTTCGTGTCCCCCGCCCGCTGCGCGGTCTCCTCCTTGACCTACGCAAAGCGCATTGCCCCACAGGCTTGGAGTGGCTTTGTTGGTTGACCATAAATTCATATCACGGCCCAAGTTGGTTTGCGTTTTTGTAGGAATGCGGTCATGCCTTCCAGACCTTCGGCGCTTTGCGCTGAATTTGCGAACACTGCGGCTGCGTGCCCTACCAAATCCGATGCAGGGCTGAAGCGCGCTTGCTGCATCAAGGCCTTGGTGGCGGCCACGGCGCCGGGGGCGCAGGCCAAAATTTCATTCAGCACGCGGTTCAGTGCCTGCTGCAAATCGTCAGCACTGCACAGCTCGTGCACCAAGCCCATGCAATGCGCGGCAGCGGCGTCCAAGCGTCCGCCGGTCACGGCCAAGCGTTTGGCCTGCGAATAGCCCAAGCGCTCGACCAGAAACGGGGCGATCTGTGCGGGCACCACGCCCAGCGACGTCTCGGGCAGGCGGAACGAAGCCGTGTCATCGGCCAGCGCCACGTCGGCCACACAAGCTAGGCCGAAGCCGCCGCCCATGACCGTGCCTTCCAGCACGGCCACCACGGCTAGCGGGGTCTGGGCGAAGGCCACGCACAGGCGGCCGAAGGCGGCGTTTACCTCGGCTATCGGCTCAGGCGAGCCAGCCTCGCGTTGCATGGAGCGCATGCGGGCACCGGCCATGTCTTTGAGGTCCGCACCCGCGCAGAAGTGTCCACCTGCGCCGCGCAGCAGCACCACGCGCACCGCGCCCTCGGTGCCCGCTGTGGCTTCTGCCGCACGCAAAGCTTGCTGCAGCTCGGCCACCATTTGCAGGGACATGGCGTTGCGCGCCTCGGGGCGGTTCAGGGTGATGTGCAACACCGCCCCCACCTGCTCGGCACGGATATGCCCGTAGTCTGGCGCAGGCACATATGCTACATTTTTAGGAGCTACTTGCGCACTATCCATAGGGGCTAGCAGCCTATTTGATTCAAAATCCGGCATCACTCACGCAGCCTTGCCGGGCAAGGTGCCTTCGAGCTTGCAGATGATGCCCAGCATGATTTCGTCCGCCCCACCACCAATCGAGATCAGGCGGCTGTCGCGAAACGCTTGTGAGATCGGGTTGTCGGCGGTGAAGCCCATGCCACCCCAATATTGCAGGCAGCTGTCGGTCACCTCGCGGCTCAGGCGGCCCGCCTTGAGCTTGGCCATGGAGGCCAGCTTGGTCACGTCTTTGCCGCCCACGTATTGCTCCACCGCACGGTAGGTGAGCGCGCGCAGGCACTCCACCTCGGTGCGCAGCTCGGCCAGGCGGAAATGCACCACCTGGTTGTTGAGAATAGGCTGACCGAAGGTGTGGCGCTGGCGGGTGTATTCGATGGTGAGGTTGATCAGTTTGTCCAGCGAGCGCAGGCTGCTGGCTGCGCCGTAGAGCCGCTCCTCCTGGAACTGCAGCATCTGCAGCATGAAGCCCATGCCCTCCTGCCCGACCAGGTTGCGCTGCGGCACCCGCACGTTGTCAAAAAAGAGCTGGGCCGTGTCGCTGCTGTGCATGCCGATCTTCTCGATCTTCTGGCGGCTGATGCCCGGCGCATCCATGGGCACGATGATGAGCGACTTGTTCTTGTGCACCGCGCCTTCACTGGTGTTGGCCAGTAGGCAGCACCAGTCGGCCTGCATGCCGTTGGTGATCCACATCTTGGAGCCGTTGATCACGTAATCGCTGCCCTCTTTGCGGGCCGTTGTTTTGAGAGCCGCCACATCCGAGCCGCCGCCCGCCTCGCTCACGCCGATGCAGCCCACCATGTCGCCCGCAATGGCCGGCGCCAGGTATTGGGTGCGAAGTTCGTCGCTGCCGAAGCGGGCCAGCGCGGGCGTGCACATGTCAGTCTGCACACCAATAGCCATGGGCACACCGCCCACATTGCAGTCGCCCAGCGCCTCGGCCATCACCATGGAGTAGCTGAAGTCCAGCCCCATGCCGCCGAACTCGGTGGGGTACTTGATGCCCAGCAGCCCCAGGTCGCCCATCTTCTTGAACAGCTCGCGCGCGGGGAAGATGCCCGCCCTCTCCCACTCCGCGGTGAAGGGGTTGATTTCGTTGGCCACAAATTTGCGCACCGTGTCAGCAATCTGGGTGTGCTCGGAGGTGAATTTCATGGGGTGTCCTCGGGTCGTTGTAATGCGTGAGTCGGGCGGCCGCGCTCAGAGGCGGGCCACGCCAAAGGTGTTGGCGTTCAGCCGGCGGTCGGCGGCCTCGGCAGCCAGCGCCAGGCACAGGCCCAGAATGCTGCGGGTGTCGCGCGGGTCAATGATTCCGTCGTCCCACAAGCGGGCGGTGCCGAATAGGGCCGCGCTCTCTTTGTCCAGCCGCAGGCGCAGCCCGTCAGACATGGCCTTGAGCGCTTCGTCATTCGCCTCCATGCCCATACGTTCGACCTTGGCGCGGTTCACGATGTCCATCACCTTGGCGGCCTGTGCGCCGCCCATCACCGCGGTGCGCGCAGTGGGCCAGCTGAAAATAAAGTGGGGGTCAAACCCGCGCCCGCACATGCCGTAGTTGCCCGCACCATACGAGCCACCCAGCACTACGGTGAATTTGGGCACGCGCGCGTTGGCCACCGCTTGAATCATCTTGCTGCCGTGCTTGATGGCGCCATTGCGCTCGGCCACCGAGCCCACCATGTAGCCGGTGGTGTTCTGCAAAAACAGCAGCGGCGTGCCGCTCTGGGCGCAGAGCTGGATAAACTGCGCCGCCTTGGTGGAGCCTGCGGGCTGTATAGGCCCGTTGTTGCCCAGAATGCCCACCAGCCGCCCTTCGATGCGGGCGTGGCCGCACATCATCTCGGGGGCGTAGCCGGCTTTGAACTCTAAAAAGTCCGAGCCATCCACCAGCCGTGCAATCACCTCGCGCACGTCGTAGGGCTCGCGCTCGTCGGCAGGGACGATGCCCATCAGCTCCTGCTCGTCAAACAGTGGGGCGGCAAAGCCGGCGCCCTGGGCTGGAGCGTGTGGTGCAGTGTCCCAGTTGATCTTGTCCATCAACTCGCGGGTTAATGCGATGGCGTGGGCGTCGTCTTCGGTGAGGTACTCACCCAGGCCGGTCACTTGCGCATGCGTCTCGGCGCCGCCCAGCTCGTCGTCGGTGCAGTCCTCGCCAATGGCGGCCTTCACCAGCGGCGGGCCAGCCAGGTAAATGCTGCTGCGCCCGCGCACCAACACCACGTAGTCCGACAGGCCGGGCAGATACGCGCCGCCCGCCGTGCTGGAGCCGTGCACCACCGAGATTTGCGGTATGCCCGCTGCCGACATGCGCGCCTGGTTGGCAAAGCTGCGCCCGCCCTCCACAAAAATCTCCGACTGGTACATCAGGTTGGCGCCGCCGCTCTCCACCAGGTAAATCACCGGCAGCTTGTTTTGCAGGGCTACCTCCTGGGCGCGCAGTGCTTTTTTGAGGCCCATGGGTGCCACCGTGCCGCCTTTGACCGCGCTGTCATTCACCGAGATCAGGCAGCGCTTGCCCGCCACGGTGCCGATGCCGATGATGGAGCCGCCGCCCAGCACTGCCTTTTTACCGTCGTCGTCGTGCATGTTGAGGCCGGCCAGGCGGCTCAGCTCCAGGAACGGCGAGTTGCGGTCCAGCAGACGGGCCACGCGTTCACGCGGCAGCAGCTGGCCGCGCTTCTCAAACTTTTCGCGCTTGCTTTCCGACTCGGCAATCACCATGTCCTGCAAGCGCTGCACCTCGGCCAGCAGGCCCTGCATGCGCTGGGCATTGGCGGCAAAGGCATCGGAGCGCGGGTTGATCTTGGAACGCAGGGCAGGCATAGGTCTGGGCTTTCTGAGTTGCTTGACGCATTAGAGGTCAGGGTGACGTTAACGTCAACCAGTTGCCGTATAGGTGTTTTCACTATGCATTACGTTATGCTCGGCCACTACCATCCGCCACGGTCCATTCGATTTACCCGACACCGGAGAACACAACATGTCCCTCGAATCCGCAACCCAAGCCATCCGCGCCAAAGTGGGCGACG
>NZ_JAAFIX010000027.1 GCF_013297935.1 Rhodoferax sp. | reverse complement strand
TCAACAGCCAGAGCCAGCTCTACAGCACCAAGGCCACGCTCGCCAAGGCGCGTTACGACGTACTGGTGGGAGGCCTGAAGCTCAAGCAGGCGGCGGGTACCTTGGCGGTGGAAGACTTGGCGCCTATTAATGCGCAGTTGGTGCAATAACTGAAGGTTTATCACCAAAAGGGCCATCAGCCCTTGTAAAAGCTGCGTAAGCAGCTATCTATTTTGTAGCAAACGACCGGTCAACGGGCCAACAAAGCGGCCACCTCAGTGGCCGTTTTTGCGGCGGCACCCCGGTGGGCAGCGCCCAGTGCCAGCGCCGCATCGGCCATGGTGCGATGGTGCGCGGGGTCGGTGGCCACGGCGCAGGCTTGGGACCATGCGTCGGCAATGTCTGCACACCGCTGCGCGGCACCGGCGTCGGCGGCCAGCGTGGAGGCCTCGGCAAAGTTAAACAGGTGCGGCCCCATAAACACCGGCACACCGCAGGCGGCCGCTTCAATCAGGTTTTGCCCGCCCAAGGGCGCGAAGCTCCCACCCAGCAAGGCCGTGTGCGCCATGCCGAAGTAAAGCGCCATTTCGCCCAAGGAGTCGCCCAGCCAGACCTGCGCGCTCTGGGTGGCTTCGGTCCACTGGCTGCGCCGGCTCACGGTGTAGCCGGCTTCCAGAAACAGGCGCTCCACCTCGTCAAACCGCTGGGGGTGCCGCGGCACCACCAATAGCTGTACCGGCAAGGCGACATTTCCGGCAGTATTTGCTATTTTTTCAGTAGCTACTTGCGCAGTATCTATAAGGGCTAGAGGCCGATTTTCCTTCAAAATATCGAGCAGCATCTGCTCCTCGCCCTCGCGCGCGCTGGCAAACATGACCACGGGCTTGGCGCTCGCGGTGC
Source organism: Rhodoferax sp. (assembly GCF_013297935.1). Lineage (GTDB taxonomy): Bacteria > Pseudomonadota > Gammaproteobacteria > Burkholderiales > Burkholderiaceae_C > Allorhodoferax. Next base: position 6,519 of record NZ_JAAFIX010000027.1, on the reverse strand, counting down.
GCCAGCGTCGCCCATGCTCCAGCTGTCCGGTGTGGGGCGTCGCGTCGAACTTGAAGTTGCCCGGCACCCCGCACACCCGCGCGCCCAGGCTGCGCAGGCGGGCGGCGTCTGCCTCGCTTTGGGCCCACACCGCGTGCAGGCCACGGTACGCCGGGCCGGCGAGCCCGGGCAGGCGGCGGGCCTGCCGCAAGGACTTGTCGCTCAAACGGGCATTCACCAGGCACAAGGGCACACCGGCCTTCTGGCACCCGACCACCAGGTTGGGCCAGACTTCGGTTTCCATCAGCAAGCCGACGGCCGGGCGGAACCGGGCCAGAAACCGCCCGACGGCGCCGGGCGTGTCCCAGGGCTGCCAAACCTGCAAGTCACCGGGCTGAAGCAGCGCTTTGCCCGCCTCGCGGCCGGTGGCCGTGCCATGGGTGAGCAGTAACTGCATGCCGGGCAGCTGCTCCCGCAAGCGGGCCACCAGCACGGCCGCAGCACGGGTCTCGCCGAGCGAGACCGCATGCAGCCAGACTCTCGGGCCCGTTGAATCGGGGGTGGGCGATAGCGATGTGTCGTAGTAGCCGAAGCGCTCCTCGATAAAGGCGCCATACAGTGGCTCGGCCTTCGCACGACGGGCGAGTTTGCGCCGCACCCAAGGCTGCGCGGCCCAGGTCAGCAGGGAATATAGCAGCCGCATCATCGGCACAGCACCGGGGTCGCCAGACTTTCCCAGGCGGCCCAGACGGTGTCCACCTCCGGGCAGGGCGCGGCATATACGCTGCACTGACGTGCGGGCCGCCCGGGCACGGTGGTGGCTAGCGGCCCGGTGCGCCAGGCGGTGTCAAAGTTGTAGATCTGCACATGCGGCAAGTCCAAGGCCACAGCAATGTGGCTCACCCCGCTGTCGACCCCGATCACACCGGCGCAGTGGGCCAGGGTGTCGGTGAGCACATCCAGGCCCACGGCCGGCAGCACCCAGGCATCTTTCAAGGCCGCGGCCAGCGCACGGCTGGTAGCGAGTTCGCGGGCTCCCGCATGCGGCAAGGCGATGCCAAAGCCGGCGTCATTGAGGCGCTGCCCCAGTGCAACCCAGTGCTCTAGGGGCCACTCTTTGTCGACCCGCGATGTGCCGTGCACCAGTGCCACCAAGGGCTTTTTGGGCACAAACGGATTTTCAGCATGACCCAGGTGCTTGGGCAAGGGAGCCGATAGGCCGGCGCCCTGTCCCCGCAGCCCGAAAACCAGCCGCTCCGGCACCGGGTAGCCTCCGGCCGCGGCACACAGCAGGCGGCCGCGCGCTACCGCATGGACATGCGGCTCCAAGGTAATCGTTTTGTCGGCAACCCAGCGGGTCGGGGCTTCGTAGCCGGAGCCGTCCGTCTGGTTGGCCATGGCGTAGCGGTAGCCCGTGGGGGTGGTGCGGGCCAACCAGGCGACCAACGCGGACTTGCTCAGGCCCTGCAGGTCCATGACGGCGTCGTAGGCGTGGGTCTGCAAATCGGCCTTGAAGGCGCGCCAGGCCTGACGCGTTGCCGCGGCCCAAGGCTTGCGCGTCCAAGCACGCAGCTCACACGGAATGACCCGCTCCACGCCTTCGCACCGGGCCACTAGCGGCGCAAAGCCGCGCTCCACGACCCAATCGATACGCGCACCGGGAAAGGCGGCTCGCAGATCTTGCACCACGGGCAGCGTATGCACCACATCGCCCAAGGACGATAACTTCACAATCAGAATGCGGGCGGGGGATTTCAATGGCTGGCCTCCTGCACCTGCGCGCCGGGTAGATAAAGATGCACCCACGCCATGAGCTGGGCCTGGATACGAGCCAAGGCCTCCGGGGTGTGCCCCTCGCAGCGCATGACCAGCACCGGGGTGGTGTTGGAGGCACGCAGCAGCCCGAAGCCGTCCGGCCAGTCCACCCGCAAGCCGTCTACGGTGTTGAGCCGGGCGTCGGCGTCGAGTGTGATGCGGCCCAGCAAGTCGTGCACCAGCGTGTGGGCCTCGCCCTCCGCACAGGCAATGTGCAGCTCAGGGGTCGTAAAGCTATCGGGCAAGGCGTTGAGCACACGGTTGGCATCGGGGCTGCGACTGAGCAGCTCCAGGAGGCGGCAGGCGGCGTAAGTGCCATCGTCGAAACCGAACCAGCGGTCGCCGAAAAAAAGGTGGCCGCTGATTTCGCCGCCCAAGGGGGCTTGGAGCTCGCGCATTTTGGCCTTGATCACCGAGTGGCCGGTGCGGTACATCACCGGCACACCTCCGGCCGCCGTAATGACCGGCGCCAGTCCTTGGCTGCACTTGGCATCAAAAACAACTGCCGCACCGGGGTGGCGGGTCAGCACATCGGGGGCAATCAGCATGAGCTGCCGGTCGGGCTGGATGGTGTGGCCCTCGCGGGTGACAAGCGCCACGCGGTCGCCATCGCCATCCAGTGCGAGGCCGACTTCAGCGTCGCCGTCGCGCAGCGCCGTCACCACATCGCGCAGGTTTTCAGGCCGACTCGGGTCGGGGTGGTGGTGGGGGAAGTTGCCATCCACCGCGCTGTGGAGCTCTTGCACCTCACAGCCTATGGCCCGCAACACCGCGGGGGCGGTGGCACCGGCCACACCGTTGCCGCAGTCCAGCACCACCTTAAGGGGGCGCGCCAGGCGGATGTCGGCGGCAATGCGCGCGCAGTAGGCGGCAAACACATCCAGTGTGCGCGTCTGCGCCAGCGGTGCGCCGGTGTTTGCCGGTGCGGGCGCATCGGGCGCTGCCGCCAGCAGAGCCTCCATGCGGGCACGCAGGGCCTGCACCGCGTCGCCATAGAGCGCCTGGCGGTGCAGCACCATCTTGAAGCCGTTGTCGTGTTTGGGGTTGTGGCTGCCGGTGACCTGAATACCGTGGGGGCACTGCGTGTGGGTTGCAAAGTAGAGCTGCGGCGTGGTGCACAAGCCGATATCTATCACCGCCACCCCTGCCTGCTGCAGACCTTGCACCAAGGCCCCGGCCAAAGCCGGGCTGCTCAGGCGTCCGTCCCGCCCTACCACCACCTGTTCATCGCCTTGCTCCCGCACCAAGGCTCCGAACGCACGCCCGAGCAGGTGCGCCACCTCCGGGCTCAACGTGTCTGGCACGGTGCCGCGGATGTCATAGGCCTTGAAAATTCGGGGAGCGAGGTGCATGCAGCAAAGAGTGAGAAGCGGCGGGCGCCGTTAGACGTCAGGTGGGCTGCATTGTAGGGCGCAGGCACATGTCCGGAAACGGCTAGTCGCCGCAGGCGCACTGCGTATCATCGACTCCATGCCATCCCCCGCCCGCCACTCCGCGCGCCCCAAAGCGTGCCCTGAGCACGACCTATGCGCCGCGCTGAATGCGGGCCGCTACCGAGCCCTGCAAGCCCGAGACGCGCGCTTTGACGGGCAGTTTTTCACCGGCGTGACCAGCACCGGTATTTATTGCCGGCCGGTGTGCAAAGTGCGCGCGCCCAAGCCCGAGAACTGCCGCTTTTTCAGCCATGCGGCACTGGCCGAGGCAGCGGGTTTCCGGCCATGCCTGCGCTGCCGCCCAGAGTTGGCCCCCGCCGCGCCCGGGAGCCCGGATGCCGCTTGGTCCACGCAAGATGCCAGCGCTGTGCTGGCCCGGCAAGCCGCCATGCTGATGGAGGTGCCGGCAGACGGCTCGGACTCGCCGGTGAGTGCCGCCTCAGTAGCAGCGCGCTTGGGCATCAGCGACCGGCATCTGCGGCGTATTTTTGAGGCTTACTGGGGCACCTCACCCCTGCGCTACCTGCAGACGCGGCGGCTACTCACCGCCAAACAACTGCTCACCGACACCCGCCTACCGGTGCAAGAGGTCGCGCACCTGAGCGGCTTTGCCAGTGTGCGGCGTTTCAACGCTTCGTTCATCGCGCACTACCGCCTGCAACCCGGCGCGCTGCGGCGGGAGTCGCGGAGCCCCGTAGCGCGCAGTCAGCCCGGCCGCAGCGAGGCGGGGGCTGACACAGGCTTCACGTTCTACGCGGGCTACCGCCCCCCGTTCGATGTGGAGCACTTGCTCCAGTTTTTCGCCCAAAGGGCCTTGGCAGGTGTGGAGGTGGTGGACCTTGCCCAGCTGCACATCAGCCGCAGCGTGCGGCTACAACACCACGGGCAGTGGCTGCAAGGCTGGGTAAGCGCGCAGTGTGTGCCTGCGCAGAATCAGATGCGCATGCGCATCAGCCTCTCTCTGGCACCCGTGCTGCCGTGGGTGTTGAGCCGCTTGCGCGCTTGGCTGGACCTGGACGCCGATCCGGCCGCCATAGACCCGGTGTTGGCGCTGCACTTTCCCGGCACCGAGGGCATGCGGGTGCCCGGCACGGTCGACGGGTTTGAGCTGGCGGTGCGGGCTATTTTGGGGCAGCAAATTACGGTGCAAGCAGCGCGCACCCTCACCCAGCGCCTGGTCGTGCAGTGGGGCAGCAAACTGCAGGATGCCCCGCACGGCCTATCCCACTGCTTTCCGGATGCCCTGCGTTTGGCGCAGGTCGATGCCGGGGCGCTCGGCGAGCTCGGTATCGTCAAACAGCGCCAGCAGGCCATTCTGGCGCTGGCCCGCGCAGTAGCGGAAGGCAGCTTAACCCTTCTCCCCGGCGCGCCCGTGGGTGCCACGGTGCAGGCCCTGGTGGCGCTACCCGGCATCGGCCCCTGGACTGCCGAGTACATCGCCTTGCGCGCCCTGCGTTTTCCGGATGCATTTCCGTCCGGCGACGTGGCGCTGCACACCGCGCTGGGTGTGCGCAAGCATCTGCAAGCCGCCGCAGAAGCGCAAAGGCTGTCGCAGGCGTGGCGCCCCTGGCGGGGGTACGCCACGGTGCGCGCCTGGCACCTGCTCTCCAAATCCCATTCGCTATCAAAAACATAGCTGCTCCCGCAATCATCACAAGCGCTAAAGGCCTATTTCATGAAAATCCCTGCCTCTGCAAGTCGCTCCCGCTGGTCAGGTCCGCTGGGCCCGATGGATATCGTGGCGCATGACGCCGGCGTGGTCGGCATCTGGTTCGAGACACAAAAGCACGCGCCAGACCTGGCGGACTGCGCTGTGAAGCCGCATCCGCTTCTGACCGAGGTGGGTCTGCAACTAGGTGCTTACTTTGAAGGCCGCTTGCGCCAGTTCGACCTGCCGCTAGACCTCTCGGGCGGCACTGTATTTCAACAAGACGTCTGGGCCGCGCTCTTGGGAGTGGCTTGTGGCGATACCATCAGCTACTCCACCCTCGCGCAGCGCACCGGCCGCTCCACCGCCGTGCGCGCCGTGGCCTCCGCCGTGGGCCGCAACCCCGTCAGTGTGGTGGTGCCTTGTCACCGTATTCTCGGCAGCAACGGCAGTTTGACCGGCTATGCCGGCGGCCTGCACCGAAAGGCTGCGCTTCTTGATCTTGAAAACCGAAAGCCCTGATTGAAGACCTTAACTCCAGGCTCCACGCCGTCCACTTCCGCCTCGTCCCCGTGGTTGGCCAACTTTGTTCTCTTGGCGGCCATTTGGGGCGCGTCGTTTATGTTCATGCGCGCTAGCGGCAAAGCATTCGGCGCGCTGCCCACCGCAGGGTTGCGGGTCGGTATCGCCAGCCTTTTTTTGCTGCCGCTCCTGGCGCTGCGCGGCCAGGTGGGCGTGTTGCGCCAGCACTGGAAGCTGTGCTTCACCGTCGGCGTGCTCAACTCTGCCATTCCGTTTGCCTGCCTGTCATGGGCGCTGCTTTCGATTTCCACCGGGCTCTCGGCCTTGCTCAATGCCACGGTGCCACTGTTCGGCGCGGCGATAGCGTGGTGGTGGCTCGGTGACCGCTTGCAAGGTTCCCGTGTGCTAGGGCTGGTGGTGGGCTTTGTCGGGGTGGCCATGCTTGCCACCCAAAGAGAGAGTGGCTCGGTCGCCGGGGCTCACTCGGGGACGCTGGCCGTATTGGCCTGCTTGTGCGCATGCCTGTTCTATGGGATTTCTGCGAGCTTTGCCCGGCGATTTTTGCCGGGGGTGCCGTCGCTGGTGCTGGCGACCGGCAGCCAATTGGGAGCCACACTGGCGCTGCTGCCGCTGACTCTCTGGGCGTGGCCGGAGACACCCGCACCCTTGCACGCGTGGGGCGCCGTGACGGCCTTGGGCGTGCTTTGCACCGGACTGGCCTATGTGATTTTCTTTCGCTTGATCGAACGCACCGGGCCATCGCGGGCCCTGTCAGTGACTTACGCGATTCCGGTGTTTGCCATTTTGTACGGCGTGTTGCTCTTGGGGGAGTCGGTCACTGTGTGGATGGGAATCTGCGGTGCAGTCATCATGCTGGGCACCGCGCTGTCAACGGGCCTGATCGGCTGGGGTTCCGCCCCCAAATCTTGAGGACTTTCGCAGCGTGCGGCACTGCGCCGCAGCGCCCAAGAAAAAAGCCGCGGCACCTGAGTGCAGCGGCTTTTCAAATTTGGCGGAGTGGACGGGACTCGAACCCGCGACCCCCGGCGTGACAGGCCGGTATTCTAACCAACTGAACTACCACTCCTGGTAGCGGTAACCATTCGAACAGCACCTTGCAGC
>NZ_JAAFIX010000026.1 GCF_013297935.1 Rhodoferax sp. | reverse complement strand
TGGGTAACGTGGTGCTCGGTCAGCCAGGTGCGGGCTTTTTTCACCGTGTCGCAGTTCGGAATGCCGTAAAGAATGGTCATCCCTCTATTGTGGCAGTGCATTGCCGGTGGGCGACAATGGCGCCCGCTATGGAACACACACCCTCCTCATCCACTCTGACCGCGCAATCCACCCTGGCCGACTGGCTGGCCTACATAGAGTCCATGCACCCCAAGGGCATCAACGGCATTGAGCTGGGCCTGGGCAAGGTGAAAGAGGTAGCCCAGCGCATGGGCCTGCGGTTTAACTGCCCGGTGTTTACCGTGGCGGGCACCAACGGCAAGGGCTCCACCTGCGCCATGCTGGAGAGCGTTCTGGGGCAGGCCGGTTACAAGACCGGTGTCTACACCTCGCCCCATCTGGTGCACTTTGAAGAGCGCATGCGGCTCTTGGGTGAGGCAGCACCTGCTACTAAATTTGTAGCTGCTTTCGCAGAGGTGGAGAGGGCTAGAGGCCAAAATGGCTCTGAAATAACGCTCACCTACTTCGAATTCACCACCTTGGCCATTTTGTGGGCGCTGTCGCAAGAGGGGCTGGACGCCGTGATTCTGGAAGTCGGCCTGGGCGGGCGGCTGGACGCGGTCAACATTGTCGACACCGACTGCGCCATCATCACCAGCATCGACCTCGACCACATGGAGCTGCTGGGCAACGACCGCGAGACCATTGGCTTTGAGAAAGCCGGCATCATGCGCACCGGCCGGCCGGTGGTGGTGAGCGACCCGGTGCCGCCGCAAAGCGTGCTGGACCGCGCGCTGGAGATAGGTGCCGACCTGTGGCAAGTGGGCACGGATTTCAATGTGTCCGGCGACAAGCAGCAGTGGGGCTGGGCCGGGCGCGGGCGCCGTTACAGCGGCTTAGCCTATCCGGCGCTGCGGGGTGCGAACCAGCTCGTCAACGCCTCGGGCGTGCTGGCGGCTTTAACGGCCATGCGCGAGCAGCTGCCGGTCACCGCACAAGCGGTGCGCAACGGGCTGGCGTTTGTGGAGCTGCCCGGGCGGTTTCAAATCATTCCCGGCCAGCCCAGCCTGGTGTTGGATGTGGCGCACAACCCGCATTCGGTGGCGGCGCTGGCTGCCAACTTGGACGCCATGGGCTTTTTCCCCACCACCCACGCTATTTTTGGTGCCATGGCCGACAAAGACCTGGCGCCCATGCTGGCCAAGGTCGGCCCCATGATCGACCGCTGGTATTTCACTGACCTGCCCAGCCCGCGTGCCGCCAGCGGTGCCAGCCTGCAAGCCCAGTGGGCGGCCCAAAACACCCGCAAAGATGCATCGGCCACGACCCATGCCGACCCCATGCAAGCGTTGGATGCCGCCATAGCCGCGGCAGACCCCGCTGATAGAATTGTGGTCTTTGGGTCGTTCTACACCGTGGGCGGCGTTCTGCAACAGGGCACCCCACGCCTGCAAGCCAAACATCTGAACCCTTAAGTCTTCCCTCCCATGGCCTTTTTCAAGTTTCGCAAAGGTGGCGACGAGCAGCCCACCCCTCCTACCGCGTCGGAAAGCCTCGAGGCCATGCGCAGGCGGGCGCGCCACCGCTTGGTGGGCGCTGCCGTGCTGGTGGCGATAGGTGTGGTGGGGTTTCCGCTGCTGTTTGACAGCCAGCCGCGCCCGATTGCGGTAGATATTCCGATCGACATCCCCGACAAAGGCAAAGTGCGCCCCTTGGGTGCGCCTGCATTGCCACCGGCCACCCAAGCCAGCGGCGTGGTGATCGAAGAGCGCGAAGAGCCCACCCCCAAAGTAGCGCTGTCCGAAACTAAGGCCTCCGCAATCAAGCCTGAAGCCAAGCCGGAGCCCAAAGCCGAGCCGAAGGTAGAGCCCAAACCTGCGGTCAAGCCGGTTGACAAGCCCTCGGACAAACCCGCCGACAAGCCGGTGGCTAAAGTTCCCGAGAAAGCGCCTGAAAATGCGGCTGACAAAACAGCCGACAAGGCTGCCAGCCAAGCCGCAGAGGCTGCGAAAGCCCAGGCCTTGCTGGACGGCAAAGCTCCCGCCAAGCCGGCGGACAAGTCCGCAGACAAAAAAGCTGCGGCGGCAGACACAGGGCGCTTTGTGGTGCAGGTGGGGGCTTACAACGAGCCTGCCAAATTGCAAGAGGCGCGTAGCAAGGTCGAAAAAGCCGGTTTCAAGACCTACACGCAAGTGGTGGGGGCCAAAGACAGCCAGCGCACCCGGGTGCGTATCGGGCCTTTTGCGACCAAGGCTGACGCCCAGAAAGCAGCCGACAAGATTAAAAAGCTGAGCCTGCCTGCGGCCATTCTGGAACTGTAAAGCGACCCCGGCATGCCCACCGTGGACTGGATTTTTCTGGCGGTATTGCTGCTATCCCTGATCGTCGGGGCGTGGCGGGGCTTGGTGTTTGAGGTGCTGTCGGTGCTGAGCTGGGCAGTGGCTTTTGTGCTGGCCCAGTGGTTTGCGCCGGATGTGGCGGCCCACCTGTCTATGGCGGGCGCCGGTGAGCCTATCCGTTATGCGGCGGGCTTTGTGGTGGTGTTTGTGGCGGCTATTTTTGCAGGAGGGCTGGTGGCCTTTCTGCTGAAAAAATTAGTGGCGGCGGTGGGGCTGCGCCCGGCCGATCGCCTGCTCGGTGCGGGGTTCGGGCTGGTGCGCGGTGTGTTGCTGTTGTTGGCAGTCACCGTGGTGGTGGGCATGACGCCCCTGCACACCAGCACCTGGTGGTCAGAAGCCACCGGCCCCCATGTCACCGGCATGGTGCTCAAGGGCTTGAAGCCCTTGTTACCGCAAGATTTCGGCAAGTATTTACCTGAGTGAGTGAAACCCTATGTGTGGAATTGTTGGCGTTGTTAGCAACGCACCTGTGAACCAGTTGATCTATGACGCGCTGTTGCTTCTGCAGCACCGTGGCCAGGACGCAGCCGGCATCGTGACCCAGCAGGACCGCAAGTTCTTCATGCACAAGGCCAAGGGCATGGTGAAAGATGTGTTCCGCACCCGCAACATGCGCTCTCTGGTGGGCAACTCCGGCCTGGGCCAGGTGCGCTACCCCACAGCGGGCAATGCGTTCAGCGAAGAAGAGGCGCAGCCTTTTTATGTGAACGCGCCTTTCGGCATTGTGCTGGTGCACAACGGCAACCTGACCAACGCCAAGACACTCAAGACCGAGCTGTTCAACCTGGACCACCGCCATATCAACACCGAGAGCGACTCTGAAGTTTTGCTCAACGTGCTGGCCCACGAAATCGAGGTATCCACCCGCGGCCTGCCGCTGCAGCCGCAGGATTTGTTCACGGCGGTAGCCCGCGTGCACAAGCGCATCAAGGGTTCTTACGCGGTCATTTGCCACATTGCCGGTCACGGTTTGCTGGCGTTCCGCGACCCGTATGGCATCCGCCCGCTTTGCCTTGGCAAGGGCGCTGATGGCACCCATATGGTGGCCAGCGAGTCAGTAGTGCTCGAAGGCACCAACCACCAGTTTGTGCGCGATGTGCAGCCCGGCGAAGCTGTGTTTATTGCCCTGGATGGATCGGTCCACAGCCAGCAATGCGCCGACAACGCGCAGCTCATGCCCTGCATTTTTGAGTTTGTGTACCTGGCCCGCCCCGATTCGGTGATGGACGGCATTTCGGTCTACCAAGCGCGTTTGAACCTGGGCGAGACCTTGGCCAAGCGGGTGGTCTCCACCGTGCCGCCCAGTGAAATCGATGTGGTGATCCCCATCCCCGAATCCAGCCGCCCGAGTGCTGCGCAGCTGGCCCAGTTGCTGGGCTTGCCCTACCGCGAAGGGTTTGTGAAAAACCGCTACGTCGGTCGCACCTTCATCATGCCGGGGCAGGGCGTTCGCAAGAAGTCGGTGCGCCAGAAGCTCAACGTGATTGCCAGCGAATTCAAGGGCCGCAACGTGCTGCTGGTCGACGACTCGATTGTACGTGGCACCACCTCCAAAGAAATCGTGCAAATGGCCCGCGATGCCGGCGCCCGCAAGGTGTACATGGCTAGCGCTGCGCCGCCCGTGCGATACCCCAATGTCTACGGCATCGACATGCCCACCAGCAAGGAACTGGTGGCCTACAACCGCACCGTGGAAGAAGTGCGCGAAATCATTGGCTGCGATGCCCTGATTTACCAGGACGTGGACGGCATGAAGAAGGCGATCGGTGCGCTGGGTAAAAACCTGGCGGGCTTTGATGCCTCGTGTTTCGACGGGGTGTATGTCACTGGCGATATATCTTCTGACGACATTGCGCGCCTGAACGAAAACCGCGTGGGCGTCGAAGAAGGGCAGGAAGACACCTCCCGCCTTGCTTTGCCCAACCACGCTGACTGAACCATGAAGCAGACCCCCTTACCCGACGATTTGCACAGCGACACTCTGGCCGTCCGCGCGGCGCTGGAGCGCAGCCAGTACGGCGAGAACTCCGAGGCGCTATACCTCACCAGCGGCTATGTGCAAAACAATGCGGCCTCCAGCGCTGCACGCTTTGCCATGGAGGAAGAAGGCTTCACCTACTCCCGAGTGAGCAACCCGACCGTTACCAGCATGGAAATCCGGTTGGCGGCTTTGGAAGGCACGGAGGCAGCCATTGCCACGTCCTCCGGCATGTCGGCTATTTTGTTGCTGGGCATGGCCCTGCTCAAGGCGGGTGACCATGTCATTTGCTCGCAGTCGGTGTTTGGCTCGGTCATACCGATGTTCAGCCGCGAGTTCGCCAAGTTCGGGGTGGAAACCACGTTTGTGCCGCAAACCGACATCGCCGCGTGGAAGGCCGCAGTCCGCCCCACCACCAAGCTCTTGTTTGCCGAAACCCCGACCAACCCGCTGACCGAGGTGTGCGACATCCAGGCACTGGCTGATATTGCCCATGCCGCCGGTGCCCACCTGGCGGTAGATAACTGTTTTGCGACGCCGGTACTGCAGCGTCCGGTGACCATGGGGGCGGATTTCATCATCCACTCCGGCACTAAGTTTTTGGACGGGCAGGGGCGCGTCATGGCCGGTGCCATTTGCTGCACCCGCAAACAGCGTGACGAGTTGTTCTTGCCCGTGATCCGCACCTGCGGCATGGTGCTGGCGCCCTTCAATGCCTGGGTGTTGCTCAAGGGCATGGAGACGCTGGCCCTGCGCGTGAAGGCGCAGTCTGAGACCACCCTGGCGCTGGCCCGTTGGCTGGAGGCCCAGCCGCAGGTCGCCCGAGTCTATTACCCCGGTTTGGAGAGCCATCCGCAACATGCGCTGGCCATGCGGCAGCAGTCCGGTTGCGGTGGAGCAGTGTTGTCGTTTGAGGTGAAGGCTCCAGACGTTGAAACCGCGCGTAAAAACGCATTCCATGTGCTCGACAGCATGCAAGTGGTTTCACTGTGTACCAACCTTGGCGACACCAAAACCCTGGCGGCACACCCTGCCAGCACCTCGCACGGCCGCTTGTCGGAAGTGCAGCGCCAGGCGGCCGGTATCGGCCAGGGCCTGATTCGCGTGGCCGTCGGCCTGGACCATCTTCAAGACATCACCGCCGATCTGGCGCGTGGTTTGAACACCCTTTGATATGAGCAAAATTCGCACCCGCATTGCACCTTCGCCCACCGGTTTTCTGCACCTGGGCACCGCCCGCACCGCTTTGTATTCGTGGGCCTATGCCCGCCACTTCGGTGGGGAGTTTGTGCTGCGTATTGAAGACACCGACGTAGCGCGCTCCACCCAGGACTCGGTGGACCAGATTCTGGAATCCATGCGCTGGCTGGGCTTGGAGTACGACGAAGGCCCCGTGTACCAAATGCAGCGTCTGGACCGCTACAAGGCGGTGGTGGATCAGCTCATTGCGGAAGGCAAAGCCTACTACTGCTACAGCACCCCGGAAGAGCTCGACGCTGTTCGCGAGGCTAAAAAAGCCCGGGGCGAAAAAGCGCTGTACGACGGCACCTGGCGCCCCGCACCCGGCAAAACCTTGCCGGCTATTCCTGTGGGCGTGAAGCCGGTGGTGCGCTTTTGCAATCCGCCCGAGGGCGAGGTGACCTGGAACGACTTGGTCAAAGGCCCCATCACCATCAGCAACCGCGAGATCGACGACTTGATCATCGTGCGCACTGATGGCATTCCGACCTACAACTTCGCGGTGGTGGTGGACGACTGGGACATGCAAATCAGCCACGTCTTCCGTGGTGATGAGCACATCAACAACACGCCGTGGCAAATCAATATCTTCCGGGCGCTGGGCGCCACCTTGCCGGAGTTCGGCCACTGCCCGGTGATCTTGGGCGACGATGGTCAAAAGCTGTCTAAGCGCCGTGGCGCTGTCAGCGTTACCGCCTACGAAGAGGGCGGTTACCTGCCTGAAGCCATGTTGAACTACCTGGCCCGCTTGGGCTGGAGCCATGGTGACGAAGAGCTGTTCAGCCGCGAGCAGTTGGTCAGCTGGTTTGACGGTACCCACCTCAACAAGAGCCCTGCCCAATGGGACCCCGCCAAATTGTTGTGGGTGAATGCCCACTACATCAAGCAAGCCGACAACGCGCGTCTGGCGCCCCTGGTGGCCGTGCAGCTGGGAAAGCTGGGCGTTACGCTGCCGGACGATGTGGCCGCAAACCATTTGCCGCTGGTGTGCGGTTTGCTCAAGGACCGCTGCGACACCACGGTGGCGCTGGCCACATGGGCTGCCAAGTTTTATGCCGATGTGCAGGTCGATGCTGCCGAACTGGCGCAGCACGTGACCGATGCCGTCAAACCTGCGCTCGCCACACTGGCCGCTAAGTTGGCCGACTGCGCTTGGGACAAAGCCTCAATTGCCGCGGTGATTAAAGAGGTGTTGGCTGCGCACGGCCTCAAGATGCCGCAGCTGGCCATGCCCGTGCGCGTGCTGGTCATGGGCACGGCACAGACGCCTTCTTTGGATGCAGTGCTTGAATTGATCGGTAAAACAAAAGTTTTAGACAGACTTGCTAAAGCCTGAAAAACTTGTATATAATTTGAGGCTCGGAAGTTGATAACAAAGCTTAAGCAAAACTTAGCGATGTCATCATGAAATTGGGGGTATAGCTCAGCTGGGAGAGCGCTTGCATGGCATGCAAGAGGTCAGCGGTTCGATCCCGCTTACCTCCACCAATTCTTCTGAACGGATAAGTTCCAAGGTTTTGACCCTATCGTCTAGAGGCCTAGGACATCACCCTTTCACGGTGAGTACCGGGGTTCGAATCCCCGTAGGGTCGCCAAGTTTTATCGCAAGGTAAACGGCAACAAGTCGGTAACAGCTTCTGCAAGGGAGCGACTTGGTTCAGTGCTGCAAGGTGCTGTTCGAATGGTTACCGCTACCAGGAGTGGTAGTTCAGTTGGTTAGAATACCGGCCTGTCACGCCGGGGGTCGCGGGTTCGAGTCCCGTCCACTCCGCCAAATTTGAAAAGCCGTTGAGCAGTCAACGGCTTTTTTCTTGAAGAGTTTTCTAGGTTTTGACCCTATCGTCTAGAGGCCTAGGACATCACCCTTTCACGGTGAGTACCGGGGTTCGAATCCCCGTAGGGTCGCCAAGTTTTACCGCAAGGTAAACGGCAACAAGTCGGTAACAGCTTCTGCAAGGGAGCGACTTGGTTCAGTGCTGCAAGGTGCTGTTCGAATGGTTACCGCTACCAGGAGTGGTAGTTCAGTTGGTTAGAATACCGGC
>NZ_JAAFIX010000025.1 GCF_013297935.1 Rhodoferax sp. | reverse complement strand
AGCTCGCGGCAGATGGAAATAGTCTGGCGCTCTTGGTAGTCCAGCTGTTTGTATTCTTGCTTGGGTTTCATCGTCACACCTTATTGAAGTTTCAATCGGTGTGTTGCACTTCACTTTTGAGCGGGCCAGGGCTAGAGGCTGATTTCTCTATAAATAAGCCTCTGTGGGCTGCCTTAGAGCAGCGCTTTCAAATACCGCCCCGTGTGGCTGTTGGGGTTGGCCGAAATGTCTTCCGGTGTGCCCACACCCACCACGGTGCCGCCACCCGCGCCGCCCTCGGGTCCGATGTCGATGAGCCAGTCGGCGGTTTTGATCACGTCCAGGTTGTGCTCGATGATGACGATGGTGTTGCCCGCGTCCCGCAGCTGGTGCAGCACCTTGAGCAAGAGCGCAATGTCGGCAAAGTGCAGGCCGGTGGTGGGCTCGTCCAGGATGTAGAGCGTGCGGCCAGTGTCTTTTTTGGATAGCTCCAGCGCCAGCTTCACCCGCTGGGCTTCGCCGCCGGACAGCGTGGTGGCCGCTTGCCCGAGGCGGATGTAAGAGAGGCCCACGTCCAGCAGGGTTTGCAGCTTGCGCGCAATGGTGGGCACGGCGTGTAAAAACTCGTAGGCCGCCTCCACTGTCATGTCCAGAATCTGGGCGATGTTTTTGCCTTTGTAGAGCACTTCCAGTGTCTCGCGGTTGTAGCGCTGGCCGGCGCACACGTCGCAGGGCACGTACACATCGGGCAAAAAGTGCATCTCGACCTTCACCATGCCGTCGCCCTGGCAGGCCTCGCAGCGGCCACCGGCCACGTTAAAGCTGAAGCGACCCGGGCCGTAGCCGCGTTCGCGGGCGGTGGGCACCTCGGCCATCAGCTCGCGGATCGGCGTGAACAAGCCAGTGTAGGTGGCGGGGTTGGAGCGTGGCGTGCGGCCAATGGGCGACTGGTCGACGTTGATGACCTTGTCGAAATACTGGATGCCGTCGATGCTCTCGTGCGCAGCGGGCTCGTCGTGCGCGCGGTAGAGCTGGCGCGCCACAGCGGCGTAGAGCGTGTCGTTCACCAATGTGCTCTTGCCGGAGCCGGACACGCCGGTCACGCAGGTGAGCAGGCCCACGGGGAAGTCCACGTCCACGCCTTTGAGGTTGTGGCCCGTGGCACCGGTGATGCGAATGGCTTGCAAGTCGCCCTGGGTAGCAATGTGCTGCGCTTGGCGTTCGGCCCAGGCCACGGCCGCCTTGCTGGGTGCGCCTTTACCGCCCAGAGCCTTGGCCACCGGGGTTTTTTCTGCCACCACCGGCAGCCAGGGCGTGCGGCGCTGGGGCACTGCAATCTGCAAGGTCTTGGCGAGGTACTGGCCGGTCAGCGAGTCGGGGTTGGCTTTGACTTCATCAAACGTGCCTTGGGCGATGACCCGCCCGCCGTGCACGCCTGCGCCCAGGCCCATGTCGATCACATGGTCGGCGGCACGCATCATGTCTTCGTCATGCTCCACCACCAGCACGCTGTTGCCGATGTCGCGCAGGTGTTGCAGCGTACCGATCAGGCGGTCGTTGTCGCGCTGGTGCAGGCCGATGCTGGGCTCATCGAGCACATACATCACCCCTGTCAGGCCGGAGCCGATTTGGCTGGCCAGGCGAATGCGCTGGCTTTCGCCGCCACTCAGCGTCTCGGCGCTGCGGTCCAGGCTCAGGTAGTTCAGGCCCACGTCGTTCAGAAACTTGAGGCGCAGCCCGATCTCGCGGATCACTTTGGCTGCAATCTCGCCGCGCGCGCCGGGCATCTGCAGGGTATCGAAATAGGCAAAGCTCTCGCGCAGGGTGACGCGGCTGATTTCATAGATGGCACGGGCCTGAGCCCCTTCGCCCACCTTCACATGGCGTGCTTCTTTGCGCAGGCGCGAGCCAAAACAGTCGGGGCAGGGCTGGGTGCTGCGCAGGCGGCCCAGGTCTTCGCGGACCACGGCGGAGTCGGTCTCGCGGTAGCGTCGCTGCATGTTGGGGATGATGCCCTCGAAGGGGTGCTTTTTGGTGACCTTTTTGCCCTGCTGGGCACCCGAGTCCATGATGTAGCTGAACTTGATCTCTTCTTCGCCCGAGCCCTGCAGGATGGCGTGCTGCACGTGGTCCGGCAGGCTCTCGAAGGCAGCGTCGATGTCAAACGCATAGTGTTTGGCCAGGCTCTCCAGCATGGCGAAGTAGTAGCCGTTGCGCCGGTCCCAGCCCTTGATGGCGCCGCTGGCCAGACTCAGCGTGGGGAAGGCGACCACGCGTGCGGGGTCAAAAAACTCGTGGTTGCCCAGGCCGTCGCAGGTGGGGCAGGCACCCACTGGGGAGTTGAACGAAAACAGCCGCGGCTCCAGTTCGCTGATGGAGTAGCTGCACACGGGGCAGGCGAACTTGGCGTTGAACAAGTGTTCGACGCCCGTGTCCATTTCGAGCGCAATCGCGCGGCCGCTGGCAATGCGCAGCGCAGCCTCGAAGCTCTCGGCGAGCCGCTGCTTCAGGTCTTGCCGCACTTTGATGCGGTCGACCACCACGTCAATGTCGTGCTTCTCGGTCTTCTTCAGCTCGGGCAGGTCTTCGGCTTCATAGGCTTTGCCGTTGAGGCGGAAGCGCACATAGCCCTGCGCCTGCATCTGCGCAAACAAGTCCTGGAACTCGCCTTTCTTTTCCCGCGCGACCGGCGCCAGGATCATGAGTTTGGTGTCTTCAGGCAAGGCCAGCACGGCATCCACCATCTGGCTGACAGTTTGGCTTTGCAGCGGCAGGTCGTGGTCGGGGCAGTAGGGGGTGCCTGCGCGGGCGTAGAGCAGGCGCAGGTAGTCGTGAATCTCGGTGACGGTGCCGACCGTGGAGCGGGGGTTGTGGCTGGTGGCCTTTTGCTCAATGCTGATGGCGGGCGAGAGGCCTTCAATCAGGTCCACATCGGGCTTGTCCATCAGCTGCAGAAACTGCCGCGCGTAGGTGGAGAGGCTCTCTACATAGCGGCGCTGACCTTCTGCGTACAGCGTGTCAAAAGCCAGGCTGGATTTGCCGGAGCCCGAAAGGCCTGTAATAACCACCAATTGGTTGCGCGGAATATCGATGTCGATATTTTTCAGGTTGTGGGTGCGCGCACCCCGCACACTGATGTTTTGCTGCTGCAAAGCGCGGGCTAGGTATTTGCCGTCGTCAGTAGGAGAGTTCAAGTTCGTGGCCGCCGGAAGAGTAACCCGCCATGATAGACAATGTCGGGTTGCGGCGTCACCTTCCGGTTTCTGCCGCCCTTAACGCCAGAGAGTGACCGATTTGTCCGCCCCCCCTGTTTCCGATACCACCATGACCCCGCTGGAGCGGCGTGCCAGTGCGTCCCTGGCACTGATTTTTGCGCTTCGCATGCTGGGGCTGTTTCTGGTTCTCCCTGTGTTTGCGCTGGAAGCCCGCAAATACCCCGGTGGGGACGATGCCGCTCTGGTCGGCATGGCAATGGGGGTCTACGGTCTTACGCAGGGGCTGCTGCAGATTCCATTCGGCTTGGCCTCCGACCGCTTTGGCCGCAAGCCGGTCATGGTGATCGGTCTGGTGGTGTTTGCCGTGGGCAGCGCGGTGGCGGCGTGGGCACCGACGTTGAGCTGGTTGGTGGCGGGCCGCGCGATTCAGGGTGCCGGTGCTATCTCTGCCGCGGTTACCGCTTTGTTGGCGGACCAGACGCGCGACGTCGTGCGCACCAAAGCGATGGCCATGGTCGGCGCCAGTATCGGCTTGATGTTTGCCCTCTCGCTGGTGCTGTCTCCCTTGCTGGCCGCCCATATCGGGCTGCATGGTTTGTTTGGCCTGACAGCTTTGTTGGCCTTGGGGGGTATTGCCGTGGTGGTCTGGTGGGTACCACCGGCCCCGAAGGTGCAGGTGGACCAGGCGCGGGGCGGCATCGTGTCGGTGCTGCGGAACCCGGCGTTGTTGCGCCTCGATTTTGGTGTGTTTGTGCTGCACGCCGTCCAGCTTGCCATGTGGGTCGCCGTGCCGGCCATGCTGGTGCAGGCAGGGCTCGCGCGCGACGCGCATTGGCAGGTCTATCTGCCGGCGGTGCTCGCGTCTTTCTTCGTCATGGGGGCGACCCTGTTTCCCTTAGAGAAAAAAGGCTACCTGCGTGCAGTGTTTTTGTCCTCGATTGGCCTGATTGCCTTGGTGCAGGTCGCCCTGTGGGGGCTGACCCAGACCGGGCCGGGCGTGTGGACTATGGGGCTGGTGTTGTTGGTGTTTTTTTGCGGCTTCAATGTGTTGGAGGCCAGCCAGCCCAGCCTGGCATCCAAGGCTGCACCAGCGGCCGCCCGGGGAGCCGCTTTGGGTGTTTACAACACGCTACAGTCTTTGGGCTTCTTTGCGGGTGGCGCCTTGGGGGGCTGGCTGGTCAAGACACTCGGCGCCCCGGCATTGTTTGCCGCCAGTGGTGGCGCAATGCTGGCCTGGCTGCTGGTGGCGTGGCGAATGGACGCGCCGGCCGCAAAAGCCGTGGCAAAGGCAGGATAATCAGCGACTAATCTGGAGAAAACCATGGCATCCGTCAACAAAGTCATTCTGGTCGGCAATTGCGGCCGCGACCCTGAAATCCGCTACTTGCCCTCCGGTCAGGCCGTGGCGAACGTCAGCATTGCAACTACCAGTCGCCGCAAGAATCGCGATACCGGCGAATCGATGGAAGAAACGCAGTGGCATCGGGTGACTTTCTATGAGCGCCTCGCTGAAATCGTGGGCGAATATGTCAAAAAGGGCGCCCCGATCTATGTGGAAGGCCGCCTCAAATACGGCAAGTACACCGATCAGTCCGGCGTTGAGAAAAACACCGTGGACATCGTTGCGACCGAAATGCAATTGCTAGGCGGCCGCGAAGGCATGGGCGCTCCCCGAGGTGGTGATGAAGGCGGCGTACCCGCGCCGCGCCGCATGGCTCCTCCACCCCGTGCAGCTGCACCGGCACCAGCGCCCCGGCAGGCACCGGCCCCGCGCCCTGCCAGCGGGTTTGACGACATGGACGACGATATTCCGTTCTAAGTTCTGCAGCCTGCAGGGCACTTCAGTGCTCTGCGTAGGGCATAAAAAAAGCGACCCGAGGGTCGCTTTTGTTTTGGTGCACACAGTTTAGAAAGTGCGGCCTTTGGTCACGGTTTCTTTCAAGATTCTCCAGTTGCCGTTCACCAATTCCATGGAGAGGGTCTTCTCGACGGTGTCGCGGTAATCTTCCGATCCGTACTCCTGGGTAAAGGACACTTCGGTGTTTTTACCATCGCAGCGGGCGGGGGTAATGTTCTTCAGCACGGTGGAGATGCCACCTTGCTTGCCCACCCGCTTTTTACGCAAGCTTTCCCATTGCGCGCGGCTCAGACCTTGTGCGGGCACAAAACCTTCGGCGTAGGCACTGAAATAGCCGTTAATGTCTTTAGCGTTCCAGGCCGCGATCCACTTTTCGACAGAGGGGGTCACTGCCGCGCAGGAGGCAGGCGCTGCGGGCGCCGCAGGAGCTGGTGCAGGCAGTGGTGCTACTGCAACCGGCGCAGTCAGCGTCGGTTGAGGAAGTGTTGATTTGTCCAGAACAATTTCGTTGCTAAGGTCAGTGGCGCACAGCATCGCATCGTCGTTGGCTTCAGTGCCACCAGGTTGGTTTGGTGCGGTGCTTTCTAGTGGTCGCAATTTGAGCGCGCTCAACAAAGTACCGTTGACGCCCAGTACCCGGGCCTTGGCCAAGTTGAGGTCGTACTCGGCGTTCACGAGGGCACGGCGCGCCTGGAAGTACTCATTTTCCGTGTCCAGAAGATCCAGCAAGGAGCGCTGGCCGATATCGAACTGTTGGCGATAAGCTTCGCGCGCCTTGGAGGTCGACAGTTCGTGCTGGCTCAGGAAGCCGATCTGCGATTGCAGCTTGGTAACGTCATTCAAGGCGATCATGGCCGTTTGGCGCACATCGCGGCAGACCTTGTCACGCAGATCGTACGTGGCGTTGAGTTTGTCTACATATTGCCGGATACGTGCCTGGTCGGAACCACCCCGATAGAGGTTGTAGTTGAGCACCAGTTGCAGTGCGGAGTCGCGGTAGTCGCCCGTGACTGCGGAGCGGTTGGTCTCCAGGCTCTGCGAGGCCCGGAACTCCAAGGTCGGGTAGTTGGCTGCTTTGCGCAATTCGGCGTCGGCACGGAAGGCGCGGATATTGGACACCGCGCCCAAAAACTCGGGGTTACCGCGCACGGTGTTGCCCACGTAGTTGTCGCGTGCAGGCAAAAATGGCGTCAGGTTGGGGACCGGGGTGAGGTTGGCTGCCGGCAGTTCACCGACCAGGCGCTGGTATCGCGAAGACACGTCATGCAGGTTGGCTGCTTCGGTCAACCAGTTGGATTCGGCCAAGGCCAAGCGCCCGGAGGCTTGCTCCAGATCCACCCGGCGGCCTACGCCTGCCTTCACACGGGACTCCAGGCGGGTGTACACATCCAAGTGGTTCGCGTAGTTTTCCTTGGCCAGTTCTACGAGTTCCCGGTAGCGTTGAACGTCGAGGTAGGCACGGGCTGCCTCCAGTCCGATGTTGTCACTGCTGGCCAGCAGATCGTAATAGGCGGCCATGCGCCCGTGTCCAAGGCGGCGCACATCGCTGGCTGTGGCAAACCCGTCAAACAGTGTTTGGCGTAATTGCAAGGTTGCCGTGGTGTTCGAGTAACGCTTGTCACCTGACATGCCGGGGGAGAAAAGAGACTTTTCTCCGGCAGTTGCTTCCAGGTCAATGCGGGGCTTCCAGCCACCCTCTGCTACTGCTTGCTCGTTGGTGCTCGCCATCAGGGTTTTGTGCTTGACCTTGATTTCGGGGTTTTCAAGAATCGCCTTCTCCACGGCATTGACGAGTTGCGAAACGGGTTGCGCCGCTGTGGCTCCGGTGAGGAAGATGCTGGCAATTGCCAATGCGAGTGGAGTGTGGTGTTTCATTCTTGTATGCTGTGGTGGCATCAGGCGGTAGGTGGTAGCTGAAACATGTGGCTTGTGGCCAGACATTCCTCCTCCCAATTTTAGGGGGCAAGGATAAATTAGCTCAGGAGAGAGTGTGACTATTTCCCGCTTTTCCTGTTTTTTTGCGTGAAAAACACTTTCTTTATCACTTTTCAGGCTTTGCGTGCCCATGCTGTCACGGTCCTCAGGGGCTTGTTGCTGGGCGGACTGCTGTGGTTGGTGATCTGGAATTTTCACGCGGCGGCCGGTCTGGAGTTGGTGCAGTCATCGTTTGTGCAGCGATGGGGGAGCAGCGCTCTACCCAAGCTGGATGCGTGGCGAAAGTTGCTCGTGGGGCTGGGGGATGCCCCGGACCTTGACCGAATCAAGCGCGTCAATAGTTTTGTCAATCAACAGGTTCAGTTCAGCGATGACACTCTGGTCTGGGGGCAGGCAGACTATTGGGCAACGCCCGTCGAAACATTGGGGCGTGGTGCCGGGGACTGCGAGGATTTCGCGATCGTCAAATACTTCACGCTGTTGCAATTGGGTGTTGCGCAGGACAAGCTGAGGTTTATCTACGTGAGAGCGAAAACCGGAATGTCTGACGCCACCCAGGCGCATATGGTTTTGGCCTTCTATCCGACACCAGATGCCGAGCCGCTGGTTTTGGACAATCTTGTCGGTGATGTCCGTGTGGCATCGCGCCGGCCTGATCTGGTTCCGGTATTCAGCTTTAACAGCTCTGGGGTCTTTAATGGCGTGGCCGGCGGAGGTCCTGCTGCTGGTGGAACGGGCCGTTTGTCACGCTGGGAGGATTTACTCCGGCGAGCTAAAGCCGAAGGCTTTGAATAATTCTGTAAGAGGAAATAGAACATGTCTATGTATCGACAGCTCTGGTTGGCCATTATTGCCAGCATGTTGCTGGCTCTTGGTGGAGGCTTGCTGGCGTCTTTGTTGTCGGCCAGAGGCTATCTGGAGTCGCAGCTAGCTATCAAGAACACGGACAACGCGACGGCGCTGGCGCTGGCGCTGAGCCAGAGTGACCCGGACCCGGTGAGTGTGGAGCTGGTCGCTGCCTCGCTGTTTGATAGCGGGCATTACCAGGTAGTCCGGGTGGTGGATCCATCAGGCTTGGTTATTACGGAACGTATTGCCCCCTCTGAAGTACTGGATGCGCCGGCATGGTTTTCGTCACTACTTCCCATCCAGTCGGCGCCCGGTCAAGCTCAGATTTCTAACGGATGGAAGCAGTTCGGCACGGTGACCTTGATCAGTCACAGCCGGTTTGCTTATGGGGCACTTTGGAAGAGTGCCAAAGATATGACGGTTGCTTTGGCGCTCGCCGGGTTGGTTGGGGGCTGGTTGGGCAGCCTAGTTTTAGGGCGTTTGCGTCGTCCATTGAACACCGTGATCGAGCAGGCTTCTGCGATTTCTCAGCGGCGATTCGTGATGGTGGATGAGCCGGAAGTTCCAGAGCTGAAGCAGTTGGCAAGTGCAATGAATGCCACGGTCGGGCGCCTGAAGTCGATGTTTGATGATGAGGCCAGCCGGCTTGAGCAGGTTCGACAAGAGGCGAACTTTGACGGGCTGACCGGATTGGCGAACCGCGGGCACTTTTTGGCGCGCTTGCGGCAGTGCATGGATTCTGAAGACTCAACAGGCGGCGTGCTCATGATGGTGCGGCTTGCGGATCTGGCGGGAGTCAACCGCAGGCTGGGCAGAGCCTCTACCGATGACTTTATCAAGTTGGCAGGTGGCGTGATGGCCCGCATTGCTGAACCACACGCCAAGGCCGTACCGGCTCGTCTCAATGGCGCAGATTTCGCCTTGCTGATACCTGGCAATCTAGATGGAGCCGCTCTGGCAAAGCAATTGATGGACTTGCTCGGGCAAGAGTCTGCCCCCTTTGTGGAGGGGGGACGGGTGGCTGCCGTCGGGTTTGGTCGTTTTCTGCAGGGCGAAGAAATGGGGGAGTTGCTGGCGCGTATTGACAGTGCACTTGCAAGCGCGGAGCTTGGACAGGCCAACAGTATTCATGAAGCACCACTGTCTACCAATGACGACCTGCCTCGCACTGCAGATCAATGGTCGGTGATGATCCGTCGCGCACTTGAGCACGGCTGGGTGCGTTTGATTTCTTTCCCGGTGATGTCCATGGAGGGGGCGCTATCGCACCGGGAATGTCCCTTGAGGCTCATGTTTGATGAGCGGGGCGAATGGTTGCCGGCCGGCCGTTTTCTCCCTATCGCTGAACGACTCAAGCTCACGGCCGCGCTTGACCTTAAAGCGGTGGAGCTTGGCTTGCAGGATCTGAGCAGCAATCCCACTCTGACTGGTCTGGCGATCAATCTATCCGCCAGTTCACTGGAGGACCGTGATTTTTCTTCCGCTCTACTGGGTCTTATCAAGCAGCATGGAGAGGCTGCGCGTAGGCTTTGGTTAGAGGTGGCAGAAGAGGGCGTTTTTAAACATTTAGAGGCGTTCAGGGCCTTATGCCCTTTGCTGAAGGCTTCAGGGTGCCATGTGGGATTGGAGCATTTTGGACACCGGTTCAGCCAGATTGGCCAATTGCACGATTTGGGTCTCGACTATTTGAAGGTCGATTCAAGTTTTGTGAGAGGTGTGGATGCGAACGCGGGTAACGCAGCCTTCTTGAAGGGGCTCTGCAGTATTGCGCACAACATCGGGCTGCAGGTGATTGCAGAAGGCGTCAGTACCTCGGCTGAGGGCATTGCACTCAAAGCCATCGGTTTTGATGCGGCCACAGGACCGAGTATTCAAGAATAAGCGAATCCGCTCTTCAAGTATTGACGAGAAGAGCGGATCACGTTTAGTTCCAATTTAGTCCAGCAGTAGAGTCCCGTTTCTGATCAACGTTTGTAATAGCAGTGCCTCGTTGCCGCTTGTAGTGCCTACTGCGGTGTACAAGTTGACGTTATCCAAAATAATTCGCTGATCTTCAGCTGCCGCCGAGTAAGTTCCGCCAGCGAATCCGCCGGTGCTGCTGATACGAATTTCAGTGTTGGTTCCATTGACGTTGATATCAATGTAGTTCAACAAGTTGGAAATCGCTACATCCGTCGCTGCACCTCCGCTATTGCCGGATGACGTGTGCTCGCCAACAAGAAGCTCTCTTAAGTCGAGAACATCTCCGCCGCTAAGAGACACATTGCTATATCCCCCGCCATAGTTGAAGTCTGTGACATGGTCTACAGCTGGTGAGCCCGCTGTGCCTCCGTCATTGAGTCTCCATGCGAAGGTGTCAGAGCCTGTACCACCGGTCAATATGTCATTTCCCTTGCCGCCGATGATGAGGTCATTGCCTCCAAGCCCGCTAATCGTGTTTGCTGCGCCATTGCCTTCAATCCGGTTATCAGATGCATTACCTGTGAGGTTAATTACCCCTCCGTCATAGGCAACCAGATTTTCGAGGTTAGCCGCGAGGACGTAAGTTGTGCTGAGGTTTGTTGAGACGTAATTGGAATCAAGCTGGACAGTGTCAGTGCCAGAGCCTGCCGCTTCGACGATAGTGTCCAATGTGTCACTCAGTCGGTAGAAGTCATCCCCCACGCCACCGGTTAGTGTGTCTGCACCTGCTCCGCCGACCAATAGGTCATTGCCGGTGCCCCCGTTCAATATGTCGTTTCCGGCACCGCCTTCCAATGTGTCGGCTGCATCGCCGCCGTTCAGTGTGTCATTACCATCGCCACCCATCAAATAATCACGGCCAGCGCCGCCAGTCAACGTATCGTTCCCTGTTCCCCCACCCAAAATAGAGCCGGTCCGCAGCTGCCAAGTCGACGTGGTGCCATCGTAGACAAGGTCTTGAATTCTTGTGTCGGCGATTGTGGGCGCTGATTCATTGGTAAACATGGCCGTGTTTGTCAGAGACATTACTTGCCAAGTACCAGAGCTGCTCGATTTGTATTCAATCCGCAGCCGCGAGTTTCCGCCTTGTTCCCAATAAAGGAGCTCTAAGGATTGAAGTCCGCCGGCCAAGTCACCTAATTGCAGATTGTTAAAAATGCGTGTCGTTGGGCCTTGGTTCCCGTCGTACTCAAGCAACGTGTGGCCGTCTACGTTCAACCGGAAACCATCGTCCGCAGTAACGCGGAAATCATACGAGCCAGGTTGCGTGTAAAACTTGCCGGATATCCGAATTGCCGCGTCAGAGGTTGTTCCAAGTCCCGAGGTGCCGTTAGTGTTTCCCACACCTGTTTGAACTATTCCAGTACCTAGGTCTTGATCCAAGAAGTTGCTGAGTGCACGGGTCGTCGAGTTCGCATTTCCGTCATTGGCAAGCAAAACATTGCCCGATGCAACGTTTTGGTTCGATCCCAGTGAGGAATTTACCGTTGGGTTGAACCCGTAATCAATGCTGCGTGCCTTGAAGCTCACATCGGCAACATTGGCATTCGCTGTGGTTGATGTCCCAACAATGCTTGCCCCGCCAGCTAATGAATTTCGACCATCGATGATTGTGTACATATCCTCGACAGAGTTCAAGTTCCCAGCGCCAAGGTGAGTACCGAAAGTTGCTGTTCCGTCGTCGCTATGGGTGCGCCCAATAGTGGTGGTCGTTTCGTTGTAACCATAGTATTCGCCGTTGAAGCCGGTTGCCGCTCCTGTGAGCGGCACAACTGTGGGTGGCGGTGCCACCGTATCTTGGGTCCCGGTGACATTGATGGTCAATGTTGTGGTGCTACTTGCGCCATTGTCATCAGTGATCGTATAAGTGAAAACGTCCTGAGCAACCTGACCTGCGGTCAGATTGTTTGTTGCGGGACGAGTGTTGTCTAGCGTGTAGGTGTAATTCCCGTTTATGCCAATACTTACTGTGCCGTAGGTCCCACTTAACGCTACCCCTACATTTCCAGTAGCTGACGCTAAATTGCCAACCGCTACACCTGTCACGGTAAAGCTTGAGCCACTGTCTAAGTCGTAGTCCTGTCCCGCAGTGCCTGGAGTGACATCTCCACTTACTTGACTGGAAGCAGTAGTTGTGCCTTCAGTAATTGAGTTTGTATCGGCAATTGCTACAGGCGCGTCGTTGGCGCCGGTGATGGTGAACGTCACATCCTGGAAGGCTGAATCGGCCGTGCCGTCATTGACCTTGACTTGGTAGGTAATGGTCAGACTCTGGCCAGCGCGCAAGAAGTCCAGGTTGGCAGTTGCTGGATCGAAGGTATATCCGATGGCAGTACCTGCGCCGCCATTGGAGGTCTGGGTGGTTGGAGAAAGGGTGAAAGCACCTGCAGCGGTCAGCGCAGTGGCGTCTGCTGGCAAAGTGAAGTTCACGCCATTCAACTGAACCACTGGAGAGCCGACAACAGAGGCAGTCAGGGTGTCGCCCACATCCAGATCCGAGACAGCGAAGCTACCTGTAATGGCGGCAAGGTTCTGGGCGGATGCGTTTGCGAGTTCGACAACCGCTGCTGGATTGGTCGTATCTGTGAGCACAGGCGCGTCGTTGGCGCCGGTGATGGTGAACGTCACATCCTGGAAGGCTGAATCGGCCGTGCCGTCATTGACCTTGACTTGGTAGGTAATGGTCAGACTCTGGCCAGCGCGCAAGAAGTCCAGG
>NZ_JAAFIX010000024.1 GCF_013297935.1 Rhodoferax sp. | reverse complement strand
TGAAAGAAGTGTTCCCCCAGGCCGACGTGGTGACCACACCCGCCGTGCTGGGCAAACTCGCGCCCAAGCTGGCTGGCAAGGTCGCATTCTGGGGCCCCAAAATGGGTGCCAACGCCCCCCGCAAACCCGTGGTGCCCCGCGCCCTGGAAGGCAACACCCTGACGCTGGAAGGCCAAACCATCGAGATCCGCGGCACCCAAGGCCTGCTGGCCCACCGCCCCTATGCCTAGATTCCGTCCATCAAGGCGGTGGTGGGCAACATCGGCGTATTCGGCAATATGCACGTCTGGACCGCCGACACGCAAACCGCCGCCGAGCGCGCTGCCTGGGTGGCCCAGCTGGACGAAATGGCCGCTTTGAAGCCTGAACTGGTGATTCCCGGCCACATGAAAGCAGGTACCAAGGTCGATGCCAGCACCATTGCCTTCACCAAGGACTACTTGCAGGCTTTCGAGAAAAACCTGGCTGCCAACAAGACCAGTGCCACACTGATCCCCGCCATGAAGCAGGCCTACCCTGCCCTGACGGACGGCGCCCTGTCGCTGGACATCGGCGCCAAGGTCAACACCGGCGAAATGAAGTGGTGAACCCCGTCGCCATGCCGTAAGGCATGGCATTCATCCCTGCACCCAGGAGCCCACATGTCCCTTCTTCACCAAGTTTTGCAAGACCTGCATGCCGGGCGCTGGAATGCCGCGCACGACCTGGTACAGAAGGACGACTCCATGCTGGCCGCCTGGTTGCACGGCATCCTGCATTTGCAGGAAGGCGACCTGGAAGACGCCGAGAACTGGTACAACCGCGCCGCCCGCCACTTCCGAAGCCGCGGTAGTCTGCAAGAAGAAATTGCTCTGTTTGAGCAAACGCTTGCCGCTGCCACCCTGAACAACGATTGAAAGAATTCCACCCCATGTCCACCACCGTGACCTATTTGTTCGACCCCTTGTGTGGCTGGTGCTACGGCGCCTCCCCGGCCATCCAGCGCCTGGGGCAGGAAGCGACGATCACCCTGGAGCTGGCGCCCACCGGCTTGTTCAGCGGCGGCGGGCGCGTGATGAGCGCAGACTTTGCCGACTTTGCGTGGTCGAACGACGTGCGCATCGGCAAGCTCACCGGCCAGACCTTCAGCGAGGCCTACCGCCACCAAGTGCTGGGCCAGCACGGCAGCCGCTTTGATTCATCCGCCGCCGCTCTCGCCCTGACTGCCGTGGCACACACGGCACCGGCGGAAGAACTAAAGACCTTGAAGCTTTTGCAAGAGGCACGCTACGTAGAAGGCCTGGACATCTGCACCCCGCAGGGTGTGGACGGCGTATTGCGCGCCCAGGGCCTGGCGGCGGCAGCCGACCTGTTAGCCGGGCAAAATCCAGACCTGCAACTCCAGCACGATGCCCGCATCCAGAAAGCCCGCCAACTGATGCAAGCCCATGGCGCCCAAGGGGTGCCGGCACTGGTGGTCCACGGCGCGAGTGGCTCCCGCTTGGTGCGTGGAGACGCGCTCTACAACGGCTTTGAGGCGCTTATGGCGGCGATTGCAGCCGCAGCGGCTTAAGCCTTGCGGGGCGGCACAAAAGCCGTTCTGGCCTGCAGGGCGCGCTCACGGGCGTGGCAGCCCTCCAGGTGATCGTTCACCAGCCCCATAGCCTGCATGAACGCGTACATGGTGGTGGGGCCCACAAAGCTCCAGCCGCGCTTGCGCAGGTCTTTGGACAGTGCAATCGACTCCGGCGAGGTAGTAATGCCGCTCAGCGTCTGGTGGGTGATGGTGGCCGGGCGGCTGCCACTGGCGGGCTCAAAGCCCCAGAAATAGGCCGCTAGGCTGCCGAACTCGGCGCGTAGTTCCTGGGCCTTTTTGGCGTTGTTGATGGTGGAGGCAATCTTGCCCCGGTGGCGCACGATGCCAGCGTCCAGCAGCAGGCGCTTTTCGTCGGCTTCATCAAACAGGGCGACTTTGTCCATGTCAAAACCGGCGAAGGCGGCGCGGAAGGACTCGCGCTTGTTCAGGATGGTGAGCCAGCTCAGGCCCGCCTGAAAGCCTTCGAGGCAAATTTTCTCGAACAAACGCGTGTCGTTGCCCACCGGAAAGCCCCACTCGTGGTCGTGGTAGCGCTGGTATTCGGCGGTACTGCGGCACCATACACAGCGGGCAGTGTGCAGGTCGTCCGTAAAAAGCCCCGTGGGCGCGGCTGTGTCGTTGAGCATGGGGCCTCCGCAAATGGTGTAAATACTGTTTTTTTGATCAGTATAAGGCCTAGTTCACCACCTGCGGCGCCACCCTCGGCAAGGTAATTTCAAACACAGCGCCCTCGCCCGGCACCGAGCTCACCTTGATGCGCCCGCCCAGAATCCGCGTCACGATGCGATGACTCACCGCCAGCCCTAGGCCGGAGCCGCCCTGCCCCAGTCGGGTCGTGAAAAACGGATCAAACACCTGCCCCAAGTGCTCAGGCGCGATACCGCGGCCGTTGTCCGACACGGTCAGGGTGAGAGTTTTGCCATCGTCCGAGCCCACCGCCCGCAGCGTAATGCGCCCGTCGTTACGACCATTCAAGCCGTGGATTTGTGCATTGCTCACCAGATTAATCACCACCTGCCCCAGCGGGCCGGGAAAGCTGTCCATCACCAACCCCTCGGGCAAGTCCAACAGGATGCGCACCTCTTCGTGCTTAAAGCTCGGTTTCAGGGTTTCGATGATCTCGTGCACCGTCTGCTGCACATCAAACTCCCGGCGCCGCTCGGACTCCTGGTCCACCGCCACTTGTTTGAAGCTGCTGATCAACTCCGCAGCCCGTTCCAACGATTTGCGGGTCAGCTGGGCGCCGTCGTGCAGGTTTTGCAGCAACCTCATGAAGGTCGATTTCTTCATCGTGCCTGCGGCGGCCTCTTCCGTCGCACTGGCGGTCATTTCCTGCAGGGCGCTGGCCGTGATCAGGGCATTGCCCAAAGGGGTATTGAGCTCATGGGCTACGCCCGCCACCAAGCTGCCCAGCGAGGCGAGCTTTTCCACCCCGATGAGCTCATCTTGCGCGCGCTGCAGGCTGCCCATGGTGGCCCGCAAGTTGCGGTTGGCGTCATCCAGCGCGCTGGTGCGCTCCATAACGCGTTGCTCTAAGGTGGCATTGAGCTCCTGCAGTTGCAGCTGCAGGTGTTTGCGTTCGGTCACATCCATGGAGATGGTCATCACGCAGTCCAACTCACCGTATTTAAACCGCTCAGACGACAGGTCAAAAGTGCGCTCTACGCCATCCGGCAAATGGAAGGTGACCTCCAGGCCGCTGAGCCGTTGGGTGCCGGCAAAGCGTTGCTTGAATGTTTCGCGGTGGGCCTCGTCTTTCCAGAAACCCAGCTCCACCGGCGTTTTGCCCAGCACGTCGCCCCGTTGGCGCTGAAAAGCCCGCTCCCACGCCGGGTTGACCTCTAGGCACACCCCTGAGTCGAACTCGGCCACCGTGATCGGCAGCGGGCTGGCCTGCAGAATCTGGCGCACCCGCCGCTCACTCAGCAGCATGGCGTGACCCTGGTCGGACAAAGCTTGTACCTTTTCAGCCAAGGCTTGATTCAGGGCCTGGATTTTGTCGACATGCCCTTGGTAAGCCTTGAGCACCAGGCGAAAAGCCAGAAAGCCCCCGATCAGCACACCCAGCTGTGCCACCAGCAATTGCCATGCACCCTGCACCGCTGACGGGTGCCACCAGGCAAACACTTGCACCCCGGTCAGCACGACCAACCATGCCGCAGACATGACGCACACCCACACCGCCTGCCGCATGCCGACCAACCAACCGGCCAACAAGACCAGCACGACGTTCACATTGAGAATCGGGTTGAGCCCACCGCCCCGCACTGCGGACTGCAGCGCCACCACACACCACACCGCCCATATAAACAGACTCATGGCGAAATATTGCCGCCCCGCCCGTTGCAAGCGCAGGCAGGCCAGGCCTGCTGCCGCAATCAGCAAGGGGCCGAGCACCATGGCCCACACACCAATGGTCAACATGCTCACCGCGCTGTAGATCAGCGCGACACCGACCGTCGTTTTCAGCAAATGTGAAAACAGGCGGTTGAGGTCAGCGCCTTCAAAGCCTGTGGTCACCGGAGCTGGAGATAGGGAGGCAGATTTCACAGAATTCCTCACTTGCTTCGATAGCATCAGCTTATCCGCAAAATCTTCTCCCGCGCAAGACCCGTTTACCAACAAAAAAAGCTGATAGCGCAAGTAGATACTGCGCTATCAGCTCACTTTTTCATAGCAAAACTGAAGAGACTTTACATGGGCTTGTAATAAATGTAGTCCGCTGTGTAGCGCACCAATTGGTTGGCGCCCTCGTTGGCTTTGGCGCAGGTGCTGGCTGGCGCCATGCCGCCCACGGTCGCCACGCGCTGGATGTAGCTCACGCCCTGCATGGCACCCATGCCGGTGGCGGGATTGGCTTTTACCAGCTGCAGCGCAATATTGGCGGTGCCGTTCGGGGCCACGGCAAGCTGCGTCGCGGTGACCTTGGAGCCATCGTTGCTCTCCCAGGTAGCGGGTGGGCCGTAGTACTTGCCGACGACCTTGCCGCTGCGGTCCTTCAAGCCAGCGTCCGGGCCCACAAACACCCATTCAAACTGGCCGGCCATGTCCTTCTTGGCGCGGCACTGGTAGGTAATGTCGCCGGCAGCGGCAGTTTCCAGCATTACGGTGTGGCCGGCGGGAACTTGCACGGCTGCGGGCAAGTCCGCCTGGCTGAACGGGGCGCGCATGGGCTGGCTGGCACATGCAGTGAGTGCGGCGATTGTCACCAAAGAGAGAGCTGTACGGGTTTGCATAGGTGTGTCCTGCTGAGAAGGTTGGGTAATCAAGGGTTTACTTTTGTGCGGGCTTGGACACGCTGGCCAGGTAGGCCACCACGTCTTCGCGGTCCTGGGCTTCGGTCAGGTAGTAATTCATTTCCTGGCCGGGCACCACTTTCTCCGGGTTGGTGAGCCAGGCTTTGAGGCCGGCAACCGTCCAGGTATGGGTGGCCACCGCCATGGCTTCGGAATAGAAATATCCCTCTGCCTTGCCGGCTTTGCGGCCGACCACCCCGCGCAAAGCAGGGCCTGCACGATGTGCGTCCAGGCTGTGGCAGGCAAAGCAGCGGCTCTCCACCAACTGCTGGCCGCGGTGCGCATCAGGCACCAGCGCCTGAGCCTGAACCAGTGCAGGCGCGGCCATGGACATTGCCAAGGCCGCTATGCCAACGCACCGACGACTGAAGGTGCGCAGCACCATTACGCGCCGAAAGACAGTGCGCCCGAGGGCAGCGGACGTCCCAGCGCGTTGTTCAGCAACACGTAGTGCATGGTCTCGTCCGCGGCCAAGCGACCGGCGACCTTGGCCAGGTCTTTGTTGCCGAAGGCGGGAATCACACCCAGATAGGCGTTGATGGCACCCAGCTCCAAGCGGGCGGCCAAGTCCAGCACGTCACCTTGGTTGCGAAGGGTGTCGGCCTTCAGGGCCTTGGCGTATTCGTCGAGCTTCTTTTCCATCACGGGCGTGCCGCCCAGCTTCTGGATCGTGGCAATGAGTGCATCGCGGTGGGCTTTGTGGTCGGCCTGGAAGCGCACGGCCACATCGAGCACCGGTTTTTGCAGCAAGCCACTGCCTGCGCCCAGTTGGTACGCGTTGATGGCTTCGTGTTCCAGACCCAGCGCCACGTTCAGGATGCTGACGTCTTTAGAGGTGTCGCCGGCCATGCCTTGAGCCATGCCTTGAGCCATGGCGTCTTTGCCGGCCAGCAGGGCGACGGCCACGGCGGACAGGGTGCCGGTGCGACCCATGAAGGCGCGGCGTGAAGAAACGGTGGAGGCGGTTTGAATGATGGTTTGCATTGCGAATCCTTTGAGGAGTTTTGGGCAACTAAGCGAGACCGGGACATCCGGCTCTCCCCTCGAATACGCATGCCACCGGCACCTTGGATTCAAGTTAGTGAAATTATTTTTTTGAATCTGCACCCAAGGTTTGTGCGTACTCAACACACAAGCCCCCAACCATCGCTCAGCCACCCAATCGCACACACAATGGAACCATGAATGTTGACCACCCTGATGCCAAGCTCATTGCCCTGCTGGAGCGCATCGCGCTCAAAGATCAGGCAGCCCTCAAGTTCCTCTATGACGAGTGCGCAGGCAAGCTCTATGGGTTGGCCCTGCGGGTTGTCAGCCACCGCGAATTTGCGGAAGACGTGCTGCAGGAGGCTTTCTTGAACATCTGGCGCTCCGCCCCGGACTACTCCGCATCACTGAGCCCGCCCATGGCTTGGATGGGGCTCATCGTACGCAGCCGGGCCCTGGACCTGCTGCGCCGCCGTGCCGCCGAGCGCACCCATCTCACCCAAGAGATCGACGAGACACTGGCCGACACCCTGGACAGCGGTGGCCCCACGCCACTAGACACCGCTCAAGCCAGCGAGCAGGCTTGGGCGCTGAACCAGTGCCTGAGCCGCTTGGAGAACAAGCAGCGCGAGGTGGTGAACCTCGCCTACATGCGCGACCTGAGCCACAGCGAGCTGGCCACCCAGCTGCAACTGCCCCTGGGCACCGTGAAAACCTGGATTCGCCGTGGCCTCGACCAGCTGCGCCTGTGCATGGCACGTTTTGCATAAAGGGCCGCCATGAAAATCCACCAACACCCCGAACTGCTGGACCGCTTGGCCGCCAGCTACGCACTGGGCACCCTGCGCGGCCCGGCCCGCCGCCGCTTTGAAGCCATGGCTCGCGAACAGGCCCCGGTGCGCGCCGCAGCCCTCATCTGGCAAAGCCGCTTCTCCAGCATCAACGAACTACAGCCTAAGGTGGCACCCGCACCCGCGGTGTGGACACGCATTGAAAACCTGGTGCTGGCCGAGCGCGAGCAGGCCGCTTTGCAAGGTGCCCACACCAAAGCGGCAGCCCAGGCGGTAAGTGACCACAGCTGGAGCGCGTGGCTGCGCAGCCTCACGGTGTGGCGAGTGGCCAGCGCAGCGGGTGCCGTAGCCACCGTGGCCGCGGTTACCGTAGGCCTGAACCTGCGGCAGGAGTTGGGGGGCGAGATTGCCAAGTTGCAATCCCAGCTGCAAGCTACACCGCAAATCGAATACGTGGCCGTGCTGGCCGACGACAAAGCAGCCGCTTCCATGCTGGTGACCTTTGATCCCAAAAACAAAAAACTCACCCTGCAGCGTGTAGGCGCTTACCAGGAAGCCAGCGACCGCTCCTTGCAGCTCTGGGCCTTGCCCCCGAGTGGCGACCCCAAGTCACTGGGCGTGCTCACCAACGACAAACTGCTGCGCCTGACGGCCGGTGAAAGCGACGTGCGCGAAGTGCCTACGCTTGCCATCAGCCTGGAGCCCAAAGGCGGCGTGCCGAGCGAGACCGGCCCGACCGGACCAGTGCTGTTCAAAGGCGCGTTGATTCAGAAGATGCTGTGAAACAAAACCGGGGCATGGTGCCCCGGCGATTTGAGTGTGGGTTGCTTTAGCTGCGCCGCCGCGGCGCAACATCCAACTGAAACGTGGCTTTGGCCGGTGTAGCCGGCACATTCACCTGCAGCGCTGCTTTCTCCACCAGCTGCGCAGCGTGCCAGACTTTGATGCTGGCAACGCCCTCGGGCACATCTTCCAGCACCGCAACGCCTTCACTGTTGGTCTTGACGGTCCAGGGAGAATCCGCCACGTAAATGGCCCCGCTCATGCGGCTATGGATAAAGCAGCCGAGCAGCGCAGCACCCACAGCGCCGGGCTTGTCCATGCTGAACACGGCTGCGCTGGCGGGCTTGCCTTCTTGCTTGCCCTCCAGCAAGGCCGACTGCCCCTCTGACCCACCCACCTGGATGCCCGGCGTGCTCAAGCGCACATGGTGGTTCCAGGGGTCGCTATTGGAAAAGCGTACTTTGGCGCCCACCCCCACGACCGTGACCGCCGGGCTGAACTGCTGCTTCTCCTGGTTTACGAGTGCAGTGAGTGGCAGCGGGGTGCGCGGTTGGCCTTTGCCGGTGGGCAGCACGATGACCACCGAGTCCGGTGCGGGCTTGCCATCACGGTCGAGCACCAGCACCTCCAGGGTGCCTGCAGATGCCACTCCATGGCACAACAAAAAAGCCGCGCTGGCGGCGGCTTGTGAGACCAAGCTCCATCGGGTGAGGTGCATATTAGTTAGCGGTAATGATGTCGCGATGCATAGGTGCCAGCAGTGCCAGCAGTTGATTTTGGGTGGCAAACGGAATGTTGCGTGAGTCCATGGAGACCTGCAACACCTCTACCAGTGCGTGGAAGTTGCTTTTGGTAATGCCCATGTCGGCGTGGGCGGTTTTCATGTCGGCACCCTCATATTTGCAGGGGCCACCGGTTGCCGCGCACACCTGATCGACCAACTGCTCTGACAGGTAAGCCGCCTTGGTGTCTTTGAACTGAACACCGATGCGCTTGTCCGCCTTGAGGCCGGCCACAAACACATCCATCAGGGCTTGCAGGCCGGGCTTGCCGCCCAGCGCCTGGAACAGCGCATCATTTTTTGCCGGCATGCTGCTGCCGGCAGGCGCTGCGGTTTGGGCCAAAGCAGGCAGCGCGGTAAGGCTGCTCAGGGCAATGAGGGTGGCGATAGCAATGGTTTTCATGACAATTCCTTATGGGGTGGGTGCGTGGCTTAAAACGCGAACTGGGCAGACAGGTAGTAACCGCTCTGGTTGCGGCTGGAGGTCACGCCCGGCAGGACGCGGCCCAAGTCGAGGTAAGCCAACGTGATGGAGCTGTTCTTGTTGGGTGCCCAGGCAATGAACACGTCCTTCCAAGCGTCTTCCTGCAGGCCCTCGCCCAGGCCATTGGCCATGCCCATGGCGCGCAAGTTGTTGGGCTTGGCGCGGTACTCGGCGCCGATAGCAATGTTTTTGCGCAGCAAATAGGCCACCGACACCTCGGGCACCCAGCTGGCGTTATTGGTGCCGGGGTCCTTGGAGCCAAAGCCCACCAAGCCGTTCTGGTTGGCATGGGTGTAGCGCAGCGTGCCGTTCACCAGCACGCTGTTGGACAGAAACAGCTTGGTGGCACTCACATAAAAGTCAGTACCGCTGGTTTTGGCACCCAAGAAGTCCAGCACCGGTTTGATGGAACCGGCATCGACCGACTTTTGCTCCACGCCCACGGCCACCTGGGGCATCCAGCTGTCGCTGTTGAGTACAGCATCGCCCGCGACTTTGACCTTGACGCCCAGCACATCCATCTTGATGCGCTGGCCGTCTTGCACGGCAAAGCCCAGGCCATTGAGCCCGGTCACTGGCGAGGCGTTGAATTCCTGGCGGGCAAACGACACCTCCACCCGGTCGTTAAATGCAAACGCCACGCCCAGGGTGCTAAGGGAGTAGTCGGTCACGGTGGCGCGGCTGACATGGGCCGAAACGCCCATTTCGCCCTCGGTAGCGTTGGTGCCGATGGTGGCCCACGGGGTCAGGCCACCGCCGGCAGCGCCGTCAATAGAGCTCACGCCCCCGGTGAGTAGAAGTTTGCCGGTCTCGGCAAAGGCGTTGCCACTGAGGGCGGCAACACAAAGGGCGATGGCGGTGGGTAGATGTTTCATGGGCAAATCCAGTCCTGCAGTTAGGGCAAAAAATCAGTTCCTGCTGCTAGTACGCAACCGGCCCCACTTCGGATTCAACTTTTTACAAATTATTTGGGATACGGCGGATCCGGTATGTCTTTCCGCGCGGGATGGTCACGTTACAGCCCCTGTTTTCGGCTACGCTGAGCACACTTTTCCGGGGAGTGACCATGAGAACAAAAAAAGTAATGCTGGCCTGCGGCTTGGCCGCCTTGAGCTGGAGCGCGCAGGCACTGCAAATCGTGAGCCTCTCGCCCCAAGGCGAAGTGGCGCAGGTGCGCCAAGTGGTGGCCAAGTTTGACGAGAGTGCGGTCAACTTCGGCGACCCTAAGGCCGAGGCACCGCTCACCCTGAGCTGCAGCGATGCCCAAGTTTCCCAAGGAACCGGCCGCTGGGTGAACGACCGTGTGTGGGCCTACGACTTCGACCGCGACCTGCCCCCGGGCGTGCGCTGCACGGCACAAGTTAAAACAGGGTTCAAATCACCCAAGGGCGCAGATATCACGGGCGCGAGCAGCTATAAATTTAATAGCAGCGGCCCGTTTGTACGCAGCATTCAACCCTACCAAGGCAGCCGTATTGATGAAGAGCAGTTCTTTATTTTGCAGCTCAGCGGCCCCGCCACGCTGGAGAGCGTGAAAGCCAATGTGTGGTGCAAGGCATCCGACCTGGGCGAAAAGATCAGCATCCGCCTGCTCGAGGGCAAAGAGCGCGCGGCATTGCTGGAAGCCCAGGGCCTGGACGGCGACGCTAAAGCTGACCCGCTGTCGTATGTGACCCTGACCTGCGCGCGCCGCCTGTCGTCTTCGGCCAAAGTGAGTGTGGTGTTCGGCAAAGGTGTGGCTACGCCTGCCAAGGGCAGCACCCCCGGTGTGCCCAACACCGTGGAGCGCCCGTTTGCCTACCAAGTGCGCGAGCCTTTTGCGGCTACCTTTAACTGCGAGCGCGAAAACGCACAGGCTGCCTGCCTGCCCATCCGCCCTTTGCAGCTCAGCTTCAATGCGCCCGTGTCGGCCAAGCTGCTGCAAGCCATTCGCCTCTCTGACGGAAAAAACAGCTTCAAGCCCGTGCTGGCGGAAGACAGCGGTGACGAGGACAGCGTGGTCAACAGCGTGCGCTTTGAAGGCGGCCTGCCCGAGCAGGCCCAGCTGACCCTCACCCTGCCCAAAGATTTCAAAGACGCGTCCGGCCGCACCTTGCGCAATGCGGACAGCTTCCCGCTCAAGACCGCCACCGCCGCCATGCCGCCGCTGGCCAAGTTTGCGGCCTCGCCATTCGGCATCGTGGAGCGCTTTGCCGAGCCCGATGGCGTGGCCATGTTGCCGGTGACTCTGCGCAACGTCGAAGCCGCCTTGAAGCTCAAGGGCCTGAACGCCGAGCAAGACAAATCTGCCACGCCCGCGGCAACACCGGCCGCTAAAGCACTGGCTGGCAAAGTGCGCACCTTCCAGCCGGGAACAGACGCTGACATCATTGCCTGGTACCGCAAGGTACTGCGCTATGACGAGTCCAACATCTCCCGTAACCAAGCCGCCCGCGAACTGGGCACCAAGCTGCCCAAGCCCTCCACGCCCACAGACCGGGACTATGTGCAAACGCGCATGCTCTCGCTCTTAGACGGCCGCCCCGGCGCCAAAACGCTGGACCTGCCCCAGCCCCAGAGCCAGGACCCGCGCCCCTTCGAGGTGGTGGGCATACCGCTCAGCCCCGGCTTCCATGTGGTGGAAATCGCGTCTCAAAAGCTGGGCAGCAGCCTGCTGGATGCACGCTATGGCGAAGCCCGCACCATGTACGTGCGCACCGCCGCGCTGGTGACTAACCTGGGTGTGCACTTCAAGCTAGGCCGCGAGAACGCGCTGGCCTGGGTGACCTCGCTGGACAAGGGCAAGCCCGTGGCCAGTGCCCAAGTGGTGGTGTCGGATTGCCGGGGCCAAGAAGTGGCCCGTGGCCAGACCGATGCCCAAGGCATTGCCACACTTAGTGGCGTGTCGCCTCAAGCGCCCCGCTGCAGTGGGGAGGACGGCTACTACAGCAGCGCCTACTTTGTGAGCGCCCGCGCCGCCCAACCTGCGGGAGATGGCAAAGGCACGGTGCAAGACTTGGCCTTCACTTGGAGCGACTGGAACCGCGGCATTGAGCCCTGGCGCTTTAATGTGCCCACCAGCCGCCAGACCTTGCCCGACGAAGTAGCCCACACCATCTTCGATCGCACCTTGCTGCGCGCAGGTGAAACCGTGTCCATGAAGCACGTGCTGCGCACCCAGACGGGCAAAGGCTTCGGCCTGCCGGATGCCAAGCCCGACACCCTGCTCATTACCCACATGGGCAGCGGGCAGCAATACGCGCTGCAACTGGACTGGCGCAAAACCGCCACCGGCGGCTTGAGTGCAGAAAACAGCTTCTCCATTCCCCAGGGCGCCAAGCTGGGTACTTACCAGGTGCAGCTCACTAGCGGAAACCGTGGCAATGGGCGTCAGGACTTTTACACCGGTGAATTCCGGGTCGAAGAGTTCCGCCTGCCGGTGCTTGAGGGCCGCGTCACCCCCACCGAGAAAAAACCCTTGGTAGGCGCCACCCAAGTGCCGGTGGATGTGCAGATCAACTACGTCTCTGGCGGCGGCGCGGTCAACCTGCCGGTGCGCCTGTCGGCCCTGGTGCGGGCCAAGGGCCTGAGCTTTGGAGACTACAGCGAATTCAGCTTCTCGCCACCACAGGTCGGGCAGCAAGCCCGCTCGGACGAAGGCGAGGAAGAAAACACCGCCAGCGCAGATGCCCGCGTCATCGCCGACAAAATGCCGCTCACCCTGGACAAGAACGGCGGCGGCAAGCTGACCCTTACTGATGTGCCCAAGAGCCGCCAGCCGCAAGACTTGCTGCTTGAAGCCACGTACTCCGACCCGAACGGCGAGGTGCAAACCATCCGCAGCACCCAGACTCTGTGGCCTGCTGGCGTGATTGCCGGCATCAAGACCGAAGGCTGGGTCTCCAGCGGGCAGAAGATCAAGTTCCGCGCACTGGCCTTGGACTTGTCCGGCAAGCCGCAAGCCGGGGTGCCGCTGGAAGTGAAAGCCACCGCCCGCATCACCACCACCACGCGCAAGCGCATGGTGGGCGGCTTCTACACCTATGACAACAAAACCAGCACCAAAGATCTGGGGAGCGTGTGCTCCGGCAAGAGCGATGCCCGCGGCCTGCTGTTGTGCGAAACCGAGGTGAATGAGGCGGGTCAGGTGGAGTTGGTGGTGACCGCCAAAGACGGCGCGGGCAACAGCATCCAAGCGGCCAGCAGCGTGTATGTGACCAAGCAAGGCGAACTCTGGTTCGGTGGCGACAACAACGACCGCATCGACCTGCTGCCCGAGAAAAAGAGCTACCAAGCCGGTGAGACGGCCAACTTCCAGGTGCGCATGCCGTTTCGCTTTGCCACTGCGCTGGTGGCCGTGGAACGCGAAGGCATTGTGCACACCGAGGTGGTGGAGCTCAACGGCCAGGACCCGACCATCCACCTCAAGATTCAGGAAGGCTGGGGCCCCAATGTGTATGTGAGCGCACTGGTTTTGCGCGGCCGCCTGCGCGAGGTGCCGTGGTACAGCTTTTTCACCTGGGGCTACAAGGCGCCGCGCGAGTGGTGGACCAGCTTTTGGTTTGAGGGGCGCGAGTATGTGGCGCCCACTGCACTGGTGGACCTGAGCAAGCCCGCCTTCCGGCTGGGTGTGGCTGAAATCCGCGTGGGCACACAGGCGCATGAACTGAATGTGAGCGTCAAAGCCGACAAGGAAAGCTATGCCGTGCGCGGCAAAGCGCAGGTCACCATCACCGTGAAACTGCCCAACGGCCAACCTGCTGCCAACGCCGAAGTGGCGGTGGCCGCGGTTGACCAGGCCCTGCTGGAGCTGATGCCCAACCGCAGCTGGAACCTGCTGGACGCCATGCTGCAGCGCCGTAGCTGGGGGGTGGAGACATCGACAGCACAAATGGAAATCATCGGCCGGCGCCACTATGGCCGCAAGGCCGTAGCACCCGGTGGTGGTGGCGGCCACAGCGGCGCGCGGGAGCTGCTGGAGACCTTGCTGCTGTGGAACCCCAGCGTGAAGCTGGACGCCAACGGCCAGGCCCAAGTGACCGTGCCTTTGAACGACGCCTTGACTACCTTCAAGATCGTGGCGGTGGCCGATGCATCCACCGGCTTGTTTGGCACCGGCAGCACCAGCATCCGCGCCACGCAGGATTTGCAGATCATCAGCGGCCTGCCGCCCCTGGTGCGTGAGGACGACCAGTACCGCGCCCAATTGACCCTGCGCAACACCACCAAGCAGGCCATGAAGGTGCTGGTGACTCCGCGGGCCACGCTATTAAATTTAGAGCAACAAACCATTGATATACCTGCGGGAGATGCCCGTGAGGTTGCATGGAATGTGACTG
>NZ_JAAFIX010000023.1 GCF_013297935.1 Rhodoferax sp. | reverse complement strand
AAATCGTCAACGTGTACGGCACCACCATCAAAGAACTCATCCACGAAGAGTTCGGCGACGGCATCATGAGCGCCATCGACTTCTCCATGGACATCGTGCGCCAGCCCGACCCCAAGGGCGACCGGGTCAACGTGGTGCTGTCGGGCAAGTTTTTGCCCTACAAAACCTACTGATCAGGCACTGGCCTTCTGGCGGCGCTCGCGCACGGCGGCGGCCAGTGTTTCGAGCACCGGCACGGTTTGCGCCCAGCTGATGCAAGCATCGGTCACGCTCACGCCGTGCTGCAGCGGCTTTCCATCCACGATGTCCTGGCGGCCCTCGTTCAGGTGGCTCTCAATCATCAGGCCGGTAATGCGTGCATCGCCCGCTGCAACCTGTGCAGCCACATCTTGCGCCACCACGATCTGGCGGGCGTGTTGCTTGCTGCTGTTGGCGTGGCTCACGTCCACCATCACCTGCTCGCGCAGGCCGGCGGCTTTGAGCAGCGCGCAGGCTGCGTCTATGTCGGCCGCAGAGTAGTTGGGCGCCTTGCCGCCGCGCAAAATGACATGGCAATCGTTGTTGCCGCGTGTCTCGAAAATGGCGGCCTGGCCCATCTTGGTCATGCCCATGAAAGCGTGCGCGCCCTGCGCGGCCTGAATCGCGTCGGTGGCTACTTTGATGCCGCCATCGGTGCCGTTCTTAAAGCCCACGGGGCAGCTCAGGCCGCTGGCCAACTGGCGGTGGCTCTGGCTCTCGGTGGTGCGCGCGCCAATGGCGCCCCAGCTCACCAGCTCGCTGATGAACTGCGGCGACAGCAAGTCCAAAAACTCAGTGGCCGCAGGCAAGCCCGTGTCCAACACGTCGAGCAAGAGCTTGCGCGCCATCTCGAGCCCTTGGTTGATGGCAAAGCTGCCGTCCAGGTGCGGGTCGTTGATGTAGCCTTTCCAGCCCACGGTGGTGCGCGGCTTCTCAAAGTACACGCGCATCACCACCAGCAGGTCGGCGCTCAGCGCATCGGCCTGCGCTTTCAGCAGGCGGGCGTATTCCATGGCCTGGCTGTGGTCGTGGATGGAGCAAGGCCCCACCACCACCACCAGCCGGTCGTCCTGCCCGTGCAAGATGCGCGAGATGGCCGCGCGGCTGCTCTCCACCAGCGCCTCGGCCGCGGCCGGCACGGGCAGCTTTTCTTCCAGCAGCGCGGGGGTGATGAGCGGGCGCACCGCGCCGATGCGCACATCGTCAATGCGCGTGGTGTCGTGGGTGGTCAGGGCGGCGATGGTGGAGTGGGTCATACTATGAATTTGATAGCTGCTTGCGCAAGCGATACGGGGGCTAGAGGGTGATTTGGCTTGTATTTTAGGTGCACGCCGCCCCCGCGAGTTTCACAGCTAGAAATGGAGCTGTCACCCCAGGCAAAGCCCTGGGTCACAAAGCGACCGAAGCTCCCTACGCTGCGCATCTTTCAAAGGAGAAGTTGATGACTACTTGTGCGCAGAAAGATGATGCCGTTCTTGAATATGGCCAAAGCCCCGCCAAGCCCGGCTTGTACTTGGGCCTTTTTCATGGACGCGATGACCCCAATGAGGAGATGCATGGCTGGGGCTTCAATGGGCCCGCCATAGGCCCGCTAGTTTGGTGCCATACCACCTACGCGAACGATGTGAAGCTCCAGTTTGAATCGGCGTGTGATGCCAAGCGATATTTTGGTGATGACTCGACCCATCAAGACTTTGGAATCAAGGGCGACATGCTGATCTACGCCGGTAAGTATTACGGCGACTGGACGGTGTATTACGTGGCCCCCGAGGAGTGCCTGCCACCCGTGGATACGTTCAGGACGAACAAGCGGGCGGGCTATCGGATAGCGCACAACCCGATGCCGAAGTAGTACCAGTAAATGAAGTACTGAAATCAATCAACGCATATTGCCAGTAGTGACTACCTGGATACGTCAGAGTCCAATCGAAACACCACGCTCATAGGTTGACTGCCTTGATGTGATTCATAGTGAACCCTGCCGTAGTAAACAAACGGCGCCCCTTTGCCTGCAGCGAGCTTTTGCTCTCGGATGAATAGGTGAATGTTCAAGCCTAGCGAAGCGTGGTTGATGATCTCTTGACCACGCTTGCTTGCAGGATCGGTAGCATTCTGGCTTTGCCAATGGAAGTGGTTTTCATCTGCCCAATGGTCCATGTACTTGTGCTCCTCGGCTTTGCCTTGCTTGTTAAGCGTGACTAGTAGGATGTGTGCCTTCTTCGGTGAAAGCACTACATGCCCAACATTCCAATTGCCTGGGTTAAAGGTCTCGC
This sequence comes from Rhodoferax sp., assembly GCF_013297935.1. Classification (GTDB taxonomy): domain Bacteria; phylum Pseudomonadota; class Gammaproteobacteria; order Burkholderiales; family Burkholderiaceae_C; genus Allorhodoferax. The sequence continues at coordinate 16,051 of NZ_JAAFIX010000023.1, read as the reverse complement.
CAAAGAGTGGAGGAATGGCTTCGCGGAGGAAAGATTGACCTACAGAAAGGTCTAACGGATCGATGATGTCGCGTAACCTTGCAAGGGTTCGCATATCGTCGGTAGCTTGCAAATCCTTGTAGTCTGGATTGTTTGCTTTTAGAACATATTGACCTTCGCGGTCTTTTGCGACTACCCGTAACAGGTATTGGTTATCCCCGCTGTCATCCTGCCGTTCAATGGCCATCACGCTCCCAGTGATAGATCCAGCTCGACTGGGCGTGATCAACTCAAGCAGCAAGTAATCACCGTCTTGTACGGGATTTTTTCCTCCATTCATCGAGTTGCCAGATGCGCGAGCAATAAAAAATCGGCTCGGATCGAGAGCGCCGTATGACATTGGTATTGCCAGGTGTTCCTCTGAGTCAGCATTGCCCGTCTTGAAATGGCCACAAGCAATCTTGAGATTCGGAAAAAACGGCAGTTCTACTGTTTTGCGCTGCTTGATCGGGAAGGGGACCACATTGCTGATTGGCTCAACTGCAGATCTACGCACTTCGTAGCTCGCCAACTTGTAATCCACAAGCTCTTGTAGCAAGTTCGCGAGCTCACCGGCATAAGCGTTTTGCACTGGCCGTTTGAGTGCAAAACAATTGTCGCGTAGCTCAAAAGATGCAGTTGTTGCGTCCTTGACATTACCGCCAGTCCAAGCGGTGACAGGATGCTTTAGCCAATACTTTTGCCAGCTGGTGTCCTTGGGGGACGTGTTGTGCATCTTGTCATCTAAATCAGACAATAGTTGACGGCGGCGATCTAGCACCGTGCGTGAATGAAATGCGAGCGCATCTAACGGAACTGGCTGTGTGAGACCGCTTAACTCCAACCAAGCTTCAAGCAAAACAGCTTTGAAGCTCTTGGTCATAGCGGTAGTTTCAACTTCGCGTAAGAGCGATTGGAAATCCTGAGCAATAGCAGCTTCATCGGCGGACAAGTCCCCCATGTTGTGAACAAGCCCAAACCAATGGCCAGTTTGCCGCCGCATTTCCTGAAGGTTGCTGCCCGATCGGTAAAACTCGCTGAGTGTCGGACGGCGACCCAAAACGGCTCTGAGCGCTTCGTAATCCTTGCTCGTCCCCGCACTATCGAGAGACTTCAGGAAATCGATAATCGACAAGTCGTAGTTGAGGTAACAGCCACTGGGTAGTTCCAGTTCTTTCTTCTCAGCTTTACGACCAAATTCCGCCAAGGCCTTATAGGTTGAGCCGACGCCAAACAAAGCTTGCGGCTTACCCAAAAAGGCCTGATGGTTCCCGATGAAGTCGAGTATCACTAAATGCTGCTTGCCCTCATGACGACGTAGACCGCGCCCGAGTTGCTGCAAGAAGAGAATCTTTGACTCAGTGGGCCGAAGCATTAAGACGGTATCAATACTGGGCAAGTCCATGCCCTCATTGAATAAGTCAACCGAAAACACCACTTTCAAACTGCCGTCTTGTAGTTTCTCAAGCGCTTGCGCACGGCCTAATTCTGAGCCTGCATAGACTGCTGCGCATGAGATGCCCGCTCGGGTGAAGTGCTCGGCCATGTAATCGGCATGTCGTGTTGAGACACAGAAAGCAAGTGTCTTCTGCTGCGCCTTCGCTCGCCATTGCGTGAGCGCGTGGCGTGCTCGCGCTAAGGTTGCAAGCTTGTTTGATAGTTCTTCAGGGTCAAAGCGTCCATTGCGCCAGGGCACTTCCTTGTAGTCGACTGATTCATCGTGAATGCCGTAGTAATGAAAAGGTGCCAGCAGACCACTGGCAATCCCCGCAAACAAGCCGCAACCGTAGACAAGGTTGTCATCGCACAAAGACAAAATGTCAGACTGGTCTGTTCGGTCGGGGGTTGCTGTAAGGCCGAGCAGAAAAGATGGCGCAAAGTGCGTCAACAGCCTTCGATAAGTGGTCGCTGCCGCGTGGTGGAATTCGTCCACAACAATGTAGTCAAAGTGCTGAGGCGCAAACCGCTCTAGATGTGACGCCTTGCCTAGCGTTTGTACCGACGCGCAGAGCACATCCACATCGCCATCGCGACTGCGGCCTGTGAAATACCCGACTCGTTTGCCCGGCAAGATACGGATAAACGTTGCTGCCGCTTGACTCAATATTTCTTCTCGATGTGCCACAAAGAGTATTCGCCTAGCGCCCATGCGAACTGCATCAAAAGCAGCTAACCAAGTCTTTCCAAGACCTGTTGCTAAGACCACTAGTCCTCGTCGATAGCCTTTTTCCCGCGTCTCGGTAAGAGCCTCTAAGGCTTCTAGTTGTATGTCGTGGGGTTGGGGTGGCGCTTCTTGCTCATGACTGCCTGGCGCTATTGAGCGAGAGGGTGGGAGCCGTCTCTGTTCATAGGCTTCAATCCAGCTGTCATTCAATGCAATTGTTTGCGGATGTACAAAAAGATCTTCAAAGTGTTTGCGCGCTTCAAGGTATCCCGCGTCTTGCGGGTACATGACTCTGTAATTCCACTCCAGGCCATCCTGCAAAGCTTGCCTACTGATATTGCTTGATCCGATGAATGCAGTGCCAGAGACAAGTCGCTCGTTTTCAATGCGCGCAAACAAATAGGCCTTTAGATGAAAGCTTCCTTGGTTCTGAGTGGTGTAAACGCGAACTTCAGCCCCGCTTTCATGAAGCAGCAAAAGTAGGCGCAAAGCCTCTGGATCGGTGATGTCTAAATAATCACTTGTCAGAACGCGCACACGATTGATACCCCCAGCCTCTGCCATGGCCTGCAGATCGGACCACAACAAACGCAGCCCCGTTGTCTTGATAAACGCAACAGCTAAGTCAGCCTGATTAGACTGTGCAAATTCAGCCGATAGGTGTGGCAAAAAATGATCGTCGCCACCTGTAACAAGTCGCTTTTTGGGTTCAGGTTCTCGGAACGCCAAAGCATTGGTCCAGCGTTCGTTTCGATCAGGTCTTTGGTCTTGCGAGTGCCAAACTTCAATGTTCTCTATCTCAGGCATTGCAGCGAACCACGCACGGACTGTATCTTCGTCTGCATCGGTAAATCTTCGGCCCTCATGCAAGCGCTCGCCTTTCCCGTGTTTGAAGCTCACGTAAATACGACCGCCTGTCCTAAGAGCCCGCCAGAGTTTCGAGAGCACGGTTGAAATTTCCGCACATGGCACATGTAAAAGGCTGGCGCAGCACCAAATAGCATCGTATTGAGCGATTTCGTCTACGTCATCAAACTGCATTACATCCACTGTGAACCCGCAGTGTTCACTGGCTCGCCTGGCCAACTCTTCAGATGCATCAAATGCCTTCACGTTAAAGCCACGATCGGTGAATGCACGGGCATCACGTCCAGAGCCACAACCAGCATCCAAAATGTGCGCGCCTATCGCGAGGCCATCCAAGAAGCGCGCGTAGATCGGAGTCATGTCCACCTCTAGCGTCGAGCGAAAGAACTGCTCTGCATTTTTGTTGTAGTAGCCAACAGTGGACGATGGATCAGTCTTTTCGGTCATAGATTGGCATATTTGGGGCGTGTGCGATTCTCACCATTATTTCGCCTGGCATACTGTTTTTAAGGAGGAGAGTGGTATGCCCAAAGAGACAAAGCCACGCAACGACTGGACCCGCGAGCAGGTGTTAGCCGGGCTGCATGTTTATCTGCAGTTGAACTATGGGCAGCTCCATGCCCGTCACCCCAAAATCAAGGAGTTGGCGGGGTGGATTGGCCGCACCGCGAACTCGGTGGCGCTCAAGCTGTGCAATCTGGCCAGCCTCGATCCTGCCGTATTGGCCAGTGGGCGCAAAGGAATGGACGGCGCATCCAAGGTCGATAAAGCAGTTTGGCAAGAGCTCTTGGCGAACTGGGACGCTACGGTTCTCGAAGCCGCTTCGATCTATGGAAAGTTGGCAGCGGGTCATGGCTTGGAGCTGGTCGACGAGTTGGACCTAGAGTTACCGCCTACGGAATTGGGCCGCACCCGCACGGCCACAGTGCAAGTGCGTGTCAATCAAGCCCGTTTTCGCAAGTCTGTACTGGTGGGTTACAACAGCACTTGCTGCATCAGCGGTTTACAGAACGAGCGCTTGCTTATCGCAAGCCACATCGTCCCGCGGAGTGAAGACACTCACAACCGGCTCAATCCACAAAACGGCCTTTGTCTTTCCGCGCTGCATGACCGGGCGTATGACCAAGGACTGATAACCGTACTCCCTGACTACACCGTGTCTGTGAGCTCCAAGCTCAAAACGAAGACTGCCGATGCGTTTATGCAAGACGCACTTTTGCGGTTCGACAAGGCGCCGATTTGTATGCCGTCACGGTTTGCGCCCTCGCCAGAATTCCTGACTTGGCATGCAAGTCATTTTGGCTTCATCTGATTCAACTTTGCTCTGCTTTTTATAGCTTCTCGCGCACTATCCACGTGGGCTAGAGCCTGAATTGACTCATTAATCTCGACAACTACCCACCCAGCCAGTCTTCTCCCATTGAAGCGAATAGACGGCTGCTTGCTAACGCGCTAATTTGTCCATCAAAATAGACAAAAGTAATATATTTGACTACTATGACCAACAAATGAGCGCACCACTACCCAACAATCCCCCCGGCCTCTCCGTGCTGGACATGCAGTTGTTGCACCAGTTGGGCGACCGGATCAAGCGCACGCGCAAGGCGCGGGGCTTGGGCACGGTGGCGGTGGCGCAGCAGGCGGGCATGTCGCGCACCACCCTGTATGCGGTGGAGTCCGGCGACCCCAATGCGTCCATGGGTTCGTATTTGCGGGTGATGGCCTGCCTGGGCCTGAGTGGGGAGCTGGCGATGGTGGCCAGTGACGTGATGCAACCCGCACAAGCAGGCACCGCCGCCGGGCGCTCGCACCGGCCAAGGCCGACCGTGCAAGTGACCGTGTCCACCGACAGAAGCCGCCATCAGGTGCAGGATTTGCAGAGCCTGGCGCTGCACGCTGCCGCCGTGCGGTTGGTCAAGGAAGACGGGGCCTTGCGCGACAAAGCCAGTCAGGTGGTGCAGAAGTGGTTGCACGATGACCCTACCAGCCGGTCCGCACCGCTGTGGCAAGAGTGGCAGGCGATTCTGAAGACAGGGGCTTTTCGCAAGGCGGCAGGCCGCTCCGTTCGCGCACAGCAGTTGCGCCAAGCGTCGCCACTGGCAACGATTCTGCCCGCCGAGATGCGCCTGAGCATCTTGAATGAAGTGTCGCAACTCAAAGCGGGTGTGGTTTTGGGCGCTCCGGCGATGGCGGTGGAATCATGAAGCGCGTTGACCTTGAACACCTGATTCGGGCCTGCAGCGAAATCACTCAGGAATACGAGCTGGTGGTGATCGGGAGCCAAGCCATTCTGGGTTCTGACCCCAACCCGCCCGCCGAGCTGACAGTGTCGGCAGAGGCAGACATTTACCCGCTCAACAATCCGGCGCTGTCTGACATGATTGATGGCGCCATTGGCGAGGGGTCGGTTTTTCACGAAACCAATGGCTACTAAGCCCAAGGCGTCGACATCCATACCGCCAAACTCCCGCATGACTGGCGCGACCGGGTGGTGAGGGTGCCCGAGGCCTCGTTTGCTGCGGGCGTGGGGTACTGCATCGGCGTGCTCGACCTGTTCTTGTCCAAGGCGGTCGCCGGGCGCGCAAAAGACATGGAGTTTTGTACGGCGCTGCTGGTGCACGGGTACTTGCGCCCTGCGGATGCGCTGGCGTTGGTCAAAAACATGCCGGCTGATGTGAACCAACGGACCTTGAGCGCCCGCATCCGCCGGTGGGTTGCCATTGCTCGCGAGGCGGGTCATCTCATTCCTGAGTAATCACCGCGTCCGCAGGTGCTCTCAAACCAACCCACACCCCTCCATCACCCCCCGCCAAGCCGCCAGCTTGCGCTCAAAGCTCCAGCTGGCATTCGCCGGGCTGGTGCTGGGGAGCTGGTAGACGGGCACGCCCAGGGTGTGGGTGTGGCGGGCGTGTTTGAAGCTCTCGCCGCCGTTGTGGGCAATGGCCGCTAGCTGCGGCAGGTGCAGGGCGGCGATGTCGTTGGGCACGGCGTTGCGGATGGCGGTGTCCAGGCTGCCCTGGCGCTCGCAGCTGGCGTACACATCCCACACGCCCAAGCCGCGCTCCAGCAGCCAGTCGCTACGATTTTCATAGCTGCTTGCGCATATTCCGTCTGGGCTGGAGGGCCAAATGGCTTGCAAAATCTTCCAGAATTGGTTTTGCGGGTGGCCGTAATACTCTTGCGCCTGCAGCGAGCGCACCCCGGGAAAGCTGCCCAAAATCAGCACCCGGGTGGCAGGTGACACCAGGGGCGGTAGGCCGGTGAGTGTGGTGCTTGGCATGGTGGGTTCTGCGGTGGGTGGCTGCGCTATTCTCGTCCCTTCACCTTGCTACGCGCCTGCCCCCCATGCACCCCCTGAAACCCACCGCTTTTTTGTCTGCGCTGGCCCTCTGCGGCTGGGCCCAAGCCCAGGTGTTCACCTACAAAGACTGGGCGGTAGCATGCGACAACACCCGCCACTGCGAAGCCGTTGCCTACCAAAGCGAGGATTCGGCGTCTGAGCCCGTGGTGCTCTGGCTCGCCCGCGACGCGGGGCCCGACGCTCCCGTGCGGGTGCAGGTGGACGTAGAGCAGAGCGAAGACCCGCGCCAGCTCACCCTGCGCCTGGGCGCCACCACACTCAAAGGCCTGGTCCGTGGTGAAGACCTGAGCCCGGCCCAGACCCGGCAGTTGCTGGCCCACCTGCTGACCGGCGCATCGCTGACCCTGGCAGACGGCAGCAAGCGGTGGGAGCTGTCCTTGGCGGGCAGCAACGCCGCGCTGCTCAAGATGGACGATGTGCAGGGCCGTGTGGGCACTCCCGGCGCACTGGTTCGCAAAGGCAAGAAGCCCGAGGCCAGCGTGCTGCCACCGCTCCCGGCCCTCAAGGTTCGCGCAGCGGAGCTGCCGGGCAACGGCGCAGCCGACCAGGCCTTGCTCAAACCCATTTTGAAATCCATTGCCCCGCGCGACTGCTGGGATGAATTGCCAGACACTGAAGAACCCGAAACGTCCATCACCCGCGTGTCCAAAACCCAGGTGCTGGTCATGCGGGAATGCGGGCGCGGCGCCTACCAAGGCGGCAGCGGCCTGTGGCTGGCCAACACCAAACCGCCTTTTGCCGCCAAGCGGCTGACGCTCCCCATGCCCGACGGAGAGCAGACCGAAGATGTGATGAATGCCAGCTTGGAAGACGCCCGCCTGAGCTCCTATGCCAAGGGGCGCGGTGTCAACGACTGCGGCACCAGCTACGACTGGGTGTGGACCGGCAAGGGCTTTGCGCTCACGGGCGCCACCAGCGCGCCCCTGTGCCGCGGCTTGGCGGGCGGCGGCTACAGCCTGCGCACCTACACCGCAGAGCTGGCGCCCTGAGCCGGGCGCTGAAAAAGCGCCCGCTTACTTTTTGGCGAGCGTTTTGCGGGCCTGCTCGATGCCGCCCACGTTCTCAGCCTTGCTAAAGCCCAGGCCCTTGAGCGTGTCCAGCGCCATGCCGCTGCGCCGGCCGCTTTGGCAATACAGCTGCACCTTGTCGTCTTTGCCGATGCCGGTTTTGGCAATTTCTTGCGCGATGGCGGTGTGCTCGATGTTGATAGCCCCCTCAATGTGCCCCGCCGCAAACTCCTGCGGGCTGCGCACATCAATGATGACGTCTTTGGCCTGCGCACTGAGGGCGACCAGGGCGAGGGTGATGCTGGCGATGAGTGTTTTCATATCAAGACGGACTTCCTTCTGCTTCCGGCCACAGGCCGGGAAAATAAAACCGCAAAGCGTGTTGCGGTACCCCGAAGCGGAGCTTGCCATAGGCGCTGTCGGTGGAGAGTAAACCCCGTTTCAGCAATGCGCTCACCTGTGCGGTCGCCAGGCGGTCGCCCAGGCCCAGCATGGCCTTGAAATCTGCCCGCTCCAAGGCGCCTTGCGTGGCAAACAGGTAGTGCAGTGCGGCCAGTGCTTCTGTGCGTACACCGCTGCGCACCACGTTGTGCTCGAAACTTAAACACGCGGCAATCCGGTCGCGCATGGTGCTCAGGTTCAGCAGGCCAGACATGAACCGCACTTGGTCGAGCGACTGCGTGAGCACGTAGTCCAACCAATAGCACAGCGCTTTTTCAGACAAGTTGCCCCTGCCGTCCAGGTCGCCGGCGCGGGCTTGGTCTGCGGCGTCCAGCAGAGCGTAGTAGTCAGGGGTGCTGCGGGCAAAGGCGCGCAAAGGAGACCACAAGCCGTTTGTCAGGCCCATGTGGCCCATCGCCAAGTGGGTGTGCAGACGGGCTACGCGTCCGTTGCCATCGGCAAACGGGTGAATCCAAGCCAGCCGGTGGTGGGATGCGGCAATGGCCAGCACCTGCATTTCACCCCGCCGGACGTGGGCGTAGTAGCTGCCCCAGCGGCCCAAAAATTCCGGGACTGCGGCTGCAAGCGGCGCCGCATGGCGGCCAACGCTCACCTCTTGGGTGCGCAGGGCGCCAGGCTCCAAGGCTTGGCCGTCTGGCAACAGGCGGTCTGCCGCGTCCAGCCTTGCAAACAGGTCTTGGTGAATGTTTTGAACCATGGCCACACACCAGACGTCTTGCGCAGTCCATTGGGGCCACCGTTGCTCCAGGGCTTGTTCGCTGGCCATGTGGCTCAGGGCTAGGCGCTGTTTGCGGGCGCGGTCTGCGTCGGGGGCGTATTCGTTGCGCAGGGCCTGTTCGATCTCCACCGGCAGGGTGTGTTGCCCCTCAATGCGGTTGGTGTAGTAAGAGTTCATGGCGCGCAGCAGTCCGCGCAAGCCTTCCAGGGCACCGGTTTGGCATTTGCCCGCGAGTTGGTCAGACGCGCGGATCAGGTCGTTGGCTTTTTCCAGCAAAGGTCCCAGCCGGTGCTCTGCAGGCAGCAGCGGCTCCATCTGGGCCGGATGGTCATATTGCGCGAATTTTTGCGACTTGTCGGACATACCTAAGTGTATGTCTCAAAACAAGTTTTCGCTACTCCTGCGACTTTTACTGCGGGATAAACCGCAGCCGGTAAATCAGCGCGCTCTCGGCATTCATGCGCGGCAGCGGCAGGCCCACTGCGGCCAGCCACGCGCCGTGGGCGGTGGGCGGCAGAGCGGCTTGGGCACCGGCGGCCAGGGCTGCGTCGTTGAGCGGGCTGCTGGTCCACTCGGGTGGGGTGGGGTCCAGCCGCTCGATGGTGTAGTGCGCCGCCGGGCGCAGCATGGGCAGGCGCAGGGGCGGCGTGTTGCGGTGGGTGGTGGGTGCTGTGCGGTACACCAGCAGCAGCACCTCGCTGGCACCGGCGTCGCCATGGGCTTGCCAGACCACGCCGTCACCGGCCTCGCCCAGCCACACCTGGCCGGTGTGCAGGCGGTTGCGCAACTGCTTGTACATGCCCACCCAGCGGCCCAGGGCCATGCGGTCCTCATCGCTCATGTGGCGCACGTCGGCCTCAATGCCCAGGTGCCCGCTCAAGGCCACACCGGCCCGGAAGTTCAGGCTCTGGCTGCGGCCGGTGGTGTGCGCGGGCGCGGGGCCGATGTGGGCGCCCAGAATCTCGGGCGGCAAAAACTGCAGCGCGCCACGCTGGATGCCCACGCGCGAGAGTGCGTCGTTGCAGTCGCTGGTCCAGACACGGTGGGTGTGGGCGAGTGCACCCATGTCCAGCCGTGCGCCGCCGGAGGCGCAGCTCTCAATCTCCAGCTGCGGGTGGGCGGCGCGCACCCGGTCCACCAGCGCATACAGCGCGTGCACGAAACCTCTGTAGGCGGGGCGGCCCAGCGCGTCGCCGGCGGTGGTGAGGTCGCGGTTCATGTCCCACTTGAGGTAGGCAATGGGCACGTTGCTCAGCAGCGCGTGCAGCTTGGTAAATAGGTAGTCGGCTACCTCGGGGCGGGCCACGTCCAGCACCAGCTGGTTGCGCATGGTGAGCAGGGGGCGGCCTTCGAGCTGCAGCGCCCAGTCGGGGTGGGTGCGAAAGAGCTGGCTGTCGGGGTTGACCATCTCGGGCTCGACCCACAGGCCGAACTCCATGCCCAGCTGGTTCACATGGCGGGCCAGGGGTTGCAGGCCGTCGGGGTATTTGGCGGGGTCGGGCCACCAGTCGCCGAGGGCGGCTTGATCGCTGTGGCGGCCCTGGAACCAGCCGTCGTCCAGCACAAAGCGCTCTACGCCCACGCTGGCGGCGGCTTCGGCCAGCGCGCGGATGTCGTCGGTGCGGTGGTCAAAGTACACCGCTTCCCAGGTGTTGAGGTGCACCGGGCGCGGGCGCATGCGGCCACCGGGCCAGGGCAGGCGGCTGCGTACGGCCGCGTGAAAGTTGGTGCCCAGCCCGTTGAGCCCCTGCACCGAGCAGCTGGCAAACAGGGTGGGAGTTTGCAGGCGCTCGCCTGACCCCAGGCGCACTTCGCCGGGGGCCAGCCATTCGCCCATGTGCCATTGGTATTGCCCGTCGTGCAGCCACTCGATGGCTTGGCGGTGGTTGCCCGACCAGGCCAGGTGCGCGCCATACACCGTGCCCACGTGTTCGGTGCTGCCGGGCGTGGTGACCACCGCACCGGGAAAACTGTCGTGCGAGGTGCGGCCGCGCCGGTTCTCGCGCTGCCAGGTGCTGCGCGCGAGGGCGTCCACTTGCAACTGAAATTCGTTGGCCCACTGGCCGGTGTAGTGGCGCACGGCCTGGACGTTGCCCGGCAGCGGCAGGGTGCCGGCAGCCAGCCACTGCACGTCGAGCCCATCGGGCCCGTCGTTCACCAGGGTGGTGCTGAGCTGCAGCACGTCGTGCGCGTCCAGCGCCATGTGCAGGGTGAGGCGCAGTTGCGCCACGCTGTCGGTCAGAACGATGGCGATGCGCTTGCCGGTGAGCAGGGTTTCCACCTCGCAGTGGGTGAACTGTTGCGCAAACTGCTGGCCGCCGCGGTGCGCCAGTAAAGCGCTTTGCATGTACCAGCCCACGCCAAACGTGGGGGCCACGGTCAGCGGCTGGTCGAACTCCATGCTGCTGGGTGGGATGGCCCGGCCATCGCGCAGCGGAGCCAAGGGCACACAGTTGTCCGGCAGGCGCGGGCCCCAGTAGCGCCACAGCGGCGCCTCACCCGGGCGCACCTCTAGCACCACGCTGGTGTGGGTTCCGTGCAGGGTGGTGAAGGTGGCCGAGGCCTCGGGTGCGTGGGTGGGCATGGGGCAGATTATTGGCAGTAAATGCGCTTGCCGTCCTTGCCGAACAGCAGGGCCTTGCTGGCGTCGAAGCGGGCTTCAAGCGCCTGGCCGGAGCGCAGGCTGCGGCCGTGTTTGGTTTCAATCACCACCATCACGCCGCCGCTGGAGCGGGCGTAGGTGAAGGTCTCGCCGCCCAGATGTTCGAGCATGTCGATGGTGACGGGCAAGACCGCGTCGCCGCCGTCTTGAAAGTGTTCGGGGCGCACGCCCACCGAGACTTCGGAACCCACGGCCGGCACCGTGCCGGCAAAAGGCAGGTTCACGATCGTGTTGTCAAAACCCTTGAGGGTGACTTCGCAGTGGTTAGTGCCATTGAAGCGCGGCTGGCCGGTCACGGTGCCCTCAAAGAAGTTCATGCGCGGCGAGCCGATGAAACCGGCCACAAAGGTGTTGGCCGGGTTGTCATACAGCTCCAGCGGTGCGCCCACTTGCTCCACCACACCGGCGCGCAGCACCACGATTTTGTCGGCCAGGGTCATGGCCTCCACCTGGTCGTGCGTCACATAAATGATGGTGCTGCCCAGCTCGCGGTGCAGGCGCGCAATCTCGATGCGCATGTGCACGCGCAGCTCGGCGTCGAGGTTGGAGAGCGGTTCGTCAAACAAAAACACCTGCGGGTCGCGCACGATGGCCCGGCCAATGGCCACACGCTGGCGTTGCCCGCCCGACAGGGCCTTGGGCTTGCGGTCCATCAGCGGCTCCAGGCCCAGAATCTTGGCAGCGGAGTCCACTTTGCTCTTGACCACGTCTTTGGCCACACCGGCGTGCTTGAGGGCAAAGCCCATGTTTTCGCGCACGGTCATGTGGGGGTAGAGCGCGTAGCTCTGGAACACCATGGCAATGCCGCGCTTGGACGGGTCCACATGGTTCATGACTTGGTCGCCAATGCGCAGCTCGCCGCTGGTGATGTCTTCCAGGCCGGAGATAGCGCGCAACAGCGTGGACTTGCCGCAGCCGGAGGGCCCCACAAACACCACGAACTCGCCGTGTTTGATGTCGAGGTCCACGCCCCGGATGATGTCGATCTCGCCGAATGATTTGCGGACCTGGGTGAGTTTGACGTCTGCCATGTTTTGTTCCTCGGAGACTCTTTGGTTTACGCAGCGTGCAGCGTCACGCGCTGCTCGCCCATGCGACGGGTGGAGACGCGCAGGCTGATGTCGCCCACTGCGCCGGTGGTTTCCAGCCAGAAGCCGGTGGTGCCGCCCTTGAGCGTGAGCACATCGGGACCCAGCAGTTTGGCGGCGCCGGTCACTTCCACATGCACCACGTCGTCCATAAACGGCAGCAGGCGGCCGGCCTGGTCCAGCGCGCGCACGATGACGCGGGTGGCGTCTTTCTCATGGGCGTGCAACTGCGTGTCATCCACCTGCACTTGCAGGGTGGTGGGCAGCGGGTTGCCCGAGAGCTTGACGGTAGAGACCGCCTTGCCATTGATGTAGCCTGTCACCGTGGCATCGCGCCACAGCATGCCCCAGGCGCCCAGGTCGTTCATGTTGACGTGGCGGCTGTCAAACACCACCGGTGCGTGTGGCAGGTGGGGGTACAGCGCGCGGTCGGGCTCGGCGCGTTTGGGCGCAAAGTCGCCCACTTGCAGTTCCACGTAGTCGCAGTTGGTGAGCACGATGAGCGGCAACACCTCACAGCGGTCTTTTTCGCCACGTGCCCAGTAAGTCACGGGCTGCAGCACCACTTGCTCGGCCGGGCTGCACTGGCTGGTGTAGCCCCAGGCGGCGAACTTGGGTTCGCGGAAGATGTCCATCACGCCGTGGTGGCAGATGCGGTCGCCCGCGCCGAAGTCTTTGTGGGTGTTGTAGTCAAACATGCACCAGCCGATGGCGCCGCTGATGACGGGGTTCTCATAGGCTTTGTTCAGCACATCCAGATGCCGGCGCACATGCTCGGCCTGGCGGTCTTCGGGGTCGATGCGCTTGGTGGGGTACATGTGGCCGTTGAACTCGGTCACCAGGTACGGCACCTCGTGGTCCAGACCCGTCACTTGGCGGGGCTGGCGCAGCGGGGTGGGGGCCACGCCCTTCATCCACTCCGGGGGGGCCACGTGGCAGAAGTCGTTCACGGTGTACACGTCTTCCAGCAGCTCGCTGTTTTCGATGTAGCGCACGCCGCCCGTCTGGCGGGTGGTGTCCAGGCTGCGGGCCATGGCATTGGTGCGGGTGTAGAAGTCGTGGTTGTCTTGCGACTCGTTGATGCGCACACCCCAGATGATGATGGAGGGGTGGTTCCAGTCGCGCTCGACCATGCGGCGCACGTTTTCCACCGACTCGTCTTGCCAGGCTTGGCCGCCGATGTGTTGCCAGCCCGGGATTTCTTCAAACACCAAGAGGCCGATCTCGTCACACCGGTCCAGAAAGTAGGTGGACTGCGGATAGTGCGAGGTGCGCACCAGGTTGCACTTGAGCACGTCTTTCATGACGTCGGCATCTTTGGCCTGGGCGCGCTGGCCCATGGCGTAGCCCACGTAGGGGTAGCTCTGGTGGCGATTGAGGCCGCAGATTTTGAGCGGCTTGCCGTTGAGGAAAAAGCCTTCGGTCGTAAAGCGCGCGGTGCGGAAGCCGAAGCGCGTGCTGTGTTGGTCGCTGCCGGCGCTGGTGCTCAGCGTAACGCGGGCCACATACAGCACCGGGCTGTCCAGCTCCCACAGCGAGAGGCCTGCCAGTGACTCGAACGAAGCGCTGAATTCCGTGCCAGCCACGTCTACGGTTTGCTGGTGCAGCACGGCGCCATCCACACTGCACAGCTCCACCAGCGCGGTGCCGGTAAAGGTCGCTTGCGTGGGGTTGGCCAGAAAGCCTTTGACGGTGACGCCTTTGGCGTCGCTCAGTTCGTTGGAGGTTTCGACCTTGAGGTTGGCAATGGACACCGCGTCGGTGACTTGCAGCCACACATCGCGGTAGATGCCGGCGTAGGTCAGGTAGTCGATCTGGCCGCCGAAGGGAGGAATCTCGGGGTTCTCGCTGCCGTCCACCTTGACGGTAATGAGGTTGTTGCCCTCTTTCAGCAAGCCGGTGAGGCGGGCGTTGAACGGGGTGTAGCCGTCTTTGTGGGTAGCCACTTGCTGGCCATTGACCCAGACCACGCTGTTGGCCATGGCGCCGTCAAAGCGCAGGGCCACTTCGCGGCCTGCCATGTCGGGCGTCCACGCCAGGGTGTACTGGTAGGCGAATTCTTTTTGGAAAGCGCGCTCGTCGAAGTAGGTCATGTCCAGGTCGACAGCGTTGTGCGGCAGGCGCACGGCCTCGCCGGCAGCGGCTACAGCGACCAGTTCAGGGGAAAAAGAGGTGTGAAAGGTCCAGCCCGCGACGAGCTTGGTAACGGTACGCATAGAAGAAGCCTTATTTGACGGAGCCCAGCATGCCCTGTACGAACTGCCGTTGCATTGCGAAGAAGACGACCAGGGTGGGCAAGGTGGCCAGCATGGCCGCCAGCATGATCACGCCGAAGTCAGGGAAATAGGCCGAGCCCAGCGAGGACAACACCAGGGTGATGGTTTTGAGCTCGGGGGACTGCAGCACGATGAGGGGCCACAAGAAGTTGTTCCACGCAGCCATGAACACGATGATGAAAGCCGCCGCATAGGTGGAGCGCATCACCGGCACATACACAAACAGGAAGATCTGCCATTCCTTCAAGCCGTCCAGGCGCGCGGCTTCGCGCAGCTCGGGCGGGAAGGCCTTGGTGCTCTGACGGAAGTAAAACACGATGTAAGCAGACGACACGGCCGGAAGGATGACCGCGAGGTGCGTGTCCAGCAGGTCGAACTGCGCCATCAAGATAAACAGCGGAATCATCAGCGCCGCAAACGGCACCATCAGCGTGAGCAGCAGGCCGTTGTACAGGCGCTCACGGGCCTTGGAGCTGAAGACCTCAAAGCCGTAGCCCGCCATGGAGGAAACCAGCAGGGTGAAGAAGCCGCCGATGACCGCGATTTTTCCGGAGTTCCAGAAGACTTGGGCCACATCAAAGGTCTTGGTGAGTTTTTCCAGGTTCTCCAAAAAGGCGCTGCCTAAGGAGAACTTGCCCTTGGTAACGTCCACCGACGCATTGGTGGAGCTGATCACCATCCAGGCAAATGGGAAGATGGAAATAAAGGCCATCACCCCCAGAAAGAGGTAGACGCCGGCGATGCGGAATTTTTCTGCCCAGTTGGTCATGTCAGTTGCGCTCCCGGGCGGCATAAAACTGGATAGCGGCCAGCGCGGCGACCAGCAACACGATGACGTAAGACACCGTGGCGGCGTAGCCGAAGTTGGGCACGAACTTGAACGACAGGTTGTAGATGTACATGGACAGCGTGAGCGTGTTGTCAGAGAACACGGTGCCCACGGTGGTGATGTTCATGGGTTCATCAAACAACTGCAGGGTGCCGATGGTGGAGGTCACCGTGGTGAACAAAATCACCGGCTTGAGATTGGGAATAGTGATGGACACAAAGCGGCGGTAGGCCGAGATGCCATCAATACGGGCGGCCTCGTAGATCGACTTGTCGATGTTCTGCATGGCCGCGAGATAGAAGATCATGTTGTAGCCGGTCCAGCGCCAAGTGATGGCGATGATGATGACCACCTTGGACCAGAACGGGTCGTTGAGCCACGGAATGGGCTCCGCAATCAGGCCCAGCCACGCCAGCGCGTGGTTGACCAGGCCGTCATACGAAAACATGCTCTTGAACACCACCGAATACGCTACCAGCGAGGTCACGCAAGGCAGGAACACTGCCGTGCGCAACAGCCCGCGAAAGCGCAGGTTCGGCATGTTGAGGCAGCTGGCCATGACCAGCGCCAGCAACAGCATGATGGGCACCTGAATCACC
>NZ_JAAFIX010000022.1 GCF_013297935.1 Rhodoferax sp. | reverse complement strand
AGAACATTTGAAAAGTTTCTCCGGTTTATCCGGATAGCATGAAAAAAAGCATGCTAGAATACGAAGCTTAGCGGCTGTAGCTCAGCTGGATAGAGTACTTGGCTACGAACCAAGGGGTCGTGGGTTCGATTCCTGCCAGCCGCACCAAAAAGTAAAGGTCTGCAATCGCAAGGTTGCAGACCTTTTTCTTATTCTGATTCCGAAATAGGCGAATCCATGAGCAAGGCTTTTACCAAAGAGTCCGATGGTGCAGATGACGACGAGCTGCAATTGCCTGCACTGCCCGCCGGCGGCAAAAACTACATCACTCCGGTCGGGTTTGCCACTCTGCGGGATGAGTTGCTCGACCTCATTGACAACGAGCGCCCCAAGATTGTGGAGATCGTGCACTGGGCGGCCAGCAACGGCGATCGCTCGGAAAATGGCGACTACCTCTATGGCAAAAAGCGACTGCGCGAAATTGACCGCCGCATCCGGTTTTTGACCAAACGCTTGGAGATTGCTGAAGTCACCGACCCGTCCCTGCACCATGGGAATGACCAAATATTTTTCGGCGCCACGGTGACTTATGTAGATGACCAGGATGTGGAGCGCACCGTGACCATCAAGGGCATTGACGAAGCCAATAGTGCCGCGGGCGAGGTGAGCTGGGTCTCCCCGATCGCGCGTACCTTGCTCAAAGCTCGCGCGGGCGATGAACTCAAGCTCGTGATGCCAGACCGGGTCTGCGACATCGAGGTGTTGCAGGTGCGCTACCCGGCCCCCGCTCCGGGCTAAAACCTAGTTGGTTCCGTTGGTCGCGCGCTGCGCCCGCAATACAAAGGGTGTGCGGCGCAGGTTGCGCAAAACCACGTCGAGGTGTGCTGTGTCGCGCACGCCCACCAGAAAGCGCATGTCCGCGACGTCCCGAACCCCATCCTGCCCCATGTCGATATGGATGATATCGGCCTCCGCCGAGGCCAGCGCAGCGGCCACTTTGGCCAGCACACCCTTGCCATTGTTGACAGTGACAATCAGTCCGGTCTCGAAAGCGCGGACCGGCTCGTCCGACCAATCCACCCCGATAAAGCGCTCGCTGTCTTTGGCCAGCAATTTGCGGGCTACGCCGCAGTCTCCGAGGTGAATTACCAAGCCTTCACCACGGCCCAGGTAGCCCACGATGGCGTCTCCTGGTACCGGGCGACAGCATTGCGCAAACTGCACCGAGGCATTCTCACTGCCATCGAGGGTGATGGAGCTCAGTGTATTGGTCTCGTGCGCGGTAAATCGTTCGCGGGTGAGGATCAATGCGTCGGGGCGCTCGCCTGCGTCGCTGAGCAGGTTCACCATCCGCTTGGCCACAATGTTGGCGATGCGTTTGCCGAGCCCGATATCGGTGAGGAGCTCGTGCTTGTTCTTGTTGCCGGTGAAGCGCAACAACTTTTCCCACAGTGGATCATGTGTTCCAACTTCTTCCGGAAAGCTCTCAATACCCTCGGCGCGCAAGGCTTGCGCCAACAGACGTGCACCCAAGCTCTCGGACTCGGTTTGCGCCATGGTTTTGAGATGGTGCCGGATTTTGGAGCGTGCCCGCCCTGTGCGAACGAAGCCCAGCCACGCCGGGTTGGGAGTAGAGACCGTGGCGGTGACGACCTCTACGACATCTCCATTTTTAAGCTCGGTGCGCAGCGGTACTTGCTCGCCGTTGATGCGGGCCGCTACTGTGCGGTCGCCGATATTGCTGTGAATGGCATAGGCAAAGTCCACCACCGTTGCACCGCGCGGCAACGCCATGATCTGGCTCTTGGGGGTAAAAACGTAGACGGCATCGGGGAACAGGTCGACCTTGACGTGGTCCCAGAACTCGGCGGCATCACGCGTCTCATCCTGTATGTCCAACAAGGACTGCAGCCACTTGGTGCCCAGTCTGTCGGCGGTGCCGTCTTCGGGGTTGTTGACCTTGTAGAGCCAGTGCGCAGCTACGCCTGACTCGGCCACTACATGCATGGCCTCCGTGCGCATCTGAAACTCGATATTGATGCCCGCTGGCCCCACCAGGGTGGTGTGCAGCGACTGGTAACCGTTGACCTTGGCAATCGCAATATGGTCTTTGAACTTTCCGGGCACCGGCTTGTAGAGTTGATGCAGCAGCCCCAATGCGGTGTAGCAGTCGGTTACGTTGGGCACCAGGACCCGGAAGCCGTAAATGTCGGTAACCTGGGCAAAGCTCAGGTGCTTGTTGTCCATCTTCTGGTAGATGGAGAACAGCGTCTTCTCACGGCCTGCGATGCGAATAGGCATCTTGGCCTCCGTGAAGACGGCCTCGACTTCTTTCTGAACCTTTTGAATCAGGTCGCGCCGGCGGCTACGCGCCTTGGCAACCGCCTTGGCCAACACCGTGTAGCGCCACGGACGCAGGTGCTGAAAAGAAAGATCCTGCAACTCACGGTAGGTCTGATTCAGGCCCAGGCGGTGCGCAATTGGAGCGTAAATGTCGAGCGTTTCAGAGGAAATACGCGTCCACTTGCTGCGCGGCGTGTCCGAAAGCGTGCGCATGTTGTGGGAGCGGTCGGCAAGTTTGATCAGGATGACCCGCACATCTCTTGCCATGGCCAAGAGCATCTTGCGGAAAGATTCCGCCTGGTTTTCTTCCCGGGTGTTGAACTGCAGTTTGTCGAGCTTGGTCAAGCCGTCCACCAACTCCGCAACGGGGGAGCCGAATTTTTCGATCAGCTCTATCTTGGTGACGCCGCAGTCTTCCAAGGCGTCGTGCAAAAGCGCCGCCATCAGGGCTTGGGCATCGAGCTTCCACTCCGCACATTGGGCCGCCACCGCAATAGGGTGGGTGATGTAGGGTTCGCCGTTGTTGCGCATCTGGCCCAAGTGGGCCTCGTCGGCAAAGCGGTAGGCAAGACGTACTTGCTCCACATCGCTGGCGCTCAGGTAGTCCAGTTTGGCGGTCAAGCTGGCGAAACTGGCCGCTGCGGCATTCACCGCGGCGACCGCTGCACCGGGCTTGGCTGGTTTACCGCTGGTGGCATTGTTTGGAGGTGTTTGGAGGAGACTGCCCATGGTGTAAATGTAGCGCGATGGCGCAGCAGGAGTGGCCTCAACGAAAAAAGCACCGCAAGCGGTGCTTTTTTCAGGGTGTCCGCCGGATTAGAGCGGGACTTTTTTGAGCATCTCGATGCCGACCTTGCCCGCTGCGATTTCACGCAGAGCGGTCACGCCAGGCTTGTTCTTGCTCTCGATTTTGGGAGTGTGGCCTTGGCTCAGCATGCGGGCGCGGTAGGTAGCAGCCAGAACCAATTGGAAGCGGTTAGGAATCTGCTCGAGGCAGTCTTCAACAGTGATGCGGGCCATGGAAATCTCCGGAAAGCTAGGGGATGTTCAGCACTTGAAATGTCTCCGCCCGGGCGCGGCGTTGGGCAGAAATTTTGAGTCGCTGAGAGTGGACAATGGTTTTCAGATCGAAAAGCGCACGGTCGAACAGTTCGTTGATTATAACGAAATCGAATTTCGCTACCTGCGCCACCTCTATCTGGGCGTTCTTCATGCGCATATCGATGATCTCTGCCGCATCTTCACCACGTCGCTCCAAGCGCGAGCGCAGCTCTTCCCAGCTGGGCGGCAGAATAAAAATGCACACTGCGTTGGCGAAAACTTCTTTGATCTGGATGGCGCCCTGGAAGTCGATTTCCAGAATCACGTCGGCGCCCATGGCCATCCGGTCTTCGATGGCTTTTTTGGAGGTTCCGTAGCGATTGGCATGGACATGGGCCCACTCCACAAAGGCGTCGGCCTCCACCATGGCATCAAACTCGGTTTGAGACACAAAGAAGTACTCGCGCCCATGCTTTTCCTGTCCGCGCGGCGGACGGGTCGTGTGGGAGACAGAGGGTTGCAAGCGCGAATCGAGCTCCAGCAGGGCTTTGCACAGGCTGGATTTGCCGGCTCCGCTGGGGGCTGCAACTACAAAAAGATTTCCGGGGTAGTCCATTGACTGAGGCTCCGTGATGCGGTGTCTAAAGTCGCCTTATTCTATGTTCTGCACCTGTTCGCGCATTTGCTCCACCAAAACCTTCATGTCCACGGAAATGTGGGTCAGCTCCAAAGCCGCAGATTTGGAGCCCATGGTGTTGGCTTCGCGATGCAACTCCTGAATCAAGAAGTCGAGGCGTTTGCCGATTTCCCCGCCTTTTTTAATGAGTCGCTCTAGCTCATCGAGGTGCGAGTTCAAGCGCGTAATTTCTTCCGCCACATCAATACGGATTGCAAATGCGGTGGCTTCGGTCAAGGCGCGGTCCTGCGCTGCTTCGGGCAGGGTCGTGCCTTCGGTGAGCGCCATGGCTTCTTTCCAGCGCTCCATAAAACGGGTGCGTTGTTGCTCGACCAGCTTGGGAACCAAAGGCCCGGCTTGTTCTGCCAATGTACGCAACTGCGCAATGTGACCCAGCAACATGGTGGCCAGCCGCCCCCCTTCACGTTGACGGGCACTCAGCAGTTCTTTCAGCACCTTTTCAGCCAAAGGCATGACATCGGCGCTCCAGTCGCGGGTGGTGCCCTGTTCGGCTGACGCCAAGCGGATGACATCCGCCACGCTCAAGGGGTTTGCCAATGGGAGCCAGGCTCTTATGTTGTCTTGCGTGGCATTGAGCTTTTGCAGCAAGCGGGGAGTCGGCTCGGGGATGTTTGTCGCGCTGGTGGTTTCTACGGAGGCACGCACCTCCACCTTGCCGCGCTTGAGTTTGCTACCCAGTAGTTCGCGCAAGGCGGGCTCGAATTGGCGCAGGTCCTCAGGGAGCCGGAAGGTCAGGTCGAGAAAGCGGCTGTTGACGGAGCGAACCTCCAAACCCAGCTGGGTCACGGGAAGGTTGCGGCTTTCGCCCTCAGGGGCGGATTGGGCTGTGCTGTGCTGTGCACTGGCATAGCCGGTCATGCTGTAAACTGGCATCAAGGGCTTTCGCGGCGATGGAAACGGCCCCGAGAATAACCCGTTTCAAACCCACACCACGAGTGACTCCACCGCACCTATGTCAAAGGTCAAGCCAGCGCCCCTCCCACCGGACACCATTATCGGCGGTTACCGCATCATCCGCAAAGTCGCTGCCGGTGGCTTTGGCTTGGTGTATTTAGCGCTCGATTCTGAAGGTCAGCAGGTTGCGGTAAAGGAATACTTGCCGTCTTCTTTGGCCACCCGGGCGCCTGGCGAGCTGCTGCCGCAAGTGCAGGCCGAAAAGTTGTCTCTCTACCGCCTGGGTCTGAAGAGTTTTTTTGAAGAAGGCCGCTCGCTGGCGCAAATCTCGCACCCCTCGGTGGTGAGTGTGTTGAACTTCTTCCGCGAGAACGAAACGGTTTACATGGTGATGAACTACCTGGAGGGCGCAGCCCTGCAGGATTTCATTGTTACTGCGCGCGACCAGAAAAAGAGCAAGGTGTTCCGGGAGTCGACCATCCGCTCTTTGTTTGATGAGATCTTGCGGGGTCTGCGCATCGTGCATCAGCACAAGATGCTGCACCTGGACATCAAGCCCGCCAACATCTTCATTACCGACGACAACCGCTCGGTGCTGATCGATTTCGGGGCTGCCCGAGAAGTGCTGAGTAAGGAAGGCAACTTCATCCGGCCCATGTACACCCCCGGTTTCGCTGCGCCCGAGATGTACCGGCGCGATGCCTCCATGGGTCCTTGGACCGATATCTACGCCATTGGTGCCTGTATATACGCTTGCATGCAGGGTTACCCGCCGAACGAGGCACCCCAGCGCCTTGAAAAAGACCGTATCACCACGTCGCTGGCCCGGTTGCGGGGTGTGTACTCCGACAACTTGATTGAAGTGGTGGAGTGGTGCATGTCGCTGGACCCGCTATCGAGACCGCAATCCGTGTTTGCCTTGCAAAAAGAGCTCTCGCGCGAGGGTGAGCGCCGCTACACCAAACTGACGGTCACTGAAAAAGTGCGTATGCAGTTTGACTCGATGGTGGCCGATACCAAGAAAACCGTCATGGGCGCAGCAACCGATGCTGCCGGGGCCAAGCCGAAATGAAGTTTTCTGTTTTCCAGATCAGCCGCAAAGGCGGCCGCGAGAAAAATGAAGATCGCATGGGGTATTGCTACACCAAGGCGTCCGGCATTTTTTTGCTGGCGGATGGCATGGGCGGCCACCCCGAGGGAGAAGTAGCCTCCCAGATGGCGCTGCAAGTGGTGTCGGCCCTGTACCAGAAGGAAGCGCAGCCTGAATTGCCGGATGTGCGCGAGTTCTTTAACAAGGCGATTGTGGCCGCCCACCGCCAGATACTGCGCTATGCCGCAGAGCGCAACTTGCCCGATACGCCACGCACCACCCTGGTGGCTGCGGTGGTGCAGGGTGGGGCAGTGCACTGGGTGCACTGCGGTGACTCCCGTTTGTATTTTGTGCGTCAGGGCGAGTTGCTAGCGCGCACCCGCGATCACTCGTATGCCGAGCAGCGGGATATGGAGCGCCCGAGTGGTGCCCCGATCAATTTCAACCGCAACGTGCTGTTTACCTGCTTGGGGTCGCCAACGCGCCCGGTGTTTGACGTCACCGGACCGGTGCTTCTGCATCAGGGCGACCGGCTGATGTTGTGCTCCGACGGTTTGTGGGGGCCCTTGCAGGATGAGGAGATCGTGTACCAGATGTCGCAAAAGCCGGTGACGGAGTCAGCGCCCGATCTGGTGGAGCAAGCCATGCAAAAGGGTGGCCCGCACTGCGACAACGTCACGGTGATCGCGATGGAGTGGGAGACGCCAGACAGCTTTGAGTCCACCCGCGGTGCGATATCGACCGACAGCATCAGCGACGGCGTTTTCGCCTCGACGGTGCAAGCCGCCTGGGCGGACTCGGAGGTCGATGACCTCGACGACGAGGCCATTGAGCGCTCGATTGCCGAAATCAATGAGGCCATCCGCCGCTCCGCTGCCCGCAAACTGTGAGTTGTGCCGGCACCGCCGGATTTTTGAGGACACTTGCCATGACCGTATTGGTTCGCAGCGCCGCCCGTGGCGCTGATGCACTGCGCCCGGTGCGCATCACCCGTCACTACACCATGCACGCCGAGGGCTCGGTATTGATCGAATTCGGCAACACCAAGGTGCTGTGCACCGCGTCGGTGGAAGAAAAAGTGCCGCCCCACAAACGTGGCAGCGGTGAAGGCTGGGTGACCGCCGAATACGGCATGCTGCCCCGCGCCACCCACAGCCGCAGTGACCGCGAAGCCGCGCGCGGCAAGCAAACCGGCCGCACCCAAGAGATTCAGCGCTTGATCGGCCGCTCCTTGCGCGCGGTGTTCGACCTCAAGAAACTCGGTGAGCGCACCATCCAGCTCGACTGCGATGTGATTCAGGCCGACGGTGGCACCCGCACGGCGGCCATTACCGGCGCTTTTGTGGCCGCGCAAGACGCCGTCAACGGCTTGCTGGCCGCCGGCAAGATTGCCGCCACCCCCATCACGGCAGCGGTGGCTGCGATCAGCGTGGGCATTGTGCAAGGCACGCCGGTCTTGGACCTGGAGTACACCGAAGACTCGGCGTGCGACACCGACATGAATGTGGTCATGACCGGCGCCGGCCACTTTGTGGAAGTGCAGGGCACTGCTGAAGGTGTGGCCTTTACCCGTAGCGAGATGGATCAGCTCCTCACGCTGGCCGAAAAAGGCATTGGTGAGCTCATGACCCTGCAGCAACAGGCACTATCAAAATAATAGCTACTCGCGCATATTCTGCGAGGGCTAGAGGCTTATTTGTTATGAAAATCGTTCTTGCATCCAACAACCAAGGCAAGCTTGCCGAACTGCAAGCCATGTTCGCCCCGTTGGGCTGTGAGCTGGTGCGCCAGGGTGACTTGGGTGTGCCCGAGTCGCCCGAGCCGTTTCGCACATTCATTGAAAACGCACTGGCCAAAGCGCGCAACGCCGCCCAGCACACCGGCCTGCCGGCGCTGGCCGACGACGCCGGTTTGTGCGTAGACGCCTTTGGCGGATTGCCCGGCGTGGACACGGCCTACTACGCCACCCAGTTCGGCTACGCCAAAGGCGACGACAACAACGTCACTGCCTTGCTGGAGCAAATGAAAGATGTGACCAACCGCCGCGCTGCGCTGGTGAGCACCCTAGTGGCAGTGCGCAGTGTGGACGACCCCGAGCCGCTGATTGCAGTGGGCCGTGTGGTTGGGCAAATTGCTCCCGAGCCGGTTGGTAGCAACGGCTTCGGCTTTGACCCGGTGATGTGGATCTCTGAGTTCGGCCAGACCTTTGCCCAGTTGCCCGTGGAGGTGAAAAACGCTCACAGCCATCGGGGCCGTGCGGCCGAGGCCATGGCAGCGCTGATTCGCAGTAACTGGTTAGGAGCCTGAGGCGCATGATTCCTATCACGCCCGTCGCCGAGGGCGCTGCCGCGGTGCAGCGCGACATTCAGCACTACATGCGCCCCGGCAGCCTGCAGTTCAGTGCGCTGCCACCTTTGTCGTTGTATGTGCACCTCCCGTGGTGCATCAAGAAGTGCCCTTATTGCGACTTCAATTCTCACGAGCAAGCCAAAGACGGCGTGCAAGAGCAGCGCTACATCGACGCGGTCATTGCCGACCTGGAGGCTGCGCTGCCCTTGATCTGGGGCCGCAACATCCATAGCATCTTCATCGGTGGCGGCACGCCCAGCCTGTTTTCGCCGGAGGCCATTGACCGGCTGTTGGGGGACATCCGTGCCCGGCTGCGCTTGGAGGCAGACTGCGAAATCACCATGGAGGCCAACCCCGGCACCTTTGAGAAAGACCGGTTCAAGGCTTTTCGCGGGGCGGGCGTGACGCGACTGTCTATCGGGGTGCAAAGCTTCAACGACGTCCACCTGAAAGCCTTGGGCCGGGTGCATGACCGGGCGCAAGCGCTGGCAGCCGTGGAGGAGGCTGCGGCCTCGTTCGACACCTTCAACCTCGACATCATGTACGCGCTGCCCGGCCAAACGCTGGCGCAGCTGGACGAAGACATCGCCACGGCGCTGCAGTTTGCGCCGCCGCACATCTCGATCTACCACCTGACCATCGAGCCCAATACCTACTTTGCCAAGTTTCCGCCGCAGATTCCGGAGGACGATACGGCCTACGCTATGTTGGACCGCCTCTCCGACGCCACTGCAGCCGCGGGCTTGGAGCGCTACGAAGTGTCGGCCTACGCCCGGCAGGGGCACCGCTGTTTTCATAATGTCAACTACTGGCAGTTTGGCGACTATCTGGGCATTGGTGCCGGCGCCCACAGCAAGCTTAGTTTTGCCCACCGGGTGGTGCGGCAGGTGCGTTTTAGGGACCCAACCCGCTACATGGAACAGGCGCTGGCAGGCCACGCAGTGGCCCAGGATGAGGAAGTGGCCCGCGCCGATTTACCATTCGAGTACATGCTCAATGCCTTGCGCCTGCGCAACGGCTTCGGGCTGCGCGACTTCACTGAGCGCACCGGGCTGGCCATTACTGCCATCCAAAAGGGGCTTGAAGAAGCCGAGCGCAAAGGCCTGATCGAGCGGGACTTTGCCCGCGTGCGCCCGACGGTCAAAGGCTTCGACTTTTTGAGTGACTTGCAGGAAATTTTCCTGTCCAATCCCGATTGAGCGGGCCGGCGCCCGACCTGTCTGGAGGGAGACGCTATGTTTTCGGTGTACGGCACAGCAGGACGCATCTTTCGCGGCACTTTGGAAGATCTGGGCCAGGTCTCTGGCATCGGGCGTGCCGCCCGCACTCGCCGCTTGGACGCATTGGGGTTGGACGCCCGTGACCATGGTGCCTCGCACTTTGCCGATGTGTTGAGTGCCACGCCTGCAGACGCTACCCCGACCGACATTCCCCACCGCGTAGCGTTGGCCGCTTATGGCGAGGCGCAGAAGCCCGCACCGGTGCGCCAGCCACTCACGCTGGTGGCCGACATCATGAGTCTGGAGGTGGTCACGGTCCCTGACACATCCACCATCGAAGGCGCTTGGGCGCTGCTCAACCACCACGGCATTGCGCAGGCCCCGGTGGTGTCTGCAGAGGGCGTTCTGGTGGGTCTGCTCACCCGTGCGGAGTTGACTCGTGCAGAGCATCTGCCCCGAGCCGATGCCCATGCGCTGGTGTGGCGCGCCTTTTTGACCCAAAGCGTGCAGGAGGTGATGTGGACGCCGGTGCCCAGCGTGGCTGCCGACACCGACATTCGCCGCTTGGCCCGTGTACTCTTGGACACCGGTTTGCCCGGTTTGCCGGTGGTGGACGAGGCGGGTGCGGTGCGAGGGTTTGTGTCCCGCTCCGACATCTTGCGGGCCGTGGTGGCCGACCCGCCGCTGGACCTGTGGACGTAAGCGCGCTGGCGCTTACCGGCTGCTTTTGGGTTCCATGTGGTCGCGGTGCGCCAAAGCCGGGAAGAACTTGAACCACAAACCAGCCACCAGTACCGTGCCGATACCGCCCACTACCACCGAGCCCACAGGGCCCCACATCGCGGCTGTCGCGCCGGACTCGAACTCACCCAGTTGGTTGGAGGCCCCGATGAAGATGGAGTTGACAGCGGCGACGCGTCCGCGCATTTCATCCGGTGTTTCCAGCTGCACCAAGGTGTTGCGGGTGACCACGCTGATACAGTCCGCCGCACCGGTCACGGTGAGCGCGAACATCGACAACCAGAAAGACTCCGACAAACCGAACAGCACAGTCGCCAGCCCGAACACCGCCACGGCGCTCAGCAGGCGCTTGCCCACATGCCGGCGCAAGGGCCAGCGGGTGATGACCAGCGACATGGTGAGCGCACCCACAGCGGGAGCCGCACGCAAAAAGCCAAGACCCGTAGGCCCGGTGTGCAAGATGTCGCGCGCATAAATCGGTAGCAAAGCGGTCGCGCCGCCCAAGAGCACCGCAAACAAGTCCAGCGAACTGGCGCCCAGCAAGAGCTTGCGCTCCCACACAAAGCGCACGCCGGCAAACAGGGTGGACCAGCTGGCAGCCAAGTTGGACGGTTTGTGCTGGTAGTGCACCGCCAAAATCAGGCCGGTGGCCAGCAACATCAGCGCGGTGCAGCAGATGTACACGTTGGTCGGCCCCAGCGCGTAGAGCAGCCCGCCAAGAGCAGGGCCGCTGATGACGGCGATTTCCATACCCGTGGAGCTGAGTGCGACTGCGCGGCTTAGCAGGTTGGTGGGCACCAGCAGCGCCACCAAGGCTTGCTGGGCCGGCATCTGGAATGCGCGGGCCAGGCCCAGAACCACCGAGATAAGCAAAATGAGTTCGCGGGACGCGAAGTTACCCATGGTGGCGCTCAGCAGCGTGAGCGCCACGCCAGCCTGCAAGGCCATGCAGGTTGCAAAAATGCGGCCGCGGTGCAGGCGGTCGGCCACATGCCCGGCAGGTAACGTCATCACCAAGGCAGGTACAAACTGGAACAGCCCCACCAAGCCGAGATCCCAGGCGCTGGAGGTCAGGTCGTACATATGCCACGCGACCGCCACCATGAGCATCTGGTTGCCCATGATGCCGGCAATGCGGGCGAACCAATAGCGAACGAAGGCTTGGTGCTTGAACAGCGCCGAGAGTGGGGGGAGGGATGCGTCGGTGGTCATGCAGCGCCGGAGTGACGCTTGAGCACCGCGCCAAAGAGATGTTTGGCGGAAGCTGTCGCTTTCGGACAACACCGCAGAAGCCCCAATCTTACCGGAGCGAAGACGAAGAGGGCTTTTGAACTCTGTAAATCGTTCGCTTTATGACGCTCGGAGAGCAATCAAAGACCTGAGCAAGGTTAGCCAGACTGTAAAAGCCTTGACGGTATAAACGGTTTATATCGTTTTCTTGTTGTGTTGTGAGGGTTCTAGGGCGTCCGCAGTGGACGCCTTTTTCTTTCGCGGCTCTCTGTCCAGCCATAGTGCGTTCGCGTATCAAACCCCGTTCAAATTCGGCAAAAGCTCCGAGCATGTGCATCATCATGCGACCAGCTCCCGTGCTTGTGTCTATTGGCTCTGTAAGGCTCTGAAAAGAGGCCCCAGCGGCTTCAATTCGCTGGAGTATGCCCAAAAGGTCGATTAGCGAACGCGCAAGCCGATCGACCTTGTAGACAACCACCGTATCACCTGGACACAAACCGGACATTAGTTTTTGAAGCTGTGGGCGCGTCGCTACGCCGCTTCGCTTTTCTTGCGTAATGCTTCGAACACCTGCCCTTTTGAGTGCATTGAGCTGAAGGGTAGTTTCCTGCTCAGAAGTGCTGACCCTTGCATAACCTTTTTTCATTGAAAAGCGCAGAAGGCAGAGAGACAGCCGTACCGCTTCGCTACATGGGGCGCTTCGCCCCCATACCCCAGACCCCACATAAACGCCCTAATCGGGCTATGTGTGGCCCCGTGTAGTTTTCAGTAAGAGCAGCGACGTGCGCTCATTTCAGCCTTGAGCGTTCGCATGCGGTGGTAGTTCGCGTTTTGCTGCTCTATGGGCACCCAAATTTGCTTTTGATCTATGTACTCGATTGCGCGTCTTTCTTGGGCAAGTGCGGCGCAGCCATGCTGACCGGTGTTCACTTGCGTCTGGGTTTGCTCGACATGGCTGGAGCTACCGCCACCCATGGCAGGGCGCTGATTAAAGATGTCGTTAGCCGACGCTGAAAACGCTACGGCAAAAAGAACCGCACAAACTGATTTTGGATACATGGCCGCTCCCAAGTTTTTTGGGAGTTTATCAGCGCTTATTCACTCCAAAGACAAGGGCAACTGTTTGCAATTCGGAGTTTGAATAGGCCGCACGGTGAACAGGCTCACCAATACCCGCCAATGCCTCTACAGGCTTTTTAGCGTGCGGGTCTGGGCATAGCTCCGCATCAGTGGGAACCTTTGCGCCGTTTGTGTCGTAGCACTTGCATTCAGCGTTAGCCGCTACAACGCACCCGGATACCTTGACAGGCTCCGCACCATCCAGCGAGGGAACGGAAGCGCCAAACGATGCAGAAGACGCAGGCAAAGACGGAGCAGAAGCGGACGGAAACGGCGGGACTGGATAGGACGATTGAGGCTCGACAGAAATCGCAACGGGCTCGGTTTTTTTTGCATCGAATGTTCCATTTATACGAGAGTACGCAGCAGGGGCCATGTAGCCGAGCGCAGCCAGTGCAGCGACTCCGAGCAGGGCAATTTTTGGAAATCTGACGGTAGGCTTTGTATGGAGCTGGGCCGACTTGTAAAGCGCGTATGCGGCCTTGGGATGCCACCACACTTTAGAAGTGATCGCCGTGCGGATCATGCCGGGGTTCGAGCAGTGATCCCACTCGTAAACCATCGCAACAGTTTTTGCAATGCGCCGCAAATGAATATGCTGGTTGACTAAGCGCCTGATATTGGGATCAACAAGCATAGGATGCTGAGTTACCAAGACAATATCGACGCCCATATGTCGGTGAGTTTCTAGCTTCGCTATGCAGTCTGGAACTTTCGAGCCAAGGCCGCGAGGCCGCCAAACTTCCTGCACCTCATCGAACAGGATCACATCGCCGGGTTTCGCCCAGGTGTGCCAATTGTTCAGATCGTCGGCCTCAATATGCTCATGCTCAACAAGCAAGTCCTTCACGTTCGAAAGGAGCCGACGCTTAACAGCCGTTTGCCCGTTTTCGATTGTGGAACCGGGTACAGGCTTCGCAAAATTCCAGACGCTGTATAGAGATTTTCCAGCGCCCGGAGTGCCAGTAACAAGGGTCAACATTACGTATTGACTCCAAGGATTTTCATGGAGTTCTCAGCCTGCCAAAGCGCAACCCTGAATGTAATCGCGCCAAAGATCAACCCCAAAGCAACGCCGCAACCGGAGAGCAATGCCATCTGAAGACCGGACGCAGCGACAGTGGACAACTGAGCAACAGCCATTTGCTTTAACTGGGTCAGTGCAGTATCTACACCGATGATTGAAACAACTTGAAACCCGAGTGCTATAAGAACGCGAGCAACCAAAGGTTGCATCATCCCAGCGAGCCAAACACCGAGGCCGTTCACAACCTAACCCCACCCGGAACCGCTATGAAGAAGGCCGCCAGCATGCCGAACAGGATCACTACCGGACGGACGTAATTCACTGTCGCGTCGCAGTACTTAGCGAGATCGAGGGAGTAATTGCCCTGGCTGGTGTAAAACTCTATAGGCGCAGGGCATGAGCCATTCCCAAGGCCGAGATTTTCAGGGGTGAAAGTTATTTGTTTTTCCTTTTTTGGCACTTCATCTTCAGGAGTGTCCAAGTCCGAACAGCCCCACGCCTTCGGATTTATTTCACACTCTGACTGCTCCCCTTTTTCTTGCTCTGTAGTGGTGCTCGTGTCGGTCTGGCCGGTTGTGTTGTTTGTAACGCTAACCGATGTCGTAACGTTGTTTGTTACACGGTTGTCGTTGTAGTTGTGAGTGTGGTTTGTCGTCGTTGTGGTTGTTGTATTTGTCGCAGGATTGCTGGTTGTCTTTGTAGTGCCGGGCGAAGAAGACGGGCCGCTAACAACGGGAGATTCCAACGGGATTTTTTGACCGGTAGCACGAGCAGATTCTTGCAACGCTTCATGAATTGAAGAATTCGTAGGCCAGCCACTTTTAGAAGCAATTGCGTCCTCTAGGTCTTGAATTGATACAGGAGTTTCAGAATTGATTGGAGGACCTTCAGCGCTTACAGGATTAATCCACGGGCTGCAATAGACCACGCCGCCCGGCTTCGAATGCACCGAGCCGCCCACAGCACTACAAACGTCTTCAGGGCTTGATGTGATCACGCAAGTGGCCGGAAAGGCGCCTGCAACGATGCAGTACTTTTGACCGTTAACGACCTTCTTGATCTCAGGCTGACCGCCCTGGGTCTTCGAACACTGATACCCGAGTTCGTTACAAAGATCCCACAAGAAGACACCAGTACCAATGATCGGGAGCGCCTTAGCACCGGCAGACAAAATTTTTGCGGCCTTAGAAGCGGGTGTTTTCGCAATAACGTCAATTGCAAACGCATTGCCCGAACCATTACGCATGGACGGACGACCAGACCAACCAATATCGCTGGTGCTAGTAGCCCGACCACCCCAACCCATGTCACGTATGGCAGAACCGGGGGCACTCGGGGACACGGAAACGGTGTTACCGTTTGTTTGGTAATACATCCAATTGAACGCATCGCCAGCGTTAGAAGTCTGAGCTAGCGAAGGGCCAGCAGCAAGGCCAATGACAAGCCCGACCAGAGCCAGATTTGCTGAATAAATTGTGCGTCTTCGTAGGTCATTTTTTTTAGTGGTCGTATTCACGACGCCAAAACAATTTATAGATGTGCTTGCCCACATAGACGACAACCAAGAAAGCCAGCACCGCGGCGAAATACTCGCTAGACATTGAAGAAGGTGCGTCATATGTGCAAGGGTTGAAGACCGGGTAAGGCTGGTTGATATTGGTACAGGCGCCGCCGTTGGTGCGTTTGCAAATGACCATCGCAGCCGGACCGCTGGTTCCGAAATTGGTGGTGGTGCACTCGGAGGTGTAGACGTTGGTGGTTGCTATCGTGGACTGATACGAACTAGCGCAAGCGTTAGCCTTTGCTAGTTCCGCAGTCGGATAACAGACGCCCTTATATTGGACGCCCACCGATTTACTTCACGGTAAATTTGCGATAGATCAGGCGACCAATCCAGATCGCCACACCGGCAGCGGTCAACGCGCCATACAGGGCCAACAGGTCGCCCTGGGCGGTTGTGATAGCGGCAGTAACCGCAGAGTCCAAGGCAGCATTAGCAGAGCCAACCGAAGCGGCAGCAGCGGCAGACATGACAGCGAGACGGAGCATTTTGGTTTGCTTGTTCATTTCAATTTCCTTTGTTTTGAACGGTTGAAAAACTTGGAGGATTCCAAGCAGTAAGCCCACTGAATAGGCTTAATGCTTAGGCCTGCGATGCAGGCTTTTCTAGGCTGTTTTGCCATCCCAATCCAGCTCAAGAATGAACCGCCGCATGTGTCGCAAGTCTCCGAGCCGCCGTCTTCGCCTTCATCCATTTCCATTTTTTAGCCCCTTGAATAGTCCTGATCCGTTCCCAGACGGTCAAGATCAATGATTTGAGGAAGGTCATCAACATCGCACCAGTCCTCGACGAGCTGGACGGCCCGCTCAAGCTCGGGCACGACACCGATACCAGCTTTTTTGAGGTCAAACGACCATTCAGGCTGCCCATCGTCCAAACTAGGAACAAGGAAGCGCCCCGTGCTTTTCGATTGGACGAGGAAGCGCATATTTAGGCCGCTGGACGAGCTACGGAGCGCGGAGCGATGGCGACAAGCACGACCTTTGCAGAGTCGCGGCCTTGAGCGTCTTTACCGGCCACGATGTCGAATTCCACAGAGACAGGCAGACCTGTCGCGGGGAAGTTCTTTTCGAAGTTCGCCCATTTTTGGTATTCACTGGCATCTCCGAATTTGTAGGGGACGGTTACAGCGCCCATAGTTTTCGAGGTCGCGTTAGCGGCCAAGTCGGCAGGCAAATAGAAAGTGGTGGAGCTGTATTTGTTGCCCTCGACCTCACCTTCGCTGGCCTTGATACCCATCAGGGTTTGGTCACTTTTCATACGCATGGTTTTTTTCCTTAAGGCCGGTTTTTTTAGGTAGCTAAAAGGGCGTGGCCAGCGCACCCGCTACCGGTTGAAATTGAGAAGGCGGAGAGCAAATCCGACTCGGAGAATTTGCGCAAACGACCAGGCAATTTGTGGTTTCGCCAGTCGCATAGCTCTAGAAAGTCGGCCTCGCTCAGGTACTTGAATGCAGCGGAAATCGTGGGCGCAGCGGCGTTAAAAGCCCAGCGAAGATTTCGAGCAATTTCCGCCTTGACGGTTTGCAAAGGCAGCGCTTTGTTTACTGCGACTTTTTGCGGAGTCACTAAGCTGTCAGCCTTCACAATTTGCAACTGGTGCCAATCGGAAGCACCCGCGAAGAAGTCGGCAGGGCGGCGAAATATGTCCGAGGGCAGGACACGGTTTTGATCGCCATAACGCAGCTCAACACGTATCCAGTCGCTTTTTTCACCAGCTCCATAGAGCTGATCGCCTTTTTCGT
The DNA here is from genome assembly GCF_013297935.1 of Rhodoferax sp. Taxonomy (GTDB): domain Bacteria; phylum Pseudomonadota; class Gammaproteobacteria; order Burkholderiales; family Burkholderiaceae_C; genus Allorhodoferax. The sequence goes on along the minus strand of NZ_JAAFIX010000022.1, from coordinate 1,583 downwards.
AGATATTGGTTACTTTGCCGCTCTTACGAGCGCCAACGTAGAAGGAACGAGCGCGACCGTTCACCCAATCACCGGCCACATCGGGGGCCGGTCTACGGCCACGAACATCGAACGCCCCGGCGCGGTAATCGTCGGCCAGTGCATCCATATCAATGCCGCCATGAAAGAGATCAAGGGCAAGATCAGCACGGGTTACCTTTGCTTCGTGCTTGTCGATCAAGTCGGCAATGCGATCCGTCCAACCATGCTCCGCAAAGGTGCAAGCGTGGCCATCTAGGTTCACGTGCAGCGTTTGGTTTTGAGCTTCGGCGCTGTGGCTGTTTGAACCAGCCATGAAGCCGACCCAGCCGCAAGGGTGACCTTTTCTTTCGATGATGAAAGAGTATTTATAAAAGTCTTTGCCGCCCTTAATTTCAGGAGAGACTTCGAATTCTTCGCCCAATGCCTGGACAACTTCCTTTGCAAGTTCGAGAGCTTGTGAACTGGCCCATTTAAAGGCCGGGGATTCGTGCTCTTTTTCGTAGGCTTCGAGGCTGCAACGAATCATTCTGTGAATTCGCTCAGAGTCAAATTCAGCGGGTGAACCCTTCTTTTTAGCTGTCTGGATAAAGCGGTTGACGGACTGAATAGACCGAACGCCGAGAGTTTCAGCGCTTGGCAATACCGGGCCTTTGCGAGTCAAGAAATCAGGGGTAACGCTCCGAAGGAGTGCAGTGAAGCGTACCCAATCAACATGGACAGGGGTTTTATGGGCGGTGCGCTCTGCTTGAAGGCGTAGCTTGATTTGATCGCCATCAATAACAACAGGGTTTAAATTAGCCATGTTGTACGCTCCGGAATGATCCCCCCGTGTTACCAACGGGGGGCAGCTTATGCGCCTGCGGCGCGACTGTGGCGGCAGAGCCGCCACGCGCTGCGCCTTCGGCTTCGCTTTCACCTTTGAGGTCAGCGGGCCAGTTTTGGCAAGCCGTGAAAAGACGTTGACCAGTTTCGCAACGTGCGGAATACACACGACCACGGCCAGCGGCTATGCACTGGGGGCAATCGAAGTGGTGAACGTGATAGGCCGAAGCAAGTTCGTTTTGCTGGGCTTCGATGGTGGTGGAACCCTGCGCGGACAGCGCGGGGGAAGCGGCCAAGCCATACCGCGCAAGTGCTATGTGCGCAGAGTTCCGTAAATCGTTGAGAGGTGAAGACATGGCCGCTTTCTTTTTACTGAATGTAAATTTCTAAGACGCAACTCTAGTCAGTGTTTTACTTTCTGTAAAACACTTTTTTTACATGATGTGTAAAAATTCGCCCAACAGAAGGAGCGCAGAAATGCCAAAAACCCTTGACTTATTACAAAGAGCGTTGGAAATAAAGTCCAAATCCGAGTGGGCAAGAACGCTAAATATCATGCCTAGCGTGTTCACACGCGCTGGACATGATGGGCGTCTGAGCCCCGCCGTTGCTGGGAATCTTGCTATCGAATTAGGAGAAGACCCAGAACCGTGGATGATTGCGGCAATGCTAGAGAACAAGCATGAAGCCGCATTGATAGACAGGCTGCGATCACGCAAGCCAGAGTGGCGGAAGCTGTG
>NZ_JAAFIX010000021.1 GCF_013297935.1 Rhodoferax sp. | reverse complement strand
AAAAATATCAGCGCATAGACGCTAAGGACCGAAATGCGCCAAACACCTGTAAGCAACGTTCCCACTTTCTCAGCTCCTGATCCGCAACTGTTACATGCTCGCTTGGTAGGATACATCCGCTCACGAGCAATGGGCGTGCGTTGGATCACGCAAAAAAAAGAGCCTGCGGTTGCAGGCTCACGTTGAATACAACGTTGCTAACAGGTTGAACAGAACACTTAGCCCTGCTGCGCCAATTGCTGCTCCAACTGGTGCAGCACGCGGTAGCAGTCGAGCACGCGGCCAACGCTTGAGTTGGGTTCGCGCCCTTCTTTGATGGCAGCAAAGAACTCGCGGTCTTGCAGTTCGATGCCGTTCATGCTGACGGCCACTTGGCTCACATCGATCTTCTCTTCCTTGCCGGTGTAAAGGTCGTCGTAGCGGGCGAGGTAGGTGGCCGTATCGCCGATGTAGCGGAAGTAGGTGCCCAGGGGGCCGTCGTTGTTGAAGCTCAGGCTCAAGGTGCAGATGGCACCGTTGGCCGCGCGCAGCTGGATGCTCATGTCCATGGCAATGCCCAGCACCGGGTGGATGGGGCCCTGGATGGCGTTGGCCTGCACGATAGGGCTATTGGCCTGGTAGGCAAACAGGTCCACGGTGTGCGCCGCGTGGTGCCACAGCAAGTGGTCGGTCCAGCTACGGGCCTGGCCCAGCGCGTTGGTGTTGGTGCGGCGGAAGAAGTAGGTCTGCACATCCATTTGCTGGATGTTGAATTTGCCGGCCGTGATTTGCTCATTCACATACTGGTGGCTGGGGTTGAAGCGGCGGGTGTGGCCGCACATGGCCACCAAACCGGTCTTCTTTTGCTCGGCCACCACGGCCTCGGCACCGGCCCAGCTGTCGGCCAGGGGGATTTCCACCTGCACGTGCTTGCCGGCCTTCAGGCAGGCCAGCGTTTGCTCGGCGTGCATCTGGGTGGGGGTGCACAAAATCACAGCGTCCAGCTCAGGGATTGCCAGGCTTTCCGACAGCTCGGTGGTCACATGGCCGATGCCGTATTGGGCAGCCACTTCCTTGGTTTTGTCCAGCTCACGGCCGATGAGGGAGATGACTTCCACACCGTCAATGTTCTTGATGCCGTCCAGGTGCTTGACGCCGAAAGCGCCCGCGCCAGCCAGCGCGACTTTGATGGTTTTGCTCATATTACGTGTTCTCCAAAATCAAATGTCCCACCGCCGTGTTGCTGGCGGGTACATGGTAAAACCGGTGCTTAACCCGCACAGAATGTGCGCGAGCCGCTTCCAAATCTGTAGCATCGTAGGGCACGTCTGACATCGCGCCACGGGCAATCAGCCACATCACCAGCTCAATGCCTTCGCTGCCGGCTTCGCGCACGTAGTCGATGTGCGGTGTGGCGGCGCAGGCGGCGGGGTCGGCAATCATCTGGTCCAGCCAGGCGTTGTCCCACTCGCGGTTAATCAGGCCGGCGCGTGCACCCTGCAGCTGGTGGCTCATGCCGCCGGTGCCCCAGATGTGCACGTTGATATCTTCGTCGTAGCTCTCCACGGCTTTGCGGATAGCCTTGCCCAGGTTGAAGCAGCGCTGGCCGCTGGGCACGGGGTACTGCACCACGTTCACGGCAAACGGAATAACCGGGCAGGGCCAGGCGTCCTTGACAGGGTCCTTCTCACCGCACATCAAGCTCAGGGGCACGGTCAGGCCGTGGTCCACGTCCATCTTGTTGACGATGGTGAGGTCGAAGTCCTGTTGAATCACCGAGTGGGCGATGTGCGCCGCGAGGTCGGGGTGGCCCTGCACCTTGGGCACAGGGCGGGGGCCGAAGCCTTCGTCCGCCGGGGTGTACTCGGCGGCGGTGCCAATGGCGAAGGTGGGAATCAGGTCCAGGCTGAAGGCGGTGGCGTGGTCGTTGTAGACCAGAAAAATCACATCCGGCTTGTTGTCCTTCATCCACTGTTTGGAGAAGTCGTAGCCGGCAAACAGGGGCTTCCAATAGTCTTCCTGCGTTTTGCCGAGGTCCATAGCAGCGCCAATGGCGGGGACGTGGGAGGTAAATACCGATGCGGTTATGCGGGCCATCAGGCGCTCTCTTTCTTGCCGGCTTGGCCTTGGGGTTGGTGGTGGGCTTGGGCATCGCCGTCTTCGCCCACGTAACGGTTGCCTTCAGCCGAGCGGCCGCCGGCCATCATCATGGCGCGGTACTCGACCTCGGTCATGCCGGTCATGCTGCCAGCCATTTGCTGAAAGCTCAGGCCGTGGGTAGAGCCGATTTTGGCCAGGAAGTAGATGTTGCCGCCCAGCTGCATGGCGCGGTTCAGGTCCATGTCGATGACCGACTGGCGCTGCTCTTCGCTCATGGGCCATTCGTTCAGGTAGGCGCGCTGGTCGGCTTTGAAGCGGGCGCGGTTCTCGGGCTTCATGAGGCTCATGCAGAACTGGTTAAGCCAGTAGCCTTTGCGACTTTGCTCGGCATCAAAAATGATAGTGCCGGGAACGTCCTGGTAGGGTTTTTCGAGTGACATGTCAGTCCTTCAGGGTTTCGGGCCAGTAAAGGCGATTGGGGTTGTCTACCAGCAGCTTCTGTTGCAGCTCGGCGGTGGGCGCAATGTGGGGAATGAATTCCACCAGCAGGCCGTCGTCAGGCATGTGGTCCTTCAGGTTGGGGTGCGGCCAGTCGGTGCCCCACAACACGCGGTCCGGGAACTGCTCGACGATGCGCTTGGCAAACGGAACTACATCGCGGTAGGCGTTTTGCTCGCCATCCAGCGCCTTGGGGCCGGCTACGCTCAGGCGCTCGGGGCAGCTCACTTTGCTCCACACATTCTGGTGCTCACGCATGAACTTTTCAAACAGCGCGAACTGTGGGCCATCTACGGGCAACGACACATCGGGCCGGCCCATGTGGTCCACCACCACGGTGGTGGGCAGCGCGGTGAAAAAGTCCCACAGCTCGGGCAGGTCGACCGCCTCGAAATAGATCACTATGTGCCAGCCCCACTTGGCGATACGGCCCGCAATTTCCAGCAACTCGTCCTTAGGGGTGAAGTCCACCAGGCGCTTAACGAAGTTGAAGCGCACTCCGCGCACACCGGCGTCGTGCATGGCCTGGATTTCTTCGTCGGTCACGCTGCGCTTGACGGTGGCCACACCGCGCGCTTTGCCATTGCTGGCCAGCAGCGCGTCCACCATGGCGCGGTTGTCGGCACCATGGCAGGTGGCTTGTACCACCACGTTTTTCTCAAAGCCCAGGTGGTCGCGCAGGGCGAAGAGCTGGTGCTTGGACGCATCGCACGGCGTGTACTTGCGCTCGGGCGCATAAGGGAACTCTGCGCCGGGGCCGAACACGTGGCAGTGGGCATCGACAGCGCCTGCAGGCAGTTGGAACTTAGGCTTGGCCGGGCCGGTGTACCAGTCCATCCAGCCAGCGGTCTTGGTGAAATCACCCGAAGTAGGTTTGCTCATAGTGGGCTTTCAGTCGATGTATTTCAAACCCAGCGCCGCCAAGGGCTCGCGCATCTTGTACATGTCCAGCCCCAGCACGCCGGCAGCCAGCTTCTCGCGCTTTTCGCCTTCAAAGCTCTCGCGCTTCTGGGCAGCAGCCAGTGTGGCGGCGACGCGTGCTGCGGGCACGCAGACCACACCGTCGTCATCCGCCACGATCACATCACCCGGTGTGACCAGCATGCCGGCACACACGATTGGAATGTTGACCGAACCCAAGGTCGCCTTGATGGTGCCCTTGCTGCTGATGGCCCTGCTCCACACCGGGAAGCCCATGCGCTGCAGCTCTTTCACATCGCGCACACCGCCTTCGATGATGAGACCGCGTGCACCACGGGCTTGAAAGCTGGTCGCCAGCAGGTCGCCAAAGAAACCATCGGTGCACTCTGCAGTGACCGTGGCCACCACGATGTCGCCGGGCTGGATTTGCTCGGCGGCCACATGCATCATCCAGTTGTCACCGGGTTGAAGCAACACGGTCACCGCCGTGCCGGACACCTGAACGCCGCTCTGGATGGGGCGCATATAGGGCTTGAGCAGGCCCACGCGGCCCATGGCTTCGTGCACAGTGGCAGAGCCCAGAGCGGCCAAGCCGTCAGCGGCTGCGCGGTCTGCGCGGATGATGTTGCGATAGCAAACGCCTAGTTCGTACATGTCTAAATCTCCTCAGTGTTTCTCATCGGTTTTCTTCTGGACCCGCAGCAGAGCAGGGGCAAGTACCTTCGTTCATGTCCCCCGCCCGCTGCGCGGGCTCCTCCTTGACTTCACTACGGCACTCACCCCTACTCTGCTGCTGCGAAGAAGTGTCTTTTCTGTTCGCACGTCCAATTCGCACCGTAAGGCTCGGGGTGGCTATGCGTTTTGCGGAGGTCAAGGAGGAGCCCGCAAAGCGGGCGGGGGACACGCAGCAAAACGCGTAGCCACCCCGAGCCCTCCACAAGCGCAAAAAACTCAGCGCCCCTTGGCCTTCAAAGCCGCATCCAGCCGCGGAAACACGCGCCGCGCATTGCCTTCATAGATCTGATGGCGGTCGTCCGCACTCAATATCTTGCTAGCTTCGATATAGCGCTTGGTGTCGTCGTAATAGTTACCGGTCTGCGGGTCAATGCCGCGCACCGCGCCGATCATTTCCGACGCAAACAACACGTTCTTCACCGGAATCACGGTGTTGAGCAAGTCGATGCCGGGCTGGTGGTACACGCAGGTGTCGAAATAAATGTTGTTGAGCAAGTGCTCTTCCAGCAAAGGCTTCTTGAGTTCCTGCGCCAAACCTCGGAAGCGACCCCAGTGATAAGGCACCGCGCCGCCGCCGTGCGGAATCAGGAACTTGAGGGTGGGGAACTGCTTGAACAGGTCACTGGTCAGGCACTGCATGAAAGCCGTGGTGTCGGCATTCAGGTAGTGGGCGCCGGTGGTGTGAAAGCACGCGTTGCAACTGGTGCTGACGTGAATCATCGCGGGGATGTCGTACTCCACCATCTTCTCGTAAATGGGGAACCACGCCTTGTCGCTCAAGGGGGGCGATGTCCAATGGCCGCCGCTCGGGTCAGGGTTCAGGTTAATACCCACGTTGCCGTACTGCTCCACACACTTCACCAGCTCGGGGATGCAAGTGGCAGGGTCCACGCCAGGGCTTTGCGGCAGCATGGCGGCGGGAATGAAGTGGTCCGGGAACAGCTGGCTCACGCGGTAGCACAGCTCGTTGCAGATGGCGGCCCAGGTGCTGGAGACATTGAAGTCGCCAATGTGGTGGGCCATGAAGCTGGCGCGCGGGCTGAAGATGGTGAGGTCGGAGCCGCGCTCGCGCATCAGGCGCAATTGGTTGCTCTCGATGGTCTCAATCAGCTCGTCATCACTAATCTTGAGGTCTGCCACCTTGGGGCCCAGTTCGGGGGTGTTGAGGTTGGCAATCTGGGCATTGCGCCAGTTCTCCAGCGCCTTGGGGGCGGTGGTGTAGTGGCCGTGGCAGTCAATGATCATGGGTGTCTCCGGTGATGTTGTAGGTGTGGTTGTTTAGGCGGGCTCCATGCCCTCGCGCAGCTTGGCAGCGTTCGCCTCGGGCGACGCCATGTAGGCCAGCAGCGCGCGAGCTGCGGGCTCTTGGGTGCTGCGGGCACCGATGCCGGCGCAAAAAGTAGTGGTGATCTGGATACCGGCCGGCAAAGGCCCGACGATGCGGATGCCTTTTACGTGAATCAGCTCGCTGAGCTGCTGAAAGCCCAGCGCCACCTGCCCCTGTGCCACCAGCGAGCCCACCGGCACACCCGGGGGCGCCTGCACGAGGCGGCTTTGAATTTCGTCGGCAATACCCCAGCGCTCAAACAGCTTGGCCAAGGCCACGCCGCTCGGGCCGGTGGAGTAGCTCACGGTAGGCGCAGCCAACACGGCAGCGCGCATAGCGGCCTCTGAGCTGATGTCGGGTGCCGCAGCACCCTCTTTCACGGCAACCGCCACACCGGAGTGCACCAGGTCGACCCGGCTGCCCGCCAGCAGGTGCCCTGCCGCCAGAAGTTTGTCGATAGCGTCAGAGGCCAAAAACACAATGTCGAACACCTCGCCGGCCTGTACCCGCTTGGCGGCATCGACCCCGCCGACCGACTCCAACGCCAGTTGCAAGCCGGTCTGGGCCTGGTAGGCAGACGCCAAGGCCACCAGCACCTGGCGGGTGGCCATGGACGAGATAGACGTCAACACCGGGGACGCCGTGGCGGCAAGAGGGTCGGGGGATTGCATGGCAGGTATTCTGGTCGTGCGGGCGGCATTTGATAAGCCAAGCAGGCAACTAGCAGCTATCTCATATCGGCATAATTCAAGCTCAGCTATTCACAGAAGAAACTTGGTCATTGGAGCGTTACCTTATGGATTTGAAACAGTTGGAGTACTTTGTGCGCGTGGCCGAAATGGGCAGTTTCACGCGTGCGTCTATTTCTCTGGACGTTGCCCAACCGGCACTCAGCCGGCAAATTCGCCTCTTAGAAGTGGAGCTGCGCCAGAACCTGCTGACCCGCAACGGGCGGGGTGCCGTGCCTACCGAGGCGGGCAAGCTGCTGCTCGAACACGGTCGCGGCATCCTCCACCAGGTGCAGTTGACGCGGGAGGAGCTGGGCGCCGCACGCGGTGCCTTGGCCGGGCGGGTGTCGATAGGGTTGCCGCCCAGCCTGTCCAAGCTGATCACGGTGCCGCTGGTCAAAGCCTTTCGCGAAGCCCTGCCCCACGCCCACCTGACCTTGACCGAGGGCTTTTCGGTCCAGATGCACGAGGGCCTGCGCCTGGGCAACCTCGACATGGCGGTGCTCTACAACCCCGGACAAAGCAGCGAACTGGAAATGAGCACGCTGGACGAGGACGAGCTCTCCCTCATCTCCCACAACCCGATGGGCAGCCAAAAAGGCAAGGCCCGCGCGGCACCGGCCCTGAGCTTGCGGGATGTGGCGGAGCTGCCACTCATCTTGCCCAGCCGGCCTAACGCATTCCGCATCCTGCTAGAGGGCGAAATGATGAGCATGGGTCGCCGCCCCGAGGTACTGCTGGAGGTGGACGGGCTCAACGCCATCCTCAACCTGGTGAAAGAAGGCATGGGCCACGCCGTGCTGCCGAGCTACACCTTGAGCAATTTCGACAACCCCGAGACCTTTACCGTGCAGGCCATCCACAGCCCGCGCATCATGAGCCAGCTCATGCTGGTCTGGTCGGCCCGCCGCCCGACCACACAAACCCAGCGCAAGGCCATGGAGGTGGTGAGCGGGGTGGTGCTGGAGGCGATTCACCGCTGACTTGCCGTTGAGTCAACCCTGATTCAGCAGCCCGCCGGATTACTGCATAGCAGGTATGCCGCCAGCGACTAGCCGCAAGGACCGGCTTGCGCGGACACTGGCCCCCCAGCTCAACCGACGGAGACATTTCCTTGACCAAAAATACTACAAAAATCATAGCTACTCGCGCAATCGTGGTGTGGGCTAGCTGCCTTTTTCTTCATTTACCCGGCCAAGCACAGACCGCTGCGGCCTACCCGGCCAAATCGATCCGGCTGGTGGTGCCTTTTACGCCGGGAGGGTCGTCGGACATTCTGGCGCGTGCGATCGGGCAGAAACTCAACGAAGCGTGGGGCCAGCCGGTCGTCATTGACAACGTGCCGGGGGCGGGCGGAGCCATTGGCGCGGACAAGGTGGCCAAAGCGCCGGCGGACGGCTATACCTTGCTCATGGGGCACATCGGCACCCTGGCGGTGAACCCCACGCTGTTTCCGAATTTGCCCTACGACCCGATCAAAAGCTTCGCCCCCGTGGCCTGGGTGGCCCGGGTACCCAATGTGCTGGTGGTGCACCCCGGCGTGCCCGCCAAAAACGTGAAAGAACTGGTGGCACTAGCCAAGTCCAAACCGGGGCAGATGAACTATGGCTCAGGCGGTAACGGCAGCGCGGCCAACTTGGCCACCGAGTACTTCAAGCTGCAAACCGGCACCTCGCTCTTGCACATCCCCTACCGCGGCACCGCGCCCGCGATCACCGACCTGGTGGGCGGACAAACGCAGTTGCTGTTCACAGGCGCACCTGCGGTGATCAGCCAGATCAAGAACGGACAGTTGCGCGCCCTCGCAGTCTCCAGCCCCAAGCGCATGGACGCCCTGCCCGACCTGCCCACGGTGGCGGAAAGTGGCTACCCCGGCTTTGAGGCCGACCAGTGGTACGGCGTGGTGGCGCCTGCCGGTACGCCCACGGACGTGATCACCAAGCTCAACACCCAGATCAACTTGGCGCTGAACTCCCCCGAACTCAAAAACCGGCTCAATGCCGAAGGCGCCATAGCCACCCCCGATACCCCGGCCAACTTCGGCAAACTCATTGCCAAAGAGATTGCGCGCTGGAAACCGGTGATCAGCGGCGGGCGGGTGCGCGCGGACTGAGCGAACTCAGAGCGGGTAGTGCTTGAGCATCCACAACAACACGTTAAGGGTGAAAAACGAGCCGATGGTGGCGGCCAGCAAGGTGGCTGCACTCACCTCTTCATGGCCGTACTTCAGCGCAAGAATGGGGTAGACGCCTAGCATGGGCATGGCGGCAAACAGTAGCGCCGCGGTGCGCAGCTGCGGGTCGGCAATCGGCACGACGAAGGTGAAGGCCAGAAACACACACAGCGGGTGCAGCACCAGCTTGCCGAAGGTGATCTGCCCCACCAGCCGGCGCTTACCCTTGAGCTGCAAGCCCACCAGCGCCCCGCCAATGACAAACAGGGCCAGGCCGGTCGTGACCTGCGAGAACAGCGTAATGGTGCGGGCCACCGGGCTTGGCAAGGTCCAGCCCATGACGGACACCAGCAGCGCCAGCGGTATCACCACCAGCATGGGCGTGCGCACCCAGCCCCGGGCAATGTCCAGCAGCACAGTGCGCCAGGGGCGGTGGGCGCCGGCATCGGCGTTGTCGGCCAGCGTGAGCAGCACGGGGAGTTTGATGAGGTTTTCCAACAGCATGTTGAGCGCCAGCGCCACCGGCGCAATGCTGCCGAGCACCAGCTGCACCACGGGGTAACCCATGTAGCCGCTGTTGGAGCAGCCGGTCCCCATGGCGAAAAAGGCGCGGTAGCTGCCGGCGCTGCGGTTGACATAGCGGGCCCACAGGTAGCTGCAGAGCAACATGGCCCCGGAGCCCAAGCCGTAGGCCAGCAGGTAATCCATGTGCATAACGTCTTTCAGCGGACGCTGGGCAATGGCGTTGAACAGGAGCGCCGGCAAGGCCAGGTTGAGCACAAACTTGCCCAGCACGCGCAGATCGGGTTTACTGAACACCCCCATGCGGGTGCAAAGATAGCCTAGAGCAATACAAACATAAATGGGGCCGGTAATGGCCAGGATATCGAGCATCAGAACCTGTCAGTGGGTGGGGCGGGGAGCGCTTCTGCACGTAGCACCAGCGCCCCTAATTGATAGCCAAATTGGCAGCTAGCCCACACAAGCCATGCGCGAGCAGCTATCAAATGTATAGCGCATTAGAGGCGCGGCACACCGGCTTTGGCGATGACCTCGCCCCAGCGCTTGATGTCACTGGCGAGCAACTCGCCCAATTTCTCGGGGGTGGAGCCGCGGGCAGACACATTCAGCTCAAACAGCTTCTTCTTCACATCGGGGTGGGCCAGCGCGGCCTGCACTTCCTTGTTGAGGCGAGCAATCACGTCTTTGGGCGTTTTGGCGGGAGCAGCCAGCGCGTTCCATGAAGACACGTCAAAGTTAGCCACCCCGCTTTGCATGACGGTGGGCACATCAGGCACCTGCGCTGCGCGCTCGTCCCCCAGAATGGCCAGCGGGCGCAAGGCCTTGGAGCTGACCTGGCCCATCATGGGCCCGAGGATTTCGATGGCCACATCGACCTGCCCACCACGCAGCGCGGTGGTGAGCGCCGGTGTACCGTTGAACGGGACGATCAAGAAGTCCAGCCCCGTGCGGGACTTGAACAGCTCGGCCGCCAGATGCTGAGTACTGCCAATGTTGATGGTGCCCACATTGAGCTTGCCGGGGTTGGCCTTGGCGTAGGCCATGAGTTCACCCAGGTTTTTGTAAGGCGCGCTGGCGGAGGCCAGCACCGCAAGATCAAAGTAACCCAGGGTGGAGACGGGTGCGAAGTCGCGCACCGCGTCGAACGGGAGGCTCTTGAACAAGCCAGCGCTCACTGCGGTGCCGTTGGACATGAGCAGCAAGGTGTGACCATCCGGCTCGGCCTTGGCCACTGCCTCGCCAGCACCCACCCCACCGGCACCGGGTTTGTTGTCGATGATGATCGGCTGGCCCAGCGATTCCGCCATTTTTTGCGCGACCGTGCGCGCCGTCAGGTCTGCCACACCACCCGCGCCGAATGGCACCACGATGCGGATAGGTTTGCTGGGGAAGGGTTCGGCCGCGGCCGGAAGTGCAGCGGTCAAAGCCGACAGAGCGATGGCAGCGAGCGTGCCACGACGGGAAATACGGTTCATGCATGTCTCCTTTTCTAATAAAAAGAGCTGCTAGCGCTTATAGAGTAAGCGCCAGCAGCTCTTATTTCGATAGCAAGCCGGGGTTACCGGGCTACGCCCAGCAGGCGGTCCAGCAGCTCCGGCTGCTCGCGCAGGCTTTGCGCCGTGCCGCTGTGCACCACGGTGCCGCGGTCCAGCACCGCAGCGGTGTCGCTGATGGCCAGAATGGCCTGCGGGTGCTGCTCCACGATGATGGCCGAGAGGCCCTCCTCGCGGGTAATGCGCCGGATGGCCCGCAGCAACTCCTGCACGATGATGGGCGCCAGGCCTTCACACGGCTCGTCCAGCAGCAAGATGGTGGGGTTGAGCACCAGCGCGCGGCCCACGGCCAGCATTTGCTGCTCGCCCCCTGAGAGCTGTGTGCCCAGGTTGGTTTTGCGCTCCGCCAAGCGGGGAAAGAGCTCGTACACCCGCTCGGGTGTCCACATGGCGGCCTTGCGGCCTGCGCGGGCCGGGCGTGCCACGGCGGTCAGGTTTTCGTCGACAGTGAGCGACTTGAAAATGTTGCGCTCTTGCGGCACCCAGCCGATACCGGCGGCAGCACGCTCGTGCTGCGGCATTTTGTGTAGGACTGCGCCCCCTAGGTGCATGGTGCCGCCGTGCTGGCGGGTGGCACCGGCCAGGGTGTTCATGAAGGTGGTTTTGCCGGTGCCGTTGCGGCCAAGCAGCGCCAGAGTTTCCCCTTCGTTGATGCTGACGGACACGCCGTGCAGCACCACCGCCTCGCCGTAACCGGCGGACAGGTTTTCGACTTTCAGTAGTTCGGTCATGCGTGGGCTCCTTCGCCTTCGGCGTGGCCAAGATAGACCGCCTTGACCTGCGGATCGTTGGCGATTTCTTCGGGGTTGCCCTCGGTGAGCATGGTGCCGTTGACCAGCACCGTCATGCGGTTTGCAAAGCTGAAGACCAGATCCATGTCATGTTCAATCAAAAGGATGGACACATCCGCCGGCAGGGCCGCCACGGTTTGCAGCAACTCTTCACGCTCGCCGGCCGGCACACCGGCCACGGGCTCGTCGAGCAGCAGCACGCGGGGCTCGCAGGCCAGCGCAATCGCAATTTCCAACAAGCGGCGCTTGCCGTAGGCCAGCACCCGGGTTTCCTGGTGCATGACGCTGCTGAGGTGGAACTGCTCCAGCAGTTGCTCGCTCCGCTCGACCACGCTGCGATTGGCACCCAAGGGCTGCCACCACTTGCCGCCCAGACCCTTGTGCTGGCTGACCACCATGGCCAAGGTTTGCATCGGGCTCATGCTGTCGAACAGCTGGTTGATCTGGAAGGTGCGCACCATGCCACGGCGCACACGCTGGTGCGGGGCGAGGTGGGTGATGTCCTCACCCTCGAGCACGATGCGACCCTCGGTGGGCTGCAGCACGCCGGTCAACAGGTTGATGAGCGTGGTTTTGCCGGCGCCGTTGGGACCGATGAGCGCATGGCGTGCGCCTTTTTGCAGGTTCAGGGTGACGTTGTTGGTGGCGGTGATGCCGCCGAACTTCATCACCAGCCCTTGCGCGCTGAGTACGGTATTGGAATTCATGGAACTAGAGGTGGCGCTCATGCAGCACCGCCTTTCTTTTTGGAGGACGATGCACCGAACCAGGTCCAGGGGCGCACTACGCGCTCGCGGCCCACCAGCATTAGCACCACCAGAAAGAGGCCGATCCAGAAGGTCCAGTACTGCGGGGTAATGCTGGAAATAGCGTCTTGCAACACCTTGAACACGATGGCACCGATCACGCCGCCATACAACCAGCCCACCCCGCCGATGACCAGCAACAGCACGAGGTCGGCCGAGCGGTGGAACTCAAACACGTCCAGCGAGGCAAAGCCCGTGGTCTGCGCCAGCAGCGCGCCGGCCATACCGGCAGCACCTGCCGCCACGGTGTACGCCACGGCAATGCGGCTGGCCACAGGAATGCCGATGGCCATAGCGCGCAAGCGGTTGTCGTGAATGGCCTTGAGCGTGCCGCCGAAGGGCGAGTTCACGAAGCGGCGTGCCAGCACAAACATGATGAACAACACCACGATGGAATAGGTGGCGGCCGTGCTGCCGTACAGGTCGAACTCGAAGCGGCCGAGCAAGGGGCCCATCATCACGCCCTGCAGGCCGTCGGCACCGCCGGTGAGCCAGTCGAGTTTGTTGGCCAGCTCCATCAGGATCAGGCCCACGCCCATGGTCACCATGAGGCGGGTCAGGTCGGTGCCGCGCTGCACCGTCACGCTGCAAATAGCACCCAACACCGTGGACACGGCCATGGCCACCGCCAAGCCGAACAAGGGGTCGGGGTTGATGTGCTTGGAGAACAAGGCCGCGGTGTACGCGCCCATGCCGAAGAAGGCCGCGTGGCCCAGCGACACGATGCCGGTGTAACCGAGGATGATGTCCAGCGACAGCGCAAACAGCGCAACGATGGCAATCTCATTGATGATGAGCGCGTGGGTGTTCATGACCCACGGTGTTGCCAGGGCCACCGCCCAGAGCAGCAGCTCCCACCAGCGCCAGCGACCGGCGCGCATCAGGATATTGGTGTTGTTCATGGAAGAAGAGTCCGAGGTAGTCATGCCTTGCCGCCTTTGCGCACAAAGAGGCCTTGCGGGCGCCAGACCAGGATGATGATCATCAGGCTGTACACAATGAAGGCGCCGAGTTTGGGGATGTAGTACTTGCCGGCCACGTCTGCAATGCCCAAGAGCAAAGCTGCCAGGAGCGGGCCGGTGATGCTGGAGGTGCCGCCTACGGCCACCACGATCAAAAAGTAAATCATGAACTTGAGCGGGAAGGTGGGGTCCATACCCAGCACATCGGCCCCCAGCGCGCCGCCCAGACCGGCAAGGCCGGAGCCCACGGCAAAGGTAGCGAGAAAGACTACGTTCACATTGATCCCTAGGCCGGCCGCCACACGCTGGTCGTCCACCGAGGCCCGCAAGCGGCTGCCGAAGCGGGTTTTGGTCAGGATGTGCTGCAGCGCGATGGTGAGGGCCGCGCACACGGCAATGATGAACAGGCGGTAGTGGCCCATGCCCAGCATCCAGGCGCCCTCACCGATTTCGGTGCGGCCCTTGAGCCACTCAGGCAGCTGCATGATCTGCTGGGTGGAGCCTACAAAATAATCCACCGCGGCCACAGCCATGAAGGTCAGGCCGATGGAGAACATCACCTGGTCCAAGTGGGGCCGTTTGTACAAGGGGCGGTAGAGCGTGCGCTCCAGGATAGCCCCCAGCACGGCAGAGGTGAAGAAGGCGATAGGCAAACACAGCAGGAAGGGCACGTTCAGGCGCTGCATCAAGAGCACTGTCACGTAGCCGCCCACCATGGCAAAGGCGCCGTGTGCGAGATTGACAAAGTTCATCAGGCCCATGGTGACGGCGAGGCCGACCGCGAGGATGAACAACAGCATGCCGTAGGCAATGCCGTCAAAGAGAATGGTCAACATAGAAGTGGTGTCCGGGTCTTTGTTGCTGGAAATCGGCAGAATCCGGGCAACAAAAAAGCGAAGGGGTTGCCATCGCTTTTTTGCCTGCAGACTGCCGCCGGTCGCCAGCGGTCAGGTAAGTTGATTAACGGGCTTTGCCGGGGTCTTTGACGTCTTTGATGACATCAAATTCCACGTTGTACAGCTGGCCGTCTTTCTTCTCCACTTTGCGCAAGTAGATGTTTTGCACGATGTCACGTGTCTGCGCGTCGATGAAAATCGGGCCGCGCGGGCTCTCGAAGATCTGGCCCTTCATGGCCGCCAACAAGGCGTCACCGCCACCTTGGCCCTTGGTGACCTTGAGTGCTTCGTAAATCACGCGCATGCCGTCATAGCCACCGACGGCCATGAAGTTGGGGCGAAGGTTGTTATTAGCCTTTTTGAAGGCCTCTACAAACTTCTTGTTGACAGCAGAGGGGTGGGCTGCCGAGTAGTGGTGGGAAGTGACCACGCCCAAGGCACCGTCGCCCATGTCGTTCAACTGGTCGTCATCCGTGATGTCGCCGGTTCCGATGAGTTTGATGCCCGCCTTGTCCATACCACGCTCCAAGAACTGCTTCATCACCGCAGCGCCGGCGCCGGAGGGCACAAACACGAATAGGGCATCCGGCTTCAAGTCGCGCACTTTTTGCAGAAAAGGGGCGAAATCAGGGTTGCGCAGGGGCACGCGCAAGGTGTCAACCACTGTGCCACCGTTGAACAATAGGCGTTCTTTGAAAAACTTTTCTGCGTCCAAACCCGGGCCGTAATCGGACACCAGGGTCACCACTTTCTTGATGCCATTTTTAGGTGCCCAATCCGCAATGGAAACCGATGCCTGTGGCAGCGTGAAGCTGGTGCGCACGATATAGGGCGAGGCTTCGGTGATACTCGAAGTTGCCGCCGCCATCACCACTTGAGGGGTCTTGGACTGGGTCGCCAAAGGCGCTGTGGCAAAGGCAGATGGAGTGATACCAAAACCGGCCAAGACATTGACTTTGTCATTGACGATCAGCTCTTGCGCCATGCGCTTGGTGACATCGGGAATGCTGGTGTCGTCCTTGATGATGAGCTGGATTTTTTTCCCGGCAACGGTGTCGCCGTTTTGAGCCATATATAGCTTGGCGGCCGCCTCTATTTGCCGACCAGTGGTAGCCTGCTGCCCAGTCATCGGCAGGATCAATCCGACTTTAAATACATTGTCCTGAGCGAACACGGCGGAGCCCGCGAATGCCAACGTGGCGAGGGTAGTTGCACGCAAGAAGTGGCGTTTTTTCATGTGTTGTCTCCTAAACGGTTTTTGAATCACACTGCCTGCGACTATCGCCCTTTGCCCCGGCTATTGCAACCGTGGATATGCAATCTTTGTTATTCCATTTTGCAATATCCGGAGCGTTTTTTGGTTCCTATCTGGTGTTTTGCCAACTTCATTGGGCTTAGAAGGGCTGGACTGATCCCAATTGGCGGCGTAGGTGAGCATTTTCTGCCTCCAGTTGTGCGACACGCTCGCGCAAAGCCTCCATCGTCCATTCCGTGGTGTCGCTAGGCGCGGCTTGCACTTCTCCGCCGGACGGCGTTGGCGCGTTGGCGGCCATGGCTTCGCGTGCGGTGCGTTTCGCATCACGGACGCGCTTTGCAGCCAACTTCAACTCTTCTTTACCGGCGGTAGCGGCAGCCACTTGCTCTTGCTCCGGCAAGCTCGCGACGGCGGCAGCCGCGTTGATGGAGATAACCCCGGACTTCACCGCGGCGACGAGTTCAGGGGCCGCTTGCTTTTGAATTTTTTCAATCATCACCACCTGGCTGCTGCTCAGGCGTGCTGCTTTGGCGAGTTCTTCGCGACTCTTGAAGCCTCCGCCTGCATCGGCAACGGCAGCCGGGTTGGCGGTGCGCCCTTCTTCACTGCTTGCAGGCTCGTCGCCCGCGTGAGCCGGGGCCGCGTCTGTCAATGCACCCTTGCGGCGACTGGCAAGAATCTCGCGTTTGCGAAGTGCCAGCACTCCACGCTGAAAGTCCGAGACACTGCGCCGGCCGAGGTGTTGGTCGATCATCCAGAGATGGACATCATCCATGGACTGGAAGAGGGTGCTTTGGATAGTTTGAAACGGAAGGCCGTGCTGTTTGCAGATGCCGTATCGGTTGTGCCCGTCAACCAGCACATCACCCCAGAGGACCAGCGCGTCGCGGCATCCTTCTGTCAATATGCTGCGCTCCAAGGCGGCATGCTCTTCGGGGGTGAGCGGATCAATGTAGGCCTTGAGTTCTTCGTTGACGATGATGTCCATTCTGGGCGAGCCTGCGCAAAAGGGCTGGATTGTAGGCGAGGGGGAGCTCAGGCCTTTGCCGCAAACTGATTGAGGTACTGCATAAATGCCACGGCCAGCGGTGATAGCTGTTTCCCTCGCAGATGCACCGTGTACCAATTGGAAGTGAGCGGGAATCCGTCCACATCGAGGACAGCGAGTCCCTGCCCTGCGATGTCGGGGCCTAGTGCGTGGCTGGACACCACCGACAGACCCAAGCCACCGGCAACGGCTTGTTTGAGTGATTCGTTGCTGCCCATCTCCAGGCGAATGCGCGGCACGAAGTTACTGCGTGAAAAATAGGCGTCCGCACTGAGTCGGGTCCCCGAGCCTTTCTCACGTAGGACAAAGCGCTCCATATGCAAGTCAGCCAGCGCCACCTTTGCGCGATCCACCAGCGGATGGGCCAGTGGTGCGATTAGCACCAGGGGGTTGGGCAGGAAGGCATGGACTGCAGCATCAATATCCGCCGGGGGCTTGGACATGATGTAGAGGTCATCCACGTTGTCACGCAGGCGCTGGATGACACCATCGCGATTGAGTACTTCGAGAGAGATTTCAACGTCGGGATGCATCCGGCAGAAATCACCAAGCAAGCGCGGTGTGAAGTATTTGGCAGTGCTCACCACCGCTAGGCGCAAGCGGCCGGCCGTCAGCCCTTTTTGCGCAGCAATGGCTTGGTGAAAGCGCTCCCACTCTTGCATCAGTTGGGTGGCTGTGGCTTCAAGTTCCTTACCTGCTGCGGTCAGGTGCAGCTTTTTGCCCGTTACCTCGTAAAGCGGGAGGCCGACCACATCGCCCATTTCCTTGAGCTGCATAGACACCGTCGGCTGGGTCACATGCAAGGCCCGGGCAGCCGCCGTAATGCTGCCGTGCTCGACTACCGCAAGAAAGGTTTTGAGCTGGCGACTTGAGAGAAGCATCGATTTTTATCTATGTTATTTCGTTTTTTATTTGATTTTACTTTATGTATTTTGAAGTCTACCATCGCCGCACTTTTTAAGGACTTGTGATGCAGGCACTTTTGGACCCGGCGATTCTCTTTTTCCTGCTCGGGCTCACGGCCGGCTTTTTGAAGTCGAATTTGGAGATTCCTCCGCAGGTGTCCCGCTTTTTGGCCTTGTACCTGTTGATGGCCCTAGGTCTAAAAGGAGGCTTTGCGCTTTCCAAATCGGGGTTCAGCAGCGATGTGGGGCTCGCGCTAGGTTTGGCACTGCTACTGGCTTTCGTGATTCCGGCGATCAGCTTTCTGCTCATGCGGCGGCTAGTTGCGCCTTTTGATGCCGCGGCGGTGGCTGCGACCTATGGTTCGGTTAGTGCCGTCACGTTCATCACTGCCATTCAGTATCTGGAGTCCAAGGAGCTTGCCTTCGGTGGCCATATGGCTGCCGCAATGGCGCTCATGGAGTCACCTGCCATTATTTTGGCCATCGCCCTCGCCAGCCGCTTGCGCCACCAAGGCGCACCACAGATAGTTAATAACGCGCCCAGAACTACGGGCCTGAAGGGTGTGCTCCATGAGTCATTGACCGATGGAGCGCAATTCCTCTTGTTAGGCTCCATGGCGATTGGTCTACTCACCGGCCACGAAGGCAAGGTCGCCATGGAGCCATTTACCGGCAACCTGTTCAAAGGCATGCTCGCATTCTTCTTACTGGATATGGGAGTGAGCGCTGCAAAGAATTTGCCGCAGTTACGAGGCCAAACCCCGTGGATCTATGTGTACGCACTCGCAGCCCCGCTGGTGCATGCTGCATTGGCGCTGCTCGTGGGCTATGCCGCAGGCCTCGCTGCGGGAGACCTAGCTCTGTTAATGGTACTGGCAGCCAGTGCCTCGTACATTGCCGTTCCTGCAGTCTTGAAACACTCTATGCCGGAGGCAAACTCGGCGCTTTATCTTGGCATGTCACTGGGCCTGACACTGCCCCTCAACCTGCTAGTGGGTATTCCGCTTTATGTCCACATTGCATTCCGATACGGCGGTGCTTAATCCAGATCCTGCAGTTAAAGACGATTGGAATACGGCAATAGTGCGCTGGCCGCTGCGATGCGCTCACTCATGGGGAGAGACGTGTTGTTCATAGCGGCGCAGAGAAATTCCGTGGGTGTGATTTGCCCCTCGGGGCCAAGCTCAGCACTTGGAGTTGATTCTGGGGCCTGGCGCGTTGAAGGTGTAAGCGAAAGAGCCTCAATCTTCACACTATGGCTCTGGCTCAGTTTGGCCAGCACATAGTCGAATTGGTCTGGAGTCATAGAACCCAGCCGCGATAGCATGTCAGCCTGCTGATCCCGCTGAGGAGGTACATCTACCCAAGGCTCTTCCCCGAATACTGCCGCAAGATCCCTGGTGATAAACGCGGACCAGCGGTCAGTGCCACTCAGGTTCCGCGGGATAACGAGAAATCCTGGCTGAAAATCGGTGGTTTCTGCTGCGAGCATCGGCATGCAGCCAATCCGATTGACCGAGACATCGGGTAAAAAGTGAGCCACCAATCCATCAAGAAATTGGTGGCCGATTTGGGCACTAAAGGGGTTCGAAACAGAGAACCAGAGCTGTATGCCGTCAACGCCGTTCACGGCAATAGCAGGAGGCGGAAGCTTCCAGTCATTTACAAAGCTGTGCCATACCGGTGCAAGCAAAGCCCAGTCAGCCGGGCGGGCGACTTCTAAGACCATCACCCTCGTGATAGAAGTATCAGCGATCTCCGTGTTTGCGCCCGCAAAACGTCCGTAAAGCCGCTCCAGCTCAAGAGCGAGCCTGTCTTTGCTTGGGATCAGAAAAGAAGCCGCGCCTGACATCTTCATCCGCGCTATGGGCAACTTACTGCTTGGCTTCTTGTTCAGCCAGTTCTTTGCAAGAAGGCGCACACACGGTGTGAGACTTGCCGATCAACTTGCGTGTTTTCAAGAATTGACGCGAGCGATGCTTTCCGCACAAAAAGCACGACATAGTCGCAGCTCCAAGGTATGAAGACTCCAGGAATGGCGAGCCTCCCGCTTTGGACTTGTAGTTCAAACCATCATTCACGATGGTGTCTTTGGTAGGTGATTTAGCCATCTAACTTCTCAATATCAAGCGAATAGCGCTTGAGCTAGGCGATTTGCACGCAGCTTTTACCGTTGACAGTCACACGGCAAGATTTGAACCTGCGTGCCCGTAGACGGCCCGAGATTGTGCCACAAACAAAAAAGGCTCACCTAGGTGAGCCTTTTTGCCGTGAGAACACGATTTTATTGGTTGCGGAGGCTAGATTTGAACTAACGACCTTTGGGTTATGAGCCCAACGAGCTACCAGGCTGCTCCACTCCGCGTCAAGACTTTAATTATAACCTATTAAGCCTTCACTTCTTCAGAAGTTGCAGAAACTTCTTCAGAACGCTCAACCAATT
>NZ_JAAFIX010000020.1 GCF_013297935.1 Rhodoferax sp. | reverse complement strand
TCAGATCTTGCTCAGCGGCGAGCAGCTGGGCCTTGGCGGCTTCCACACTCTTCATGCCTTGGTCGTAATTGGCTTTGTTGACAGGGCGGTACAGAGGCTGGGAGGCGCTGATGGTGGCCGTCTGGGCGCCATAGCTGCGGTCGGGGTTGGGCAGGACTTCCTGGTTGGAGCGGCTCGCGCCCAGCGCGAAGTTGGCACTGGGCAACAACAAGGCTTTGGCTTGCTCGGCTTTGGCGAGGTTGGCGTCATACAGGCTCTTGGCCGACTGGTAGCTGGCGTCGTAGCCGCGGGCTGCGGTGTAGAGGTCTTGCAGGCTTTGGGCGGAGGCCGGTACAGCGGCACCGAAACCGGCCAAGGCCAGCGCCAGGGTCAACACGGGCAGGCGGGGAGTCAATAAGCGTGGCATGAAGGGCTTTCTTCGTCAGGAAGTCAAAAAGAGGGGGGGCTGAAGGGGCTAGTAGCGCGGGACCGAGGTATCACGCACCAGCGACCAGGCGTCGATGCCACCGGCAATATTGGCCAGCTCGGTGAAACCGCGGCTTTGCAAAAACAGGGCCACTTGCATGCTGCGCGCACCGTGGTGGCACAGGCAGGCAATCGGCCGGTCGGTGTCCAGCTCGGACAGGCGCACCGGCACCACACCCATGGGAATCCCCAGGACTTCGAATCCGTCCGGCACCACACTGGCTAAGGCCAGTTCGTGGGGCTCGCGCACATCCAGCACCAAGGGCTGGCCGCTGCCTTCAACGCTGGCGTACCAGGCTTCGAGGTCGGTAGGACGGATTTGACTGATCATGCGATTCGCTTCGGGGTTTAGAACTGGAAACGTGCGGGCTCTGCAAAACCTTGCAGGCGCTGCACCACGGTTTCCCAGGTGGCGGAGGTGTGGAAATCGGTTTCGCTGGTGCGGGTCACGATGGTGCATTGCATGACCGGGTCGTCGCCCACGATCACACCCAGACGGCCACCCACCTTGAGGTGTTGCAGCAGGTCCTGGGGTACCACACCCACGGAGCCGCTCAGTACGATCACGTCGAACTGGCCTTCGGAGGCGCCGAGTTTGGAGCCGTCGGCCTCGCGCACGGTCACGTTGTTCAGGCCGGCTTGGGTGAGATTGCTGCGGGCCATGGCGGCCAATTCGGGCACGATCTCTACCGTCAGCACCTGGCGGGCACGGTGGGCCAACAAGGCCGCCATGAAGCCTGAGCCTGCGCCGATCTCGAGCACCGTCTCGTGGGGCTGAACCATCAGGTCCTGCAGCATGCGCGCTTCCAGACGGGGTGCCAGCATGCACTGCCCGGCGGGCAAGGGGATCTCGATATCCGCAAAAGCCAGTGCACGGTGCGCGGCTGGCACGAAGTCTTCGCGGCGGATAGTGCCCAGCAGTTCCAGCACTTGGAGGTCGAGCACATTCCAGGGGCGGATTTGTTGCTCAATCATGTTGAAGCGGGCTTGAGTCGAAAGCATGGCGGAGTTTCCTTGGGTCACGTTAAACAGGTGTGACAAATTTTACCGGCCGGGCGCGGGCGCTTTGCGCCAGAGGCGCAGGGCCCATGCGGCCAGGTCGTCCATATAGCAATACACCACCGGCACCACCACCAGGGTCAAGAGCGACGAAGTAATGACCCCGCCAATGACCGCCTGGCCCATGGGGGCGCGCATTTCAGCGCCTTCGCTCAGGGCGAACGCCAGCGGCACCATGCCGAAGATCATGGCCAGCGTGGTCATCAAAATGGGGCGCAGGCGCACTTTGGCGGCCAGCAGCAGGGCCTCAGAGCGGGGCAGGCCGGGCACGGTGCGGCCCGCCGCATCGGTCGTGTCTTCCCGGGCGCGGATGGCAAAGTCCACCAGCAAAATCGCATTTTTGGTGACCAGACCCATGAGCATGACCACGCCGATGACCGAGAACATGGAGAGCGTGGAGTTGAACATCATGAGCGCCAGCACCACGCCGATCAGCGTGAGCGGGAGGGATGTCATGAGTGCCAGCGGCTGCAAAAAGCTCTTGAACTGGCTGGCCAGAATCATGTAGATGAACACAACGGCCAGCACCAGCGCCGAGATGGCGTAGCCGAAGGCCTCGGCCATGTCTTTGGTGGAGCCGCTGAACTTGTAGCTGTAGCCGGGTGGCAGGCTGATGCTGTCCATGGCCGCCCGGATGTCGGCAGACACTTCACCGGCCGAGCGACCTGACACGTTACCGCTGATGGCGACTTCGCGGGTCAGATCCCGCCGGTTGATCTGGTTGGGGCCGGTGGATTCGCGCACCTCGGCCACCTGGTTCAGGCGCACGATGCGGGCACTGCCATCGGCGTTGGCCCCGACCGTGAAGGGCAGGCGCTCCAGGTCGGCCGCCGCGTTGCGCGCATCCGGGGCGAGGCGCACATTGACGTCGTAAGTCTGGTCGTCAGGTGCGCGCCAATTGCCCACGGTTTTTCCGGCGATCAGGGTGCGCAGGCTGCTGCCGATCTGGGTGACGTTCAGCCCGAGATCGGAGGCGGCTTCGCGCTTGACCTTGACGTCGAGAGTCGGCTTGTTGGGCTTCATGCTGGAGTCCAAGTCCACCAGGCCGGGAACATCCCGCACCTTCTCCAGGGCCAGGGTGGTCAGGCGCTCCAGCTCGTGTGTGTCGGGTCCCTGAATCGAGAACAGGATTTGCTTTTGCCCGCCCACCGCATCCAGCAGCCCCACGTGGGTGACGCTGATGCCTGCCACATTGCGCAGGCGTTGGCGTAGTTTTACTGACATCTGGTCCACGCTCAGGCTGCGGTCTTTGCGGTCCACGAGGCGGATGTAAATGTTGGCGTATATCTTCCCTTGCGCGTTGCCGGTGTTGATGGTGCTCAGGGTGTAACGCACCTCGGGGAACTCGCGGATGATGGCTTCGACCTGGCGGGCGCGGGCCTCTGTCACTTCGAGGGAGGAGCCGACCGGGGTGTTGAAGGTGAGCGAAGTCTCTGAAAAGTCAGACTTGGGCACGAACTCGGTTCCCAGCAAAGGCACCATCAAAACGCTGCCGACAAAAATGCCCACGGCGATCACCACTGTCGCCAGCTTGTGTAACAAGGCCCAGCGCAAAATACTCTGGTAGCCCTCGGCCAGGGCCTCGGTGCCCCGGTCGAACCAGCCGGTGACACGGCCTATGGTCTTGTCGTAGAAGGTAACCGGCGCATGGCCTTTGCCGTGGCTCTCGATGCTCGGGTCGTGCCAGATGCTGGAGAGCATGGGGTCAAGGGTGAAACTCACAAACATAGAGATCATCACCGCTGCCACGATGGTGATGCCGAACTCATGAAAAAACTTGCCGATGATGCCGCCCATGAACCCGATGGGCAGAAACACCGCCACGATCGACAAGGTGGTGGCCAACACGGCCAGCCCGATCTCCTGGGTGCCGTCCAGCGAAGCGTTGAAGGCGCTTTTGCCCATTTGCACATGCCGCACGATGTTTTCACGTACCACGATGGCATCGTCAATCAACAAGCCCACGCACAGCGACAGCGCCATGAGCGTGATCATGTTGATGGTGAAGCCGAAGGCGTGCATGAACAAAAAGGTGCCGATCAGGGCAATCGGCAGGGTCAGGCCGGTAATAACGGTGGAGCGCCACGAGTTCAGGAATAAAAACACGATGAGCACCGTGAGCACCGCGCCTTCAATCAGCGTTTGCCGCACGTTGTTGACCGACACGCGGATCTGGCGGGAGCCATCGGTAATTTGCTCCAAGCGCACCCCGGGGGGCACTTGCTTTTGCATCTCTGCCAGCGCTTTGATGAGCCCGTCCACCACCACAATGGTGTTTTCGTCCTGCGACTTCTGCACATTCATGAGCAGGGTGCGCTGGCCGTTGTAGAGCGCCAGGGTTTCGGCCTCCTGGGCGCCATCGGCCACCCGGGCCACCTGGTCCAGCCGCACGGGGGTGCCGTTTTTGCGGGCCACGATGATGCGGCCGAAGTCCTCCGGCCGCTGCATGCGCGCTTGAATCTGGATCACCCGCTCCTGCGTGCTGGACTGCAGCGTGCCGAGCGGCAGGTCTTGGTTTTCCGCGGCGACTGCACTCACCACCTGGTCCGGCGTGATACCGAAGGACTCCAGCGCCTGCGGGTTCAGGTAGAGGTTGATTTCGCGTTTGGTACCACCCACCAGCGTCACGGAGCCCACGCCTCGCACGTTTTCCAGCCGCTTCTTGAAGTTCTGCTCTGCCCAGTTGGTCAGCTCTACCGCGCTCAGGGCGGTGCCGCTTTGGGTGTCGGGCAACACGGCCACCGACCAGACGGCGCGGGAGGAGGGGTCAAAGCGCAACACGCGCGGCTCTTTGACCTCGGTGCGCAGCAGCGGCTTCACGGTGGCGATTTTTTCGCGCACGTCTTCGGCGGCTTTGCGGCCATCCACATGCAGGCCGAATTCAATGACCACCACGCTTTGGCCTTCGTAGCTGCGCGAGGTGAGGGCGTTGATGCCGGCGATGGCGTTCACGCCTTCTTCGACCTTTTTGGAGACTTCGCTCTCCACAATTTCGGGCGATGCGCCGGGGTAGTCGGTGATCACCACCACCACGGGGAAGTCGATATTGGGAAACTGGTCGACCTGCAAACGCTGCAGCGAGAACATGCCCAACACCACCAAGGCCAGCATGACCATGGTGGCAAACACTGGGTTTTGCAGGCTAACGCGGGTGAACCACATCAGTTGCTACCTGCTATGTTTTTGATAGCGGTACCCGCACGCAGCGCGCCGACCGCACCCGAAAGCACCGGGCTACCTTCGGCCAGGCCGCTCACGGCAACCATAGGAACGCCGTCGGCGTCGCCGCGCTCACCGAGGGTGACCGTTTGGTGCGCTACTTTGCCGTCTTGGACCCACTGCACATAGGGCAGTGGCTTGTCGGTGCGGATGGCGGACACGGGCAAGGCCAAGTTGCGGGTGCTGCCCACGGCAATGCTGCCTTGCGCAAACAGCCCCTGGCGCAAGCCTTCAGGGTTGTCCAGGCTCAGGTACACCAGCACCGACCGGCTACCGGCCACCGCGCTCGGGTTGATGCGAGCGACCTTGCCACTGAGGCTGCGGCTGGACCCTTCCACGCTGAGGCGCACCGTTTGGCCGGTGCGCACCGCCATGGAGTCAGCGGACGCCAGGCTGGCTTCGACCTCCAGGCGATTCAGGTCCACCAGTTCGAGCACACGGCCGTCGATGGCGACGCGCTCACCCGGCTGTGCCAACCGCTGGGCGACTTGCCCTGAGATGGGCGCGCGCAACACCGTGTCTTCCAGAGATTTAGCGGCAACATCGGCCGCCGCTACTGCGGCGCGGTACGAAGCCTCTGCCGCCGCCAGACTGGCTTGCGAGGTTTCCAGCGCGGTTTGTGAAATAAAGCCCTGATCGACCAGCTTGCGGTTGTTGTCGAAACTGCGGCGTGCAATCTCCACCTGGGCTTTGGCCGACTCCGCTTGCTGCTGGGCCTGGCGGGTACGAGCCAGGTACTCGGTGGTGTCTACCTTTGCTACGACCTGACCGGCCTGCACCCGGTCGCCCTCGCGCAGGGTCAGGCCTTGCAGCTCACCGGCCACCCGGGCCTTGACCACTGCAGAGCTGGTGGCCTTGATAGGGCCCGAAACCGGCAGGCCGCGCGTGAGCTCCATCGAGCGCAGGGTGATGAGATCCCCCGGCGCCAACTCCAGCTGGACAGGCACCTTCAAGGCGGCCTGCTGCGTCTCCAGTGTTTGCTTTTTGGCTTGGTTGCTGGCGGCTAGTCGCAGGCCTACGCCTGCAAGCACCGCGACTGCGACGGCCACCGAAGTCCATTTGATCCAGGTTTTCATGGTTTACACAGAGGGGGTGTCTGCTGCCGGCCGCACGCACAGGCCCAGTAGCAGGTTGTCAATATGGGTGTTGAGGTAAGCCACCGGGTCGAGCGCCGCCTCGGCGGCGACACACAGGCCGATGGAATGACGCCAGAGCGCCAGAAACATCATGGGGGCCAGCAGCAGGTAGACGCCGTATTCCACATCGAGCTTGCGGAACTCCCCGCTGTCCACGCCGCGCTGGAGGATTCTGCGGATCAGGTCATTGCCCGGGCGAACCACCTCTTCCTGGTAGAAGGCTGTGAGTTCCGGAAAGTTGCCCGCCTCACTCATCATGAGCTTGGAAATGCCCGAGGCCTTGGTCGAACCCACGCGCTCCCACCAGGCTGTCAGGCAATAGCGAAGCAGCTCGGTGCTGTTGCCCTCAAAAGTCTCCAGCTCGGTGTTCCATTCGGCAAAGCGCCCGGAAATGTTCTCGCGCACCACGGCCTTGAACAACTCTTCTTTGCTCGAAAAATACAAAAACAAGGTGCCCTTGGACACACCCGCCAGCTTGGCCACCTCTTCGGCCCGCGTGGCGGCAAAGCCTTTTTCCACGAATAGCTCCAGCGCTGCCTCCAGTAGTTCACCGGGGCGCGCGTCTTTGCGGCGCTCGCGCTTGGCGCGGGCGTTGGCGGTGATGTCGCAAAGGCTGGGCAGGGTGGGCATAAGTTACTGACTGGTTGGTTATTAATGTAGCGGAGCCCCCTGTGAGTGTCAATCCGGCGGGATACCGGGAAGGGGCTGCCCAGGCAAAGTAGTGCAAAGTTCGGGTGCATTGCGGCCCCCGTGTGCTCAGGGCGCGCCGGCTCCGTAAGATGCAGGCGCGCAGTACGACTACCGGTCTGCGGCACTGAGCGGCCATCTATTTCACATCAGGAGCATTTCATGAGCGACATCTTGCAAACCATCACCCTCGGGGGCGGCTGCTTCTGGTGCACGGAGGCGGTGTTTGTGCAGGTGCAGGGTGTGGTGGATGTGGAGTCCGGCTACAGCAACGGCCATCACCCGCAACCCAGCTACGAGGCTGTGTGCACCGGCACCACTGGCCACAACGAAGTGGTCAAGTTGGTCTATGACCCGGCGGTCATCAGCACCCGCGAACTGCTGGAGATTTTCTTTGTTATTCACGACCCGACCACCCTGAACCGCCAGGGCAACGACACCGGCACCCAATATCGCAGCGGGATTTACTTCTCCAGCCCAGAGCAGGAAGCGGTGGCCAAAGAGTTGCTGGCAGAGTTGGCGGCCAGTCAGCACTACGACCGGCCCATCGTGACCGAGGTGCTGCCCCTGCACAACTACTGGCCCGCAGAGGCCTACCACCAGGATTTTTTCGCCCGCAATCCCAACCAGGGTTATTGCATGGCGGTGGCCGCTCCCAAGGTGGCCAAATTCCGCAAGACCTTCGCCAGACTGCAAAAGCCCTGAGCTTGAGGGCAGGTCATGCCCGACCTGTAGCCCGCTTTAGCGGCGGCTCGGGATCGGGGAGTCGTTGGCGATGCCCCAATCCATTTTGGGTTTGAGGGACGGGTTCATTTCCGGCCCGCTGCCGTATTTTTCGAGATACCACAGCGCACCCCACACCAGGCCTATGAGCGCCGCGGCACCGAGTACCAGTTTGAGGACCGTGAGCCAGACACCAGGTTCTTTATCGCTTGCCATATCAGTGATTGATTTTCAGGCTCCAGGAGCCGCCAGCGCCCGCAGAACGTCCGCAGGCAGCTCCTGAATGTATAGCAAAAATCTGCATTAGTTCAAGCTCATGCTCGCCACCAGCTGCGTCACGTTGTGGCGCATCATTTGCAAGTAGGTGGCACCGGGCTGGTCGGCGGTGGACAGGGCATCGGCATACAAGCTGGCGCCTACCGAGGCACCCGCGTCTTTGCTGAGCTGGGCGATGAGTTTGGGGTTGCTCATGTTCTCCACAAACACCGCGCGGATTTTTTCGCGCTGGATCTGTTTGATCAGTTGGGCCACTTGTTTGGCGCTGGGCTCTGCTTCAGTGTTCACGCCTTGCGGGGCCAGAAACTTCACGCCGTACTGCGCAGCAAAGTAGCCAAACGCGTCGTGCGAGGTAATGACCTTGCGCTTGTCCGCCGGAATGCTGGCGATCTGTGCTTTGGCCCAGGCGTCCAGCGCTTGCAGTTCTTTCACATAGGCCTCGGCGTTGGCCTGGTAGCTGGCAGCACCTGCGGCATCCACTTTGGCCAAACCGGCTGCAATGTTGCGCACGTACAGCGTTACGTTGTTGGGGTTTTGCCAGGCGTGGGGGTCGGTTTCTTCGTGCGCGTGGCCGGCGTGACCTTTCTCCTCTGCCATGTGGCGCGCCTTCACGCCCTTGGCGGCTACCACCGATTCACCTTGGTAGCCGGAAGATTTGACGAGTTTGCCCGCCCAAGGTTCAAAGCCCAGACCGTTGAGTACCACCAGCTTGGAGGCCAGCAGGGTTTTGGCATCCGACGGCTTGGCCTCGAACACATGGGCGTCTTCGTTGGGGCCCACCAGCGTGGTCACCGCCACCCGCTCGCCGCCTACGACCCGCACCAGGTCGCCCAGGATGCTGAAGCTGGCGGTCACCGGCAGCTTGTCGGCGGCGAATGCCGTGTTACCCAGCAAGGCGAGGGCGGTGGCGCTGGCCAGCAAAAAGCGGCGGGGCAGGGCGGAGAGAGAAAACGTGTCGAATGCAGTCATGGTGATGGGGGGGGAGAGTTAAAAAAGTGAAACAAAACGGCTGAAATCTCAGGCCACGCGGTGGGTGGTGCCCCACCACCGTGGCAGCCAGCCGCCCGGCGCGAGCACCAGAGAGGTGGCGTACAGCGCCCCTGCGCAGCCGATGATGGTGGGGCCCGAGGGCGTGTCGAAGTGGTAAGACAGCAGCAGCCCGGCCACCCCCGCCAGTGCGGCCTGGGCGCTGGCGTTGAGCAGTTGCGCGGGCAGGGTGTCGTGCCACAGGCGGGCGCTCACGGCGGGCAGCATCATCAGCCCCACGGCCATGAGCGTGCCCAGGGTTTGAAAGCCCGCCACCAGGTTCAGCACTACCAGCATCAAAAAGCCCTGCTGCCATACCCAAGCCGGCACGCCACGGCGGTGGGCACCTAAAAACACGGGGTCAAAGGTTTCGAGCACCAGCCCGCGGTACATCAGCGCCAGGGCCAGCACACTGACGGTGGCCACCCCCGCCACCAGCAGCAGGCCGGTGGCATCGACCCCCAGGGCACTGCCGAACAAAATGTGGAGCAAGTCGAGCTGCGTGCCGTGGCCCGCAATCAGTGTGACCCCGAGCGCCAGTGCCACCAGATAGATCGCGGCCAGGCTGGCGTCTTCTTTCAAGGTGGTGAAGCGGCTCACGGCACCTGCAATGCCTGCCACCAGCATGCCTGCCACGACGCCGCCCAATGCCATGGCCGTGAGTGACAAACCGCTCACCATGAAGCCGATGGCCACCCCGGGCAGCACTGCGTGGCTGAGCGCATCGCCCAACAGGCTCATGCGCCGCAGCGTGAGAAACACGCCCAGCGGCGCTGCACTCAGCGCCAGCGCCAGCGTAGCCACCAGTGCGCGGCGCATGAAAGCAAATTCAGCAAAAGGGGAAATGAGGGCAGCCCACAGCGGGCCGGTTGCGATGTCCATGGCGGGCCTCAGGGGGTGGTGGCCAGGCGGCGGGCCAGCAGGGTGTCGAAATCGAGGCCGTTGACCTCGCCGTCCACGTCGCACAGGGCAGCGGTTTCATCCCAAGCCTCGGCCATGGTGCGTGCGCGGGCCAGGTTGGGCTCTGTCAGCACCTCGTTCGTTGCACCCCAGGCAATGCACTCGCGCGCTAACAGGAGGGTTTGGGGAAAGTGCGTCCGCACCTGCGCGTCGTCATGCAGCACGGCCACCACGGTGCGGCCCTGGCGGTGCCATTGCTGCACCAAGGTGAGCAGGCCCGCGGTGGTTTTGCTGTCGACGGCGTTAAAGGGTTCGTCCAGCAGAATCGTGTCGGCGTCCTGCACCAGCAGGCGGGCGAACAAAGTGCGCTGCAATTGCCCGCTGGAGAGCGTGCCCACCGGGCGGCGCTCAAACCCGTGCAGGCCCACCGCCTCCAGCGCCGCATCCACCCGCGCCAACTGCACAGGCGTCGCGCGGCCGAAGGCACCGGACTGCGCCCACAGGCCCATGAGCACGCAGTCGCGCACATCCAGCGGAAAGCTGCGGTCCAGCTCGCTGTGCTGCGGCAGGTAGGCCAAGCGCTGGCCCGGTGCATGCGCAATGCCGGACGCCGGCGCCACCGGCACCAAGCCCGCCAGACTTTTGAGCAGGGTGCTTTTGCCCGCGCCATTGGGGCCGATGACGGCCGTGAGCGACCCGCGCGCAAATTGGCCGCTCACATGGTGCAGCGCCGGGTGGCGGCGGTAGCTCACCGTCAGGTTGTGCAGTGCAATGGCGTGGGGATGTGCTGCTGCGTTCATAGCGGCGCCGCCTCCAGGCTCGCCCACCACACGCCCAGCCAGAGCAGGGCCAGCACAGGCAGCGTCCACGCCACACGTTGCCAGGCGGGCAGGGCCAAGACGCTGGGGCGGTGTTTGCGGGGTTCAGAGGGGTTCACGAAAAAGACTCATAATGCAACTTGATTGCGATATAGTCTAACGCAACTTGGTTGCATTTAATATTTAATGCAACTGAATTGCATTTTTAGGATGGTGTTATGGCCTCAGTTCTGCCCCCGGCTGCCCCGCTGCTCGAGGGGGACAACCCGATCGACGCGCTGCTCTCTGCCCACGGCCTGCGCCGCACGGCCGCTGCGCGCCGCGTGCTGGGCTGGCTGCTGGCCCACCCCGACACCAGCTACACCCATGCGCAGTTGCAAGAGGCGTTGGCCGGTGACCACACCGAGCCGCTGGACCGCGTCACCCTCTACCGCCTGATTGACCGGCTCACGCAGGTCGGCCTGCTGCTCTGCCGGGTGGACAGCCAACGCGTGCGCCGCTACCAGGCCATGCCGGCCAGCGTGCACGCCACTCCGCACTTTGAGTGCCAGACCTGCCACCGCGACAGCCCCTTGGCCGGTGCGTTGCATGCGGTGGACCTGGAAAAGGCGGCGCAAACCGCCATTGAGTCTTTGCGAGCCCTGGGCTACACCGACATGCACCTCGACTTTGCGGTGCGCGGCGTGTGTGCTGACTGCGCCACGGGCGCTGCGCCCGGCAGCGTGGCCCACCCGGGCTCGGCCGCATGATCCGCAGCACCGGCTTGCAATACGCCTACCCCGGCGGGCAGCCGCTGCGGTTTCCCGATGTGCAGCTGGCACGGGGCGGCGTGTTGTTGCTCAGCGGCGCGTCGGGCAGCGGCAAGTCGACCTGGTTGGCCCTGGTGGCGGGGCTGGTCCGGCCCACTGCCGGCGCACTGACCGTGGCAGACCAGCCCATGGAAGGCTTGCGCGGTGCGGCGGCGGATGCCTGGCGCGCTGCGCACATTGGTTTCTTGCCGCAAAAACTGCATTTGAGCGAGGCGCTCACCGTGCAGCAAAACCTGGCCATGGCGCAATGGGCGGCTGGTCAGCCGGAAAACGCCGCCCGCATCCACGCCACGCTAGAGGCCTTGGGGGTGTCGGAACTCGCGGCACGCTTGCCGCAGCAACTCTCGGGCGGTCAGGCCCAGCGGGTGGCGCTGGCCCGGGCGGTGTTGCTCCAACCCCGCATCGTGCTGGCCGACGAGCCGACCGCCAGCCTGGACGACGAGGCCGCAGCGCAAGCGGTCAGCCTGCTGCTGACGACCGCCGCCCGGCACGACGCCACCCTGGTGATTGCCACCCACGACGCGCGGGTCGCGGCGCTGGTGCCGCCCGCGGCTGATGGTCAAATAGGCTTCCAGCGCTTGTCTTTATTGCGCGAGCAGCTATCAAAAGCGTAGCACCATGAAAACCCTGTTTTTTGCCTGGCGCTACCTGTGGTCCCGCCCCTTGGGCGCGGCGCTCAACCTCTTGCTGCTCAGCCTGGGGCTGGCGTCCATCACGTTTTTGTTGCTGGTGGGGGCGCAGCTCAGCAAGGCCTTTGACCGCGACTTGGCCGGTATTGACGTGGTGGTGGGTGCCAAAGGCAGCCCCATGCAGCTCATCCTCTCGGGCGTGCTGCATATTGACGTGCCGCCGGGCAATGTGCCGCTCCAAGCGGTGCAGGAGCTGGCCAAGAATCCGCTGGTTGAGCAAGTGATTCCCATCAGCTTGGGTGACAACTTCGGCGGCCACCGGATTGTGGGCACTTCGCGTGATTACCCCGCCCACTACGAGGCGCAGCTTTCCGAAGGGCGGCTCTGGACTGCGCCCATGGAGGCGGTGCTGGGCGCTACGGCTGCGCGCGCCATGGGTGTCCGGGTGGGGCAGACCTTTGTGGGGTCACACGGTTTGGGCGCTGGCGGGCACACCCATGGCGAAAACCCGTACACCGTGGTGGGCACTCTGGCGCCCGGCGGCAGTGTGCTGGACCGGCTCATCCTCACCGACACCGCCTCGGTCTGGAAGGTGCATGAGGACTACACCGCGGTGGACGACGACGACCGCAAAGTCATGGAAGAAGAGCGCGAAGTCACCATGGCACTCGTGCGCTACAGCACCCCGATGGCGGCGGTGAGTTTTCCGCGCTGGGTCAACACCAGCACCGACATGCAGGCCGCTGCCCCGGCGCTGGAGATCACCCGCCTGCTCAGCATGTTGGGCCTGGGCACCGATGTGCTGCGCGCCTTTGCCGGCGTCTTGCTGCTCACCGCGGGGCTGAGCGTGTTTATTGCGCTGTGGAGCGCGGTGCGCGAGCGCCGCACCGACCTGGCACTGCTGCGCATGCTGGGCGCGCCGCCGGCCAGAGTAGCGGCACTTTTGTTGTGCGAGGCGCTGTGGCTGGGCTTGCTCGCTGCGGTGCTGGGCGTGCTCTTGGGCCAAGGCTTTGCCGCAGCGCTGGCCTGGTTTTTGAGCCTGGACCATTCGCTGCTCATCGGCGGCATGGTCTGGCCCGCCAGCCTGTGGGTAGTGCCTGCCCTGGCGCTGGTCGTGTCCCTCGCCTCCGCCCTGTTACCCACCGTGGCGGCCTACCGCGTGAGCGTGCTGCAATTGCTGCAGAGTCGCTGAATTTGCTCCACCCCGTTTGTTACCTTACTTTAGGAAAATTCATGAAAAAAAGCCTTCTAGCCCTCGTATTACTTGCGCAAGCAGCTATGTTTTCTGTAGCGGCTGAGTCCGATAAAGAGACCAAGGAAGACATCGTGAAACACCGCGCCATGGCCGCAGCCCATGAGTCTGCCGCCAAGTGCCGCGAGGCCGGTAAAGGCGAAGCGGTGTGCAACAAAGAACTGCAAGCCGCGTGCAAGGGCATTGCCATCGGCAAGTTCTGCGGCATGAAGCACGAACACTGAGGCAGCCGCTATCCATAGCCCCCGGCTGTGGGGGCATTGGCCGGCGCACTAAACTGTGGCCATTCCTTGAGGTGTTTTATGCGCGCTGATTCCGCTTTCTCCCGCCGCCGACGCGTGGCTCTGGCCTGTGTTGCATTGGTGTGCGCGGTGCCCGCTCTGGCCCAGCTCAGTTCTCCCATGCCCGGAGTGCCGGGGCTTCCGTCCGGCACGGGGGCGGGTGTGCATGGCGCCAACAGCCCGTTTGCGCCGCTCAAAGAGCGGGCCGATGTGCTGCCCTGGTCGGTGCTCACGGCGGTGAAAACCAAGAATGAGAAAAACCGGCTGTTGCCGGTGTTTCCGGCCGATGTGCAAGCGCTGAACAAGAAGACACAGCGCATCCAGGGTTTCATGATGCCGCTGGAGCCCGGTGAAAAACAAAAGCACTTTCTGGTGAGCTCGGTGCCCTTGACCTGCTCGTTTTGCATGCCAGGCGGGCCGGAGAGCATGGTGGAGGTCAAGACCAAGACCGCGGTGAAATACTCCATGGAAGCGGTCGTTGTCGAAGGCCAGTTTGCCGTGCTCAACGACGACCCCTATGGCCTGTACTACCGCATGACCGATGCTGTGGCTGTGAAGTAGCCGCAGCCGGATGCCGCTCGACAACCCCGTTCTTTCCTCCCTGCTGCCGGTCGTCCTGCTGATTCTGGTGGGCTACCTGAGTGGCAGATTCAACGCCATCCGCCAAGAGGCAGTGCGTGACCTGAGCAATCTGGTCTTTCTGGTGCTGATTCAGGCGCTGCTGTTCCGCACCATGAGCACGGTGGATGTGGCCCACCTCGACTTCGCCTCGCTGTCGATGTATTTCGCCACAGCGGCCGGTCTGTTTTTTGTGTTGCTGTTCACCCAGGGCGGTAGCAGCCGGGCGGCGGTCTTGGCCTTGTCGGGAATTTTCAGCAACACCGCCATGATCGGCATTCCCTTGATCGGGCTGGCCTACGGCAAAGAGGCGCTGGTGGTGCTGTTTACCCTGATCTCCATGCACTCGCTGGTGTTGCTGACCATGACCACGGTGGTGCTGGAGCTGTGCAGCGCCCGAGAGCGGGCGGATGCCGCACACACTCTGGCCCAACACCTGCGCACTGTCGGGCTTGCGGTGCGCAACGCCATCTTTCACCCTGTGCCCATGCCCATCATTGCCGGGCTGCTGTTTGCACAAACCGGCTGGGTGCTGCCCGAGGTGGTCGACCGACCTTTGCAACTGCTGGCCAATGCCTTCAGCCCGGTGGCGCTGGTGCTCATGGGGGTGACACTGGCCCAGACCTCGATCGGCCAACACCTGCGTGCAGCCCTGCTGATTGCCGGCATCAAGAACCTGCTGCACCCCTTGCTCATGGCCTTGGTGGGCTATGCGGCAGGCTTGCGCGGCATCACGCTCACCGTGTTGGTCATGGCGGCAGCCATGCCGATAGGCGCCAACGTGTTTCTGTTTGCCCAGCGCTACCAGAAGGCGGAGGAGCTCGTCACCGCCAGCGTGGTGGTGTCCACCGTGATGGCGCTGTTCACGGTGACGCTGGTGATGTACCTGCTGCCCTTGTGGGTCGCATAACAGCGCGCCCTGTGAGTTAGATGACTATGAAACTACCCCGCACCCTCTGGATCGTTGCTTTCTGGGCCCTCGTGGTCCTGACGACGGTGATGTCGTTGCTGCCCAATGAGCAGGTGCCCTCCAGCCTCGTGTTTTGGGACAAGGCGCAACACACCCTGGGTTTTGTGGCTCTGGCCGTGCTGGGCTTGCTGGCTTACCCCCTGGCCGTGCCCAAGGTGCTGATCGGCTTGCTGCTGTTCGGTGCGGGCATCGAGTGTGCGCAGGCCCTGACCGGCTGGCGGCAGGGGGATGTGTTGGATTGGATGGCCGACGCGGTGGGCATCGCGCTGGGCGCCGGTGGCTGGGGCCTGGCGGCGCGCATCCGGCAGCAGCTTTTTTCTGCGGGAATATCGCGCACATGAATTTCAAGTTGAAACACCCTTTACGGACCTTGCTGACGGGTGCGCTGGCGCTCTTGCCCTTGGCCGCGACCCTGCTGCTGCTCTCGTGGCTGTTCAGTCTGCTAGCGGTCTGGCTCGGGCCCGGCAGTGCGTTCGGGCAAATGCTCACCGGCATCGGGCTGGGCCTCACGGAGTCCGAGGTCATTGGCTACCTGCTGGGTTTGATGTTGGTGGTGGCCGCGGTCTATGCGTTCGGGCTGATGGTGGAGCGCGGATTCGAACAAGGTGCGGCCAAGCTGCTCGATACCTTGCTGCAGCGCATCCCGGTGGTGCGCACGGTGTACGACGTGGCCCAAAAACTGGTGGGTTTACTGGCCCGCAAAGAAGGATCGGAGTTGCAATCCTTGTCGCCCGTGTGGCTGTATTTCGGCGGAAAACCGCAGCCAGGTGAGGGCGGCCACACTCCGCCGGCCGATGGTGGAAAGCAGGGCACGGCGGTACTGGGGTTTTTGTCCACGCCCCGGCCCGTCATGATTGGCGGCGTGCCTTACCTGGGTGTTTTGGTGCCCACAGCCCCTGTGCCCGTGGGGGGCGGCTTGTTGTATGTGCCGCCGGAGTGGGTGGAGGCCGCCGACATCGGCATGGAGGGCGTGACCAGCATCTATGTCTCGATGGGGGTCACCTCCGACCAGTATTTGCCGACCGCAAAGCCCTGAGGCCTTGTGGCGGGGCGCGACTCAGGGGGCGAGGCGTTCGCGTAACCAGCTGGAGTCTGTACCCTGGCTGTAACGCAGCCGGTCATGCAAGCGGCTCTTGCGGCCTTGCCAGAATTCCCATTGGTCGGGCTTGAGCCGGTAACCGCCCCAGTGCGGTGGGCGCGGCGGCTGCAGCAAAAACTGCGCGGCGTATTTGGCAGCGTTGGTCACCAACACGGTGCGGCCCGGAATCACCTCGCTCTGTGGCGACGCCCAGGCGCCTATGCGTGAGTCCAGCGGGCGGCTGTGGAAGTAGGCGTCGCTCTCTTCGTCGCTCACTTTCTCCACCACCCCCTCAATACGCACCACCCGCTCCAGCTCCACCCAATGGAACTGCAGCGCGGCATAGGGGTTGCCGGCCAGAGCCCGCCCCTTGCGGCTCTCGTAGTTGGTGAACCAGACAATACCGCGCGGGTCAAAACCCTTGATCAACACCACCCGGGTGCTGGGCCGCAGGTCGCTGCCCACGGTCGCCAGCGTCATGGCGTTGGGCTCAGGCACCTCGCTCTGGATGGCTTCTTGCAGCCAGCGATCAAACTGCTGCAGCGGGTCGGGGTGCGATGCCTGCTCGTCGAGTTCGGCACGTTCGTAGCTTTTACGGAGGTCGGCAATAGAGGTCATGGGGCAAGTATAGAAACAGGTGGCAGACCGCGTCTTGCGCCAGGTCATGCCTGTCCGGGTTGGCCGAGAGGCACCGCCTACAATAGCGCCAATTTTTTAAGTGGAGTGTTTGACATGTCTGATCAGGAAGATACCGGTACCAAAGTTGTCGCGATCGTAGTGAGCGTCATCATCGTGGCGATTTTGGGCTCCGTCATTGGTTTCGCAGTGAACAAATCCCGTGCCAAGCCAGCGCCGGTTGCGGTGGTG
Source organism: Rhodoferax sp. (assembly GCF_013297935.1). Taxonomy (GTDB): domain Bacteria; phylum Pseudomonadota; class Gammaproteobacteria; order Burkholderiales; family Burkholderiaceae_C; genus Allorhodoferax. Next base: position 4,660 of record NZ_JAAFIX010000020.1, on the reverse strand, counting down.
GCCGAGGCGGCCGACGGTGCCAGCGTCAAGGTGGAAAACGGTGTGGTGAAGTTCTACTTTGCTTCCGGCAAGGCCGATGTGGCTGCGGGTGGCAACGAGGCGCTGGCCGATGTGGTGAAAGCGGTCGCTGCAGGCAAGCAAGCGGTGATCAGCGGTTTCCATGATGCGTCGGGCGACCCGGCGCAAAACGCTGAACTGGCCAAGCAACGTGCACTCGCCGTGCGCAGTGCCTTGGTCGCACTCGGTGTGAGCGAAGACAAAGTGGAGCTGAAAAAGCCCGAACAAGCCCAAGCCAGCGGCCCCGCCACCGAAGCGCGCCGTGTGGAAGTGGTAGTTCAATAAAGAAGCTGCCCTCCAAACGTCAAAAAGCCCGACGCGTTCGGGCTTTTTTTCGGCCCTGCGGCCCCGCGGCATCTGAGCCGCCTGCAGTTGGTACCCGCCTGGTAACTCGGGCTTGATACAAAGTGTGCATTCCAAGTTACCATCGGCGGTGTAATTTAGTTACAAGAACACCATGCCAGATACCAACTCTACCCCCGTCACTTTGCACCCTGTTGTGGAGGCGGTGACCCGCCGTATCGTGGAGCGCAGTGCGGCCACCCGCAGCGCCTATCTGGCCCAGGTGGCGGCCATGGCCGACCGCAAGCCCGGCGCCGACCGCATGGGTTGCGCCAACGTGGCCCACGCCTTTGCCGCCATGCCGGACGCCGACAAGACGCGCGTGACCGGCCTGGACAAGCTCAAAATCGTGGCCGAAAAGGGCGCCAACATCGGCATCGTCAACGCCTACAACGACCTGCTGTCCGCCCACGCGCCCTTGCAGCACTACCCTGATTTGGTCAAGGTCGAAGCCCGCAAGCATGGCGCCACGGCCCAAGTAGCGGGCGGCGTGCCCGCCATGTGCGACGGTGTGACGCAGGGCACCGCCGGCATGGAGCTGAGCTTGTTCAGCCGCGACGCCATCGCCATGGCCACTGCCGTGTCGCTGAGCCACGATGTGTTTGACTGCGCGCTCATGCTGGGCGTGTGCGACAAGATCGTGCCCGGCCTCTTGATCGGCGCACTGCACTTCGGCCATCTGCCCACCGTGTTTGTGCCCGCCGGCCCCATGACCTCGGGCCTGCCCAACAACGAAAAAGCCAAGGTCCGCGAAAAAGCCGCCCAAGGCCTGGTCGGCCGCCCCGAGCTGCTGGCGGCCGAGAGCGCCGCCTACCATGGTGAAGGCACTTGCACCTTTTACGGCACCGCCAACAGCAACCAAATGCTGCTCGAAGCCATGGGCCTGCATGTGCCCGGCACTGCCTTCATCAACCCCGGCGAAGGCGTGCGCCAAGAACTGACCCGCGAAGCCGTGCGCACCGTGCTCGGCATCACCAAGGCCAAGCGCTTTGCGCCAATCGGCGAGGTGGTGGACGAGCGCTGCATCGTCAACGCCATGGTCGCCCTGCTGGCCACCGGCGGCTCCACCAACCATTTGATCCACTGGGTGGCCGTGGCCCGCGCTGCGGGCATCGTGATCGACTGGAACGATTTCTCTGCCTTGTCGGATGTGGTGCCGCTGTTGAGCCGCGTGTACCCCAACGGTAGCGCCGACGTGAACCAGTTCCAGGCCGCAGGCGGCCCCGGCTACGTGATCCGCGAACTGCTGGATGCCGGCTTCATGCACGGCGACGTGCTGACCGTGCGCAGCGGTGGACTGCGTGAATTCACTGCCATTCCTTCGGCCCAAGCCGATGGCTCATTGCAATGGACAGACGCCGGTGCCAGCAAGGACGAGGGCGTGGTGCGCCCCGCTAGCAGCCCGTTCAGCGCCAGCGGTGGCCTCAAGTTGCTCAAGGGCAACCTGGGCCGCAGCGTCATCAAGGTGTCTGCGGTGCCCGAAGACCGCCACATCATTGAAGCGCCATGCCGCGTGTTTGACTCTCAAGAAGCATTGCACCAGGCCTTCAGCGCTAACGAGCTGAACCAGGACGTAATCTGCGTGGTGCGCTGGCAAGGCCCGCAGGCCAATGGCATGCCTGAGCTGCACAAGCTGACCCCGCCTCTGGCCGTGCTGCAAGGCAAGGGCTACCGCGTGGCGCTGGTGACCGATGGCCGCATGAGTGGTGCATCGGGCAAGGTGCCTGCCGCCATCCACGTGTCGCCCGAGGCTGCTTCGGGTGGCCCTTTGGCCAAGGTGCAAGACGGCGACCTGATTCGCCTGGATGCCACTGCCGAGACCCTGCAAGTGCTGGTGAGTGAAGCCGAGTGGGCTGCCCGCCCGGTGGCTACCATGCCCGCCGAGTTGCGCGCTGCCAATGGCATCGGCATGGGCCGCGAATTGTTTGCCAACTTCCGTCGCCATGCGCTGGCTGCCGAAGAAGGTGCCTGCACCTGGTTCTGAACCTACCCCCCATAACGTCGATCTGGAACATCTCAATGTCTAACGCTCCCGCCTTTACCGCCCTGCAAGTGATGCAGGACGCCCCCGTCATCCCCGTCATCGTGTTGAACGACGTAGCCCATGCCGTGCCCATGGCCCGCGCCCTGGTGGCTGGCGGCGTGCGCATGCTGGAAGTCACCCTGCGCACCCCCCAAGCCCTGGCCTGCATGGAAGCCATTGCCCGTGACGTGCCCGAAGCTGTGGTCGGTGCCGGCACCGTACGCAGCAAGGCGGACGCGCAAGCCGCCGCCAACGCCGGTGCGCGCTTTGCGGTGAGCCCCGGTTACACCAGCGCCGTGGGCCAGGCCTGCCGCGACTTGGGCCTCTCTTTGTTGCCTGGTGTGGCCACCGGCAGCGAAATCATGATGGCGCAGGAAGACGGCTTCACCCAGCTCAAGTTCTTCCCCGCCATGCAAGCCGGCGGTCCCGCCATGCTCAAAGCCTGGAGCGGCCCGTTTTTTGACGTGAAGTTTTGCCCCACCGGTGGCGTGACCCTGCAAAACGCGCCTGAGTTTCTGGCCCTGCCCAATGTGGTGTGCGTGGGCGGCTCCTGGATCGTGCCGGCTGATGCCATGGCCAAGGGCGAGTGGGACAAGATCACCCAGCTAGCCAAAGACACGCAGGCGCTGCGCAAGTAAGGCGCACGGTGGTCGAAAGCGAAAAGGGCGCTGCGGCGCCCTTTTTTATTGCGCGGGTAGCTATGAAGTTTGTAGCGAAATGCATCGCCATGGAGAAATGAAAGTCCCCAAGAATCATGTGGGGTAATCAAATGTTGACGTCAGAAATCATTTGAATACAATTGAATTCATTCATTATCAACGGAGCTCAACATGGTTCCTGTATCCGGGCGATTGCCTGATGACTTGTACGCGTGGCTTGCTGGTCTGACGCTGGAGGGGGCTTCCACAGTGAGCGACAAAATGCGCGTGGCGGTAGCCAGCCTCAAACGAATGCAAGACGGTGACGGTGACTACATCGGCGCCCTGTCGATGTACCGCGATCTGGGTCGGGGCACACGTGAACACATTGCTGCGTTGGAGCAGCACACCGGGCAACACTCCGAAGTGCTAGCTGCGTTGATGGAGCATCTTCCTGCGCTGATTGCCGGGCTGCATTCCGCGCAGCCCAACAGTCTGGCGGAGGCCAAGCGCCTGGAGTCTGTGCTGGTCAAGCGCACCATGCAATTGGCAGAAACTTTGCTCCGGCAGGCGGTGACAACTCAGGCAGCCGCCTATGACCCTCAGGTGATACAGCAGAACTCCGGGCGACTGCTGGAGCTTGCCCGCCTGATTCCACAGCCCAACGCTTCAAGCACTTGATCAAGGAGGACGTATGTCACAAAACCTGAGTAATCGTGTAGCCAAAGTAATCGCCGCGAGCGCCCACAATCTGTTGGATAAATGGGAGGACGCCAATCCGGTAGCTATGCTGGATCAAGCGACCCGTGAACTAGATCAAGTCACCTCGGAGGTCAGGAATGAGCTGGGAGTAGCAGTTGCCAACCGCCATCTGACCCAACAGCAGCATGTGCGTTTGAATCATGAGCACACAGAGCTGGCTGAGCATATCGGTGCGGCCATCATCGCAGGCAAGGATGAGCTCGCCAAGGCAGCGCTGGCGCGTCAATTGGATATTGAAGCCCAACTGCCCATTCTTGAGGCCAGTCTGGTGAATCTGGGCAATGAGGAGAAAGAGCTGTCTGCCTTTGTAGAGGCTCTGATGGGCAAGAAGCGGGAGATGCAACGCGTGATCATGGACTTTGAGGCTTCGCGTCAAGAGGCACGCTCTGCCGCCGGCAACCGTGCGGTGAAGACCTTGCATACCCAAGCGCGTGTACAGGCTGCGCAAGATGCATTTGACCGCACCATCTTGCGGCAAACAGGTGTTGAGGGTTTAACCCGAGGCGCTACGCTGGAGCAATCCTCGAAATTGAAAGAACTCGGTGATATGGTGCGGGACAACAAAATCAACGAGCGACTCGCGGCCTTGAAAGCCGCGCAATAAGCAAGAAGGGGAGGAGCATGAGCATAATGACTGCGCCCGAAACCTGGCCATTTGCTGCAGCATTGGTCACGGTAGTCGGTCTTGGGGTCCTGGAAGGACTGGGCATGTTGTTTGCCACCAGTCCGTCTTTGTGGGTCGACAACCTGCTGCCGGATGCACCTGATGGTGCTGAAGGTGTGCTGGGTTGGCTGCACTGGGGGCGCGTGCCGCTGCTGGTTCTGCTGATTCTTTTTC